>CAVVZX010000015.1:0-103235 GCA_963752855.1 uncultured delta proteobacterium | reverse complement strand
TCTTGGGTAACGCGGGAGCGGCTGGCATGGTCGTTATGGGCAAGGAGCCACGCGACTGTCCGTCTTTGATTGCCCGCGGAATAATTCCTGATCCTCTCAACAGGCTTGCCGATATGCTCTATTTTCCTCAAGTAGCCTCTGCGCTGGATTCGGTGGCTGTGGAGGTCAGATCCATGCTGGCCCAGCCCGAGGAGGGAGCGACGGTTGAACCGGAGGAAGAGGCTAAGGAGCCCAAGGAAAAATCCACAATAGAGGAAAAGCCCGAAAAGCCTGCCAAAGAGGCGATTCATCAGCCAGAAAAAAAGAAGAAAGTTGCGCAATCGAAGAAACCGACTCCGAAAAAGAAAAAGCGCGTCAAAGTGCCCAGCCGGGCAATGTGATTTTGTTTCTTTTGCTCAGCAAGTAGTCCGGGGGGGCTCTTTCTTGCAACCCCGCGTTACACGGGCGCCCCCCGGCCCCCTGCAAAGAACTCCCATATATAATGTTCTTGACGCCCGTGTGTGGATGATCGGCCGGTCGATAATCCCGCGGAATCCGGCATGGACCGAAATGCCAGCCGATTGCAGGTTTGAAGACAATTTGAGGCTCAAGAGGTGATGTTATCTATGCGAGGCCTTTTTTGGCCTCTCTCACTGTTTCGACAAGGCCGCGGGTGGCCTGCTCCGGATCTTCGGCCGACACAATCGCCGTGACTACCGCAACGCAATCTGCGCCTGCCATCACAACTTCCCTGGCATTCTCATCTTTTATCGAGCCTATGGCGACTAGCGGCATATCCGTTAGATTTCGCGCCTTTCTGAGACCCCCCAGTCCCCATTCGGCCGCCGTGTCCAGTTTTGTGGCAGTGGAGAAAACAGGGCTGACAGCCAGATAATCAGCGAACTCCAAAGCTTCCTCGGTGATGTCCTTCAGTTCATTCAAGGAGAGGCCGATTATCCGATCAGGCCCCAGAATTTTTCTCGCTATTCTGACGGGCATGTCATCTTGCCCCAGATGGACTCCGTCAGCGTCCACAGCCAAGGCAATGTCTATTCTGTCATTGATTATGAGCGGAACATCGGCTAATCGGAGTAGTTCGCGAATTTTTACAGCTTCGATGTAGAAATCGCGTGTTGACAAGTCCTTTTCTCTAAGCTGCACCACTGAAACTCCGCCCCTTATAGCGGCTTCGACTATCTCGGGAGTAGATCGCCCCCTTGAAAACGCCCTATCGGTCACGAGGTAAACATCCCACAGAGACGGACTTATCATGCCTTGCTGATCCTTGCCGCTGCTTCCAGTTCTTCCGGCGTTATGGCATAGAGTTCATCAACCACCTTTACCCAAAAACTACCGGGAGCTGTCGCTTGAGCCGCGGCCCGTTCCCCCGCAAGTCCGAAGAAAGCCAATGCCGCCGAAGTTGCGATCATCGGATCTTTTTCTTCCGCCAGGAAGGCGGCGATAATTACTGTCGCAGCGCAGCCGGTTCCGGTCACATAACCCAGCAAGGAATGGCCGCCCGTTATTATCAAAGACTGCTTGCCGTCAGTAACGAGGTCTCGCTCGCCTGTTACGGCAATGACCGTGCCCAACGAAGTCGCAATCTCTCGCGCGGCCTCGATGGCGTCGTCCATGGAATGAATCGAATCAACACCCCTGGTTTTAGCGCCCTGAGCCGACAGCGACAAAATCTCCGACGCATTGCCGCGAATCACAGTAGGTAGAGCGGTTGCGATTATTGAGCGTGCTGTGTCGGTGCGCAGCTTGGTAGCCCCTGACCCGACCGGATCAAGCACAAAAGGCTTGCCAAGATCGGCCGCAACACGACAGGCCGATTTCATAGATTCAATCCAAGCTGTTGATAGTGTCCCTATGTTGATGACCACAGCGTTGGCTATGGCCACAATTTCTTCAATTTCTTCCGCCGCGTGCGCCATTATGGGGGATGCTCCCATGGCGAGCAGGACGTTGGCGGTTGAATTCATGACGACATAATTGGTGATGCTGTGCACAACCGGTTTGTGGGCGCGGATACGAGCCAGGACCTCTCCCGCGGATTTCCCATAATCGGACATTTTCTCAGTTCCTTTCACGAAAGATTGAATATCAGGTAAGCCATCTCTTACGTCGTTTGTAGTGCTTGACGTCTCGGTAGCTCTTTTTGGCCCCTACTGTGGTAAGACCCAAGTAGAATTCCTTTATGTCTTCATTTTCTTTGAGCTTCTCTACATCATCGTCCAACACGATTCGCCCGCTCTCCATAACGTATCCATGATGCGCAATGCTTAACGCCATTCGCGCATTCTGTTCGACCAGCAGTATGGTCACTTTTTCTTCTTTATTGATTTTTTCGATTATATCAAAAATCTCTCCCACCAGTATGGGACTAAGCCCCATGGACGGTTCATCCAGGAGCATCAGCCTGGGGTGAGCCATCAATCCTCGCCCTATCACGAGCATTTGCTGTTCGCCACCACTAATATAACCGGCCAGCACGTTCTTACGCTGAGTCAGCCTTGGGAAGTAGCGGTAAACCATATCAAGATCTCGCTTGATTTGTTTGCGACTCTTTATGGTGTGGGCCCCCACGACAAGATTTTCCTCGACCGTGAGGTCCTCAAACGCCTTTCGGCCTTCCATTACCTGAAATATCCCCTTCCTGACGATATTTTCCGGGGCCATTTTGTCGATGCGTTCGCCCATAAAGCTTATGGAGCCGTCAGTCACTTCACCGTCTTCAGATTTCAACAAGCCCGAAATCGCTTTGAGCGTTGTGCTTTTGCCTGCGCCATTGCTTCCCAGAATGGTCACGATCTGGCCTTCACGCACTTGTAAGGACATGCCTTTGAGGACGAGGATTACATCGTTGTATATGACTTCGATATTGTTGACTTCGAGCATGATTGGCATGAATCGCTATGCTCCCAGCCTGAGAATAAGTGAGATCCTTTTCACCAAGGTAAGCTTTGATCACGTCCTGATTGTGACGGATTTCCGTCGGGGACGCCTCCGCAATCTTTACCCCGAAATCCAACACCGCGACTCTATCCGAGATGTCCATTACCACGCCCATATCGTGTTCGATGAGAATGATAGTGACTCCCCACTCGTCGTGGATATCCAGGATAAATCTGGTAATATCCTCTGTTTCCTCTAGATTCATGCCTGTAACCGGCTCGTCCAGCAGAAGCAGCTTGGGCCTCATAGCCAACGCCCGAGCCAATTCCACTCGCTTCTGAAGCCCGTACGGCAGCGTGCCGACCGTTTTCTTGCGAATATGCTCTATTTCTAACAGATCAATGATGGTCCGCTCAATTTCTTCCCGCAGGGCTAGTTCCGTGCGTCGGGCCTCGCCGAAATAGTATCCGGCTGAAAGCAGACCTGTTTTGAGATGAACGTGGCGCCCCAATTTGATGTTGTCTATAACTGTCATGCCCTTGAATAGTTCCACATTTTGAAATGTGCGGGCAATACCGAGCGACGCTATTTGATGCGCCTTCGTACGGGTAATATCCGTGCCCTCAAATACGATCCTGCCTCGATTCGGCGTATAAAACCTGTTGATGCAATTCAGCAGGCATGTTTTGCCCGCGCCATTGGGTCCTATGATGGCAAAAATTTCTCCTTTCCTGACGCCGGTAGAGACGTCCGCAAGAACATTGACTCCGCCGAACCTAAGGAATAGTCCGTCTACCTGGAGCTGAAAATCATCATGAACAGGATTAGCGTGAGTCGCTGTCATACATTGTCACCTTGATAAAACGACTTTAGGGCACTTCCTTGATACGCACGGAAGTCTGCATACGAAAGGCCTTGCCGTCGCGGTATTTGACATCGGAGGTCACTTCCAGTCTTTCATCGGCGCCATACAAAGCCTCGACCAATTGCGAATAACGCTCTTCCACAACGGACCGTCTGACCTTTCGAGTGCGCGTCATCTCGTCATCATCCGCGTCGAGTTCCTTATGGAGCATCACGAATTTCCTTACCTGAGCGACTTTCGGCAGGGATTTGTTTATTTCTGAGATTTCCCGCGCAATCAGTTCATAGATTTCGTCCTTCTGCGAGAGGTCCGTATATGTTGTGTAAGTTATCTTATTGTTTTCCGCCCACTTGCCGACTGTGTTCATGTCCATGTTTATCATGGCCCCTACGTAGGGCTGATCTTTTCCCACGACCACAGCCTCCGAAATGAACATGCTGAACTTGAGCTTATTTTCAATGAGCTGAGGTGAGAATTTAGTCCCGTCCGACAATTTCATCACGTCCTTCATACGGTCTATCATCACCAGATGACCGTCCTCGTCCAGGATTCCTTGATCCCCCGAATGTAGCCATCCGTCGACCATCGTCTTTTTCGTCGCTTGTTCGTCCTTGTAGTAACCGGCGAATACGGTGGGACCGCGGCTAAGAATTTCGCCGGTGTCTGATATGCGGATTTCCATTTCAGGAATGGGTTTGCCGACTGTGCTGAGTTTGATGTCTCCATTCCTGTGCGCGACGGAGATCCCGGCGGTCTCGGTCTGGCCGTAAATCTGCTTGATGTTGACTCCCAGCGCCTGAAAAAGATGGAAGATTTCAGGTCCCAACGCGGCCCCGCCGGTGTAGACATTTCGCAAATTGCCCAGCCCCAGATAGTTCTTCAACGATCTAAAGACCGAGAGATAGCAAAGCTGATCCAAGAGATACATCATCGGGCCGGGTCTTTTGTTGGCAAGCCTGATCTCGGCGATCTTGTAGCCCACAGGCATACACATCCTGTAAAGAAGACGCTTGATCAGGACCGCGTCCTGGATTTTCACCTGGATATCCGAGCACAGCTTCTCCCAGAATCTCGGTGGGGCAAACAAAATCTGCGGCCCCACCTCTCGGATGTTTTCCGGGACTGTTTCCACCTTTTCAGGGAAATTTACAGTGAATCCCTTGTAAAGATTCCACGACACCGCGGTCATTTGCTCACCTACCCACGGCAGCGGCAAGAACGAGACATGATTATCGGACGGATATGCCGGGTCCATCTGATCGTAATTGACCGCCATTTTGACCATGTTTCGATGAGTCAGCATGGCGCCTTTAGGGAGACCGGTGGTTCCCGAAGTGTAGGCCAATACAGCGACGGTTTCTTCTGTCAGCCGGTTCAAGTAATCCTGGAACAGGTCAGGCTTTTTTCGCTCCAGCTCAGATCCCTTTTGTTGGACCTCTTTGAAAGATATAAGAATTGGGTCATCGTAGTTCCTCATACCCTTCATGTCGTCCACAATCACTTTCCTGATTTTGGGGCACTGATCCTTGATTTCGAGAAATTTATCCGCCTGCTCCTGGTCCTCCACGGCCAAAAATGCCGCGTCGGAGTGGTCGATTATGTATTGAACCTGGTTGATATGGCTGTCCGGAAAGATGCCTACAGACGCGCCGCCTAAAGACTGGATCGCCAGTTCCGAATAGAGCCATTCCGGGCGATTGTCACCGAGAATGGCCAGTTTGTCCCCCGGCTGATAACCGAGAGTCACCAGCCCTAACGCAAGATTCTGCACATTTTCAAGATAAGTCAGCCAGTTGACGGATTGCCAAATCCCGAATTGCTTCTCACGCAGAGCCACTTTTTTGCGGCCGAACTTGCGGGCATTTTCTAATAAAAAGTGCGGCAAGGTCTTTATCATATACGAAACCGTGCGGTCCTATAAGACTCGGTGGCCAAAATCGGAGCGCTTTGCATGGTAGGGGCGGGTTTCAAATCCGCCCCTACAGCTCATCTACCTGACCGGCGCATTATTGATCCAGTCGCATCCAGTCTGATGCAGGCTCCCATATCTTTTTCTCTACATTCGTTTTCCAGACCCTGGCCACGGGAAACTTGTTGTTTTTGATGGTAAACGGGGCCGACAATCCACCGCTGTCAAAATCCTTCAGCGACTCCAGGGCCTTAACGAGACCCTCCCCATTGAGTTGGCCTGCCTTGTCCGCTCTTTTGAGGCATTCCACAAAGATCAGGCCCGTCATGAATCCCTGCATATAAGAATTGTCGCGGTAGTTTACATTCGGATGCTTTTTTGCGGTATACGCCTTTATTTTCTTGATCATGGGCACATCGTCGTTCCACCAATACATGTAAGGATTGACCGCCATATAACCTTCAGCCAAGGGCCCCAAATTATCTATGATCATCTTTGTGGCGCCCCAAAAAGTGCCCATGAACTTCGTCTTCATCCCGAAATCTCTGCATTGCTTGATTACCGCAGCGACGGGCTCAACCACGAACCCCTGAAAAATCACGTAATCGGGACTTTTCCTTTTAAGCTCCAGCACCTGTGAAGTAACATCTATGGCGCCGACCTGAGCCACCGCCTCAGCGACCAGGTCCAGTTTCAGGTCTTTGCACATCTGTCGCCCATATGGGATCGGGTCTTTGCCGAATTCTGTGTCACTATAGAAAAAAGCGACCTTAGCGCCCGGTTTTTCATTGGCAATGTATTTCAGTAGTATTCCAAACATGTCTTCGTATGTGGGCCCAGGCACGAATATATAAGGATTGGCCGCGGCGTCTGCCAGTTCTCCGGAAAAAGAGGTGGAAGCGTAAAGGATTTTGTAACGATCCTTGATTTCCGGCCCCATGGCCTTGCCGAGGCCGGTGCTCTCCCCGTACATGATCAAGGGGTTGTCCCTGGTCATTATTCGTTTGAAAGCCGCTGTCGCCACATCCAACTGATATTGCCCATCCTCCATTATGTATTTTATCTGCTTTCCGTTGACGCCGCCTTCTTCATTCGCCATCATCAGCGCGTCCTCCAGGCCCGCGTTGATGTTCACCCCTGCGAAGGCAAAACGGCCTGTTATCGGTTGCACTGCGCCGATTTTGATCACGTCCTGGGCCAAAGCAGGCCCTAACATCCAGAAGACCAGCATAAGCGAGAATAACGCCAGGAAACCTCTTGCTCTCATTAATCCTGCCTCCTTTGATATTGCATGTGGCGAAACGCTCTTGACCGGCCTGCCAAGAACCCCCGCGAAGCGACGCCGATCATTCACCCCGTTAGCCCTAATAATTCTTTCTTCGCCCTTATCTTGCCCCGATCAATAGGAAAACGGCCATAACGTAAAGAAATTCTTGGTCCGATGCCATATCTCAGCCAGACCGTGGGGTTCGAAGATCAGAAAACCCACGATGAGCATGCCGAAAATAACTTCCTTCATGGGGATGAAGAGCTGCTCCATTCCCGGGAAAAAATACTTTGTCACGCCGGTGAGCACGTTCAGCAACTCCGGGACCAGCGTCATGAAAATTGCCCCGAATATGGAGCCGAGTATCGTACCAAGTCCTCCAACAATAATCATGGCCAGATATTGGATCGACATCGAAAAAGGGAAGTGCTCGGGTGTAACCACCTTCATGAAGCTTACCCATAAGCCGCCCGCAATTCCTGCGTAAAAGGAACTCACGCCGAATGCGACAAGTTTGTAACGAAACAGGTTTATCCCGATGATTTCCGCTGCAAGGTCACGGTCGCGGATGGCCACAAACGCCCTGCCCCATTTCGTGCGGACGAGATTCCTGGCGAATCCCACGCATATGAGCATGACAACAAGCGTTATGTAATAAAAGCTGGCTTCAGTATCGAAAACTACTCCGGCCAATCGTGGCGGGGGAACATTAATCCCGCGAATCCCACGCGTAACGGATTCCCAGTGGACAAAGACGAATTCGAGGATGAACTGCGATGCTAACGTAGCGATGCACAAATATAAGCCCTTTACACGCAGCGAAGGTATCCCTATAACCAGCCCGATCAAAGCGGAAACCAGACCTGCCAGCGGAAGGGCCAACCAAAAAGGCGCCCCAAATCGAGTAATCAGGATCGCCGCGGTATAACCTCCCACCCCAACAAATGCAGCGTGCCCCAGAGAGATCTGTCCCGTATAACCGGTGAGCAGGTTGAGCCCTACAGCGGCTATAATGGCAAATCCTATCAGGTTGGCCACGTACAGCATGTACGCATCCGCCAATAATGGGAAAATAGCCAAAAAGACCAGCAGAATTGCTAACCATATTTTGACGAACAGACTCTGGAAGATCTTTTCATCTGCAAGATATGATTCTTTCAGATCGCCGCAGCGCATGGGTTGCCCTTTTGAAATTTATCCAATTCAAACGCGTTCGATTATAGCTTTGCCGAAGATCCCATAAGGTCGAATCATGATGATTATCACCAGGATGACGAACGGCACGACCTCCTTGACTCCACCGCCGAAGATCGAATCTAGAAACACACCCGCGAAATTCTCAAGAATGCCGATGATAAACCCCCCAATGATGGCTCCCACAATGCTGTCCAGACCGCCGAGAATAATAACGGACAGCACTTTGAGTCCAATATGGCCCAAATGGATGCTTATTCCGCTTATGTTTCCGATTATGATTCCGCCAATACCCGCGGTAATTGCGGCCAAGCTCCAGGAAAGAGCAAATACGCGTTTTACGCTTATTCCCATCGATAAAGCGGCTTGCTGATTGGCTGCGGTTGCCCTCATGGCGAGACCTGTCCGTGTATATCGGAAAATCAATGTAAATATTACGGTGCAAAGCACTGCAAAAATGAATCCCCACAGAAGACCCGATGGCACAATAGCAAATCCCAAATCCAGAGGCTCCGGAGGAAATATTGGAGGAAAAGTCCGATATTCGGGGGACCATATCATGTGGCACAACCCCCTGATAATGCTGGCAAGTCCAATGGTAACCATGATGACGGCTATGATGGGCTCACCGATCAAGGGTCTTAGAACAACTCTTTCGATTACTATTCCAAGAGCCGCGGCAAATACTATTGTAATAATAAAAGCTATATAAAAAGGCGCAGCAGTCTGGCTCATGACACTCAGGCAAACAAAAGCGCCTAATGTCATGAATTCACCTGTGGCCAAATTCAAAATGCTGGTCGCTTTATATATCAGGACGAACCCGAGAGCGATCAGGCCGTAGACCCCTCCGGCTGCAAGGCCGCTCACTATTATCTGAGGAATAATGTCCATTGGCCAAAAGACTCCTCTTCAGAAACTCCCGAATCGGGCGCGCCGATTTCGAGGCGCGCCCCTAACCCTGGATTGGGCACCGAATTAGAAGAAAGAGCGTTATTACGCGAAGCAATACTGTATTTTGAGGATCGAATTATTACATCTATTTACGTAGAAGGAATCAGGGGCCCCAACCTTAGTGGGCATTGTCGGCTCACAGAGCCTTCAGAAAACCGACCAAGCAGGCGTCACTGTAATAAAACAACTTTACAATTGCAATATCATTTTTATTAACAATTTCCACATTGGACACCAATCTTCACAGTACGTGTCAAATAACATTAGGGACAATTATTCTTGCTCTTTTGGAGTTCTGAGAATATTTTATGGCAGAGATTGTGTTGGTCAGTTCTTGCCCGTGTCCCTGTTTTGCAATGCCAAAGAGTTTTATCATTTATAGTAGCCGGCCCGAAACTGGTACGCGGTTTAGTTCAGGCAGGGCAAGATTGCGGAGAAATAAGGAGGATATTTAGAATGAAAGATAATCAGATCTTTTTCAACCCGTTTCGCATTATCAGCCCCAAACTCAATGCGGAAGCGTCAAGGCTTTCGGAAATGTTCGAGACGCCCCCTCCGGAGGTCACGTGTCTGGAAGAGGGCTTGCTCGTGATGATCAGCAAGCTTATTGAAATGAACATGCTCCTTCGTAAATGTTTGATCATATTCGATGAGGCCAAGGCGGAAAAATGTGAGCGACTGGGCCAAGAAATTCATAACGAAGAAAAGACCGTTACCGGAGACATCGTCTGTTCTCCTACTACAACCGGGGCCATTCTCAAGACACTTGTTCTGTTCCCTGGTCGGTTGGAACGAGCAGGTGATTTTCTGGAAAGCATATTGAATGTGGCGCGGTTGAAAGCCCGCGACGGAGTCCCTTTCAGCGACAAAGCCAGCGAGGAATTGACCCAATTATTCGATCTAATGAATGATATGTTGAAGAACTTTCGTGACTTGATCGCCACGCGTAACAGGGACCTTCTGACGCACGTCCAGGCGCAACAAGAAAAGATTGGGCAGATGACTATCGATTTTGGCTTGGCTCATGAGGATCGCCTGATCAGCGGGTTATGCGTGCCCGTGGCGTCTTCGCATGTATCTTGATATTTTGGATTCGGTAAAATCGGCAAATGAGAACATCAGCGCTTTGATCAAGAGTTTGGCGCACTTGGCCGAGTCCGGTGAGGCCACTGCGGCGAACAACTGATATCGACCCGAGTCTCGCAGGCTGCAAACAGTTGCTCATGTCGTGCTGTAGGGGGTGATTTTCAGACCCGCCCTACAGTTATTCAACTACGAAATTATTAACGGCAAATATCGCCTGTGGGACCGGAAAACCTCTGCGCATACGGAGGGACGTGATCATGAAAGAAGTAATATTTAGCCCTGAGGCCCCAATTCCGATCGGCCCTTACTCTCAAGCCATGAAACTGGGTAATTTGATCTTTGTATCAGGGCAAGTCGCTCTCAATCAGGAAACCAAGCAGATTGAGGGCGATATCAAGCAGCAGACGCATACGGTTTTGACCAACTTGAGTAAAATCCTCGAAGCCGCGGGCAGCGGCATGGATCATGTCCTAAAGACCACGATTTTTCTTTTTGATATGGGAGATTTCCTGCGAGTCAACGAGGTGTACGCCTCGTTTTTCAACGAAAACCCACCAGCCAGATCGACCGTCCAGGTCGCCAAATTGCCTCTCGGCGCATTAGTGGAGATTGAAGCGATTGCATTTGTGCCTTAGAGGTGTCGGCAGCCGCAAATTCGAGGAGTTATGGGGCAGGCTTACCAGCCTGCCATTATAATGATTTCAGAACCGGCAGGCTGGAAAGCCTGCCCCACAATAACACCCCTACTCCAGCACCACCAAAGCATCCACAGCCACGGGTTCGCCTTTGCGGATTATCAGCGGATTAACGTCGATCTCTTTGATGCGTTCGTTTTCCAGTCCGATGCTTCCTAACGCGATCAGAATTTTTGCCACTGCGCCTCTATTCACCTGCTCCATCCCCCTAACCGCGTCAAGAATTTTGTGACCCTTTATTTCCTCCATCATATCAACCGCATCCCTCTCTTCAAGTGGAGCGAGCCTGAACGATACGTCTTTCAAGATTTCGGTAAATATACCGCCAAGGCCGAACATGACACACGGACCGAACTGCGGGTCCCGCGTCAGTCCTGCCATCAGCTCTCGCTGTCCTTTCACCATCTCCTGGACCAGGACATCCGCGCCATTGGGTCCCATTGCAGATCGAATGTCGTCATAAGCTATCAGGGCTTCCTCTTCGCTCCTGATATCAAGGCGAATTACGCCTTTTTCGGTTTTGTGGCTGATTTCGGGCGAGCATCCCTTCAGGACCACGGGGTATCCTATTTGTTTCAATGCAAGGGGAAGCCCAGAGCGATCTTGGACAAGCGCTTCACGTGAAACTGGTATCCCGTATGTGGCTAGGAGCTTCTTGGATTCATACTCCGATAAGGTGGTTCTGTTTTCGCTTAAGGCCTTCTCGATCATTTGCATACCTGCCTCCTGATGAATCTTTATACCCTCGAATAAATGTCACATGCAACCTCAATAAGCGACGTCGGATACTGCGCGATGTCATTGCGAGCGGAGCGAAGCAATCTCCAGCTTTGGGGATTGCTTCGTCGTTTCACTCCTCGCAATGACAGATCGGTCCCGAATAATTGAGGTGTTGCGTGCGGTACGATTTCTCTTGATTCCTGGGAGCTAAACGTTTAGAGGTTAATGAAAGATTGACGCGCATCGGAGCGCGGATAAATCGATTGGTCGCTCTGATGGCGTACCGCTTGAAAATCGACCTGACGAATGCCCGACTAATAATCAACCGATTCATGTGAAAAGGGGCCGCGCGGATACTGGAGTTCGCGGAGTTCGTTGCATTTCCCGTTCACTCCCGGTAATAATTATAGATGGGGAGTACCGTATAAACCCCTTCATTCAACTGTCCGGTTCAATGAAAATCCGAAAACAGACATCGACCTTAGTCGCAGGTCGGACGGTCGGGACGATTTCAGTGTAAGCGGGACAACCGCGCATCAGGTCAAGGAGATACTCATGCCCAAAAAGCCTCCCAAAAGGGACCCTATCATCGTGTATAAAAGAGAAGAGAAAGGATTGAAACCGTTTCTCCGGCAGAGTCGGGGGTTCAAATTCGGTCCTTTGCATCCGCCGATGCCTCCAAAGCAACGAAAGCCTAAAGAAATCAAAGCGGTGGTCCCTGAAAAGGTGCGTCTGCATGAGGAAATGCTTGCGGAAATTTACAAAATGCCTTCCCCTGACAAAGAAATTGCCAGGGCCTGCTATTTCCTGTCTTTCCTAGTGCATGAAACAAAGACCGCCACAGAGCTTTTCCCGCTCAAGCACAAAGCTTTGGAAAAAATCTTCGAGAGCGGGCACAAATGCTTGACCGTCAATTATGTGCGACGCGGGGACCGGGAGATTTATCATTTGACTCCGGAAGCGGAGAAGAAATGGGAGACCGAAACCGGTGGAAACAAGCATCATTTGAGGATGTACCTGACTTCGAAATGCAAAGTCGAATTTGAGGAAGGTTATTTCGACCTTTACCACTTTCATATTGTGTTGGAGCCGTTCAGGTTCTCTTTTTATTTGCCGATTCACCAGGCCCAATGGATCAACAAAAAGAGGATTTCGAAGCGCAAGTTTCATTATCCACAGACGGTGGAATACGGGCTTATAGGAGGCAAAATCATTACCACTTCGCGGAAAGCCACAATGGTGCCCCTGGAACAAATAAAGGAGGCTTTAGAGAAATTCCTCGCGCGGATGCTGACACAAATTCAGGAGAATAGTTACGGAGGCGCCAGGGGATCGGGTTTCCTTTGTTCGAAAACTCCGCACTCTCTTGAAATGATTGTTTGGAGTATCTCAGAAGCGCCCCCACCGAAAAGCAGAAATCGGCAATCCCCATAAAAAGTTGAACATCATATTTCATCGAGTAGTCAGCTGAGGAATACCCAAAAACTCGACCACTTGAGCGCCGATTTGCGCCGTATCGCCATCTATCGCCTGCCTGCCTGCCTGCTAGAATCAGATCGAACTCTCCAAGTCGGCGGAGAGCCACCCCAAGGGTTGTCGAAGTCGTCCAGGTGTCCGCTCCGGCGAAAGCTCTGTCCGTCAGTAGGATGCCTCGGTCGCTCCTATGGCCAAGCGCTCACAAACAGCCTCGATAGCCTGCGCAGGCCCCATGCTGAGTACTGTCACATGGGCGTCTTCATTATTTTTGATCCAAAGAGCCGATTCCAGGGCGTGGCGATCCTAGGGCTGGTTAATGATGCTTTCCACACCTTCTCTGATCAGGTTGCCGGTCTTGAGATCAATGCGGACTTACGACGTGTTTGGCGCCTGCTTCACCAAGACGACGATGGTCATGAATGTCCCCCTGGACCTGGCGGTTGAGCCTAAAAAAGCCCTGGGGAGAGTTCTTTGTCAAGCTGATGGTGGTGGGAACTTGCCGGAACGCCAATGTATCCGTATGATGACGATGTACGGCGCTCAGTCGTTTTTCTAAATCGGTGGCGCCGGGGCCTTGCCGGTCCGTAGACCTTCTCGTTCCCAGGCTCTGCCTGGGAATGTGCGGCGTGGAGGCTCTGCCTCCACTTTTTTCGTGAAACGAAACCATGTTCCAGCCAGGGCCCGCGAGGTGTGTGCTCCCAGGCAGAGCCACGGAACGAAGAAAAATGGAAGAACAATTGAAAACTCCGGCGCGGTGGACAATAGGCGCCATCCTTAATTGGACTGCTTCGTACCTTGCCGACAAGGGAGCAAGCGCCCCCAGACTAGACGCTGAGATTTTGCTCTCGCACTGCCTCAAGGTTGATAGACTGTATTTATACCTGAATCTGGAAAGACCGTTGAGCCCCGATGAAAGGTCAAAATTCAGAAATCTCGTAAGAAGGCGGGCTGCACGGGAACCTGTGGCGCTGATCACCGGCAAAAAGGAATTCTGGTCCATATCTTTTCGGATCAAACCCGGCGTGCTTATTCCCAGGCCGGAAACCGAAATTTTGGTTGAGGCTGTTCTTCAGGAAATAAACGACAGTCCTGCTCCGAGAGTGTTGGAAATTGGCGCCGGATCAGGCGCTGTGTCCGTTGCCGTGGCCAAAGACAATCCACGGGCGGAAGTAATAGCAACTGACATAGACCCGGCGGTCATCGAGACAGCACTGTTTAATGCCCGCGAAGCGGGAGTCGGGGCTTCCGTGCAGTTTGTCGCTATGGATCTGTTTGACGCTATCCGCGGAGGCGTCGGATTCGATGTTATATGTTCGAATCCACCGTACATTCCCACGGAGATAATCCCCACGCTGGAGCCGGAAGTTCGTGATTTTGAGCCGCTCCGCGCTCTTGATGGAGGCCCGGACGGCCTAGATGTAATCCGACGACTTGCTACCGACGCCGTAGATTTTCTGAATCGGCCCGGCGCTCTGGCGCTGGAATTTGGAGATGGACAGGAAGAAGACGCCCGAAATATTCTTGCATCGAGCGGATTCAGGGAAATCCGAATCTTTAGGGACCTGGCGGGAAAAGCCAGGGTGATAAAGGGAAGAGTTTAAATGAAGTACGTAATTGCAGGCTACGGTCGATTCGGACGCCTTGCCCTGGCACGATTGAAAGAGGCCTTCCCTGATACTCAAGTTCTCATAATCGAGAATAACCGAGACAAACTAGCTGGAGAGTTTCCTTCGGGGACTACGGTGATCCAGTCGGACGCTGTTGCGTTCCTATTGAACTCCGATCTTCCGGAGCCCGATGATTTTGTCCTCCCGATGGTCCCGTTTCATCTTGCAGCGGCTTACATGACGGCGAAGACGCCGAATATACGTGAGATAGCGCTGCCTGACGAAATTGCTCACGCAGCGCCTAATCCGATCCGGATCAATGTCTCCAATCTTTTGGCAAGCAGAGCGGATTTCTTATGCCCCGATAATTGTCCGGAAGGCGAAACCTGCACGGTTACCGGCAGGATCAACGAGCCTCTCTATAGCAGCCTGGCGTCAATTACGTTACCCGGATTCTCGGTGCTGGTTCAGCGGAGTTATCAGATATTACCGGGAGTCGGAGGGTATCCGGTTAGCGATCTGATGAAACTATTGAGCAGAGTCACGACAGGGCGTTATCTCGTGGTCACGTCGTGCAAATGCCACGCAGTAATCACTGCGCTTAAGCGAAATTGACCTCATACAACGGAAAACCCCGCGGTGAGCGCGGGGTCGGACAGTTAGGTAAATTCCTTCTCAGGAGGCTTCTGTTAAATCAGTGATAACCCAAGGAGCAGAAAGGACTCGCCTTCATGGCCGGCAGGTTGCAAATCATGCTCCTACGGCCGGTTTCATGGGAAGCGACCCAGTCGCTCCATTCGTCAGGCCAAATCTCCACTCTCGGCCTGAACATTTCCTCTTCTGTTCTCACGTCGTTTGTATCGACCAAAACCTTCATTTCATCTGAAGGCGTAAACAACTCATAATCAGACGCTACCTCGTAGTCGCGATCAACAGCACTCATCGAGCTCATCTCCTGCCATTCGGCCTCAATCATCTGCTTCTTAATTAATCACTAATAGGAGCGAGTCAAGAAACATCCGTTTATATATGACGCCGGCGGAGCTCAACTGAACATACGCGGCAGCCCGATAATGAAAACCAGCCATACAGTGACTATACCCACTAGCGGCAGAGCGGCTTTCCGAACTGCGTCCGGCGCCAACGGCTCTTCTTCCACTTGTATTGTGTCGCCCACCAGATCGATCAAGCCTCTCCGGTCCTTTCTGGAAAGCTCATAAATCCATGACAATATCCACCCGATGACCCCTGCGACAAACATTACGGTGTCTATAGCCCAAGGCCCTGTAAGCAAGCCTATCCAACGCCCGATACGGACGGCGATCAGCCCGGGCATAAGACTCACCATCAATATGGCGCCTGCCCGCAAGGCAAGCGCAAGTTGTAGGCCGCCCATACGTGTCTCGCCAGCGTACAGGACCCCAATGTCGGTCAGCTGCTGCCCCCATGAACGGCCTCCGGTAACCAGCGGCAGAACAAAAGAGACTGCGAACACTGTCAAAGAGATAATTGCCATAGGAAAAGCAGCAAGGACCGCCGACAGGAACTCTCTGGCCACTGTTCGAAAAATCTGGTCAGGCGGAAGAACCAAAAGAACAAATATGAAAAAGAAAACCAAGTAAGCTGTCAGAAAAATCGTCAGCGTATGCATGGAGGCCAAAATCCTCCTTTTCCAGCTGGCCGGCGTCCGGGCGCCATAGACTTCTGAAGCCTCCGCTTTCGGAATGGATTCGCTGTCATCTGAAATCAGGCTACGAGCATCTCTTTTCACAAGCAGCCCGCAACGCGGGCAGTCGCCGCGGATCACAAGGACATCCTCATCGGATGTCGGCTTATGGCCACATCTAGGACAAACCAGCTCATGGGCAGGAGTCGGCTGCGGTCTTAATTGAGCGCGGCGAATCGGCTCATGGACTTCTAAAGAAGGCTGCTCCTCAGGCTCGATATGCGAGATAGCCCCTGCTTGTCTTAGAGTTTCCTGATACTTCTCGGCCGTCGCCAAATCCAAACCTCTTCTTATTACTCTGGGCTCGCCCGAAAGAAGCTTTTCGATCAGGTCCGGAGACTTGTTAAAAAGTCGCGCGAGATTCTTCAGGACTGCGCCTCGATCAAAACCGGTCCTGATGTCGCCAACCAGGATCACTTTGTAGGGCTTATTTGCCATTATCGATTCTTGACTCCGTACATTTTAACGGATAGTTGTACCTATCAGTTATCATCTATGAGGAGCAAACAAAATGGAAACACAACCCGGGGGGACAAAAACGGTCCCGATAACCGATGAAGATATCAGCAAATTGGAAAATACGGTAGCCTCTATGCCCGACTCTGCCAATGCGCACTACAATCTGGGGCTCGCGCTTGCGCAACGAGGTGAATGGGACAGAAGCCTGGACGAATTCCGAACCGCATTGAAGCTCAAACCGGGCCTTTTGGAAGCTCGCGTCAATATAGCCGGTATCCTTCTTCAAAAAGGCGATTACGACGGATGTATAGATGAAAGCTTGAGAGCGCTGGAATTCCGGCCCGATCTTATTGAAGGATGTATTAATATAGGAATCGCTTTCACACATAAAGGAATGCTCGACCAGGCCGTGCAAAGCTTTGAAAAAGCGTTAGCGATCAATCCGGATTCGTCCGTGGCCCATATGAACCTCGGCAACGTCTTCTTGGCGCTCGGCGACATTGATAAGAGCATAGAACACAACACCAGAGCCGTGGAACTCGACCCCTCATCAGGTTTATCTCATAATAATCTTTCGGTCGCCTTGTACCACAAGGGAGATTTGGAACAAGCTCGCCGGCACGCCAAGGAAGCAATAGAATTGGGTTACAAAATACATCTGGATTTCCTGAGAGAACTCGGTATCTGATCAGGTTGGATGCATTATGAATTGGATTGTTTTGAGGAAAAGAATTTGATGGCCGCGGTCTTCTTCGTGGCAGGAAGAGACTTGAACAGACTGTTAAGCTCTTTGGCGCTGAATCGGATATTGGGCGCTTTTGTTGTGGAGCCTTTAGTAATCTTGGGCTTTCGTCCTGAGGCCGCCAGCAAAAACGGCCCGATCTCCGAATTTGGCAGGGCCTTCACCTGCTTTTTCACGAATGTCGGAATCAACAGACCAGGCTTCCTGGAATAATTGAGGAAAGAAATCAGCCTTAATACACGCATAGAAGATCACCTGACGAAGGGTTTCGGATCCCTCCCTGAACCTGATCAATATTTGGGCGCTGTCATAATCGGATGGCGGCTGCGCCATTCTTAAGAGAATCGATGCTTCAGATTTCGGCAATGTGGAGAACAGTTCCAGGTCTTCTAATGTGAATTGTCTTTCCGAAATGGAGCCATCTAAGGCCGGCAGCAACTTCTTAAAGACATCGGCGTCCACTTCTTCGACTAGATCGACCAATTCGTGGGCGCTGAAGTTGCTTAATACTGCTTTAGAGGCGAAGATTTCCTGGTACGCGTCAAATTCCTGGAACAAACGAATTGTCTGATCCGGCAAAAGGCGCTCCCACGGCAAGTGTTTCGCGAGTTTCAGGGCCTCGGTTTTCGACTTTCTCGTAAACTGATCGACCACCATCTCAAAATCGAATTCATCCAATGCGCCTTCAGACGATAAAATCCGATCTATTGGATCAGGAACGTCAGACAGGACGACCAGTCTTATCCATCTTTTGAAAAAAGTCCCTTCAGCTTTCGAATTTACGGTTTCCCAATCCTCAATAACGGTTTCCATTAGTTTTCGAGCAGATCTAAGGATTTCCTTTGTCAAAAGAGAGGCTTCATGATCATCGAGTTTCTCTCCCAATTCCTGGATAAGCTCGACCAAAACGTCTTCCAGATCTTGCGGAATAATATCCGTTTCCTGGCTAAGTTCGAGCGATCCAAGAAATTGTCTGACCTCGCGCGTAGTAACCGAAACAGGATCACGCGAATCCACATACATTGATATGATAAGCGTATTGATGAGGGCCTCTCTTAATGAATCAACCTCCGATAGGTTTTCCGCACGCACGGAACGGGAACGATTGAGCAGGCCGAAAGGCAACAATTTTCTTTAATTTCAAAATAAATTCATACCGTTCCAGCTCGGATTCATAGTACTCAAGAAGCGTAAGAGTAGAAAAGAGATCGTCCTCCAGAGTCAGCGACTGGATGGTGTGGAACTCTGTTTCCGAAAAAATGCTCATTTCGGAAAGACGCTGATGCGCGATATCGCTTAGAGAATCATATTCGCTGGGACTCACCAGGATTTCTATCCGGTGCTTCTGGAGGAGGCGCTGCCATTGGTGGCGAAGTTTTTCTATACGTGTGTGGGCAACCCGAAACAACTCCACCGGCGAAACTCTCATCAGCAGGCTGATGCCATCTTCCACGTCGCCTCCGCTCTTAATCTCCAGCCCCACACCGATCAATTTGAGGATCGTCTCTTGCACCCTGGCCAATTCTTCCGTGGACCGAAAGTCTACTTCTTTATGGAGCACGTACTTATTGGCCATGGCCACTGAAATTCTTATGATCTCGTCGGCCCTGTCTCTGGTGAAGATACCTTGCTCCAGTCCATATTCAACTGTCTTGGCTAGAAAGTTTTGCGCGTCATGGACGACGAGGCCAAAAGAATCCATAGGCTAATCCTTCGAAGATATTGGCTATTAATGAAAGACTGATGAGCTGTAATGTGGGGCAGGCTCTCCAGACTGCCTTTCATGCGCATTGTCGCCAAGCTGCTGAATGAGTAATCCTGTGGGCTCGTCACAGTCCTATCCGCAAACGTTGTGAGGATAAAGGTCTTGGAGAGGGCGCCGGATGGAGGCTGTTTGCAAAAAGCTCCCCACGTGTTTGTGTCTAACGCCGACCCTCGATGTTGTTAACAAGTTGATTGTCCGGTTTTATCGCACCCTTTCGACGTACTTGCCGGTCCGGGTGTCAATTTTCAGCGTGTCCCCTTCATTGACAAAAAGCGGTACCTGAACCGTCATGCCTGTCTCAAGCTTGGCAGGTTTCGTGCCGCCCGCGGCTGTGTCGCCTTTGAATCCGGGCTCGGTGGAAGCCACTTTCAATTCCACAAAAATCGGCGCTTCGACCCCGATGGGTTTGCCATTATGAAACAGCACTGTTACGGTAACATTCTCCTGCAGATAGTTTCGAGCGTCACCCAAATGGCTCTTCCGTCAAGAAACGATTGCTCGTAAGTTTCGTTGTCCATGAAGTGAAATTCGCCATCGCTCTCGTAGAGATATTGCATCTCTTTTTCTTCCAGGTCCGGCTTGTCAACCTTTTCACCCGCTCGAAATGTCTTGTCGATTACATTACCGCTGATAAGGCTCTTAAGGGTGGTGCGCACGAATGCGCCGCCCTTTCCCGGCTTCACGTGTTGAAATTCCACGATGATAAAAGGCTCTCCATTCATCTCTATCTTGAGACCCTTTTTAAAATCAGGGGTTGAATACATTAAGTCCTCCGAGATTTCAGAAATATTTGCCAATTACAAAGCGCAGAGCACGCTCTTAATCAGTAGAGAAGACCTGATTACGAAACCGAGATCAAGTCCTTCGGCATTTCCGAAAGTATTTCCGGTCCCTGCCTGTCCAGATAAACAAGGCTCTCCAGCCTGACGCCTCCCAGGTTCTCGATGTACACACCCGGTTCGATGGTAAAAATCATACCTTCTTCGAGCGCTCCCCTGCCGCGTGGGGACAGAAAAGGCGGCTCGTGGATCTCCAGTCCTACGCCGTGCCCCAAGCTGTGCAGGAAATACTTTCCATACCCGCTAGCCGCAATGCTTCGTCTTGCTACAGCGTCTATTTCACGCGTGTGCATTCCAGGCTTAACGGCATCCAGCGCCTTCATGTGGGCGTCATAGACCACTTTATGAATTTTTCTCTGTTCCGCCGACGGCTTGCCGGTAATGCACGTGACTGTCTCGTCACTGTGATAGCCGTCAAGGCGGCAGCCATAATCTATGATTACCAACTCGCCCTTGCCGATCACGCGGTCCGTCGGTTCCGCATGTGGCAAAGCGCTCCGCTCCGCTGAAGCAACAATACTCTCGAATGCCACCGCCTCAGCTCCATTTCTCCTCATTTCCATTTCCAATTCAGCGGCCACCGCGATTTCCGTTTTACCGGCAATCCCGCGGCCGACTATTTCCCGACACGCCGTCGAAGCTATCTGCGCGGCACGCTTGATTTTTGCTTTTTCCTCGAGTGTCTTGCGGCTACGCAGATGCTCCAGATATTTCTTGTCAATCGGGACCACTTTTAGTTTGGGTAATCTTCGATTTAAAGCGCTGACAAAGTCATAGCTGACTCGTTCCGCTTCTATGCCGAGCTTCCGGACTCCTGACGCTGCAATGGACCTAGCCAATGCGCTTAATTTATTGCGAACCACATGGATGCGAAATCCGGGGGCTTGTTGCTTGGCCTGGGTTTTGTAACGTCCGTCAGTAAAGAGATGGCGTTCGTTCCGGGTAAACAGAATCGCCGCCTCGGACCCGGTGAAACCTGTAAGATACCTCACGTTAAATGACAATAACGTCTCGGAGGTATTGAAAAGAAAAGCATCAACTCCAAATTTCTGAATGCGATCTTCAATACGAGGCTCGGAAGAATTCATTCTACAGTATACCGACTTGCCTTAATCTGTTTTATGTTATTCAGCCATCCTCCGAGAGTCCTAAGAACTTGATTCTCTCGGACCTCTTTGTCCGCCCTGTCACGAACTTCTCTCAACGACTCGTCATCCGGATTTTGCTCTACCAGAAACGTCTAGAATCTTTGCCGCCTTGTCAAAATGACCCTGGCGCATGAGTTCATGGGCCATTGCAGCGGTCAAAGGAGTGTACACCAGATCCGGATCGAACTCTTCCTCTAACATGGGCGTTGCCTGGTACGCGCTTGTTTTCTGCTTGGCGCCTTTTTCTTGAGCTGTTCTGGCGCCTCGCGCAATCTGCAAAGTCCGGTTCAGGATTTGATGCAGTTGTTTATAATGAATTCCCTCCTCCACATCGCCTTTGCGGATGAGAACATCGCCCAATAAGTCAAATAAGCTACTTGCGGCAATGTATTGCGACTCCAAATCTTGTAGCGCCCTAAATGCTGCTTCAAGATCCGAATTTTGGAGCAAGTCCCGCGCGTAATCCAACCGCCGTTCAAAGCTTAGCTCGCAGGATGGTTCCTTATCTAGCGCCAAAAGTTCCGTGGAATCATCCTCGGCCGATTGGAAATCCTGTTCGCTCGCGGTGTCTTTTACATTTTCAGGCAAGTCGCTCATACGCGCCTCTTAATCTAAGACATCAAATTCAGGGTGTTGTTCATCAATGCAATTTGGCACGATCCTGCCGGCTTTTCGGCCCAATAAAAGCGGAAGCCCCGGCCGCGAACCATGTTGAGGAAGCGGGCCGGGGCCGTTTGTTATCGATTGAAATTGCCGTATTCACGGCTAATTATCAGCTTTTTTCCGCCAAGGTGACTTTGGATTTGGCCACTTGGAGCTTGTTGGACAGGTTCTGATGGCCTTCCGGGTCCGCTAGAGCATCAAATTCCAAAAACCGCTTTTGAATCTCGTCCAGCTCTTGCCCAGCCTCGGCCGAATCGATTTCGTCTCTACTATAGGCCTCGTCCACCAAAACAGTGACCGTGTCCTTCAAGACTTCACAGAATCCTGCGCCTACAACAAACCTCGTGAATTGACCATCTTCCAGATATGACAATATTCCGGGTTTAATGAAAGTCAACATCGGCGTATGGCCTATCAAGACCCCAAACTCGCCCATGATTCCCGGAGCTATGACTTCTTCAACTTCCTTGTCGAGCACAACTCCCTTGGGGGTTACCAACTCGACTTTGAATTTTTCCGCCATAAGCTTCTCCCGATCAGGCGGCGGCTTTTGCCAGTCTCTCCGCCTTTTCCAAAACCTCGTTCAAATCTCCCACCATATAAAACGCCTGCTCCGGGATATGATCCAGCTTGCCTTCGACGATTTCTCTGAAACCAGCCACCGTATCTTCGATCTTGACGTACTTGCCGGGTGTCCCCGTAAACTCCTGGGCCACAAAGAAAGGCTGCGACAGGAAGCGTTGAATCTTCCGGGCCCGGGCCACGACCAGCTTGTCTTCTTCCGAAAGCTCATCCATGCCAAGGATCGCTATGATATCCTGAAGGTCTTTATATCTCTGGAGCACAAGCTGTATTGAACGGGCAATTTGATAATGGCCCTCGCCGAGAACTCGAGGATCCAAAATTCTAGAAGTGGAATCCAACGGGTCGACCGCGGGGTAGATACCCAACTCCGCTACCTGACGGGACAGAACGACCGTTCCGTCGAGGTGAGCAAAAGTTGTAGCAGGCGCGGGGTCAGTCAAGTCATCGGCCGGGACGTAGATACATTCAACTGCGGTAATGGAGCCATTCTTGGTGGAGCAGATCCGCTCTTGCAGCTCGCCCATGTCCGTCCCCAAAGTAGGCTGATAACCAACCGCCGAAGGCATACGTCCTAGGAGAGCCGAAACTTCTGAACCTGCCTGAGTAAAGCGGAAGATGTTATCGATGAAGAGCATGACGTCCATATTCATTTCATCACGGAAATATTCCGCAACTGTCAGAGCGGTCAAGCCGACTCGGGCACGCGCTCCAGGTGGTTCGTTCATCTGGCCGTAGATAAGGGCCGCACGGTCAAGGACCCTTTCACCCTCAGGCTTTTTCCGGCCGGGAAGAACACCACCCATTTCCAGATACAGGTCGTTCCCTTCACGAGAACGCTCGCCCACACCTGCGAAAACCGAGGTGCCGCCAAACTGCTTGGCGATATTGTTAATAATCTCCATCATGAAGACGGTCTTTCCAACGCCCGCGCCTCCGAAGAAGCCGATCTTTCCGCCCCTCATAAACGGCGCGATAAGGTCGACTACCTTGATGCCGGTCTCCTGAATTGCGATTTCCGTCACCTGCTCATCAAAGGACGGAGCCGAACGGTGAATCGGCCGGGTATCTTCGGTTACTATGGGACCGCCTTCATCCGTAGGTCGGCCAACCACATTCATGATTCGGCCCAAGACGCCTTTGCCCACCGGGACCCTTATGGACCCACCGGTGTCTTTTGCGGCCATGCCTCGAACCAAACCGTCGGTCGTATCCATTGCGATAGTTCGCACGGTGTTGTCGCCCAGGTGCTGGGCAACTTCTACGACGAGATTGTCGGGCTCGTCGCTTATGGAAGGATTTGAAATCAATAATCCATTATAGATTTCCGGGAGCTGTCCTTCCGGGAAAGCCACGTCCACAACGGGGCCGATTACCTGAACTATTTTTCCGTCTGCCATCTTAGGATATCCTCCTGAAACCGTCTTCGAACTAGTTCTGTTGTTTACTCAGCTAAGATTCTCTCAACCCTTGAGCGCCTCAGCCCCGCCCACTATTTCCATCAGCTCGGTGGTAATCGACTCCTGACGCAAACGATTGAGTTTCATTGTCAATCTGTAGATCATATCCTCCGCGTTGGAAGTGGCCGCTTCCATAGCAGTCATACGAGCGCCGTGCTCGGCTGCCACCGAGTCGAGCATGCCGGTAAAGATTTGCGTCTGCACGTAACGAGGCAAAATAGAATCCAGAAGCGCTTCCTCCGAAGGCTCGTATAGATATTCGCTTCGCCGCTTCCAACCCTCCTCTTCGGGAGTTACGGGCAGGAGCTTTCGTAAAGTGAGCACTTGCCTGACAGCGGAACGAAAGCTATTGAAGAGAAGATAGACTTCCTCATATTCACCTGTCGTGAACTTCTCCACAGCCAGTGAAACAACTTTGCCGGAAAGTTCGTACGTGACGTTATTCATCACATTGATGAAAGTCCCAACCAGATTTACCTTCCGCCGGCGGAAATAATCGTTGCCTTTGCGGCCCACATTGATCATGTCGACCTGAATGCCTTTTTCATTCATCTCTCTCATGAATGCTTCAGAACGGCGGCTCAGGTTGGCATTGAATGCTCCGCAGAGGCCGCGGTCCGCAGTAATCAAAATTAGCAGCGCCTTCTTCGGAGGCCTCACCTCCAACAAAGGATGGGCGCCGGGATTAATTCGGGCCGCCAAGGACATGAGTACGTCGCGCATTTTGTCGGCAAAGGGGCGCGCTGCCTTTATAGCTTCTTCGGCTCGTCTCAGCCTCGCAGCGGACACCATTTTCATGGCGTTTGTGATCTTTTGCGTGTTTTTGACGCTGGCGATCCGTTTACGGAGTTCTCGAAGGTTTGCCATTATCTACCTCTATATACGGACCCTAACGGGCTGGCTGCGCTCGTCGTCCGCCTCAATCGTTACACCAACGATAGCTGCGGCGGAGTAAAAATCCCCTTGAATTTGTCGAGGATCTCTTTCATTTTGGCTTCCAAATCTGCTGAAATCACCTTCTTCTCTTTGAGTTCCTGCAAGACTTCAGGATGGGTAGCCTCTAGATGGCTCAGATACTGCTTCTCGTATTCGGCCAACATGCGCAAATCATATTCGTCCACGTAGCCGTTAGTCGCAGCAAAAATAATCGCCACCTGTTTCTCTATCGGCATCGGGACATACTGAGGCTGCTTCAGGATCTCGACCAACCTGGTTCCTCTGGCGAGCTGCGCCTGGGTCACCTTGTCGAGGTCCGATCCAAACTGGGCGAATGCCTCGAGTTCCCTGAACTGGGCCAAATCCAGGCGAAGCGATCCTGCGACCTGCTTCATGGCCTTCACCTGCGCATTGCCGCCGACCCGGGATACGCTCAGACCGACGTTGACCGCCGGCCGCACGCCCGAATAGAAAAGGTCGGTGGATAAGAATATCTGACCGTCGGTAATGGAAATAACATTGGTGGGAATATAGGCTGACACGTCACCGGCCTGGGTCTCGATAATAGGCAGGGCCGTCAGACTTCCGCTGCCGCCTGAATCATTGAGCTTCGCTGCCCGTTCGAGCAGGCGGGAGTGCAGATAAAACACGTCGCCCGGAAACGCTTCTCGACCGGGAGGCCGACGCAAAAGCAGGGACAATTGGCGATAAGCCTGGGCTTGCTTACTAAGATCATCGTAAATGATCAGAGCATGCTGACCGTTGTCCCTGTAGTACTCGCCCATAGTAACGCCTGAATATGGGGCGACATACTGCATAGGCGCGGGATCGGAAGCCGTGGCCGATATGACGATTGTGTAATCCATAGCCCCAAAACGTTCCAGGGTGGCAACGACCTGCGCCACTGTGGAACGCTTCTGGCCCACGGCTACATAGATGCACTTAACATCGGCATCTTTTTGATTGATGATAGTGTCTAAAGCGATGGCCGTCTTACCCGTCTGCCGGTCGCCAATGATCAGTTCCCGCTGTCCACGACCGATGGGGATCATCGAATCGATGGCTTTGATCCCGGTTTGCAGCGGTTCTTTCACCGGCTCCCTTTTGATAATACCGGGGGCAACAATCTCGACAACCCGGAATTCCGTGGTGTCAATAGGACCTTTCCCATCGACGGGCTGGCCTATGGAGTCCACTACGCGTCCCAGCATGGCGGGCCCGACAGGGACCTGCACAATTCGTCCGGTCCTTTTGACGGTGTCCCCTTCCTTGATATGAACATCTTCGCCGAGGATCGCCGCGCCCACGTTGTCCGCTTCAAGGTTGAGCACCATCCCCATGATTCCGCCCGGGAATTCGAGAAGCTCGCCGGCCATAGCCTTTTCCAAGCCGTGTAACCGTGCGATGCCGTCCCCAACGCTGATCACCGTCCCTGTTTCGCTGACTTCGACCTTCTTGTCGTAGTCCCGGATCTGTTGCTTGATAATGTCACTTATTTCTTCGGCTCTGATCTGCATTTTCCTATCCCTTCAAGCTTTCCTTAAGCTGATTAAGCTGGGTGCGAATCGTCCCGTCAAAAACCATATCTCCAACCCTAGCGACCAAGCCTCCTATTAGGGAAGGGTCTACCTTGGTAGTGACCAATACCTTTTTTCCCGTGATTTTCGCTAACGTGTCGGTAACCCGATCCAGTTCCGCCGGACCAAGGGGTTCAGCGCTGGTGACTTGCCCCCTTGTTATACCGCGAATTTCGTCCACTTTTGCACGGAAAGCCGTCTCGATGCCCGTCAATTGATCTATACGTTTTCTATCTATCAGTAGGTACACAAAATTAATCACCATCGGGTCCGCTCCCATTTTCTTGAGGACAGGCCCGGCAATCTTCTTCTTGTCCTCTTTGGTGAAAACAGGATTGATCAAGACCTCACGGAAATCTCTCGAAGCTTCCACCAATTTGCTCAGGGAGTCGAGATCCTCTGCGTATTTGTCCAACGCGTTTTGTTCCTGCGCGATCTCTACGAGGGCAGTGGCATAACGTTTGGCTAAAGTGGTGTCAATCACTTAATACCCCCGACTTTCACTAGATAATCCTCGACAATCTTTTTTCGATCCGCATCGTTGATCTTTTCGCGGATAAGAGACTCAGCCATTTGAACTGCCATGGCTACGGCCTCATTCTTGAGGGTGGCCCTTGCCTTTCTGACTTCCTGTTCAGCGGCCAGTTTGGCTGCTTCCACCATGCTCACAGACATTTTCTCCGCATTGGCCATTATTTTCGCGCTTTCAGCATCGGCCGATTTCTGCAGTTCGGCACGGAGCTTTTCCAGCTCTTTTTCCATACCGGCAAACTTCTGTTTATATTCGGCCAAAAGCGCTTCAGCCTTATCGCGCTGTTCCTTGGCCTCTTCCAAGTCTTTGCTGATCTGAGCCTTTCTTTCAGAAAAGAAAGTGGCAAGCGGCTTTCGAACGAAATAAATCAACAGGCCGATAAGAGCCGCCGTGTTGATGACCCTCCAAAAAAGCATCCACGCCGACCATGGGCCTTCCTCGGCTCCAGCGGCCGAGGCGGAAGCAATTTCAGGCGAGAGAGCAACGAATAGGAAGAATAAAATTAAACCAATTTTGGTCGCCTTCATGAAACCGGCCTCCCCAGGATCTTTTCGGAAATCGACTGCGCGAGCGGGGTCATTTCGCGCTGTTAGAGCCTTGCGGACTTCTTCCGCTTCGACTCGTATGGAGGCTTTCATGTCCTCGACAATCCGAGAGGCTTCGGCTCTGGCCTTATCCAAAATTTCAGCCTCTTTTTTCTTGGCCTCGACCGTTAAGGCGTTTTTTTCCTGTGCTCCCGTTTGCCTGACAATCGCAAGCTCTTGTTGATGACGCCTCTCTTGCTCCTGCACTTGCCCATCCAGTTCCGCCGCCTTTTCCCGGTCGTTGCGAATCCGGGCTTCTCTTTCACGGATTTTTGCGATGACGGGTTTGTAAAGAAGAGCGTTAAGAACTAATAGTAGCACCAGGAAGTTTATTATTTGAACGATCAGAGTAACGTTTATTTGAATCACTGGCGTAGTCTCCCGGAATCGCGGAGTTTAGCGCCTGTCCCGCCGTTATTGTCAAGATAGGAACACACGGCTTACTACTCCCAAATTCCCGATTTATTTTAATAGGATGGCGCCTGGGACTCAAAACAAAATGAAACGCGATCCTAACACCGGGGTACCGGAGTGTCAAGATCTTTTTCCGGCAAAATGGAGTACTGTAAGGAATCCGGTTATTGGCCCTGCTTGTGGAGTTGAGCCTTGTCAACATCAGATTCTTGCAGACCGTCAGACTGCTCATACTCCGGTGGCCATGCTTCTGCAGAAATGGCTTCGATGGGTTCCGTCTCATGAGAAGATTCGATCACGCTCCGGCTTATTTCGGGGACTTGGGCTTCAAGAGTGGACATCCTGCACGTGCCTTCGAAAATTACCCCTTCCTCGACTACCAGACTCGGAGTTCGAATATTGCCGTAAACTTTGGCAGGAGGATACAGCTCAATTTTTTCCGAGGCGGTCAGGTCACCATGGACTTCTCCGGCAATTTTCAAAATATTTGAATATATTTGAGCCGTTACCACCGACTCACTGCCCACCACCAGAGTGCCTCGGCTGATAATTTCTCCATGAAATGTTCCGTCGAGGTGAACCACTCCTGAAAAACAAAGTTTGCCGGTAAACTCGGTCTGCGATCCCAGAAATCCACTTACGGCATCGCTTTTAGATTTTCTGAATCCGAGCATGTCTCCTCCCGCTTGCGGGGCCGTTTAGAAAACTATACCCTTGCAAGGTGAACACTCCTTAGCACACACTTCCGCCCCATTCAAGCTATTATTCCGAATATTGTTCGGTTCATGTTCAAAAAAGTTGGGATTACTGTTATTCGCGTGGAGAAGGCTTGCACAGAGAGAACTGAGGGCGCCCGGAGTTTTGATCGGCGTCGAATTAAATTTCATCAATAGGCGGAGCGCCTCATCGCTACATTAGAAAGTATTGATATGGCCAAAAATGAAGAGAGGAGGGCGGACCCTCCATAACTCAAGAAACTGAGTGGGACTCCAACGACCGGTAACAGACCCATTACCATTGCCACATTGATGGTCACATGCCAAAAGAACGATACCGTACAGCCAAAAGCCAACAATGTCCCAAAGTTATCGCGGGCTTTTCCGGCAATTGTCATGCCTCTCAAAAATAGTCCCAAAAAGAGGATCAATACGACGGCACAGCCTACAAATCCCCATTCTTCGGCAAGAATGGCAAAAATAAAATCCGTGTGTTTTACCGGAAGGAACATAAGTTGATTTTGCGTTCCTTGCAGAAAACCTTTTCCAAACAAGCCGCCGGAACCAATAGCAATTTGAGATTGCAGCAGGTGATAGCCTGAGCCTAGCGGATCGTAACTCGGATTCAAAAAACTGAAAAGCCGGCGTTTCTGATAGGACATCAGCAAATGATCGCTCAAGAACATCGCTATTGGTATCAGCGCCAATAGGCCGATCCCGGTCCACAAGAGCAAACGCCTACCCACGCCCGCGAAAACGATCATGGAAAAAGCAATAAGGATAATTACACACGCCGTTCCCAAATCCGGTTGTAAAAGAACCAAAAACGCCGGAAGAATGGCCAGCGCCAATGGACGTAAAACATCCACTAATTGTGACGCAGCGTTCCCTGGAGTTGTCTGCAGATACTTGGCCAATATTACGATGACCGCTAATTTTGCGAATTCAGACGGCTGAAACCGCATAAGGCCCATCTGCATCCATCTTTTTGAACCGTAGGCAACCTTACCGGTCGCCCAGACAACTATTAACGCCACAATGATAATGATATACAGCCGCAGCGCCCAATGATCGAGTAATTCGTAATCAAAAATAAGCAGAACCGCCGCCAGCACCAGGCCGAGACTACACCAAGTGATCTGCCTCATCACATATAGACGCCCGGCTTCACCGAACGGAACGGTCGCGCTATAGACGAGGCACAGTCCGATCCCCGACAGGACTATGCTGATCATGATCATGGGCCATTCAAATTTGCCGTTTTGCGGCAAACCCGATTTCAGTGGAATGAAATCCATAGTTCGATCTAAGGGTTGTTATTAAGGACTACGGAATAAAGCCCGCAGCCGAGACCGCTCTTGAATTGTTTCCCTTTGGGAGTCCTCATTCCTGGGCTTCGCCTCGGTCCGGCATACTATAATATCGGGCTATGATTTTTCGAGCAATGGGCGCTGCGCTGATGCCGCCGGCGCCACCGTGCTCAACCATGACAACCAACGCTATTTTTTTCGGTTTATCATCAACATAGGCTACAAAAATTGCGTGAGTGCGCTCGTGATACGGGATCTGTTCACTTTCTATCATCAGCTGTTTGTCTCGAATTACCTGTGATGTGCCCGTTTTGGCAGCGATTTTAATACCCGGTATGAGCGCTCTTCTTCCTGTGCCTCTCCGGGTGGAAACCACCGCGGTCATGGCCGAGCGAACCATATCCAAGACATTAGAATCTACCGGAATAGTCCAGCGAACTACCGGCTCGTGATCGAAAATTATCCCTTCGTCGCGTGACCGTATTCGGCGCACAATGGCCGGTTTGAGCAGTTTACCGCGGTTGGCCACAGCCGCGGTCATCACGGCAAGTTGAATGGGTGTCGCAACGAGGTATCCCTGACCAATGGCAAAATTTAGCGTTTCTCCATCCTTCCAGGAATCTCCGTAAGTGCGACCTTTCCAGGCGGGAGAAGGAATCAGTCCCGGTAATTCATGAGGCAGGCCAAGTCCGGTCGGTTTTCCCAGGCCGAAAAGGGTCGCATAATGCGCAATTTTGTCTGCCCCCAGCAAACGACCCAGTTCATAAAAATAAATATCGCAAGATTCTACTATTGCTCTCCGGAGAGAAATAGGCCCATGTCCATTGTGATTCCAACATCGAAACGTCTGACCCGCCAGTTCAAGTTTTCCGGCGCAGTTGAATTTCTGATCCGGTTTTATCAGCTTCTCTTGAAGCGCCGCTGTGGCCGTGACGATTTTAAACGCGCTGGCCGGAGAATACAAACCCCTTACGGATCTGTTCTCAAGTGGATGTAAGGGATCATTTCTCAATCTTTTCCATTGACGATCCGTAATGGATGGAGAGAACAAATTCAAGTCATAGCCCGGCTTGCTGACCATAGCGAGTATGCGTCCGGAATCCGGGTCCACAGCGACTATGGAGCCGGCTCGATGAATGAAGATTTCTTCGGCGTATTTTTGAAGATCGTAGTCGATCGTAAGCTCAATGTCAGCGCCCGCCCTGGGCGCTTTTCTTGAACGATGGCCGAGTTGGCGTCCTTTCGCGTCTATCTCGATTTCTTCCCAACCCTCTTCGCCCCTGAGGTAGGTTTCATATTCTTTCTCGATACCGGATTTGCCCAACAGGTCTCCGGTTCTATATCCCAGTTTGGCCGCCCTCGGAAGCTCCTGTGCGGAGACTTCACCCATCGTCCCTATGACATGGCAAAGCGTTTCACCCGCCGGATATAGTCTGAGCGGTTTAACCTCCAAGAGCACACCCTTCGAGGTCATGAATCGCGACTTCATCAGGGAGACCTCTTCAAGGGTCATATTCTTTTTGATCGGGTAGTTCATAAAACGAGGAACGGTCTTGCTGCGCTCAATCAGTCCTCGCATCTTTTCCGGAGGGATCCCCAAGATCATAGAGCAGGGTTCGAGCAAGTCACGAGGATTTTCGATTTCTCCTGGAATAATGGAAAAAGTGAAGCTCGGGCTATCTTCCGCCAGCACCTTCCCGTTGCAGTCCAGGATTCGGCCTCTGCTAGGAGGGAGGCGAACCATGCGCATACGATTATTTTTGGCCATTTCAATGTACGATTCCCCTTCAATGAGCTGCAAATGCCATAATCTGGCCAAAAAGATAGCGGCGCCCGCGATGAAAACTATGACGGCCACTCGAATTCTGGGACCGAAATACTCAGCTGAGTGTTCTTTTCTCAGGAAATCTGACACGAATTTCCCACCTCAGTCGTTAACGCTCGGGGACAAGTTTGGAGTACCCAGTCCACAACCAGTCAAGCCCCGGGATAAGCGCAACGGAGAAGAGAGCGGCGATAATCGCTTTGAGCAGCAGCCATTGAACTATATTCCATCCGAACTCGTTCGGACCGGACAGCATTCTGACCAAGAGGACTATACAGCCCGAACCGGCCATTGCGCAAAAAATGCTCATGGCCCGAGCCGCATGATTCTCCATTTGGAATACTGAATGCAAATAGGCCGATGATAGGAAAACCATCTGATAAATTATTGCAAAAAGTCCAAGAGGGGCCCCGGAGAAAAGGTCCATGAGCAGACCGGCCATGAATGAGAATACTGATGCGGCAATGAATGACATTCTCATGGCTGCCCAGAAAACCAATATTAAAAAGAAATCCGGTTTGTAGCTGACATTTATGAACTGACCGATAATTGTAGTTTGTACGAGTAGCATGGGTAAAGAGAAGACGGTGATGAAGATCAGATCCCTCATCGCTTCTCCTCCAGGCCCGGTCGGATATCGAACCCCCCGGGCTGACCCAAAATGATCATGACTTCCTCAATTTCGGAGAAATCCACAGCAGGTTTGACCTGCGCTTCCAAGAATAAACCTTGAGGCCCTTTGCGGATAACTTGCACCGTCCCGACCAGCAGTCCTTTTGGAAAAATGCGATCGAGACCGGAAGTGACCACCTCGTCACCGGGTTTAACATCCGATCTAAGATCCAAATACCTCAGGATACAGCCACCGTCCAAAGATCCATTCAGCACACCTCTGTCACGAGTGCGAATTAATCTGCAGTCGACGGACAGGTTGGGATCGGAGATCAATAACACCTGCGCCGAACCGGTCGAGCACCTCGTCACTCGCCCGACTATCCCCTCTGCCACCGTAACGGCCATTTCGGGAGCCACGCCGTCATGAGAGCCACGATTAACAAAGAAACTTCGATACCAACCAACAGAGTCTTCTCCTATGACCTGGGCAATCAGCGACGAGAATTCATATTGAGCCTTAAAGTTGAATAATTTTTTGAGACGACGGTTTTCGCTTTCTTCATTAAGCAAGCGGGTACGTTCCGCCACTAACCGCCGCACTTCGTTTTTAAGCGCCCTGTTTTCTTCCTTTACATTTACGAGATTCAGATAACTTTGCCACGTGGCCGCCAGTCGGCTTTGAACGGTCGCGGCAATTTGTTGAAACGGCCTGGCCACCATGTACAGGACGCGAGTTTCTATACCGTTTTCTCGACCTCTCGCGCCTGAAAAAATAATGACCAGTCCGGCGCCGATGAGAATCAATACAATCGCTATTTCACGAATGGATCTGGGCATGCGTTGAGAGTCAAAACCGTGTCAACATTTCACCAGGACATGCTTGAGCCGATCGAATTGCTCGAAAATTATTCCGGAGCCGAGCACCACTGTAGATAGCGGATCTGAGGCCACGTTTACCGGAACACCGGTTTCTTTGCGAATGACCTCATCCAGATTTGCCAACAGTGACCCCCCTCCGGTCAGGGTGATACCTTTATCCAGAATGTCCCCGGCCAGCTCGGGGGGCGTTTGTTCCAGAGCTGTCTTTATAGTCTCCACAATGGCCCTAACCGGTTCGGAAATGGCTTCGGCTACCTCGCTTGATCGCAGAACCGCCACGCGCGGGACCCCGGCGATCAGGTCTCTGCCTTTTACTTCAATTGAAGTTTCGTCATTGGTTGCACAGGCGCTGCCAATAACCATCTTGATCATTTCCGCGGTTCTCTCTCCGATCAGAAGACTGTATTTTTGCTTCACATAGCGGATGATGGCGGTGTCAACTTTGTCCCCCGCAACCCTGAGGGATTTTGAGTAGACAATGTCCGACATGGCAATGACGGCGACCTCAGTAGTTCCTCCACCAATGTCGACCACCATACTGCTGGTCGGCTCGGTTATGGGCAGGTGCGCCCCGATAGCCGCTGCCATAGGCTCTTCAACGAGATACACTTCCCGTGCGCCAGCGCTCTTGGCCGCATCCCTCACGGCACGCATTTCGACCTGCGTGATGCCGGACGGAATGCAGATAACTATCCGGGGCTTGACCAGATATCGCCGTTGGTGGATTTTGAAAATGAAATGTTTGAGCATCACCTCGGTCACTTCGAAATCCGCTATCACACCATCTTTCATCGGACGAATGGCCTTTATGTTATCCGGAGTGCGGCCCAGCATTTTCTTCGCGTCCGTGCCCACCGCCACGACTCTGGCTCCGCGTTTAAGGTCTGTCTTTACAGCGACGACTGAGGGCTCGGACAGGATGACGCCTTTCCCACGTACATAAACCAGTGTGTTGGCCGTCCCAAGGTCGATGGCCATATCGTTCGAAAAAAATCCGGACATCCGATCGAAAATCATGTGACTCTATTCCGAGTTACAAAGTTCGCGTGCAGAAGATCGCGAAACACCTAGCAGAATGCTGCCCCATTATCAAGCGTTCCCAGTCGTCTCGCCAAAGTTGACAAGAAACTCGGAAATCCTTACGATCCTGCTATTACACAACTGCGTTGAAAGGAGAAGCCCTTGCTAGACTTGATGAGAAGACACGCCCAATCCTGGATCATCAAAGCAGCTTTGGGTGGCATAATTGTCGTTTTTATATTTTGGTACGGCTGGTCCGGGCCACGGGAAGGGTCTCGGGAATATGCGGCAAAGGTAAATGATACCGTAATAAGTCGTGATCTCTTCCATAGTATCTATACCAGCAAGGTGGAGCAGATCAGGCTAAGGTTTAAGGGTGGCTCTATCCCTCCGGAACTCTTGGAAAAGATGAATCTGAAGATGGATGTGGCGCAGGGCCTTGTCAATCAGATTCTTTTGCTCAAAGAAGGAGAGCGCTTGGGACTTGTGGTCACTACGGAAGATCTGGTCCAGGACATTCGTTCTAATCCTATGTTTCAACGCAACGGCATGTTTGATGAATCTATGTATAGGGCTTATCTCCAAGCCATAAAAATGAACCCGTCATTGTACGAGGATACTCGGCGGCGAGAGTTACAGGCAAGCCAAGTGATAAACCTTCTTACCGACGCAGTGAAAACGGACCCCGAAGAAATCAAGAGATTCTGGCATTTCCAAAACGACAAGCTCGTTCTCTCAATGCTGTTTGTAAAAGCTGAAGAACCCGCGCAAGGGGCTCCCATCGATTTAAAGCTCCTGGAATCATTCTTCAAAGAGAACCAGAATAAATATGCGATTCCGGCATTCGTAAACCTTCAGTATGTAACTTTTTCGTGGCGGGACATTGAGAAAAAACTCACGGTCACACAAGACGAAGCGCGGGAGTATTATAAATTTAATCCCCGGGAATTTACTGAACCGGAAAAGATTCGGGCTAAGCACATATTAGTGAAAATACCGGAGAATGCAAACGAAGAGCAGATCGAACAGGCACGTAAGACTTCACAGGAAATTTTAGACAAGCTCAAAAGCGGAGCCGACTTTGACACAGTTGCCCGCGAAATGTCGCAGGACGATGCAACTCGAGAAAAGGGAGGAGATCTAGGCTTCTTTTCCAAAGGCACAATGAATCCTGAATTGGAAAGGGTTGCGGCAAAATTGGAGATAGGAAAATTGTCGGAGCCCGTTCGTACGGATCAGGGTTACGAAATCCTCATGGTCACCGACAAGACACCTGAGAAGCTGCTGGAATTCGATGCTGTAAAGGATAAAATCGTTGAAAAGCTTCTGCGTGAGAAAGCTCAAAAGCAGGTCAGGACTGATGCGGATAACTTTTATGAAATGGTCTACAGGTCTGAAGAACTGGAAACAGCGGCCGAGAAGTTCGGGTTTGCGACTCATAAGGCAGAGAACGTCACCAGGACCGGCGGAATTCCTGACGTGGGCAATGATGCGAAAATAATGAATGAAGCGTTTGACCTTAAGACAGGCGAAATTTCGAGGCTTCTGAAATCAGACGATAATTTCGTCGTTTTTAAGCTCTTGAGTAAAACTAAGGAAAGGATTCCCGAACTGGAAGAAGTTCGAAGCGAAGTTGAAAAGGATTTTCGCAAACAACAGGCCCTTGCAGGCGCTAGTAAGAGAGCGGAAGAAATCATTCAGGCGGTGAAGGATAAGTCCGCAAATCCGGAGGAGATTGCAGCCAAATACGGTTTGAAATGGGAGAACCTTGACGCTGTATCCAGAACCGCAGGGATTGTTCCTCGCCTGGGAAACGCGCCGGAAGTCCTTGAAATGCTTACAACAATCACCCCGGAGGCATCGGTCTTCGAGAAACCTCTGACCATTGCCGGAGGAGCCGCGGTCGTACGACTGGTCGATCTTCAGCGGGCCAGTGAGGAGCAATACGCAAAGGATAGCGCTGATTTTGAGAGATGGATCACGGAAGTTCGAAAGACCGAGTTTCTGAAGGGCTGGCTCCGGGCGCTTGAAGAGAAAGCCAAGGTGGATATTAATGAAAAGGCCCTCTGAAAATTGTTAGCTGAATTGGTTAACGGCTTCGTCAAGAGATGCCGAACTGAATTCATCGGAGAAGATACTTTTCGATTCTCGTCCGAGAATGTCTGACGCGACAAGAAAATATTGAAAAAAAAAGATAAATCCCTTGACACGAATGGGTCTTATTGTTAATTTGGAAGTGATGCGGGCATAGCTCAGTTGGTAGAGTGCAAGCTTCCCAAGCTTGATGTCGCGGGTTCGAACCCCGTTGCCCGCTCCAGAGAGTGGTCAAGACCACCCGGGTTGCATAATCCCGGGTTTTTTATTGTGGCTGCAATTTGAGGAGTCACAGAGCAGGGTCAATGACCAGGAGGCTCAAATGGACCGGGATTTGATCCCTTCATTATGGAGCATGATAGAACCGGTTTTGGAGCCCGAAGGAATTGAACTTGTGGATATCGAGTTCAAACTTGAGGGAGGTCGATGGGTTCTCAGGCTTTACATTGATACTCCCCAGGGAGTGACGTTGGACGATTGCGAGCTGGCCAGTCGTCAAATAGGGGCTTTGCTCGATATCAAAGACCCTATCGAGCACCGTTACGTGCTGGAAGTCTCATCGCCCGGGATTAACAGAGTTCTGAGAAAAGAAGAAGATTTTAGGCTGTTTGCCGGTTCTCCGGTTCGAATCAGAACTCGTCGCAAGCTTGCAGGAAGACGAAATTTTCAGGGAATTCTTAAGGGAATGGAAGATTCAGCGATTATTTTAGAAGTAGAGGGCGCAAGAGTGGAAATAGATCCTAACAATGTCGAAAAAGCTAATTTGGATCTTTCCGAAGACGATCTGTTTCGTAGGGACTTGCGCAAAAGAGCCGTGGGAGCAGGGGATTAGTCATGGGAATTAACTTGAACCGAATGGTAGACCAGGTGGCAAAAGAAAAAGGAATCGCCCGAAATACGCTGCTGGAAGCTTTGGAGGCTGCGCTGGTATCGGCGGCTCGGAAAAAATACGGAAGCCGAGTAGAACTCGAGGCCCAATACAGCGAAGACACGGGAGAGATGGAGATCTTCCTCTTCAAAGATGTTGTGGAAACGGTTGAAGACGAAACCACCCAGATAGATTTGAAGACTGCCCGCCGCGACTTGGATCCTGAGGCTGAAATAGGTGATCAGCTAGGAGTCAAAATGGAGGCGGAGACCTTCGGCCGCATAGCAGCCCAAACTGCCAAGCAGGTGATTATACAGAAGGTCAAAGACGCCGAACGGGAAAATATTTATACGGAATACAAAGATCGCAAAGGTGATGTTGTCACCGGGGTGGTTCAGCGTTTTGAAAAAAGAAACATCGTGATTAACTTGGGAAGAGCCGAAGCTATATTACCCTTCGGGGAGCAGATCCCACGTGAAAATCATCGGCAAGGCGACCGTATCCGGGCTATAATCCTTGATGTTCGGCGTACCCAAAAGGACCCTCAAATCATTCTGTCTCGTGCAAATCCCACTTTTCTGGTGAGCCTGTTTGAACAGGAAGTACCGGAAATCGCGGAAGGTATCGTTAGAATAATGTGTGCTGCCCGAGAACCCGGTCAGCGGGCGAAGATCGGCGTGCGGTCTTCAGATGCGGATGTCGATCCGGTGGGCGCATGTGTAGGTATGAAAGGCTCCAGAGTGCAGGCGGTTGTCCAGGAGTTGAGGGGTGAAAAAATCGACATCATTCCATGGCACGACGATCCGGCTCACTTTGTATGTAATGGTCTGGCGCCTGCGGAAATTTCTAAGGTCATTATAGACCAGCAGAGCCACACTATGGAGGTGATAGTAGCCGATGATCAACTCTCTCTGGCCATAGGCAAAAAAGGCCAGAATGTCCGATTGGCGGCAAAACTTACTGGATGGAAAATCGACGTAAGGAGCGAATCCAAAGAGGAAAAAATCAGCGGAGAATCTTTTGAGCGGCTTTTGGCTATTGACGACATGGACGAGGAAACCGCGACGATGCTTTTCGAAAATGGATATCGTACTCCTGAAGATATCGCCAAGGCGACTCTGGCGGAGCTTACGAGTTTTATGGGTATTACAGAGGAGAAAGGCGTAAAACTGATGCACGGAGCGCTTCGTTACTTAGCCAATCCGCCGGAAGAGGTAGAGGAGGCTGAGGAGGCTTTAGAGGATGTGGTTCCGGAAACAGTTGATTCGCCGGCGCAGGCGGCGCGCGGAGGGAGCAGCCGGCTCGTGATTGCGTCTACTCCAAAGTTTTGGTGTTCGTGATGAACAGAGGCGGTGAAGCCTAGAAGAATATGAACAGAGGCCATGTTCCTATCAGACAGTGCATAGGATGTCGCCGGAGACGGCCCGCGAGAGAGATGGTTCTGTTGAAAGCCGTGGAGAACACAGTGGTTGTTTCGAACCCCAGAGATAAACTCCCAGGTCGTGGTTGTTACACTTGCCCTTCCCGGGAGTGCATTAAAGCCGCCCTGCGAAAGGAACGTCTAAGTAGGGCACTAAGAAGAAATATTTTGACATTACCGTCACCAGAGGAACTCTTGACGGGACTCGACGAGAAGAGGTGGCTGGATGACCAGTTTGACCGTTGATGACCTGGCCCGAGACTTGAAGGTCAGAAACGAAGATCTAGTAAGAGAGCTTGTGATGATGGGTTTCGCAGTTGAGGGCCCCGAGAGCCCGCTGGAGACCGATGATCCCGTGGCGTTGCGCGCTCAACTTGTAACTATTCTTCCGCAGCGAGAAGTCGTGGAACAAAGAATTAAACCCACGGTCATTCGGCGCAGAATGAAGCATCAGCCGGCGGAGGAGCAGGCTCAAACGACAGCCGAGCCCGCGCCTCCGGAAATTGCAGAACAGGAGCCACCAGCGAAAGAAAAACCTGCAATTCCCGAGAGAGAAACGACTCGCGCTAAAGCCGCAGCCAAGAAGACTCTGAAGAAGAAACCGGAACCTGCTCGTATCATCGAAATGGCTCCCAAACGACCGGACAGAACTGAAAAGGCTCCAGCAGGCAGAAAACCTGAAGTCATCGTTAAACCAATCCCCGGAGGTGATGCGGCCCTCAAATCCGCCGAGGCCAAGGCGGTCACAGAACCCTCTGCTCCGGTATCAGGTTCGGCAACGGAGACGGCGCCAAAGATAAGCGAAAGTCAGGTCGAGGAAGGACGCCTGGAGGGAAAAGGGGCGCATAAAATTCGAGCCGAGATTGCCGAGGAAGCCCCGACCAAGGAAGTCCCACTGGAATTAGTCCGTCAGGCGGAAACTCCGGGATCCACAGATGAAGCGGTAACTGAAGAAGAACGGTTTGCGAAAAAGAAGAAAAAGAAAGAAAAAAGAATTCAGCCTGCGCAAATCATCGGAAGGGTTGAATTGAGGAGAGAGCCCGTCCAGGAGCCCGAGAGACCCGTACCGACGAGGGCGCCTGCCCCGGCTCGCGCTCAGGTCCCTGCGAGTAAGGAACCGCTGCCTAAGATAGTGCCCTTGTCCCCGGGAGAGGAAGAACTCAGGAGCAAGAAAAAGAAGGAAAAGAAAGCCCGAGACGTCCCTGAAGAAAGGGTTGAGGAAGGAAAAATTGGTATCCGCCGCCGTAAGGAGGTGCTTCTGCGTGAAGAACTTTACGATGATCGGCCCCGAGGTCGCCTGAGAGGAAAAGGGAAGAAGCCTAAACTTCGCAAGACTGAAATTACTACTCCAAAGGCCATCAAACGGCGCGTTAAGTTGCCCGAAGTGATCAGCGTCTCTGCTTTAGCGCACAGAATGAGTGTGAAAGCGTCTGAGGTTATTCAGTACCTTTTAACAATGGGCTCAACCGCTACCGTAAACGAAACCATCGATTTTGATACGGCTACTATAGTTGCCTCGGAATTCGGTTTCGAGACGGAAACAAGCGAACGCTCCGAAGGCGAAATCCTTCAAGTCAACGAACAGGCAAGTCACGAAAACCTTGGTCCGAGACCGCCTGTAGTGACTGTGATGGGTCACGTGGATCATGGAAAAACCTCGCTGCTGGACGCCATACGGTCGACACACGTCACTGAACAGGAAGCAGGAGGAATAACGCAGCACATTGGAGCTTACAAGGTTAAAACTGATCGAGGAGAATTGGTATTCTTGGACACGCCCGGCCATGAAGCCTTCACAGCTATGAGAGCCAGAGGCGCTCAAGTGACGGATTTCGTGGTCCTGGTGGTGGCAGCGGATGACGGAGTCATGGAGCAGACCAAGGAGGCCATAAACCACTCGAGAGCGGCAAATGTTCCTATAATAGTAGCCGTGAATAAGATTGATAAACCGGAAGCCGATAAAGATAGAGTAATCAGAGAACTCAGCGAATATAACCTGATTCCGGAGGCCTGGGGTGGAGAAACCTTGTTCTGTTACGTGAGCGCCAAGACTCACGAAGGGATTGACGAATTGCTCGATCTCATATTGCTCCAAGCTGAGATGATGGAGCTTAAGGCCAATCCGAACAAGACCGCCCTTGGAACCGTGATCGAAGGTAGACTGGATAAAGGCAAAGGACCGGTAGGCACTATTTTGGTCCGAGAAGGCACCCTCAAACTGGGAGATGCTTTCATAGCGGGAATCCATTACGGCAAGGTCCGCTCCATGCTGGACTATGAGGGTCGTAGTGTCGATCAGGCTGTACCCGCTACTCCTGTGGAAGTCCAAGGATTTTCAGGGGTTCCCGAGGCCGGCGAATCCTTTCTGGTTGTTGAAGAAGAAAAGCTGGCCAGACAGGTAAGCGTTCAGCGCGCGGAGAAACAAAGAAGCCATGAGGTGGCAGCCGTTGGTCCTGTGTCTCTGGAAGATCTGATGGCCCGCATGCAGGAACAGGAAGTAAAGGAACTCAATCTAATCGTCAAGGCGGACGTCCAAGGATCGGTTGAAGCTCTCAAAGAATCGTTGCTCGGTATCGCGGCCCAGGAGATAAAAGTCAAAGTGATTCATAGCGGCGTGGGTGGTATCACGGAATCGGACGTCATGTTGGCAAGCGCGTCCGGGGCGATTATCATCGGTTTTAATGTCCGACCTAGCCCCAAGGCGACACAGATCGCCGAGCTGGAAAAGATAGACCTCCGTCTATATACAATAATTTATGAAGTGATAAGCGATGTGCGAAAAGCCATGGAAGGAATGCTCGCCCCGATCGAAAGGGAAGTCGTGCTAGGGCGCGCAGAGGTGAGACAGACTTTCCATGTTCCCAAAATAGGTATGATTGCCGGCTGTTATGTCACTTCGGGGAAAATTGAGCGATCGAACCAGGTGCGATTGATTCGAGACGACGTAGTAATTTACCAGGGCAAAATTGTGTCAATGAGACGCTTCAAAGATGATATCAAAGAAGCGGTCGAGGGCTATGAATGCGGTATTGCGCTGGAAAACTATAAAGATATCAAACTTGGCGACATAATTGAGGCGTTCACGATAGAGAAAGAATCCGCGAAACTTACTTAAGAGTTTGGAAAACTCATACCCGCAGCGTCGAGGCAGTGGCCCATTCTGGGTCGATGCATCGGGTTGATCTTTTAAGCTGATAAGTAAGGGAAGACAGAAAAATGGTGGTAGGGGTCGGCAGTATTGAACTCTTAATCCACAATTCCGGATCGCTCAAAACCAAACGTCAGGTTGTAAAGAGCATCCTTGGTAAAGTCCGAAGCAAGTTTGATGTCTCCATATCGGAAGTGGATCACCATGATAAGTGGCAACGATGCACAGTCGGTTTCGCAGTGGTAACCAACGAACGAGGACACGCCCACACCTTAGTGGAAAATATTGTGGCATATGTCGAAAGTCTTCACATCGCCGAGATCATAGATTCACAAATTGAAATTGTTAATTATTAATTGCATATTCGCGCCCTGTCGCATCGAATGCGCCGGTAAGATTTAAAACCATGTCTCGATTCAGAAAAGATCGTGTCGCTGAACTTATACGTCAGGTAATAGCCGATCTTATTGTCTCAAAGATTAAAGATCCCCGAGTTCAGGGCGTTACCGTAACAGAGGTTCTAATGAGCGCGGACCTAAAATCGGCCAGAGTGTATTATTGCAGTCTGACAGGTGGAGAAGCCGCGGCCCACCAGAAAGGACTCGAGGCGGCGGAGGGGTTTATACGGCGTCAACTGCGCATGGAACTAGATCTCAAATATATTCCTCAGCTTTCGTTCTTTTATGATACCGCCTTCGATAATTCCGCCAGAATTAGCAGAATACTTAAGGATCTCGCGGCCCCAGCAAAAGAAGATGATTGAAAAGATTGCATCAATTCTGAAAACTGAAGACAACTTCGTAGTGGTCACCCACATCAATCCGGACGGTGATGCGCTCGGATCTCTATTGGGGATGCATCTGGCGCTGGTGGAAATGGGAAAACGGTCCTACCCCCTTTGTGCCGGCAAATTCCCCGCAATTTATGAATTCTTGCCGGGTCACGAACAGATAATTTCCGACGCGGCGGGCATCGCTAAGAAGCCCAAATTCATAATTGCTGTGGACGCTGCCGAGGAAAAACGGATTTCCGGCGATATTTCGGCTTTGCGAAGTGGGGCGCAACTAATCAATATTGATCACCACATAACCAATCCGGGATTCGGCGATTTCAACTTTGTAAAAAGCGAAGCTACTTCCACGGCGGAACTCGTTCATCAAGTTTTGAAAACCGCTGGATACAAGATATCGCCGGATGTTGGGAAGTGCCTGTATACCGGCCTAGTTACCGATACAGGCGGGTTTCGTTTCGCAGGGGTTAACAGTCAGACTCTTAGGCTCGGAGCGGAAATGCTCGCCGCGGGGTTTGATTCATACGATGTCACCCGGCCCCTCTTTGAAGAATACCCCATCCGTCGTATATATTTGGAGAGGCTCGTTTTGGAACGGATTGAAATTCTCCTGGACGGAAAACTGGTTCTGAGCGCTTTGTATTCCGAGGACTTCAAGAAATTTGGCGCGGATATGTCCGAGACCGAAAATCTGGTCAACAGATTGCGAGAAAACAAGGGCGTTTTAGCCGGAATTCTTTTTACCATCATGCCGGACAATGTAGTTCGAGTCAGCTTCCGTTCAAAGGATTCATTGGACGTCTCGGCCATAGCCAAATCTCTAGGCGGTGGTGGGCATTGCTATGCCGCGGGTCTCAAATCGACTCTACCTCTCGAGGAATTAAAAGAAAAAATTATCCAGGCCGTCGCCGAAGCGCTCGACTCCCAACCAAATAGCCTGACCTGAATTTATGGCGCTCTTCGTTGACTTGAGCTGATGACGCGAACCGAAGCCTCGGAGGCCTAATCGTTTGTCGTGTCATCGCTGGAAGCACAGCAGAAGCAATCCCGGCGCCTGGCATAGGGAGGGCTTCAGGCTAGCGCAACTTTCGCAACGACAAGTTTCAGTTTTGCAGCTCCAAGAATTTCCTACAATATCTTGAGCTACCTGCCATAGTTACAATTATTTAATGATTCGTTATCTTGACTTTCATCATATTCATCGGGTAAAATTATATAAAATAATTCAATTCTCGGTTCAAACGAACTTGAGGAGGCCCGATGTCCGGCAAGACCCTGCTCCAGATGCTGCTTGTTACCATGCTACTTGCAAACCTTTTCCATGGCGCCATTTGCCACGCGGATCCTGTTATGCCCGAGGCGCCGGCTTTCTTTTCCTGGCTACCGCATGGGTATGGGGCTACCATGCACGTGAGCAATGCGCCTGCAGGGCGAATGGAAGGGCTTCACGGTTTCAGGACCGCTCCACAACATATTGGAAGTTGGTCCTATCCGGTGTGGGGATGGGACGTGAACGGATATTACCGTGGTCCGCAGGTCCCGCAGCCCGATCCTGTTATGTGCCAACTGCCCATTGGCCTGATTTACCCGGCCAACGGCCCAATGCTTGCCGCCGCCTCCCCCTGATCCGAGAAGAGCGCCCATCTCAAAGAAATGATTTTCCGGAAGATTGTTCCGGGAAACCCTTTTTTTGCAAAAAGGGTTCCCGGACCCTTCCCAAAAAACTCTAATTCGTTGTCGTCGAACCCTTGCAGTAGCAGCCTTTCGAGTGAGGTCTTAGTGACCTGTTACTTGCAACGAACGCGCTTCCTCCAAAATAGTTTAAAGAGATCGCCTAATTCGAGTTGGAGGACCGCTGGCACCTCGTGGACCAAAATAAACAATACAATTTTCCAGGCGCAGCATTATATTAATCGTAGCGGATTGACCCGCGGACATCTCTCATACGAGGATTCTTCATGAGCAGGCCCTGTTATCAGGCACGAGGACAAGCCGGGGAACTTTTATTGCCAGAAGGACGGAAATTACATGTGTCAGGAATGCGCTTGCTGCCATTCTCCGCAGAGTGTACTGCCAGTTCCGCACTCAATGTGTGATAGACCTTTTGACCAAGCAGGGCGAACTGCGCAGGTGCAATGAGAAGACTATGTGGAATCTTCCGATCTGTCGGAAACATCAAAAACTCCCTGAACTAAATCAAAATATTAGAGTTTTTTGGGAAGGGTCCGGGGAACCCTTTTTTGCACAAAAAAGGGTCTCCCCGGAAACTCCCTCAAAAATCTCCGGCGATGGGATGACAAAAAGGCTTTCAGTGTTTATATTACCACGGTGATGGAGTAGTTTCCCGTCAACAACTAAGCTATTCGGATCTTCTCAATGACAAAGCGTGATTATTACGAAATCCTTGGCGTGACCAAAGCCGCAGGCAACGACGAGATAAAAAAGGCTTACAGAAAACTTGCCTTGCAGTATCACCCCGATCGAAATCCGGGTGATAAACAGGCTGAAGAGAAACTTTAAGGAAGCGGCCGAAGCTTACGAAGTGCTCAGTGATATGGAGAAACGCCGCTTGTACGATCAATTCGGCCATGCCGGACTGCAACAAACCGGTTTTACGGGATTCCGAGATTTCGGAGATATATTCACGAGCTTCGGTGATATATTCGAAGAGTTTTTCGGCTTCGGCTCCCGAAGAGGCCAGCAACCCAGAGCCCGCAGAGGCCAAGACCTTCATTATGAGCTTACCATAAGTTTTATGGACTCGATCTTTGGCACAGAGACCGAGATCCAGGTGCCAAGGCATGACGTATGCGAGGCTTGTCATGGCACTGGCGCCAAAGACGGGGCTTCGCCTTCAGTTTGCTCGATGTGTGGAGGTCGAGGACAGGTCACCCGCTCACAAGGCTTCTTCTCCATAAGCACGACGTGCCCTACCTGTCAGGGCAGGGGCACGGTCATTACGGATCCCTGCCCCAAATGTCGGGGCGCGGGTCGCGTGCGGGCGACCAAGAAGCTGTCGATCAAGATCCCTCATGGAGTCGAGACAGGATCGCGGCTTCGGCTCCAGGGCGAGGGCGAGCCTGGAGACGCCGGCGCTCTTCGGGGAGACCTTTACGTTTACATCAAGACCGAGCAGCATGAGACTTTTCGACGAGAAGGCGACAATATAATCGTGGCGATGCCCATCACATACAGTGTGGCGGTGCTCGGAGGGGAGATCGAAATCCCCACGCTTGAAGGAACCGACCACCTGGATATACCCGCCGGCACGCAATCCGGCCAAGATTTCCGTGTACCCGGAAAAGGTGTGCCTCATCTCCGTGGACGAGGCCGCGGAGACCTTATAGTTGTCGCATATATCGAAACTCCGAAAACGATTAGCAAAGAACAAGAGGAAATCCTGAGACGCCTGGCCGAACTCGAAGGCTCCAAGGTGGCCGCCAAGAAAAAAGGGATTTTCTCCCGAAGGCATTAGAGACTTGATCTCGGGGCGCCACTTTTGGAAAAGGCGACTCCTCAGGCCCTCTCCAAAGACTTCTATGATTGGCTAATGACTCCAATATGCTGTTGTTGCGTGCAATTTTTGCTTTCCTGGCTTTGCCGGTCTTCTTTTGTCTGGTGTTGCCGCCGATCCTGGCCTATTTCGATCCGAGCAGCGGGGATGGGTGGAATTTTGGTTTTGTCCTGATGGCATGCGGACTGGCAATAGTGGTCCGGTGCGCTCGGGATTTCTACGCAGCCGGCAAGGGCACTATTGGGCCTTGGGATCCTCCGAAACATCTCGTGACGGTAGGATTGTACCGCTTCACGCGTAACCCCATATATATTGGCGATCTCATCCTCGTAGCCGGTTGGGCGCTCGTTACGGGATCGCCTTGGATTGGCTGGTATCTGGTGATTCTCGCAATCGGTTTCCACTTGCGAGTGATTTTCCATGAGGAGCTATGGCTGGCAAGAAATTTCCCTTCCGACTGGGCGGTCTATTCCGCCAACGTGCCTCGCTGGCTGCCTCGCCTGACCCCCTGGACCCCTTCCCGAATCTGACCTCAAAGTGGTATAACGATCCTCATGAGCAACCTGAAATTTTGGCTTCCCAGAGATCGATCATTGACCAGAATGGACCAGACAAAAGCCATCAGAGGGGGGAATTACTATGACCCACAAGAACGCGCAGATAATTATCTGGGGCGCATTGATCATATTATTGCTTATAGGACTGATCGCTCCGCCGTTCTCCAATTCAATACCACCCGGAGCGTCCTCGTCCGGATGGTTGTCCGCGGGGCTGTTTAGCACCGGAGTTTTGTCGGCAGGGTTGTTCTCTGCGGGAATATTTTCCGCGGGCCTCTTCTCTGTCGGGATTTTTTCCGCCGGAGTTTTTTCATTGGGGATCTTTTCTTTTGGGAGTTTTGTAATTGGAATTTGGGCTGGAGGCCAGTTTGTAAAGTCTTGGCGCAAGTCGAAATGATCATTGGGATTGTAGCAGACGGTAGTCTGACTCCCATGATATTTTGCCGGAACGAAGCGCAGGAACGGGCATAGCCGGGACGGCGGCAATCGCCTCGATCAAAGCCTTGCCCGCCAATGCGTTATAATGTTAGAGTTTTTGAAGAAGGGTCTGGGAACCCCTTTCTTGCAGAAGAATGGGTTCCCCGGAAGATCTCCCTACTCTTAGCGAGGCGAAGACAATGTCAAAAGTGATGATTCACCCAGCCAATTATGAAAACGTTCGTGATGCCGTCGATCGAGCATTTGAGCTTTTCCCCTTAAAATTGCAAGGGAAAAGCGTGTTCATCAAACCTAATGTGCTTAGGGCTTCTCAGCCGGAGGAAGCCATAGTCACCAACCCGGCGGTGCTTCGCGCGGTAGTGGAAAAGGTGGAGACGCTGAAACCTGCCTCCATCATAGTTGGTGACAACCCGGGTCTTTTCAACTACGGCGCCAACGAGCAGACCTTTATGGAGTCAGGCCTCACGGAGGCGGCTAGCGGTTATTATAAAAATATTGGAAACGATGCCCAAACTGTGGATTTCAATCCTGAGTTCATGGCCAAAGTGAGTGTCTCCCGAATCGTGCTCGAAGCGGATGTCATCATCAGCCTTCCAAAATTTAAGACTCACGGCTTGACTGTGATGACTGGGGGGATCAAAAACAGTTATGGTTTCTTGCCCGGGGCCCAGAAAGCCAGGCTGCACAGAGCGGCGGGCAGCCCTGAACGCTTCCATGAAATGTTGATTGATGTCTTCCGGCTGAGGATCCCGGATATGTTCCTGGTGGACGCAATTGTCGGAATGGAGGGTAACGGCCCGGCTTGTCCCGATGTCAGAGACATCGGCCTGATTCTGGCCTCGGATAATGCCGTCGCGTTGGACGCGGTCATGGCTACTATGATGGGCTTGGAACCAGGTCGCTTGCGATTCTTACAAAAAGCAAAGGAAGAAGGTCTGGGAGACTACGACCTCAATTCAATTGAAATTATTGGCGAGTTGAAACAATTACCCGATTTCAAGCTTCCCCGTTTGGGCGGCGAAGCCATTACACAAAATAAACCCATTCAGGAATTGATGCATAATCGAACTCTGGTCCGGCCGCAGGCTAATCCTGATTGGTGCACCGGCTGCGGGACTTGTGTGGATCAATGCCCGGTATCGGCCCTGTCCATGTGCGGCCAGGTACCCGAGGTAGATCCCGAGAGCTGCATCACCTGCTTTTGTTGCCAGGAAATCTGTCCTGAAAAGGCTATGACTTTGAAATGAATATGCGTCAGGTCCATAAGGATAGGGCCTGAAATATACATTATTATGGGAGGTTATGATCAAAGACAGGATCGTCGTTCTTGGTGTGGGCAATATCTTGTTAAAAGATGAAGGCGTGGGAGTGCGCGTAATTGAAAAATTGCAGGGTCAATACACCTTGCCGGAAAACGTCCGCGTAGTTGATGGAGGGACCCAGGGGCTTTGGTTGCTATCGACGATCCAGGAAGCGGATCATCTCATTGTGGTTGACGCAGTCTTGGGCGGGGACGAACCTGGAACTATTTACCGGCTGACCAAAGATGATCTTCCAAAAGGGCTAAGGGTCAAACAGTCGGCCCACGACAGCGACCTTGTGGAGGCCTTGAACCTGTGCGCTCTTCTCGAAGCGGAGCCAAAAAGTGTGGTGGTCGTGGGCATTGAGCCGGCCGACATCCAACCCTTCGGCGTCGATTTAACCGAAAAAATAGCCGTCAAAGTGGATGAGCTAGTCTTGCGGGTGCTCGACGAGCTTAAAGCGCTAGGAGTGGAATCCCAAAAAAAAGTTTGAAATAGCAAACTTTCGTGTGGTATCAATAATAGGTTGGTCGGAAAGTCCCGCCGGGTTTCTCGGCGTTCCGTTGAGCATTCACCTCTAAATAGAGGAGGGGATTTCATGAGCAATAGGACAAAAGTCTTAGTTGCGCTCGTCTTGGGCGCCGCCTTTATCGCCGCAGTGACATTGGTCTATGCAGCTACCAAAGCTCCGGAGCAGGATATCGTCATCCACAGTAAGGACGTCTTCAAGGAACCTAAGAAGGGCCCGGTAACTTTTTCACACACCAAGCACAAAGAACTGAAATGCACTGAATGCCATCATGAGTATAAGGATGGGAAGAACGTGTGGCAGGAAGGTCAGGAAGTAAAGAAATGCTTCGTATGCCACAAGCTTGAAGCCCAAGACAAAATCGTAGCATTGCAAAAGGCTTATCACGATAAGTGCCAGACTTGTCATAAGAAACTGAAGAAAGAAAAGAAGAAGACCGGTCCCACAGCGTGCAGCAAATGCCATCCGGGCGCTGGAGATGAAGGGGAAAATAAATAATTTTAGCAGCTTAATGATCACGACAATTTTAGTGCGGCCCCCTTCTTCCAGGAGGGGGCTTCTTCGCGCTTTGCTTCTGCTTGACTTGAGCTTCTTTTAGAATGTAAAAAAGGACAATCGGTTTAATTTCGGCCTCTTGAACTCGAATTAAGAAAGCCTATTGCAGTTATTCCTGTTTTCATCATCGCGAAGGAGTTTGGAATGAATCAAAGAGTTTCCAATTCTCGAGATTGGAGGTGGACAACTCTGCTTGCCGCCGGATTTGCCCTCCTCACCCTATGTTTTGACTGCTCTTTCGCAGCAGCCCAACAGGAAGACTCGATAACTTGGCAGCTCTCCGCGACCGCGGCTGTATTGAAACTCGCGCAGGTTCCACCAGCCCCGCCTGAAACCGGGACGCCGGCGCCGGCTTCCGAGACCCCTGCTCCGGAAAAGGCGCCGCCGCCTCAAAAGTCGGAAGAATCCGTCAAAAAGGCTGAACCTGAGGAGCTGACCAATCAGGCATGTATGGAATGCCATAATGCGGATATCCTAAAAATGTCGCAGCGAAGAGCGGCTCGACCAGGTTGTTGTCGAAGGCGAGCCGCTTCCGCCCAGGCCCAAGCCCCCATACATCTTCGGGGAAATGAATCTGGACATACGAGCCAAGCAGTATTCGGAAGGCATGCACGCGGACACGACTTGTGTGAGTTGCCACAAGGATGTCGGTGAAGTGCCGCATCAGCAGCGTGTGAAGAAGGTCGATTGTAAAGAGTGTCACGAGGAATCGGTCGAGTCCGCCGAAGCAGGCGCGCACGGCAAGAAGCTTTCACCCAAGGCTCCGGAGTGTATTGGTTGTCACAACGTCCATTACGCTAAGGCTCAGAGCGATTATGACAAAGAATTCAAGCGTAAAAGTCTGTATAGATTGCCACGACGCCACTGGTCGGAAAGTAGACCAGGGACACAAGAAATTGTACGAATTCCAAAAGCACGTGGCAAAAATGGATTGCATCACATGCCATAAAGGCCCAAAAGATGGAGTTCACTATATACTTCCGGTCAAAACCAAAGTGGCGGAGTGCCAATCCTGTCACACAAAATTCACGATGCTATCCAAAGAAAAGAAGGCTGCCGGTTTCACGGAGTACGTCGAGCAGACCGGCTTCATTAATGCAGATGCGCTCAAAAAGTACAACTATATTGTCGGAGCTAATCGTATTCCTGCTTTGGACCTCATTATTATACTTGCCGTAATAGCTCCGTTAGGTCTTCCTTTAGCGCATGGCGGACTCAGGTACATTACTCGGCGCCGGGAACCTGTTCATTTGCCGGAAGAAAAAATACTACTTCACCCACTTATCGAGAGAATCTGGCATTGGTTCCAGGCCCTTTGCGTAGTAATGCTCATTATTACAGGCATAATCCTGCACTGGCCTGAGAGATTCCCCGGCTGGTTCAATTGGGCCGTAAGCACTCACAATTGGTTCGGTTGGGGCATGGTTGTCGCTTTGATTGTGTGGGTGGTGTACAATCTCGCAACAGGTCGAATATCCCATTATATCCCGAAAAAGTGGGAAATTCCGGGAGGCATGATCGTACAGGGCAGGTTCTATCTCTTCGGCATCTTCAAGCATGAACCGCACCCCTTTGCGCCCACAGAGGACAACAAATTCAATCCGCTTCAAAAGATCACTTACTTAGGAAAGCAAGCGATACTCGTGCCAATTCTGGTGCTAAGCGGGCTCATGTACATGTATCCGGACCTTTTCAAGGGATTCATAGACGCTATTGGAGGGATGAAGGTTTTGGCCACGGTTCACTTCATGCTTGGCGGTCTTTTCGCCTCATTCCTTGTGGCGCACATTTACCTGGCGACGACAGGTGAAACGGTCGGGGAGAATTTCAAGGCTATAGTGTTCGGCTATGGCATCAAATCGGACCATGAGGAGCATAAAGCGTAAGGATCGGTCATAGGCGCATGGGCATGATCGTTACGGATCTAGCGCTTAGCGAAGGAACCGGAAATCAATTCAGCCCAACTGTCATCACCGGGCTTGGGCGGTCGGGATATATGCGGATGAGCCTTGAACTCCGTGCGTTGACTGAGTCCCGACAATAGGCTGATCTCACGTGTTAAAGGCGTATCTCTGAAGTCGAGGAAACGTAAGAGACGACCCAGATTCAGGTCCCACCAATCGCTCTTCACGCTTATTAATTCAGGGATCTTTAGATGGGACCCTCTCTCAAGATCCCATCTATATTCTGCAAACGGCCAAAATTTATACTTGGCGAAGACGAGAAACCCTTTCCTGTAGCGTTTCTGAATCGAACTCATCATTAAGAACTTGCGTTCCGTGAAAACCTCGTCATCACCAACTGAAATGTAGCCACCAACTGAACCGCGCGATGAGGTCCCCTTGTTTCTGTCCGTCTTGGAAGAATAAACAAAAAATATGTTTAGCTCTTCCACTCCGCCCCCGTACCCGTAAGTGAAGAATGGTCTCAAGCTATAGCGAGTGTGGCCGGACGCATGGTGGTAATAATAAGTAAACAACGGCCACATCAGATCAATCGTGGTGGAAAAACATGTTTCCTGGCGCACGTACAAAGGAAACGGCATGGCTGTGTAGGAAGAAGCCTCGGGAGTCCCCTGATATCTCTCCACGTGTTGAAAAAGCGGCCATAAAATGAATGAGTTACGATATTCCTGACGGACCGAGTCAGTGCCGAAAATCGGCCAAATCTTGAACGCGGATCGACCGGGACTTCGCGCATAGGTAACTATGGGCCAAAACAGGCGAATAGTTCTCGCATCATCGTCTGTGCTTTCCGAATAGAGCGGAAAAAGGAAAAAAAGGCTTTTATCCGAGCCGCGTCTGTATCTTGTACCCATAAAACGGGAAAAACCCCCAATACGGTTGTCCCAGGTCGGAGACGCCGTGAAACGCAGTTAGACACCGGGAATAACCATCGAAAGGCGGGATCTTGGACCAGGTGCTCTCAAAAAATGGCGTAAATCTCAGTTTACTTCGGAATTTAGATTCTTCCCGAGATCCCAACGGATAAAAGAGGTCCAGCCTCTCATACAAACCGGGAACCGTTGTACGAAAAAACAGAGGGGGCAGCCCCCACCCTTCGGCCAAAGTCCAGGCCCCATTCGGCGTTCGAGGATCGATTTTTCGTATTGCGACGTCCGGATCCAAGGCAAAAAGCGTTTGGGGAGTTGCAAAACGCAAGAAATCGTAAGCGGATCCGTACGCGGGCGCCTGCTGTAAGAGTAGCGACAACCGCTGCAAAGCAGCGCAGGAAGGACCGAAAATAAACCGAAATGACCTGTCTTTTCTTGGCCCTGACCGATGGGGCTGGTGTTCAGTAGAGGAACCTCCCGACTATCTTCAGTGCGGATACCTGCGGCAAATAGCATGATTTTCCGATCCTCACCTGAAGACCGATCCCAATATGATAGCGAGAGTGCTGATGGGAGTGGCTTCGGAAATATCCTCAGCTGACTTGCTCATGTTCCTGATGGCGCGACGCGCCTCGAAGTAAATGTCGGGATCGTTTATTAGACGGCTAACCGAGCCCGGTCCGTTCTGAACACGGTTGGTAACATTCCGCATGTCGCGTACAAGAGTTGAGGTATCCCGGTACAGTGATTCATCAACTACAAGTTTTCCCAAGGTACCCTTGCCCGCCCGGACGTCTCCAGTGACTATTTCCAGGTCTTTCGAGGACTTGTTGAAATTTTCCAGGGTTACGGTTTATTTTATCTTCGTTTCGTACCATAATATCGTCCATTCTCTTTGTGGCATCGTGAGAGTTGTCTATAGTCTGCTGGAGTTTCTCCTTATTCTTCCCACTAGTGAGATCATTCAAATTCTTGAAAACGTCATCCGAGTTCTTGAGTACGCTGGCAATCCTGTCTGAGCCCTTTTCATCTATGAGCACTCTCCGTGCGTCCCGGGCGAGTACTTGCAAATCTTGCGTCATTATCCCGACATTTTCGACCAACTTCTCCGTATCATAAGGTTCCTCGACACGCGCTATCTCCTCTCCCGGTTTCAATTTGCGAACATTAGGCTTGCCCGGTTCGATGACCACATATCGGTCGCCCAATAACCCTTTTGTCTTCAACGTGACTTTTGAATCCTCCGGTATGGAGTTGCGGTAAGCATCGTTAATTTCAAGAAGCGTCACGGCCTTGCCGCTTTCCGAGTCAAAAGTGATGTTTTTGACTTCTCCCACTCTGATGCCCGCAATTTGGACTTGAGCCCCTTTCACTAAGCCCTCTACCGATTTGAAGCGGGCTTTGAGAATAAAACCTTCTTTCTTGCCAAAATCCAAGACATTGAACCACACGTAGACCAAGACCGCGGCCGATATAATAAAGAACAATCCTACTTTTGCTTCCGTCGAAAACCGGGTCATTAAGAAACTGCCTGCCTCATTCAACCGGGATGGGTCCCTCGGCGGAACCTGTTATGAATTGCTTGACAGCAGGGTCCGTGGCGTTCAAAACGTCTTCCGGAGTCCCCATCGCCGAAATCTTTCCGTTAAACAACATCATCACTTCGTCCGATATTTGCAGCACTCCTCGGATATCGTGGCTGACCAGGACGTAGGTGCTCAAATGCCGTTTGTGAGTGTCTGCGATGAGCCTGTAAATAAGCCCCTTCGTTATGGGATCCAGACCGCTGGTCGGCTCATCGAAGAAAACGATATCAGGGTCCAGCGCCAAGGCCCTTGCGAGACCCACTCGCTTTTTCATTCCACCGGACAGTTCACCGGGGAATTTATGCTTGTGTTGATTCATGCCTACTTCCGCCAGCTTTGCGTCCACTTTGTCCGCAATCTCACGTTCGGACAGTTTCAGATGTTCACGCACCGGGAACGCCACATTGTCTTCAACTGAAAGCGAGTCAAAAAGGGCCGCGTCCTGGAACAGCACGCCGAAGCGTCGGCGTATTGTGTTCAATTCCGTGGCCTTCATCTTCACTATGTCTTTTTCTTCTATATAGATCGCTCCACTGTCCGGCTGTTCGAGACCGATCATATGTCTTATCAGGACTGATTTTCCTCCACCTGATTTGCCTATGACTGTCGTGATCGAGCCGGTGTTGATTTCCAGACTGACGTCCGTCCAGTACGTTCTGTTCTCCGTACTTCTTGTGAACCTTATCTAATCGAATCATCCGTTATTCCGACAGAAACGCTCACGTTCTGTGAAACATCAAGTTTGTCATCACATAGTCCGAAATTAGCACCAGCACCGATGAAAGCACGACAGATCTAGTTGTGGCGATACCTACTCCTCTGGATCCTCCGGTGGCGTAATAACCTTTGTAACAGGCCACCAGGGAAGTAATCAGCCCGAAGACCACCGCCTTGACAGCGCCGTGGCGGACATCGTCAGGATCAAGGTAATATTGGACGCCGGACATGAACGTCCCTGCATCTACGCCCAAATATTGCGTGCTGATCAGATACGCCCCAATCATACCGGCCAAACTGAAAATTAAGGCCAAGACCGGCATCACCACGGTCGACGCAAAAATGCGAGGCACAACAAGATACTGAATTGAATTCACCGCCATGCTTTCCAGCGCGTCTATTTGCTGAGTATTTCGCATGCTGCCGAGTTCTGCCGTCATCGCTGATCCGACGCGTCCGACGACCATGAGCGCAGTGATCACAGGGCCAAGCTCACGGGCCAAAGCTAGAGCCACCGTTGCCCCAACCATGGATTGCGCCCCATACTTGCTCATTCCGATATAGCCCTGCAGAGCGCTAACCATGCCGGTAAATCCGCCCGTCAGCACTATCAACATGACTGATTGCGCCCCGACAAAATCCAACTGACGCGCAAACTCCCCAAAACGGACCGGACGTCTGAAAAACCATGCGACGCTCTCGGTCAGAAAAAGGAGCATTTGCACAACAGTCTCGAAGATACCGCGGCCACTCCTAAGCAGCGAAATCACCAAAGACCCAATAGAGGCCAAAACCCGAATGGGCGCTGATTCTTCAGACAAAGACGACCACCGTGCCATGACTTCAGCGGATCAGGAGCATGGCCTGCGCCAACTCCCTCACTTTCCGCCCGCGGGTTGACTTTGACCCAAGCCGAGCACGTGTCTTGCCGTCGTGGACAGCTTGTTGGTCACCATATAACTATGTTATGCCTACTTGGCGGTTGGCAGCCCGCTGGTGGGTTTATTCTAGTCCCGCGAGCTTAAGAAATGTCAATATCTTTGTGATAAACTTGATATATGATAAATAACATTAGCATTTATTATCTACCAAAGTTAACTAGCTTATATGTTTGGTCAAACCTTAAAGACCGCTCCCGCAGTTGCGTTGTGGGCATTCAGTTACGAAACATTTCTGCGATTTGCTGTTGCTACCCCGACGAAGGAATGATATTGTAGGATTTTCTATAATAAAAGACCAATTATTTCAGTTATATAAGGAGTAGACATGCGGACGGCCGATTTCGTTCACCTTCATGTCCACAGCCAATATTCGCTCTTGGATGGAGCCATAAGAATTCCGGACCTTGTGGCCAGGGCTAAAGAATACAAATTACCCGCAGTAGCTTTGACCGATCATGGAAATTTATTCGGGGCCATGGAATTCTACACGCAGGTTCAGGCAAGCGGAATCAAGCCTATAATTGGTTGCGAAGTTTATGTGGCGCCCGGTTCCCGATTCGATCAGTCTGCCCGCCAAGGAGAGACCACTTCACATCACCTTATCCTCCTGTGTGAAAACGAAAAGGGCTATCGTAATCTTTGCGTGTTGGTGTCAAAGGCATACCACGAAGGCTTCTATTATAAACCTAGAGTGGATCGAGAATTGCTGGAGGATCATAACGAAGGGCTTATATGCCTAAGCGGGTGTTTGTCGGGAGAAGTGCCGAAGAGTCTTCTCGCCGGCCATGAAGATAGGGCGCTTGAAGCTGCTGAATGGTACAGAGATCTCTTCTCACCTGAGCGTTATTTTTTGGAAATTCAGGAGAACGGTCTGGAAGAGCAGCATAAAATAAATAGAGGTCTTATAGACTTAGCCAGGAAACTTGATTTAAAATTAGTGGCCACGAACGATTGTCATTACCTGGACAAAGCCGATCATAGGGCCCATGAGATCCTCCTTTGCATCCAGACACAGAAAAAACTGGATGATCCGGACAGATTAAGTTTCAGAACAGACCAATCCTATTTCAAATCACCCAAGGAAATGGCCCTAGATTTCAGTGAGGCGCCGGAAGCTCTGAGTAATACGAAATTAATTGCGGAGAAGTGCTCGCTCTTGCTCGAGTTCGGAAAAATCCGTATGCCGAGATTTGATGTCGGATCGGGCAAACCTTTGAGAGAGCAGTTTAGGGAACAGGCTGAAGCGGGATTTGAGATACGTCTTGCCAAATTGAAGGAACGCGGCGAAGTCGATGACGCTGCAGAGAGAAATTATAGAGATCGTCTGGAACATGAAATTAGACTGATTCAGGATATGGGATTTTCAGGCTATTTCTTGATCGTAGCGGATTTTGTCGCTTTTGCCAGGAACGAGCATGTTCCTGTCGGGCCCGGCCGAGGATCGGCAGCCGGTTCGCTGGCCGCCTATTCTCTGGGAATCACGGACATTGATCCGATTCGTTATGACCTCCTGTTTGAACGTTTTCTGAATCCCGAGCGCAAGAGCATGCCTGATATTGACGTTGATTTCTGCATGCAGGGCCGTGATCGGGTGATTGATTACGTTTCCAATAAGTATGGCAAGGACAAAGTAGCCCAGATAATAACCTTCGGGCGCATGCAGGCGAAGGCTGTGGTTCGGGACGTGGCGCGTGTGCTCGGGTTTCCTTATGCCGAGGCGGATCGAATTGCCAAGCTGATACCGGATAGACTGAATATAACATTGGACCGGGCCGTCAAAGAGGAACCGAGGTTAAAGGAATTGATGGGGTCCGATCCCACGGTAGCAGACCTCATTACCACGGCCCGGAAACTTGAAGGACTGAGCCGGCATGCTTCCACGCACGCCGCAGGAATTGTGATCTCGGATGAACCGCTCGTCAAGCATCTGCCCCTGTACATGGGTAACAACAAAGAAACTGTGACTCAATTTGATATGACCTGGGTTGAGAAGATCGGTCTGGTGAAATTTGATTTCCTGGGCCTGAAGACCCTCACCGTCATAGACCAGGCGGTTCGCTTGTTGGAGAAGTCGAAAAATATAGTCTTGGATATCAGCTCTATACCTCTGGACGACGCAAAAACTTTTGACCTGCTGTCACGCGGGGATACGTTGGCTGTGTTTCAGCTTGAATCCGCCGGGATGCGAGACATTCTGACCAAATTCAAGCCGTCAGTATTCGAGGATCTTATAGCAATTCTCGCTTTGTATCGACCGGGACCTTTGGAATCGGGAATGGTGGACGATTTCATCGATCGCAAACATGGCAAGATCCCGATTGAATATCCGCTACCTGAACTCGAATCGGTCCTTAAAGAGACACACGGGGTAATCGTCTATCAGGAACAGGTGATGAATATTGCCAAACTGCTGGCTGATTACTCCCTCGGAGAGGCCGATCTGCTGAGACGAGCAATGGGGAAGAAAAAGCCTGAGGAGATGGCCGAACAAAAAAGCCGTTTCGAGAAAGGCGCAGAAAAAAACAAAATAAAGCCGGAGAAGGCCTCATATATTTTCGAATTAATGGAGAAATTCGCTGGGTACGGGTTCAACAAGTCCCACTCTGCAGCCTATGCCATGGTCAGCTATCAGACGGCGTTCTTGAAGGCCCATTATCCCGCGGAATTTATGGCCGCCCAACTAAGTTGTGACGCCGGCAACACGGATAAGATAACCCTATATATCTCTGAATGCAGAGAGATGGGCGTCGAGATTGTTCCTCCCCACGTCAATAAGTCCTTTCAAGATTTTCACGTGGCAGACGAAAAGATCGTATTTGGCCTTACGGCGGTCAAGAATGTCGGCGAGGGAGCCATTGCTTCCATTCTGGAGGCGAGAGACGAGGACGGCCCGTTTTGCACATTACAGGATTTTGCCCATCGGGTTGACCTGCGGAAAGTGAATAGGAAGGTTCTTGAAAGCCTAATTAAATGCGGCGCTTTCGACGGCCTAGGACCCTCGCGGAGGGCCATGTTCGAGGGACTGGACTCCGTTTTGGATCAAGCGGCGAGTTATCAGAAAGAAAAGAACGACGGACAGGCGAATCTCTTTGCCGATGGTTGCAAGCCCGGTGAAGGAGCTGACTTCGTTATCCCTGTTGCGGAATTGCCGGAATGGGACGAATTGACGACGCTCTCGTTTGAAAAAGAGATAATGGGGTTCTACGTAACAGGGCACCCACTGACGAATTATGAGGAAATAATAAACAAATACACTAATGCGACTTGCGCAGGCCTGGCCGATTTTCCAGCCTCATCGCAAGTCAGACTGGCGGGTCTCGTCAAGAGGATCAAGGAAATTAACACCAAAAAAGGCGACCGCATGGCCTTTGTCTCTTTCGAAGACCTGACAGGAGTGGCGGAGGTAACCTTTTTTTCCGAACTGTATCTTCAAAGCCGGGATTTGCTTAATTCGCCCGAACCGCTCATTTTATCCGGTTTGCGGGAGGGGGATAAAGAATCGCCAAAAATTTTGGCTCAGGAATTATGCCGTATTCAAGATGCGCCGCGGAAGTTCAGCAAAGGCATGACAATAAAAATTTCCGCGCGTGGCGTGGAACCGAATCAGATCAAAGATCTTAAAAGTATTCTATTGAGGCATAAAGGCCGTCTCCCGGTGAAGCTGCACGTAGTCATACCTAATCGAACGGAGACCGTCATCAATTTGGCGCCGCTATCATGCGAACCCTCGGATACGTTGCTGACAGAGGTGCGCAGCACGTTTGGTCATCAGTCCATCAATTTTGAATGAAGTTGCTGTTTATCCCCATGTTATCAAATTCATGGATAATGGGCTGAAGAGATAGGGATGGAAGGGTAAGACCCTTATTCCATAGCCGTAAACACCGGTCTCATCAGCGGGGATAGTGCCCGAAAAGCGCCACACTCCTTCAGACACCTTTTCGCTGCTTCTCATTGTGGTGATATCGCGATTGGTGAGCTTGTCGCCATCCTTGCCTATAGGCCCGTGCGTAAGATCCACGACCACTTCTTCATTTGTCAATCCGCCTAACCGAATAGTCGCAATCACGTCCAACTCCTCGCCCAAGGCCACGCGGTCGCCTCCAGGCAAAGAAACATCCAATATTTTGACATCCTTCCAGAGACTTCTGACCTTTTGTTTCCAGTCCCTTAGTTCTCGAGCCCGATCCAGACGATTTTCTCCGAGAATCTGGTGCGCCTGTCCCGCCTGGATATAATAGTCATTCATGTAATCTTCAATCATGCGATGCGAATTAAATCTCACACAAATACTTGCCATGCTGTTCTTCATCATGTCGATCCAGGCATGGGGCAGACCGTCAGGGCCCCGATCGAAAAATCTTGGGACAACCTCACGCTCCAATAACTCGTACAGCGCGTTAGAATCTATTTTGTCCTGATATTCCTGGTCCTCGTATTCCTCTCCGGAGCCAATGGCCCATCCATTCTTGCCGTCGTACGCTTCAGGCCACCATCCGTCGAGAACACTAAGATTCAGGGCGCCGTTCGCTGCGGCTTTCATTCCTGAAGTGCCGCACGCCTCGTACGGCCTTCTGGGCGTATTCAGCCACACGTCAACACCTTGAACAAGATAGCGAGCAACATTGATGTCGTAATTTTCCAGAAACACGAGCTTGCGCCGAAAGCCCTCGGATCGTGATTGATGGACCACTTTCTTGATTAACTCCTTGCCCAAATGGTCCTGCGGATGGGCTTTCCCTGCAAAAATGAATTGCACGGGCCGGCGTTTGTCCGAAATGATTCGAAGGAGTCTGTCCGGGTCCCTAAAAAGCAGTCCGGCCCTCTTATAAGGCGCAAACCGACGAGCAAATCCTATGGTCAACGCCTCGGGATTTAGGACTTCCGTCGCCCGCCTCACATCAACGCTCGAACCCGCATGGAATCCTTCGATTGATCTCATCTGGAGCCAGAATCGCCTACGACAAAAGACTACCAGCCGCTCTCGCCTTGTCTCGTGGACTTGCCAAAGCTGATCGCGGGTATGTTATAGACACGCGACCAGACTTTGGTGTTGTCCGGTTCCTCGATCCACCCTTCTCCCAAGTATCGTGCGAAGAGATCGGCCATTTCTTGTGAAACATAGGACGGGATATGCACCCCATTTGTCACATATCCGATAGGGACATCATCTTCATCCACACCGGGCCATAAATTTCTCCACATCTTCTTGGAAACTCGCCCGTGCAATTCGCTCACCGCATTGACTCCCCTGGATAATCGCAGAGCGAGCACGGCCATGGAAAGAGGCGCATATTTATCGTCAGGATTCTCACGCCCGAGGTCCAGAAGGTCTTTTACCGAAATGCCAATTGAGCCTACATAATTTTTGAAATATTTTTCGACAAGATCGGGCGAAAATCGGTCAATACCGGCAGGCACCGGAGTATGCGTGGTGAACACTGTGGAAGCGGCCACCGCCTCAAGGGCCACGTCGAAGGGGACTCTATAGGTGCTCATGGCCTGACGTATACGTTCCAGCGCGGCAAAGGCCGCATGGCCCTCGTTCAGATGGTAAACAAACGGCCATAGACCGAGCAGGTGAAGAGCCCTGGCCCCACCTATCCCCAGAACGATTTCCTGCTGAATGCGCATCTCACTGTCACCGCCATAAAGCTCAGCCGTGACTTGCCTGGCCCTGTCGGAATTATCACGATGATTTGTGTCCAGCAGATACAGCGGGATGCGACCTACCTGAATCTTCCAGATAAGGACTTTGACCTTTTCATCCAGTAACTCCAGATCAAAGGTCGCGTGCCGGCCCGTTCCGTCCATCACCGGAGATATGGGAAGGTTATAGAAGTCATTATCCGGATAAGATTCCTGCTGCCAGCCGTCTATATTGAGATATTGTTTGAAATATCCCTTCTGATAGAGCAATCCCATTCCGATAAGAGGGAAAAACAGGTTGGACGCGCTCTTGAGGTGATCGCCCGCGAGCATTCCGAGCCCCCCCGAATACACCGGCAAGCACTCATTTAAACCGAATTCCATGCTGAAGTAAGCGATGCGATAATCAATAGGCCGATCAAGATTGAAAGAATAGGAGCCTGAGCTTCCAACGTAGTCTTCGAACGCTTTCTCAGCTTCCAGAATGCGCTCCCTCAGACTATTGTCCTGAAGAATCTCTTCCTTCCTGGCTTCCGAGAGATTGGCCAGAAGCAGGATCGGATTATGTCCGCACTCTTCCCAAAGATCCGGATCGAGAGCTTGGAATAGGCGATGGATCTCGGGATTCCAACTGAACCAGAGATTCATGGCTATACTGCGCAAAGCCTCGAGTTCATCCGGAAGATCCGGCTTCACTATAAGATGTCGCATCATCATAATAACGACCTCTTGCCGTTCGCTCAAAGTCCCCCTTTTCTGAAGGGGAATTCAGGGAGTTTTTGGATTACTCAAATTCCGCTTTTACAGCAATTTCTGTAGCAGGCGAGCGATTGAACTGTCAAGCCCGGCTAAGAGTCATGGCTCATGGATTAATCCCCAAAAAAGTCGCGAGCTGCTTCAGGCGCCGTTCCGGCGGCGTGAGGGGAGTTCCTTCGACGTTGAAACGAGAAGGGCGGACGAGGTTAGCAATTCTTCGGCGAATTTCTTGTAGCCGGGAATAGAGTTCGTAAATATAGTACGGCATTAATATTGAATGGGAAGGAGTCATTCTATTCGTGTGCGTTCTAGGCGGCTTCGGGGTCTGATCCCAACTCTTGCTTTCGCAATTCTTGATCCAGGCGGGCTCCTGAAGGCGTCTGTCCGTTCAACCGCCATGAGGAGCATCAGTTTCCGTAATTTCAGGGCTCGCCTAATCCTTGCCAAAAACCAACCCTCTGCCGTAGACTGACCATCTCATCTTAACTAAGCGTTCAGTGAATTATCAGGAGGCCTCATTTTGATGCGATTACGTTATTTTATGTTGCTGCTGTCAGTGCTCGTCTTGGCGGGATTACCCGGCCCGGAATCCTTTGCGAAAGAACCGGCTAAGATCCGCTTCGGGGCCCTGCCTGTCCTGCAAGCGCTTCCAATATATGTGGCGCAGGACAGAGGCTTATTTGCCAAAGCCGGCGTAAATGTGGATGTCATTCCATTCAACACCGCCGCGGAAAAAGACATCGCTCTGTCCACCAGAAATATCGACGGTTATTTCGGAGATCTGGTCACGCCCATCGTGCTGAAAGGAAACGGACGTGATGTATCAATAGTCGCGACGAATTACGACACGGGCCACGATCGCCGGATGTTTGCCATTCTGGGCAGGCCGGGCGGCCCATATAAATCATTGTCCGAGCTGGCCTCAATTCCTATTGCGATATCATCCAATACGGTGATCGACTATGTCACTGAGACGCTTTTGAAATCCAAAGGTGTTCCAAAAGATAAATACATGACCGTGGAGACCAAAAACATCGGATTACGCATGCAAATGCTATTGTCGGGGCAGGTCGAGGCCGCGACGCTCCCGGAACCTCTGGTTACCGCCGCGATTGCCAAGGGCGCGGCGCTCCTGGCTGACGACTCGGGACTGGCGGCAAGCCAAACGATCCTTGCTTTCTCGGGTCCGTTCCTCAAGGAGCATGGATCGGACGTCAAGGCATTTCTCAAGGCGCTGAATGAGGCCGGAGAGCTTATCAAGGCTGATCCGAATTCCGTGAGATCGGTTATGGTAGAGCATGTCCGCCTGCCAGACCCTTTAAAGGCGACCTACCCTGTGCCCCGTTTCCCCAAACTGCACGCTCCGGACAAAGATGCGGTAAACTCCATTGCCGAATGGCTCAAGAATCGTGGAGTGATAAAAAGCGCGCCCACGTACGAGCAGGTTGTTAATGCCGGATTCCTCCCATAAACTGCTTTGCTGCACACAAGTCGGAAAGGCCTACGTAACTGAGGCCGGTCCTATACCTGCCGTGACCGACATTGAGTTTTCTTTGAACGAAGGCGAGACGGCAGCGCTCGTGGGGCCTTCAGGTTGCGGGAAATCCACCCTGCTGCTTATGTTCGCCGGGCTTGAACGGCCAACTTCAGGCGCTATAGAGTTCAAAGGCCAACCGCTAACGCGACCCCACCGGGAAATCGCTCTGGTCCTTCAGGACTACGGATTATTCCCCTGGAAGACCGTCCGCGAAAACGTCATTCTAGGTTTAAAAATTCGAAAAGAGCCGATTGATACCGCAGCGGTGGAAGAACTGTTATCCGAACTGGACATAATGCACAAGACAGACGTATATCCGCAGCAGCTCTCCGGAGGTCAGAAGCAGAGAGTGGCTTTGGCAAGGGCCCAGGTGCTCCGTCCGTCCTTGCTGCTCCTGGATGAGCCGTTCGCGGCCCTCGACACATTGACCAGAGAACGATTGCAGGATTTGGTGGCAGCTTCGTGGAGACGGCGTCGATTCGGGATGTGCCTCGTGACTCATAATATTCAGGAGGCGGTTCGTCTGGGGCGGCGCATTCTCATAATGGGAGGCAGTCCGGGCGCGATTCTCTCCGAAGTGGAGAATCCTTCGGCTTGTGGAGAAAATTACCGCGGCTCGGAAGAATTCGACGATCTGTCTCGACGTGTGAGGAATGTTTTGGAGAATATCGGATGAGTTCCCGCTGGGGCTATTTATGGAGCATTGCCGTTCTTCTCATACTGTGGCAGGTGGGCGCCTGGTGGGCCGGGGAAGATGTGTTGGTTGGGCCGATAATAGTCCTGCGCAAATTGGCGTCAGAAGCCGGAACTGTCCTGTTTCTGGAAGCATGTCGGCACGTCATCATTTCGTATTCTTGCCGCTTTGGCCATCGCCTTCGTTACGGCGACGCCTCTGGGACTTGCTCTGGGTTCCAGTCGCAGGGCTGACAAGTTCGCCCGGCCGCTGATTTACCTGACATACCCGGTTCCCAAGATCGTGCTGCTTCCGTTGGTGCTCCTTATTTTCGGCCTGGGGGACCTGGGGAAGATAGTTATGCTCTGGATTATTTTGTTCTTCCAGCTTCTCATCACCACGAGGGACGCGGCTCGCGGTGTCAGCAAGGCCGCGCGATATTCACTCTACAGTCTTGGAGGAAGCAGAAAGGATTTGTTTGTCCATGTAATCTGGCCTTACAGCTTACCGGCCGTTTTTACCGCTCTTCGCATAGCAACCGGCACTGTGGTAGCGGTTCTGTTCTTTGTGGAGTCCATCGGGACCACGCTACGGAATGGGTTTCTACATAATGGACGCATGGGGACGGGCGGACATTCCGCAGATATTCGTCGGGATAGTCGTGCTGGCGGTAATGGGTGTGGGTCTGTATGAGACTTTCGATGTCTGTGAAAGGGTTTTCTGTCGATGGAACAAGCTCTGAATAAAGTGAATTCCGGCAAACTTCGGGCATGGTACCAGGCCAGTAGGGCCCCTTTTTTTGTGGCGACTCTGGTACCCTTGGCTCTTGCCGGAGTAATAGCTTATAAGCAGGGGGGCTGGAACACGGCCCGCTGGCTGGTCATCTGCCTCGCTTCTTTTCTTGTCCACATGAATACAAACTTGGCCAATGACTACTTTGATTTTTTGTCCGGGGCTGACGCAGGGGATTCCATAGGAGGCAGCCGGGTGCTTCAGGATGGGAAGCTCACATTATCGGAAATTCGCGGCGCCATGACCTTGTTCTATCTAATAGCGCTGGTGTGCGGATTATGGATTGTTTGGGTCACTCAATTATGGTGGCTGACCATTCTAATGTTATTCTCGTTTCTTCTCCAGCCTATTCTATACGGCTCCTCCGGTCAGATATGGTTATTTCGGGTTGGGAGAACTATTTGTGGGGATAAACATGGGGCCGATAATGGTGGCCGGCGCCGCGGCTGCGATATCCGGCCGATTCATAGTAGAGGCCCTGTGGCTGTCGCTGCCTATAGGCTTCATGGTTGCCATGATACTCTATTACCAATCATTGCCGGACATTGATGAGGACCGTGCCGTCGGCAAACGCACCATCGCGTCGCGGCTGGGTCAACCAGAGGCAATCTGGGGAGTGCGGTTTTTCGTAGCTATTACATTGATTTGTATCGTTCTGCTGGTATTTCAAGGCATTCTACACCCCGCAGCTTTGGTTTCACTGGTAACGCTTGCGCTTGCTTGGCGAACGGATCACATGATTCGATCCACGGAAAACTGGAAGGAACTCCATGAACAAGGAGGCCTAGTAAGATTATTTTATTTGATTAACGGTATTGTCCTAATATTCTCCGTGGCCGTGTGGGGTTAGAAACAGAATATACATCTGACCGTTAGGCAGTGGATGAAACTCGATGTGCCCGGTGGAGGCCTCGGAAGTCTATCCGTTCTCTTTCGGCTGAGTCTGCTTTCGTTAGGATTGTCAACGAAGCGTGTTCCGGCTTGCTCACCGAACCGGTCGGTGTTATGACCAATCGGTCCGTGGCTTAACATTGCCTGCACAAGACAGGTCAGCTAGTATGACCGCGCAGGTGGAGCTTTCAGCGCATGAGGGGCTTATATCTTGGCCGACCACACCATGAACAAAGAATTATTCGAAGCGATAATGGACTATGTCTATGAGGGTGTCGTCGTAATTGACAACACCGAACGAGTGGCCTTTTTCAACAGATCGGCAGCGCAGACTATAGGCGTGCCGCAAGACGCGCCTCTTCGACGCCACATCAGAGAGATTATTCCGAATATCGGACTCACCGAAGTCCTGCGAGACGGCCAGAGGCGGGCTGTTGAGAAAATTGTCATTAATAATCGGACTGTTATGGTAACCCGAACTCCCTTGAGGTATTACTCGAGGATTTGGGGAGCGGTGGCGATATTTCTTGATATATCCGCGGTTGAAGCGATTACAAGGGAAACGCAATCCTATACCCAGTTGGTGAAGCAATTAAATGAAATAAGAAAAGAACTCGAACTCATCATAGAGTCTTCGAATGACGGCCTCTACATAACAAACGGTGATGGAGTAACCCTTGGCGTAAACAGGACCTTCGAGGAAATTGCCGGAGTCAAAGCGCACGAAGTCGTCGGGCGACACATGCAGGAACTGGTGGATGAAGGTTATTTCTCCGAGTCCGTGACTCTCAACGTTTCTGTCTCAGTCGCCGCCTGGCCCGGTTACCAAGATTCAGAGCCTTCGGAATGGCAAGTACGTGATCTCCACGGGCAGACCTGTCTATGACGAAAATGGAAAAGTGCACCGAGTGGTTACGAACATTCGGGATATAACCCATTTTCGGGACTTCGAAAGGAGACTGGAGGAATCGAGGTCCCAACTGGAAAAGTATCGCGCGGAAGCCACACGACTCCGATCCGAGATTCTCAAAGAAGAGGACGCTGTGGTCAGGAGCAAAGCCATGTCCCGCGTGCTGGACATGATCAAACAGGTGGCCCCCTACCCGACCACTGTTCTGGTTACGGGCGAATCAGGAGTGGGAAAGGAAGTTGTAGCCAAGCTTTTGCACCGCCACAGCGGTCGACAAGACGAACCCTTTATCAAGGTAAATTGCGGGGCCATTCCTGAAAGCCTCATTGAGTCAGAACTCTTCGGGTATGAAGCAGGCGCGTTCACGGGCGCGGCAAGAAAGGGAAAACCCGGAATGTTGGAACTCGCAGATAACGGGACTCTATTGCTGGACGAAATTGGGGAGCTTGCCTTGGACTTGCAAGTTAAGCTATTGCAGGTGATCCAAGATCAGAAGATTTCGCGGTTGGGAGGAGTTTCCAGCCGTTCCGTGAATGTACGGTTTATCGCGGCCAGCAATAGGGATCTCGTCCAGATGGTCGAACAGAAGCTTTTTCGTGAAGATCTGTTCTACAGGCTCAATGTGGTCAAGATCGATGTGCCGCCACTGCGCGAAAGAAAGGATGATATCCCAGCGCTAGCCCTTCACTTTTTGAACACTCTTTGTGAACAATACAAAATCAACAAAGCCTTCTCAACCGAGGTCGTGGAGTTACTGGTTAACTACTCGTGGCCGGGAAATGTCCGCGAGTTGAGAAATGTCGTTGAGCGTCTGGTTGTTATGGCGCCGGCCCCGACCATATTGCCTGAACACTTGCCGCAAGAGATCCATCTGCAGTTACGAGGCAAGCACGGGACGGTTTCAGTTTCCGGACTGGCGCCAATAAAAGACGTAGTGGCCGAGGTGGAGATTCAGCTCATAAACAGAGCAATGAACGAATGCGGGAGCGTACGCAAGGCGGCCAAGGCGCTTCAAGTCGCCCATTCGACACTATTGCGTAAGATGAAGACTTTAGGGATTGAGAACCACTTGGTCTAATTGCGCGACATGTGCCAGGCGCCAGTCATCATCAGGCGCGCACGGGACTTCTGACCCTTGATCAGCCTGGAAAATGAGGCATGAGATCGAAATTTGAATTTAAGAAATTCACGTGATCGGAAAGGGCAGTGAAAATTTTTCAGGAACCTTTTGCCTATCTCGATGTCGTGTATATGTGGAGGCGTAGAAAAGGGAATAGATCAGAGCGTCACGGCCCATTGCGCCTTGAATTGGTTGAGAGGTTTTTTAGGGGCGAATCGGTGGGCTGAAAACTCTTGAATGGACGAGGTTCTTTGGCGCATGATTAAGCTGCCCCTTGAATCCTACGCCTCTTCGCATGTACATTGGTTGTCGTTCGATCTCCTCAATACCCCCACTTCAAGCCGCGAGTCATGCCTCTCTCATAACCAATATTTCTTGTATTTGTAAGGACATACCAAGCGGGAGCCATTCCACCAGCAACGAACTGCAGGATAGACTTTGTAGTAATAAGGCACGCGGTAATGCCAACGATTGTGCGGGCGTCCATACCAACCAGTGCGATAACTTGGCCTCCAGTGCGCGAGCACGAAAGGGCCTGCTTCATCGGTCCTAACCACGTTATCCTCTGCGGAAGCGTAAATGTGGGCGCAGTTCCTTGAGGTTGTTCCGCGTAGCTCAGGCTGGGATAAATTGGCCCTACGAGTAACGAAATCAAACCAATCAATACAACTCCTTTCAAAAATCTCATCGACGGGGCTCCTTTCCGTTGGTGTTGTGGCGCGGTGAACGGTCCACTCTTTGCTGCGTTGGACGCAGACGCCCCGTAAACGTCATGTGAGAATGGTGATTTTTTTGAGATCGGCGGTTTTTCATAAAAGTATTATGAAAGTCAAGACAGCGGTAACACTTTCTGAAGATATTCTCCGGGATCTCGAGAGCGTAGCGGGAAAAGGCCGAAGCCGCTCGGCGATCATTGAACGCGCCTCACGGGATCATATTTCCAAACGGGCCAAGAAACTCCGTGACGCTGCTGATCTTGAGATCCTTAATAATAATTTCAAGCGACTAAATCGCGAGGCTGCGGATGTCCTCAACCATCAGATAGATTTATGAAACGCGAGACTTGTATCGGGTTTGAAAAGGCTCGTCACCGGATCCAAAAAAATCGCGAGTTTTCGTCGTACTGAGTCGTCAAGTACTCATTGATAGTCGCTTTTCGACTGTGATATGTGCGCCGGTATATTCACGCTACGACGGCTTATCTACACAGGTCCCGGTCGGGCCTGCGTACGGTCTAAAGCGCGACAGCAGTATCCATTGTGACGAATTGGTAAGCCTTCCCAAAGCCATGCTCACTGATTTCGTAGGATCGTTGGATTCACAAAAAATGGCCAGGATAAATGTAGCTCTTAAATCGGCCTTGTCGATAGGCTGTGGCGAATCATAGATGGCTCAAGCCGTCAACAATTTCGTACGTCTTAAACCAAATAATCGGCAGCCAACATATACACCTCTAGAGTGGCTAGGCAGTATCAGGGATATAGGTCAGTAGGGGAACCCCAGTGTTCACGTTTCTTATATCGTTCGTCCCACTGGACCCGAGCTTCTGTGGGCTGGGGGACAAAATTGGATATGGCCTTGACACCCGGAATGTACCGTGAGGCCCAGCTTTCGTCGTCCATGTCGGCCCCGGCCCCGGCCGGTACAGCCCACTTCACTGCCGAGCATGACGGAAGAAGGAAAAAGCCCACCACCGCGACCAGCGACAGGATCGAGATATATTTCATGAAATTCCCCTGTTCACAAAGGGTTGATGCAAGACAACCAATCCGAGGCGAGCTTATACTCGTTATCTATTTGGACCACAAGAGATTTTATTAATAATCAATCAATTTTTTTAATAACAGGGGGAGATGTCCGACTTTGCTTCGAAAGCGGTTGAAGGGTGAGCTATCTCTCAAGTGCAGAAACTGTTTCAAAGGTCTTCCGGATCGAATCCCATTGCCGTGACCGCGGCTGGGTCGGTCGGTCGGTTCCGGTTCTTCAGATATTTCGCAATCGCCGATCTCTCTTCGTCCGGCCGATTTTGGGCAAGATCGCTTTTCGCCGAAATAAAGATGGGTTCAATTTCGATGACTGCACAGCTCTTGTATGCAGGCATGTCCGGAGTGACAGGTTCAAAATCTTGAGCGCCTTCATGTTTGGCCACCAAAGCGTTAAGGGCTGCCGTTTTCAGCGCTCCATCAGGAATCACGCGCGCTGCGCCGCGAATAATCACGCAATGATACAATTGGTGCAGCTTGCAGACTCGCCGTTCCGGATCATGACCCGTATCGAGATAGGCCAATGGAATATCCGCTTCAAAACAGACTTTTGGATCTCTCGTCAGGTTGTCCATCTTCTCTCCCACGAGCGCGGAGTGAAAATAGATCTTCCCCTCGTGCCATACGAAGTTCACGGGAGTGATGTACGGATATCCGTCCGCGCCGTTTGTGGCCAACCTGCCTACATTGGTCGAAGAGAGAATCCGGTCAATTTCCCTGGGGTCGGTTATTTCGCAATGTTTACGCCTCATTTTTTGAGAACTCCTTCGTCTTGTTGGCGCTCCATACCGGAACCAATGCGGCAGCGCCGGCTACGACGTACGCCAATGCAGCCAAGATAAGCAAATTATGAAAACCTATAGTCATAGCGAGCAGCACAGCTCCTGAGGCTGAAATAACCGAAGTGAACCCATTAACCGCCCAGGCCAGGGGCACACCAGCGGAGAGTCTTGCTTGGAGCGCTGATATACCGGACGGGAACGGGACCCCCATGAGAAAAGCCAGTGGGGCGAGCAAAAGCAAGCCTGACCCCGTCTTGAGCAAAGGGGAAAGAAAGGAGGCAACCCCAAACAATCCGGGGAGCAACTCCATGTAAAGAATTATCGCTAAACTGACAGAGAGCGGACCGATCAATAATCCGCAACCCAAACGCTTCATAAGGAAAGGCGCCGCCATGCTCCCGGCCCCGGCAAAGAAGAGAAGACCACCCACTACCAGGGCAGCAGCAATAACAGGATCACCGAGGAATCGGGTAAACATCTGGATAAAACTCATCTCGATCAACATGAACCCAATCCCCAAGGCTGAAAAGAAAATAATGATGAAAATAATCAAAACGCGTGATGAAGCCTTCTCCTGCCGCCCTAGCAGCCAAATAGGTCCGGGAAGCAGCAAAGCGGCTACCACGAGGGTAAAACAGGCGGAGAATATCAGGACCAGGAAGCCCATTTCAGCGCGCGCGGGCCACACAGGTCCGAAGGCCTCCCGCAACTTGGAAATCGATCTCCACCTGAAAAAATCATAAAAGAAAGGGCTGTCATCAGTTGCCGGTCGGACATAGCTGATCCATTGCCGAAAAAAGTCTTCCCTGTGGGTATGAAAGGAGTTGGCTCATAGCATGATGGTACCATGAAATGGTAGTTCCGGCTGGACCCGACAAGACATGGGTCTTGTTTGTCTGTTCGGGCTTGATCCCAGGGAACCATTCCGTTTCCCAGGACATTTCCCGACATGCTTTACGAAACATTTCAATAGTGTCGCCGGCATAGGGTCGCTTGCCGACAATGGTGGCAAAACCCAATTCATCGCGGGCCATCAGAAAATGGCGACCCGGTTCTTTGACTCCCATTCTCGTTCCAGCGCCTCAATCCACATTGCTGCTATTTTGATGTTGTCCCTCGGCGGATCTTGTATGCCTCTTATTGAGGTTGCCATTCCGGTGTCCGTGAGCAAATCCAAAACGCGCTCGAATCCCTCTACGGTTGCCAGGTAATCCTCTCGCAAGCCTCCTATGCCGCTGGACCCGGGTGAAAACCCTTCCAGCGCCGCCAAATTGATAATGTCGAATTTCATTGAAGTGTTATCAAGGAATGCCCTGGGTTCCGTCACTACAACTCGGATTCGAGGATCATCCAGCACGCGGCTCTTATGGTTTTCTAAGGCATCGACAATATTTTTGTCTCCTTGAACGACATAAATAGAATCTGCGCCGCTCTGACGCGCCAGCCACACATAATTTCCTCCGGTCTCGCCAAGAATTAGCGCTCTCTTGGGACGAACGAGCTTGTACGGCAGCGCGGCCAATGTTTCCTGTCAAACATCCAGCTTGCGCGATGCTGTTGATCGAAAGAATCGATCCGGTTTCAAAACCGTCACGGAGCATAAGATCCATGCGAGGAGGGGCTGTCACAGACCCCAAAGAAAGCAGGGTATGGAAATGCGGGCTCGAAAAGACCTCAATCCTCCCTCGAACTCCATCACGAGCAAAAATCTTTCGAGCGTCGCCCTGTCGTTCGAGCCTTTGCACATAGGACAATGCCTTGAATTGATCTATATTCAGTGGGAAAAATCTTGTTGGTCCTGCGAACATCGCAGCGCCAAGCAACAGAATGAAAATAGTCACGCTCGCCAAAAAAACACGTCGGCGCCTGACAGCTTTGAGAAGGGATGAGAAAAATGGATGAGAGCACGACCGATGCGGCTATGGGAACAACTATCGTATTAGCGGGCATCAGATCCATAAGTCCAATTCCGGCTAGTGCCCCGAAAGCGCTTCCTGCCAGATTGGACGCATAGATCTTGTGGGCATTTTTGCCGCCCGCCATCAAAGCCAGACCAATTAGAGTCCCCGCTAGGAGAAAAGGTATTGAGTGAATCAGCCAAAATGCCGACCACCACGCCATAGTCTGAACGGCAGCCACAGGCGCAAAGTAAACGTCAAGGGGGAGTTGCTCTCCGAGCCAAAAACAAATCGGCAAGGAAATGCCGAATGACAATGTCCCCCACCGGAACATCGCATCACAGCGCCGCTCGAACCATCTTCTCCCGAGGGCAAGAAGCGCTCCACCGCCGCCAAAGCCAAGGAGAGCGCAACTAATTACCAGGAAAGAAAAGTGATGATATCTGGATATCAGCAGGCATCTCATAAGAGCTAGTTGCCAGCCGATTACAGCAGCGGAGACGAAGAAAACCGCAGGCAGCAAGCGCTTGGCGCCGTCTTCTAATTCAGCGTTCACTTTTGTTCCGCGCCCCGAATCAGCGGAACGAATCTCACCAATTCCAGGGCCTTGGACGCGCGTCGGCCTTCTTCGTCCTTCGTAACCAATAACAAGCGCTGGGTTTCAAAGCCGCCCCCCACAGGGATTATCATCCTGCCTCCGGGCTTGAGCTGCTCGAACAAAGGAGGAGGCACGTGCAAAGCCGCGCAAGTAACAATAATTCTGTCAAATGGGGCGGCCTCTTTCATGCCGTAATAGCCGTCTCCAAGAGCGACTGTGACGGTATTGTAACCGAGGTTTTTCAGCCTATCCCGCGCGCTTTCGTACAAAGGCTTGATTATCTCGATGGTGAAGACGTGAGGTGTAATTTCCGCGAGTATCGCAGCCTGATACCCGGAGCCGGTACCGATTTCCAGCACTTTCATGTCAGGCTTCAATTCCAGCGCCTGTGTCATTAAAGCGACAATGTAGGGTTGAGAAATCGTCTGACCATGCCCAATGGGGAGGGGAGAATCGTCATATGCCCTCGTTCTCATAGACTCAGGAACGAATAGATGACGAGGCGTCTTCAGCATGGCGTCAAGCACAGCCTTGTCCGTGATCGAGGTCCTCCCCAAACCTTTGAGCTGGGTTTCGACCATTCGAGTCCGCTCCTGTTGTCTTTCCTCCCCTATCCGGCCGGCCTCTGCTGCGCCCCCTCGATCCACCATGTCGCCGCCGACAAAGCATACCGCGCTTAAACCAATCAAAGCGATCAACATGTTTCTTCTGCTTAGAGCAACAATTCTCAACTTAATTCGTTCCTTTTAGACTCACCCTGATCCATTTCAGATGGTAGCAGGTATTTCTCCATAATTAGCGCATCGTCTTTGGTCACACCGTAATAGTTCTTTCTGAAACCGATGGAATGGAAACCGCATTTGCGATATAAGCTCCTAGCAGCGACATTTTTCCGGGCCACTTCCAGAATGACACGTTTAAGACCTTCTTTAATGCACAGGGCCTCAATTTCGGCCATAATTAGTTGTCCGAAACCTTGATGCCTTTTGGCAGGATGCACAGCGATATTGAGCAGGTGCGCTTCATCCAGGACGGCCCAAAAGCAAACATAGCCTACTATGGCCGTCCTCTGTCTTAAAAACTATCAAGCGAGAATTCCGGTTCTCCATCTCTTCGAGGAACATGTTTCGAGACCAGGGAGCCGGAAAGGAACCTTTCTCTATGGATAAGACCTCGTCCAAATCTTCGAGTCGCATCGGTTCCACATGCATAACCTTACTGCCTTGGATGGTATCACTGCCGATATATTGTGATGGAATGGCTTAATAAATAGCGATGCAAAACGATCAAAAGCACTATTAATTTCTAGCTGCGTAAGCGCTATTTTACTCAAGCGGATTCTTCACCGGCTCTTCTTTTGGGTGGTTTCTGTCTCAGGAAATCCCCGGCCAAGAAGATGTTTTCCTTACCGGCCTCGGAGGCCAATTTGGCTAAGGTCCTCAGATCATGATCCGATCTGGAATTAATGGCCTTGATAATCATTGGAAGGTTCAAACCGGTCACGACTTCGACTTTTCCGTCTTTTAGAAAAGAGAGCGACAAATTTGTCGGTGTCCCGCCGAAAAGGTCTGTAAGGATTAGAACTCCCTGCCCTTGTTCGACGCTCTTTATGGCCTGCGAAACCTGGTCCCGCAACAGATCGGTAGAATCACCAGGGCTTACCGCTATGGCCAACAAGGACTCTTCTGAATTAAGACCTATGAGTCGAGCCGTGTTAATGAACTGAGGTCCCAGCTCTCCGTGGGCTAGAATGATAATTCCGATCATGATTTACTTCTTGATGATCTTAGCGCTGCAAGTATTGTTTTCAGCGGGCTATCTCCCTGTGCCTGACTTGAACATTCGTATACCCGTTTCGGATCAGGAAATTGGACACATGTTCGGCCACCACCACTGATCTGTGGCGTCCTCCGGTACAGCCTACCGAAATTGTAAGGTACTGCTTCCCCTCTCGTATGTAAAGAGGTAAAAGAAATACTAACATCTCTTCGAGTTTTTCCAGGAACTTCTTCGCCGTAGGTTGTGAAAATATCCAGTCAGTGACTTCAGGGTCACGGCCATCCTTGTCTTTCAGGTCTTCAACGAAATATGGGTTCGGGAGAAAACGCACATCCAGCACGAGGTCGGATTCCATGGGCAAACCTCTTCCGAAGCCGAACGAGTTCACCACTATCTTAAGTGTGTCACCCGAGAACCCCTCAAAAATCTTCTTGATCTCCTCCCGTAGCTGATGCACGGTCATGTCGGAGGTATCGATTACCCAATCAGCCTTTTCTTTGATTTCAGCGAGTTCCCTTCTCTCCGCGTTATGCCGTCCACCACGCTGCCGGATACTGCCAGAGGATGCTGCCGCCTGGTTTCGCTGTATCGGCGAATGAGGACCTCATCCCTCGCATCCAGGAACAAGATCTCCAGCGAAGTGCCCGAAGATTCGAGTGACTTTAGCATCGCGGAATATCTTGGAAGGAATGTCCGCTGGCGCAGGTCTATCACCAAGGCCAGACGGGTTAGTTCCCCTCCGCTGGATTCAGTCAGCTCGACCAGCTTTGGGACCAAATCGAGGGGCAGATTGTCCACGCAGAAAAAGCCGGCGTCTTCAAGGGTCTTGGCGACGGTGGATTTTCCGGATCCTGACAGGCCGGTAATTATCACAATTTTTCTTTTCATCAGGGGTTTACCGATCCGCTCTCTCTGAAGCGCTTGGCCAAAAGCTCGATAATGAATGCCGGGTCTGACCCTATGGGCGCCGGTACCCGCACGGTAAGTATATCCCTGCCGAGAAGCCGTGTCTCGCCTGTCTCCGGAATCATTCTGCCCGCGTCCGCCACCGAATCATACTCATCCAGATCGATCACAAGATGGATCGGGGAAGATAAAGCAGTCGCATCCGGGAACAGAGTTTTTGCCCTGTAGATCCCCAATCCTCTAATCTCAATCCGTGCGTCCTCCTCGACGGCCCTCCCCCAGGGTTCTCCATCAGGCCCCGGAGCCAACTCCACGAGATCATCGGAAACAAGTTTGTGACCGCGCCGCATAAGATTGAGAGCGGCTAATGATTTTCCGGAACCGGGACGGCCTCGGACGAGCACCCCAATCCCGTGCACCACAACTAGAACCGCTTGAATTCTGGAGTAGTCCATGTGACTGATAAATACCACGGGTTCCGGAGATGATCAATGAACGCCGTAAATATTGTGTTAAAAATAATCATTGACAGGGAGTCTTATATACTATAATTTCTATATTCACATTTATAGAAGCTGCCGGGAGGCCAAATGCGTTTCAATTTCGAAAAAATCCTCTTAATAATAATTGCCGCCGCAGTTATTTTAATTGCCTGTCCAACATGGAACGAAGCATCCGACCTGGGCGCCGACGCGAATATTTTCATGTTTCCCAAGCCGCTCCGCGTCTCTAACATGGTTTTAAAAGATCCCCAGGGAAAGACCGTATCTCTGAGTGATTTTAGAGGTAAGGTCGTTCTCCTTCATTTCTGGTCAATTCAATGTCCCGCATGTCATATGGAGGAGCCTCAACTCGACACGGTGAGAAGGACTTTCGGACCGGCGGGTCTCGAAATTCTCGGAGTGAATCTGATAGATCAGCCGCAGGCGATTTTCAACCATTGCGCTTCCAACAAGGTCCCTTTTCCGGTCCTGTTCGACGGAGGCGCCGGTTTCAGTCTAAAACCGCTCAAGATTGGAGGAAAGGCAACCGCTTTTGTAGTGAATCCCCAAAAGGAGGCCATTCTTGAGGTGCCCGGTTTTCCGACAACGTATATATTGGACTGCCGAGGCGATGCAGTCGGCTACAGTGTCGGCGCTGCGCGCTGGGACCACAGGAGCGCCGTGTCTCTGATCCAGGGCTTAATAGCGAATAGAAAAACCTGTTTTGCAGACACGTCTCGAACATTCGGAAATCTTTTTTGAGCGCAAGCTGTTCTCATGTAATTGATTGGATGCGACTATAGCCCATTTCCCTTGACAACCGAGTTTCAGATAGTTAGAGTTTTTGTGCAATGCAGGCGCGTAGCTCAGGGGGAGAGCATCACCTTGACGCGGTGAGGGTCTGGGGTTCAAATCCCCACGCGCCTACCATGCAAGGCAAAAGGAGTTTTCCTCCGCCAAGTCCCCTACAAAGAGGAGGGATATTTATAGATGAATTTTAACGGGTTGCGGGACTCATCCCGGGTTTCCAATATGAATCCGCTCAAAGCATGAAGCCCTCCATAGAGATCGAAGTCAACGGAAAAAATAGATCTTACCCCGCCGGTGTAACCCCGGAAGAAATCTTGAGGGAAAACCCCGACAAGAATGGCCGTGAATGTTTGGCGGCCGAGCTGAACGGCGTCGCTGTCGACTTGTATTCCCCCCTTACGAATTCGGGAAAATTGTCATTTATCAACATGAAATCGGAGAAGGGGCTTGAGATTCTGAGGCATTCCACGTCCCACGTGATGGCCCAAGCCGTCAAGGAACTCTTTCCGGAAGCTCTAGTCACCATCGGACCGGCCATTGAAGATGGGTTTTATTACGACTTTGACACCCCCCGGCCGTTCACTCCCGAAGACCTTGAAAAAATAGAAAACCGGATGGAAGAAATTGTTAAAAGCAAACTTCCCTTTCGTAGGATTGTGATCCCCAAAGAAGAGGCAATCCAGTTCTTCCGGGAAAAAGGCGAATCGTACAAGGTCGAATTGTTGAATAATATTGAAGCGGACGAAGTGAGCTTGTATTCACAAGGCGAATTTACTGATTTGTGTCGGGGCCCGCATATCCCGGATTCCGGTTTCATCAAAGCGTTCAAGCTCACTAAAGTGGCCGGAGCTTACTGGAGAGGCGACGAACGTAATCCGATGCTGCAAAGAATTTACGGCGCCGCGTTTCCGTCTCAAGAAGCCCTGAAGAAGTATCTTCACTTTTTGGAAGAAGCGAAAAGACGAGATCATCGCAAGCTCGGCAAAGAATTGGAAATGTTCTCCATAGCGGATGAGGCCGGACCGGGTCTGGTCATCTGGCATCCCAGAGGAGCGATGCTCCGGTATCTTATTGAGGAATTTGAACGCACCGAGCACCTGAAGCGGGGATATCAGATGGTAGTGGGCCCGCAGGTGCTTAAAAGAGACTTGTGGGAGAAGTCAGGCCATTTCGACAATTATCGCGATAATATGGTACTTTACGACTGTGGACGGGATTGATTACGGCATCAAGCCAATGAATTGCCTGGCTCATATGGTCATATACAAATCCAAGATCCGTTCATACAGGGACCTGCCGCTGAGGTTTTTCGAACTTGGGACCGTGTTGCGCCACGAAAAGAGCGGCGTGCTGCACGGTTTGATGAGAGTCAGACAGTTTACCCAGGATGATGCGCATATCCTATGTACTCCCGAGCAATTAAATCGAAGAAATCCTGGGTATCATCAACTTTGTCCGGGATGTGATGGGAATATTCGGATTTGAATACACTATGGAACTGAGCACCCGTCCGGAAAAATCCATCGGCACAGACGAAGATTGGGAACGGGCGACAAATGCGTTGAGTCAAGTGTTGAATGACATCGGCGCCTCTTATGAAGTCAATGAAGGAGATGGGGCGTTCTACGGCCCCAAGATAGACATAAAACTGAAGGACGCTCTCTCTCGTTCGTGGCAATGCGCTACAATCCAGTGTGATTTTACATTGCCTGAGCGATTCGATCTGACATACGTCGATTCGGATGGCGAGCGCAAACGGCCGGTGATGATTCATCGGGTAGTGCTTGGCGCGATCGAGCGTTTCCTGGGAGTTCTGATCGAACACTACGCCGGCGCCTTTCCGTTATGGATTGCGCCTGTGCAGGCGATTACCATGACAATTACCGACCGCCAGCAGTCGTATGCCCAAGAGATCGGCGCCAAACTTAAAGCAGAAGGGGTCAGGCTGGAAGAAGACCTGCGAAATGAGAAGATCGGCTTCAAAATTCGAGAAGCACGCAATCAGAAAATCCCCTACATGATAATAATTGGAGACAAAGAAGTAAGTAGCGGAACCCTTGCCGTACGGAAAAGAGGCGAGGAGGAGACACGGGTATTCACCTTGGAACAATTCATGTCAATGTTCCGTGAGGAGGTTGCAAATCGTTCATGACTCAATTTAAAGCCGCAACTGCCGGAGAGGCCTGGCCAGGGGGGCTCGTTTCATGAGAGGAAGGCCGAAAAGTGTGGGTACGGTGGAGCCTTCGGTAAGAGTAAACCAGAATATTCGTGCGCCACAGGTGCGGGTGATCTCTCCGGAAGGCGAACAACTTGGAATCCTGGATGCGTCTGAAGCGCTTCGGAAAGCCGAAGAGTTCGGCTTGGATCTCGTGGAAGTGGCCCCTGGTGTGGATCCTCCGGTGTGCAAAATAATGGACTACGGTAAGTTCCGTTATGAAGAGAGCAAAAAGGACCACGAAAGAAAAAAGAAGCAGGCCACTGTTGTACTTAAAGAAATAAAGCTCAGGCCGAAAACTGAAGACCATGATCTGCAGTACAAGGTTAAGAATCTAAAACGGTTTCTTGAAGAGAAATGCAAAGTCAAAGTCACGATAATGTTTCGCGGCCGAGAGATCACTCATCCTGAGATGGCGCGGCATTTGATTGACAGACTGCTGGTACTGGTGAGTGACTTCGCTGAGGTCGAGCAGACTGCGAAATTCGAAGGGCGAAACATGATCATGATACTGGCGCCCAAATGACTTAGGCCTCTGCTTGTTGTTCCCTTACCTGATCAGACTTTCAGCGCTCCTTGAGGGTCGGGCCCATGTCGACAACTGAAAAACGGGAATTTACGCGTGTCCCTTTCAAGACAGAGGTCAAGCTGAGTGCGGCCGGTAAAACCATTATCTCTAATGAATTGCGGAATATTAGCCTTGGCGGAGCATTTATCTCTTCCGAGGAAACATTTCCGCTAGGCGCCGTGTGCCTTCTTGAAATTAAACTGACCGGCCCGGCGACTCTGCTTAAAATAGGGATTGAAGCCAGAGTGGTAAGAGCGGAAGAGCACGGTATTGGAGTAAGATTCAGCAGAATGGATGTGGACAGTTTGATACACTTGCGGCATATAGTTAAGATTCAGTCCGAAGATCCCAAGGAAGTGGAGTTAGAATACAGCCAAAAATTACTTGAGATTGATTAAGGTTATGGATATAACCTGTCCATAAGTCTAGGGAACGCGATAGCTTCCCGGACGTGGTGAACACCCGCCATCCAAGCCACGGTTCTCTCAATGCCGAGACCGAATCCTGCATGTGGGACAGACCCATATCGTCTCAGATCCAGGTACCACTCCAATGGACCTCGTTCAAGGCCGGCCTCTGCAATATTGGCTTCGAGCTTGACCAAGGAATCCTCTCGCTGTCCGCCGCCAATAATTTCACCATGTCCTTCCGTAGCCAGGAGATCGACCGCGAGGGCCAGCTTCGGGTCTCGAGGATCTTTCTTCATATAAAACGCCTTAATGGCCGACGGATAATGAGTGACAAAGAGAGGCTTATCAAAGGCGCTGGACAATACTGTCTCTTCGTCGCCGCCGAAATCATCTCCCCAATTGAACTCGAATTTCCGATCCTTCAAAATCTCCACGGCCTCGGAATAGGTAATGCGGGGGAAAGGCGACTTGATCTTTTCCAGCGACGCACGGTCTCGTTCCAGGACTGTGAGTTGGGCAGAGCACTTCTCAAGGACTTTCTCGACTATTCTGCAAATCAGCCCTTCCGCCAATTCGATTGTTTGATCCAGGTCGTAAAAAGCCATCTCAGGTTCGATCATCCAAAATTCCGTGAGGTGCCTACGGGTCTTTGATTTTTCCGCGCGAAAGGTCGGACCGTGCACGTAGATCTTCCCGAGGGCCATGGCCGCGGCCTCGCCGTAAAGCTGACCTGATTGAGTCAGGTAGGCCGAACGGTCGAAATAGCCTACCTCGAATAGTGAAGTGGTCCCTTCGCACGCTGTCGGTGTCAAAATGGGCGCCTCTACCGAGACAAATCCGAGTTCATCAAAATACTGCCTCGCCGAACCGGACACCACGGAACGGATCTTCAACAAAGCTGCTTGCTGTGACGATCTGATCCAAAGGTGCCGGTGATCCATGAGAAAACCCACTCCATGTTCCTTTTTCGCTATAGGATAAGGTTCTGCCTCTGAGATCAACTTCAAATCTTGCATACCGATCTCATATCCTACCGGAGACCTTGGGTCCCTCTTCACCTGTCCGGAAACGATAACGGATGATTCGTAGGGTAGTTTATCTACTAATTCAAAAACATCCTGAGAAACCTGATCCGGTGTCACTACGCACTGAATAACTCCGTGACCGTCGCGAATCATCAAGAAACGAATTTTACCCGATGAACGTCGATTAGCGACCCAACCTCGCAGCTCGACAGTCTGTCCTTCATATGCGGATACGTTATCGACAGTAACCCAGTTCATTTTCTGTCCCCATTCACGGTCCGTAGCTTACAATCGGCGCCGTTTCCTTCGGCCCAACAAAATGGTTACACGATCAGCGCATTACCCATTGCATCCGCGCTGCCGCTCTGATAGAAAGATCAGCCATGAGACCAATCCTTAACCTGACAAATATGAGCCGTTTGCGGCATTTTTTCAAGACTGACGCCTCTTCGCAATTTTCCGTCGGAATTGTCATCCTGATTTGTTTGTTGCTTCCTTGTATTGCCGGAGCGGACCCGAACATTAACCCTCAGCAGATTCCCGAATTCCTGACTCAAAAAGGGAAAAACCTCTCCGCGCTCAAAGCCGTGATGAACATCTCAAGTATTTACGATGGCGGCAAATCACGGCAGGATGTAAAGGGCTTTCTTCTCTATCGTCGTCCGAATGACTTCAGATTCCAAGGACTGGCGACCGGAGGCAATTCTCTATTCGAGCTGATCATAAAGTCAAACCTTTTCGAATCTGTACGTGCCTACTGAAGGAAAGATCATTAAAGGCGGGAAAGAGTGCTTCGGTAGGAAATTCCCGGACGTCGCTGAGATTGAAGGGCTGATACCTTTGATTCTGTTGCAATGGAAAGATGTCCGATTTGATCGAGTGCTCGCCAAAGATGCTGAGAAGACAGTCATCAGATTTTCTTTTCAAGGAAAAGTGTGGGGGGCGACCTTTGATCCTCAGAGCCTTTTTCTCAAAAGACTTGTGAGGCTTAGCCCCAAGGGAGACGTTGAACTCACGGCTGATTTCGGGGATTTTAAAACAGGGGAAGACGCTTGGCTGCCAAGACGTTTTGACCTCCAATCCCCAGCCGGCGCTTGGCGAACATCCGTTCACATAAATAAATTGGAACGAAACCCATTTCTCCTTGAAAAAAATTTCCAGTTGGACTTGACATTTTCCGCCAAAACGGAAACTTGCAAATGAATCGAAGCAATTGGCCCATGAGTCATCCGGGACACGTATGAGCCGCTTGCTTTACAATATTTTTCTTCACACCGTGGCCGCGCCCATTCTGGCAGCCTACTATTTCCCTCAAATCATCATAGGAAACAAATATCGACGGTCCCTGGCCGGGAAACTCGGCTGTATGTCGAGCGATTTTGCTCCGGAGAGATTACCTCGGCCGCGCATGTGGTTTCACGCGGTATCTGTTGGCGAGGTCGTGGCCCTTGGCCCTTTACTTAGCAATATTAAGCAATTGTGTCCCCATGCCGGGATAGTGGTTTCCACCGGAACTGAAACCGGCCAAGATAAGGCTCGGAGTTTGATTGAAGAGGCTCAGGGATTTCTTTATCTTCCTTTGGATTTTCCCGTCTTTATAAATCGGCTTGTGCAAAGTGTTAAGCCTGATTTGTTCGTATTAATGGAAACGGAACTCTGGCCGAACTTGATACACAGCCTCAAAGAAAATGGGGCTCTCGTGGCCATGGTCAACGGGCGCATCTCCGATCGTTCATTTCCGCGCTACAGGAAATTACGTCGATTTTTCTCATCAACTTTGAAGTCCATCGACCTTTTTCTCATGTCCTCGGAAATTGACGCATCGAGAGTCGCGGAGATGGGCGCTCCAGCCGACCGCGTAATTGTAACAGGCAACACGAAGTTCGACGCGTGCTTGGCAGATGCGGCTCCCCGAGTAGCGGACCGATTGCGCAGCCTTTTGCAGTTGCATGAAAATGACCTAGTCTGGGTGGCAGGCAGCACGCACCCCGGCGAACATGAGCTAATCTTGGATGCTTACAAACACCTGTCCGGAAAATTCCCCGAACTGATTTTGATAATAGTTCCGAGACATGTGGAAAAAAGCGCATCTATAATCACCGCGATGGAAGATCGCGGCCTGGGTCGGCCATTCTTGCGCAGCTCGGCCGATCAAGGCGAGACCAGAGACGGCCGCAAAATAGTGATAGTGGACAGGACCGGCGAACTGCTTCAGATCTTTTCTCTCGCTACAGTGGTGTTCGTCGGCGGCTCATTGGTTCCTAAAGGCGGGCAAAACATTCTGGAGCCGGCCTCTTGGGGGAAAATGGTTCTCTTCGGTCCTTCGATGGAAGATTTCAGGGACGCGCGAGACATCTTAGTCCGCGCCGGAGCCGGCATTGAGGTCGAAGGTACGAAGGACCTGATATCTCAGGTTGAGCGGATTCTCTCGGATCCGGGCAAGGCGGAGAATTTGGGCGGAAAGGGCAGAGAAGAAATCCTGAAACACGCAGGAAGCGCAGCCAAAAACGCTGAAATCCTAACGAGATACTTGGCCGAGCGCTCCACCCGAAAAGGATAAGATCACCAAATTACTCGAAAGTCTTATGCCCATTCGCTTTCAAACGTGAAAATGTGAATTATGAATTCTGGGGGGGCATCTGAATGTCTCAGATGCATGGTCGAGTTACCTGACCGCGGGCGCCGCAGCTGTTTGAGATTATTCCACGCACCCGGAAGGGGGCTATGCCAACCTGTAGCCGTGTGTGGAATGGCCCACGGCAAATGGCCCGAGTCACCGAACGACGCATCCGGCTTTCTGAGGATAGTCTTTTACAAGAAAGGCGTGACATCGCCCTTTCCTGCTCGCAAGACCTCCGGGGAGTCTTCCAGCAGGCTTATGATCGAGGATGGTTGAGGCGCAATGATGCCACCATCGACTACTAGATCCACTTGGCCTTTATACATCTTCTCAATTTCTCTGGGATCGTCTAGAAGCTGATCGTCCGGCATACGTACCGAAGAGCTGAGTATCGGGTTCCCGAGTTCCGCGACCAACGCCTGACAAATGCGGTTGTCCGGGATACGGATACCTACCTCATTTCGCTTTGTTAGCACTATGCGAGGGACGAGTCTGGTCGCCCGAAGCACAAAAGTGTAAGGTCCCGGCAAGTATCGTCGAAGAATTTTGTACGCCCCGTCATTCACCTGCGCATATTCGGCGATAGCCTTCAAATCCGAAAAGACGAATGAAAGATGCCGTCGGTTGTCTATCCTTTTTATCCGGCGAACCCTATCCAGAGCTTTCTTACTCCTGATATCACACCCGAGCCCGTAGACCGTATCGGTCGGGTAAACAATTACACCGTCGCCCCTGAGTATTTCTGCAATTTTGGTGACATGTCGCGGCTGAGGATGAATAGGGTTGATTTGTAGAATCATAGCCGGTATCCGGCAGCCCAATTCAGGATCTGCCCTCGGTGAATTATTTGTTGGGGGATTTTACTTGGGGATATTTGACTCTTCCATTAAGGAGAATATCCCCACCCACTAGGGAAAATCTAAGGTCTGTAAGCTTGGGCGCGTCTTCTAATCGGCTAACGCCCAACCCTCCCACTCCTTGAGGCGCATCCGCGCCCCCTATAATAATAGGCGCGTAAAAGAATAAACATCTATCCACGACTCTTGCGTGGAGCGCGGCCCACGCAAGCCCACTTCCTCCTTCCAATAAGACTGATGTGATTCCGCTGCGATAAAGGCGCGAGAATAAATCGTTCAAATCTACGCAGGCCTCGTCCGAAGTAGGTATTATTTTGGCGCCTTTCTTTTCCAGCTCAACCCGGCGGTCCGCAGGCGGATTCTTGCAAGTGGCGATTATGATTTCCGCCGGTGATTTCGGGTTGAATATATTGGCGTTAGTCGGTGTCCTGAGCTTTGAATCCATAACGATTCTAATCGGATCATGCCCTCCTCCACGCGGAAGACGCGTAGTGAGTGATGGATTGTCAGCTAGTATAGTTCCTATGCCGACAGCAATCCCTGAAACCCGATCTCTTAGACGATGCACTTTCCTACGAGAAGCCTCGGAAGTGATCCATTTAGAATCGCCGGTTCGAGTGGCAATGCGTCCATCAAGACTCATAGCCAATTTCAGAATGAGAAACGGACGGCGGAGAGTGACATTGGTAAGGTAAATCTCATTAATCCGACGGCACCGATTTTCAGTCACATGGCCGACGACCTCAATTCCGGCGTCTCTGAGGGTCTTGGCGCCACCTCCCCGGACACCTGGATTCGGATCGTCCACGCCGTACCACACTTTTTTGATACCCGCCTCACGGATGGCGTCCGTACATGGCGGAGTGCGCCCATGATGGTTGCACGGCTCAAGTGTGACAAAGAGTTCAGCGCCTTTTGCACGCGAGCCGGCAGACCTGATCGCCTCGACTTCTGCGTGAGGTTCCCCGGCTGCGCGATGATAGCCCTGACCCACAACCTCACCTTCTTTTACAAGCACCGCTCCGACTACAGGATTAGGCGAGGTGCGCCCCAATCTCCGCCGGGCAAGTTCGAGGGCCAGGGACATAAATTTTTCCGCTTCAGGGGGAATCTTGGAATTCTTGACTCTGTTCATTAAGAGGTCCATTTTGCGAACGCGCTTCATCCCGGATCTCTTTGCTCGCCTGCAATTCGTCTATTTCCCGGATGAATTCATCAATGGTTGCAAAAGAGCGATAAACGGATGCGAATCTAACATAAGCAACATGGTCCATGCGCTGAAGCGCGATCATTACCCGTTTTCCGATTCTTGCCGACTCTATTTCCTTCTCTGGGCTTTCCATTAACTCCTGTTCGATGGACTCCGCCACCGCTTCGATTTCCTCTATGCTGATGGGCCTTTTCTGGCAGGCCCTCCTCATCCCCTCTATGATTTTCCGCCTGTCAAACGGTTCCCTACGACTATCTTTTTTAATTACAAAGGGTAGCACGTCCTCTATCCGCTCGTAGGTCGTGAATCTTTTGTTGCACTTGAGGCACTCACGGCGCCGGCGAATTACCGTATTCTCTTTGCCGAGACGAGAATCAATGACACGGTCATCGACATGACCACAGGCAGGGCATTTCATTGTTGGCCGCCTTTGTAGTCCCCGGGCTACGAATCTCTAGTGAACCATATTTATAACGAATCCCGGCATGATGCAAGAAAAATAAAGAATCTTCTTTCCGTCCCTTCCTTGACTAATTAAGACCTTAAGAAAGTATTTGGAATTAGCCATTGGATCGGCTGCTCGGATTCGCTTTTTTCAGCCGATACATTATACTTGAACATAATGAATAACTTAATATCAAAGATAAACAGGCTGCGAACTCGCGTCGGCATGACGCTCGGCGACGGTATCTTATTGTGTTCAATAATCTTTTTCGCTTTGTTGTCTTTCCCAATTATGCCTCGCTGGATGCTTGCCGGAGGAAAAGTTTTGGAGATTCGCGCCGGTGACAAGATCGTCGGAAGGTATTCCTTAAATAATCATAGACTGGTCAAGGTTCCGAGGGCGATTGGGGACAACTTCGGTTCTTATCGAGAACGGCCGGGCGCGCATTCAGTCTTCTCCATGTCCTCATAAGATCTGTTGCGGCATGGGCGCCATTGGTAGTGAGGGAGGCATTTTAGTCTGTGTCCCCAATGAAGTCATTGTCACAACAACCGCTGAGCAGGCCGAAGACTTGGACGCGGTGAGTCGATGACTGATCGAGTGGTGAAACTGGCAAGGCTAGCCCTGCTTTTGGCTTTGGCCACTGTTATTCACACTGCGGAAGGGCTTCTGCCGATTACTTTCGTTTGGTTCAGATTCGGCTTTGCAAATATCATCGGCCTTGCCGCTTTGGAGTTGTTCGGGTTTAAGGACGCGGTCCTGGTCACACTGGGACGCATTTTTCTGGGATCCATGGCCTACGGACTTTTCGGGTCACCAGCTTTCATGATGTCCTTATTTGGAGGGGCCTGCGCCATATTGGCTATGGGGTTGGCCTATAGTTTCGGGGCAAAAATATTCTCGGAAATAGGCGTCAGCCTGACCGGCGCGGTAGCCCACAATATGGCCCAACTCGCAGTGGCTTATTTCCTGGTGGTTCGAAATGATGGAATTCTGCTGCTGCTGCCTGTTCTGCTCTTGACCGCGGCGGCCACAGGATTCATCAACGGGCTGGCCGCGCGATTTTTCGTGAAGCACTTTAGATCGTTAGAAGGCGACAAAATCCGGCCTGTTATCCGGTAGGTGTTTGAAGGGTTGTACGGGGCGGGTCTGAGACCGGCTTGCCTAGTCGGTATCAGGCAAGCGCTGGGTTGAAACCCGCGCCATACAATGACAGGGCATCGCCCCTATGTGCTTTTACAGCGTTGAAGCTATCACCACGCGCTGAATTTCGTTCGTGCCCTCATAGATTTGAGTAATCTTGGCATCGCGCATCATTCGTTCGACCGGGTACTCCTTGATGTATCCATATCCGCCGAGCACCTGCACAGCTTCAATCGTCGTCCACATGGCCACATCGGAACAGAAGGCCTTGGACATGGAAGAATAGCGCATTATTTCAGGGGGGACTCTCGACAGGTCCTTTTTGACGTTGTAGTCCAAGAGCGCGCAGGTCTTGTACAGCAACTGGCGGGCCGCTGAAATCTTCATGGCCATGTCAGCCAATTTGAAAGAAATCCCTTGATGTCGGATGATCGGCTTGCCAAAGCTTTCTCGCTCTTTCGCGTATGCCGTAGCCTGTTCAAAGGCCCCGGCGGCTATGCCCAAGGCCTGAGCGGCTATTGACGGGCGGCTGAAATCCAGCGTTTTCATCATGATATGAAAACCGTCCCCTTCTTCTGCCAACCGGTTTTCCACAGGCACCTCAACGTTCTCCAAAATCAGTTCTGTGGTCGAAGAAGATCGGATTCCGAGCTTGTCCTCATCCTTGCCCACCGCAAAACCAGGCGTGCCTTTCTCGACGATGAAGACAGATGCCGCTTTATGAGAAGGGGCATCCGGATTCGTGACAGCATATACGTAATAAGTATCCGCGACACCGCCATTGGTAATGAAAGTCTTAGTTCCGTTCAGAATGTACTTGTCCCCCTTGCGCTCCGCACGGGTCCTAAGGGCCGCCACATCCGATCCGCCACGGGCCTCGGTGAGCCCGAAGGCTGCAATCTTTTCCCCTGAAGCGAGAGGCGGGAGATATTTGCTCTTTTGCTCATGGTTGGCGGCCAATATTATCGGTAAAGTCCCCAATTCCTGACATGAAGGGATCAATGCTACGGAAGCGTCCGCCTTTGCCAGTTCCTCCACCGCAATACAATGGGCGATCATTCCCGCGGCCATTCCCCCGTATTCGCTGGGAAAATCGATACCCATAAGACCGTTTTCTCTCATCAGCTCCAACATGTCCCACGGGTATTCCGCTTTCCTGTCGCGTTCTTCCGCCCCCGGGGCCACTTTTTCCCTAGTCAGACGGCGGACCATATCCTGAAGCATGATTTCCTCTTCGGTCAGACCGAATCGTTCCAATTCTTGCATTTTTTCCTCCGGCGCAAATAGCGCGCTCACAAATGGGATAATCCTGCGTTCGGGCCATGCCCGCAGATTTCCGGACTATCGAAAGCCGACGCTTACCATCCGACAACAACGATCAAGTGTAATCGAAGAATCCTTTGCCGGTCTTGCGGCCAAGGCGACCTGCGCGGACCATTTTTCTGAGCAGCGCGGGCGGTCGATACTTGGGGTCCGCGAATTCTTCGTATAAATGCTGTTGGACGCTGAGCAGCGTATCCAGCCCTACCAGGTCGCAAAGAGCCAGCGGTCCGATAGGGTGATTTGCCCCGAGCTTCATGCCTTCGTCGATTTCAGCAGGAGTTGCAAGGCCTTCCTGCAAAGCGAATATGGCCTCGCACAACATGGGAACGAGAATGCGGTTCACGACGAAACCCGGCGCTTCTTGAACCTCGATGGCGGTTTTGCCCATTTTCGAGGAAAGGCCCTTGATAATCGCTACCGTCTCTTCGGAAGTAGCTATACCTCGGATGACTTCCACGAGCTGCATCACAGGCACTGGATTGAAAAAATGCATTCCTATAAAGCGCTCCGGGCGGGCTGTCACCGAAGCAATCTCCGTTATGCTCAGCCCCGAGGTGTTGGTTGCGAAAATAGCGGCTTTAGGAGCCGCAGCTTCCAGATCTTGGTAAAATTTCTTCTTCAGGTCCATCTTTTCGATAATTGCCTCAATGAACACGTCCACATCCTTGGCCGCGTCAGTCAGAGACACGATGGGTTTGATACGAGACCGCACGCCCTCTGCTGTCGAAGCATCCATTTTACCTTTGTCGGTCAGGCGCTTGAGATTCTTCTCGATTGTCTTCAGCCCGTTCTGAATGAATCTTTCTTCGACATCGTTCAAATTCACTTCGAAACCGCTCTGAGCAGCCACTTGAGCTATGCCGGCCCCCATCAACCCAGCGCCGATAACTCCTATCTTCTTGATTTCCATCGGATGAACCTCCTAGATTTGAAGGACGAGAAACCTGAACTTGTAGATTAAGCTTGATTCTCCGATCAACCAGTATGAGTATCAGAGAGACAAGGATTGAGCAAGAATTTCCGGCGCCTCAGAACCCTTCATTGATCTAGTCCCCCGCTTATGTTATCATTTTAAATCTGCCGAATCGCGGAAGAATCACGTTCAGCGCTCATAAGGAGGAGTTCCGGATGCCAAAAGTTGCGGTCATCGGTGTTGGGCAGAGTGCGTTCGTGCGGGCATATCCAGGCTCGATTCGAGAATTGGCGTTTGAGGCGTTTAGAGAAGCAATGCAAGACGCTGGCCTCAAAACCGCTCAAATCGATGCTTCGGTTATTTGTTCCGCTCCAGAATACGACAAACAGAGGACCCCCGCCGGCCTCATGGCCGAGTATCTCGGGTTGAATCCTCAACCTACATTCTACGTTGAAAGCGTATGTTCATCCAGCTCCAGCGGGCTCAGGACGGCTTACGCCCTTATTGCCTCAGGCCTTCACGATGTTGTGTTGGTTCTGGGTTTCCAGAAAATGTCGGAAATATCATCCGCTGAGTCGCAGGAAAGAATGGGGCGCGGTGGGGATATTCAATGGGAAGCGCCATTTGGCACTATGATGCCGGCATACTACGCTATGTACGCTCGGGGCCATTTCACGAAACATGGGACCACCGAAGAAGATCTTGCCCTCATTCGAGTCAAGTCCTCGACTTACGGTGTGGTCAACGAAAAGGCGGTTTTCCGTAAAGGACTCACCCTTGATAAGATCATGGAACCCAATTACATCGCCACGCCGCTGAAGATGTTCGACTGCTGCGCCAACGCGGACGGCTCATCGTGCGTGATCCTGGCTTCTGAAGAGAAAGCCAAGGACCTGTGCAAGAAGCCGGTGCGAGTATTGGGCGTGGGTATGGCTACCGCGCCGATAAACATGGCAGGTCGTGATACGTTTTCCGGCTTGAGATGCGCTCAATTGGCCGCCAAGAAAGCCTATGATATGGCGGGAATAAAAGCCAGGGGACGTAAATGTCGCGGAAGTGCATGATTGCTTCACCATCGCGGAGATGATGGCGTACGAAGACCTGGGATTCGCCGAGCCGGGCCGCGGCAAAGAACTTATCCGAAACAAGGAGACCTACAAGGAAGGCAAAATACCGGTAAACGTGGATGGCGGCCTTCTCTCAAAAGGACATCCGATCGGCGCTACCGGAGGCTCACAGATCAGGACGATAGTCATGCAACTTCGGGGCGAAGCCGGCGATATGCAGGTCCCTGGAGCTAAGATAGGCTTGGTGCACAACATCGGCGGTGTCGGTATCTACGGCAACGTGAGCATATTCGGGGTGGATTGAGGAAGAAGGAGAGGGATAAGAGGCCGGGAACACTTTTTTGTCCCGCATCATGCGCTGGATTTCCCCCGGCGCCCCCTTCAAAAAACTCTTAACAATTGTGAACCCGAGCGCTGTGGCTGTGGGCGAACCGAGATACAAATCGCAGCGCATAATGGTTCTTGACAAAAGTACCTTCAGACGGGGCGCTTACAGGGTGCCTTTGGAGGAATAAAATGGGATTCGAACAATTTGGAATTATCAGTTTTACTAGCGCCACAAAAGCCGAGCAATTTGTGGAGTTCCTCAAAAACAACGAAATTCGCGGAACAGTCTGCAAGAGTTGCGGGGCCAAATATTTCCCCCCACGCAGCGATTGTAATGCGTGCTTGAGTTCCGACATGGATTGGTTTCCCATCTCCAGTGATGGAACTCTCGTCACGTTCACCAAAGCAATGTATGCTCCGGTGGGATTTGAGAAAGACGTGCCGTATGCAATGGGGGTGGCTGAATTCAGTGAAGGAGTAAAAGTCTTCGGTAGAATCGACAAATCAATTCCGGATGAGGCGGTCAAACCCGGCATGAAAGTTAAAATCCGCGCGGTTAATCTCGAAGGCGAACACATCAGTTACGAGTTCATCGCGGCCTAGGCGCAAGAAAATAGAAGGGAGCCCTCCTTGCCTCGGATGAGGGTTCCCCACGATTCAAGAAAAAGACCATGTTTCTTGGGGGGGGGATAGTGGCTGCGGATAAGATCATGCCATGAAACGGCAAAGAGTTTTCATAGGCACGTCCGGCTGGACTTACGATGATTGGTACGGGAGTTTCTATCCGGAAGATATTAAAGCATCGGAACGTTTGTCCTTCTATGCCGAATACTTCGACACTGTCGAGGTGAACGCCACTTTCTACAGACTTCCCACAGAACCCATGATAAACGCCTGGAACACGAGGCTAGGGGAAGGTTTTCACCTGGTCGTCAAGGGTTCTCGTGTCGTTACTCATTTGAAAAAGATCGCAAATTGTGAAGAGGCCCTGCAAAAGTTCTTTGAACGAGTCTTCAAGCTAACGCGCCTCCAAGTCATCCTATGGCAATTGCCGCCTTCTCTTCACAAAGATGTTGATCGTCTGGAGGATTTTCTTGTCCTTGCTCCCCCAAAAGGTTCGGCACGCGGTGGAGTTTCGGCACGAGAGCTGGTGGGATGATGACGTTGCCGAGGCTCTGTCCCGCCACAAGGCTGCGTTTGTCGCAGTTAGCCACCAGAGCCTTCCGGAAACCATTTTTCCGACAACGGATTTCTTATACGTGAGATTTCACGGGCAGGACCGAGAGACATACCGATACGATTACACGGATAAAGAACTCTCCCATTGGGTGTCCGTCGTAAAGCCCCACCTTCGCGGCAGAACGCTGTATGCCTTTTTTAATAATGATTACAACGCGAACGCCCCGGAACGCTTTAACTCTAAAGAACTGTTTTCCGGTTAATTCCTGCAATATTATTTAATGGATTATTTCATTAGCTCCGCTTGTAGGAGGAGAAATGACTTTCAGAAAGCGGACGGCCTGGGGGAAAACCCTTTTGCAAAAGGGTTTTCCCCAGACCCCCTTTCCGAAAACTCCTAATGCTTGTGGAGTGGCCATGAGACAGCGACAGGATCGTTTACCCGCACACGACCTGAAGAAGCATATTTAGGAGTTCTTGTGGGGGACCGAGGGCGGCTTTCTTGCAAGAAAGAGCCCCCCGGCGAGCAAAAGAAACAATCCATTATTTAAAAACCGGTTTGCGTTTCTCGACAAAGGCTGTGATGCCTTCTTCGCCTTCGGCGATGAGCAGCGCATGCGGCAAGGGCCTCACGCTCAATTTGGAGATGAGTCTCGAAAGAATTGTTAAATGAATCGGTCATGAGCCTTTTGGAGTGTCCGAATGAATGCAACGGCCCTCGCGCCAGTTCCTCGGCCATTTTAGAGGCTTCTTCCAGCGCGTGACCGTCCTCGACAACTTTGGTTACCAGTCCCCATTCAAGCGCCTGTTCGGCTGAAATGGGCTTGTCAAAAGCCGCTATCTCAAGAGCGCGAGCTAATCCCACAAGCCTTGGCAACGTGAAGGTGCCCCCGCCGTCGATGGATAGTCCATAATATGTATAGGCCTGCCTCAAAACCGCAGATTTGGCCATGATTCTGAAATCACATGCCAGCGCGATTGAAAAGCCGCCTCCCGCAGCCACTCCGTTTATCGCTGCTATCACAGGCTTTTTCATCCGGCGAATTTCCAAGGTAGCTTGATGAAGTCGAGCAGCCAAGTTGTGAAAAGCCGCGGCATAACCCTCCGGCCAGCTTTTCACCCATTTCAGGTCGCCTCCGGAGCAGAACGCCGTCCCCTGCCCCGATATGACGACCCCGCGCACAGTGTCATCCACAGCCAGATTGATCAGATGCTCGGCAAAGATTGCCATGGTGTCTAAATCCAGGGAATTGTATGTCTTAGGCTTGTCAAACAGCAGGGTCGCTATCTCGCCACATATGGAAGCTTTAATCGGATCGGACATTTTTCTCTCCACCAAGGGGTTGTAGTTAAATTATCAATTATATGATTTTCATATTACATTTTTGGTCTCCGTAACAGCAGAATTCTTTTATATCCGTATTTCCTCCATTAGATTGCGGTTTCCAATGAGAAAGAAGATCCAAATTACGATTGACGCATGAGGCTCCGGCAGCTACGCTATGAACTTGATGACAAATTATTTTCTTAATCAAAGACGGCATATGGACGTCAGAAGATTTTAGGGGAACTTGGAGCAGGGTTTTCGGTCGAAAGCTATTAACCCGTATTATTCCTCGGGAAGACGCAGAAATGTATGTTCTTCCGGCGTTTGATTTTTCCAAAATAGATAAGACCCTTGAGATGGTGGGGGACAAATGAAGAGAAAGAGCTATTCTGTTTTTGTCGGCTTGACATCCCTAGGCGCCGTGACTCTCCTCGGAGGTTGCAGCACGATACTCGTGCTCGACCCCAAGGGACCGATAGGGGAGGCGGAGCGGTCCCTCATCATTGCGGCCATCGCGCTCATGCTGATCGTAATCATTCCCGTCTTCATTATGGCTTTCTGGTTTGCCCGAAAGTTCAGAGCTTCGAATACTGAAGCGACTTATATGCCGAAATGGAGTCATTCCGCTAAAATCGAGTTTTTCATGTGGGCGGTCCCCTTTGCTATTGTCACGGTTCTTGCCATTCTGGCCTGGACCAGCACCCATTCTCTGGATCCCTATAAGCCCATCCATTCTGCCGAGAAGCCCATCAACATCGAAGCCGTATCCCTGGATTGGAAATGGCTCTTCATTTACCCGGATCAAAATATCGCCGTCGTCAATCAAATCACTTTCCCCGTCAATGTTCCGGTCAGCTTCAAACTTACCTCGGACACCGTAATGACTTCCTTCTTCATCCCGCAACTGGGCAGCCAGATTTACGCCATGGGAGGGATGCAAACCCGATTGAGCCTCATGGCTAATCAGCCGGGCGCTTATGCCGGCCACAATCAGCAAATCAGCGGTCGCGGTTACGCTGACATGCATTTCAAGGCGAATGCGGTTTCCGCGGAAGAGTTTCAATCGTGGGTGCAAAAGGTCAGGCAATCTCCGGAAAAGCTTGATCCGGACCGATATGAGAAGCTCGCAAAGCCGAGTGTCGGCTACCACCCCGTGACCTATTTCTCTTCAGTCAAGCCCGGTCTGTTTGTGGATATCATGCGCAAATCCGATCCGAGTTGGGGCAAAAATCCCGATCATATGAGCGGAGGGTCCGTTTCTACGCACTGAAGAACCGGCGTTTCAGAGGAAAATTGATATGTTTGGAAACCTAAGCCTTTCAGCGATTCCGTTTGACCAACCAATCACGATAGGCGCCGTAGGTGGCGCTCTTCTCTTGGGCTTGGTGATCCTGGGCTTGATCACTTACTACGGAAAGTGGACCTACCTTTACAAAGAATGGCTGACCAGCCTCGACCACAAAAAAATCGGCATCATGTACATTATCGTCGCATTGGTCATGCTGCTGCGCGGGTTCTCTGACGCAATTATGATGCGCGCTCAGCAGGCTATGGCCTCGGGCGGGGCGCTTGGCTATCTGTCCCCTGAGCATTTCAATCAGATATTCAGCGCTCACGGCTCGATCATGATCATTTTCGCGGCCATGCCGTTTCTGGTCGGGTTGATGAATATCGTCGTGCCGCAACAAATCGGCGCACGCGATGTAGCCTTTCCCTTTATGAATTCGCTCAGTCTCTGGCTGACCGCAGCCGGGGCGTTGCTGGTCATGGTATCTTTGGGTGTGGGTGAGTTTTCACAAGCCGGATGGTCAGGATATGCCCCGCTCACCCAACAACAGTACAGCCCCGGCGTAGGGGTGGATTATTGGATATGGTCCTTCCAGATCGCCGGTATCGGCTCGACTTTGACCGGTATCAATTTTCTCGTCACGATCATGACAATGCGCGCTCCAGGTATGAAGCTCATGCGGATGCCGTTGTTTGTCTGGACTAGTTTTTTCACTATGGTGCTCGTGGTTTGGGCATTTCCGGTCCTGACGGCCGCTCTCGCCATGCTGACACTCGATCGCTACCTGGATATGCACTTTTTCTCCAACACGCTCGGCGGCAACATGATGATGTATGCCAACCTGTTTTGGACCTGGGGGCATCCCGAGGTTTATATCCTGATCCTGCCGGCTTTCGGCATCTTCTCGGAGGTCGTAGCCACTTTCTCCGGAAAGCGGCTATTCAGCTATGGATCCATGGTCTATGCCACTGCGGCCATCACGGTCCTGTCCTTTTCCGTCTGGGTGCATCATTTTTTCACTATGGGCGCCAGCCCGAACGTCAACCTCTTTTTCGGGATTGCGACCATGCTGATTGCCATCCCCACCGGGGTGAAGACCTTCAACTGGCTTTTCACCATGTATCGTGGCCGCATAAGGTTTACTACGCCGATGTACTGGACCCTGGGGTTCATAGTGACCTTCGCTATCGGTGGAGCTTCAGGCGTGCTGATGTCTGTGCCACCCGCTGATTACGTGCTCCACAACAGCCTGTTTCTGATCGCTCATTTCCACAATACGATTATCCCCGGCGCGCTGTTCGGCTTTTTCGCAGGTTATTACTACTGGTTCCCAAAGGCCGTCGGTTTCCGTTTGAAGGAAGATTGGGGCAAACGAGCATTCTGGTGTTGGCTGATCGGTTTTTATCTCGCCTTTATTCCCCTGTATGTGCTGGGCTTCATGGGCATGCCCCGCCGCATGGCCTATTATGCCACCCCGGCTTGGCATCCCTATCTGCTCATCGCCGCATTGGGTGTGGCTGTGATCGGGCTCGGCATCCTCTTTCAGGCAATTCAATTGCTCGTCAGCATTAAGGAGCGCCGTGCCCTCAGCGATCCGACGGGCGATCCCTGGGACGGCCGCACCTTGGAGTGGATGACATCTTCTCCTCCCGCGGTCTATAACTTCGCGAAAATACCCGTAATAGACGAAATCGACGCCTTTATGGACATGAAGGAAAAAGGCGTCGAATATCGCAAGCCGGATCAATATAACGACATCGAGATGCCGAAAAACGCTCCGCACGGCCTTATCCTTGGCGGATTGGCTTTCGTGTTCGGATTCGCCATGATCTGGAGCATATGGTGGCTGGCCATACTGGCCGTTCTGGGTATGCTTTTCACGGTCATTGCCCGCTCAATGGATGATGACATCCATTATGTCGTACCCGCGGCCGAAGTCGAGCGGATCGAAAATGAACGCTATCAACAGTTGGCCGCCGTCGCGAAATGAAGTCACGCAGACAAACAGAGGCATCACATAACCTGTAGCGGAGATGTAAATGATGACAACAGACGCTTTGACCATCGGCGGCGCTCATAAAGAAGAAGTTGGACACCCTGACACCGTCGAGATGCAGACATTCGGTTTCTGGCTCTATCTTATGAGCGACCTCATCATATTTGCGACGCTCTTCGCCACTTTCGCCGTCCTGGGCCACAACTATGCCGGCGGACCGACGGGCAAGGAATTGTTCGAACTGCCTTACGTGATGGCTGAAACCTTGCTCCTGCTATTCAGCAGCGTAACCTATGGTCTGGTCATGCTGGCCGTGTACAACGGCATGAAGAAGTGGGTCCTGATCGGACTCGCCGTTACCTTTCTGCTGGGGCTCGGATTTGTCTCCATGGAAATCAATGAGTTCCACAGCCTCATTTCCGAGGGCCACGGACCGAACGTCAGCGCCTTCCTTTCGAGCTATTTCACCCTGGTGGGGACTCACGGCGCCCATGTGACTTTCGGGCTGATCTGGATGGCCGTCATGGTAGGTCAGGTGGCCGTCAAAGGGTTGACTACCCCCGTTCAATCACGGCTGATGCGTCTGAGCATGTTCTGGCATTTTCTGGATATCGTATGGATCGGCATATTCAGTATCGTCTACCTGATGGGAGTTATGTAAATGAATCAAGCGACTGTCGACAGCACGGGCGCGAGCAGGGGAAGTCTCAAATCGTATGGCGCCGGTTTCGTGCTTTCCCTGATTCTGACAGCCATTCCGTTTGCATTGGTCATGAGCGGCGCGTGGTCCCTATCGGCGACTCTGGCCGTCGTATTCATTGCGGGCAGCGTGCAGATTCTGGTTCACTTGCATTACTTCCTGCATCTGGACACCTCATCCGCGGAGCGCTGGAACGTGCTGGCCTTGATATTCACGATATTGATCATGATCCTCTTCGTCGGAGGAAGCCTCTGGATCATGTATACCCTGAATTACCGAATGATGTGAGAATGCCTGAAACGATCAAAAAATATTTGGGCTTTCAGAAAGCGAGCATCAGGGGGAAAACCCTTTTGCAAAAGGGTTTTCCCCTGACCCCCTTTCCGAAAACTCCCATATGTTTGCGGATGGACCGCGGTCTAGCGAAGGGTTGACTAACCCGCACACGAGATCGAGAGGCATATCTAGGAGTTCTTTCCGAGGGGACCGCGAGGTTTTCTGGTACCTAAGTTGAGCGGTTTTGGGGAGATCTTTCGGGGAACCCTCTTTTCTGCAATGGATTATTGCAGTAGCTCCGGTTGTAGGAGGAGAAATGACTTTCAGAAAGCGGACCGCCAGGGGAAAAACCCTTTTGCAAAAGGGTTTTCCCCCTGGACCCTCTTCCGAAAACTCCTAAATGGGTACGGAGTGGGCATGAGCCAGTGACAGGATCGCTTACCCGCACACGACCTGAAGGAGCATATTTAGGAGTTTTTGGGGTGGGGTCCGGGGAGGGACTTTTTGCAAAAAGTCCCTACCCCGGAAAACATCCCGCCCCCCGGACTGCTTGCCAAAACTATCTGCTCGTCGCCAAACCGGGGATCGTTTTGGGCAACCTGATCTCCGCTGCCGCGGGCTTTTTTCTTGCCTCCAAAGGGCGGATTGATGGCGTTGCTCTCGCGGCGACTCTCATCGGCATATCCCTGGTTGTCGCTTCCGGTTGTGTTTTCAACAACTGTATCGATAGAGAATTAGACCGAAAAATGATCCGGACACGCAACCGCGCGCTTGCCAAAGGGCTCATCTCACTGAAGTCAGCAGTATCCTACGCGACGATTTTGGGCATTGCGGGCATGGCGCTGCTCTGGGCGACGACAAACCTGTTGTCCGTTGTCATCACGCTGGCGGGTCTTTTGATTTATGTGGGCGTGTACAGCCTGTACATGAAGCGCAATTCCGTGTACAGCACGTTGATCGGCAGTCTGGCGGGAGCCGCGCCGCCCCTCGCGGGATATTGCGCAGTCACCGGTCGCTTCGATATGGGAGCGGTGATATTGTTGTCGATCTTCACCCTATGGCAGATGCCTCACTGCTACGCGATCGCTGTTTATCGGCTTGATGATTACGCTGCTGCAGGCATCCCGGTCCTGCCGGTAAAGCAGGGAACAGCCGCTGCATATAGAAAGCATATGGTCGGTTATATCCTGGCCTTTATGGCCGCCACGCTGATGCTGACCTTCGCGGGTTACACCGGTTACAGCTTCTTTGCAGTGGCGACCGTGTTGTGCCTGTCCTGGCTGTATCTGGCCTGGTCGGGCTACAAGGCATCCGATGAGCGGCTCTGGGCCAGGAAGCTTTTTATCTTCTCCATTCTGACCATATCCATTCTGAGCGTCATGATGTCCATCGATTTCACCGCGCCTGTCCCGTCAGAAATGCTTCTGAGCTATGCTCCGTAGTCCAAACCGCTGTGTTTTGGAGTGAGGTTGAAATGACAGAGCCACGATTACTCTTAGATTATGAGCAATCGGGTGGTGCTTGAAAATTCAGGGGTGCCATCGGTAAAGTGATTTCGGGAACAGCCTAAAGCCCATCTTCTACAGTTCTAGGCGTTTTTTGGAGGTGGAGAGTGGTTATGTTCTTGAAATAACGCGGGGTGACTTTTTCCGGAGTCGAAAACATGGTGCCACGTCATTGATAAATGATGCTTGACATATCGGTTTGTGGTGATATGAAACATGGTGTCTTCATGGAGGGCGCCATGTTCTTTCGTCAGAAGAAGTCAGGAGACAGAACCTACTTGCAAATAGTCGAAAACCGATGGCAAGAGGGCGGCTCCAAACAGCGCGTTATTTGTACCTTGGGGAGGCTTGATGAGCTTGAAGCTTCAGGCCAACTTGAACGGCTGTTATCTTCTGGCGCCAAGTACTCCGAGTCCATGATGGTGATCGACGCGCAGAGTCGCGGTGAGGCGCCGGTGATAGCGGTACGTAGGATCGGTCCGGGACTGATCTTCGAGCGTCTGTGGAGAGAAACAGGGTTAAGAGAAATCATAGGAGGCCGTTGTGCCGGCCGCAAGTTCGAGTTTCCCGTTGAGCGGGCTGTGTTCATTACCGTGCTCAACCGCTTGTTTGCGTCTGGATCGGACCGTTCCTGCAGCAAGTGGGTACAAGACTACGGGATCAGTGGCGCCGATGAGCTGGATCTCCATCACCTCTATCGAGCTATGGCCTGGTTGGGTGAAGAGCTGCCCGAGGCACTACAAGCTGGCAGGACTCTAGCCCCTCGGTGCGTCAAGGATCTCATTGAGGAAGAGCTGTTCTTCCGATCACGAGATCTGTTCTCTGCACTTGACCTGGTTTTCTTCGATACGACCTCCATCTACTTCGAGGGAGAAGGAGGAGAGACACTGGGTAAGCGAGGCCATAACAAGGATCATCGGCCGGATCTGAAACAGATGGTGGTGGGAGCGGTGATCGACAACGAAGGCCGACCGATCTGTTGCGAGATGTGGCCAGGAAACACCGCGGACGTGACAAGCCTGATACCGGTCGTGGATCGGCTCCGATCTAGGTTCTCCATCGGCCGTGTCTGTATCGTGGCTGACCGCGGCATGATCAGCCAAGATACCATCGAAGAGCTGGAGAAGCGAGAGTGGCCGTACATCCTGGGAGCCCGAATGCGCGCGGTGAAGGAAGTTAAACAGGAGGTGCTCTCCAGAGCAGGACGCTATCAGGTGGTAGGCGCTTCTCGTTCCCCCTTGAAGGTCAAGGAAGTGATCGTAGACGACAGGCGCTATGTGGTCTGCGTCAATGAGGACCAGGCCAAGAAGGACGCTGCTGACCGAGCAGCCATCCTCTGTGCCCTGGAAGAGCGACTGAAGCAGGGCGACAAGTCCCTGGTGGGAAACAAGGGGTTCCGAAGGTATCTTGCAACCACCGGCGACACTTTCCGCATCGACTATGACAAGGCGAAGGCTGAGTCACGCTTTGACGGCAAGTGGGTTCTCAGGACCAACACCAGCCTCCCGGCAGCCGAGGTAGGCCTGAAGTACAAGCAGCTCTGGATGGTGGAGCAGCTCTTCCGATCAGCCAAGACCCTGCTCAGCACCAGACCGGTGTACCACGAAGTACGACCGGACGATCCGAGGACACGTCTTCTGCTCCTTCCTGGCTCTGGTCCTACGCCAGGCGTTGCAAGAGCGTCTTGAGGCCAGAGAGGTCTCATGCGAATGGGCCGACATCAAGCTCGATCTGGACAGCCTGACCGAAGTGGAGCTGGAGCACGCAGGGAAACGCTTTATCCTGCGCTCCCAGCCCAAAGGAACGTGTAGCACGGTCTGCCGGGCAGCAGGGGTAGCCCTGCCTCCCAACATCCGTAACGTGCCGCTCGACCTCAAATAGTAACCGGTCCCTTCCTCCAGGGATCCAGAACCTGGTGCCACAGATTCGTCGCGCGCTACTAACATCTCGAAACAAACTAACTTTTATCAATGACTGTAGAAGATGGGTGTGAGTAGCGTGGTTTCTCGCATGAAGAATCAGATCAGGGAATGAGCCAGCCTGCGGACGCGTGTGAAGGGCATCAAGCGACAGCTCCAAATGACCCGACCTGACCCCATGCTCAAACTTCCCTTTATATTGCACGGCCTCAATAGAATTGTGGGAGGGACACCATAGTTTCCGAAACGGAGCGACCTGCCCTGGCAATGCATTTGACTATAATTTGTTAAATTATTGTAACAGATTACCAATAACGTTGGCTGTTCGCCGTTTATGGCATATCTTTTGCCAGCTCAGGGTGGCAAGCTGGAGGTTCCGGAGCGGAGCGACAAACCATGACGATCCTTTGTTGGGAGACCCTGAAAGATGACATTCAAAACGGGGCGCTTGCCAGTGTTATTACTATAACCTTAGTGTGTCTGGCCATTATCCTATTTCTATGAAATTAACAATTTAATTGATTTCTCTGTTGTGAATCATTCTATCGAGATTGCCGGCGTCTCCTCTTTGGCGACGTCGCCATATCGGGCATAACTATGCACACTAATCGTCAAATAAACTGCCTTTCTTTTTCTTATCCGGCTTGTCAGTTTTGTCCCAGTATTGGCGGGCGCAACGATCTCTGCATGCGGCAATAGCCTGATAATTACCTATGATCTGTCCCGTGTCCGTTCGCGTTCCGCACCGCGACTTGACAGTCGGTAATACTCAGGTCGTCTTGAGCGAATACATTATTGAGAGAAATCATGGTCAGCGATAAAACAAGTGCTAGCATCAGGATAGAGAAGGATTTCATGACTCACCTCTGCCGGATCCTCGGAATTCTTGGTGGGCCGTCAGGGGATCGAACCCCAACCCTGCCTGTAAGCGCCTGTGATAACCAAGGGAACATTCCTGCAATTACATTCCCAGGTACGCCTGGCGGACAAGGTCGGATTGGGACAGCTCGCTTCCTGTGCCTTCCATGACGATTCGGCCTGTCTGTAGGACATAGGCCCGGTGGCAAACCTTTAGGGCCTGAAACACGTTCTGCTCCACCAAGAGCACGGTTACGCCTTCGCTGGTGATGCGCTCGACGGTGCGAAAGATTTCGGTGACCATTAGCGGCATTACCCCCAGGGAGGGTTCGTCCAACATAAGTAAATCGGGGCGTGCATAAGGCCGCGGGCAATAGCCACATGCTGCTGTTCGCCTCCGGAGAGCGTACCGGCGCGCTGGTCAGCCCGTTCTCTGATCCAGGGAAAGAGTCGCAATACCGACTCCATCGTTTCCGCAATTTGCTCATTGGAATCAACTGTGTATGCGCCCATCGTGAGGTTGTCCTGAACTGAGAGGCGTGGGAAAAGCCGCCGTCCTTTGGGGCGAGTGCGATCTTCATCTTGACAACATCATAGGGCTTACGTCCTGAAATCACCTGATCCTTCAGACGAATTTCGCCTTTTATGGGCTTGAGCAGGCCGAGTATGGTTTTGAGCAGGGTGGTCTTGCCCGCGCCGTTGGAACCGATCAGCGAAACAACCTCGCCCTTTTTGACCTCAAATGAGACATCCTGAATAGCCAGAAGTCCCTTGTAACCCACTGATATATTATTGACGGACAGCATTGTACCCCTCTCCCAGGTAAGCGCGGATGACCTCAGGGTTTGCCACTACTTCCTTCGGCGAGCCCTCAGCAATCTTGAACCGGAGTTAAGCACGATAACTCTGTCGGAAAGTTCCATCACCGCCTCCATAACGTGCTCTACTACTACGACAGTCAACCCGTTCTCGCGCACCTTGCGGA
>CAVVZX010000014.1:0-31438 GCA_963752855.1 uncultured delta proteobacterium | reverse complement strand
AAGGAGCGATGATTTTTCGTGACGTGACCAAAAATAATGAAGAACTCTTTGCGCACCTGCATGTCAGACGAAAATTATGTCAATCACTGGGGTCGTTGACTTAATTATGTTCGAATCGAAAAGACATTCTTGATAAATGAAATCCATTTCGCTTGACACAAGCAATATAGGTTTCTACGATATTCTCTTAATTTGGATATGGCTGGCAAATTATCAACAAAGAGTTCCGTTTAACTTTTGTATAACATTGAGAAATTGTAGTTGTTTTGGGATGGAAATCAAAAGCCGAACATGAATGAGAGTGGGGGGCGCTAAGAGCCACGGATGAATCCGTTTGCTCGACAAAGCTTTCTTAAGTGTCACAGTAATTGCGTTTTATACCGATTTTTCAATAAATTGTTATTCGGGTGATTTGAATATTCCAATAGGAAAGTCTTTCAGTTGGAGATTACATCATTACAACATCCGTAACGCCATTTGCACAATGATACGAGGATTTGAATATTAAACCATTGGCGCAAATTGCTTCTCGGACCCGGATACCGGGCGTCAGATTAAGGAGGGTATCTAAATGATTAGGAAGGCGAATTGTCGAGCACTAGGGAGTTTTCTTTGGCGCAATTTTCATCTGTTGCCTTGGACTTGCGACGATCTCCGGGGCACAAGCGCCCGGGCCGGAAGCGGCGCGATGCTTGGACCGATCCAACGTATCCAGGGCGCGGCTGTGATCCAGCGCGCCGGGACGGAGGAGTTCCAGCGCGCTTGCGGAGCGGGACCCGGTCTTCCTCCAGGACGTGATCGCCACAGATTAAAATCCGGACTCTAAAGTCTGCTGGAAAGGCGCTCAAGCGGTCCAGGCTGACGCGTCTCTGGGGACGGCTACGGCCTTACAGTTTTTGGGTTTCTCGCGTGATCGAGGGGTCGACCCAATTCGCCGGCACGGTTCCCCAAGGGATCTCGCGTTTCAGGAAACGGCTTTCTCAAACAACTCCACCATCATCCTTTGTGATTTCCAGCCCAACGGCCCTGACGGCGGTCATTCCATCGGGTGATACTGCGGACTTCTTTGTGGAAGTGTTGGATCCCGATAAAACACAGATAACCGTCATGAACTGGCGCGGTCGTGGTCATGAATGTTAACGACCAAATTCAATCAGCAGCAAATCGTGAAATCATGCCAGACGGTGGTGGTTGAACGCGACCGAGACCCTTCCGGGGTCATGGGAGTATCTGCTGACGTTCTGCGGCAATTGGTACAACGAACAACCATTCCTGGCTGTTTGCCTGACAGAGTGCCCAGTTGCACGCAGATTCCGACTCCTCAGCCTGGGCCTTGGTACCCGGATTATCTTCCGGACGAAGGTCTGATCATGCCGTTTCACCGGACTCTATTATGACCCGGGGACCGGCATTGGATTTGTCCCGATTCCACCTCCTCCGACCTTCACCGGAACAGATACCGGCACTGGTACGGGAACAAGCACAACTACTGGTACGGGAACAAGCACAACTACAGGTACGGGAACAAGCACAACTACAGGTACGGGGACACAACCGGCCGGGACAACCACAGGTACGGGAACAAGCACAACTACTGGTACGGGAACAAGCACAACTACCGGTACAGGCAACGCTAGAAGCCGGACGAGTACAAGTACCGGAACCAGCACGACGACCAGGGACGGGCACGTGATGGGACACCGGCACCGGACAGGGACAGGCACCGGTACGAGGACATTGACAGGGATCGGTACGTTGACAGGAAGCCACACGAGGACAGGAACCGGCACGAGTACATGACCGGCACTCGGCACGAGGACAGGAATCTTCACGGTAACAGGGACCGGTACACAGGACCGGGACCGGCACCAGGACGTGGACCGGGATCGGCACGTTGACAGGAAGCCACACGAGGACGGGGATCGGCACGTTGACTGGCCTCGGCACGAGGACAGGAATCTTCACGAGTAACAGGGACCGGCACATTCACTGGGCTCGGCATGTACACACTGACCGGCTCGGGGCCGGGAACTAGGCCGGCACTGGGACGGGGACAGGTCACAGGAGCCGGCAGTTATGCAGGGACCGGTACGAGGTCGGGACGCACTAGGAGCCGGCACTCATACAGGGTCGGCTACGAGGGTCAGTACCGGCTCAAGGACGAGTCTTCAGCCTTTCAGCTTCACCGGTACGAGGACCGGGATGGGAACATTCACCGGGATCAATACGAGGATGGGAAGGAACATTCACCGGGATCAATACGAGGATAGGTACAGGAGCCGGCACTCATACAGCGACTCATACATCGACAGGGCCCGGCTTTCATACAGGGACGGGTACGAGGGTCGGTACGGGCGCGAAGACATGGACAGGAGTAGGTAAGAAGACAGGGACAGGCAAAAGGTTCCTGAGCACAGGGCACACCACCCATACATCTACCAAGTCCCAAGATTTAAACAGCTACACAATTTCAACAGCAACAGCAATTTCAACAAACAGCATTTCAACAACAACAGCATTTACAACAACAGCATATACAAAAACAGCTTCGTCGTTGAAATTATTGAGATTTTCAAATAGTGTTAGAGGGAGCGCCGTTTCGGCCGGCGCTTCAATCCAATTAAAGATTCGAATTCTACTGGGCATGTGGCTAAGCGGTCACATGCCCCTATTGGTTGTGAAGACTGCTCAGTGGATGGGCTTCATAAAGCGCTGCATGGTTAATTTTGTTTCTGTCTGTGAATGGCCGGCAGGCGGAGGGTGGGGCTGTTGATCATATATAGTCTGGCGTTGTCCATCGGATATGGCGCTTATCTTGCGGTCCGGTGGATAAGAAATGGGCCGGAGGATGGGCGTACGCAGGGACCGTGATGTTCGTCCGGCTTACGATAATTTGTATCGCCGCAGTGTGAATCTTTTTGAAAATCAGGAAAGCAACCGCATGAGATTTATTACCGAACCCTATGTGATGTTATGCTGGAGTTTTTATCGAGTGAATTCGGCGACGCTGCGTCAAAAAATAAGAATGCATTAGCCTTTGGTCTCGCCAGTCTATTGAGGATAAGTGACAATCCCAGCCTTCAGTGTGGACGTCGACTTCGCCACACCTTTTTCCTAACGGGCCGAGGTTGATCCCCATCGAGGACAAGCTTGCTCAGTTGGGTTCCTATGAAGGCCCCTCGCCTAGCGAAACTGAACAATGAGCTCTGCCATAAATTTTTCTTGACTCGTCCCGGGGACCTCAATTATTTTCTCCATCATTTGCTGGAAGTATTGGTTGGAATAATTTGGTGGCCAGCTCACTGGAAAAAGCCCGCAAAGACCCCGACTCCATGAAGGCCCGAATCCTTCAGAAGGCTCGACGCATATTCGGCGAGTACGGATATCATGGCGCGACGACTCGCATGATCGCTGAAGATGTGGGAATTGATATCTCAACGCTCTATTATCATTGGGGAGAAAAAAGCGACCTTTACGAAGCTGTGGTCACGGATATAAATGAAGACCTTCGGCAGAAACTCATCGAGGTAGAAACAGTTATTCATGGACTGCCGCTCGCCCAGAGAATGGAACTGGCAATTGACATGATGACTGACTACCTCTTCGAACATCCCGAAATTTCTAACCTCGTGCTTTTTCGATACTTCGGGAAAACACGGGATAAATTCGTTTTCAACCTCGCCGTGCCCGAACTGGTCTCGGATATTGCCCGTTCGATGGGCCTGTGCAAAGACAAAAAGAATGTTCCGAAGATGGTCCGTATGAAAGTCCTGGCGATGATGAACGCCATCCATAACTTCATTTCAGGAGAGGATTTCTTCCGTTCCATGCTGGACGCGAAGCGGGATGAGTATTCTTCAATGGTCAAAGAAACGCTGAAATTCATTCTGATACCGGCCTTTAACAACAAATAGAAATAACGGAGGACCCGATGGCTCTAAATCTAAGCAGCATCGGTAAGAGAATCGGCCCCTTGACCAGGGAGTATAAGTGGAAAGACGCCGTCCTCTACGCATTAGGCGTCGGGGCTGGTTTTGACGATCTGGAGTACTGCTACGAGAACCGTTTGAAAGTTATACCGAGCTTTTCCATCGCCACTGTTTATGAATTCCTGGCTGAAGTCGCGATGAACTCGAATGTGGATCTGTCGGGCATTCTTCATGGCGAGCAGGACATCATCTTTCATAGCCCGATACCCACTGATGGCAAACTCACTACTGAGGGCGCGATAACTCATATTTACGACAAAGGCGCAGAAACCGGGGCTTTGGTTGTGGCTGAGGCGGACACGTATCATTCCAACGGCCGGAAGCTCTTCACTAATATTATTCACGCTGTTTTCGAGACGTGACGGCGGTTTCGGCGGACCGGACGCCCCTCAGGAACCAGTGGAGTTTCCGGATCGTCCACCCGATTTTGAAGAAGAAAACCGGCCCGGCGAGGATCAGCCGCTTCTTTATCGCCTTAGCGGGGATATATTTCAGCTCCATGTGGATCCGGATTTTGCAAGAGCGAGCGGCTTCCAAAAGCCGATTATGCACGGTCTGTGCACTCATGGTTACGCGTGCCGCGCAGTAATAAAGCGCCTTTTCCCGGGCCAGCCCGAATGCATGACAAGATTTCGGACCCGATTCTCTAAACCTCTTTACCCGGGCGTACCCATTAAAACTCAGATCTGGAAAATCGAAGAAGGAAAAGCTCTTTTCAGGACCATCAATGCCGAGACGGGCGAAATCACTATAGACAGAGGACTCGTGGAATGGACTACGCCGGAGGAGGCTGAAAAGCGGTCTCGCGACGGCTGGATCAGGTTTGATGGAAGAGTAGCCATCGTGACCGGCGCAGGCGCCGGCCTGGGCCGTGTTTACGCCTTGGAGTTGGCCAAACGCGGGGCAAAGGTAGTGGTGAACGATTTGGGCGGGGCGAGAGACGGTTCCGGAGCCGGTTCAGCCAGCGCTGCCGATAAAGTCGTAGAGGAAATAAGGGCCGCTGGCGGAGAAGCCGTGGCAAGCTATGATTCGGTAAGCGCTCCGGAAGGCGCCGCCGCCATAGTTAACAAGGCAATAGAGGCCTACGGAAAACTGGACATCCTTATCAATAACGCGGGCATTCTCCGCGACAAAACGTTGGCAAAAATGGAGCCTGATGATTGGAACGCTGTGATGGCCGTCCATCTCGACGGAGCGTACAACGTTTCCAGGCCGGCTTTCCTGAAGATGCGAGAAAACGGTTACGGCAGGATTGTATTAACGTCTTCGGCTTCGGGCCTGTACGGCAACTTCGGCCAGACTAATTATGGAGCGGCCAAATTGGCCCTCGTAGGTTTCATGAACACGCTGAAAATCGAAGGCGAGAAGCACAATATCAAGGTGAACACAATAGCCCCTACGGCCAGAACCAGACTCACAGAGGATGTGCTTCCTCCCGATCTGGCGGAAAAACTAAGGCCGGAATTCGTTGCTCCCCTCGTGGTTTATCTCTGTTCGGAACAATGCCCCGTCACCGGCGCAATCTACAACGCGGGCATGGGTTACTACAATCGGGTGGCTTTGTTGACCGGTTCCGGCGTACAGCTCCGCGGTGGAATTGAGATTCCCAGACCGGAAGAGGTGGCCGAAGAACATCGAGCAAGATTAGCTCATTGGAGGGCGCTGTTGAATATCACGATGCGCTAAGCGCTCTGGGTAAGCTGGTAGAGCCAGGTCCGGCTCAAGCGGTTTCGCAGCCTCAGCCTAGCAAAAAATTGACTGTCAAAGGAATATTTGACCGCATAACCGAATCCTTTCAGGCGGACAAAGCGGCAGGTATCGACGTTGTCTTTCAGTACCGCATCTCGGGACCCGGGGGCGGCGATTGGAACGTATCGGTTCGGAATGGCGTCTGTGAAGCTGGCTCAAGGAATTCATTCCAGCCCGACCACGACCATACTCATGTCTGATCAGGATTTCTTGAGTATGATTTCAGGAAAACTAAATGCGATGCAAGCATATACCAGCGGAAAACTCAAAATCCAGGGCGATCTGATGAAATCGCAGCTCATCCAAAAACTATTCAAATTCTGACCCGAAACAGGAGAGCCAACGATGATCGGCATTACTTCGTACGGTGGGTATATACCAAGACTGCGGCTCGATCGCATGAGCGTATTTCAGAGCATGGGCTGGTTTGCTCCTGCCATAATAATGGTGGCGCAAGGTGAAAGGTCGTTCTGTAACTGGGATGAAGATAGCCTTACTATGGCTGTCGCGGCTTCCCGGGACTGTATCCGCGGAATGGATAAATCCGATGTTGATGCGCTGTATTTGTGTTCCACGACATTGCCGTTCTCAGGATCGAAACAACGCCGGTGTTCTAAAGACCGTCTTGAATTTAAGAGATAACGTTCTCGCTCAGGATTTCACTGCATCGCTCAAATCGGGGACCAGCGGATTGATAACCGCGTTGTCTGCTGTGGGCCAGGGGGATTTCCATCAAATCTTGGTTGCCGCCTCGGACAAACGGGACACGAAGTCCGCGTATTTTTATGAAATGTGGTTCGGCGATGGCGCTGCAGCGGTAACGGTTGGGGATACCGATGTCATAGCGGAATTCAAAGGCTCCTATTCGGTGACCCATGACTTTGTGGATCATTATCGTGGAGACAGGAACAGATACGACTATATGTGGGAAGAGCGATGGGTCAGGGATGAAGGCTACTCCAAGATCATCCCTGAAGCTGTTTCAGGCCTGTTCAACAAGCTGTCGATATCCATGAACGATGTGGATAAATTTATTTTCCCATGCTTTTTCAAGGCGGAGCACCGGAAGATCGCCAAGAATCTTGGGGCCGGTCCCGAGAAACTCGCGGATAACCTCCACGAAGTCTGCGGCGAGACCGGGGCTGCGCATCCTCTTGTCATGTTGGTGCAAGCTCTTCAGGAAGCATCGCCCGGGGATCGCTTGTTGCTGGCCGGTTTCGGCCAAGGTTGCGATGCGCTGTATTTCCAAGTAACTGAAAATATCTTGGACCTTCCCAAGAGGAGGGGCATAACCGGTTGCCTTGAAAATAAGAAGACAGTAGATAACTACGCTAAATTCCTAAAATTCAGGGACCTCATTCAAACGGAAATGGGTATCCGGGCAGAGTATCCCTCACAGACTGCCATGACAGTCTTATGGCGTAATCGCAAAATGCTGCTCGGTATGGTAGGCGGTAAATGTGAGAAATGCGGCACACCCCAATTTCCCAAGATGGACATTTGTGTCAACCCGGCATGTCACGAGACTGGAACCCAAGTCGATTATGAATTTGCCGATGTTCCCGCTGTGGTGAAGAGTTTCACGGGAGATCTGCTGGCCGTATCTGTGGATCCGCCTTCTGTGTACGGTATGGTCCAGTTCGAAGGTGGCGGTCGATTCATGGCGGATTTCACTGACTGCGAGCTGGCGGACGTAAAGGTGGGGCAACCCGTAACGCTGACGTTCAGGAGACGATACACTGATAAAGACAGAGGATTTACGGGCTATTTCTGGAAAGCCATACCGTTAAAGGTCGAAAGCCAGGTCGCCGCTGAGATTCCAGTGGAAGATGAGATTCGCTTTGACGGCAAAGTCGCCATTGTGACCGGCGCAGGCGCAGGTCTCGGACGAGTTTACGCGATTGAACTCGCCAAACGGGGAGCGAGCGTCGTAGTGAATGACCTGGGCGGGACCAGAGACGGCTCGGGCGGTTCCGCTGCGCCAGCGGACAAAGTGGTCGAAGAAATCAAAGCCCTTGGCGGAAAAGCAGTCGCCAGCTACGATTCCGTGGCAACCCCCGAAGGCGGCGAGGCGATAGTGAAGAAGGCCATAGACGCCTTTGGGCGATTGGATATTCTGATCAATAACGCGGGAATTCTCCGGGACAAATCTCTAGCCAAAATGGAACCAAGCGAATGGCAAGCGGTCCGGTCCGTGCATCTTGACGGCGCTTATAACGTCTCTCGGCCTGCGTTCGTAAAGATGCGAGAGACCGGCTTTGGCCGAATAATTGTTACCACCTCCGCCGCGGGTCTCTACGGAAATTTTGGGCAAACCAATTATTCCGCGGCGAAAATGGGATTGATCGGGCTTATGAATACCCTCAAGCTGGAGGGCGAAAAATATAACATCAGAGTCAACGCCGTGGCGCCCATGGCTGCTTCGCGGCTCACAGAGGATGTGGTGCCGTCCGACATGTTCGAGAAGATTAAGCCGGAATTTGTGGCGCCTCTCGTGCTCTACCTGTGCTCCGAAAAATGCGGTGAAACAGGCATGATCTTCAATGCGGGTATGGGAACCTTCAACAGAGTTGCAGTCCGGACCGGACCGGGAGCGGTGGTCGGCGATGGACAGACACCCGCCGACTGTCGAACAGATTCATCAGCAATGGGATTCCATCAACAATTTGTCATCCTCAGCGGAGTATTACAACGCAACCGTCGCTGTGGGATCAATGCTCGAAGCCTTCAGCCCGAAGAAAGCGGAACCGACGCCGAGTGGGACACGTATGGTCAAGGATGTTTTCAACCAAATCGGCAAGGCTTTTCAGGCTGACAAGGCCGCGGGAGTGAATGTCATTTTTCAATTTCGCATCAGCGGCCCGGGAGGTGGCGAATGGTACACCATCATCAAGGAAAGCCAATGTGAAGCTGCTGCGGGCAGGCATGAAAAGCCTACGACCACCATCATCATGGCTGACGAGGACTTCCTCGCCCTTATCGGTGGCCAACTGAATGCGATGAAGGCATACACGTCCGGCAAACTTAAGATCGAGGGCGATTTGATGAAGTCTCAACTCATAGAAAAGCTTTTCAAATTCTGAAATGTCACGAAACGCGAGGCATTAAGATGGCTACAGGAATCAAAGATAAGGTAGCGATAATCGGAATGGGGTGCAGCCGCTTCGGCGAGCGATGGGATGTGGGCGCTGAAGAACTCATGGTCGAAGCCTTTACTGAATGTATCCAAGACGCGGGGGTCGATCGCGAAGACATCCAGGCCGCTTGGTTAGGCACCTGCATGGATGAAGTGAATGTGGGGAAGAGCGCTTTACCGCTTTCCATGACTTTACGCCTTCCTTTTATACCGGTTACGCGGGTGGAGAACTTCTGCGCCAGCGGCACTGAATCTTTTCGTGGCGCGGTTTATGCCGTAGCTTCCGGGGCTTATGATATTTGCCTTGCCATGGGAGTTGAGAAGCTGAAAGACACCGGTTACGGCGGATTGCCCAATCCCGGCTCCAACTGGGGATCCCTTAGTTGGCTCTGGTGGCCCAATGTCACAGCGCCCGGCGCTTTTGCGCAACTTGCCACAGCTTATGCAGCCAAGTACCGCATACCCGACCAGGACCTCAAACGAGCAATTGCTCATGTTTCCGTAAAGAGCCACGCAAACGGCGCCCTCAATCCAAAGGCGCATTTGCGAAAACCCGTCAGCGAAGATCAGGTGATGGCCGCGCCCATAATTGCGCATCCGCTCGGGTTGTTCGATTGTTGTGGGGTAAGTGACGGCGCAGCGTGCGCCATCGTAACAACCGTGGAGAAAGCAAAAGACATGGGTGTCAAGGATTTCGTTACAGTCAAAGCCCTACAATTAGCCTTGAGCAGCGGAGAAGAAATGGGGTTCAATGAGTGGGACGGCGATCATTTTATGACCACTGCTCACGCAAGCGTTCGAGCTTACGAGGAGGCCGGGATCAAGGACCCGAAAAAAGAAATCAGCATGATGGAGGTCCACGACTGTTTCTCCATAACTGAGCTGGTCACATATGAGGACTTGCACATCTCTGAAAGGGGCAGAGCCGTATATGACGCTATGGATGGATTCTACGATATTGATGGCGAAGTGCCGTGCCAAGTGGACGGCGGCCTCAAATGCTTCGGTCATCCCATCGGCGCTTCGGGTTTGCGAATGCTTTACGAAATGTACCTCCAGCTTCACGGAAGGGCAGGGGAGCGGCAACTAAAAGACCCCCGGTACGGTCTTACGCACAATCTGGGCGGAGTCCCATTCATGAACGTGTGCAGCATCGCGATAATCGGGAAGTATTAGGAAGAATTAGGAAACTTCTGGGGAGGCCCCTTTTTGCAAAAAGGGCGCTCCCCAGACCCCTCCCCAAAAACTCTCATAATGGGTCGAGTTATGGTGCAGCCGGCTGAACGCCGACAGCAATACCTCAGACCAGATAAGTGAGTTCGTCAGTGAAAGACTGGTGCGGCATTCTGTCTGGCAGAGCGTAATCCACTCTCACACTAAAACAGTGCCCAAAACCGGCAATTTGCCGATTTTATGCATCAAACTGTTAGAGTTTTTTCAAGGGTGGCGAACGTTCCCCGAAAAGTCCCCATCCAACCGTCACATGCTCGAAATCAATATCATCATGAATTCCGCTGTGGAGGAGATCTTCGCGTTCAAGACGTGTTGCGGTCTTAAGGTGATGGACCAGAACCTTGAAATCCACGTGAAGAACATCGGAGATTGCCCGTGACGGTGCCGAGCTGGTTTGATCTTGAGGGAGAGAGAGGTCTGCAGAGGATCTCTACCCTCACGCCTGCGGGAGAACACCGAATAGCTCCCGGCGAGATGATCGGCTTTTACTGCTATATGGACGAGGAAATATGGCATAAGGCCTATAGAGTGGTTTTCCACGATTTGGATGGCAAGACTTATCCGATGACTGTTCATAATAAGCATCAGTGAGGGAAGCACATGGAAATCATCAAATACTCGGAAGAGCACAATATTTTTCGACAGGCCGTGAGGAAGTTCTTCGAGAAAGAGGTTGTCCCATACGTCGATGAATGGGAAGAGGCCGGGATAGTTCCAAGGAGCATTTGGAAAAAGATGGGTGACCAGGGCTTCCTCTGCATGGATGTTCCCGAAGAATATGGCGGTATGGGGGCCGATTTCCTATATTCCGTCATAATGTCCGAAGAACTTGTACGCACCGGTCATTCCGGATTGGCCGCGATGCTGCACAGCGATGTGGTGGTTCCCTACATAACCTCTTTCGCGTCAGAGGAAATCAAGCATAAATATCTTCCGGGATGCGTGTCCGGTGACATAATTACCGCCATTGGTATGACCGAACCGAACGCGGGAAGCGATCTGGCAGGTATGAAGACCACTGCGGTCGAGGACGGCGATCACTTGGTCATCAACGGGCAAAAGACGTTCATCAGTAACGGCATCATCTGCGATCTGTTAGTTCTTGCGGCGAAAGATCCCAGCGAACCGGACCCGCATCGGGCCGTCAATCTATATGTGATGGAGGCCGGCACGCCAGGGTTTGAAAAGGGGAGAAAACTCAAGAAGATAGGATGGCACAGTCAGGACACGGCAGAATTGTTTTTCACCGATTGTCGGATTCCGAAAGAAAACCGGCTCGGTGAAAAAGGCTCGGGCTTTCTAATGCTCATGCAAAAACTTCAGCAAGAGCGCCTCATGGTTGCATTGGGCGCTGTGCCTGCGGCCGAAAGAATCCTGGAGATGACCATCAAGTATTGTCGGGAGCGTACTGCGTTCGGCAGGCCTATTTCCAAATTCCAGAATACCCAGTTCAAGCTGGTGGAGATGGCCACTGAGATCAAATTGGGCAGGACCTTCCTTGACAAGCTGGTAATGGACCATATTGAGGGCAAGAACATCGTGGTGGAAGTCTCTATGGCGAAGTACTGGACAACTGAAATGGCCATGAGAGTGGCGGACGGCTGCCTGCAACTCCACGGCGGCTACGGATATTGCGAAGAATATCCTATTGCTCGAGCCTGGAGAGACCTGCGGGTCATGCAAATTTTCGCAGGGCACGAACGAAATAATGAAAGGGATCGCCGCAAAATTCATGGGGTTATGACATCGGTTTCGCCAGGTCCTCTGACGATGAAGCATGATCCGGACAGACATTCCAGGCGTTCTATTCGATTGTCTCCCAGGATTTTGCCCGCGTGAGATGATCCTATTCTTGCTCGGCTCCGTTGTCCGAAAGCATCCCAAACTGTCTAAGATATCTGTACAAGGAATCGCGGGCAATTCCGAGGAGCTTGGCGGCTTCTCTTTTGTTCCCACTGCACCGTCGCAGAGCATCCGCACACATATGCCGCGTAATCTCCTCGGTGACGTCTCGCAGCGTTCTTCCATGAAATTCTACGTTTATCGCTCCGGCATCTTTCTTTTGTGCGCCAGCGGGTAACATAACATCAAATCTTTTGCCGCCTGAGGTTATCAAAGCTCTTTCCAGAACATTCCTGAATTCTCTTACATTTCCGGGCCAATCGTAATTGGAAAGAGCGTTGAGGGTTGCCATGTCCAAAACCGGAATCGAGTTTAGCTGCATCTCAGCCGCCAAACGTGACAAAATTTCATTCGCGAGAGTAGGAATGTCGTCCAGGCGCTCTCGCAAAGGTGGGATCGTAACTTTTATCACATTAAATCTGTAAAAGAGGTCCTTCCTGAAATTACCTTGCGCCACTTCTTTTTCCAAATCACGGTTCGTGGCGGCAATAAGTCTCGCGTTAACTGAGATCTCTTTTTCTCCGCCAACCCTTGTGAATTTTCTCGTGTCAAGGAACGTCAACAATTTCGCTTGCAACGGGAGAGGTAACTCACCGACCTCATTCAAGAGCAGAGTTCCTTGTTCGGCCAGTTCAAGCGTACCTCGCTTTCGGCCCATAGCGCCGGTGAAAGCGCCTTTCTCATGGCCGAAGAGCTCTGATTCGGCCAAATTCGGGGCTATAGCGGCGCAATTGAGCGAAATGTAAGGCCCATTCTTACGACGCGAATGCGCATGAATGTATTTGGCGACATAATCTTTTCCACTGCCGCTCTCGCCCAGCAGCAGGACCACAGAATCCTGCTCCGCAACCCGACGGGCCATCTCGAGCGTACTCCTCATCGCCTTGGACGGATACGCATCTGCCGATTCCGTCGAGTAACGCTCTCTCGGCCTACGATCTGTCACGTCTCTGGAAATGCCGAAAATCCCGACAGGCTTTGCCTTCAATGTCTTTAATTGGAGTTATAGTGTAGCTGAAAATAACAGGAATGTTGTTTATCGGAAACGTGCGCTCGCCTTCAATGGTTTCCCCTTCTAAGGCGAGAATCTCCATATCAGCCAGTGACCGGCCCAACTCAGAACCATATATGTCCTCCGCCTTTCGGCCGACGAAATCCTCGGGTTGTCGGTCCACTGCTCTGGCCATCGAGGGATTGACCTGCACATATTTCAGGTCGGCGTCTTTAATAAAGATATGATCTTCAGCTCCTTCAAATATTGCCCTGAAACGGGCTTCGCTTTCTCGCAGAGCCTGTTCCGTATGCTTACGAGCAGTAATGTCCATCAAAATTCCTGCCGCCCTCACGGCTCGTCCATTATCGCGCTCGACCATCTTTCCCCTGTTAGATAAACCCATTTCCATTGCTCCGATTTGGTCTTCACCCGATACTCGGCCTCGAACGTGGGCGTTTCCTCGTTATAGAAGGCATCCGCAGTTACTAGTAGTCCAGGGAGGTCCTCCTTATGTATTAATTCTCTATATGTTTCAACATGCTGATATTTCATCCGGGGAAAACTCGAGAATACTAGTGATTTGTTCACTAAATGAGATCCTATGTGTTCTCAGGGTCCCGATCCCAGGGAACCAGGTCCGCCCCCTCCAGGGCGAGTTGCAAGCGTTCCTGCGCTTTTCTCAGATCCTTCTCCGCCTGCTCTCTTGCCAGGCGATTCCGGATGGAAGCTATGCCATAGCTCACGTCATCAGCTAGTTGGCGCCACAGCGCTACTTCCTCATCGTCGAACGCTTCCGCCTCCTTTGACAGGATCACCAATCCCCCAAGGGAGGCTCCGTGAATAACTAGTGGCAGGCAAATCTTGGATACAAGTCCGAATTTTCGATAGTGTTCCCACCATGGGCGGAGACTCTCATCTGCAAAGACATCCTTTACGACCTGAGGTTCTCCCGATCGAATCGCTCTTCCCATAAGACCTTGACCGGTCGGTCGGTTCTCGTCCCATGAAACTTCCATGTTTCTGAAGGTATCCGCCATCCGACTCCGAGATTGCGATCCGTTCAATCGTTTCTTGCTTCATCATGCCGAGTGTACCCGACCCAGGACATGAGATAGCCGCCAGTTTCCACAATGATCCGGCACATGTCATTGAGGAATGATAATTCATCGTCGGCCCTCACCAGGACTTCGTTGCACTCGCTAAGGACTTTCAAGGCGCGAGCGGTTCTGCGTTCCTTTTCGACCGCTTCTTTGTGCTCTTTTAGAATCCGATGGCGCTCAATCCCATAATTAAGGGACCGCACAACAGCGTGCGAGTCCGCGCTACCCTTGACCAGATAATCCTGAGCGCCTTTCGCAACTGCATCGACGGCAAGTTGCTGGTCATCCATTCCTGTGAGCACAACGACAGGGATATCCGAAGCCACAGGTTGGATTTCCAAAAATGTATCCAGACCGTTGCTGTCCGGCAGGCCCAGATCCAAAAGAACCACATCGTATCGCTCTGTGGAAAGAGTTTCCTTTGCATCGGCGAGGCTTTGAACTTCAGAGACGCTGAATTCGTCAGGCAGAGCTCCCAGCTCTCGTTTCAGCCAAAGAGCGTCCACAGGATTGTCTTCAATCAAGAATATTCGCATGGTAACGAAGTCCGACTTCTACGAAAATTGATCGCTTTGAGGGTTGTTGATTTGGCGTGACGCACGGCCCATCCGAAAACATGTTCGGTCTTCGAGTGTATTGACGACATGAGGCCAAGGTCCTCTCAATCAAACAAGGCATGATTAATTGATAGTTAGAATAGGTTAGAGATTTGTATCTACCCGCTACAATTAGGAATCGGCAGGCCACGAGGCGCCGAATTGTTGTTAAATTATTGCACGATTCTGGCTAAGTTGTTTTAACCTGCAATTCTGTCCCGAGGTCAGGAAAGCGGCTCTCCCGTGAGCGTCCCTGCCAATTTAGTTGGTTTGAATCAAATTTGATCGAAGCCCCGTCCCCTAAATTTTGACTCGATTACGTTATCAAACGATCAAACACATGTCCAGTAATTGTACACACTCTGTGGATAAATTTTAGGGAGAACTCTTCCGATATATTTGGGATTACGTTGATTGCTTAGTATTCGAGCGCCGGTTTGAACACTCAAATCGGGGGAGACATGCGGAGCGCTACCATAATCGAATGGTTCTCGCGTGTGCATCCTTGTAAAGCTACAGCCGCTGGCCCCTGCAGAATTCGGCCGAACAATGCCGGGTCACCGGGTAATCATCTACCGTAGCAAACAAAAAAAACAGAGCAAGATCTCCCCGAGGGGCGACTCTCGCTCTGTCTCTTTTATGATGAAGCCCGCGTATTTCTACCAGCGTGACTGTCTACGGTCACCGCCGCCACCACCACCACCACGGCGTCCTCCGCCGCCGCCACCACCTTCTCGTCTTTGGCCTGGCTTCGTTCACTTTTAGGCTGCGGCCCTTGAAATCTTTAGTGTCCAGCTCTTGAATAGCACGAAGACCTTCTTCACGATCGGGCATCTCTATAAATCCGAATCCACGAGAGCGTCCTGTAAACTGGTCTGTGATGATTTTGGCCGAGTCGACCTTACCATAGCCCTCGAACAACTCTTTGAGCTGGTCTTCACTGGCGTCGAAGGACAGGTTGCCGACATAAATGTTAATAGCGCTCATTCCTCTACTCCTTTTGAAAAAATCACCCCTGCACAATTTACAAGAGTGCTCTGACAGACGTGCTGCTCTGTGTATAAGGGATTGCAGTGATCGGAATGATGAGATCTTGGGTTCTTTGCACGGGCGTCCATGTCTACTGTCCTGAGTCTTGCATAACGCCCGTGGTCCTGATCGGCCGGATGGGGAAATACAAGTAAGAACTCATTTTTATCTATAAACCCCATAATTCTTCTTGTCAAGGGATTTTGGGGGCCGAGAGTAACCATTCACTTACGCGGGGTTTGGCTCTGTCACAGTGAATGACAAATGCCGATTCCTCGGGAACGCCGCCTTCCAATTACTACCGATCCATAACTTCCTACCCAAGGATGGGACCGGCCTGTGCAACTATTTATTTTTCGCTACGACAGGGCGCTCCCTGCATGATTGTGGGTCACGAGCGAGCTACCTCGATCTCAATTGATCGGTCTTGTTTTCCCTCATCAACTGCTGTAAGAAGATGTAAGCAACCGGTCGGAACATATAGAACATTCACGAAATTCCGGCCATCGACGATACGTCGAGAGCATCAAACAGTCTGAAGTTGTCCGGAAATGCAGCCTCATTTGGGACATTGGAACAAGGATTGACCAGCTTACTAGCATCAGATCTGATAATGGTTTCGCTCCGGCAAATCTATCGGAATAGGCGACGCTACAAAGGCGTCGTGATTGGGATTGCGCTGGGGTTAGCCGGGCTTGTCACAGTCCTGACCATGGGTAATTCAGTTGAAACCGATCTTGGCAGCAATCTCGAATTGTTGGGTACCGCCACTGTTTTGCAAGCAACCTGGGACTTCGATCGAAGCGAAAGATGGCACCACGGGTCATATTCACAGAAAGATATCGATGACCTTAGGAGATTGCCCGGTGTTGCCGATGCGACCCCCGTTGTCTGGATGGGGTATGCCGTCGCCAGTAATGCAGAACACAAAGCGGAGGGCGTTCGGCTGCTCGGCGTAGAGCCCGCATTCCATTGGATTTGTAACGTGCCGGTGGGTGTAGGCAGGCCCATTAGCGAGGAGGATGTTAAGGACAGGAAAAGCGTCTGCGTGATAGGGCAGAACATGCTGAAGAAACTGTTCCCGGGGAACAGCGATCCTTTAGGGAAGCGAATAGCTGTTAGCGGCCATCAGTTCCGAGTCGTGGGTGTTATCGGCGGTGTCGAGGATGTGTCAAACCCGGACACCATCATCATTCCCATTTCTGTCGCAAGATCGAGATATGCGCACATGTACCATATCAGAGATATTTACGTTCGGGCGGAGAACTGGGATGTGGTGAAATCAGTGCAAGAGAATGTCCTGAATGTCTTGACCAGAAACCAGCGTGCATATGCCGATGCCATGACCGTTGTTTATTATCCTGAGGCCCTCAAGACCATCCAAAGGACAGTGCTTGTAGTAAAAATGTTTCTATATGCCTCGCTTGGTGTGACTCTCTTGCTGGGAGGGCTCGGAATTACCAGTGTTATGCTTGCTGCGGTGCGAGAAAGGACAACGGAAATTGGGCTGAGGAAGGCAGTTGGGGCGACGGACGGTATGATAATGTCCCAGTTTCTCATGGAAGCTATTGGTATAAGCCTTCTCGGCGCCGGAATAGGAATTGTGTTAGGGGTCATCAGTGTTGAGGTCCTCGAGAAAGTCTTCAATACAGTCCCGTCATATCGCGTCTTAATTGCAAGCCTTTTTGGCGGCCTACTGTTTGGGGTTGTTTCTGGGAATGATTTCCGGCTTGATGCCCGCCAGAAGGGCCAGCAGCCTTGATGCGGCGGACGCGATGAGATTCGAATAAGTGTTTGATGTAAAGTATTTCACAGTCAGGTTTCTAACGAGCAGAAATGACAGACATCCTCACCATTGCCAACCGGCGCAATTCGTTTCCCTGGGCAAAATTGTCTCTATCGCTCGTGCGTGAATTGCCTTTGGGCGAGAAAATCGCTTGGCTTCTCTTTTGTTTGACATGTCTTCAATCAGCCTTTCTGATCCCAAATTTCGCTGTGATCGAGGGTGACAGGGCCAAACTGCTGACTGCTTTGCTTTGTGCCGGAACTTTGCTTGCCAGTGTTTTGTTGGTCAAAAGGGCCACCGGAAGCGGAAACGTCTACGAAGTGGTTATTTCGACAATACTTACGGCTTTGGTTCTTGTTAGCGGCATCCTGAGCGAAACGCCTGAAGCTTCTCTTTTACGCGGATTCTCGATGGCGGCAAGCGGCCTCGGGGGCTTCTGGTGCGCAAGGATACTTGTCAACTCTTCAGGAAGACGGGCCTTTTTCACCTGGTTTTGTACGGCCGTACTGGGAGCGATGATAGTCCTGAGTTTACTTGGATACTTGCTGTCCGGGAGTCCCGATCGTTTTCTGGATGTAAACCCGCACCCATTAGCCAGTCGGATGCTCCTTTTGGCTTTCGCTCCTCTCGCTCTTGTTCTTGGAGGAGTGAAGCGCAATGCTGTCGTTGGCGCCTCAATGCTCTGTCTGGGGTATGGCGTTTGCTTTTTCACCAATCTCAGGTCGGCGGTGCTCATCCCGATCCTGTTGGGAGCGGTTTCCGTCGCCTGCGGATCACTAAATGCGCGGAGATTTATGGTCGTTCTGGTCCCATTGGCTGCGATGCTCCTGTTGTTCTTTTATCAACTTCCTGAATCTAAGAAACGAGCCGACAATGAGCCAACTTACTACAGAGTAGAAAACTATCCTTTTTCTTGGCACATTGCTGTCAGGAATCCTTTTTTTGGTAACGGTTTGCGCGCTCCTCGTGAAAAGTACTTGGAAAACTATGAACTAGTTTATCCATACAGCACAAAAGAAAAGTTCGCCGACTCAACCAGACGAATCGTCTGTCTCGGAAAATGTCTTCCTCACCTTCATGGCCGACCTAGGATTCCCTTTTCTTATCATTTACATGGGATCCGTGATTGTTCTTCTCATAAGGTTGATTCGCTCGGCTTCCAAGCCGAATGAGCCAGGTTTCTTGCCGCCCCTCGCGATTCTGTTGCCGCTGGTGGGCGCTCTCATAAACTTCCTCGTGCTGGACGGCCTGTTACACGCGCACGTGAGTTGGTTCTTTCATATTCTATTGGGTATGATTCCAAGGCCGGAAGCCCCGGTGGCGCCGGATTCTTAGCAGCCGTCGGTCGCCATGCAGCGTAACAAAACTATACATTTCAGGACGTCTTAGACCTTGAGAAGGCGATGGGATCGAAAGAAATGAGTATTCAAGACATTGTGGATGTGACGGATTTCCTGTTCCACAATGCTGCCTTAAATTTTGTGGAACCCCCATCACAATTTCTGAGAAGGTTTTCATGGTCAGAGTCGCATTAGTAAGACTGCCGGCAACGTATGCTACCTGGTACAAGAGGCCAATGATGGGAATATCGTATCTCGCTGCGTTGCTGGAGCAGGCGGGGTTCGATGCTAGAATATTTGACGCATACTTTAACGGGTGGTCCCCGGATGAATTAGTGGAGTCTGTGGTAGCCTACCAGCCTCATGTTCTTGGCATCACCGCTATGACTCACGAGATCATGCCTGCTGCGCATTTGGCTGAACGTGTCAAAGCACGACTCGACATTCCTGCTATGATTGGAGGGTGTCACGCTACGGCGTTGCCGTCCGGAACTCTCGAAGAATTTCCCGCATTTGATTACCTCGTGCACGGTGAGGGAGAGATGACGGTTGCGGAATTGCTTAAGACTTTGTTTGAAACAGCGTCTTTCCAAAAATTTGCCACTATCAAGGGAATCGCCTTCAGAGAAAACGGACAGGTGGTAGTAAACGATCCCCGGCCGCCACTCTCGGCGTCTGAATTAGACAATCTCCCATTTCCAGCGTTTCACCACTACTATGGTGACAATTCACGGGCGTTGGCGGACAAGACTGCGTGTTACGTCATTGCGTCCAGCAGAGGATGCCCTCACAGATGCGCATTCTGCATGCGGGTCCTTGGAAACAAAATTAGACGTAGATCGTCAGAGAGCATTTGTAACGAAATCGAGCTTGCCGTCTCTCGCTATGGCGCTCACACCATTGATTTCGTGGACGAGGTTTTTCTGTCCAATGATAATGTCACTCGCCAGGTGCTCACTTCATTCATCGAAACCGGATTGTCAAAGCGGATCCGATGGAGAGGATTGACGCACGCGAGCGCTGTCCGGGCTGAAATGATAGACCTGGCCAAGCGCGCAGGTTGTTACCGTCTGGCAATGGGAGTCGAATCAGGTGACGATGAGACGTTGCGGGCCATAGGGAAAGGTCTAACGGTGGAAATGGCCCGGAAAGCGGTTCGCGTAGTCAAGGACGCCGGGTTGATATTGGACACCTACTTTATTATAGGCCATCCCAATGAAACGAGAGAAACAGCGCAAAAGACAATAGACCTGGCTGCAGATCTGAATACTTCAAGTATTGCTGTCGGAATGATGGTGCCATATCCGGGAACCCGCATTTATGAGATGGCAAAAAAGGGAGAAGGAGGTTACCGCCTTCTGACGGAAGATTGGTCGAGATACGACAAATATGGAGGTAGCGCCCTGGAATTGCAGGGATTGTCACTTGATGAGATCCAAGCGATGCAAAGACGAGCTTACTGGGCTCTGTACTTAAGGAACCGCAGGTTTGCAGATCTGCTAGAGTTTCTATGGGAGAAAAGAAAGGGTCTTTTCTATCTGATCATCGAACCTGTGAAGTCTGTACCGAGGAGTATCACACGAGTAACGGACTCCGGCTGAACAACTAACCCATTCAGCCATCATCGCTAGCTGGAGTCGGCAGGTTGGGATTTGACGATAAGCCGACAGAAAGATCTGCTTGGATCTACCCCAATCCAATAGTTTACCATTATGCCAAGATGCGCTATACAAGTGGCGAATCGAAACTGTTGGCCCAACCTTGCTACGATCCCGGCCCAATCATGAGACGCTCTTAGAGCCCTGTCCATGACTATAAAAAGCAGATCAAACGGGTCTGCGTGTTTTTCTTGTTACAATTTTTCTAAGAATGTAGATCAATACCCAGAGTGCAGCGGCCACGGCAATTCCTACTGTGATCAAAACAAAATACCCAAGGTGCGGGAAAAGGCTGGGATGGCCGGAGAAACCCCAATACAGAGCGTCCGCCACGACCCATGCCGCCAGAGCGAATACTAGAAGAAGAAATATCACTTTCTGCATGAACCGTCCCTTGTTTCACGAATGAAGTAGTTGCGGGAGAGTTGCATTGCGGCATCCGGGAACTTCGGACGAACGGGCGCATAGGCGCTTCAGCTCGAACATGCTTGTGCAAATGATATAATGTGTTGGCAATTTAAGCCAGCTAATCTATAATAAAATTGGTATCGAGATCAATGCGCTGCGCCTCGTCGGAATTGCTCTGAATTTGATCGATTGAAGAATTGACCAAGGGCCAGTGTTATGGTTGAATCAGCGGCGATAAAGCAAGGCCCATAGGGGACTAGCATTTACGAACGAGGCAAGAATGGGGGGTTTCTTAACGATCCTACTAACCACGGTTATTGACACCAATTGTGTTTTAAGCATCCGGATTAACCTGATCTTGATGGAGGGCCATACTCGAAGTTAGACCAACTTTGATGATTCTTGAGGAGCGCTAGTACAACGGGGTTTTGTCGATCAGCCACACCTGGCTTGAGGCGCCGGTCCCCGATGTCCCATGGCGAGGGGGTTGAGACAAGCTCCGAGCTATAGGCAGTATAACAAGGAGGTTTGTCATGGAGTTCCTCGAACGAGTCAAAACAATGACCCGCGAGCAAGTGGCCAACGCGATGCTCGACATAATTACTCATGTGTCGCCGGAAACATTCATGGCATTAAGCGTTATGTCCTCGTACCTTGTTCAGGGGGATCAGGCTAATGCAGCAGTGGAAGCTGTAAAAGAAAGCCTTCGTCAAGGCGAAAATGGCCAAGCGGGTCGACTTTTCAAGCGGGTAATGACTGAATTGTCACCACACTGTCTGAAAGAAGTTGCCCGGGCTCTTTTCATCAATGGACTCCTCAAGAGTTCCTCTCTGCGCAGTGAATTTGAAGAACAAGAAGGATTTGCTCCCCCGTTCACTATCCTCATAAGTCCTACCATGCAGTGCAATCTTCAGTGCTCCGGGTGCTATTCCGGAAAATATGTTCGTGAAAAGGGACTCTCATACGAACTGATTGATCGCCTACTCAGTGAGGCGCATGAAATGGGGGTGCGATTTATCGTCTTCAGTGGAGGCGAGCCCTTAACCCGCAGAGATGATTTGCTGCCCCTTATCGAAAAGCATAATGAGATGTACTTTATGTTTTACACTAATGGCACTCTGATAAACGACCACGTGGCAGACGAGTTGCACCGATTGGGAAATGCGGGAGCGGTTATAAGCTTGGAAGGTTTTGAGGGTCCCACGGATGCCCGACGTGGCAAAGGTGTTTACCAAAAAGTAATGGATGCTATGGACAGGCTGAAACAGAGAGGTGTCCCGGTCGGCACATCGTTGACGGTGACCAGCAGGAACGTTGAAGCTCTTATGGCTGATGAGTTTTTCGAGCACCTTGTGAACAAAGGAGTGATGGTGTGCTGGCTCTTTCTGTTCTTGCCTGTCGGAAAAGACCCGGATGTGACGTTGATGCCGTCTCCGGAGCAGCGGGAATACCTCAGGCAGCGAGGCAAAGCGTTGCGCGCCAAATATCCGATTTTTATTGCCGATTTCTGGAACGACGCACCCTATGTGGGTGGATGCATCGCTGGAGGTCGGAATTACATCCATATAAACGCCAATGGCGATGTGGAACCCTGTGTATTCGTGCATTTTGCCGTGGATAAGATTCACGACAAATCTCTGCGAGAGGCGCTTCGTAGCGACTTTTTTTCGACAATTCGCTCCAAACAGCCCTATTCGGAGAACCTTCTCACTCCGTGCATGATCATAGATAACCCGGACGTTTATCGACAGGTCGTGCATTCCTGCTGCGCATATCCAACTCATGACGGCGCCGAGGATGTAATCGTCAAGATCAAGGATGACCTGGATGATTACGGTCGCAGAGTCAGGGCAATGGAGGACAAAATTTGGGCTCGAGAACGAGCGGAGTACGGTTACCCGGAGAGGCGGCCGATGGCCAATTGATGATTAGAGAACCCGTGAAGCGCCTACCCTTTGCGGGCTTTGATTGATAACGTTTGTGGTTCAAGACCTGGTGATCCTCTATTTCTGAAGCAAAATGATGGCCGGGACGCTGTTGACTGCGAAGCGGCGTCCCGGCGATCAGGTTTCCGCCGCCACATTATTCATGGCCTGACTCAGAGCCGCCCAGATACGGTCGATCCAGTCCTGGTGCTCGGGTTTCATGAGACAAGCCCTCAAACAGGTTATATGCTCCTGGTCCCACTCCAAAGCCGGCCAGTAATGCTTGAAAATATGTCTTGGCAGGTTTGCTTTCGCCATATGCAGATTCGCGGCCGCTGATTGTTGGAATAATTCTTCCGTCAGCCGGGAAACTCCGCTCGCTCTGTTACCTTTGGGCGCCCAAACCACGATGTCAAGCTCGGGGGCAAAGCCAATCATGAATCTGGGATCACCACTGAGCAGTTCGAAAAACCTAAGAGCGGCGCAACGAGACTTGGCCAGATTTGTGGCGAACTCACCCCCGCGAACAAGCGGGAACATGCGCATAGTGGCCCAGAGAGCTACAGCAGCGGCGCCTGGCCTGGAGCACTCAAGGCTGATTTCGCCAAGATGAAGTTCCTGAGAGGTCAGGTAAGTGTAATGAGAATCGTGTTTGTAGAAACGGGCGCATGAGGCGTCCTTGAAAATCACACAGCCGCAGCCATAGGGCTGGAGTCCATGCTTATGCGGATCAACGACGATGGAATCCACATCACTCAGTCGGTCAAAGGCGGCTCGTGTGTCGGATCTCAAGTTGTCCACCAATGTGAAATAGCCCCCGTATGCAGCGTCCGCGTGAATTCTGAAACCGAAATGGTCCTGAAGCGCTATTATCTCCGGGAGGGGATCCACGGAGCCGGTAGCGGTTGTTCCCATAGTCACGACCACAGTCCCGACATCACCTTTTTTGAGGATGCTCTCCAAGGCGTCAAGGTCCATACGGCCGACTTTATCACACGGCGCCGACTGAAACGGGATCCCGAGCGCCCCACAGATACGGTTATGAGTGAAATGGGCCTGCTCTGAAGCAATGATTTTCTTGTCGGGATGGAGGCATTTGGATATCCAAAGCGCCTCGAGATTTGCCATTGTGCCACCACTGCATAGATGCCCGAGATGTCTCTGCCATCCGAACATGCGGGCCAATTCCGCCACCGCTTCCTTTTCCATGGCCGAACTGCATGGCCCGCCATCTAACGCGTGATTATTAGGATTAATCCAGAGTGATAAAGCGTAGGCCATGCGAGCCACGGGATGAGGAGGCTTCATCATATGGCCGATGTACATCGGGTGAGGGTAGGGGTAGTTGTCTCGCATCCTCACGGCGACCTCAGCAAGGACCGTATGTAACGCCTCTATGTCAACCTGTGGGTCGAACTCAGGAAGACATTCAAAGCTCAGTTCCAGAGTTTCCAACGCTTCCCGCAGCAGCGCTATGCCCTGCGTATCCAGAGTCATATCTACCCTCCGTAATTCAACAAAGATATTCGCAGTCTATTCCAGCCGATTTAGTCGTTCGTCGCTTCATTCCGGATCCTGAATCAGACAATCTATATTATCAAAAAGAAATATACCGTTTAATATATGTAACGCGAGGCGCCAAGTTTTTCGCCAAAAGATCTGCAAACTCCTTGACAAAAGAACCCCGTAAATGATATCCGAAAGTCTTTGAGCGCACTTCATAGCGAAGGCTGATCTACAATCCAGTGAACCAAACGTTAGGGGCCAGAGTGTCCTGCCGGCAGAAGGACCTATCGCGATATGGTACCAGCGGGCAGATCTTTGTCAACGGCCGGTGAGGAATCCGGAGCCTGGAGGCGTTAACAATGCGATTCCTGGAGAGATTCCGGACGCACCGGTCAGATCATAATTCTGTGCTAGGTTGCATTCAAACCCTCAGCGGTGGCAAGTAGATTTCGCAAAACCGGTACCGTACAGTTATTGATACATGAGAAAGGAATTATTAGTTCAGTATGCTGGCGGATTTGCTCAACAAGCGAAAGAAATTAGTACTTCGGAAGTGGTTTGATGCTGTGCTGGAAACCTACCCTGCGGATGGTCGCAAATTCTTGGGCGATCATAAGAATAGATTCAGCAACCCGGTCGGCGCTTCCATTTACGAAGGCGTAGACGAGATATATCAAAGACTACTTGACGGAACTGATCCAGATTCCGCGGATTTTGCCGAGTCCTTGGATCGGATCGTAAGAATCAGAGCAGTCCAGGAATTTTTCTCCATCCCAGGCGCTTGGATTTTTGTTTCCCTTGAAAACTGTGATCAGGGAAGTAATTAAGCAGGAAACCCCTGCAAACGGCTTGGGAGAGGAGTTGCAGGCGCTGGAACGAAGGATTGACCAATTGGTCCTGCTTTCTTTTGACAAGTACGTGGAATGCCGTGAAAGGCTTTTCGAAATTAGGATTCGAGAAATAAAAGACAGCACTTGTAGAACTTGGGAAAGAATTTGCCGTAAATACGGCGATCCGGCTACCTGGTCGGACGCCGAACAAGGCCAACCTGACGATACAAGATAATCGAGGCGGTGACGGATGAACGCGTGGTTTTCCCTATTTGTGTCACTATTGGCGGTAATAGTTTTAGTCGTTATTTCGTGGCTTGGAGTGAAGACGGTGGGGTTGGAGAGTCTTTTTGGAGTGGTTATCCCATATTTGGCGATTGCCGTATTCGTCATGGGATCATATATCGAGTGGTGGAATGGGCCAGAATTCCAGTGCCCTTCAAGATCCCTACGACATGCGGCCAAGGAAAGTCGCTTCCCTGGATAAAAGCCAACAATCTGGAAGCGCCGTATAACACTTGGGGTGTTATCGGCCGGATGGCGCTTGAAGTGCTGCTTTTCAGGTCTCTTTTCAGAAACACGAAAGTGGAATTGCGGGACGGGCCGAAAGCCACATACGCCTCTGCCAAATGGTTGTGGCTTGGTGGAATCCTCTTTCATTATTCCTTTCTGACGATAGTCATAAGACATTTCCGGTTTTTTCTCGAGCCCGTCCCCGGTGTTGTTGAGCTGATCTCTTCGGTGGACGGCTTTTTCCAGATACTAGTTCCAACTATATTCATCACAGATATAGCGTTCTTAGCGGCTGTGACGTACCTGTTTCTGAGGAGAGTGGCCATTCCACAGATGCGGTACCTTTCACTGCCTGCGGATTACTTTCCTCTCTTTCTGATATTAGGGATCGGAATCACGGGCCTGCTAATGAGAACCATATGGAAGGTCGACCTGCTGGGGGTAAAAGGACTTGCGATGGGGCTGGTGACGTTTCACCCGACAGTCCCCGCGGGAATAGACCCCATCTTCTATGTGCACCTATTTTTGGTCAGTGCGCTGTTGGTTTACTTCCCATTCAGCAAGTTAATGCATGCGCCTGGAGTTTTCCTTAGCCCCACTAGGAACATGGCTAATGACAATCGAATGAGAAGGCATATCAATCCGTGGAATTATCCTGTTAAGGTCCACACATACGAAGAATACGAAGACGATTTCAGGGAGAAGATGAAAGAGGTCGGAATCCCGGTGGACAAGGAGTAGAGATGTCGCTAGAAAAAATGCCCAAACCGGAAGCGCTGATAGCTCCGGACGAACTGAGACCTCCTGAAACCGCATGGATGGACACTCCAGTGAATTTCAGGGACGGCACCTATAGTTATCCTGGCGCCGCCAAGAACCTCAGAGTACCTTGACATGGCAAATCCGAGGGAGTGGTCGCCCACTGCTGAAGACTGGAAGCTGCCCGAGAATTGGCAGGAAATCATAATTAAAGGGTTTAAGGAACGCCTGGAAAAGTACCGGTCTTTTCGGTTGTTTCTTGACACTTGCGTGAGATGTGGGGCCTGTGCGGACAAGTGCCAGTTCTTCATCGGTTCGGGAGACCCCAAGAATATGCCCGTGCTGAGAGCCGAGTTGCTGCGGTCGGTTTACCGGAACGATTTCACGACCGTGGGGAAGCTCCTGGGCCGGGTGGCCGGCGCAAGAGAGCTGACCGTAGATGTGCTTAAAGAGTGGTTTTACTACTTTTTTCAGTGCACGGAGTGCCGACGCTGTTCCGTATTCTGTCCCTACGGTATTGATACGGCCGAAATCACAATTATCGGACGTGAACTGCTCAATCTGGTGGGCCTCAACATCAACTGGGTCATCGAACCGGCTGCGAACTGCTTCCGAACTGGAAATCACTTAGGAATTCCTCCACATGGCCTTATCGACATGTGGGAATTCATGACTGATGATATCGAAGATATAACCGGCGTCAAGGTTGAGCTGCCTATCAACAAGAAAGGCGCTGAGATACTTTTTGTAACACCTTCCGGTGACTATTTCGCAGACCCTGGAACCTACACGTGCATGGGCTACATGATGCTTTTTCACGAACTGGGCCTTGACTACACGTGGAGCACTTAGCGTCGGAAGGCGGCAATTTCGGGCTGTTCACGTCCCATGAGATGATCAAGAGGCTCAACGCGAAGATCTATGCAGAGGCTAAACGACTGGGAGTGAAGTGGATTCTCGGTGGAGAATGTGGGCACATGTGGCGGGTGATCCATCAATACATGGATACCATGAACGGTCCCGCGGATTTTCTTGAGGAGCCTGTTTCGCCTATCACGGGAACTAAATTCGAGAATTCTAAGAGCACCAAAATGGTGCATATTACCGAATTCACCTCGGACCTCATCAAACACGGCAAACTCAAATTGGACCCCAGCAGAAACGACAAATTCAGGGTTACGTATCATGATTCCTGCAATCCGGCCCGAGCCGCCGGACTCATGGATGAGCCTCGATACGTTATTCAGAAACGTCTGTAACAACTTCTTCGAGATGCCCGAAAACACCATAAGAGAAACAGACATTCTGCTGTGGCGGTGGGGCCGGTTTGGGCAACGACGAGAAACATAGAAATGAGAATGCGAGGAGGTTTCCCCAGGGCCAACGCCGTCAGACATGTCAGAGACAACTATGATGTTAACAGGTTGTTGTGCATGTCCGCGATTGACCGAGCCACTCTTTCTGCAATGATGGAATACTGGGCCCCGGACGTAGAAGTCGGCGGGATACATGAACTGCTGGCCAACGCCTTAATAATGACAGGGGAAAAAGAGAGAGAAACCGACCTTCGAGGCGAACCTCTGAAGCCGAATGGAGACGAGGAGGACGAGGATGTATAACGCAGGCAAGATAATTGTTGGGATCATAATCTTTCTCGTCCTTGTGTCTGTGCCGTTTTGGTATAACCGCGGCAAAGCCCCGACTCCGCCAAAACTTGAAGTGGGGACAACTGAAAAAGCGTGCGTCGAATCAACCCCTTACATGAAGTCCTCCCACATGAAGCTCCTGGACAGTTGGAGGGATGATGTTGTCCGAGAGGGAAAGCGGATCTACACTAGTTCCTCCGGTAAGCAGTACCAGATAAGTCTTCAAAATACTTGCACCAAATGTCATGCCAAGAAATCGGAATTCTGCGACCGATGCCACAACTACGTCGAGGTGAGCCCCAAATGCTGGGATTGCCATATAGCGCCGAAAGAGAATTTAGGCCCCAAGGAGTGATGACTGATGAATAGCACGAGAAGGCATTTCCTGAAAATCGCCGGCATTTCAGCCCTTGGGCTCGGAGCAAGACCGCTAATCGACAACGCGATGGCCGATACTGGGCAGCCGAAGGTAACACCCGATCCAAAAGCTCTGGTCGGAAAGCGCTGGGCCATGGTCGTAGACCAGAAGAAGTGCTTACAGGCCAAAGAAAACTGCAAGGATTGCGTTGAGGCATGCCATCGGGTCCATAATGTGCCCACGATGCCGAATCCGAAACAAGAGGTCAAATGGATCTGGCTTGACAAATTTGAACATGTATTTCCTGATGTCGGCTCATACATGGACGATTACGTCAAAGAGACCCTGAAAGGATTGCCGTTGGTAACGCTCTGTAACCATTGCGATAATCCGCCTTGCGTAAGGGTCTGCCCGACTAAGGCCACTTTCAGGCGGCCGGATGGGATCGTCATGATGGATTTTCATCGGTGCATCGGTTGCCGATACTGCATGGCCGCGTGTCCTTTCGGGGCGAGAAGCTTGAACTGGCTCGATCCGCGCCCTTATATTAAGACCGAACTGAACACGGAGTTTCCGACCAGGACCCGCGGTGTCGTGGAAAAGTGCACATTCTGCGATGAACGGTTGGCCAAAGGGCTGATCCCTGCCTGCGTTGAAGCCTGCAAAGATAAGGCATTGGTGTTCGGTGACATGCAAGACCCCAACTCTGACGTGCGGAAGCTACTTAGCAAAAATCCGGCCGTTCGGCGTAAACCGCATCTCGGGTACTCAACCGCAGGTTTATTATATTTTGTGAGGTTGCCATGCTGGAAAAGGCATTGACAGGAAATAGAGGCTACTTTTTGTGGATAGCGTTTCTTCTGGTCGTGTTCGGAGTAGGATTTTCTTCATACCTGAAGCAGTTGAGCACAGGTTTGGGGATAACCGGCATGAGCAGGGACGTTTCGTGGGGCTTGTACATTGGTCAATTTACGTTTCTCGTCGGCGTCGCGGCCTCGGCCGTGATGTTGGTGATGCCTTATTACCTTCATAATTATAAGGTATTCGGCAAGATTACCATATTGGGAGAATTTCTGGCCGTAGCCTCGGTCACTATGTGCTTGAGTTTCATTATCGCAGATCTTGGCCGGCCGGACAGGGCTTTCAACGTGTTGATCTACGCGACACCTCAGTCTGTTCTCTTCTGGGACATGGTAGTCCTAAATGGCTATTTGTTTCTCAACATTATAATTGGTTGGACCGTATTGGGAGCGGAAGGCAGGGGAGCGCCCCCTCCTGCGTGGGTCAAGCCGCTGATTTACCTTTCGATCCCGTGGGCGATCAGTATCCATACTGTTACGGCCTTCCTGTATGCGGGTCTGCCCGGTCGCGGTTTTTGGCTCACCGCTATCATGGCTCCCAGATTCCTCGGGTCCGCGTTCGCATCCGGTCCTGCGCTTCTGATACTCTTCTGCCTGTTCTTGAGGAAATTCACCAAATTCGACGCAGGATGGACGGCGATTCAATCTTTGGCGAAAATTGTCGCGTATGCGATAGTCGCCAGTATATTTTTCTTCCTCTGCGAAATTTTCACCGTCTATTACAGCCAAATTCCGGAACACACTTACCACTTCGACTACCTACTAGCGGGTCTGCATGGACACTCGGCCCTGACTCCCTGGATGTGGGCATGTATGATAATGGCAGTCATCGGAGCTTTGTTGATGGTCATACCGGCGACTAGACACAGCAAGCAGGTTCTTCCCATTGGTTGCGCTTTGGTTTTCTTTTCGCTGTGGATAGAAAAGGGCATCAGCTTGGTAGTGACAGGGTTCATTCCCTCCCCTCTGGAAACATTGACGGAATATGCGCCGACCCTTCGTGAGATGTCTATTACTCTAGGAGTCTGGGCGCTGGGGTTCTTGATCCTGACGATTCTCTATAAAGTGGCGGTAACTATTCGCCTGGAGGAACCGCCTCTGGCGGTCGAACATTAATAGTTGGATAGATCCGGCTTTTTGCGAGGGAACGGTTGCGTAATCGTTCCCTTTTTTGCTTTTCTTTTCCGGACCGTGTCCGCTTTGGAGCTGCCTTTGCAAACGATTGCGGCGATGACAACATGTTTTGGCAGCATCACGCGAAACCGGCAACGCCGGCAGCCCCGGAGAGTCGCACAAAGATCGTGGTTGATCGGCCAGTCTGTAGATGTTATCCTCATAACCAGTGACCGCACCTGATCGAGAGAGGGGAAAGCGTTCATGCCCGATGTAGTGGGAGCCTCAAAAGAGTTACAAACCCAGTTCACCGACGACTTCTTCTATTTCTTTCTCAGGGTGCGCAAGGAAAGAGTTCGCAAGGTAGTTCGTCGCCTGAAAGACCAGTATCCGGACGAGAGCCCTGAACAACTGGCCCGGAGGCTCATATCGTCTCAGTCCATGCTATCCTTCCTGGGAGGAGGCATCCTTCATCTTCCCATGCTGCTACCGGGCATCGGACAGGCATGGAAGCTGCTCGGGTTCGTCGGTGGAACGTCGGTCCTCACACGTATGCATCTCTATCTTATTTTGGAAATTGCTTTGCTCTTTGGAAAGGACATTGAAGACCAAGCCCGTGTGTCGGAGATGACGGCTGTGGTCGCGGCGGTTGGGCTCGCTGCGAGCGTGCCGTTTCTTATCCGTGTTCTTGAATTGAATCCTGTTTATGCCCTTCCGGCAGCGGCATTCAGCGCCGTGACGGTCACACAGCTCATCGGAGAGAGCGCCATCCGTTTCTACAGGGATACGCGCAGGTTCCTCCGGAAACAGCGGCGATCGAGCCGAAATCTTACTAATAAACCAGCGAGGCGCCAAGTTGTGAATCGTTCCTACTCTTGTTCCTTTCGCCGCCCGCGTCCGGTTAGCACAGTGTTCCAAGATATTCGGAACCCGGAATGTGTCTGCATAGAGAGCCGCAGTGGCTAAACTCAGGCGTCTGGCCCTTAATCTCGAAATCTGGTTGGCCGA
>CAVVZX010000013.1:0-52009 GCA_963752855.1 uncultured delta proteobacterium | reverse complement strand
CAGCGTTTCCCGCAGCGACTCCCGATAAAGCAACGGTGATAGCGGTAAAATTTGTCAGTACAACCTCCCTTACTGACGCGACCAAAAATCTCCGGCCCTTGGACAACAATCCAATAAAATAGCCATCTTACGGATAAGTAACTGGTTATATGACGGGGCTTTTTTGGTTGACGGCGGTGAGATAGTAGGATAATCGTATTATCCAACTCAATCTAAACAAGGCCAAGTCCGTCCGACCACCTGTCGTTGCGACATTAGGAGCACCCTGAATGGTGGATATTACTGCCATACATAGGATGTCGACATCAGACGAGGTTTTCCGAGTTCTTCACGATCGTATAGTTTCAGGGGACCTCAAACCCGGGGACAGGCTTCCTCCTCAGAATCTACTGGCCGAGCAGCTTTCAGTGAGCCGCAACACCGTGAGGGAGGCCATCCACAAACTCACAGTCATGGGTCTGCTCGCGGCAAAACCGGGGGTGGGAACGTCAGTCCAAGTGAGTTCTCCGGCACGCTACGTAGGCTCTTTATCTCCTCACCTTCTCCTCGATTCGGCTACGGTGCGGGAATTTCTGGAGGCCAGGCTCTTCATGGAAAAGGCTTCCGTCCGTTTGGCCGTGCTCCGTGCGACGACCCAAGGGATCGACGGCCTCAGAGCCATTCTGGACCAACAGATGGTCGCCTCGCAAAATGGGGATGTGCAAGAGTTCAACAAGCTGGATGCGGCATTCCATCTCGAATTGGCCCGGCTGGGTCAAAACCAGGTCCTGGTAAGATTTTTGGAGACCATTAGCGACCTTCTCCATGAGTTCATTGCGGAAGTCAATCAGCTACCGAGCGCTCTTCAAAAAGCTCTTGATTACCACAGGGAAATAACCGCTCTGTTGGCTACCAGAGACCTGCCGGCAGCGGAGAATAAAATGGTGCAGCACCTGAAAAGTGTTGCAGACATTATCCAACAGAACTTGGGAACCGAACTGGACGTGAATGCTCTGTTCGAAATTGAGCTCAACGGTGGTAAGGGAGCGGCTCGAAAGAATGACAAGAGTCAAAGATGAAGCCTGCTCCATACAAAGAAGGGACTTCATGAGGAACGCCGGCCGATTATGCATCAGGCTACACCCTGACGACAGCGTAGTGGTGGCGTTGAACGCGTTGGGCCGTGGAGAGCGGCTCCCCGATGAGGAGGTGGTCCTTCTCGATGACATTGCGGCCGGCCACAAGGCGGCGGTGCGCCGTATCCCAGCAGGCGCAGCCATTATCAAATACGGCCAAATTATCGGATTTGCCTCCGCTGACATCGAGCCCGGGCAGCACGTTCATACCCACAACGTGACTCTGCGCAACTTCAACCGTGATTATGCCTATAGTCAGGACTCCCGGCCGACCCAGTTTGTTGCGGACGACACCCGGCGTACCTTTGAGGGATTTCTACGACCGGACGGCTCAGTCGGTATCCGCAACTACGTTGGTATCCTTTCCACAGTCACGTGTTCACTGAGTACGGCGCATCTGATCGCCCGGCATTTCGGCCCCGAGGTCATGTCCCGCTATCCCAATGTGGACGGGGTAGTGGCTCTCGGCGCCAACAGCGGCTGCTGTATGACGCCTGGCGGCGAAGCCGTAACGTATCTGCAGCGCTCGCTGGCGGGATACGCGCGGCAACCAAACTTCGCCGGCGTGCTGATTCTTGGGCTGGGCTGTGAGCAGAATTTGGTGGAATCTTTCCTACAGGCGACCGGTTTGCGGCCCAACGAACGGCTCGGGACCATGGTCATTCAGGATGAGGGCGGCGCCAAGTCTACTGTGGACAAAGGGGTCGCCGCAGTCAGCCAGCTTCTGGAGCGTGCTGACCAAGTACAGCGCCGCGCCGTTCCTGCCAGCCTACTTAAGCTGGGGCTGGAGTGCGGCGGCTCCGACGGGTATTCCGGAATCACCGCCAATCCGGCATTGGGCGCGGCCGCGGATTTGCTGGTGCGCAACGGGGGAACGGCCGTGCTTAGCGAGACTCCGGAGATCTACGGGGCAGAACATTTGCTGACGCGGCGTGCAGTCAACCGAGAGGTCGGGGAAAAGCTCGTGGCTCGCATCCGCTGGTGGGAAGAATACACCGCACATAACAACAGCCAGCTCAACAACAATCCGACGCCCGGCAATAAAGCCGGTGGCATTACGACCATCCTGGAAAAATCCTTGGGAGCGGCCACTAAAGGCGGTAGCACAAACCTCATGGAGGTGGTAGGATTCGCCGACCCGGTGAATGGTCCAGGTCTTGTGTTTATGGATACTCCCGGCTTCGATCCCGTATCGGTTACGGGCCTGATTGCCGGGGGAATGCATCTCATTGCATTCACGACCGGACGCGGGACTGTCCTGGGGTCTGTTCCTGCGCCCACGCTGAAACTTGCATCAAATAGCGCTCTGTACAATCGCATGGAAGATGATATGGACGTGGATTGCGGGCAGATCTTGACTACAGGACTGACGATCCAGGAAATGGGAAGCCGGATTTTCGATCTGGTCTTGGAAATCGCGTCCGGCAGGAAGACAAAGAGCGAACTTGCAGGCCAGGGGCAGATAGAATTTCAGCCCTGGTACATCGGAGCGGTAGTGTGAGAAAATCGGTGAACAGCTAAGCAGGCTAATAATCGCATTTCACGGAAAGGCTGTTTCCCCGATTTTTCAGGATATGGTATTGGCTCCGGGAATAACTCCCGGACCGAGTGACATCAACCTTCAATCCATGAGCGGTCGCTAAGCGGCGGCTCCGGAACACGAGGAGAGAACATGGAGATGAGAAGGATCGCAATAGTGTTGGCGATTTGCGCCATGGTTCTGGCGCTGGTTGGCAGTCAAGCCCTGGCCCAGCAGAAGGTAATCAAGATCGGCGCTGTTTACCCGCTCACGGGCAACCTGGCAGCCACCGGTATGGACTGCAAGCGTGGCGTTGACCTGGCGGTTGAGATCATCAATGGAAAGTTCGACCTGAACCTTCCTTTTGCCAAGGAAGCGGGAATTCCCAATCTGGGCGGAGCCAAAATCGAGGTCATTTACGCGGACACTAAGGGCGACCCCAAGAATGGTCTGGCCGAGGCCGAACGTCTGATCACTCAGGAGAAAGTTGTGGCCCTGCTCGGCGCTTACCAGAGCGCAGTCACCAAGACCGCCAGCCAGGCGGCAGAGAGACTAAAGATTCCTTATGTTTGCTCTGACTCGTCTTCGCCCACTCTGACCGAGCGCGACTTCAAATATTTCTTCCGCGTCTCACCCCATGACGGCACAATGGCCCGCAACCAGTTCGAGTTTTTGAAAGACCTGGAGACCAAGACAGGCAAGAAGGTCAAGACCGTTGCCATAGTCTACGAGAACACCGAGTTTGGCGCGAATGTAGCCAAAATGCAGAAAGCCTACGCCAAGGAGTTCGGATACGATGTCGTAGTTGACCTTGCGTATCCTGCGAACGCGAGCGACGTGACCAGCGAAGTAGGCAAGATCATCTCGGCCAAACCAGACGTCGTGATGCACGCGGCCTACATCACAGATGCCATTCTATTCACCAAGACCTTCAAAGAGATGAACCTGGTGCCTCAAGGCTTCTTGACTATGGCGGGATATGTCGAATCCGACTATCTGCCGACGGTCAAGGCAGACGGCAATTACTTCCTGGTGCGCTCTACGTTCGCTCTGGACCTGGCAAAAAAGAAGCCGATGGTGGGGCAGGTCGCGGACTTGTATCAGCAAAGGTACAAGATCCCCATGGGAGAGAACACCGCCCGAAGCTTTTCAGCGCCCTTTGTTCTGGCCGATGCTTTCAACCGCGCCAAATCTACGGAACCTGAAGCCGTCGTGAAGGCGCTCTTGGAAACAAATATTCCCGGGGACCAGATCATCAATCCGTGGAAAGGGATCCAGTTCGATCCCAAATCTCACCAGAACATTCACTCTTCAGCGATGCTCGTGCAGATCCTGGATCAGGCCTATTATACCGTCTGGCCTTTCGATGCGGCCAGTCGTGACGTGGTGTGGCCGTTCCCGCCCTGGAAAGACCGTAAGTAACCGCGATCTAAAACCGGACCGTTGCTGGAAGCTAAGGGCCTCCAGCAACGGGTGACTCGGAGTGTTCACATATGGAGCAACTGGATACAACAGCTGGTTAACGGCATCCTGATCGGTCTCGTCTATGCGTTGTTGGCAATCGGCCTTACCCTGATCTGGGGTGTCATGAATGTGCTCAACTTCGCGCACGGCGAATTCCTTATGATCGGCATGTTCATTTCTTACTGGCTATATGTGATGGCAGGTGTAGATCCGCTGTTTTCCATACCTGTCAACGCCGTAGTCCTCTTCTTGTTCGGAATGTTCATTTATCGGTTTATCATTAGCAAGGTGATGCAGGGGCCTGCCTTGGCGCAATTGGTGGTGACCTTCGGTATCAGCATCTTCCTTGCGAATTTCGCGGCTCTAATCTGGACTCCCAACTTTCGATCCATCGAGCACACACTATTATCGGGCACTTGGGACATTTCCGGAATAAAACTAAGCATTCCCAAGTTCGTTAGCTCGATCGGCAGCATCGTCGCCTCTTTCGGATGCTTTTGGTTCCTGCGAAATACCCGTCTCGGAAAAGCTATCCTCGCAGTTGAAATGGATCGTGAAGCCGCTGTGATCATGGGCATCAATACGGAGCGCATCAACTCGCTTTCATTCGGGATAGGCTCGGCGCTTGTGGGTGTGGCCGGAGCATTGCTTGCAACCCACTACTACATATATCCTTTCGTAGGCGGCACTTTTGGCCTGACCTGCTTCGCCATAGTGGCCCTGGGTGGATTCGGCAGCATAGAGGGCGCTTTCATCGCAGGCATTCTAGTGGGAGTGGTCCAGACGATGGGCGGATATATCTTTGACCCTGCCTATAAACTGGCAATCGTTTTTGCCATGTATCTGATCACTGTCTGGATCAGGCCGCAAGGGCTGAGGGGATGGTAGAAATGGATACTTACAACGTCAAGAAACTGTCCCTTGGCGTAATCGTGCTGGCGCTATTAGTCATTTTGCCGCTGGTGATCGACTCATCATTCGGCATCCATGTCATGATCCTTGTTTTCATGTTTGCCATGTGCGGGGTAGCCTGGAACTTGATGGGCGGCTATGCGGGGATGTTCTCCTTCGGCCAGGCGGCTTTTTTCGGGATCGGGGCGTATGCCTCTTCCTACCTGCTGTTGACCTTCAATATCAGCCCGTGGATAGGTCTCGTGGTAGGTGGGATCATTGCTTCACTGATGGCCGCAGCCATTGGTTACCCCTGCTCCAACCTGCGAGGCCACTACTTTGCCATTGCAAGCATAGCGTTCGGAGAAATCCTTCGCATCGTGTTCAACAACTGGCAAGCAGTCGGAGCGGCGGAGGGGCTCACTATTCCTATGTTAAAGGAATCGCTGGTCAATTTCATGTTTCATTCCTCCAAGCTGCCTTATTACTACATCATGCTGGCTTTCCTGCTTTTCGCAATAGCGGTCTGTTACTGGGTGTCCAGGTCAAAGATGGGATACTATTTGAGGGCTATCAAGGAGAGCCATGATATCGCCAATGTTTTGGGTGTCAACGTGGTGCGCTTCCGTCTGTATGCCATCATGATCAGCGCATTTCTCACTGCGATGGCCGGGACTTTTTACGCTCAGTACATCCTTTATATCGACCCGGAGAGCGTGATGATCCTGCCGATTTCCGTCCAGATCGTGCTGGTTGCCATGCTGGGCGGAGCCAACACGGTGCTCGGACCGGTGGTGGGATCGGCCATCTTGATCTCACTTTCCGAATACAGCAGGGCCTGGCTGGGCTACAAAGGCACAGGTGTGGACATGATTGTCTATGGTACCCTGATCACCGTTATTTCCATGTACTTGCCTAACGGGGTCTGGGGCTACATAACCAGCCTGGCAGGGAGAGGCAAATGAGCGCTTCGTTGCTATTGGATGTAAAGGGCGTCAGTAAATACTTCGGCGGGTTGAGGGCCAATGAGGATGTTTCTTTCCAGGTGAACCAGGGGGAGATTATCAGTATCATCGGGCCTAACGGCGCAGGCAAGAGCACGCTCTTCAGCTGCATCACCGGCTTCCATCGCCTGGACAAGGGCCGGGTCTTCTTCAAGGGCCAGGATATTACGAACCGGAAACCGCACGTCATCAGTAAGCTCGGCATCGTCCGGACATTTCAGATCGTGCAGGTCATCAGCGATATGACGGTGCTGGAAAACGTTATGACTGGAGCTTTCTTGCGGCACACCAGTGTTCACGAGGTGCCGAAAAGCCGAAGAAGTCCTTAGCTTCACGGGATTGGTCGAGAAAAAGAACTACAACGCTCTTGAGGTGACCATATCAGACAAGAAAAGATTGGAAGTATCAATGGCTCTGGCTATGGAGCCCGAACTGCTTATGCTGGACGAGTCCATGGCCGGACTCACCCCGGTGGAACTTCGCGGAATGATCCAACTGATCCGCAAAGTGCGCGAGAATGGGTTAACTGTCGTGGTGGTGGAGCATGTCATGGAGGCGGTGATGGAACTTTCCGACCGAGTTATCGTGCTTAACTCCGGTGCTAAGATCGCTGAGGGCTCGCCGAAGGAAGTAGTGGCAAACCCCGAGGTCATCCGCGCTTACCTGGGAGAGGGGTACAATGCTGTCCGTCAATAATATATCCGTGGGTTACAAGGGACTTCTGGCTATCCAGGATGTTTCATTTGAGGTCAAAAAGGGCGAGGTTGTTTCGCTGATCGGTTCCAACGGCGCGGGTAAGACCACCCTGCTCAAAACCATACTCGGCCTGCTCAAGCCAATAAAAGGCGAAATTCGTCTGAACGATCAGGTGATTTCCGGACGTAAGCCCTATGATGTTGTCAAGATGAAGATCGCACTCGTCCCCGAAGGACGGCGGCTTTTCCCACGCCTCTCAGTTCAGGACAACCTCACGATGGGCGCCTACACAGTTGATTCCAATGAGCAAATTGCGGAAACGATGGAGTCGGTATTGCGACTCTTTCCCTGGATCAGAGAACGGGCTGACCAGCGCGCCGGTACGCTCTCCGGAGGCGAACAGCAGCATGTAGCTATTGCCCGCGGCCTTATGTCACGCCCCGATTTACTTATGTTGGACGAACCTTCCCTGGGGGTAATGCCGCTAATGGTCACCGAAATCTTCCGCACCGTCGAGCGCATCACCAGCGAAGGCGTAACCGTGCTCTTGGTGGAGCAGAACGTGTTTCAGGCCCTAAAGGTTTGCCACCGGGCCTATGTCCTGCAGACCGGCCGAATCGTCATGGAGGGCACAGGAAGCGAGTTGTCCCAATCGGACCTCGTGCGAAAGGCTTTCCTTGGGATGTAATCCGGAATTGTTCCCTTGGTTATCATAGGCGCTTACAGGCAGGTTTTGGGGTTCGATCCCCTGACGGCCCACCAAAACTTGCGGAGGATCTCGCAGAGGTGAGTCATGAAATCCTTCTCTATCCTGATGCTCGCATTTGCTCTGACGCTGACCATGATTTCTCTCAATGATGTATTCGCTCAAGACGATATGAATATTACGGACTGTCAGTCGCGCTGCGGAACGCGAACGGACATGGGACAGGTCATAGGTAATTATCAGGCTATTGCCGCATGCAGAGATCGTTGCGCCCGCCAATACTGGGAAAAAACTGACAAGCCGGATAAGAAAAAGAAAGGCAGTTTATTTGACGATTAGTTGGCATAGTTATGCCCGATATGGCGACGCCGCCAAAGAGGAGACTCCGGCAATCTCGATAGAATTATTCACAATAGAGAAAATCAATTAAAATTGTTTATTTCATAGAAATAGGATAATAGCCAGACACACTAAGGCTATAGTAATAACACTGGCAAGCGCCCCGTTTTGAATGTCATCTTTCAGGGTCTCCCAACAAAGGATCCTCATGGTTTGTCTCTCCGCTCCGGAACCTCCAGCTTGCTGCCCTGAGCTGGCAAAAGATATGCCATAACGGCGAACAGCCAACGTTATTGATAATCTTTTGTAATAATTCAATAAATGGTGGTCACATGCGCTGCTGGGCAGGTCCCTCCGTTGCGGAAACTATGGTGTCCTTCCCACAGTTCTATTGAGGCCGTGCAATATCAAGGGAAGTTTGAGCATGGGGTCAGGTCGGTCATTTGGAGCTGTCGCTCGATAAGCTTTGCACGCCTCCGCAGGCTCGCGTCTTCCCTGACCTGATTCTTCATGCAAGAAACCACGCTGCTCAATCTGCTGTAATTGCGCCTGGGCAATTCCCGTGATCAATCAACCCGCCGTCTCTGCAACGTGTGCTTCGTACGGTCTGACTCTCTGTGCATTCCAATCCGAGGTCCGAGTTGATCTTTCAGCCGAATATGTTATCATACAGTCAGTGATGCTCTATCCGTAGTCGTGTCGGAATAACGCGAAGCGGTTTCAAAGCATTAGAAGCTCGCGAAGAGAACACTGGGTAATCTCTTTTCCACTCCCTATCCCAGCCCCCTTCAAAACCTCCTAACTATTTGCGAGCGCTTCCTGAATCCAAACCCTCACTCACCGGCTCGAACAGCCCATAGGAAGGAATACCATGAAAAAACCAGAGTCGTACGACAGGGAGAAATTCGTGGCAACCGCACGGGCGCTTGAAGCAGAGAGGCTGGATAAACAGGAGAAATGGAATGAGACGAACCGAGATTGGATCAAAGAACACGGTCCCATTCCATTCCAAGAGCAAAAATTGATCTTTGGCGACAAGTAAGATTCTCCGTGCGTCCTGTGGAAAGCCCCGGACGTGATTTTTTGTCCCCGGCTTTCCGGTTTCAACCCCCAAGGGGACATCTACGCCTCGTGATCACCCCTCCGTGAGAAGAGTCGGGCCATAAAACCGGGCGCCCATTAAGAGGCGTCGGAGGTGGCATGTGCATGTGGCTTCGGCCTTCCCCTTGGCACTACTAAGCTGTGTTCGGGTAAGGACGGCGAAGACATTTTGGTTGACGGAAGCGCATCCGGTGAGATATGCTCAAAGACTGCAATAATCGTGCTTTTTCAACTACGTGACGGCGGTTTTGCCGCTGTCGAGTCTTCTGGGACGAGATACGGGGCTTTCCCGGGTCAGCAGGATCACCGCTGGCCCCTCGGCGGTCCCAACACGCTCAAAATGGCAAGACCGCTGCATAATTCCGGCTGAGGGTGACCCGCTCATAATTCCGGAGGAAAGGGGATTCGGCGTTTCCGGGAAGCCCGAAGAACACCCGGACGTGTTATTCAGTGTCTCAGATCCACAAATTGCGGTGGGGGGCCGCATAATCCCAACGGCATATCATATTGGAAAGGGAGAATTGGCTATGCGTAAGATCAGCTGTTGTCTCTTGGCGGTTCTGTTCATCACATTGGGGTTTGCGTCTCTTGGGCTGGGTGAACAGCCTGTTGTCAGGCTCATAGCGACGGGCGGCACAATCGCGATGAAAATCGATCCGGTGAAAAAGGCCCCCGTCCCGGCGATCACGGGGGAAGATCTCTTGGCTACGGTCCCCGAGATCAAAAACTATGCGAAAGTGGAAGTTGAGAACCTCGCCAACGTTCCCTCCGATTACATGGACCCCGAACTGTGGATCCGCTTGCAAAAGGCAGTGAACACGGCTTTGGACAGGCCGGAAGTTGTCGGTGTCGTTGTTTCGCATGGAACCGATACGCTCGAAGAGTCGGCTTATTTCCTGGATCTTACGGTTAAGAGCAACAAACCTATAGTCCTCATCGGGGCTCAGCGCAACGCTTCCGAGCCGGATTTCGACGGACCGAGGAACCTTCTCAACGCGGTTCGCGTGTGCGTGGCGCCTGAGTCGAAAGATAAGGGTTCCATGATCATACTGAACAATCAAATCAATCCCGCACGATCTGTTACCAAGACTCATGCGTCCAGCGTGGAGACTTTCAAATCCGGTGACTTCGGGTTCCTAGGAGTCATTGATAACGATAGGGTGGTGTTTTACAGCGCTCCTTTGAGAAGGCAGCACGTACCCTTGACCGCAGCGAGTCTCCCGTATGTGGAAATCGTTTCCATGTACGGTGGCGCCGATGGAGGGATGGTAAAGGCCGCTGTCGATCGAGGCGCGAAAGGCATCGTGATCCAGGCGCTGGGTTGGGGAAACGTTAATAAGCCCATGTACGAGTCGATCAAGGAAGCCATCGGCAAGGGAGCGCCGGTCGTGGTGACGACTCGGGTTCCCAATGGCCGTGTGCTGCCGGTATATGGATTCGTAGGAGGAGGCAAGACCCTTCAAGAAGCGGGCGCGATTTTCGGCGACGACTTAAGTCCTCAAAAGGCCCGAATTCTTCTGATGTTGACCTTGGCAAACAAGGTGACTGACGCGAAAGAGCTCCAAAAGTACTTCGACAAATGATCGGCTCAGGGTCACCCATACGGCTAGGACCGTGGGTGACCCGTTCCTGGAAGCTCTTCAAAATCGTTTCCGACAGATCTAAGCTCCACTACTATTCTTCCCGCAAACAAAATTGGAAATGCTATGGGCATTTTCGGATTTAAGATCTCTGACATTCAGGACCTTCCATTTCAAACCGGGGTGAATGCTGCTCCAGGCTATTCTCGGGATTACGCCGCTAATAACGGATCATTGTGACGGGACCGGACCTACCATTTTCTTTCCACTTCCTTATATTTGAAAATCCGATAAGCTATGATTAATAGGGTCCGGACCACGATGGTCCCTTTTGTGCCGGAGACACCCTGAAGTATCAGAGAGAGAATGCCCACAGTAGCTCCATAGCTAATTCCCATTGAAGTGATTACGAAACGCATCCGGAGGAGGTTTTGTGGCGACCGATCTAATCAGAAGACTTGAAGGAGACGTTTACTTTGTTCCAGGAGAGGGAAAAGGCAGCTTCCCGTCTTGCCATGGATTTCTTTTGAAGGGCCATGAGACCGTTCTCATCGACGCAGGCATGGCTGAAGCCACCATAAGAGCAGTTGGACCGGGAGCGACGCATTGATATCCTTGTGATAACCCATTCCCACCCCGACCACATCCGGCACGGTTATCTTCTCCAGGATAGACATATTCTCATGCCCCAGGAAACCCCCGATTCAATAACCGACTTGCGGCTGCTCGGGGAACGGTTCATGGGAAACCTGGAGCATGGCGAGCTTTGGGCTCAATTTGTTCATGACGAATGCGGCGTCAGGGCCTTACGACTGCCCGACGGCCGTTTCAAAGACCGCGACGTGCTCACAATCGGCGGAGCGGAGCTGGAAGCGATCCATGCCCCCGGACACCTGGATGATCACTACTGTTTCCTGGAACAGGAAGACCGGAACCCTCATTACCACCGACATAGACCTCACCTTCTTCGGGCCCTGGTGCGGCAACCCCGAAGCGGACCTCGAAACCTTTCTGAAGAGCATCGAAAAAGTCATGGCCGTGCCGTATCGCCGGGCATGCTCTTCACACAAAGATCCCATAGAGGGCGACGCCACAGACGTGTTTGAGACCTACCTGGCCGGATTCGAGCGCCAGCAAAAGAAGATTCTCGCTCTTTGCGAGTCGCCGACTTACGCTTGACGCGATCGCCGAGGCGTCTCCTTTCTTTAAGGACAGTTTTTCCGAAAAGCTTATCCAGCGCTTATTTGAAAAACGCATGGCCTTAAAACACCTTACTTTAATGATTCAACAGGGGCTCGTAACAGAATCAAACGGCTTATACCAACAGGTTAATCGTTCCCATTGAGCAACAGATAATCGCATAGGTTCGAGATGGCGGCCCACCAATATCGAACCTCACGTGGGCGCAACCTGCCTGTCCTTCTCTTGCCGGGCATAATCCAGGGCATAGCGTTTTGGTGAATCTATCATATCAATCCCACCACCCGGTATAGCATGACAGGATCATCCAATCCCTTGAGGAGAGACTCCCTTGCCTGGTCCACCAGGAGCTGGCCGTTCAGGTTGGAATGGATTTCCGGCGACACGAGCACTTCTCCGCCCACGGTCTGAGCCTCAATCCGGAAAGGCAAGGTTGATGGGACTACCTAATGCGCCGTATTTCTTGCGCTTTTCTGAGCCTATGTTTCCAACGATCAACTGACCACAGTTGATGCCGATTCCCATGCGGAGTTCCGGCAAGGCTCGTCCGCTCAGTTGCATATTGAGCGCTCCCATGGCCTCTTGCATATCGAGGGCGCAGCGCACCGCGCGTCTGCAATGGTCCTGCAGGGCCTGCGGAGCCCCGAAGAAAACAAGTATCCCGTCCCCTGTGAATTCGTCGATGGTGCCTCTGTGGCCGACGATGATTTCTGTCATGCTCTCGAAGTAGCGGTTGATAATCTCCAGGACTTGGCGCGGCCCGAGGGCCCCGGTCAATCGGGTGAACTCTCGAAGGTCAGCCACGAGAACTGAAATATCCCTCAATTCCCCCTTCAACTCGACACCACCGGGTGATTTGAGAATCTCGTCAACAACTTCTCTGCTGAGGTATCGCCCAAAAGTGTCCTTTACGGTATCGGCCTCCTTGAGATCGCGGATCATTAGATTGAATCCTTCTACCACATGCCCGATCTCGTCATTGGACACCACCGGGACATGAGTGTCCAGATCGCCCTTGCGTACAGCGGCCATGGCGGACTCAAAGCTCTTCAAAGGCTCGGATACGCTTTTGGAGAGGAACACAGCAAGCCCTGCGGCCAAGACGCCGAACACTCCCAGCAGGAACCAGATCACGGTCGGCATGTACATAAGAAAATTGTCCAGCGACTGTTTTCCTGCTTTGATGTCGTGGATTTGGGTCAGCGCCAAATGGCTGACCAGCGCCAAGGGCACGCACCCGATCACGAGAGATACCGCGAGCAACCGAAGCAGCACGTTTATCCTGTACGCCGGCGGAACCGATTCCAAAGCCTTAGCGGGAAACAACTCAAGGATTTTCAGCCTAAGCCACCTCTCCTGTGCAAAGTACATCCAAAGCATGGTGATCGGAGCAACCACCAGAACCATCCACGCGGAAACCTTATGAGAAGTCTCATGTGGCCAAGGATAAAGGTCCGGAGCCATGTGCGCCCAGCCCGACACGACAAGGGCGGCGAGGATCCATGCCGCCAAGTTTGTACCAGCGAGTTTAACAGGCAGCTTCATGAGTTTGCCTACCAGACGTTGCAAGCCCTCCTCGTCTCCCGGCTCAAGGGGACCCTGGTCGACCCGGGCAAGTCTCTGCTTCACCTCACGCACGAGCGACCAAATGAACCTGACGTTGATCGGCGCCACAAATGCCATTACGAAGGCCATGACCGCAAAAAAGAAACCTATTCTGCTTCCGAGAGGCCCTACTGGAGCCCCGTAGGACAGTCTCGGTATGAGAACCGCAAAAAAGATAAAGGTTAACGCCACGGCCAAGAAATTCCCCAGCAAGTTAATGGCAGCCACGGACTTGACAAGAATCGATGCCGTAAAATGCTTCTTAACCATCATCGAATGCGCCTCTCGCTGCTTTTGCCACGCCTCACGTATCGCATCATAATTACTTGATATCTGTTCCTTTCAGCCCAGTCAAGCTGTGCTATCTCATCTGTGGATGGTCGGGGGGTGTTTTGGGTCATTAAAGAGCACCCAGGACTGCAAGGCGAAAGCGGGCGTTTTCGGTGCGATCACCGGAGTCTCGGTCAGACGCGTCAATGTTTGATCTACAGTACGCCCGCGTGATAGTATCACGAAAATAGTCCCGGAATTAGTCCGGCGCCCGGTCATGCCCGCCGCTGCGCCCGGACAAAAAGGAGGTCAGATGAAAGTAATTCGTTTTGACAAGGCCGAGACTTATGAGCCTGAGAAGGACTGGAAACGCGTGAGCCTGTGCAATGAAACGGACATTTCCGTGGAGCACTTTGTCAAGCCTCCGGAGCACGCGTCCCTCGACACCAACATCCCAGCGCCCAAGTTCTGATTGTGCTGAAGGGCAAGATGATTCTTACGACCGACGATGAGGCGCAAGAGCTGAACGAGGGAGATGCGGCGTACATACCCCCGAACGAGCCGCATGCTCTGAAGAATGCATTGACTGAGATCTCCATCGGCGTTGACATTTTTGTTCCGGGCAGGTCATTCGACTTCTGGTTGAAGCGAAAATAGAAGTAGGGGCCTCGATCTGCTGTGCGACGTCCGGCTCTTGCAGGCACGCCTGTTTATTTACTCATCTACGGTGATCTACTCGCCTGCGCTGGCCGACCTAAGGCCATTTCAGCGCCGGAATTTTGAAAGCAAAAATGTTCAGATGACCATTGAACGGAAGGTCATCCAGAAACACTTGGACCTTTTGAACTTGGCGAAAACGTTGTGGAATGTATCCCGTGAATCAATTATGACATGAGGACTCGTCACTCGCTAGGAAGATTGCCTTGATCGATCGGGTAAAACGAAAACTCAGCGCCAAAGAGATTCTTGCAGATATTCGTTCGGGAATGGACGCGAGCGGACTGAAGGACAAGTATGCTTTGTCGGACAGGGCGCTTGATTCTGTTTGCGCCCAGTTGGCGGCCAAAGGAGCGCTGACTGAACGACGAAATACGTCGATTGAGGCGTCTGCGAGATACATCGGAAGCGGCTCCCGAAATCCCGGAACGGCCCCGATGGAGCTGCCCGGCTTGTAACACGCCCCAGGCAACGGAAATGCCCGAGTGTCCTGCCTGCGGGGTCATCGTGGAAAAGTTTGTCGCGGCTCAAGGGAAGCCCGACCACCTTTTGAGCGCAGTTTCACTCGCGTCGCCGGATACCGGTCCGCCTGAACGGACAGGCTGGGCGCCGATCATCATTAGCATTGTGGTTTTTGCGTTTGCCGGAACTTGTCTACTGCTTTGGTCTACACATAGGTCGACAGAGACGCACAAGGTTTCCGAGCTGGATGCGGGCGTTCAATCCTTGCAGCAAGCCGAGACTGAAGCCGACCGGACCCAAGAAGACAGCGTCGACCTGGAAAGCGCTGATAAGGAATACAGTGAAGTCGACATAGGAGACGCCAAAGACATAGTGCTTTTTCAGCCGCCCGCTGTTGCAATCCCACAAGAGTCCCCTGAGCGGGCCGTAGCTGTCCCTCGGGAAAAGCCCCCGCCTCCTCGAGAACAGACTCCGCCCCCTCGGGAAGAGACCTCGACCCCTCCGACAAAACCCAAATACGTAACAGGAGTGTTGCGGCAGTTTTCGTCCAGTGACTTCAAGAAGGAAGTGGTCGAAGCGTCGAAAACCTACCCTGTTCTGTTCCAGTTTTACAGTCAAACTTGAGCGCCGTGCAGGCGGATGGCATCCGTCCTCAGTGAACTTGCCGGAGCGACCAAGGGTCGGGCCATCGTGGGGTTGGTGTCGGCAAAGGATCGGGAATTGGCTCGGGCCTTCGGAATCACGAAGATACCGACGATTTTCATAGTGCGTAACGCGGAGATCACCGCCTCTTTTATAGGAATGGTTCCTAAGAAGACTATTGAACAAGCTCTGCAGTGACCGCTCCGTTCAAGCGACAAACTAGACGATTTGGTTGACGACTGTGATTGCTGGAACGGCGCACAATTAGCGATAAGGAGGAAACCATGAAAAGAGAAGATCTGCTTGCTCCATGCGGGCTTTATTGCGGAGTTTGCGCCATTTTGATGGCGAGCCGCGACAACAACGAGAAATTCAAGGAGAAATTGGCCCCTGTTTACGGAGTGTCGCCTGATGAGATAGCTTGCAGTGGGTGCCTTTCGGATCAACGCTTTAAGTATTGCGACGTTTGTCCCATCCGCTCGTGCGCTCAGGAAAAGAGTCTACGAGGGATGCCACGAATGCGACGCCTGGCCATGCGATCTGATTGACAATTTTCCTGTGCCCGTGGGGAAGAAAGTGATTCTGCGAGCTATCCCCGCAAGGAAAGAGTTAGGGACCGAAAAATGGGTGGAGCAAGAGATAGATCGGTACCGTTGTCCACATTGTGACGCCGAACTCTTTCGTGGCGCCAAGCGATGCCGCTCCTGCAAAGAGCCGGTGGATCAGGACTGACGCAAAGTGCCGCCGGCTGTCTCCTCGGGAGGACCGCTTTTGGCAACAGTATGGACTTCATTTGAACTCGTCTGCCGGGCACCCTCCATTATGGAACGCCTTAAGGCCGAGACGCAACCTCGCTGCGCTCTTCGCCCAACGCGGCATCCGTTTCTTCTTGACAGCCCTGAGCGCCTTTACTACAAGTTCATTTCAGCGAATGGATTAGCCTTTCCTTGGTTGTCGTGTAAACACGGTCCGCAGTCAGACAGTTGGAAGAAAGCCGTTCCATGAATCAGGAAGATCAATTTTTTCTCAATGCAAGATTGCATTTTTGCCGTTACCAGATGCTCTCTGGCTGACTCGCAGCAGCCATTGTGCAGCAAGAGGACTGCTCCTTGAAACCGTTTTACATCCGCGACCCGATCCACGGATTCATTGAGCTTGACGAATGGGAGCGGGAAATTATCAATCATCCCGTATTCCAACGATTGCGCCGAATTCGGCAACTTGCCTGGACAGACATGGTCTATCCAGGGGCATCACATACTCGGTTTGAGCACTCGATTGGCGTGATGAGCGTTGTCACACGTATGTTCAAGAATATCCGACTTCGGAGCGAGGACATTCTGAAGAACGAACTCAATTACACGGACGGCGGCTTAGACCGAGTGTTGGCCCTCGTCCGCATTTGCAGTCTCCTACATGATATCGGACACGGCCCATTCTCTCATGCGGCGGAAGAGCTAATGCCCATTTGCGAAGCCTCAGGTAAGCCGTACGAACATGAGGCTTACTCGGCTGAGGCCGTCATTTTGCTCGAAGATGTCATCAATCACCCGACCAATGAAAGGAACTATGGAATAACCGCCCAAGACATTAAGGATTTCCTGAGTGGGAATGTCTCAGACGAGGGGAGCCTGTTGTGGAGACGTCTTCTCTCCAGCCAGCTCGACGCTGATCGTGCGGATTATTTGTTGCGTGACTCTCATCATATAGGAGTAGCGTACGGACGCTATGACCTCGACAGATTGGTTTCAACTTTGGCGGTTGCAATTGATCCAGAGACGGATGCCCCCGTGTTGGCAATTGAAGAAGGCGGATGGCATGCATCCGAAGGGTTCATACTGGCCCGTTACATGATGTTCACCCAGGTCTATTTTCATAAGACCAGGCGAGCGTACGATCTTCACTTTTCCGAAGCGATGAAGTCTCTCCTGAGAGAAGCGCCGCATCTTGATGGCCAAGACGAAGACCGATTTCTGCCTCCGACAAGTGCGGCGAGCCTGAAAGCATATCTTCAGTGGACCGATTGGCGAGTTGTGGGTCTTTTGCAGGAGGGCAAAGGCGGCGATCACGGTGAAATCATCCGAGAGCGTAACCATTTTAAGAAGGTGCACGCGACCAAGGAAGCCCCCGATAAGGCCGACTTGGAATTCGCCGAAGTGGTCTGCGAGCGTCTCGGAGATAAGGTGGGCTTTGTTGATAAGGCGGAAAAATCGTGGTACAAATTCCAGGATCAAGACATCCCGGTGCTTCAAGGAACCAAAAGCTCAAAAGAATTTCTCACCCCGCTTTCAAAGTTGTCGAGTGTGGTAAAGGGATTGAAGTCCGTGAACCAGATAAGAATATACGTGTCCGAACATGACAGGAAAGAAGCCGAAAATACGATCCAAGCTCTGAGAGACACCGGCAAAGGAGCCTGACGATGAGTTGCAAGATTGATACGCCGTGGCACAGATATGCCTTGATAGCGGAACTGGCTCAGCGCCTTGAAAGCAAGTCGCCCCAATTCGGCAAGACTTCGCTCCAGAAGATAATTTACCTTCTGCAAGAATTAAACGAGGTTCCGACCAATTATCAGTTTTCTCTCTACACGCACGGCCCGTTCACGGCTCAACTTCTCGGTGATCTTGATCTTGTCGAGGCTCTCGGAGCCGTAAAGGTCCAGTACGTTGTTTCCGGATATGGAGGATACCAGATTTCTCCAGGTCGCGAATGGGAAGCGATTCGAGATAAGGCTGCACAATTCCTAGATGAAAAGAAGGATGCGATTGACCGAGTGGTAGATGAATTCGGAGCCTTCTGTGCAAAGGATCTCGAATTGAGATCAACCATTGTGTATCTGGATCGGGATGTGAAGCGGTCCAAGAAGGATTTGGACAGAGCCAATTTCATAGAGTTGGTGAAGAAAGTCAAGCCCAGATTCACCGAAGATGCCATTGCAGAGGCCTTGGAGCAACTTGAGAAGAAAGGCTACGTGGAATCCCGAACAGTTTAGAGTGACACCACCGCTTCGCCCCGATACGAAATACTTATAGGCTTGAAAAATCTTCAACACCGATTGATCACTTCTTCGCCCTTTGTTTCGTCTTCCGTCGAGAGGCCCCTCGTGGCCTCTGTCTTCTTTTCGCTTGAATATATTTTTCACAAAAACCATTTTTTAGGAAGCGATCAAGAATGTCTTCAGGAGAATCCGGAAGCTCTAGTTTCTCCGCTGCCTGCTCAATTCGGTTGGATAGATCGTCCTCCAACGCGCTGGTCCACCTGAAACCCTTGCCATCGACTGCGTCACTTAATGCTTTCCAGAGCGCACCTTTCGATTTCCACGAACCACCTCCATCATGAATGGAGTCAAAGCGACTCCAAGGCTCCCACCACGGTCCCATCAACATGCCATCGAGAAGCACCGAGTGGATGTTTTTCGGAAGCCACAGGCTCTTATCCGACAAAAGCCAGAATGCATGGTCGGCATCTTCATATGGTGAAACATTTGGTCCGAATGTGAAGTCGGCGTAGAAGTATGCTTTGGTTATCGAACTCGGTTCATAATCCCCAAACGAAGGGTGTCGAAAAGCCCATTGAACATCACACAGAGGGCATTTTCGATTGATTGCAAGGCCCGAACCTTGGTTAGAGTTCTTTTGTCTCATTGTCAAATGCGCGGCCAGCGATTTCTCGGACTCTTCCTCAAAACAATTCTCAAGCCTTCCACCTAAATTCGGTATTGTTAACTGCGGAGCATATTCTGCAGCCAATTCTGGATAAGTCTGACAGGTTTCAAATAATCCTGCGTGCCCTTCCACAAAGGTCAGTACTCGGGGCGGTGGGGTAAGGGGAGTGATGGGAATGGTCTCCGCTGTCTCGACCCAATTCAGTTGCATAGCCGACCAAGCTAGCCTGTCCCCCCATTGCTTCGGACCGCCTTTCTTTGATGGTAGCGGGAAGCTCCAGCGATTCCATGTTGATGCGCTAGGGATTCCCCCGCCGAAGCCAGGCAGGCGATTGGATGCCTCAACTACATTCAACCAAAACTCATCTGTGATAACTGGTGGAGTAAGCCCCCATTCGAGTAGCATATCGCGGGCGATTATTAGAGGGCTTCCGATCGGATGGACGACAGAAATTATCTCCGACACTATTCTGTCCATTCCCATTGAAGACGACACTGCTTTTCGTCCAGCCAAAGAGGGCGAATAACCCATAACCTGATCGTGCGTCACACCGTGCCAGATCGGTAAGATTACCTTGTCTCGCCCGGCCATTTCCCTTTCCGCCAAACCATCCAGTTCATATTGCGGCCAGTTTCTTTTCGAAAAAACTCTTGCTCAGGACTACCACTCCAAATCTGGATTGACGAAGGCCCTTGTCGATGGACTGCCTGATGCTGTCCCCTAATTTCAAGGAAAATTCGTCGTACCACACTTCGACGTTCTCTTTGCGAAGCGACTCGGCTAGTGGCCTGTACAAAAGATTCTTTGTCCTCGTAAGCATGGCAAATGAATACATCGTAGAGCATTTTCATGTGTGGCGGCAGCCTCCAAAAACCGCTAGTTCAAAGTATTTGAAGAAGCAATCCACATCGACGTACCCGATTTCCCTTAACCACTCGCATTGAGTTTCAACAGAGGAAAACAGGTTCGCCTCCCGATCCGGACGTTCAAAATACTCCTTCTCCACAGCGGCCCTTGTCTTATTCAATTTCCGTTGCACAGCAAGCTCATAGAGCGAGTCCACCCTGATCTGGTCCCACAGCTCCGCGAGGCGTTCCGTTGGAGAAGCTACGTGCTCCTGGTTGACGAACATGCCTCCGGGGCGGAGAAGTTCAAAGATCTCGCCGTATAGGCGGCGCTTGCTCGAATCCGGCTGGTGGTGGATGGAGAATCCTGACACAACGAGATCAAGAGGGGCGTATTGCTCAATTGATTTTACCCATGAAGCTTGGCCGTAATCAGCTTCACACAAATGGATTCTGCCCGCAAATCCGGCCAATTCCTTTTCAGCCGCCTTCAGCATCGGTGGAGAATGATCCACAAGGACCCCGTCGGAGTCCGGAAACTCTTCCAAAATCATCGCGGCAAGAATTCCATCACCACACCCGAGATCCATAAAACGGTTGACCGGACGTCCAAGACCTTTGATGACCGTAAGCATCACATCGAGTTGTTCCCGGAGAAACGGCCGAGATGCCTTTCCTCTCCAGATAATAGGCCACTACTGATTCGGATTTCCATACTGCATCGTTTGTTTTAGTCATGCTGCACCCTTATGGATTGCTGCTTTTGCTCAGCAAGAGCACGGGGACTCTTCGGCGTCGAAGACTTCGGAACCTGCTTTTTGCAAAAAGCCGGTCCGAACCTCCGCAAAACTCCTGAAATGGCTAGCGGTATATCAACGGAAAATGCGAACTGCCGTCGGTTAATTGAAAAACATATAAGAGTTTTTGGGGAAAGGTTCCGGAAAACCACTTTTTGCAAAAAGGGGTTTTCCGGAGATTATTCAAGCGTTTCATCACACTACTTATCAAGGATTATTGACCTGACCCACATCCAACCATTCGGCTAACGTGAAGGCGTAATCCGGCTCCAAATGCCGGCTGGAGTAGAGAAATACGGTCCCGACAGAGGTGGTGGTCCGGGCGATGTCTTGATACTCTCTCTGCTCACGCATTTTTTCCAGGCAGTCTAAAATCTCTTCTTGAGTGAGGTCAAACGGGGACCTGCTGAAAAAATCCAGTGGGACCGGCCGTGGATAGATTTCGGAATTCTCTCGAACGACTCGCGCTATGATTGAAAGCGGACCTTCCTCTTTGCTCACCAGGATGCCCGCGTATGTTTCGCTCAAGCTCTGAGTGGAATAATAGTAAGCAATCCCATTTGCGGCGGAAATTTCCCGGAGGTCTGTGTTTTCTTGTGCTACCTCCCCCAGGACGGCCTTAAAATTGGCCGGCTCATCGGTAGCATCCGAAGTCACAAGGCCTTGCTCGACCAGTTCCGTCCAAATCTCTTCGGATTGAGTGAGCTGTGCGGTCTCGCTTCTCTCCCGAATTATCCGGGCTATTGTCTGACTGATTTGTTCGCGTTGCTCCATCTTGCGCCTTAAGGCAAGAGCCCCTTTTTGGCCAGATCATCGGCCACGTTGCCCAGTCCCATTCTTTGATAAGCCGCAGCGGTCGGCGAGCCGGTTTTCTTGTCCCAACCCATCTCTTCGTAGTACAAATCCATCGCTAACTTGATATCTTCCTTATCCATGCGGTTAGTTCCTTTGGCGAAAGGAGCTTTGTCCGCAGGGTCCGCAAATACCCAGTCCGGCGCGGTATCGTGTTCGGTCCGCATTTCTTTGGTACCCATATCGCGAATGGTCAAGGCCCTATGAAGCAGGAAGATACGCTCCGCGACCTTATCGAGTTCCTCACGGGACTTCTTGTCGCCGGTAGCAATGCTATAGAGCAACGACTCGATGGAATCGTCGCCTCGGTAACCGCGCTCCTTCAGGGGTGACGCAATCCAGGGACCCATCCAATTACAGAGAGACAGAGAGTCATGTAACTCTTTTCTCAGAAGCGTCCATTTCGCCATTTTGGCCTTGTAGACGTTCATCGGAGTGTAGGCCGCGGCAGCGTCCACCGCATCCGGCGAGCCCCAGATATCGGTTGCCAATCGCTTCTGAACGTCTATCGGCAATCCATTGCGGATGAAGTTGGCATGGGAATGGCACTGGACGTCCCGATTGTATTGCGTATTGATGATTACGCCGCATTGTCCTGCATCTTCGTTTGAATGGTGTTTGGGATGGCCCATCTTCCAGTAGAGTAGGTTAGGATCTTCCAGCCATTCTTTTTCCGGAATGCCCCAACGCTCCAACATGCCGCCGGTCCCCAATCCAAGCGTGGTGGCCAGTTCACCTTGTTTATGCGCCATTCTTGGAAGAAGCTCGAAGAGGAATGATGGGTCTCCTTTTTCATATTTGTCCCATGAATAGCCTTTGAATTCCTTCTCGCCCACCTTGCCGCTCATGATGCCTTCGTAATACAGCTTTTGAAAATCGCGTTGCAGTTGTCCGTAATTTTCCCAAACGCCGAGATCGTCCGCCAAATGCATGCCCACCATGCAGGCTTCGATGGCGGTTTGGCCCTTCGGACCGTCGGGGAATGTTTTGAAGAAAGCCCGGCCAAAGAGCAAGCCCGCGCACGTATTCTGCCCGACCGCCGGGATCCCGTATTTTGCAGAGACCGCAGGAACTTTTAGCATGGTATGACAACGAATGGGACAACTGGGACAGCCATTTCCTCTCACGGTGTACTGCCAGGCCTTGTCGCCAAGAAAGAAGGCTGCATTGTTGGTCCGATACGCGATCCTATTTAGGTCGTGGGGATCGCATGCCCCCGTCTCGATATTCGGTTCCGCCGCGCCCCATTGTCGCTCCCTTCGACGCAACCCAACGTGAGCCCGGGCTGTAATATTCAGCCCATGGTTGAGGACTGTTGGGCACAACGTGCTGGTTGTTGGCGCCCAAAAGAGAAAGGTGAAGTTTAACGACTTTCTCCCATTCCTCCTTGCTTCCGGCTATGCGAACACTGCCTGTCCCTCGGACGCCAATAGCCTTTAGATTCTTGGAGCCCATAACTCCGCCGACGCCACCGGCGGAATGGGAATAAGAGTTCATTACGACGGACATGGGAACCAAATTCTCACCGGCCTGACCGATTGCAGCTACCGAGGCCTCGGGTCCCATCTGTTGGTTGATTTCGACGGTAGCCCGTCGTATACCCTGCCCCCAAAGATGACGGGCGTCCTTAATTTCCGCCTTTCCGTCCACAATCGAGAGCCACACCGGGCGATCAGCCCTTCCTTCTATGATAACGGCGTCATATCCGGCATACTTGAGTTCCGCGGCAAAATGGCCGCCCATGTGACCGCTTGCAACCAGAGGTTTCGGCCAACAGGTAGGCCACAGAGTTGTTATGGCCGTCCTTCCGTTGCAGGGAGCGCCAGTCCCGGCCAAAGGGCCGACTCCAAAGACGATCTTATTCGCCGGATCAAATGGTTTGGTCCCCGTTGGGACTTCGTCCCAAATCACCTTGTATCCGATTCCCGTTCCCCCGAGAAAATCCTTGTATTTCTCTATGGTATCTTCAGTTGAGATCTTGCCGGTTGACAAATCAACCCGCAGGACCTTCCCTGCCCATCCGCCGGGCTTAGCCATTTTTTCTTCTCCTCCCTGCTACCTCGTGTGGCACTCGGCGCAGCTCTTGGCCTTCTCAGGGGTAACAACGGACGTGGGCGCCACTCTTGGCGGCGTCTTATCGGTCAGATCACGCCAGGCGACATAGCTCAAGGCCCCCGCCGGACACGCCTCAACACACTTGGGGTTCCCGTCGCACAGGAAACACTTTGTGGCCTTGTTGGCGTCCGAATCGAAGGACATCATCTCCCAGGGACAAGCCTTCTGACACATTTTACAGCCGATACATTTATCGGGGTCCACGACGCGGGCATTGGTCGGGGGTTTCACAACAATCGCGTCATTCGGGCAGGCGTTCGCGCACGGCACAGGATGACCGCATTGCTTGCAGAGGTCCTGGACGACCAACCCATTCCCCCACGTTCCTTGGCCCCGCTGCCCGGCATAGAGCCCTTTTGGCCCAAAATTGAGATTGCGAGCGATCTTAATCCTCGCGATAGCGGGCGAAGCCTTTCCGTCGTTAAATTCAGTGCAGGCCAGTTCACATCTTCTACAGCCCACGCACCTCGTGGGATCTGCTATTACGAGCCCTTTCGCTTGATCCATGATAATGAGGGGCTCCTCTTTTTCGGCTCTCGCCTTCAGAGCTGAAAACCCGACAATCATGGCTCCGCTTATGAACAGAAACCGACGTCGCGAAAAGGGACGATGCAAGCCTATAGAATTCAGGGTCCTTTCCAAAATTTCATGTTTCTCGGTTTTCAGGACTGCCGATCTTTTTCTCGATCTCCTGCATTATCGCGTTCCCTTTCCATTTCTTTGCTTTGATCTCATCTGAAATCGTAGCCGGGATTAGCCGGTTGGTCAACATCCGGGAAAGCCGCGGGATTACACGCCCCAATCGCAAAGCATGAAGTCGCCGGGCTTCGTGGCGCTACCGGAATCATTCACCTGTTGGAGGGGAGAAATGGACGAGGGCTTGAGCTATGTGGTTCGGGCTTCCGTCATGGTTATTATTGTCAGACAGCATTTGAGGGAAAAGCTCGATTTTCTGTAGCGAAATTGACGTTCGAGGGTAATCCAGGTATGATTGGAGCCCCAGCAAGACTGTCCACTGATTTGGCGCAGAACAAGGAGGTTGCTCTGCAAAACTTGTTCGAAACCACTCAACCGCTGCCACGTGTTTCAACAGAAAGGTGGCCGCCAGGCCACTGCTACGAGTTTCAGGATTGAGTAACAGGCGACCATTCCCAAGGGATGTGGTGAATCAATGAAAACGATTTTTCAATTTCTGATAATCGTTCTCTTATTCACCGTCGTGACATCAGCAAATAGCCATGCCCGAGACACCTCTGCAACTCAACCCCCAAGGACCGTGATTCTCACTGAAAAAGTGGGAGAATACCCGCTGGGCTTGTGCTCTACAGATCCTAGAGGACCCTACCACAAGATTGACCATTGAGCAGGTCGTCTCGCCGGAACTTGGTGGGAGATTTGTGCCCAGTCAGGTTCCAGTCCCCTCTTTCGGGCACACCTCTTCGGCGTACTGGGTTCGCTTTCGGGTCAGAAATGAGGCAGATCCGTCAACGAAATGGCGTTTGGAGGTGGCTTACGCACTGCTGCAACATGTAGATCTCTATTTACCACAGGGCTCACGGCGCGGGTTTTGAAGTCAAAAGAACGGGGACAGCGCTTGCCCTTCAACACTAGAGATGTCCCGTATCGCACATTCGTTTTCCAACTCCCCCTAGCGCCTGCAAACGAAACCACAATTTACCTCCGCTTTGAAAGTCAAGCGGATATGACGTTGCCCCTCACTTTATGGTCTCTCGACGCATTCGCCCGGGCAAGTGAGGCTGAATCGCTTAAATTGGGGATCTTTTATGGCATTTTGATCATAATGGTCTTTTACAATCTTTTTCTCATGCTTTCATTGCGTGACAAGAGCTATTTCTATTACGTAATATGCATCACCACTTTCTTATTTCATCAATTATTGTTTGAAGGAGTGGCATATCAGTACCTCTGGCCCAATCGGGTATGGCTCGGCCGTTCTATCGAACTGTATTCCTTAGCAATCTTGACTGCCGCATGGCTAAAGTTCATCAGCGCTTTTCTCGAAACGAGGCGCAATTTTCCCGGCCTGCATAGGCTCATGAACGTATTGCTTGTTCTATCCGGATTCTTGGCAATTCTAATACCGTTTGTTGATTATCGCGTTATAGTTGGGCCTCTGTTGGGATTGGGGATAGTAGTGTGCGCAGTGGGTCTTATGGCGGGATTTCTTGCCTGGCGAGGAAGGAATCGAGCGGCCCGTTACTTCATGCTGGCGGCAGTCCCCTGTGTGATCGGTATAGTCACCCTTACGCTGGTGAGATTCGGCGTGATCCCAAGCACGGCATTGACGGAACATATTCAACGAGTCGGGTCTGTGCTCTTTGTATTGCTTCTGTCGTTCGCCCTGGCCGACCGGGTCAACATCCTCAAGAAACAGAAAGAAGATGCCCAGTCTGCGGCTCTGAAGGCGTCTCAAGAAAAGGAACGGTTGGCCTTCGAGCAAAGCATTACTCTGGAAAAACGGGTAGCGGAACGGACTGAAGAATTGGCAAGAGCGAAAGAAGCCGCCGAATCCGCAAATCAGGCGAAGAGCGCTTTTCTGGCAAATATGAGCCACGAACTCCGCACCCCTCTGAACGCCATTCTCGGATTTGCCCAATTGATGGGACGTGATCCCAACGCAACGTCAGCCCAGCGCGGAAATCTGAACGTGATTGCACGTAGTGGCGGGCATCTGTTGGATCTCATCAACGATGTGCTCACCATGTCAAAGATCGAGGCCGGGCGAGTTGAACTGGACCTGGCTCCCTTCGATCTTTATGGGACGCTTGACGGCATCGATTCAATGATGAGGGTGCATGCGGATGCCAAGAACCTGTCTCTGCAGATCAAACGCGACGCAAATTTGCCCCGATACGTGAACACAGACCAAGGCAAACTGACACAGATACTGGTCAACCTGTTGGGCAACGCAGTCAAGTTCACCGAAAAGGGCGCAGTGATCTTGAGCGCCCGCTATGAAGCCCCTCCGGAGAATGGAGGCCCCAAAGGCCTGCTGCGTTTTGAGGTCAAAGATACTGGACCGGGAATTCCCTCCACCGAAATTGAGCACATTTTTAGTCCTTTTGTCCAGACGGCGACAGGCCGAAAATCCCAGGAAGGCACAGGACTGGGGTTACCAATCAGCCGCCAGTATGTACAGTTGATGGGAGGGAAGATCAGCGCCTCCAGTGAAATCGGCAAGGGATCGATCTTCTCCTTTTATGTGGAGATTGAACCGGCAATCGGAGTAGACCCCTCGGCTGTCGAAAGCGTCAACGAAGTCGTCGGGCTGGCTCCCGGCCAGAGCGAGTGTCGCATCCTTGTCGTGGAGGATAATCCCGAGAATCGCACCGTGCTGATCCAGTTTCTACAACCATTGGGATTCAAGGTTCGGGAAGCTGTCAATGGGCAGGAGGGCCTTGAGATCAGTCAAGAGTGGCGCCCTCACCTGATTTTCATGGACATGCGTATGCCGGTAATGGACGGGTTCGAGGCCGCTCGTAGGATCAAAGTCGCTGAGAAAGGTCAGGAGATAAAGATCATTGCGATTACCGCCAGCGTCTTTGCGCACGAAAAGGATTTGGTCATGAACGCAGGGTGTGATGATTTTGTCAGTAAGCCCGTTCGATTGGGCGAGATCGTCAAGAAGCTGGAACAGCATCTCGGCGTCCGTTTCATTTACGCGGAGCAATCCAGTGAAGTAACGGGCGAATGGCAGGAACTCGAGTATGCAGCGATTCGAGAACACCTGGCAGCCTTGCCGGCAGAATTGCTCAGCCGATTGAATCATTCTGCCGCAGCGGCGGATCTCAGAAAAACATCAGCCCTGGTAGAAGACATCCGCGTGCAGAGATGAAGCATTGGCTCTTGCGCTATCGAGACTGCTCAAGCGCTATCGCTTCGACAAGATTGTGGCTCTTACGGACGAATGGAGGCAGCCAAATTGAAAAATCAGGAGCCGGCGGACATTCTCGTGGTTGACGACACCATGGAAAACCTGGACGTTCTGGTTTCGATTCTCAGCGAGTACGGATATAACGTGCGTCCGGCGCCCAGTGGCGCCATTGCGCTAAGGGCGGCTCGTTCCGTTCCACCTGACCTGGTCCTCCTGGACATACGAATGCCCGATATGGACGGGTACCAGGTCTGTCAAGCCCTCAAAGATGACGACCGCACTCGTTCCATCCCGATTATCTTCCTCAGTGTCCTCGATGAAGCAACGGAGAAGGTGAAAGGCTTTGCCGCCGGCGCAGTAGACTATATCACCAAACCCTTTCAAGGGGAAGAGGTCGTAGCCCGCGTACAGACACACCTAAGGCTCCGGCATCTGCAGAAAAGGCTTCAGGAGCAGAACGCCCAACTTGAGCGGGAGATTGCAGAAAGAAAGACGGCTGAGGAAGCGCTGCAATTCGGCCCGCAATGATCTCGAGCATCGGGTGGAGGAACGGACCGCCGAACTAAAACAGAGTGAGGAGAAATACAAGCTGCTGGCCGACAACGCCACGGATGTGGTGTGGACCATGGATCTTGCGACCCTGAAATTTAGCTATATCAGCCCATCCGTGCAGAAGATCCGCGGCTATAGTCCGGCAGAGGCCATTGATCTCACGCTTGAAAAGACGTTGACGTCTGATTCTTACGCGACAGCTATGACCATGCTTGGTGAAGAAATTAAAAGGGACCTGGAGCCCGGAGTCCATCCCGACCGCATAGAGCTGGTCGAATTGCGAGAATTCTGCAAGGACGGCTCAATCATCGAGACAGAGGCAAGGATAAAATTTCTCCGCGATGTAAACGGACTTCCCACAGGACTCTTAGGCATTACAAGGGACGTCTCCGACCGCAAGCGGGCCGAAAAACTCGCCATCCAGACTGAGCGATTGAAGGCCATTGGCGACCTTGCCGGCGGTGTAGCCCATAACTTCAACAACCTGCTCCAGATGGTCATGGGCGGCATTGACCTCGCCTTGATTGATCTGGAAATGGGAAACCTGTCCGAACTCAAGAAGATGCTCGAGCAACTCCTTGAGGCTTCGAGGTTAGGCGCCACAACCGTTAAGCGACTCCAGAGTTTTGCCCAGTTCCGTGGTCGACATCCAACCTCCGGAAGGCGAGGTTTTTGATCTGTCTGAAACAGTGAAGCAGACGACCGAAATGTCAAAGCCTTTGTGGAAGACGGGTCCGGAAAGGCAGGGTATAAGAGTAGCCCTGAATCTCGAACTCACGGAACGCTGTTTTGTGAACGCAAGAGAAAGCGAGATCACGGAAGTGTTGATCAATCTCATAAAGAATGCCTCCGAAGCCTTGCCAACAGGGGGCAAAATTCTAATCAGGACATTCTTGAAAGGGGATCAAGTCATACTGCAGGTCATCGATAACGGTGTGGGAATAAAGAGAGAGCATCTCAAAAAGGTGTTTGAGCCTTTCTGGAGCACCAAGGGAGTGTCTATCGGAACTGGAATGGGGCTCGCAGTGAGCCACGGGATCATTGCCCGTCATCATGGAGCCATTTCTATGGAGAGCGAAGAAGGAAAAGGCGCCACGGTTACGGTAACGCTTCCTTTGGCGAAAGAGCCCCAAAGGGCCGCAATGCCTTCAGGCGCTGAGATCTTACGTTCCCATTCAAACATCCTTGTGATCGACGACATGGCGCTTATTGTCATGCATCTTGAAGGGATATTGAGCAAACACCGGCAGACGGTTTTCTCAGCAATGTCCGGTGAAGAAGCGCTTGAGATATTCAGTAACAACAAGATCGACATGGTAATCTGTGATCTGAGTATGCCGGGCATGAATGGCTGGGAGGTAGGTAAGGCGATTCGGGAGATCTGCCGGGAACGAGGCATTCCCAAGACCCCATTTATTTTGTTGACTGGCTGGGGCGGTCAGGAGCTGGAACAACAGAAAATTGTTGAATCGGCTGTCGATGCCATCGTAGAGAAGCCCATTGATAATAGGAAGTTGATGGCTACTGTGAAGAAAGTGACTGAAATGGCTCAGGTTTTTTCTTGATTTGTATTTCTCGTTCCGAGGGCAGGGCACATCTTTCCGGGGCCCTTCCCTTTTCCGGGAATGAAGTCCGTTCATTAGGGGCGCCCTGGTGGGCGCCCAAAACCGGGCAGGCATCCCGCGTCTCGCGGGCCCCTACACAGTGCGCCTCATCTTCTTGACTTGACAGGATAGGCCGTCTCAAATAGAAACATCACCATATTCGTCGATTCCCAATTAGTGACGGAGGGAAATGTCATGTGGAAAATCATATTGCTGGCCGCCGCTTTGGTTTTGATCATTGTCGGCGCATTGGCGCTTGCCGAACAACCATTCATGGTGAAGTGCTGCGTCAAGGGAAACTGCCGCACCATGACGAGGCCGGAATGCAACCGTGTGGGTCATATTGTGGCCGACTGCGGGCAATGTAGGTGACAAGCCCCAGATTACACGATCACGAAAAGGGGCGCCTCGCAATCGTCCGTCTGGTTTCTTAGTCATAGAAGTAATTGTTTCCATAGGAATTCCGAATAGGCCTTCGAGAATAATATTCGTCTATCCTGCCATTTTTACGACTCATTTCCGACAAAAACGCCTGGGAACCTCACCCTGGATGTCTTCCCCTACCGTCTGGCGCCAAACGAATTAACGTATGGAAAGAGAAGTTGGAATTGCATTGCGCGGGAGTTTTTGAGCTCCGGACCATTCAGGAGGCGACCGATGGCAAAATTGTTTTTCATGATTTTCAGTGTTGGCTTGCTTCTATGGGCGTTGCTCGATCTATTTTACGTCTGGATCTCGAAGTTGATCTGAATAGGTCTCTTTCATCAGAAATGCGCAGACGAGCCCAATGGATGCGGCCACGAGTAATATCCCCAGCATGGCGGCGTAAGCTTCAAGAGGGTATGCCCCTGTTGTGGCCTTTGGGAATGCGTCGAGCGCCCGCCCCACCACCAGTTGCATCACGGCCCCGCCTAGAAAAGGGAAGAGATTCACGGTCCCGATTGAAGTTCCGGTTATTTCGACCGGAAACAATTCCTTGGTGGTAGTAATGCTTATCACGCCAGGAGCCAAGGAACAGACGGCAAAAATCAGAAACATCGCATATAGGATTGGAGGCGGCACGCCGACGGGAAACAGATTCATCAGAATTAGCTCCGCTACTAGAACGGCCGAGCACAGCCTGATGACATTCCTCCGGCTGCGGAATACCTTTTCGGACAGAAAAGCCAGCAAAGGACTGCCCAGAACAATTCCCAGGGCCAGCATATTTAGGACCGAGCCCGCTTCCGCCCTGGTCATCCCGTAAACGTGCATGAGATACGGGCCTGCCCAAAGACCGCCGAAAGAAAAGAACGTCCCCATTGTAAAGAAGGACCAGCCCACTATCGGCCAAAAATATTTTTCGCCCACAACCCGACGAGCGCCCTGCCAGAGACCTATTTGCTGTCGCGGCGCCAGGCTCTGGCCATATATCGGATCGATCTTCGCAAGTGACGGCCAGCCGAAATCTTGGGGTCTATCCCTCACCAGGAACCATAATAAGAACACCAGGACCAATGTTGCAGCCCCGATTAATCCAAATGCAGCCCGCCATCCCAGCCAGCCCGCCATCAGGGCCAACGGCGCCGCTGCAGAAAGCGCGCCCAAGCCGCCCGTGGCGAGGAAAATCGCGTTCATTTTTGTGAATTCGTTTACACGAAACCATGAAGACAGTATTTTCATGGTCGGCGCGAATACCATTCCAGCGCCCAGTCCGACCAGCACTCGTCCGACCAACGCGGTTTCAAGATTTGGAGCCAAACCGAAAAGGATGCTTCCCAGCGCTCCAATTAGTATGAATAAGGTAACGCTCTTTCGCGGCCCGAACGAATCGGACAGGAGCCCGGCCGGGAACTGGATAAATGCGTAGCTATAGAAATAGGCCGAGGCCAAGAGACCGATTAGCTCCGCCGAAATACCATAGGTCTCTTGCAAGTCCAGCGCTATTACGGCAGGACAGACTCGATGAAAGAAAGCTGTAAAATAGGCGGACGCCATAATCACGAAAATCAGCCATCTGTAGGAAAGCACTTTGCGGCTGAGATTGTCGTCCATTTTCATTCCTCTGAATAACAGCAATCGAAGGAACAATATAGCAGCTGAGGAGAAAATGTTCCTCTGCATTCATAGTGCGATACATTAAACATTCCTGTCGGCGCCTGAATCAGCTACTATGACAAACCAGGGTGAGCATTTAGTTTGCGTGCGAGAGCGCAGCCCCTATAACTTGTCATTGCGAGGGAGCGAAACGACGAAGCAATCCCCTTTGTGAAGGCTGAGAGATTGCTTCGCTGCGCTCGCAATGACACTCTTTCCCTCGCGCAACTGAATCCAATATGAGCCCAGGATGACTTCGCATGGCCACAGCCTTGACACAACAATTAGCCAGTCTTCAGGCAGAGGCGTGCCGCTTTGCACGTGAAAATATCGCCTGTCGCAGAGGCCTGGGCGCCACTTCCGAATTCCCCTGGGACATCTGGAAGGCTATGGGCGGGGCCGGCTTTTTGGGTCTGACCGTTCCGCAGGAGTATGGCGGTCGGTCCGGCGGCTATTTGGCGTTGGCTGTGGCAGGCGCGGCATTGGTCCATCACGGCGGGAACCTGGGATTGGCGCTATCCGTGGCTATCCACAATATTGTGGCTCGATTTCTGATTCTCGGTTTGGGCAATGACGACCAACGCAGTGAATATCTTCCTTCCATGGCCTCCGGAAAAATCACGGGTTCCCTTGCCATCTCCGAGCCCGAAACCGGAGCGCATCCCAAATACCTTAAGACCACGGCCACTCGTGAGGGTGATTTCTTCATACTGAATGGGGAAAAAACCTATTTAACCAACGGCCCAATCGCGGATTTTTACGTTGTGGTCGCTGTCACAGGCATGGAGCAAGGCCGAAAACAATTAGGCGCTTTCTTGGTCCCCAGAGATATCGACGGATTGACACAAACCGGGCCGATGCCGCTGGATTTCCTCCGGCCATCTCCTCACGGCGGAATAAGAATGGAAAACGCTGCGGTCCCGGCCTCGAATGCTCTGGTACGGGACGGGCGGGCTTACGAGTCCATAATCAAACCATTTCGAGAGATTGAAGACGCCGCTCTGATGGGGCCGATGGTCGGAGGCATGGCAAGGCAATTGGAACTGGCTATCCAACTGATCAAGGACAGGAATTCACCGCCAAGCGACGATCTGAAGACGGCCGTGGGCGGCCTTCGAGTCCTGGTCGATCAGGCGAGAATTCTGGCGTATGAAGCCGCGGCAATGCTTGACAATCCGCCTCATGCAGAGTTTCTTTCTCTTCTGCTTGCGGGGAGAGATCTATCTCGCCGTTTCCAGGAGGAATTCGCTGCGCTGATCGCAAACGCAGGCGTGAAACCAACAGCCGAACTCGAATCGCTCACTCGGGACCTGACGGTCACCGGCAACATCGCCAGGAATGTCATGCTGAAGAAACAGACGAAAATGGGTGAAGACCTGCTGGGATTGTGATTCTCTTCCAGCACAGATCTACAAGAGCCCTCTATCCAAGGAACCGATTTCGAGGTTCAATATTCGGCTTCTGTAGGGACGACCGGCGGTCGCCCTCTTCTCGGAATCTTAACCTGCCTGCAATTTAACTCATCCAATTCGGTCGTTTGGACATCCAATCTTCAACGATTTCATACAGCCAGTCCCTGAGTCCTTTGACTACGTAAAACGTGGGAAAGAGCAGTTCGTCATCAGCAGCCACAATTCCTTCGTCAACCGCCTGGTCCGCGAGGGCGGTGTGCGGATAAATTCTTATACCCACGCTGATTTTCAATGCGTCAAGCTCCAGAGAATCGGCAAACGCCAGGCTAGCCAGGACCGATTCCTTGGTTTCCCCAGGCCCGCCCAGCATCAGGAACCCCATCCGGCGTATTCCGTGTTCGGATAATAATTTGCACGCTCGCATCACATCTTCGGGCTTGAATTGTCTTGTTCATGCCGCTGAGGACCAGTTCGGAGCCGCTTTCAAAGCCCACGCTCACTTCAGCGCAACCCGCTCTCGCCATTGCGCTAATTAAGGCTTCATCCAGCCGGGCCGGGTAAAGAATACAGCGCCAGGATATCCCCGGTGAAATAGTCGCTAACAAGGAACAAAGTTCTTTGGCGTATGACGGAGGCAAATTGAAGGTATTATCGACAAAGTAGAAGCGATGAAACCCGAGTTCGGCCCATTGACGGAGCCACTGCGCTACAATCTCCGGCGACCGTTTCCGAATATGGCAACCTTCGATAGAAGCCGTGGAACAGTAGCTGCAATTCATAGGGCATCCACGTCTGGTCTGGACCGGCAGCCAAAATTCCTGATCGGCTTGGAGCGCGGGCCAGAGAAAATCGGGCGTTGGCAATGGAAATTTATCCAGTTGTTTCACAAAAACGCGCTCCCCTTGGGCGCCGCGGCCGCGCAAATAGAGGCCCGGCACCCCTGAGAGGTCGGCCCCTTGCTCGATCCGTTCCAGGAGGGCCGGAAAGGCCATTTCGCCCTCGCCCTGTATTCCCATATCAACGTCCAAATATGCCAACACGCTTTCCGGGAACATGCTGTAACCCGCGCCGCCCAGCACGAGAGGCGCGTCTGAAACCGCCCTGCAAATATCTACAACTTCTTTTGCCTGCTCCAGCAGGAAGACGGTCTTTTCCATCCTCTGATCGTCGATATTTCTTACTGACACCCCAATCAATTCAGGCTGGAATGATTGAATTGTTTCCCTGATGTAGGACTCCGGATCTTTCGCGTCCACCAAGTCCAACATCTCGACCTCATGACCCGCCTGCCGAGTCGCGGCTGCGACACAGGCCAAACCGAGTGGCCACGTGCGCATGTTCATCTCTTCTCTGTTTGCCGAGATCAGAAGAAACTCTCATGTGAACCGTCCCAAACCTATTTGGGAATCATATTGATTTATATGAAGAATGGCGCGTGCCCTTTGAAAGTGGATTATTGCATTAGCTCAGTTTGTAGGAGGAGAAATGACTTTCAGAAAGCGGATATCCAGGGGGAAAACCCTTTTGCAAAAGGGTTTTCCCCCTGGACCCCCTTCCGAAAACTCCTAAATGAGTGCGAAAAAGCCCTGGTTTAGCAACAAGTTCCCTTACCCGCACACGAGCTAAAGAAGCATATTTAGGAGTTCTTTGCGGGGGCCGGGGGGCTTGAAGAGATGCCCCCCGGACGTCCCTGCGGACCAAAATGAACAATCCTTAGTCTTGTTGCTCTTTGAGCTTCTTCTCCACTTTACAGGTCACGCCGAAGCCCTCCAATCCGGTCTCAAAACATCCATTACAGGAGATGCACTTTGCCTTTTCCAAATTGCCGCTCTTCCAACGGCTGATAAGGCGCGGCTCTCGAATCAACGGCCGGCAAAACGCCACATAATCGGCCATTCCCTCGGAAAGGACCCTTGAGACCACTCCCGGAGACCGAAAGCCACCCACGGTAATTATCGGAACGTTCACAGCGTCCTTAAAACTGCGGGCCAATGCGCGCCAGGTACGCTTCATCCTCCTCCCGTTTAATATTCATACGGGAGGGTATCATGCCATTGGCCGAAGCCCTGCTCCCGGCGCTAACTTCTATGCAGTCTATTCCGTCCTCCACCAGTCGCCGGGCCACATAGAGCGATTCCTCCAGTACTAGGCCGCCGTCAAAGTAGTCATGACCGCTCAGCTTGATGAACACCGGATAGTCCGGACCGACCGCCCCTCTTACAGCCTCCAGGATTTCTCCCAAAAAACGATACCGGTTACTTATATCTCCGCCATATTTATCGGAGCGTCGATTCATCGCCCCGGACAGAAACTGATTGATCCCGTATGCGTGCGCTCCGTGTAGCTGTATTCCATCGAAGCCTGCCTTCTTGCTTCTCAAGGCCGCCGCCGCAAAGGCTTCAACGACTTTGGTTATGTCCTGCTGCGTCATTTCTTTCGGAGTGGTCCCGGTCTGCGGGTCAGCTATCGCTGATGGACCCCAGACCTCGCCTTCTTCCGGGAAGAGTTCCCGATTCGCCTTGCTCCCGGTGTGGACCAGTTGGGCCATCACTTTGGCCCCTCGTGAGTGAATGGCTGTCACCAGGCGTGTAAGGCCGTCGAGCATGTCATCTCTGTAATTGCCGAGCTGGTAGAGCATAGCCACAGCGTTAGGCATGACATACTGAAATCCTGTAATGATCAGTCCGAGGTCCCCTTCTGCCAGACGTGTGTAGAATTCAACCGCAGTATCCGTCACGTAACCCTTCCGGTCGCCGACTCCGGACCACGTGGCGCTTCGCACCGACCGGTTTTGGAGTTCCAGAGATTTAATGGTTGATTTTTCGAAAAGTTGACTCATGCGCATGTCTCCTGAATTATTTCAGCATCGAGCGATTCTATTCTACATGATTGTCACATGCGCTGCTATCCTGCAAGGCTTTGGAACCGCCCTATCAGCTCTTCGGCGCTTTCCTGGCTCGGGCGACGGAACGAGCCATCCTGTCCAATTTAAAAATTGTGTTGAATTCCATATTCTTGCTGATCCACAATTTCTTGTTGATCACCGAGTCCGTGATCGCGCCTCTGTAGGATAGACCGTCCAGCAGGGCCCGAATGTCGTGGCATACCATGATAAAGTCCGGCGGGCAGGCGCCGCCTCTTTCAGAGAGATGTTCCCGTCATCAATCAATATAGCGAATTCTCCGCCCCGCGTTTTCACCAGGATGTCCCGTTTCCAGCCAGCAATGTCTTTACGGGCCCGCTCATTTCCGTTCATGGCCTGAATAATGGACCCGATTTCTTTGACCGCCTCCCCGAACAGGCTTTTGTCCTTCTCGGACGGTTGCCCCAGGTCCGGTTCAGTCGGCTTTTCCCAGTCGATCTCCGATTCCTGCAAGCCCTTCTTTCCTATCTGCCGCTCATTCAATTCTGCGGTCGGGACACAGAATACGTCAGTCATATCGCCGATACGATTATCCCTGAAAACCACTTTGACTTCGGTCCCTTTGCTGATGATTCCCGGCACGAGAATGCCTGTGGTCGTGTAAAGATTTACGCTCAAAGCCGTATCCGCGCCCTGCAACAAGACTCGACCCCGGCCGTAAGGCGCCATGTGCTGGAACAGCGCGGTCGCAAAATAGGTTATCGGTGGAGTGCTGTTCATTTTGCCCACCTGCTCGACTTCGATCAGATCGGTTGGAGCAAAATCACAGTCAGGGCAATGCGTCAGGAATGGCGGCACCCTGACTAGTCCGCACTTTGAGCACTTGCAACCGAGAATCTTTTTCTCCTCTTTCAGCGCAAGAAAGAATCGCGAAAATTCTCCTTTTGTCCTTTGGTAAAAGGTATACATAGCGTCATTGACGATCAGATAATCTTCACCGTCAATAGTCTGAGTATGCGAACCGTTGTCCGGGATGAATTTCGAATCGATGATCTTATCCTGTTGGCTCTCCATGACTTATCCCCCCTTACTCATGCTCCAAAATCATGCAACATGTGAACTGCGCCACCGTGCTTCCTGTTCCGTGCACCAGGGCTGTGCCCGCTCCCCTTCTTGTGCAGCTCTTTTCTGGCCGACCAGGCTGACATGATATTGCTTGCGCCGACCGCGTGCCCGCAGAAGATGAGGCCTCCGCACCGGTTGACCAGGTATTTCCCGCCATCCAGCATCAGTCCTTCTTCTATAAGCGCATCGGCCCGCCCGAGCGGGACCAGCCCGAATTCGGCCATGCTGATCTCGAGTTGGTGAACGAACGCATCGTGCAGTTCCACAATCCCTATGGCCTCGGTAGGATCGCTAATCCCCGCCATTTCATAAGCCCGACGAGACGCATAGTAATCCGACATGATTCGGGACATGTCCTTATGGTTCTTGCCCGCGAAGGAATGCTCGTTGGCCTCCCCCAGCCCGGTAATCCACACTATGGGCGTGCCGTTATTCTTTGAGATTTCTTTCGCGGTCTCTTCTTCCGCCAGAATCAGAGCGGCCGCGCCTTCGGAGTAGACGCAAATTTCCAGCTCCCTGAACGGGTAGACCACCAGTCTGGAATTCATGACCTCTTCGGGCGTCACCTGATCGAATTGCCGCTGAGCGAACGGATTGTCCTTTACATGCTCGCTCAGCAGTGAGGAAATCTGCGCGGTCACCTCGGGTTTGAGGTCTCCCGGGTGCTCATCCATGTAAGCCAGCACCACTTCCGCGTAGCTGTCCGACGCGGACCAACCGATGGGCTGCTCGAAAAAACTGTCGCCTGACCAGCCGATGGATTTGATAACCTCCGGAGTCGCTGACATTGATGAAAAATCAAAGCAGTCGGTGCATTTTTCGACCCCAAGGACGAGCGCCGTCTTGAACCGGCCCGCGGCAAGGTACGCATGGGCCGCGGAAATTGTATAGGCCCCGGTCGCTCCGCCTGTGCTGATGCGGATCCCGAATTTGTTTTGCATCCCGACCAGTCCGTGGATCGCATGCTCGGGAATGGCCGCCCGCTCAAAAATATCGTTGTAGATCCCATAAAAGGCGGCATCCACATCCCGTATTGGGATCCCCGCGTCCTTCACTGCCTCCCGAGTAGCCATTTGAGCCAGCTCATAATAGGTTTTCTCGCGCCAGGTGGCCTTAAAGGGCGTCACGGCGGCGCCGACAATTCCCACTTTTCTCGACATGGATTTCCCCCTCCTGTCTTGTCTGTTCAGATTTCTTTTGCGGCAAGATAAAGCACGTGACCCTCAGGCGTAATCGTTGCGCCCTGGGTCATTTTATGTGGCGTCAAATTATTAAGTCCCTGGATGTGCGACACGCCAACACCATGCCCGACCAGATAGTCGCTCAAAAGCCGTCGATGACAGCGCCAGTATAACGCCTCCGCGCACATAATAGTAGTGGCGGACTCGGATGCGACGATCAACAATTCTTCCACACCCTCGAGGAATTCCGGTGTAGCCATATAGTCCGCGTATGCGCGAAACCCTGGGTTGGTCAGTCCGATGTTCGGCGATTCGAATCCTTTTCGAGCACGGCGCAACCCGCCCAGTTTTGGCAGCCAAATGTATTTTAATCCAAGGTCAAATAGCGACTTTTCCATATTTTCACGATCAAAGTGAGGGAATTTCTTCGATCCGGGCAGGCTCCGGACGTCCGCAACCGTCCGTATGGCAAACTTTTCCAACAGGGAGGTGAAATCCTCCCATGAACGGTTCGAGTGACCGATGGTATATATGGAAATATGATTTTGGCGCTTATCATTCATGGAGCCATTTCCGGAAGGACAAACTCGATTGATAACTTCAAAAATACATATTAACCGAATCACGTCTGGCGCAGAGCAGGCCGGCCCCAGGAGAATAATCGAAGACCGCGGAGAACTGGCCATCCTGCGCCCGGTCGGTCCCGTGTACAACCCCTGTTATTTTGATATCCGGCCGGGTGAAGGTCGTTTCCGGGGAGAACACTATCATAGATCGAAGACTGAGGTCTTCTATGTGATATCAGGCTCATGCCTTATGAGATTCGTGGATTTGGAGACAGGACAGACCGGCGATTTTCAGGTGAGCGCAGGCGACATGGTTACAATTATGCCCATGTGCGCGCATCGAATGGAGGCAATCGAATTCTGTCAGGTGGTAGAGTTCTCACTAGAGGATGTCGATTACAAGGCCGACACCGTCTCTTACGGATTCGAATGACAGCCCTCCCTCACCCCTTTTCCAAAGTCCTAAACACCTTTACAGGGCGGAGAAAGATATCCGGTCCTTTTGGCTCGGGACGGAGCAGGATCACCAGGTCTTCGTTGCCGGATACTGTCTTGAATAATCGAGAAATGTGGTTCTCCGACACGCCGGCGGCCGGCAATCTGCCTCGAGGCAGACTTATTCCCGTGCCGCAGGTCAGCTTTCTTATTTCCGCGGGCTGTAACTGTACCTCAGGAATATGCGCCAGCGCAGAAGATATGCTTAGCATATGCTCGGATATCGTTTTCGCTCCGCCTGACAGCATTTGCTCAACTGTTAAAGCGTCTTCGATGCGAAAAGGGCCGCTGGTGGTTCTGCGCAGTTTTTCCAGTCTGGCGCCGACATCCAATTCCTGGCCCAGGTCCCGAGCCAATGCTCGGGCATATGTTCCTTTTGAGCAAACCATTTCCAAATCAAGAAACGGCGGGTCCCACTTCAACAATTCCAGAGAGAATATTTCAACCTTTCGTGGAGCGAGTTCCGGGAACACTCCTTTTCTGGCAAGCTTGTACAGGCGGACACCTTGCTTCTTTAGAGCGGAAAAATGAGGCGGGACCTGATCTATGACCCCGCGCTGCGACAGCAATGCCTGTTCGATTTTCTCCCTGGTTATGCTCGAAGAATCGGCGGTCCGGATGACGTTTCCTTCGCGGTCTCCGGTGTCGGTCTCTTCTCCTAAAAGGACTTGCATCAAATACGTTTTGCGGCTTTCGTCCAGGTATTCCAGAGCGCGGGTGCCCGCCCCGAGAAGCAGGACCATCAATCCCGAAGCGGCTGAATCCAGAGTTCCCGAGTGACCCACCTTCGACGGCCTGACAAGCCTTTTTACAAGCTGTACCAAGCCATTGGAGGTTATGCCCTCAGGCTTATCCACCAGGAGTATTCCATGCATGAAGTATGCGCCTAAAATGCCGATAGGTTGGGCCAGTATCTTCGTTGAGTTGTGAGGACCTCTCGCAAACGGCTCCTGAAGTTGGAATTCAGAGCTTCCATTTGAGGCTGGAGGGGCGCCAGTTTCTTTGGCAGGATCATAAGTAGAGAGGCAGATCAATATCCTCTTTACTGATTCTCGCAACGCACGGAGATTGTACCCTCCTTCCAACGTCAATACGAGCCTGTCCGAGCAGACTTCAGCGGCCATGTGCATGAGTATCTGTAGCATTTTCTCATATCCATCCTCCGTCACTCCCATGCCGCCAAGCGGATCAAGCTCATGCGCGTCAAATCCCGCGGACACCAAAATAAGCTGCGGACGGAAAGATTCCAGCAGCGGGGCGACCAACATGTGAAACACATTCAGATACTCTTCGTCACCGCAACCCCCCATCATTGGAACGTTCACGGTGTAGCCTTCCCCCTCGCCGGCGCCCACTTCTCTGACACCGCCTGTTCCCGGATAATGCGGATACTGATGTGTCGATATGAACAGCACTCTGGGATCGTCGTAAAAAGAATGTTGAGTCCCGTTTCCGTGGTGCAGGTCCCAATCCACTATCGCGACCCGTTCAACCCCGTGGCGCCTCAGAGCATATTGCGCGGCCAACGCGATGTTATTGAACAAGCAAAAACCCATTGCTCGGTTCCTTTCCGCATGATGTCCCGGCGGTCTGACAAGCGCAAAGCCATTGCGCACGCGACCGTCCATTACGGCGTCCAACAAATTGAAAAAACCTCCGACAGCCTTCGATGCCGCATCCCATGAATCCGCGCAGGTGGAAGTATCCGGGTCCAGATATGTATCCGCACAACCCGCTGTAGCGCCGATATTTCTCACGTATCGTGGATCGTGTACCCAGCCCAATTCTTCCTCAGAGGCCTCACGAACTGGTATTTCGACGATGTTCAAAGAGGTCCCGAGTTGTTCGATCATCTCATAGATCACTTCAAGCCGATGGGGACTCTCAGGATGATAGCTCCCCATTTGATGCTTAAGAAATGCCGCGTCTTTTACGATACCGGTAGGTTTCATCTCTCCGCCGCTCTCGATTCGGTTTTTAAGATTGTAAATAAAAAGGCCTGGTCATAATAGCAACAAAAAAACGGGCTGTGTAGAGGTCCCGTGATTTCTTGAAAATTTAAGTGTGAACAGGTAACACCCGAGGCGCAGGCTAGTCAATGATTTTTGCCAGGTGTGGCGGCTTCGGATTATCGCGCTCAAAAGTTTAACAAAAAAATGGGCCGTGTAGTACTATCACGCTGTCGACCCTTGGGTCCACTGCCGAACTCAGGAGGGGAACATGTTGGAACCAACCGAACAAGCTGTTGTGGATAAAGGCTGGCCGGTTCTATGGATTATCTGGGCCGGTATGTTTGGTTCGCTGGTAGTATATGCGGTCCTTTGTTATCTTCTTGGCCGGAATGCCTTTTATTCCGATGTCCGGCGCGCCTGTTGAACTGATAAGATACATATTTATTTTCCTATCCGCGCTGAGCGTTGGTCCTTGCCTATTTCGCTGAGAAAAACCATGTTGTCAGGCAGGTTCGCAAAGCCCTCGGCCGGCGAAGCTGCGCCGGCCTTTTTCGGGCAATATATGACGGCGGTAATAGTATCCGAGGCCATATCGGAAGCCATTGCCATTTTTGGGCTCATTCTTCTTTTTCTCGGCGCCGGCTTGCCAACCGCATACGCTTTCATAGCTGTATCTGCCTTGAGCCATGTTCATTTTTCGACCGGACCGGGATGAATTAGAGCAGTTTATCGACAGGATAAGGCAAGGTTCAATAGCAATGGAATAGTGGGAGCCTCTCTATTCGGCGCCGCCGTTAGCGCTATGGGTCCTGGATCAGAAATTCTACACCGGGCTCAGCGTTACTGAAAGAGTGGCGCCTGGCATGAGGTCACGCGAATAGCCTCAAGACACCGTATTCGCCGGGTCTAACTCGTATGAGAAAAGGAGGAACAGCATGAACAGGTTTCGGTTGATCGCAATTGTGGTGTTGGCCTTGGCGCCGTTGGCGCTGACAGGATGGGCGGGAGCGCAGGAACCCATCCTGATTGGAATTCCTACTTCTCTAACTCATATTGACGGCCGCGAATCCCGAAATTGTGTTGAACTGGCGGTTGAGGAGATCAACGCCAAGGGAGGAGTCGCGGTTGGAAGCGTTAAGCGGCCGCTCAAAATCGAGGCGATTGACACTCGGGATTCATCGCCGGGAGTGCCCGTATCCGAATACCTCCTGGGGCTGGAGAAGATCATCACCGAGAAAAAAGTGAACGCCATTGTCGTCGGGCCCTTCCGGTCGGAAGCGCTTCTGGCCGCCATGGACATGCTTGCAAAGTATAAGGTCCCCATGCTCGGAACGATCGCCATGTCACCCAAGTCGGAAGAAATGGTCAAAGAACAACCGGATAAGTACAAGTATGTATTCCGCGTCTGCCTCAATTCTCGATATCTTGCGCAGTACCTGGTGCAGACCCTGGGGTTCTTGAAGAAGGATTTCGGCACGAACAAGCTATTCTTGTTGCACCAGGACGTGCTGTGGGCTAGAGCAACTGCAGAAGGAGTTTCAAAGGTCGCCAAAGAGAAGTTGGGCTACGACGTCGTTGGCGTCGAGTCATTCCCGACAGGTTCTTCGGACTTCTCCGCTGCGCTTGCCAAGGCAAATATCGCGAAAGCTGGAGTGATAATGCCGATTTTTGATATGGCTCAGAGCGGGATACTACCCAAGCAATGGCGGAGCATGAGAATCCCGGCATTGATTGCAGGCTTTATGTCACCCATGAACGGGCCGGGCGCATGGAACACGTTTGAAGGCAAGATTGGGGGCACGATAAACGTCAACTTCGAGATTGGCAGCGCCATTTGTCCGCAGAAGTACGAACCGACAATGAAATTCTGTGAGGCGTATCTGAAGAAGTACGGTCAGCCTCTGGAAGGTGGCCATGGGGCTGCTCCGTCTTACGATGCCGTGTACATTCTTGCTGAAGCGATCGAGCGTGCGGGGACCCTTGACCCGGACAAGCTGGTTGCAGAAATCAAGAAGACGGATAGACAAGGAGTCATTGGCAGAATCAAGTTCGACGAAGGCCAGCAAGTCATATACGGAGAGGATCCAGCCAAGACGGCCTGCGGGGCTGTCGCCCAGTGGACGGAGGACGGGAAACGGCACATCGTGTTTCCCGAACCGCTAGCCGACGGCAAGATTTGGGCCCCGGACTGGGTCAAAAAGTAGGCGCTCCTACCGCAACTCGGTCACGGGACCCGCTTATTGCCGGATGCCCGTGGCCGGTCCATCACATGCTCTTCAGAAAGCGGGCGTCAGCGCGATCATAGGCTTGAAGTTACGCCGACCCATTTTTCATAACGACTACTCCTGCGGCTAGCTGTTGAAACACGAATCCCTTTGCAATTTCCAGTGTATACGTAACCCGCTTGCCCCTTATATCTTCACTCCTTCTCAAACCGGATTCCCGAAAAGGTGTGACCTTACGGCGCCAACCGTGATAAGATTTCCCCGGTAACGCTGCATTTACCGATTTGTAACCATCTTGCATGCGTTGTCGAACAATTTTCGGAGCCCACTATGACTGAACAGAACCGCTTCCCGCTTGAAGAAAAGCCGTTACCCATCAATACGGAAGAGGCCCAGAAAGTGGATGGCCCCGCTCAATCCGAATTGCAGGAGAAAATCCTGGAATTTGAGCGATTTAACCGGCTGGTCATGGCCAGGGAACAGCGGATCATTGACCTGAAGAAAGAGGCTAACGACTTGGCGCTGGCTGCAGGCAAGCCCGTGCCTTACGGCTCCCTGGACCGGATTGAAGAAGATGAGGCTTTGGACAACCTGGTCCAGTCCATGACGGATCGAGATGAAGGCGTAGGCTCTGGGCCTGAAGAGTTGCAGGCGGAGGACTTGTTGAATGTTGAGGATTTACAGACCCTTCTCAGCCACTTCTGCGACGCGGTAGGGGTTGCCTCAGCCATATCAGACCTCAAAGGCAACCTGCTGGCATTCGCAAATTTTCGGCGAGCTTGCACCCAATTCCATCGTGTTGGCGAAATTTCCTCTCAACGCTGTGCCGAAAGCGACGCAGTACTGGGTTCCAGACTCGTGGAAGGTCAGGATTTCACCATTTATCAATGCAAGAATGGCCTGACGGACGCGGCTTCGCCGCTGATCATAGACGGCAAGCATGTGGCCAATATTCTTATCGGCCAGTTCCACTTGCAGGAACCTGATCTGGACTTCTTCCGTCGCCAGGCTAAAGAATATGGTTATGATGAAGACGACTACCTGGCTGCGATCAAGGAAGTGCCAATGATGGACGAGGCAAAACTGCCAAGCATTCTCGGCTTCTTGTCAGGCTTCGCCAAGATCGTGGGCTCCCTCACGTTAGACCGAATTCGCGCTTCACAGGCAGCCGAGGACCTAAAAAAGAGGGCCGAGGAACTGCGCCGCAGCCAGGCCGCGGCTTTGAGCCTGGCCGAAGATGCAGAAGCAGCCCGCAGCGAGATCGCGCTATACAGGGACCACCTGGAACAGTTGGTCAAGGATCGCACCGATGAGCTGCGGGTACAGGAAGAACGTACCCGGCTGCTACTCGAATCCGCAGGCGAAGGGATCATCGGTGTGAACCTGGACGGCGAGGTTACCTTTGTCAATCCCGCAGCTTCTCGAATGCTCGGATACTCAGCGGATGAATTCATCGGTAAGGGACTCCACGGGCTCATCCACCATTCTCATGAGGATGGCTCTCCATACCTGCGAGAAGATTGTCCCATGTTCAAGTCCATCTCACTCGGAATCGCGGATCACATCGATAATGAAGTCCTGTGGCGCAAAGATGGGACCAGTTTTCCCGTAGCCTATTCCAGCAACCCTATCCACAAGGACGGCGGTGTTGTCGGCTCTGTGGTCTCCTTTAGAGACATCACCGATCGCCGCCGAGCTGAGGAGGCGCTAGCTGCCAGTGAAAGCAGAACACGAATTATTTTGCAGACCGCTATCGAGGGGGTCTGGATGGTGGACAACGGGGCCGTCACTATGCTTGTCAACCCGGCCCTGTGCGAGATACTGGGCAGGCCGCAGGAAGAGATAGTCGGCCGTCATATTTTTGATTTCGTCGATGATGAGAACCGTCTGTATTTTTGAGCACCAGCTCTCACTAAGAAAGAAAGGAGCATCGGGGGCATATGAGATTTGCCCTGCAAAGGCCTGATGGCGTGAACGTGCCCTGCCTGTTCAATGCCAGCACTTTTTTTGACGAAAAAGGGGTCAAAAAAGGATCTTTCGCACTTGTAACCGACATAACCGCTCGGAAACAGGCCGAGGAGCAGGTGCGTCGCGCCAAGGAGATTGCTGAAGAAGCCACCAAAGCGAAATCCGATTTCCTCGCCAATATGAGTCACGAGATCAGGACACCTATGAATGCTGTGATCGGGATGGCTCACTTGGCGCTTCAGACTGAGCTGACCGCCAAACAGGCGGACTACCTGCAAAAGATCCAGCGCTCCGCTCATTCCCTTCTGGGGATCATCAATGACATTCTGGATTTTTCCAAGATCGAAGCAGGGAAGATGCAGATGGAGTCGGTGGATTTCAGCTTGGACGAAGTCCTCGACAATGTATCTACGGTTGTCGGCGTGAAAGTGCATGAGAAAGAGCTGGAATTCTTGATGGATACCTCACGGGATGTGCCCCTTGCGTTGGTGGGTGACCCGCTGAGATTGGGGCAGGTCATGATCAACCTCTGCAATAACGCTGTGAAATTCACAGAAGAGGGTGAAATCGTCATTTCCACGAAGCTGATAACAAAAGATGAGGAGTCGGTCACGCTCCAGTTCAGTGTTCGTGACACCGGGGTCGGTTTGACCGAAGAGCAGAAGGGCAAACTCTTTCAGGCATTTAGCCAGGCAGACACTTCCACCACGAGAAAATACGGAGGGACAGGTCTCGGGCTCACAATCTGCAAGCGGTTAGTGAACATGATGGGAGGGGAGATCTGGGTTGAGAGCGAACCTGGAAAGGGGAGCGAGTTCATATTCACGGCAAAATTCGGTTTGGCAAGGAAGATCTCGAGGAAGCGCCTGGAGCCATCAGTGGACCTGCGGGGAATGCGGGTCCTGGTGGTGGACGACAATGCGTCATCCAGAGAGATTTTGCAGTCCCTGCTGGAAACCATGAGTTTTGAAGTGACCGTTGCAGCTTCTGCCGAGGAAGGGATAGCGGAGTTGGAGAAAGCAGCCAAATCCCGCCCCTACAAGCTGGTCGTAATGGACTGGAGGATGCCCGGGATGGACGGGATCAAAGCTCCGGCCTGATCAAGAAGCATCCGAAGCTCCCTCAGAAGCCCAAGATTATTATCGCGACAGCTTATGGTCGTGAAGAGGTCATGCAGCGATCCGAGCAGGTGGGCGCCGACGGCTTTCTTCTTAAGCCCGTGGGGCAGTCCATGCTTTTTGACACAATAATGCTCGCTTTTGGGAAAGAGGCCGCAGAACGTGAGCACGTGGCGCGGGCGAGCGGTACTGATGAGAGTAGAGCTGCAAAAGATTCGCGGGACAAGGGTGTTGCTGGCCGAAGACAATGAGATCAACCAGCAGGTAGCTGAAGAAATTTTGCAACAAGCGGGATTGGTGGTGAGCATTGCCAACAACGGGAAAGAGGCCCTGGAGATGGTCAGCGCTGGGAACTATGAAGTAGTGCTCATGGATATACAAATGCCGGTGATGGGTGGATTTGAAGCAACCCAGGAGATGCGTAAGGATGAGAGGTTCAAGGATTTGCCGATCATCGCCATGACCGCTCACGCCATGGCCGGTGACCGCGAGAAGAGTCATTGAAGCCGGCATGAACGATCATGTGACGAAGCCCATCGATCCGGATCAGCTCTTATCTGCCCTGATAAAGTGGATCAAGCCGGGCGCACGGGAGATCGTCTGAAGGCGTGAGTGATTCATTGAGGGAAAAGAAGGAAGTGGAGGACATTCTCCCTTCCGAGTTACCCGGGATTTCTATAGCTTCCGGTCTGGGCCGCGTGGGCGGGAACAAGCAGCTCTATGCGAAGCTCCTCCGCAAGTTCAAGGACGGCCAGGAAACCGCAGTGGAACAGATCAAGGCGGCTCTCCAATCAGGAGATGTGGAAACGGCCGCCCGACTTGCTCATACGGTAAAAGGTGTCTCCGGAAATCTGGGTGGAGAGGACCTCTACCGTGCTGCGGCCGACCTGGAAAAAGCGATCAAAGAAGGCAAAGAGAACCTGGACGGCCCCATGACAGAGTTTGGCGCTCAATTGAAGGTGGTCATGGATGGGATAAAGGCTTTTGAGGAAAGCCTGGCCGCTCACGAGGATCTCGGGAAGCCTGCGGGAGAGGTACAGGTCGATAAAGAGGCGGTGAAATCCCTGCTTCAAGAAATAGCGCAACTTCTGGAGAGCGATGTGGCGGAGGCCATGAACCGTCTTGAAGCTTTGAAGGAACACTTGGCAAATTCATCGGCTCATGAGGAATTCAAACGGCTGGAAAAGCAGGTCGAAAGTTTTGACACGGACAGCGCCTTGGAAACCGTTGAGACCATCGCCGGAAAGCTGGATATAGATGTGTAGGGAGAAGATCGTGGAGGTTGAGAGAAAACCTAAAATTCTCATTGTGGATGACACTCCGGAAAACATCCAGATCCTGATGGGGACTTTGAAGGATCAATACACCATCGTGGCTGCAATCAATGGAGAGAAGGCCCTTAAGATGGCAGTCGCAGACCCGAGACCGGATCTCATTCTTCTGGACATCATGATGCCCGGCATGGACGGATATGAGGTGTGCCGTAGACTCAAAGCCGACGAGCAAGCGCGACACATCCCGATCATCTTCGTCACGGCGAAGACCGAGGTGGAAGACGAGACCCTGGGATTTGAGCTAGGCGCGGTCGACTATATCACCAAGCCATTTAGCATTCCTGTGGTCAAAGCGAGGGTGAAGGCCCACCTGGACCTAAAGAGACTGCGTGACCTTGAGGCAATTCAGCGAGCCAAGCTCGAAGCTGTGCTTGAAAGACTCAATAATGAGCTTGCCGAGGCTGCCGATTACGCGAAGTTCCTCTTGCCCCAACCTATCACTGAGGGACCTCTCAAGGCCGATTGGCGCTTTGTGCCGTCAACCACTCTTGGAGGAGACGCTTTAGGGTACCATTGGGTCGATGAAGATTCATTCGCAATTTACCTGGTTGATGTGTGCGGGCATGGAGTGGGAGCAGCGCTCCATTCAGTGTCTGTGCTCAACGTCCTCCGTTCGGAGAACTTGCAGAACACCGATTTTCGGAGGCCGGACCAGGTTCTAGCGGGCCTCAATACGGTTTTCCCCATGGAAAACCATAAAGAAATGTATTTTACCATATGGTATGGCGTGTACAATCGCGTGTCTCACGTTTTGACATACGCCAGCGGAGGCCATCCGCCGGCCCTGTTGATAGAGGATACACGGGAGAAAGCTCGGAGATCCGAGAGCTGAGAACGCCGAACCTGATTATAGGTGGAATGGCGGGCCTGGATTTCGATTGTGACCAGGTTACGATCAAAGGTCCTGCCAGGCTCTATGTATTTAGTGACGGCGTATATGAGATCATGAATGAAGACGGCGCCTGTTGGGAGTTCGATGACCTGAAGGCATACCTGGAGAATTCAGCCGACAGGGGAAAATCGATCATGGACGATCTCTGGGCCCACGTGCGGCAAATCGCAGGCTCGGAAACTCTTGAGGATGATTTCTCCGTCCTGGAGATAACAATGCCGTGAACAACAAAGGAGGAAGAATTCCGGGAACCCGGTTTTTGTAAAAACCCGGTTCCCGAACCCTCCGGCAAAAACTTTTATATGGCTTGCGGTGAATTCGCCTGATTGGTACTGCGCCGCCTTCCCGCGGACACGCGGGATGCATAGAATCGACCGGCAGGGACGCCGATCTCTACCGAATGGGAGATGAGGAGCGACAGCCGAAATATATGTAAACCATTTAGGAGTTTTTGGGAAAGGGTTTGGGAAAACCTTTTTTGCAAAAAAGGTTTTCCGAGAAAGTTCCCCTGGCTGGCGGTGGGGTAAGCAGGGTCTTTCAATGTGGGGCAGGCTTTCCAGCCTGCCAGAATTGACCCTTTATGACGGCAGGCTGGAAAGCCTGCCCCACGAAGATGGAGTGATCTCGTACCCAGGGTTCTGCTTGGGAACCAGAAAGAACGTAAATACTCCCCACCGTTAGCGGGGAAAATTGCCACACAGTTTTCAGTCGCTTTTTTTGGGCTAAAGCGAAGCCAATGCAATAATTCAAGAGGGAAGAGAGATGGGAGAAGCCGAGAAAAAACCCAAAGTGCTGATTGTGGATGACACTCCGGAAAATATCCAGGTCCTCATGGGAACGTTGAAGGATCAGTATGCCATTGTGGCTGCGATTAACGGAGAGAAGGCCCTCAAAATGGCTGCCTCAGAACCGCGGCCGGATATCATACTGCTCGATATCATGATGCCCGGCATGGATGGGTTCGAAGTGTGCGCCAGACTGAAAGCCGATCCGGAAACTCGTGATATCCCGGTCATTTTTCTTTCCGCCCTTGATGACACCGCCAATAAGGTGAAAGGGTTCACGACAGGGGCGGTGGACTACATCGCGAAGCCTTTTCAACCTGAAGAGGTTCATGTCCGGGTCAATACTCATCTTACCATGAGCCGTTTGAAACAGAGCCTGGCGGAGAAAAATGAGGAACTCCAGGCCTACAGCGAACGCCTCGAAGAAAGAGTGCGAGAACGAACCGCAGAGCTGGCTTCGCTGAACAACGTTTACGAGCGTTTCGTTCCCAGAGAGTTCATCGATTTGCTGCAAAAGAAGAGCATCCTCGAAATCAGTTTGGGCGATCAGGTGAGCCAGAAAATGACGGTCATGTTTGCGGACATTCGGGGATGGACGACCCTACTGGAAAAGATGACCCCGGAGCAGGCTTTCAGTTTCATCAATGCCTATCTGAGGCGAGTCAGCCCTGTGATCAAGGAGTGCAATGGGTTCATAGATCAGTACTACGGTGACGGTGTGATGGCTCTTTTCCCTGGAACACCGGATGATGCCGTGAGGGCAGCCATCGGAATGCAAGGGGCTGTGGCCGAATACAACAGAGAACGCGAAAGAGATGGATTTGACCCGATGGGCATCGGCGTTGGGCTTCACCGAGCCGATCTCATGCTGGGCGTCATCGGCAGCGAAGATCGAATGCAAGGGGCCGTGGTTGCGGATGCGGTGAACCTCGCAGCGCGAATAGAGGGTTTGAACAAGATGTACGGTTGCTATATCAGCCTTAGCGATGAAACTCTTTCCGCGATGCAAGAACCGGCCCGGTACAGGCATCGGTTTATAGACAAAGTCCGTGTAAAAGGAAGAGAGGATTCTGTCACTGTTTATGAAGTCTATGAGGGAGATCCTGAAGGCATAGCCGGCCTGAAAGAGCAAACGAAACCCGCATTTGAAACCGGTCTTCAGCTCTATTATGGCAAGAAATTCTCCGAAGCCAGTGTTCATTTCAACCAGGTGCTGGAAAAGAATCCCGACGACTTGGCTGCCCGAATCTATCTGAAACGCTGCGCCAACTACATGGTGAACGGTGTCCCGCCGGATTGGACGGGCGTGGAGACACTTTTGGAGAAATAGAGACACATTTGCGTCAGGGCTTGATCGGAACATGAGATGGGAGAGATACCAGAGTTAATGAAAGGAATATCCGATGCTCCTTGCAGTTGACGTAGGCAATACCAATACGGTCATAGGAATTTATCACGATGATAAGCCTGTCGGGTTCTGGAGAATAAGAACTCTGAGGGAAACCACGGCAGACGAGTATCGGATTATCCTGCATAACCTGATCAGCCTCGAAGGACTGAAATCTCCGGACATTGACGGGGCAATAATCTCGTGCGTGGTCCCTCCACTGAGCGGAGCCCTGGAAGACCTCTGTAGAGATTTTCTCAAAGTGAGCGCCATATTCGTAGGGCCGGGAATCAAAACCGGTATGCCCATCCGATACGATAACCCCCGCGAAGTGGGCGCAGACAGGATAGTCAATGCGGTCGCGGCATACGAGAAGTATAGATCGGACCTGATCGCTGTGGATTTCGGCACTGCAACCACTTTCGATTACATCAACAAGGCGGGCGAATATGAGGGCGGCGCGATTGCTCCCGGAGTCAAGATAGCCGCCGAAGCCCTTTTTCAGCAGGCCTCGAAGCTCTTCAGAGTTGAATTCATAGCTCCCCCCCGTGTTATTGCCAAAGATACCGCTTCGGCCATCCAGTCCGGCATCATATTCGGGTACGCTTCTCTTGTGGATGGAATCCTGAAACGGATGTTTGACGAGCTGGGATCCAGGCCCAGAGTGATCGCTACCGGAGGTCTTGCCCGGGTTATCGCCGCCCAAACCACACTGGTGGACGAGATTGATGACGACCTGACGATGGAAGGCCTTCGTATTCTCTATAATCGGAACAAACCCGCGAAAAAGGGCGCTTAATGTCATTAAATGAGTATGGTCGCCCTCCCTGCGGAACTGAATGACTGAAATTCCCCAGCAAAAGCGATTGACAGAAGTGTTAGATTTCTCTACACTTTAGGATACAAGAAGTTTGGATGTATTTGCCGGTTTTGCGGGGCATTTTGGTGTGTCCCATTTTTGTTCGGATGATTCGATTGCTGTGCCGGCTGGAGG
>CAVVZX010000012.1:0-72479 GCA_963752855.1 uncultured delta proteobacterium | reverse complement strand
CCAATCGGTGGTGAGAAGATTAATCCTCGATAGCCTGCGTTATTGGGTCCAAGAGATGCACGTGGACGGCTTCCGTTTTGATCTCGCATCGGTTTTGTCTCGCGATGAATCTGGTCGCCCTTTGGAAAATCCGCCGGTTATTTGGGATATTGATTCCGATCCACAGTTGGCCGGCACAAAGCTCATAGCTGAAGCATGGGACGCAGCAGGCCTCTACCAAGTGGGGACCTTTGTGGGTGATTATTGGAAGGAATGGAACGGCAAATTTCGGGACGACATTCGAAGTTTCCTCAGAGGCGATGAAGGAACAGTGCCCAGAGTGGCGGAAAGATTGCTTGGTAGCCCTGATATTTATACCAATGATCAGCAAACCGAACCTGAACGCAGCATCAATTTTGTGACGTGTCATGACGGTTTTACCCTTAACGATCTGGTTTCTTATAATGAAAAGCATAACGAGGCTAACGGAGAAAACAACCTCGACGGTTCCAATGAAAATTTGAGCTGGAACTGTGGCCTGGAAGGTCCAACTGACAATCCTGAGATTGAAGAATTGCGCAGCCGTCAGATCAAAACTTTCTTGCTATCACTCTTTTATCCTTGGGCGCCCCCATGCTCCTGATGGGGGATGAGGTCCGGCGCACACAACGCGGGAATAATAATGCCTATTGCCAAGACAATGAAATCAGTTGGTTTGATTGGGACCTTGTTGAAAAGAACAGCGGACTGCGTCGATTCGTGCGAGAACTCATCCTTGATCGATTGGTTCGCGTCGGCTTAAAAGAAGATGGAATGATCCCAGTAGCCGAGGTGATTCGGAAGGCGCGTGTCAAGTGGCATGGTGTCAAATTAAACCGGCCTGATTGGTCGAGCGGATCACGTTCGTTGGCGGGCACGATTTATAGCGCCGACACACGATTAATTTATCACCTGATGTTAAACGCTTATTGGGAAGATCTTGAATTCGAGCTGCCGCCTGTCGGTACTGTGCATAAATCAACGTGGCGCAGATGGATAGATACTTCACTGACATCGCCTGACGATATATGCGACTGGAGCAACGCCCCTGAAATTCAAGAGCCCGTGTATCTATCAAAACCCAGGTCTTACGCGATCTTATGGGCGAGAATCTGACTCGGGACGGCGCTATGCTGTGTCGCAAGGCTTTCGGATGAGTTCCATGAATTCCGGACTACGCTGGGGCTTACGGCAAGATACGCTCGGAAAAATCATGCCTTTTGCCCTGATCAGCCTGATAGTGAGGGAGACCACATGAAAACAGAAGGTGTCATAAAACGCGCGCATGACTCAATGATTTTGACTCAGGGAGCTGTTATCGGTGTCTTGGGATTTAACCTGCTGCAAATAATGAGCACGAAAGTCTATGGCGTTGATCCTCTTCACTGGCAGGGGTTTGTTTCGAATTCGTTGTTGGGCGCGGTGGCAGGCTTTATCGTTGGGCTCCTGGTCCTCAAGCGAACCCGGGCGAGGAAGGCCTGAGGGTCCTCAACAATGAGTTGGAGCAGAAGGTTAGACAGAGGACTTTGGAATTAAAGGCAGCGAACGAAGACCTCAAATATGAAATCAGCGAAAGGAAACTCATTGAGAGAAAGCTACAAAAGACTTTGATAAGACGAAACGCTATCTTGGATAATATTCCTGATATGGCTTGGCTGAAAGATAAAGATGGCAATTTCCTGGCCGTAAACGGACCTTTCGCAGCGGCTTGCGGCATATCCGGAGAGGAACTCTTGGGCAAAACTGATTTCGATTTCTGGCCCCAAGAACTGGCCCAAAGGTACAAAAATGACGACGAACAGGTTATGAAAACCCGCAAGCGGAAAAGCATTGAAGAGACCCTGGTTCACACGCAGGGGCGGGACGTGTGGATTGAAACCATAAAGTCTCCCATTTATGATGAAAATGGAGAAGTAATGGGGACTACGGGAATTGCGAGGGACATAACCGAGCGCAAACAAACGGCCGAAGATCTTAGGCGTCGGCTCGGCGAATAATATTAACGCTGGAAAAAGGGAATACCACTTTTCAGTCCATAGCTCATTAAACTACCGACCGTCAAATCCTGAAGCAAATACTCACAACCTGAATTGTCCACACTGCGTCCGCTCCCCAGAAGGAAAGGCGCTTTACCTCTAACCTGACATGTGGCACATAATTCAGGGGCAGGCCAGATCCGGGAAATGGTTGCATTGTGACCCGACCGGATTTTGAAAAGGAGGGAAAACGATAATATGGCTGGAAAAATTGGTACGGAGCGCGATTCATCCGTAGTCAGCCTCGCCGATGAAGAGAAGGTTAAGGATGTCCTGGTCAGCACTGTCCTGGACCTCTGGGAGGCAGTGAACAATCTCACCCGTCTTCGCCCGTCGAAAAAGAGCGTTACCGGGTGACCATTTTCGGCTCGGCACGGATTCCGAAGGATTCGTGGGTTTACAAAGAGGTTACGCGTCTTGCGCGCGACTTGTCCGACATGGGCTGCGACATAGTGACCGGGGGCGGGCCGGGCCTGATGCAGGCAGCCAATGAAGGAGCGGGAAAAGCTGCAGGCAGCCGACACGGCGGTTCGCTGGGCGTGCGAGTCGACCTTCCGTTCGAGCAGGACATCAATCCCTTTGTGGAGCAAGCGTTCGAGCACCGCACTTTCTTTACCCGGCTGCACCAGTTTGTGCTTATGTCCGATGCATTTGTCGTTGTGCCCGGAGGCATCGGGACGGCGCTCGAGACGCTGATGGTCTGGCAACTCCTGCAAGTGCGGCATCTTGATGACCGGACACCGCTCATCCTCATCGGGAAAATGTATGCCGACCTTGTGGCATGGGCGCTCGAGCATATGCTGGACCCCCAGTTCCCTCTGGTGAATCCGGATGACATTCAGATCCCTACTTGCGTTAATACCGCGGATGAGGCGATCGCATCAATCCGTAGACACCATGCATCCTGGAAGAAGGAGCAGGCAGCAAGAGCGAAATCAGCCACATGCGGGCGGGGCGCCGGTCGGAAAAGGCGGTGATCAGAAGGGACTCCCCCTGCTGCGCTCGGACCATTCGGCAGCAGATCGAGAGACCTCATTCTGACCTTTCCGGGTAAGCCAGTCCCTTATATAACAAGTGGACAAGACTATGTCTTTTAAGATAAGATTGTTCTTACCGGTTTTGGATTTTTGCGACTCCTTTTTTTTCGAAAGTGAGGCCAGTCAAGATCGAGTTTAATAATCAGCCCGAGGACGTGTAAGAGGCTAGGTGTGCCGGTTGCTTAGTTGTGGAGAGGATACGGCATGTTAGACTTAGCGAATTACAACGAAAAAGAGACACTGAAGAATGGCGCTGCTGTTCTGATAAGGCGTGTTCGGGCGGACGACAAAAACAGATTCTCCGCGGCTTTCCATAAACTCGAAACTGAATCCATCTACACACGCTTCTTCCACCACAAAAAAACATTGACCGAGCATGAGCTCAAATCCGCCACAGAGGTTGATTTCGAAAACGTGGTCGCTCTGGTGGTTACGACCAGGGAAGGAGATAACGAGATCATTATCGGGGGCGGACGCTACGTGCTCCTTGAAGGCGCCAGCGGTCAGAGAAGAGCGGAGGTGGCCTTTACGGTCGAGGAAGATTACCACGGCCAAGGAATTGCCGGGCTTCTGTTGCGTCATTTGGCTTTCATCGCTCGAGAAAAAAGAGTGTCCCACTTTGAAGCAGAGGTCCTGCCTGAAAACACCGCCATGCTCGCCGTCTTTTCACACAGCGGACTTCCCATGCAGAAGAAGTTTCGAGACGGCGTCGTTCATGTTTCTTTGTCGGTGACGGAGGAAGTTCCTAGCGAGTATGGAAGTAGCGAATAGGTGCTAGTGCGAGCCGAACTCGTATGGCAACCAGCGAACAGGGCCTTCTTATTTTGCCTGATCCCTTAAAAATGAGCGTCAGTGTGGCCTTGAGACTCCGGTTCATGAAGGAAGATTCGTTCCGATGATTACCAATAAAACTTTCGATGAAATTCAAATAGGCGACACTGCCCAAATGCAGCGTACGTTGACCAAACAGGAGATCGAAGTATTTGGGCTTTTGTCAGGTGACATGAACCCAACGCATTTTAGCGATGATTACGCGCAAATGCTGTTGGAGCGTCACAAGCTGGTCGGCCACAGCATGTGGGGCGGGGCTCTGATCTCCAGTTTGCTGGGAAACGATCTGCCTGGTCCCGGCGCCGTCTGTCAATCCCTGGATTTAGAGTTCAACAATGCAGTGGAACTCGGTGACGTCCTTACCGTCATAGTGACCGCCAAATCCAAGAATATCGCAGACGGCAGCGTTATGTTTGAGTGCCAGGCGATCAATCAACGCGGGGAAAAAATAATCACTGGTTTCGCCAGGGTTAAAGCGCCAACCAAGAAGCCAACCGAAGCCGGATCACCTTACGCCGGCCTGCAGCTGCATCGCAAGACCGCTTTCAAAACGCTTATGGATAAGGTCAAAGACTGGGAGCGCATCCCCACCGCGGTATGTCATCCTTGCAGTAAAGAGGTCCTGGAAGGACTCATCGATGCGGCCGAGGCAAATCTGATCGATCCGATTCTCGTGGGTCCCGAAATTAAAATTCGCGAGTTGGCCGAGAGTCTGGATCTGGACATCAGCCCCTACCGTATGGTGGACGCGCTCCACAGCCATGAGGCAGCGGCAAAAGCAGTGGCGTTGTGCAGATCGGGAGAAGCCGAAGCGCTTATGAAGGGCAGTCTGCACACTGACGAACTGATGAGTGCGGTCGTCCCCTCGGCCACGGGGCTGCGCACCGAAAGAAGGATCAGCCACGTTCTTGCTATGGATGTGCCCACCTATTCTCGGCCGTTGTTCATCACCGATGCAGCTATCAACATCTACCCGACACTGGAAGATAAGGTCGATATTCTCAAGAATGCAATTCAGTTGGCCCACGCCTTGAACATTCCGCAACCCAAGGTGGCCGTTCTTTCGGCGGTAGAAACGGTGAATCCGAAGATTCCGGCTACCATCGAAGCCGCTGCCTTATGTAAAATGGCTGATCGCGGACAAATTCAAGGGGCCATCATCGATGGTCCCTTGGCCTTTGACATTGCTGTTAGCAAAGAAGCTGCCCAGATCAAAGGCATCCATTCACCCGTGGCTGGTGAGGCGGACATTCTTCTGGTACCAGACCTGGAGGCCGGCAACATGTTGGCTAAACAGTTGGTTTATCTCGGCAGAGCCGATTCGGCCGGTATCGTGCTGGGCGCCCGAGTCCCGATTATTCTTACGAGCCGGGCCGATTCGGCGGAAGGCAGGCTTGCTTCTTGTGCAGTTGCGGTGGCCTTTGCCCATTGGCAGCGAGCTAATTGAAGGGATATGCCGAATCACTTGAACAACAGGCCGGAACTTGAGTAAATCAGCTGCGCTTTGCAAGAACCAAATCGCTGGCGCTGTACCAATAACTAAACGACTTGACTCGTGGACTTATCGTAAAGTACGGTCAACAGATAAGGAGGCCTTTCGACCGCTGACCTCCATCACTTCCCAACCGGCGTCCGCGCCACCAGAAAAATTGCACAGTTGACGAGAATTCCCGGAGTTCAAGGAGCACAGGATCTCGAAATTTGGCGTAAGATGTTTAAGGAATAGACCTTATACTATATTTCACTTCCCGAGCGATTCATTGACAATGAATTAAGGACATCCGGCGCGAACAGGAGGCACGTATGACTGCTGTTGCTAAGTATCCGTGAATTAGGGCTTGTGAACACTAAGGCCATGTTCACGAAGGCCATGGAAGGCCGGTACGCCATCCCTGCCTACAACTTCAACAACATGGAGCAACTTCAAGCGATCATAATGGGCTGCTCTGAATCAAGATCCCCTGTGATTTTACAATGTTCGGGGAGCGCCATAAAGTACATGAATTCGACGCTCCTGAGGCTGATGGTGAAAGGCGCAGTGGAGATGATGAAGGACCTCGGCGGGCACGTGCCGGTGGCCCTCCACCTCGACCACGGAGACACCCTCGAACTCTGTAAATCGTGCATAGACTCCGGTTTTTCATCCGTGATGATAGATGGATCTCACCATTCGTTCGAAGAAAATATTGGGCTCACAAAAAAGGTCGTAGAATATGCCCATGAGCGGGACGTCACGGTTGAAGGCGAACTTGGCGTTTTAGCGGGAGTTGAGGACGCTGTGTCCTCAGAATTGTCTCACTACACGAAACCCTCAGAGGTTGAGGAATTTGTGGAGCGGACCTCCGTGGACAGTCTGGCCATCTCTATCGGCACTTCCCACGGCGCCTATAAGTTTAAGATCAAACCTGGTGAGGAGCCCCCATCTCTGCGGTTTGACATTTTAGAGGAAGTGGAGCGTCGAATTCCGGGTTTTCCGATAGTGCTGCACGGCGCGTCGTCGGTAATGCCCGAATATGTTGCAATGATCAACAGGTTTGGCGGCAAGATGGAGGAAGCGGTTGGTATACCGGAAGAACAGCTAAGGCGGGCTGCCGGATCGGCAGTATGTAAGATCAACATCGACAGCGACGGCAGGCTTGCCATTACTGCAACCATCCGGAAGATCTTTGCAGAGAAACCGGGGGAGTTTGATCCACGCAAGTACCTTGGCCCGGCGCGTGATGAGCTAATCAGAATGATCAAATACAAGAACGAGCACGTCCTGGGAAGCGCAGGTCGCGCATGAGGGACTGGCCTGGTATCGGCTGTGGGGTGATGAAGATATCATCAATTCGAAGGGGAACAATTTCATGATGGAATTGAAAAGTTCTGATTTCGAAATACAAAGGCTCGGCGAATGCAGGATTCCGTCTCCGATGCCGGCCACCTGCTTCGTGGATGATCACGAACGGGTCCTTTATCATGCGACGCTTGCAGAAATTCAGGGATTTCTCAATTCAGGCCAACAGCCGCCATCCTTTGAAATGGCAGGCCCCAGGCAGCGAATCTTTTTTGATCCATCGAACCTCAAGTGCGGAATAGTGACCTGTGGGGGATTGTGCCCGGGCCTCAACGACGTGATAAGATCCATAGCGCTTGGCCTATTCCATCATTACGGAGTTAGCGCAATATTCGGATTCCCATTCGGCTATGAAGGACTCACTCAAAAGTATGGGCATCAGCCAATTGAACTCACTCCCGACCTAGTTGCCGAGATTCAGGAAAAGGGCGGCACAATTCTGGGATCTTCTCGCGGTCCACAGGATGTTGGTGAGATGGTCGACACTCTCGAACGCATGAATATTGGCATTCTGTTCGCTGTCGGTGGAGACGGAACGCTCACGGGGAGCAAGCGCCATAGCGCAGGAGATCAGCCGGCGCAAATTGACGATTTCTGTTATCGGTGTCCCGAAGACCATCGACAATGACATCTCCTGCATAGAAACCTCGTTCGGTTTTGTTACGGCTGTTAGCGAAGCGCGGGGCGCCATCTATGCTGCTCATTCGGAAGCGCGCGGAGCCAGAAACGGGGTAGGACTAGTAAAACTGATGGGAAGAGAATCGGGTTTTATTGCAGCTTACGCGTCGGTCGCCACAAACCATGTCAACTTCTGCCTTGTTCCCGAGGTTAAGTTCACTATGGAAGCATTTCTTCGAGCGCTGGAGGAGAGGCTGAATCGTCGCGGCCACGCGGTCATCGTCGTAGCTGAAGGAGCGGGTCAAGATCTCGTTCAGGCCACAGGAGATAGGGACGCGTCGGGAAACGTCAGATTCACAGACGTGGGAGTGTATCTAAAGGAACGCATTGTGCGCCATTTCAAGAAGACCGGCACGGAACTCAACCTGAAATACATTGATCCTAGCTACACAATTCGGAGTATGCCCGCAAGCCCTTACGACTCCGCCTTTTGCCTGATGTTGGGACACAATGCTGTCCATGCTGCAATGGCGGGGAAAACCGACATGGTAGTCGGTAACTGGCAACGTCACTTCACCCACGTGCCCATTACCATGGCCGTTGCTGCTCGGAAGAAGATAGAGCCCGACGGAAGGCTCTGGGGTAACGTGCTGTCCTGCACAGGTCAGCCGCATCCGATGGAATAGGACTCTTTTATCCCGGATCGTCTGACGGCAAGACAAGGAAATACATAGGGTAGCGACACAAATCTTACCGGATTTTGAGAAGAAATCTGACAAGGTGGAGCTACATCGTATTTGAGGGGATGTGGCATATGTCCGCGTGATTTCGGCCTTCCCTGGCCAGTCCTTTGCCGTGCCAAGTGACGAGCCTCGGTGTCAAATTAGTTGACGAATGGACTTGGAGTAAATTATGGTCAGAAATAGGAACCTAAAGGCTTTTTCGGTGACTGAAAGTAGTATTGCCGCCAATTTGTTATTTCAGGTGTTGTCCGACTTCCGGCAGCAAGAATCCAAGATGTAGAAAACCTGATAATTATTGAACCCGAAGATTTGGCCAAAATCTATAAGTAAAAACTGGTAAGTGCACAAAGAAAATTCTCAAACTTTTTCGCCGGCACGATAGAGCTAATTAAATAGTACCAATGATTTCTTGAGGCGTAGGCATCATCACTTTCAAGAGCGTCGTAAACAATTTCGCTCCAAGGCGATCAACCTGATGGCTTCCTCGGTCACCGGAGCTACTCATGAAAATTCTTCGCGCCACCAGAATGGAACGCTGCATCGGGTGCTATTCTTGCTCCCTCGCATGCGCAAGGCTGTTACACCAAAGCCTGTCCTGGCATCGCAGCGGGATCAGAATCCGCTCTGCCGGCGGTATGAGCACTGGATTTGAGGCACAGGTGTGTCTAGGCTGCGACCCTGCTCCTTGCGTGGAAGCTTGTCCCACTGATGCATTCAGCCAACGAAAGGGTGGTGGAGTGCGGGTGAAGCAGGATTCATGCATTCGCTGCGGCGAATGCTCCCGTGCCTGTCCGGTAAATGCAGTGTACATGGATTCGGAAACAGGGCTGCCGGTCGTGTGCATCCATTGCGGGCGATGCGCCACGTTTTGCCCTCATGAATGCCTTGAGATGCTGCAATCGGCGGCTGGAGAAGAAGATGATCAATGAAGAAGCATTTCGCGTGCTGGTGGTAAATCTGACCGAGGGTAAGAGTGAACCTGTTCTTTTCGGTAGTCCATCGGAATTCCTGGGTGGAAGCGGCCTAGCTGCCGGCCTCTTCGCTGCGCATGGCGTCATGGACGCGCCTGCGGACCATCCGGACCAACCGTTGATCTTTGCCATCGGCCCGCTGACCGCCTACTTTCCACTCATGAGCAAAGTAGTCTTGGGATTCAAGTCCCCTTACAACGGGCAATATGCGGAGACTCATGCGGGCGGACGTCTAGGGTTGGCTTTGCGTTTTTCCGGTTATGACGCTTTGGTGATCAAGGGAGTAGCTCAAACGCCTTCATGCCTGATCGTGGGCAGCCGGAGTATAGGAATCCGAGACGTACATTACTTATGGGGTCTTGACGTTTTAGCAACGGGAAAACATCTTAGACGGTTTTCCGGTAGAGATTCCGGCCACAGAAGCATTCTCCGCATCGGGCCGGCCGGAGAACGCGGGGTTGCGTACGCGAGCATCAATGTGGATACATACCGCCATTTTGGCCGACTTGGTGGCGGGGCTGTAATGGGAGCCAAGCGACTCAAAGGAATTATTGTCCTTGGCGATGGAAGTTTGCCGCTTCCCGGAGGAAAAGCCTACCGGGACCTGTACAAGACAGTGTACCAGGAAGCTACCCAGACTCCAGCCATGAAGAAATACCACGATCTTGGGACTCCCGTGAATATGCTGATTCTCAATGAACTCAAAGCGGTTCCGTGGCGAAATCTCCAGTCGACACACGACGAAAATGCCAAGAATATCAGCGGGGAACGCTTTGCCGAGGAATTGCTGCTGCGGAAGACCGCGTGTTCGGGATGCCCTGTAGGATGCATCCACGTGGGACTATTGCGGGAGAAGTTCGCGGAACAGAACGAGTACCAGTATCGCCAGGTCTCATACGATCATGAACCCATTTTCGCTGCTGGATCCATGCTTGGCGTCACCAATGCGGGCGGCGTACTGACGCTCCTGGAAGAAATGGAACGCCAGGGGCTGGACGTCATGAGCGCGGGCGTTGCCCTTGCGTGGGCAACGGAGGCGTTTGAGCGAGGCATCATTACAGAGAAAGAAACGATAGTTCCTCTGTCTTTCGGAGATGTTGAAAAATATAGCGAAGCTGTGAGGCATTTGGGACTGCGCGCGAACGATTTCTATCGTTTTCTGGGTCAAGGCGCTCTCGTGGCTGCGGCCCGGTACGGCGGGAGCGACTTCGCGTGCGTGCTCGGACAGGAGATGGCGGGATATGCCACGGGTGAGGTGTACTTTGCATCCCAGGCCTATGGTTTTCGCCATTCCCACCTTGACAACGCAGGGTACAGTTTCGACCAAAAGCCGAATGGTAAGAAATCTGAAGACGCTGTGTCATTCCTGGTCGAAGAGGAACGGCGGCGGGTGCAGCTAACCTGCATGGTTTCGTGCCTGTTCGCTCGTAATCTTTATTCCGAGGAACGTCTCCAGGAATGTCTTGCGTCTGTCGGTTACACTCGTCTTGCTGAATCGGTGGTGGCTGGGTCGGCAGAGGTTCAGGCAAAACGTTGGCAGTTAAAGTACTTGACCGGATACAAGCCCGAGAATATCGCGATTCCCAAGAGATTCGCAGAAGTCACTACATGGAAAGGCCCGATCGACACCGTATTCATGAAAGCGGTCGCAACTGAGTACCAGGACGCGGCCCGTAAATTGGCAGACGCTAGTTCGGGACCAGCGCCCGTGTGAATCTTGTATCCCAAGAAGCGTAAGTTTGGACTCCGTACCTTGAGAGGTTTGTGATGGGCAAAGAAGCCGGCAATGGTGAACAGACGAAGGATTTGTGGGGAAGTCGTCGGGGATTGAGTATCGAAGCGCTCAAACGCGGTTTTGCGGACCATCTCAGATACTCGCAGGGGACAATCCCCAAGATAGCCACACTGAATGACAATTACATGGCTCTCGCTCACACAGTGAAAGACCGATTGCTGCATCGTTGGGTTCGGAGTGGAGAGACTTACATGAAAGGTGGTCTTCGCGCTGGTCGGCTATCTTTCGGCGGAATTTCTTATGGGCCCACAGCTTGCCAATAACTTGATCAACCTGGGGATTTATGAAGAGGTTCGGGAAGCGGTAGAAGCAGCCGGCGGCGATTGGAACGCCCTCCTGGAGCATGAACCCGAGCCCGGGTTAGGGAACGGCGGTCTTGGTCGACTCGCAGCGTGCTTTCTGGATTCCCTTGCCACTCTCGAGATCCCCTCTGTAGGATACGGGATACGCTACGAATTCGGGATCTTCCGCCAGAAAATTCGGGACGGCAATCAGATCGAGACAACCGACAAGTGGCTATATTTGGGGAATCCTTGGGAAAGCCACAGGCCGGAGATTGCCTACGAGGTAAAGCTCGGCGGCTATACCGAGCACGTTCGAGACCAGGAGGGGCGTCTCCAAGTTCGATGGGTTCCGAATCGAGTGGTGACAGGAGTGGCGTACGACACTCCTGTGCTTGGTTACAAGGTCAACACCTGTAACACGTTGCGACTTTGGAAAGCCGAAGCTGCAGAATCTTTCGACTTTCAGGCATTCAATGTGGGCGATTACTACGGCGCCGTTGATGAGAAAGTGTATTCGGAAAACCTGACGAAAGTGCTCTATCCGAATGATGAGCCCGCTCAAGGAAAACAACTCCGTCTGGAACAACAATACTTCTTTGTGTCGTGCTCATTACAAGACATGCTTCGGATATTCTCAATAGGAGATTTACCTCCGACAAAATTCCATGAAATCTTCTCTGTCCAGCTCAACGACACGCATCCAGCTCTTGCCGTACCTGAATTGATGCGTTTGCTCATTGATGAACATGGCGTGGAATGGGACCAAGCATGGGAAGTCACGCAGAAGACATTCGGTTACACCAATCACACGCTGCTCCCCGAAGCCTTGGAGAAATGGTCCTTGCCGTTGTTCCGGTCTCTTTTTCCCAGGCATGTGGAAATCATTTTTGAGATCAATCACCGATTTCTGGAGAAAGTCCGAGAGCGGTACCCAGGGGACGACGAGCGAGCGGCTCGGATGTCTTTGATCGACGAAACCGGCGAAAAATACGTGCGCATGGCCAACCTCGCGTGTGTCGGCAGTTTCGCAATAAATGGAGTTGCGGAGCTACACACAGAACTACTCAAACAGAGCGTCCTGCGCGACTTCTATGAATTCTTTCCGGAAAAGTTCAGCAATAAAACCAATGGAGTGACTCCCCGGCGCTTTATGCTATTGAGCAACCCAAGACTGGCAGACTTGATCACTCGCAGGATCGGGGATGATTGGGTAAAGGACTTGGACCAACTCAGGAAACTGGAGGCTTTTGCAGAGGACAAAGACTTCAAGACCGAGTGGAGTCGTATCAAGAGGCTAAACAAGACTGATCTGGCCCGAGAGATCCGTAATCGTACGGGAATTGTAGTGGACCCGGACTCAATTTTCGATATCCAGGTGAAACGTTTTCATGAATATAAACGACAACACCTCAACGTGCTGCATATCCTGACTCTGTATAACCGTATCAAACAGAATCCGAACATCGACATTGCGCCACGAACTTTTATTTTCGGAGGAAAGGCTGCCCCCGGGTACTTCATGGCGAAGTTGATCATTCAGGCTGATCAATTCCGTAGCAGAAGTGGTGAATCAGGATCCGGACGTAAGAGATAGAATCAAGGTAGTGTTTTGGCCCAACTTCAACGTAAAGAATTCGCAGTGGATCTACCCCGCAGCGGATCTCTCCGAACAGATCTCCACAGCGGGTAAGGAGGCTTCCGGAACCGGGAACATGAAGTTCTCGATGAATGGAGCGCTCACAATAGGCACTCTGGACGGCGCCAACGTCGAAATAAGAGAAGAAGTCGGACCTGAGAATTTCTTCCTCTTCGGGCTCACCGCTGAGGAAGTGTACAACTTGAAGTCCGGAGGTTATCGGGCACGAGCTATCTATGAAAGCAACGATCAATTGAAAACCGTCATCGACCGCATCGCATCCGGGTATTTCTCTTCAGGGGATTCTGAGCTGTTCAAACCTCTTCGTGGATTCGCTCCTCTATCATGATGAGTACTTGCTGTGCGCCGATTACCAGTCATATGTGGATTGTCAGGAGCGTGTCAGCCGAACATACCGTGATCAGGATGCCTGGACGAGAATGTCAATCCTTAACGCGGCGCGAATGGGTAAGTTCTCATCTGATCGCACGATTCGACAATATTGCGATGAAATCTGGAAAGTAAGTCCCGTGCCGGTCAGTCTTGAAGACCCAGACGATGCGGAACCATGAGGGATTGCCTATGACACCCTCTGAGACCCAAACCCAAATGGGCTATTACTTTGGGTTATACCCGGAGAGCGCAAGGAACATAATTACGACAGCGAAGACCTACAAGACAAGGCATGTTAAGGGTCTTTTTCACGGTTCCGGTTAAAGAGTTATCGTTGAAAACATGGACTACAAACCTAGGAGGACAGCCGTGGTGAGAAAAGTTGCGCTGATTTTGATGGTTAGCTCAATTTTAATCGTTTCCGGAGTTCGCGCCGAAACCGCCGGCCCAAATCAGGATGAAATGGCAATTCGCAAAGCGATTGAATCCTATGTAGCTGCCTATAACAGCGGAGACGCCTCGGCTGCGGCTTCTCATTGGAGCCGAGACGGCTTGTACGTGGCTCCGAACGGAGAACAGGCCAAAGGTCCGGATAAAATACGGCCTGCTTTGGAAAAGTTCTTTGCCGAAAATAAGGGCATCCAGGTGAAGGCCGCAGTTTTCGACGTTCAACCTCAGGGTGGTCGGGCAATAATCACAGGCTTTGCAGTAGTCACTCGTCCTGGGGAGGACAAGGAAGAAATCCTTTTCACCGCGACAAGTGCGAAGGAAGGCGGCGCCTGGAAGCTTCTGAAATTGGAAGAACAGGAATCCCAGGTTCCTCTGGACACTATCGCGAAACTCGGGGAACTGGAGTGGCTCATTGGAGATTGGGTGGACCAGGACGAACATTCCAGCGTTGAGACAACCTTTCGATGGACCAAGGATTACGCGTTCATTAGCGGTACGTTTCGGGTGATGGTGGAGGATCGCGTCGATCTCGAGGGCACACAGGTCATTGGTTGGGACCCTGTGGCAAAAAAGATCCGCTCGTGGATATTCGACACCAAAGCAGGCTTTGGGGAGGGCGAATGGTCCAGGGAGGGCAATAACTGGACGGTGAAGCTGAAGAGCATTCTCAGTACTGGTGAGAAAGCGTCATCCATCAACATCTATACCTATGTAGATCCGAACTCGTTCACCTGGCAGTCCATTAGTCGCGAAGTCCAGGGAGAGCCGCTTCCGGACATAGACGCGGTTAAGGTAGTCCGCAAGAACGTCGACAAAAAACAACTGAAATCAGAGAAAAAGCGGAGGGAGTCATGAAAAGGCTAGCTCTTTTGGCTCTGCCTATATCGTTTGTATTTTGCCTTTCCGTGGGACTTGAAGACGCTTTCTCACGCGGAGGCGCCAGGGGCGGAAACTTTGGTGGGAGCTACAGAGGAAGCGCTGGGTATCGTGGAGCTGCTTGCGCAGCCCTTCCATGAGTTCCTATTCCCACTCGCGGCCAGCAGTATCGCAGTCCAGACCGCAGTCCAGACCTGTTCAATCCAGGCCTGTCGCCTCTCAGCGTCCCAGCTCTTCGACGCCTGGCAGAGTGGCGTCTCAGCGCCCCAGTCCTTCCGGCCCAGGAGTAGCGACCAGGCCTGCCGGCCCTGGAGGGCAGAGACCGAACCAGCAGCAAGTTCAGCAATTTTTGAATCTTCCCCAACAGGGAGGAAGGGGTTTATCGGATGCAGGTAAGGTTGGCGTTGGTCTTGCCGCGGGAGCGCTGGGATATGAGGGAGCGAAGCAATTGTTGGGATCGCAGAGCCCCGGAGGTGACAGGCCTGGCATTGGAGATAGGCAAGGTGTGGGCGAACGACCGAGCCCGGGGGATCGTCGCCAGGCAAGCACGCTTCCGGCCGAAAGGCCAGGCGCGGGCGAGCGTCCTGGTATCGGAGACAGGCCTGGGTGTGGGAGACAGGCCGGGAATAGGCGATAGGCCGGGAATGGGAGACCGTCCGGCTCAGTTGCCATCAAGGCCAAATGCAGGCCAAATTCGAGACAATATTCACGGCAGGCACGATAATCTTTTTACGCCCCAATGGTGGAAGGATCATCCCAATATGGCCAACGCTTATTGGCAAAACTTTGGGAAATATCAATTGTGGCGGCACGCGGCTTGGGGTTCCTTGGCTGGTTGGGTGGCAGGAAGTTCCTGGGATTCTCCGGCCTACTATGATTACGGCGAAGGCATCTACTACGAGGACGAACAGGTCTATGTGAACGGAAGACAGACCGCAAGCGCAGAGGAATACTATCAGCAGGCGAGTGACCTCGCCAAGAGCGCTCCGCCGGCTCAAGAATCGGAGACGGAGTGGCTACCACTTGGAGTTTTCGCGGTTTCGAGAGAAAAGGCCACTGATTCAAACGCGGTCCTACAGCTTGCGGTTGAAAAGAGCGGTGTCATAGCCGGGACATATTACAACTCCACGACAGACATTGCTCGGCCCGTCAGAGGTATGGTCGACAAAAAGACCCAGCGTGCCGCATGGACTTTTTCCGACGGCAAGAATACGGATATCATCATGGAAACCGGCCTCTTCAATCTGACCCAGGATCAAACCGAAGCGCTCGTGCATTTCGGCAAAGATAAAACACAGCAATGGCTGATGGTTCGACTTGATCAACCCAAGGACAATGAAACGGCGAAAGAGGGGACAAAATAGGCTCACATTGCGGCTCGCCGATTGAAAGAACAAGAAAGATCTGTCGAGAATCTTAATATCCACAAGCTCTTAGTGAGAAATAAACATGGCGCTTCCGTCCCACAAAACCAAACTAGTTTGTACCATTGGGCCTGCGTCGGACTCCCAGGTAGTCCTGGAACAGATGATAATGGCAGGGATGAATGTGGCTCGCATCAATTTCTCCCATGGGGACTTTTCGAGCCACAAGAGAGTCATTGAAACTGTTAGAGCCGCAGCTCGTTCGACGGGACGTCGGGTCTGTATTATGGCGGACCTGCCGGGGCCCAAGATCCGTATCGGGAAACTGGCTTCCGAACCCATTGAATTGGAGCAGGGGGACGAATTCATACTTACCACCCAAGATATCTTGGGTAGTACGAAAAGGGTTTCAATCGGTTTTCAAGAACTGCCCGACGTCGTGAAGCCGGGCGATGCGCTCTTCCTCAATGATGGATATATCCAGTTGGAGGTAATTAGGACCGAAGGCACGGACATATACTGCCGTGTTGTCGTTGGCGGCGAATTGCGTTCGCGCAAGGGGGTAAACTTGCCGGGTATCCAACTCGGCATCAGCGCGTTCACCGATCATGACCGAGAGTGTCTAAAGTTCGCCCTGGAAAATGGAGTTGATGTTGTCAGTCAGTCGTTTGTCCAATCGGCTGAGGACGTACTTGCAGTAAAGCAGGCAGCGAAAGAACTCGGTTATGATCCGTTCGTCATAGCCAAAATCGAACGTGCCGGCGCTCTGGAAAACATCGAGGAAATCCTGGTCGCGGCTGATGGGATTATGATCGCTAGAGGCGACCTTGGGGTGGAAATTCCCATTGAACGGATTGCTCCAGTGCAAAAAGACCTTATGAAGAGGGCCAATCTGCTAGGAAAGCCCGTTATCACCGCAACGCAGATGCTGGAATCCATGACCTCCAATCGACGGCCCACCCGAGCGGAATCCACTGACGTGGCGAACGCCATTCTCGATGGAACAGATTGCGTAATGCTTTCGGGAGAGTCGGCAATGGGCCGCTATCCTGTTGAATCTGTCGCGATGCTGGGGAAGATCGCGTCGGCTGTTGAGCCTTACCTGCGAGAGACAAACGCGGATCGATTCCTGAAAGTTTCGCTCCCGGACAAACCATTCGGTCTCGCAGGACTTATCACCAAAGGTGTGGCAGCGGTAATCGACAGTGTTTCCCCGATAGCGCTGTTCGTTCCGACAAAAAGCGGGGCGACGGCTAGAAGTCTTGCCCGTTTTAGATTTCCGGTCTGGATTGTCGCGGTCAGCCGTCATGAGAGAACATGCCAAAGATTACAGCTTTCATTCGGCGTCCAGCCGGAATGTGACACTGAACATCCGGAGGACTGGAGAAGCTATGCGCGGGGCTGGTTGCAAAGGAATGGCTTAGCCGGAAACCTCGTGGTTGTCATCGAAGGGCCTTCCACGAAGTATCCCGAAGGTAATCACCGCATGGAAATAATCGATCTCGATAATTCCGGGCAGCTTCGGCCGAGTGTCACTTAAATCCAGCTCGTATCCGGCGATTTTCCGCAGGCATTCCAGGACAGTATTTCTTAATTGAAGCAGACGAAACACTGCGTCGTCAGGGGACTGATCCCAGAAACTTAGTTCCTTCTTTCACCCAATCTTCTGCCGCCTTTATGGCCTTCTGGGGCGCTCCTTTCATTCTCGGCGAGTATTGCTTATGGACTTGGTCCAGCGATCTTGCGCGTTCGTTTCCTTTTTGCTGTCTGACGACTTGTTCGCTGACCTTCATGAATTCAATTATAGCGTCACATGGACTAAGCTCTTTCGGCTGTGAACCCTGTGGACCAATCTCGCCGGGGACAGGCGCCGGCGACTTTGAAAGTGGCGCCAGGTCATTCAGACGTTTTTTGTATTCCTCGATCTCTTGCGCCTGATGCGATTTTTCACTTTTTAAAGAGGCGATTTCCTGTTCAATTGCACTGATTTTCTCTTTCAATTTCTTGTTTTCATCCGAGAGAGTGGCTCTGGACTTATTCAGTTGATCCAGTTCTCGCTGCATTCGCGAGTTCTTGTCGGAGAGCGTTTTGAGTTCCTGATTTAGCCGGTTTTTGTCGTTATCCAGACTGGCGGATAATTCGGTCAATTTTTTGTTTTCAGCGGTCAACTTATCTATCTGCTGTTTAGCGTCTTCGAGTTCCTTTCTTCCGCAGCCCGAGATCATCAGCAACAGGACGCTCAGCAAGACGGTCCAACGAAACAGACCATAAAATGAGGGCCATCCTCCAGCAACGCCTCTAAAGCTTCCACAGGCGTTTTCAGAAACCTGTCTCTTCCGCGTGGGTGAACCATAGATATTCACTTTGCCCTCCTATTGCATGAGCCTTGTGTGCTAATCGTCCAGGGTTCCAGTATTTGATATTTACTATACTCTAGCGATCTTATGCTGTCCAACGGAGAATTCATGAGCGTCTTAGACCAACGGCCGAACAGCCTCATTCAGCAAAATGCAATGTAACTTCTCAGTTAGAAGCGGCCAAAGCCTGTCATTGCCAGCGCATAATCCGATGCCTGTCACCGGGAATATATTCGGAAGTTCCGAAGCTTCATTGACAAACTATAAGCCACTAAAACCAGGGAAATCGATCCGCAGATTTCTCAGACGATCGCAGATTCAAGAGGCCAGCAAACATATGTTCTCTCATCTGCGCCATCTGTGGAATCTGTGGATTAGATACTGAGATTGCCATCCGCGTTCCGCGGGACTATCCTCCTCGCAATGACAAGTTGGGGACTTTGACCCGACGCACTTGCAATGACAAATCTACACCCCGCATAATGAAGGGTTACTTTCGAAGAGTGTTTTTCATTGACCCCATGGCCGCAGCAACCCTATACTGAAAATTGAATAATGTATTAGCAGAATCAGGAGTGTCGGTCGTGTCCACTATGAGATTGTCCGGAGTATTAATCGTTTGTCGCCATCGCTTCCATGAGCATCGTCGGTTGCGGCGAAAAGGCGCAGGTGGCTGCGCCTGCTCCACCGGAGGTCATAGTCAGCCATCCGCTTGAAAAAAGAAGTGACTCAATATCTTGAATTTACAGGGACAACCGCGGCTCTGGAATTTGTCGAGATCAGAGCAAGGGTCGAAGGATGGTTGGAGAGCTTTAATTTTACCCCCGGATCTCAAGTGAAAAAGGGAGATCTGCTTTTTGTCATTGATCCCAGGCCGTTCCAGGCCCAAGTCGATCAGAGCGAAGCAGCTCTAAAAGGAAAACAGGCAGATCTACAGTTGAAGCAGGCGAACCTCAAGCGTTCACAACAGCTACTCGCCTCGGCCTCAATCAGCCAACTGCAGTATGACATTCATTTTGCCGAAGAGGCGGTGGCTGCCGCCCAGGTTGGAATAGCCAAGGCCGATCTGGAAAAAGCAAAACTGGATCTCGCATACGCAAAGCTTGACGCTCCGACCAGCGGACGCGTCAGCCGCAACTATGTGGATATAGGGAATCTTGTAGGGGCAAAAGACAAGACGCTGCTAACCGAGATTGTGAACGACAGCTCGGTATACCTTTATTTTGATGTAAGTGAGCGGGACCTGCTCATGCTGATGAGGAAGTGGCCAAGAATCGAAAGCGCCACTCCGGACAGAGAGAAACCTGCCGCTTTCCTCCAATTGGCCGATGAAACCAGCTTTCCGCATGAAGGAAAGGTGGATTTTGTAGAATCGCGAATCGATCCCAGCACAGGCACGCTGCGGGTTCGCGCAATTTTTTCCAATGACAAGGGTCTACTTGTTCCAGGGTTGTTCGGCCGCGTTCGAGTTCCTATAGAGCAAAAAGAGGCCGTCCTCGTGCCTGAACTTGCAGTGGGTATCAGCCAAGCTGGAAGGTATGTTCTTATTGTAAATAAGGATCAGGTGGTAGAGCAGCGGCTCGTCAAGACCGGTCAGCTCGAGGGCACACTCAGGGTTGTTGAGGAAGGGCTTGGCATGGACGAATGGGTGGTGGTCAATGCCATCCAGCGGGCAAGACCCGGAGCAAAAGTAAGTCCGAAGGAAACGACAATATCTGAAACATCTCAGGCCTCCGAAAAGGCGGCTCCATCCTCCAAAAAATAGTGGAGATCCATTATGCTGAGTCGCTATTTCATTGAAAGACCCATTCTTGCCTCAGTTGTATCTATTCTGATTGTTTTTGCCGGCGCAATTTCTATGTTCGGCTTGCCTATCGCGCAATATCCTGAAATTGTTCCGCCAGTTGTCCAAGTAACCGCCTATTACCCCGGCGCCGATCCGCAGGTGATCGCTGAGACAGTCGCTGCCCCTATCGAGCAGCAAGTAAACGGCGTCGAGAACATGCTTTACATGTCGAGCCAGAGTGCTGCTGATGGGTCCTACACGCTCAATGTTACGTTTGAGCTTGGGACTAACATCGACATGAACACCGTGTTGACGCAAAACCGCGTCTCCGCGGCGATGGCCCAGTTGCCCGAGGATGTCCAACGACAAGGCGTGACAACGAAAAAGGTTTCCAGCGCCCTTATCATGGTTTTGAGCGTCTTCTCTCCGGACAATCGGTATGACGACCTCTTCGTGACGAACTACGTCACGATAAATATGAAAGATACCTTGAGCCGGATACAGGGCGTCGGCAACATAGTTTTGTACCCGAGCAAGGATTACTCCATGCGGGTATGGCTCGATGCGGATAAACTGCGGGCCAGGGACCTCACTGTTGACGATGTGGTGAACGCGTTGCGCCAGCAGAATGTTCAGATCGCAGCAGGCCAAATCGGCCAGGCTCCCGTCCCCAAGGATCAGGTCTATCAGCTCAACGTAAACACTCTGGGTCGGCTTTCAAACGTCGAGGAGTTCGAAGACGTAATTATCAAGACCGGCGAAGGCACGAGGGCTATTCGTGTCAAGGACGTGGGGAAAGTCGATTTGGGCGGCAAAGCATACGATTTCCTGTCGCTGTTCAACGGACAACCTGCGGCCACTATGATCGTCTACCAGTCGCCCGGTTCCAACGCCATAGAGGTCACTAACGAGTTGAACCAAGCGCTGGAAGGACTCAAAAAGACCTTCCCGCAAGGACTCGAGTACCGTGTCATCTACAAAATTGCCGATTTTGTGAACGCATCAATTCATGAAGTTATAAAGACTCTTTTCGAGGCTTTCGTACTTGTAATCATAGTTGTTTTCATCTTCCTGCAGAGCTGGCGTGCTACGCTGATTCCGCTGATCACCATCCCGGTGGCTCTCATAGGCACGTTTGCGGTGATGGCCTTGCTGGGATTCTCCATAAACATGGTGACGCTTTTCGGGCTTGTCCTTGCGATAGGTTTAGTTGTGGATGACGCAATCGTCGTTGTGGAGAACGTTGAACGCAATATGGCCGAGTCCGGCTTGAGTCCCAAAGAAGCTGCTATCAAATCAATGGAAGAAGTCAGCGGCGCGATTATCGGCATTACGCTTGTGCTCATGGCTGTTTTTGTGCCACCGGCCTTCCTCGGAGGCATCACCGGCCAGCTATTCCGTCAATTCTCACTTACCATTGCAATTACCATGTTTTTCAGCGCCATAAATGCACTGACATTGAGTCCGGCGCTTTGCGCCCTGATCCTGAAGCCGGGACATGGATCTAAGAACATTTTCTTCAGGACCTTTAACAATGCTTTCACGCGTACGACCGATTTGTACGCGAAGGTAGTCTCCATTGGGGTGCGTCGTGTAGCTATTGTTATGATTATATTCGTGGGCCTGGTTGTGCTCACGGGAGTGACGTACAACCGGGTTCCCACTGGATTCCTTCCTCTGGAGGATGATGGTCTGGTCCTGGTCAATATCCAGATGCCGGATGGCGCAACGCTGGATCGAACTTATAATGTAGTACAGCAGGCAGGGAAGGCTCTCAACGAAACCGAGGGAATCCATGCATGGGGCGCACTGGTCGGCTATTCGATGATCGATGCCGCACGATCCAACCTGGCGACAATCTTCGTGCCGCTCAAGCCGTGGGAAGAGCGCCTGGAGCATGGGCGGAGTAGAGAAGTTATCATGAAGGAACTGTCCGGGAAGTTCCAGAAGATATACGACGGGTTTGTCTTTCCCTATACCTTGCCGCCCGTACTTGGATTAGGCACAGGTGGCGGGTTCGAGATGCAACTCCTTGATAAAGGAAATTTGGGTTTTCAAGCGCTGGATCAAGCCGGAACAGAATTGGCGCTGGCTGCGAAGCAGCAGCCGGTGCTAACCTCGGTATTGTCTACGTTCCGATCCACGTATCCGAATGTGTTCGTCGACATCGATCGCACGAAAGCTCTGGCGCTCAAGGTTCCGCTCCAGAGCGTGTTCAACACACTTCAGACATATCTTGGATCTACTTACGTAAATGACTTCAATAAGTTCGCCAGGACATGGCAGGTGAGGGTCCAAGGGGACAGCATGTTCCGACGCAAACCGGAGGATATATCGCAACTGTTCATGAGAAGTCAGGACGGGAAGATGATCCCTCTGGGGACCCTTGTAAATACCAGATACGAGGTCGGTCCGATGCGTGTGGACAGGTACAACCTGTTTCCTACCGCAAAGATTCTGGGTGAAAATGCTCCCGGATACAGTTCAGGCCAGGCGCTCCAAACAATGGAGAATTTGGCTGACAAGATTCTGCCGCCCGGCATGACATACGAATGGACGAACATGGCATATCAGGAAAAAAAGGCGGCCGGAAAGGCTGCGGTAACATTTATCGCGGCAATTCTTGTTGTCATTCTGATACTTGCCGGATTGTACGAAAGCTGGGCCGATCCTATCTCAGTTATTTTAGTCGTGCCCCTCGCGGTATTGGGAGCTGCTGCCGGTCTTCTGATAGCGGGAATGGACAACAACGTATATACGCAAGTCGGGCTTGTGCTGCTCGTGGGATTATCGGCAAAAAACGCCATTCTGATCGTGGAGTTTGCTCGGGACCTCCGAGCCAAAGGACAGGGTGTTCTCGAAGCGGCTATAGAGTCGTCCAGACTCCGCTTCCGACCTATTCTTATGACTTCTCTTGCTTTCATCCTGGGGGTCCTCCCTCTCGTGACCGGAACCGGGGCTGGGGCCGCCAGTCGCCAGTCGGTAGGAGCCGCGGTATTTGCGGGAATGATCGGCGTAACTGTCCTGGGAGTTTTCTTCACGCCTGCTCTATACGTTCTCATGCAGAAACGTTGGAAGAAAAGCCGTCAACCTTCGGAGACCTCTTCATCCACTTCATAACGCTGAGGATTGCCTTACAATGGAAGTGTCTCTGCTGCATTTCACCTGGGCTATCGGCTTGGGCCTCGTAAGTGCGGTTTCTCTACCCTTAGGCGCGTGGGTAGGCATTAGAAAACTTCCCCGACCCACAGCGCTCTCCATTCTAGCGGCATTTGGCGCGGGGGCCCTGTTTGCCGCCTTGACCATCGAATTGGTCGCGCCAAAAGTGACGGCAATTTCGCACGGCTCTGGCGCTCATCCGTCCGTAGATGCGTATAATCATTTCTTCGCGTTGCTTGTTGGCCTGATCATTGGTGGAATACTGTTTGTAGTATTGGATCAGATCGTCAACGCGCATGGAGGGTTTCTACGCAAGACAGCCGCAACTCTAGCCCACCTGAGAGAAGACAAACGGCTGCGAATGAAAGAGTCACTCGAAGAGCTATCGAAATTCGCTCTCGTGCGGACCCTGTCCGCTGAACACACGAACGCTCTGGTGGAAATGATTCGCCCTGTGACGTTTTACGACGGGGAGGAAATCGCGAAGGCCGGCCAAGAGGTAACAGCTCTGTATTTCATAAAATCCGGCACGGTTCAGATTATCCACGATGCAAACGTCAGCTTGCCGCAGGACTCACGGGAAATAGACGAGTTTGGCCCCGGAGATGTCATTGGCTTACTGTTTCTTCTGACCGACAGCCCCACAATACTGTCTGCGGCAGCAAAAGGCACTGTGGGAGGTTTCGAACTCGCTAAGGAGAATTTCACGAGATTGCGCCAGCTTTCACCGGAATTTGACCGGGCGTGCCGTGAACTTGCCGCTCAGAGACTCGAACAAATTGAGAAATATCAGGCTTCACGAGTAGAGGCAGCTCGGACCTGGGCCCTGCAAGCTGAGCGATCTCTACGTGTAAGCCCGGATTTCCCAAGTGAATTGCAGCTCAAGTCCGAAGCGGAGAAACACTCCGGCGCCCCTCTTGCCATTTGGCTCGGGATACTGCTCGATGGAATCCCGGAAAGTCTGATAATCGGCGCTGGTTTGGCTGATCTGCTCGTGGAACGCGCGCACGTGGCGGACCAGTTGCGGTTTCTCCGTGTCATTCCATATACTCTGATCGCGGGTCTGTTCCTCTCCAATTTTCCGGAAGCGCTGTCGAGCGCTGCGAACATGCATAAGCAGGGCATGACTACCAGCAAGATAATGATCATGTGGGGATCGCTTATGGTCATGACAGGGGTGGGCGCAGGACTTGGGTTCCTCCTGGGAGGCATTCTGCCGCTCACGTGGATCGTTTTCACTGAGGGGGTTGCGGCCGGAGCGATGCTGACCATGATTGCGTCCGCCATGATACCGGAGGCGGTTCATTTGGGAAGCCCTCACGTCGTGGGTTTGAGCACCCTGAGCGGGTTCTTGTCGGCAATTGTTTTCAAGCTGCTGGAATAATGTATTTTTGGAGTCAAGAGCATTGTCTTGCAACTGAGATACAATCTTCATGAGGTCCCGTCTGAACGAGACCGCGTGAAAGAGAGGGTCAGAGGAACAGCCGATACGCCGTGCAAGAAAATACTCAGTAGAACGGTCAGGGTTATCACTGCAAACTCTCTTTCGTATCCAGTGACGCCAATTTGGGCTATAGCTATGAGCGCATAAAGGATGGAGGCGATGCCGCGCGGGCCGAACCATGCTATCATCCAAACCTCGCGGTTCTCGAGCCCGGCGCCGCGGAGGGATAAGGCAACAGGGACCATGCGTATAATGGTAAGGCTTAGGATAGCGTAGCATAAAGCCCAAAAGTCCCAGTAGCCAACCATAGCCGGAACCACGGCAAGACCAAACAGCAAGAACACAAACAAAGACATTTGCTGACCTTCAGCCTCGCCAAACTCCTGAATCCGTTCACGTACGTCATGTGTCTGTGCGCCGAGAAACAGGCCGGCGCAATAAGCAGCGATAAAGCCGTTGCCGTGAAACTGCTCTGCAACTGTGTAAGCAATTACCGCAAGCGATCCGGCCACTAGGCGCTGAAATGTCGGCTGCATCCAGCCTCGATGCGACGCCGCCTCGACCAGCCTTCCTCCGAACCAGCCGACGAGCATTCCTGCGACCGGGCCTAAAGTAAGCTGCCGCACCACAAACAAAAGCCATGAACCCGAACCATGCCCGGCATGCTCTCCTTCGGAAAGGGCAGCGATACACATCAGGATCGGAGCAAGGGCGATGCCGTCATTGAGCCCGCTTTCCACGTTGATGGCCTGTCGCATTCTCTCCGGGAGGCGTTCACTGGTCACCACTGCTTGGCCGAGGGCGGCATCCGTCGGAGAAAGGATGAGCGCCACCAGGCCGGCAAGCCAGAGATTTTGCCCATTAACCAGCACGGCCGCCACCACGAAACCCAATAACATGGTCAATGGAAGCCCTATCCCAAGCAATCGGATCGGTATTCCTCGCTGGACCCTAAGCGTCTTCAGGTTCACCGTTGAGGCGTCCACGAACAAGATCATCACGAGGGTTATTTCCGCTATCAGTTTCACGAAGGTTGCGTTGGGTTTGATATCGAACAGATCGAAAGCCAGGGGACCGGCCAAGATTCCGATTCCGGCAAAGACCATCGGCCCGGTAATTGGCGACTTCTCGGAAATGCGAGAGATCAGTCCGTAGAGGAAGATCAATAGGGCCGCGAAAATGATGGTAGGATAATCAGCCATGAGCCTATTCCACCTGCCGGGTCGCGGTTCACAAGTTGTTAGGCGGAAATATCCGAATTTCTCTTATGGTTTAAGCCAGAGTCGCTAGCCTGCATACGGCGGCCCACGTAGACGCTCAGAAGGTAGGCCACCACAAGCCATCCGAAAAACTGTCCCATTATCGCTTCAGTTATGGCCAACCTCTGGGCGAACTCCGTTTTGGGAGTGATATCCCCATAGCCCAGGGTGGCGAGAGTAACGAAACTGAAATATACGAATTGTGACGCTCCCCGCTGTAAAGCTTGCAATGCAAACGAGTCAGGATGGAACCAGTCGAGTATTGTGTAAATATGCGCGTAGAACATTCCGAGGATTATGTAACAGTTCACGGCTGAAATGATTAGCTGGTGGGTGACTTCCTTGGCTTTTAGCACAGCCGACAACATCAGAGAGCCGCACCACGTATATAAAATGACCGTGAAGAGCAAGAGCGCAATTCCGATCGGCATACGTGTAGATTCGAGGATGTGCTCCGGAAGAAACTTTCCCAAAATTATTGCAAGCGCTACAGCTGATGAGGACACGATGATAATTTTTCGAGAAAAGCTTTTCGGAGCGCTGAGAAGCCATGCCCCAACAACACCTATCCCAGCGAAAGATAGATTCGTAAGCGCATCAGGTATTAACGGGTCTAGAAGCAGAAGTCCGACAAATAATGTGAGCACTAAAGTGGCCTTTTCTTGAAGGATCTTCTGATGAATGCTCATGGCTCCAGTTCTCTTTCGAATTATTAAGCTTAGGTGCGGATATCATAATTTCGGAAAAACAGGAAATATTTTGAGGCCAGCGAATATAGGCATCGTGCCCAGATTTTAAGGTGCAGAAGTGGTTGCGCCTAGACCGGCGTTGGCTCGAAAAAGGGGGCTAGCGACAAGAATACATGGGAACTGGAGTGGTACCGGAATGGGCTCCGACGATTCCCACCCAAACAGCGGCACGATGGTCCCACCACGAACAGGCCACAAAACGAATCATTAGTGGTTCGTTGCTTGCCAAAGTAAATTCCTCTTGCCGGAGAGTCCGACTACTTGCCGGGCACGAAATAGAAGCCGAGCCCGAAGATGGCGTAGATGGCGAGCAATAGCACCCCCTTGAACCAGTGCGATTGACCGTTGCTCACGATCTGGCTGCAGATGCTCACGGACAAGATTACGGCCAGTAACTGTCCTGCGGTGAACAGCAGATCCATTGGAGCAGGGGCTATACAGTAGCTCAATAGAACCAGCAGAGGAGCGACAAAAAGAGCGATCTGCACGCTGCTGCCGATAGCGATGCTGAGGCTCAGGTCCATCCTGTTTTTCAAGGCCATCATTACAGCGGAACTGTGCTCCGCAGCGTTCCCGACCATGGCGACCACGATGACGCCGATAAACACGCTCGACATGCCCAGGGCTTGCGCCGCGTAAGACACCGAGCCCACGAGGATTTCGCTCATCCAGGCGATGAATATGGTCGAGACGCCCAGAACCGCCACAGAGTATCCCAGCCCCCAGGGTAGGTCCGCGGATTCACCGACTTTCCCTTGGTCATCGCGGGTACCTGAAAACAATTCCCGGTGAGTGTACATCGAGAACAAAAGACTCAGCATATAGATAGCGAGCAGAATGACAGAAATGATCACGCTGAGCTTGTGCACGGTTGAACTCAACGCCTCTTGACCGAAGTAACGGAACATCGCCGGCACGATGAGCGCTATCGAGACGAGGGTGAGGGAAGCTACCAGGGACTGAGCAGCAGCCACGTTGAATTCCTGGATCCTGTGACGTATTCCGCCCGCCAGGAAAGCCATTCCCAACACGAGCAGAACGTTACCTATGATGGAGCCGGTCAAAGACGCTTGGACCACATCGATCATTCCCTGTTTCAGAGCCACGATTGCAATGATCAATTCAGCGGCGTTTCCAAGCGTAGCGTTGAGAAATCCCCCAATGTTCTCCCCGGCTCTATCTGCAATCTGTTCGGTCGCTTTACCCAATAAAGCCGCGAGGGGGACTATCGCGCAACACGACAGAACGAAAATAAGGGTGTGAGATTCCGGGTGCATGTGCTCCACGTACACGCAAGCCGGCAAGAGGATCAATAACCAATTGAGAGAAGGTCTAAACAACTGTCTCATTTTCCAATTCTCCTTCACCACATACGTGGAAATATCTTATGGTTCCCTAAGAGATTTCCTACCCCTGACTAGCCCTTAGATGATATTGCGGATTCCAAATCTCCAGCCACTGCTGTAGAACAAATCACCAACGATGAGGCGCTTCCGACTTGCCTAGGATAAACTGGTGTGCAACTGGTATCCGAAAATACTTCATCGTCCTCTCCCCGGTCAACATCAATCCTTGAAGGACTGTTTCGCTCAAGGGACCAGTGTTGCGATATACCAACGGAAAGGCCCCAGCATCTTTAACGAACCATGGCTGCTCATACACCGGCAGCAAAATAGGTGGAGGTGACCCCCGGTATCCGATCTCGGAGTAAAATAAAAGCCGGGTCATTCTTCCCCGGCAATTGGAATTGACTCTACAGAGCTCTCAGCATGAGAATTATTTAGAAGTGGCACACCGAAGAGCAGATTTTCTCATCCTTGAGGTCCCATGCGTCATCAACGCATTTCTTGTAGCAATCCAGTTCCTTTTGTTTCCCCCTAAATGGCTCTTGCTTCTTCATATATTCCAAAGTCTCTTCCGACATGGATCCGGGATGGCTCACATAGGCTTCTTGCATCGTCATCACCTCCCATTACCTCTGTTGTTATTTTGAACATCATATATAGAATGGAAAGACCGATCTTGAGGTTTCGCTCATCTGAAGTCTTTGGCGGCCAGCCCTGAGATTTACTTACCTCAACCTGTTTCCTTCCTTAAGCTGAAGGTTTTTGAAATCAGATATCGAATGAATCGAAAACTTTTCAGGCGCATCAATCATATTAGCGAGGAGGACACACAGGGTGAGGGAAATGAACAGAATTTCAAAGAAATTGCTGGTGAGTGCCTCACCTATAATTTTACCAATATGCTTGGCAAGCATTTTAGCCCTCCCCGCTATTTCAATATCGGCCAGCCCTAAATCGGATGTCGTAGGAAAACCCCAAAGGATTAATGATCCGCAAAGACTTCAAAAAGCGATGAGCGCTTTATTACAGAAAGCCTATGCCCAACAGAACATGATTAACAACTGGCATCGAAAAGCGCGGCTGGAAAATGCCAAGATGGAGGCCAAGAAGCGCAAGGAGAACAACAGAGCCATGGCCGCAGCATCCCAACGCGCTTGTCAGATACAGTTAGCCATGGCCCGAACTCCGGAAGACATTACGATCCCGGGATGCCGGCCTACGCCAAAACTTCGCTGATTTCCGAGACCTGCCTATCGAAGCGTTGGCGGTCTCGGCGCCCACGGTCCGCGAAAATCCCGTGCTGTGCCCGGAACGCCCATCCCGACATGTATGCCGTAATGATTTCTATAGTCCACCGCCCCTTTTCCGCCAGGTACCTCAATGGCTACATAAATCGGGTTTCTGTAATTGTCATAAGCGTACGTCGTGCTGCCGTGCATCTGTCTTATTTCGATAATGCGGCCGGAACCATCTCTCACCTGTTCTTCCGCTAAGATGAACGAAGGACTTAGCAATATAGTTATTAGACTAAGAAGCAAGAGCAGAGTTTTCATTCATGTTTACCCACAATTATTTGTTTATTCTGATAAATTCTAACAAATTCATCTGCGTTGTGTCAAATTTTTGTCTATATTCACAAAATACACTTACTGGCTCAGGAGGAGGAGCCATTCAGTGGCATCCACAACTTGTGAACGTGTTCCCGCTTGAATTTGCGGAATCCAAAATCCGATACCCATTTAAACCCTGAAAAGAGCACTAGATCGAGCTTTCGATCACTTCATGCGGATTAAACAAAATCTTTCTTGAGGCGCAAATTTTGGTTGACAGCACGGAAAAATATTAAATAATAGTTGTCATATTAAAAAATACTTAACTTGCCTTCTCCCCAAAGAAGGCGCTTTGCAGGATTGATTGTAACCTGCTTATTTTGTTAAGAATCACTTGGTATTGGTAGGTTGTATGCCATTGGAGATTGATATCGGAGCCAAAATCAAGACCCGACGCTTGAGCAACCAGCAGACCCTCAAACAGCTTGCCGAAAAAGTCGGTTGCACCAGCGCCTATTTATCACAAATTGAAAACGGGAAAGTCTCGCCTTCAATCGCGAGTCTAAAGAAGATCGCTGAAGCCCTCCAGGCCAAGATCACCGATTTCTTTATGGAAGTAGCCCCTGACGAGCCCGTGGTTCTCCGACCTGACCAGCGCGTACCTGATCTCACTTGAGAGATGGAACGCGAAGATCTGGTCTATGGTCGCCGACACCAAAGACAAAAGAATGCAACCGTTTTACACCATCATTCAGCCGGGCGGAGGCTCGCACGGATCCTACAGCCATGTGGGAGAAGAATTTGGTATCGTGCTGAAAGGACAACTCGAGATTGAACTGGACGGAGCTGTACATGTGGTTCGCGAAAATGAGAGCTTCTATTACAGTTCATCACGACCTCACAACTGGACAAATACGGGAAAGGCCGAAACAATAGTGGTGTGGGTGATTAGTCCGCCCACCTTCTGACATATCAATGAACAATGTCCCTGGCCTTGAGCCTGGAATAAACGTTCCATTCAAAGGAGGAGCGCATGGATCGCAAAGGTACTATCGTGGCAGCAATAACATTATTGCTGTGCTTCGTGACGGTGGGGGCGGTTCTGGCAGAGCAGGCCAAACCGTTTCGTATCGGCTGTGCAGTCTCTCTTACGGGTAGATTCGGCAAGGATGGCACTCTGGTAAGGGACGCCTACACCCTGTGGATGGAAAAGGTGAACGCAAAGGGAGGTATTAACGGCCATCCCGTGGAAATCATTTTCTATGACGACAAAAGTGATGCGCCGACGGCTGCCAAGTTGATCGAGCAGCTTGCGGAGAGTGACAAAGTCGATCTCATGCTGGGAGGTTTTGGGAGCGATGCGGTCTTCGCACAGAGCGCAGTGGCCGAGAAACGGGGCTACCCGCTCATCAGCGGTGGAGCGAGTTCCGACAAGCTCTTCGAACGAGGTTTCAAGTATTACTTCTCAACCTTGGGCAAGGCAACTGAGGAAGTTCGGGGCTGTGTGGACTTTGTTACAGCTGTTCAACCAAAACCCAAGACTGCTGCCATAGTCGGGGCCGACATCCTTTTCACATCATTGGCATGCGAAGGGTACAAGAAATACTGTGCTGCAAACGGCATTGAGGTGATTCACTTCGAGCTTTTCCCGATGGCTCTGGAGGACTACAATTCCTTGCTTATGAAGGTGAAGGCAAAGAATCCGGACATTCTTCTCGTGGGCTCGCACCTCCTGGTGGCCATGAAAACGATGAAGGCCCTCAAAGAGATAGACTTCAACCCCAAGGCAGTTGCGTTTAGCTACGGACCGACGGTCCCGCAGTTTGTCAATGAGCTGAAAAAGGATGCAGATTACGTCATGGCTGCCTCAGAATGGACGCCCAACATGCCTTATTCGGGGCCGGTTTTGGGAGCTGCAAAGGATTTCAACGACGCTTATTTCAAGAAATTTAACCGATATCCGGATTACGTGGAAGCTGCTGCAGCCGGAGGCGCTCTCGCACAACAGCTGGTGATAGAAAAACTCGGTCTGAAACCCCCAGTCGCTAAGAAGGACCGAGAAAAGATCATGGAAGATTTGCATACCGGGACTTTCGACACATTCTACGGCAAAATCCACTTTGGACCTGATGGCGCCAACGTGGCGCATCCGCCGGTCCTGGTTCAGATACAGAACGGGAAACTCTTGAACGTATTCCCTCTGGAATATGCTGAAGCGAAAATCTTGTATCCATTCAAGCCGTGGAAGGAACGCTGAGAAAGTGGTGTTGCGAGCGTCTACAGAAGAGCGAATTTCAATGCCTCTGTAGGCGCATACATCCTAATGGCCGGTTCTTCCTACGGGGAGCCGAACGAACTTCGATTTGGTCAAAGCCATGGACACTGTGCTCATTCAAGCGATTGTTAACGGCCTGCTACTCGGTGGGGTCTATGCTGCATACTCGGCGGGATTCTCACTCATCTTCGGGGTCATGGGAGTGGTAAACTTGGCGCACGGCGAACTGATAATGCTGGGCGCGTTTACGTCTTACTGGATGTTTGCGTTGCTCGGAATGGACCCCTATATGACAGTTCCCTTTGTCATGGCGCTCCTGTTCGTATTCGGTTACCTGGTTCAGAGGTACATCATCAACCGCGTCATCGAGCTGCCTCATATCATGAGTTATATTCTAACATTCGGCCTTCACTTGATAGTGGCGAACGCTGCTTTACAGCTCTGGACACACGACTTCAGGTCGGTCACCACTTCCTATTCAGGAGCTAATGTTTATCTGTTCGGCATAAACGTGCCCTACGCCAGAATGATAACGTTCTTTCTCGCTGTGGTCATTGTGGCGGCTTTGTGGTTCTTCCTCATGCGGACCGAGACCGGCCGGGCTATTCGGGCCACAGCCATGGACAAGGAGGTGGCGCGGATAATGGGAGTAAACATCCGGCAGATTTACGCGGTCACCTTTGGCATCGGCGCGGCGATCAGTGGTCTTTCGGGCGCCTTGATAAGCCCGTTCGTGATCATCTTCCCGGAGATGGGCTTAAACTATACGATAATCGCTTTCTGCGTGGTAGTCCTGGGCGGTATGGGGTACATGCCGGGCGCTCTGTGGGGCGGAGCCGTGCTTGGTCTGGCGCAATCTCTGAGTGCGACTTATTTAAGCGCAGGGATTTCGGTGGCCATCACCTTTCTGCTTCTATTCTTCATGCTGATCTTTCGTCCCACAGGGATTGTGGGCAAGGGACTCGTCGCGTGATTTCCTGAGGGGCTGAATCCGGTGTTGAATCAATACCAATTCCAAAAAAAATTCTGGCTTCTCTTTGTTCCTGTGACCATTGCAGTGGGCTTGATTCCGTTCTTTACCGAGTCGGAATACTCTCTCCGAATAACTGCTGTGGTAATCTTCTGGATCGGAATGGCCGGCTGCTGGAACATCATGAGCGGCTACACCGGATACATCGATTTCGGTCCGGTAGTCTATTTTGGAATTGGTTCCTATGCGACGGCTATTGCCATGACCAAGTTCGGCGTCTCCTTTTTTCCGTCTCTTCTGCTTTCCGGGGTGGTTGCGGCGCTGATAGCTTTGCCGATCGGGATCCCAACCCTTCGCCTACGGGGCGCATATTTTGCCATCGCCACATTCGCCTTTGCGGAGACTATGAAACAGGTCACTCTGGAGTTCGACCGAACCTTCGGAATCACGCTGTTTGAGGGGAGCCACGGCATCACGCTTCCCATAAGCGGATATGACAACACTTTTTTCTTTTATTGCGTTTTTGCCGCCACCTTGATCGTGGTTCTGATTCACTATGGTATCGAACATTCGAAGTTCGGATATGGCCTGAAAGCGATACACGAAGCGGAAACTTCTGCCGAGATAGCCGGAGTCGATACCAGGGGCGTAAAGCTTCGCGCGTACGTAACCAGCGCCTTCTTCCTTGGGATTTTCGGCAGTATTGAAGCGTACTGGATCACGTACATTACTCCTCCGGACGCTTTTAGCGTCCATAAGACCGTTCAGATGGTCATTATGACTCTTCTGGGTGGAATGGGCACGTTCCTCGGCCCCATCGTGGGGGCTTCATTCTTGACACTACTTTCAGAAGTGCTCGGAACCAAATTCGTCGAGTACCTATTTGATAATGGTCGGAGCGATTATCATCGGGATCATTGTCATAATGCCCAGCGGCATTGTGGGCACAATCAAAGCCAAACTGGGGTTACGGTTTCTCTGATGAATCTTCCACTCCGTTCCTGTTAACAATCTTCTGCCCGTGGGCGCGCTTGGTAGCCTAACGGGCAGCTTTTCAGGATCCATGATGACGATTCTGGCGTGCGAACAAGTCAGCAAACACTTCGGAGCCCTGGCCGCGGTTCAATCGGTGAGCTTTACGCTGGCTGAGAGTGAGATTCTCGGTATGATAGGCCCGAACGGCGCGGGCAAGACGACTCTCTTTAATTGCATTATCGGGATAAATCCGCCGGATAACGGAAGAGTGATCTTCGATGGAACCGACATAACGAGAAAGAAGACTCACCAAATCTGCCGCCTTGGGCTCGCGAAGACTTCCCAGATCATGGAACCGTTTCGGACCATGACCGTGTTCGAGAATGTGCTTGTGGGAGCTTTGTATGGTGGACAGATGAGCATGGCCGCTGCCAGACAAGAAACTGAGAATGTTATAGAATTCGTCGGATTGGGCGATCAGAGCGGCAAACCATCGGCTGCTATCTCCGTTCCAGCGCGCAGAAGGCTAGAACTGGCGAGGGCGCTTGCCACCGGAGCGAAAGTGCTGCTCTTAGACGAGAATATGGCCGGCCTAAATCCTTCCGAGATCGATTCGGCTCTGGATCTCTTGAGAAAGATTCGTGACGCCGGGAAATCAATGGTGGTGGTCGAGCACGTCATGCGGGCGGTGATGGGGATTTCGGATCGCATAATCGTCCTCAATTACGGCGCAATGATAGCTGAAGGTTCGCCTGAAGGAGTCGTAAACAGTCAGGACGTGATTCAGGCTTACCTTGGCGATTCCAAAACTTCATTTTCCAAGACGCTGAGAAGAAAAAAGAATGTATGAAGCCCTGTTGAAAGTGAGCGGGATTGACGTTTTCTACCGGGACGTTCAGATCCTGCGCGAAGTGAGCCTGGAAGTCAGAGAAGGTGAAATCGTCACGGTGATAGGGCCCAACGGAGCCGGCAAGAGTACCCTGTTGCGGACGATCATGGGTTTCGAACACCCGGGAAAGGGCTCCATAACTTTCAAGGAAACGGCCATCGACCGGCTCCCGCCTGAGAAAACAGTTCCACTGGGGCTGACCATCGTGCCCGAGGGCGCGCGGGTCTTTGCCGACATGAGTGTTTTAGACAATCTCAAGATGGGGTCGTACATAAAGTCGGCTCGCTCGACTCGTGAACAAGCTCTGGAACAGGTCTTCACGTTGTTCCCTCGACTTCACGAGCGTATGGGCCAAAAGGGAGGCACTCTCAGCGGGGGTGAGCGTCAAATGTTGGCCATAGGCCGGGCATTGATGTCGAAACCCACGTTGCTGCTGTTGGACGAGCCTTCCCTCGGCTTGGCTCCCATTCTTGTCAACGACGTATTTGAAGCCGTTTTGGAGATTGCGAGGGTCGGGGTAACCGTGTTGTTGGTCGAACAGAACGTGCATGTTTCGCTTGAAATAACAGACAGGGCTTATGTGCTTGAAAATGGTCGAATGGTAATGGAAGGCTCCGGCTCTGACCTAGCACACAACGACCATGTGAGGAAGGCATATCTGGCCTTGTAATTTTGAGGCTGATTCACGCAATTGAAGTAGGAGACTCAAACAGATGGCTTTATTACCTGAAGTTAAGAAGCATTACGGAAAATTGAAGTTGCTGATCGATGGAGAGTGGGTGGATTCCTCCTCAACGCAGGTCCATGAGAGTGTCAACCCGGCCACGGGCGAAGTCATAGCGGAATTTCCCACGGCCACGAAAGAAGAAGCGCGCGCTGCGGTGGAAGCGGCCCAGCGGGGCTTCGAAGCGATGAGAAGAATCCCGCTGCGCGAAAGAGCTCGGATGCTTTTCGATATGCGTCAGAAATTCGAAGAGCGTTTTGACGAACTGACGAGAGTCCTCACCCAGGACCACGGCCGTACCATAAAGGAATCCACCGGCTCGGTTCGCCGTGTGATCGAGAACATCGAATCAGCCTGTTCCGCAGCTTACGGCCTTGTGGCTCGGAACGAGCACCTTGACGAGCTTGCCAACGGCATCGACATGTGGCTCACCTGGGAGCCTTTGGGCCCCTTTCTCATCGTCACGCCGGGCAATATTCCGATGCACGCATGGTCCTCGTTTGTGCCGTACGCCCTTGCCGCAGGCTGCTCGGTGGTGGTGAGTCCCAGCCGCCAGGACCCGGTTGCCGCCGAGTACATAAGCCGTGCCGCATTGGCCGCTGGTTGGCCCAAGGGCGCCATTAATATGATTCACGGTGGCCGGGAGATCAACAAGCACATCCTTCGGCAGCCGGAAATCCAGGGTTTGGGCTTCATCGGTTCGACACATGCCGGCTGGGAGCTTTTCAAATTGTGTGGCGAACTGGGCAAGAACTCTTCGATCAATGGCAACGGCAAGAATGCCGTAGTAATCATGCCCGACGCGGACATCGAGACTATCATTCCCTATGTGCGCCAGGGCTGTTACGGTATGACAGGTCAGCGCTGCCTGGGCTCGGACAACGTGATGGTTGTGGGACAAGTGTATGATGAATTCAAGCAGCGGTTCGTAGACGAATCCCAAAGAATGAAGCTGGGTTACGGACTCGATGAATCGACTGACATGGGCCCGTACTGCACAGCAGCAGGGCGGGACAAGGTCACTGCATGGGTTGACCGTGGTCTGGCTGAAGGCGCGACAATGGTTCATGACGGCAGGATTCTCGCTCCGGAACAGTCCAAAGGCTTTTTCATGGGGCCTACCATCATAGAAAATGTTCGTCCCGACATGGAGATTGCCAGGGAAGAAGCCTTCGGGGCAGTGGCTTCCCTGATTCGTACGGAGAGTCTGGACCAGGCCATCGAGTGGATCAACACCAATACGGACCTGGGCCATTCGGCTTGTATAATGACCGCCAGCGGTAAGTCTGCGCGCAAGTTTGCTCGGGAAGTCATCGTCGGCAACGTCGGGATTAACGTTGGCGTTCCGCAGCCGTATGCCTTTTTTCCGTTGGGGTCGAAGCGCAAATCCTTCTTTGGCGGGGCCAAGAGCAGGATGGCGTCCATGAGGCTTTTCCTGGACGAAAAGACCGTGACCGCCCGATGGGTATAACAGGGAGATCGGCCATGCTCCGCTCGAATGACCGCATGGTGAAAGTGGCGTTCCAGCTCAACGGGAAACCGATCTCTCTGGAAGTCAGTTCCTGCGATTCGGTTCTTACGGTTCTCAGGGACCAGCTGGGCCTAAAAGGGACCAAAGAGGGCTGCGGGATCGGAGAGTGCGGAGCATGCACAATCCTGGTGGACGGCAAACCGGTGGACTCGTGTCTGATGTTCGCTCCACAGTTGGACGGCTCGGGAGGTACAAACCGTTGAAGGGTTGAGCAAAGGCGAAGATCTCCACCCTTTACAGGAAGCCTTCTTATCCTGCGGATCGGTTCAGTGCGGTTATTGCACGCCCGGCATGCTCATGTCCGCTAAAGCCCTCTTGGAAGAGAATCCCAGACCCGCTCGGGAGGATATAGTGGAAGCGCTGTCCGGCAATCTCTGCCGGTGTACAGGCTATGTCCAAATATTAGAGGCAGTCGAGGCCGCTGCGGAAAAGGCCTCAAACCACAGGTCGTAACAGTGAGATCCAGGTTCGAATATTTTCGACCCCAATCTCTCGTAGAGGCCCTGGAATTTCTGGAGGCCGAGGGAGAGAGGACTGCCTTGCTTGCGGGGGGCACCGACCTGATGATCGCCGCCAGAAACGGCGAATTAAAGAGCCGGTTCGTGATGGACGTCTCAAGGCTTGGCGACCTAAAAGACATCGAAAAGGCCGATGGCTTATTGGCGATCGGCGCTGCAGCCACATTTTCCGAAATCTCGACTTCCACGGAAGTGTTGAAGTCTGCCCCCGTGCTGGCTCGCGCGGCTAAGTCAGTAGGTAGTCACCAGATCCGTAACGCCGGGACAATTGGTGGCAACGTGGCCAATGCCTCTCCGGCCGCGGACGGCGTGCCACCCCTGGTGGTTCTCCGGGCCCGTGTCCATATTCAGAGCTTATCGTCTGAGCGAACTCCATTTGTGGATGAACTCATCGTAGCGCCTTATCGTACGAGTCTCAGGCCGGACGAGCTGATTGTGAGGTTTCTTATTGAACCGATTCCAGCAGACTATCGCTGGAGCTTTCATCGTATTGCCCGGCGCAAGGCGCTTGCCATAGCTCGCGCCAATGTCGCGGCGTTGGCCAAGTCTGATTCGAGAGGCGCCGTGGAAGATTTGAGACTGTGCGTGGGGTCTATTTTGCCTCAACCCGCGAGGATGACCGCGGCTGAGAACGTCCTGAAAGGCAAGATTCCCGATTCGGATCTCATTAGTAAGGCCGCTAAAGAGGTTTCTGCTGAAATGATTCGTCGCAGTGGAATACGGCCTACGACGGAATACAAGAAACCTGCGGTTGAAGGCCTGGTGACAAAGGCCCTTTCGGAAATTCTTTTGGAAGACAAACGCCATGAGTGAGCGCGTCTTGAAAACTGTCGGCCAAAGCGAACAGAGGATCGGAGCCCTCGAAAGGCTCTTAGGGAACGCTCGGTTCGCCGCTGACATTGACATGGAGGACGCTGTCACGCTGCTGGTATTGCGGAGCGACCGGCCGCATGCCCGTATTGTGAGTCTGGATACTTCGGACGCAACACAGACGCCCGGCTGTGTGGCGGTTTTCACGGCCTCTGATATTCCCGGCCGCAACGGTCTGGGAATCATCAAGAAAGATCAAAGATTACTGGCCGACGGCAAGGTCCGCTGTATCGGTGACGCGGTCGCACTGGTGGCGGCGGAGACCCTAACGGCCGCGGAAGAAGCTCTTGGAGCCATCCGTGTCGTCTATGAGGATCTACCCGCGATATTCGATCCGGAAGAAGCGCTACGACCCGGCGCAGCGAAAATCCATGAGGAGGGTAATCTCTTGGGCCGGAGGGTGACCAAGCGAGGGAACCCAGAGGCCGCGTTTAAAGAAGCGGATGTCATCGTAGACAGGATTTATACTACCTCGCATATAGAGCACACTTACCTTGAGCCGGACGCCGGCTTGGCTTATATGGATCCCGACGGTATTCTAAATATTTACGCCTCGACGCAGAATCCTCACTACGATCAGAAGGATTTGGCCGATCTGCTGGGACTTGAAGAGAACAGGGTGCGCATCATTCAAGCAGCGACGGGTGGCGGGTTCGGCTCCAAGCTTGATCTCAATGTGCAAGGGTTCGTAGGTTTGGCGGCTTATCTGCTACGAAGGCCCGCCAGATTGGTTTACACAAGAGAAGAAGCCTATCTTTGCACAGCCAAGCGCCACCCTCTGCGAATACACTACAAAAGCGGGGCTACCAGGGATGGCCGGCTCATTGCAGCCGATGTCCGTATCATCGGAGACACAGGCGCTTACGCCTCGTATGGGCCCGCGGTGCTGGCCCGGACCCCGATTCACGCCACCGGCCCCTACGATGTGCCGAACGTCTATATCGAGTCTGTTTTTGCTTACACCAATAACCCAATGGCCGGGGCTATGAGGGGATTCGGCGTTCCTCAAGTGGCGTTTGCGCATGAGTCTCAGATGGATCTCTTGGCTCAAGAACTCGGGATAACTCCCCTGGAAATTCGCCAGCGGAACTGTTTTCGCACAGGCTCCATTACTGCGACGGGCCAGGAACTCCAAGCGAGCGTAGGCATCCGGGCTACACTTGAGGCGGTCAAGCCCTATTACGAGCAATCCGTTCAAGAAGAAAGCAAGAATTCAGCGGCTTATATTCGCCGAGGCGTTGGACTCGCTTCCATGGTTTACGGTATCGGCAACACGGGAATGCAGAATCCCGCGACCGCGGAAATCGAGCTGGATCGTCAGGGAAGAATCACACTGTTCACCGGCGCGGCCGATATCGGCCAAGGCTCCTCGACCGTGCTGGCGCAGATCGCTGCCGAAGAATTGGGCCTCAGACCCGAAGACATCCGTCTTGTAGTAGCCGACACGGCATACACCACGTCCGCCGGCGCAACTTCGGCCAGTAGGCAGACTTATATTTCAGGTAACGCGGTCCTGGAAGCGCGCTGGCAAACTAAAAGACCTGCTGCTAACTGAAGCAGTGATGATGTTGAAAAGCGACCGAGCAAAGCTGGCTTTAGAGGGGGGCGCCATCCACGTAAAGTCCCATCCCGAAAAAATTGTGTCTTTCAAGGAGATAGCAGAGCGAGCGAACCGATTAGGGTTGCCGTTGAAATGGCAGGGCTATTTCAACCCGGCCACTACGACATTGGATCCCGAAACAGGGCAGGGGATTCCTTACTCCACCTATGCTTTCGCTAGTCACATGGCGGAAGTTGAAGTAGATATCCTGACCGGAGAAGTCCGAGTGGTCAGGGTGGTGGCCGCTCACGATGTTGGAAAGGCCATCAATCCGTCTAATGTGCGGGGTCAGATCTACAGCGGAGTGGCAATGGGAATAGGATTCGCTCTGATGGAGGAATTCATTCCCGGCAGGACCGAATCCATGAAAGACTACCACATACCGTGCATCGCCGACATGCCGGAAATAATCGCGATTATCGTGGAGGACCCGGAACCCACGGGCCCATTCGGAGCAAAAGGAGTTGGTGAGCCCGCTCTGATCCCGACAGCTCCCGCTATCCTGAATGCGATTGCGGACGCTCTCGGAACGAGGATATATGATCTTCCTGCAAATCTCGAGCGAGTATTAAAAGCGAGTTTAACAGCCAAACAGCTATAAGGAGGCGCCATGTCCGGAACATTGATCAAGAATATAGGAATATTAGTAAGCGGAGACATAAACAATCCGATTCTGGATGCCGACGCGATATTCATCTCTGACGGCAAAATCCAGAAGATCGGAAAAGCATCGGACCTCGAAAAATTGGCCGCGGACACGATAGTTGACGCGGCCGGCGGCGCCATCACGCCGGGCTTGATTGATTCCCATTGTCACGTGGTGCTGGGGGATTACACTCCGCGCCAGAACCAGTTTGGATACCTGGAGAGCGAAGTTCATGGCGGGGTAACGACCTTTATTTCCGCGGGCGAAGTTCATCTCCCCGGCAGACCCAAGGACCCTGCAGGGACTAAAGCGTTGGCTATTCTCGCGGCGAAGAGCTTCGCAAACTTCAGGCCGGGCGGGGCGAAAGTCCTTGGAGGATCGGTAATACTCGAAAAAGGACTGACGGAACAAGATTTCGCTGAAATGGCCCGAGAAGGAGTCAAAGTGGTAGGCGAAATAGGTCTGGGTTCGGTGAAATTTCCCGCGGACGCGGTCCCGATGGTTCAATGGGCGAAGAAGTATGGAATGACAGTCATGATGCACACCGGCGGCACTTCGATACCCGGCAGTGACACTGTAACCGCGGAGCAGGTTATGGCAGTGGATCCGCACATAGCCTGTCACGTCAACGGGGGTCCGACGTCGGTTTCTCCTGATGAAATAAGGAAACTGGTCCAAGATACTGCGTACACCCTGGAGCTTGTGCACTGCGGCAATCCGAAGGCCACGGTCGATGCCCTGAAATTCGGGCTGGAATATAATGCTCTGAATCGTTTCATCATCGGGAACGACGCCCCTTCCGGCACAGGGGTCGTGCCGCTCGGCATTCTTCGCGTGATTTGCATGGCGGCCTCTTTGACCGATGTGAAGCCAGAGCAGGCTCTGTGTATGGCTACAGGCAATACGGCCAAAGTTTTCGGTCTGGACACCGGCTTTGTGCGCGAAGGCTTGGCCGCGGACCTCGTAGCCATGGACAGTCCCATGGGATCTGTCGGCAAGGACGCTCTCCAGGCTATCGCAAGCGGGTGATGTTCCCGGCGTCTCAATGGTCATGATCGACGGCAAAATACATGTGATGGTTAGCCGCAACACCCCACCAGCGGTAAGAAAGGCAAAAATAGTCTAGCTGGAGCACATTGGTAGGGACCGGCGTCCCTGCCGGTCCGTCTTGTTGTAGCGCACAGGATGTGGTGAAGCCAAGCTGAACCGCACCAATAGCGAACAAAACAGGATAATGAAGTGCAAGTAATCATCGAAAAATGCAAAGGCTGTGGGACCTGCGTTCTGGACTGCCCCCAAGGCGCGATAAAACTGGTGAAGAAGAAGGCTGTTATCGGAGACACCTGCTCCGAATGCCGAGCCTGTATGCGGGTCTGTCCCGAGGAGGCCCTGTTTTCTGAGGACGCGCCCATTCCCGGCGCAGTAACCTGCGAATCCTGCCCCGTAAGGTGCCGTATCAAAGAAGGATATTCAGGCGCGTGCCAACGATTCATGAATCGCGGACGGCTCGCTTGAGCGAACGATCTCTTTGAAAACCTACGAAGAGGTGAGGGACCTTGTCGGGCCTGATTGGAAACCCGCCATCCGTCAGCCTTTGATTACCGGAATAGGAGCGGGAACAACATACCCTGACTGCAAGCCCGCTCCCCACATTGTTCAGTCGAACGTTGAGGGGTGGATGTGGTTACCGTGGTCACTGAAGCCCCTTTGAGTTATTCGGGCATCAAGATCAAAGTCGATACGGACGCGAATCTCGGTGAGGAAGGCGCTCCCGTCATATATCGAAAGAAGAAAGTCGGACATCTGACGACCGAAGAATATGGTTCCAAGATTCTATCTTTAGGCGGAGTAAACTTGCTCACAGGGCCGGACGGGCTCAGTGTGGCAAGACTGGTCGTCTGATTTCGCCAACCGCAAGAATGTGAAACTGCGGGTGGAGGGAGGAAGCCGCCTGGAGCTTCAAGTAGGGGGCCGACCTGTAATAGACGGAAAGATTGACGACGTGATGCGAGTAGGTTGCGGGAGCGCTACACTGGGTCTGTTCGCGGGGCTTTTCAAAGAGGCGGCTGACGAAGTGATTGTGCTGGATTCGCACCTGACCGGGCTTATGAGCGAGCATGCGGCAGGCCTTTTCGTGGGCGCGCGGCCAAGCGGAGTCAGCCTGCGGTTCAAGCGGAGCACTCCGGGACGATATTTTGGAGATCACGGCAAAGGTTGGGGCGGGACCTCAATCATTGATCCACGCGATATTATTGAGTCAATAGACATGGACACGGCCAAACCGGGCATGACGATCGTGGTCACTGAGACAACAGGTCGGAAAGCCGCAATGTTTCAGGTGACCGGAAAAGGCGAGTTGGAAGAAATCGAATTGACGTCTCAGGCGAAGAGCGCCATAGCGGAACTGGCCGACACATGCCAGGAATCAAGGGTTTCGGCCGTGTATTGCGGCGGCAGCGGCGGCAGCGCTCGTGCAGGTGTCGCGCGTTACCCTGTAAAACTTACCCGAGCCGTCCATTCGATGAAGGCCCGGCTCACCGTGGGCGGCGCCGCTACCTTTGTGCTGCCCGGCGGTGGCATCAACTTCATGGTGGACGTGGAAAAAGTAATGCCCGGCGCATTTACCTGGGTGCCGACACCGGCGACTGTCTGCCCCATCGAGTATACCATGACCCTGGAAGACTATTTGGATATGGGTGGCCATGAAGAGGCCATAAAGCCTTTTCATTTGAAGGGATAGCGGAACGGGGCGTGTGGGAAAGCCAAATTCTAACGCTGGACGATCAAGTGGTTATGGTGGAATGCGGCCCCATGCGTATGTTCATAGACGGATCTTTCGAAGGAGCTCGTCAGCCGGACCTGTGCCAACGCGCGGGCGCTGCTGCCATAGGGTTTCTTGAACAGATAGCAAAATATAGAGATTCTGTCATGATGCCCGCCGCAGGTCTGACAGAGCCTTCGGAAGGATTGCTCGTCCACACGATGTGGGCAGCGGCGTCCATTATTGGAGACGATGATCTTACTCCTATGGCCGCTGTGGCCGGAACCATAGCGGATGCCACTGCGGATTTGTTGGCTGAATCGGGCTTGACCCGAGTGATCGTCAATAATGGTGGAGATGTGGCGGTGCGATTGGCCAAAGGAGAGAAAGTCTCGGTCGGTATTCGCCCGGATGTCAATCGGCCTCGGATTAGCCACCGTCTGTTCCTGGCCCCGGAGATGGATATTGGTGGCGTCTGCACCAGCGGCCTGGGTGGAAGAAGTTTTACCAGGGGCATCGCTTCTGCCGCGACTGTATTTGCTAATCGTGCTGCAATTGCGGACGCGGCCGCCACAGCGGTAGCCAACGCCACATTTCGTTAAGACCCCAGCGGTCCACCGAAGGCTCGCGGAGAAGATAGATCCGGATACGGACCTGAAAGGCGCCGAAGTTGACTACTGTCTGTGGGATTATTATCCGACCGATGAGATAGAGATGGCCTTGGAACAGGGAATCACAAGGGCTCAAGAGCTGATCGACCGTGATGTGATAAAAGGGGCCTGTGTTGCGGTCAAATCCAGGATGAGATGCACAACAAATATCTCGGCTCTCATGGAGCCCCTCACTGAATAACGCCAATTGAATCAAAGGAGAAAGTGGTATGGAAATACGCAAAATCGTCAAAATCGTTGAAGAAACTCGTATGGAAATGGGAAAGACCGTTAACCCTCCCACAAGAAGGGCCGCAGCGGTGGCAGTGATAAAGAATCCCTTTGCCGGAGTATACCAGGAAAACCTTGAAGAGTTGATTAATGTGGGCGAGGAGTTGGGCGCCATGCTCGGCAAAATAGCTCTGGACGCATTGGGCATCCCTCCGGAAAAAGCCGAGAGCTACGGAAAAGGAGCTATAGTAGGACCACGGGGCGAGTTGGAGCATGCCGCGGCAATTATGCATCCAAAACTTGGGGGACCTTTCAGGGATGCTCTTGGCGGAGGCAAAGCCATTATTCCATCAGCAAAGAAGATTGGCGGGCCCGGCACAGAGATTGATGTCCCTGTGCACTATAAGGACGCCGCATTTGTGCGCACGCACTTCGATGCTATGCCGGTGCGAGTTCAGGACGCGCCTCGCGGGGATGAAATCGTTGTAGCGCTGGTAGTGACCGATTCCGGCAGACCTCTGCCTAGGGTGGGCGGTCTCGTCAAAGATCAGGCTAAGAAAGAGGATGGGCTGTGAGGGACTCACTGCTCCCTGATGAGTTCCTGTCAGCCACCGCTTCACAAGTGAGGCCACCGTATTGACAAGCGGCAGGACGTTCTCTCCCACAGAATGATCCTTCCTCACTACCAAATGCTTGTAGCCTAGAGACGCTAAGGGCAAGTATCCCTGCCATGCATCAGTCCTCACGACACTGCCCTTTTCTACTCCGGTTTCCACCGCCGGCATTAGACTTGCCGCTGACTCGTCCGACACACGATGAAGACGTATACGTCCTATGCGCTTTCCATCCTCTTGGGCTGCAACAACTACCAACGTTTTACCAATAGCCCCTCGACCACGCTTTCCGGTCTTGGCGCCACCGATGTAGATCTCGTCAAGCTCTATGATTCCGCCTATGCGGTCGCGTCCTGGACGCACCATAGCATGACGCAACTTATGCAGCCATTTCCAGACGGTCTCGTACCGGCAAACCCAGCACTCGTTGCAGCCCAAGCGCACTGACACCTTGCTTCACTACGGTAGGCACGAATATGCGGAGAGTCCGCGCATCGAATTAATTAGAAATTTCATATTGCGTGCCGACTTGTTATGGTGATTTTGGCCCGGATTATGATATGAACACGGCATGACAATCCAAGAAGCCCTTCAGAGATTCGCCGCGACCGTCAGCGCCAAGATGTCTACGCTCACGCGCGGCGAACCGGAGGATCAATTACGCGCTCCGTTTGAGACGCTTCATCGCCGACGTCGCCCACGCCCTCGGCTGGGATATTATCTGCACCGGCGAAACCAGGCTACCGGACCGCCTTGGCAAACCCGACTACGCGGTCCATCTCCACGGATTGCTTGCCGGCTATGTTGAACTGAAGTCGCCTGGCGTTGGCGCGAACCCCAGCCGCTACAGCGGCCACAACCGCGATCAATGGCGTCGCTTTAGGTCCATCCCTAATCTGATCTACTGCGACGGCAATGAATGGGGCCTCTATCGGGACGGTAAGCTGATTGACAAGGTGGTCCGCCTCTCAGGTAACATTGTTACTGAGGGTAAAGAGGCGATAGGTCCACGCGACCCGCACGAGATAGAACGATTGTTGCGGGACTTCTTCTCTTGGCGCCCCATTATCCCCACCGATCGCAGGGGCAAAGTCGATCTCAAGAAATTCGCCGAGATGCTGGCCCCACTGTGCCGGATGCTGCGCGAAGACGTTACCGACGCGCTCAGGAATCCCGACTCACCGCTCGTCCAACTAGCAAAGGATTGGCGGCAACTGCTCTTCCCGGATGCTTCGGATGATCAATTTGCCGACGCTTACGCGCAGACAGTCACCTTTGCGCTTCTGTTGAGCCGTAGTGAAGGCGCCGATCCACTTACTCTCGATACGGCAGAGCAAGGCCCTTGCAGCTCAGCATAGCTTGCTCTCCCGCGCATTACAGGTGCTGACTGACCGCGAAACTTGGTCAGAGATGTCTGCTTCACTCGATCTGATTTTACGGGTCATTGGCGCAACGCCACCTTCCACACTAGCTGGTGTTGAGGACCCATGGCTATATTTCTATGAAGATTTTCTGGCCGTATATGACTCGAAACTCCGGAAAGACGTCGGGGCCTATTACACGCCCCCCGAGGTTGTCCACGCTCAAGTTCGCTTGATCGATCGGCTACTCGTGACACATCTCGGCAAGCCTCTTGGCTTCACCGATCCGGCGGTTATTACCCTAGATCCTGCGGTAGGCACAGGAACCTATTTGCTCGGTGTCATCGAGCACGCTCTGCGCCGGGTCGAGGCCGAACAAGGAGCCGGAGCGGTCCCGGGCCAAGCTTCCGCCCTAGCTGCCAATCTTTACGGATTCGAGCTTCTTGTTGGACCGTTTGCCGTGGCCGAACTTCGTGTGAGCCGCGCTTTGCGAGACCGTGGCGCGAACCTCCCTCCGGGCGGCTCGCAAATCTACCTGACTGACACTCTCGAAAGCCCTCGCGCCGAATTGCCGCAGCTTCCGCTGTTTCTCAAACCTATTGCCGAACAGCACGCCAAGGCCCTTAAGGTCAAGAGCAGCGTGCCTGTCATTGTCTGTCTTGGCAACCCGCCATACGACCGGCATGAAGCTGCCGACAACTACAATAAAGCCCGCACCGGAGGCTGGGTGCGTTGGGGAGATGATGAGAAAGGCTCTAACGCCATCCTGCGAGATTTTCTTGATCCCGCCATTGCAGCGGGCCATGGAGTCCGCGTTCATAACCTCTACAATCTGTACGTCTATTTCTGGAGGTGGGCGCTTTGGAAGGTCTTCGAACATGAAACTTCTCGCGGTTCGGGAGTTGTCAGCTTCATTAGCGCTTCCAGTTACCTCGATGGGGACGCCTTCCGCGGGATGCGCGAGCACATGCGTCGCACATGCGATGAGATTTGGATCCTCGACCTCGGCGGTGAGGCACGCGGGACTCTCAAAAGCGACAATGTTTTCGCCATCCAAACTCCCGTGGCAATTGCCATTACTGTTCGTTCAGGTATAGCAAAGCGCAATAAGCCGGCCAAGGTCCATTACGCACAGCATCGAGGGAGGCCGCGAAGCAAAGCGGGCAGCGCTCGACAGCATCAGCGATTTCACTGCCGTAAGATGGGAAAAATGCCCCACTGACTGGCAAGCGTCTTTCCGGCCTGCGGGCAAGGGGGATTACTTTGATTGGCCTCTTCTGACAGATCTCATGCCGTGGAGCCAATCCGGGGTGAAGGCCGGGCGCACCTGGGTCATAGCGCCGGATGAAGAGTCGCTCAAGCAACGTTGGAGGGTCCTGGTCAAGTCCGGCAGGGATAAGCGGAAGGAACTTTTCAAAGACTCTCCCACCGGTCGAAAGGCGCATCAGACGGCAAGGCAGTTGCCACCTTCTGAAACGGAGCTGAAGGCGATTGACATCCTTGCGAAAGAAAGCAATCCGCCCGATATAATTAGATTTAGTTACAGATCTTTTGACAGACAATTTATCTTTGCCGATGCCCGTTTGCTGGACAGAGCCGGGCCCGGGACTGTGGCGCGCCCATAACGAACGGCAGGTGTATCTGACGAGCATTTTTTCACAGCCGTTAGGGATGGGACCGGCGGTAACAGCCGCTGCATTCATTCCCGATCTTGATCATTTTCGAGGCTCTTATGGAGCAAAAGCCACTGTTCCGCTGTACCGTAACGCCGAAGCGACAGAAGCCAACATCCTTACCGATCTGTTGAAATTATTGAATGACACATACAAGCGAAAGGTGTCGCCCGAGGATTTTGTTGCTTATGCGTACGGGGTGCTGGCTCAGCCGGCGTTTACTGACCAGATATTCGAAGGAATTAGAGACGCGTCAGTTGCGGGGCCAATTACGAAGGATGCTGCCCTGTTCGTGAAGGTTCGCGACATTGGAGCGCGGCTGCTTTGGCTCCACACCTATGGCGAACGTTTTGTCCCGAAGAGGCAAGCAGCGCGGCCATGTGCCGCGTGGGGACGCCAAATGCGTCAAAGCGGTCCCAGGCGATCTTGAAGGATATCCGGACTCATTCGACTACAACGACACGACACGAACACTTCGTGTCGGCGACGGGGAGTTTCAACCTGTGTCCCCCGCTGTGTTCGAATTCGAAGTCTCGGGTCTGAAGGTAGTACAGTCGTGGCTCAAGTATCGCATGAAGAAAGGAGCAGGGAAGAAATCCTCGCCTCTTGATGACATCCGCCCCGAGCGGTGGACCGGCCAATTCACCACAGAATTGCTTGAACTGCTCTGGGTTCTGGAGGCGACTGTAGAGGGTTATCCCGAACAGGCCCGGCTATTGGACATCATCATTGCCGGTCCCGTGTTTCCGAGCCGAAGAACTCCCACCCGTGCCTGACGAGGCCCGCAAACCGCCGGTCGCACGTCCAGTGAATCACGTCTTGTTCGAAGATTTCTGATTACTTAAATTAATATTATTCCCTCGCATTTGAGCATTGTGGGCTGTCTGGGCGAATCACATTTTACGATCTGTAAAAAAACCGGACAACGGGATGTACGGAATATGTGGGGCATGCCGTTAATACGCTGTGTTGTTAACGTGGTCTGCGGTTGGGTTCCCCATAGCCACTTTCCTGGCATAATCTTTGCTTAAAAATAATTTAGCTTTTTTCTAAAATTTTTCCGAATAGCACATCAACGCCGTTCTTGCGGGCTATGGTTCGTGGGCGGCATGCCCGGCGATTCCTTATCCATCAGTTCGCAAGAAGAGAGAAGTATGCTAACTACTTCGGAAATTTAGAAAATCGCTGATTCAGAGAAGTTTCGTAGTTCCGATTTTTTACATGAGCAGGAGGGGAACATGCTTGTCAGAAAAAATCTACTCTTCACAATTCTCGTTTGCATCGCAGTCGCAACGGCATATGTGCCATCCGTGTGCGCTCAGGATGCCTCCAAGAAAACCCTGAGAGTGAATGGAGCGGGTATGGCTGCCTCCCAGGTTCAAAAATGGGCCGGATCTTTCATGCAGGCCAATCCCGATACAAATATACTAGTGGTTGGTTCGAGCGCAGGAGCGGGATTTCAAGCGCTCTTTGAAGAGAGTGCGGATCTCGCTATGGCGAGCCGGCCCATTTCCGAGGAAGAGCAGAAAAAGGCAGCTGCGAAGGGAATCAAGCTTGCCGACAAACTGATCGGTCACGCCGGCGTTTCGTTGATAACGCATCCCAAAATCCTATTGACGAACTTACACCGGAGCAACTCAAGAAGATATTTAGTGGCGAATATACTAATTGGAAGCAAGTGGGCGGCCCGGATGCTCCTATCAGAACGCTCACTCGTCGAGTCCCCGAGTCCGGAGGGGCCGTGTTCTTCAGGAATTTGTGCTCGACAAACAGCCCTACGGACCAAACACGGTGATGACGGAAAGTTGGTCCACGATTCAAAAGGCGTGCGCGGTGGCCGACTTGCCCATTGGGATAACCCCTGCAAATGGGGTCGATAAAGCAATTAAGGTGTTGGCTATCAAAAAGGATGAAACTTCTCCCGGGATAAAGCCTTCCCGGAGACCTTGAGAAACCGCACATACCCAATAATTCTGTCGTTCAGATTTTATTGGGACAGCCAGTCGCAGGATGATACGCTAAAACGCTTTGTTGAATATTGTGCTCAGCAAGGCTTGGGTGCTTCTTCGGAATCGGAGAAATAACGGACGAGTTCAGCGGATAATATTCTCTGGAAACTTGATCTTGACTGAGATTAGAGGATCTCCGCAGTTCGGATGTGGCCTGCGGGGACAGGCACACGTGTTCCCAAATCATCCCAAGGAGCAGCAGGTTTCCTCGTACGCGATTTCGAGGCCCTTTTGCTCGGCTTCTTCCAGCGCTTCACGCGAGGGGATCGCTATAGAATTTATTCCGGCCCGGACAGCCAACACATCCAAGCTCTTTCGGTAAAGGCCTCTGGGCCGGGCGCAACCTAGTGACGCTTGAGGATTCGGAATTTCCAGTCGGGCCCGAGCAATGAATAAAGCGACTTCTTCCGGAGGCGGCGGTTGAATTTCCGCCATGTCAGTACCTCGTGTGGGAACGATCACCACGACGACATACTTATTCAGCGGATATTGCTTGAGCATTTTCAACGCGGCCATTTCTCCGCGCTGTTGGCCGTAATGGATGCCGAAGATTATGTGAGGAATAATCTCAAGAGCGGCCTTGGCCAGTGAATCCAATGTTCTGCGTATAGACTCTATCCCGTTGGACAAGTGATACACATCTCTGGCTGTATCATCGTCGCCTATTACGTCCACCAGCGCTTGATCTACTCCCGCGTCCTTCAAGGCGCGAGCGGTTTCAACATCGGTTTGCCCCGCGTGGACGGTGATCTTCAGGTCGGTTTCTTCCTTTAGTTCCCGAATCGCGGGAATGAATCGCTCCCAAGGAAGTCTTCCCTGCTGATCACATCCTCCGGTGACAAGAATTCCGTGGTCCCCACGGGCCACCGCCGCTTGCCCCTGCTGTTTCAGGTCATCCGGGCTTAATGCATGCTCCATAGATCGCAGGAGCGTCCCTTTGCAGTGCCCGCAATCCAGATCGCATTTATCCCCGGTTATGGAGACCGCCCGGTATTTTCCTCTGCGGCCGTCCACCACAAACATTCCGGGCAGATAAGCGGTCAAACGTGAACCGTGCCTGGCTCTGGATTCGGTCCATGCAAGGTCAGAAAGAGATAAAAGCTCTTTGTTTTCGATTTGCGATGGCTTTCTTTGTCATATTTATTCGCTTTGAGCCAAAAACTAAGTGGTTTCTTGCAGGGCGAGGTAAGGAACACGCCAGTCGGGCTTGGGGATATGGCGCCTTAAGAACCGGATAACCCAAGGGGCAACGATCAGACCGGCCACCAGTCCGACCCACCAGAATGATTGCCACTCGGCAAGCGTGCTCCGTGCATATGGCTCTCCGAATATCGTGTTGACCCCTGTAAGTATCCAGGCAATTCCATTATTTGCAATGTGGATGCTGATCGGGACGAAGAGTGAATTCGTCTGGATGTAAAGAATCGACAGGACATAGCCGATGAAAAAGGCCCCGACGACATTGTCCGGATGCCCAAGGGCAAAAACCAGCGACGACGCAAAAATGCCTGTTCTCACGTTCCATTTAAAGGACCAGCGCGTCAACAGCAGGCCTCGAAAGAAGAATTCTTCGACGACAGGAGCCATCAAGACTATAACGAAGAAATTTAAAAGGTTCGCAGACATGCCCGCGTAGTCAGTAGTCAAGACAATCATTGGGGGACGACAACAGAGACACCAATCGACAAATCGAGGAACAAGATAGGACAGGGGGAGGTATAGGAGATAGTTTCCTGCAATGGCCAAAGCTATTAGAGGAAACGCCACTAACATGGATCGTCCAAGAAGCGGCCATGCTGCGTTATGCCCAAGCAGCTCTCCAGGCGACAATTTCGCCAGATGCAGCAAATAAGCCATGCACAGAAACAGGAAAACTTGATCGAGGACCGTGGACAAAGCAGTTCCCAACGGCGACTCCAGCTTTATCTCCCAGACAGCCCAGATAATACCGCTGACAGTGAAGGCCAAAATGGGTGCAAGCACGAGACTAGCCAGTAATGTTCTACCCCGAATCACTGCAAAGGGTGTGCAGTCAATGGCTGCATTGACATTCGCAGGCGCCGACTCGACTTCCAGGTCCATGTCAATGACGTCCTCAAGATCTGACTGCCGCCTGTCATAATCTTCCTGAGTCAAGTAGCCATGTTTTATTAGTAACGGAAACACATTGGCCAATTTGTCAGGCAAGAGGCCAAATGTTCTTGCTATTTCCTCATCCGGGCGCCCAGCTTTGACAGCCTCCGCTATCTTCCTGGCCAAAACCTTTGTATCGTTTTCCTGCGGGACCCCAATTGACTGTGAATTGTCGAGTTGAGCTTGAGCAAGAAGGCCCGCTGCATGCAGCTTATTCTTGAGACTTTGGAGACTCTTGTCCGTGAGGCTGTACTTCACCATCAGCTGGTCGTCGGTCATTCCGACTCTGATGTCAGCGAGCGCTTCCCGGGCTGGAATGGATCTTTGCTCAACCATGTTCCAGGTTCTCCCCTGAACCGCTAAAGTCAATTGGTTGATCCTACATGAAAATTGGTCAAATAGTCCAGAGAATATAATGAGTTACCGGAGCGCAATGAATGGCGTTGGATTCGCTCCTGGAAGCCCCTGTCCGGGTCATCGAATGCGCTTCTTGTAGCCTTTGAAGCCTATCCACGTCTGCTTCACATACGGCTTCAAAGTCCGGATCATTCCAATGTCGCATCATGAACGCTCGCTTGGACAGCGCGTGATTGATGATACCATTGTAGGTTGCTCGAATGTTGGCCTCGTATTCGGTTAAAGGCTCTTTACTGTCGGTTTTTAACGCCGCGGCTGCGGCACGACCGGCCAGCTCGCCGGAAAGAACCGCCTGGGGATTCCCGCTCCCGTAATCGGATGCGTAAGGCCCGCGGCGTCCCCGCAGAATATCACATCATCCATGACCAAGTTTTCTCGTAGCCCGGATACCGGTATCATCTCCTGCCGAAATAGCCAATCGACCAGGCTTAACCATGCCGTTTTTGCAGAGACGCTTCAGAAAGCTCTCCAGCAACAGAGAAGCGGGCGACCCTACTCCCGGAACCATTCCGATGCCGACATTGGCGGTGGTTCCTTTGGGAAACAGCCATCCATATCCGCCGACAAAATCCCTGTCCAGGAACACAAAGGTATCCTCCAGCGGCGAATTGAGGGGGACCTCCATTTGAAGCCCTTGCAGAAGCTCAGGCCGCTTGAGTCCCAGTGTCGTAGCCACCGTGGAAGCCGCGCCGTCCGCGGCAATGGTTAACTTTGGGGCGACAAGGCTCTTTTGTCCGCGGCCCTGAATTATCCAGGAATGATTTTCACGGCCGATCAACCGTGTGGCGCACATCACCGTCGCTCCCTTGAATGCGGCTTCACGAGCCAAGTTTCTATCAAATCTTACACGGTCAATGATGAATCCGGGAGACATCGTTCGGACGGATTTGAGAACAGCCTCGGAACCGGATTCACATCCCACGGCCAGGACACGCGTCTCCATGAAATTTACTCTTTGGATGACGCAGTCACTGTTCAGATGGAATTCAGTGAAGAGCCGGGCCGGCGTAAATTCCCCGCAATGCGGTTGTTCACCGATCCTCGACTTTGTGTCGATCAGCAAAACGCTACAACCGGCCTCCGCCGCCATTGCTGCGGCACGAGAGCCTGCGGGGCCAGCTCCAACAACCAATATGTCGCACACGATTTCTTCATGCATTGAGGTGTCTGAGGGTCTTGGCAATAAGTTCCATATTGAGCCACGTCTTATTATCGAAATTGCCTTTGTAAGCCGCTGACGCTTTGCCCAAATCATAACAGGTCGTTGAATCGAGATTGACCAATACGCCCCTTGCTCGGACCTGTTCCATTTCAGTTTGGTGCTTGGCATAAAAGGCTTCACAGCACGAGCCGACGTACATGCCGTCTTCCCGTGCGCAGGTTGTGCGAAGGACCTCCATGAGGTGTTCGAAGCTTTGGACAGTAATCGCATCCATCTTGAATGAACGCGCTATTTCGAAGCAGGCCCCAATCTCGCAGGCGCCGCACTCATCGCATCCCGGGACCTGGCGATACGGGCAATCAAGGTTCTTTGAACAGTAGGGGAGAAGAAGCCAGCGTGGTTTGTGACGATAAAGCTCCTCAGGATTCAGATTCAACAGAAAAAGATCGTTGATTTCAGTCGGGGAGAAGCGTCCGTCAAGCAGCGCCAGGCGCTCCCCCGCGGAGGCCACTGCTCCGGCGACTCGATCAAGGTCGATTCCGACTATCTCGCCCGGGGTGGAGCTGAAAAACGACACCACAGCTCGTCTCAGGGCATTAGGTTCCGCGAGCGCGCCTACCAGCGCGGCCTCCAGATCGTGGATAAAACGAGCGGGAACGGTAAAGAAATCCCCGACGATCAATGCCTGGCGCACTCGGCGGCCTCCTGGGGCGAGCCAAAGGTGAACCCTCAAAGTGCCGGCGTCAGTTTGGGTAATTGATCTTATCGGGTCGCCCTCGCGTTGCGGCCGGGAACGTGACATTACCCATTTGGGGCTGCTGAAATACTCAACTTCCTCCACAAGACGCCTACCTTCGTCCGGGGTAAGCGCGCCGGGAATCATCTCGGCGCCGAGCTGCTCCTGAAATTCCAGGGCTATATTTTCCTTGATTCGATCAACGGACGGAGTCGGGGTTATCAGGTCCGAAAGAAAACAGATCCGCTCCATAAGCGACTCAATCTCGCGCTTCTTCAGCTTCTCCACCGGGACTCGAAGAGCTTTGAGGAAGGATTCGACCTCGTTTTGGACCAGGACCGTGCCTTGAAACATTACCCCGCCTGAGATCACGACTCCGCCTGTTCCGGAAATTTTGCGGCCTTCCACCTCTATGTCATTGCGGGGTCTGAACGCGGCCTGGGGGCCGAGTCGAGACAACCCGGAAGCCGCTATGGAGCATATCTTTCGCAATATGGTATCATAGGGGCCTCTACAAGGCTCTTCGCCGGGAACACCAAAGAACTCCCATCCCAGCGCCGATTCCTGAAACAGGATAGCTCCGCCGCCTGTGTGTCTGCGATTGATGTCAATTCCATTGGTTCGGCAATATTCCTGCCGAATCTCGAGATTAACATCCTGATGATAACCTACCAGGGCGGCGGCAGGTTTGAATTGCAGGAAACGAAGGGTAGGAGGGCTGGCCTGCCGGGCTACTTCTTCGAGAATAACCTTATCCAACGCCATATTGGCAGCGGCGGATAAAGGCCCCGTGTCCAGGAATCGGAATGATTTCAAGAGAGCGACCTTTACCTAAGGCTTACTGAGGGAGGATGTGCGCGAAATCCCTCACTGGAAATCACAAGAAGCCTTTCATCAAAAGTTGTGTGTTACTGCTGTTGTTGTTTCTCAATAGCAGGCATGGCGTCGAATGCTTTGGTGACTTTTTCCGACAAATCCGGCAGGTCGCCGGAAAAGACCATTGCCTGCTCCGAGAAGACGGCTGTCAGACCTTCTTCTTTTGCAATCTTTTCTACAGCGGACTTGATCTGTGTCCTAAACACATTTTGTAGTGATCTTTCTTTAAAGGTCAATTTGGCCTGCAAGCCCTGCTGTTCATTGGCAATCTCCTCGGTTTTGAGTTTGAGGTCGTTCTCCGCCTTTTCTTTCTCTTCCTTTTTAAGAGGAGATTTTTCGTCCTTCAACCGCTCTTGCAGTTGCATGATTTGGGCTCTCATTGCGCCAAGTTTAGCATTGGCGTCCGACTGCATCTTCTTTATCTCTTCCGCGGCCGCCTTAACGCGTGTTGAGTTGTTGAAAACGGTTTCCAAGCTGACCTTGGCAAGTTTGATATCGGCAGCGTGAGTGGGAACGGCCACAATGAACGATAACATAAAGCAAAACACCGAGCCGATGCAGGCTTTGAAAAAGCAAGAATTCATGTGAAGCTCCTTTCGCAATATCGGAGAAAGAATAGAACAAACTTTCAGTGGTGTCTACGCTGAAATCAAGGCCGGAGTGTTACTACGGCCTAGCTTATCATTGCGAGGTGGGTGGTGGCGCAGGCGCCCAACCTGCCTGTTAGGGATGACCTACAAGACGCCGGTCCCATTCGGGGCCGGCCGGCTAGGAAAATCTGTTGGATTCACCTTGAGCCAAGCTTCTTTTCGATTTCAAAAAGACGGTGATCGATGGAATCAAGCTTGGCGAGTATTATCTGAAGGGCTTCGGCCCCAGCTGCAGATTCTTTTTGAACTTCCGCTGCGGGCGCGCGGACAGCGGTTTGTCTTGTTGTCGGCTCCTCCTGGTGCGCCAATCGCTTCAGGAGCCATCCTCAACAGCAATTTCGCGGAACTCCACCAAATCATTTGCAGGTTTTTTCCCGGACGATTTTTTCCGGAGATCGAACCGCTTCCACGGGTTTGTCGGTCGGCTCATGAGGCGGAGCGGCAATTGCTTCTGCCGGAGCTGGAATTTCAGGCTGGAACAGAGGGATTCCTTTGAAAAAATTATTAAATTCTTCCTTAGTAAGTTCTCCCCCTCGATGCAGCGGTAACAGCATCAAAGCCAGTTCCTGTTCCGAAGTTCGGTATCTCTTGATTAATTCTGTTTTGAGCATGCCGCCTTTTATCATTTCCAATATCTCTGATGGAGTGACGAGATCTTCCAATTTGGCCATAGGACCTTTTCTCCCATTTATTTAAAACTCACCGCAATTATATAAGTTAACTTGCCGAAAATCAATAAGATTAAGATTGATGTGCACAAAAGGGTTGCATTGGACCCTGAATTTGTGGAAATTCCTTTTGCCGGTAGGCGACCACAAAAGACTCTTCGGAGAGCCTCCGGGGAAAGAAGGCGAGACGCGGCAGTGACCAAACGCAAGTATAGGGGCATCGTGTCTTCAGATTGGAGCGAGTGTCTTTCGCCAAACGGCCCTTTCGATCCAGTCGCATTCAATTATCCTGAACTTGAATCCGACCTGAAACGAATATTCAGGGCGTACACAGGAAACGTTATCTCGCTCAGAGACGCGACCGGCCGAGATAAAAAGTCTGTTGCGCCAAGATTTTACTGCGGATCAGATGGATGCTTATCTGGACGAATCATTTCAAACTTACAAAGGTGTTCCGGAGTTGATTGAATGGCTCTTGAGCCGAGACATGCTATTCATGATAAACACCACAGGGACACAAGGTTATTTCCAGCGTGTGTTTGCCAAGGGGTTGCTTCCACAGGCGCCAATTGTGGCTGCAAATCCGATGATCCGCTTCGAGGCCCCGCTCCAGGAGACTCGCTATGAATATCAGGTCATTGAAATAGAGGACAAACCGAAAAACACGGCGGCAGTAATCAGCGCTCTGGAAGTCCCTGAAAATCGGGTAGTTGTTATGGGGGATAGCGGGGGTGACGGTCCACATTTCCAGTGGGCATTCAACCAACGAGCATTTCTTATAGGCAGCATGACCAAGAATTCATTGGCCCAATACTGCCGATCAAGGGGCATACATGTAGACCGGTCCTTCGGGATTTCCTATGGGCCGGACGAGGCTCGAAAACTTGAAAAAGAGATGACGTACAATTTCATGGACTTGGCGGAAGTCATACAGAAAGCCCTCAGTTTGTGACTAGAGGCCCCTGTCTCCTTGACCTGAATTCGTATTAGGGTGAGAGAGAAAAAGAACCATGAAAATTTTAATGTTTGTCTCGCTCGTCATAATTGTTGCGACAGTTCAACCGGATGTCACCGGGGGAACGGACTTCGGTCCCCAAGAGAACGCTCTCGGTGACTTTAAGGGAGTGCGATACGAGAATATCTATACCAAAGTGCCCACATCGGGAAAGCTGGTTGCAATCAAAATAACTGATAGCGGAAAAATCTACTACATCTGCAAGGAAAAATCCGGATATGTCATTTATAATCTGGAAATCAGGCCCCCAGAAGGATTTCAGGAGAAAATTCAGCAGGAATTGAAAAAGAAGACACGCAACTGGGCTAACGTGAATCCCGATGAGTTGGTATTCACGAAGGAGATTTTCGAACGCGAGCTGAAGCGCCAGTTATCCAAAGACAGTGAGGCGGTATGGGTTCGCAATGAAATTATAATAGAAGAGCCCGTCCAATCGCGGTCGGGGGGTCAGTAGCAGGATGTCCAAATCCACAGGTCTGAATGACCGGCACGGAGGCCGGTCTATTTCGCGAGAGTCAGTAATTGAATGGCAAGTCGGCCGGGCAGATTGGTTAAAAAAACAAACACAAAACCGTTGTTCATAGTTTTCGAAGGCATAGATGGGGCCGGCAAGTCCGTCCAGGCGAAAATGCTGGCCGACACACTTCCAAGCAGTCGGGATCCCTCATGTCCTGACTGCGGAGCCTTCCGACGGCCCGACAGGGCGGTACATAAGATCCTTAAGGGTCCGACCGGAGCCGGTGGAAGAAGAGCGTCTTTTTACTGAAGATCGTCGCCACCACGTTCAAAAAGTCATCATACCGGCCCTAAAACGCGGCGCCACCGTCATATGCGACCGTTACATATATTCCTCGGTGGCGTATCAAGGGGCCCGCGGTATCGATCCTGAAAAAATCCTTGCCAAAAATCGTCAGTTCCCAGCCCCGGATTTAATTTTTCTACTGGAAGTGACAGTAGATATGGCCCTCTCAAGGATCGGCCGCGGTCGTTCCGACGGCTTTTCAGCATTCGAAGGCCGGTCTGATTTGGAAGCTGTCCATGCCATATATAGCGGCATAAGCGATCCGGCGATACATCGGATGGACGGAAGCCTCCCACCTGATGAACTTCATCGCGAAATAGTGGAAATTGTCCGGTCAGCGTTCGAAAAAGAGGATAGATCGAAAAAGGAAGATATTTCCGAATATGATTTCGCCTACAAACCTATAACCCGGAACAACCACTCATCAAACACTTAAGTATATCCTTTTAACGAATTGACAAAACAACTATTTATCTGTTATTATCTTGTCGAGTTATCTCAACTTAATTGATAAGGATGAGACGATGCGCACTATTCGGCTAGGGCTTTTCGGTTTATTGGCACTTTGTTTGCTTCTGAGCGTTTCTTCTTTTTCTATCGCCGGCGATTACCACCCACGATTCGTTCGGAATTATCCCCCCGGCTACCATGGTATGTGGTACTACGCGCAGAGATTTCAAGAAACAGATCGTCCCCCTGATCCTCTTACCATGGAAAAGTACCGGTGGGATCGATTCATGAGCCGAATAACAGATTTGACTTTCCCGTATTTCCCAATACCGTATGAATGGGATTACGGAACGGACCGTACCCAACCACATGCGCGAACAGATCGTAGTTTTGGTATGCCGGATTATAATAATAATGATTGGTGGTAGGACTGATCCGGATATTACAGATTCTGGCGCAATTGAACTTATGCAGAGCGACTAGGCCTCTCACTAGGGATTTTATGGAACGTTGTTGAACCGGTTTTACGATCTTTGATTAATAATTGAATAGTAGATGGCGGAGAGAGAGGGATTCGAACCCTCGGAACACCTTGTGGGCATTCACGCGATTTCCAGTCGCGCCCCTTCGGCCACTCGGGCATCTCTCCGTTAGAATGATTAACCAATAATAGACGGCGCAGAAAGAGGGGTCAAGGAGAAACGGTCATGTCGCGCAATTCCGGGACCGATCATCGGAGCGGCTTTGTTGCGGTCGCGGGCCGGCCGAATGTCGGCAAATCGACGCTAGTGAACCGCATACTTGGGCGAGAACTGTGTATAGTGACGCCCAAACCCCAGACGACCAGACATACCATTAACGCCATATATTCTTCACCAGGCGCGCAGATGGTCCTGCAGGATACCCCGGGCATACATGAAGCTGAAACTCCTCTCAACCGCGCTCTCGTGGCTGCGGCGGTAAAAACCATTGAAGAAACGGATGTGATTCTGTTCATGGTAGAGCCGTCGCCGGATGTCCATCGAGACAATCTGCGCGTCATTGAGATAATTAAAGGATCGAAAGCGCGATCCGTGCTCGCCATCAATAAAATTGACACCGTGGAGCGACCGTTGCTGCTCCCCGTTATGGAAGCGTATTCCAAAATCCACACGTTTGAGCAAATCATCCCGATCAGCGCGACACTCGGTTCGGGAGTGGACGAACTTGTTGGGGCGCTTATCGAGTTGCTCCCCGCCGGCCCTCCGCTGTTCACGGAAGATGAGATAAGCGATTTGCCGGTGAAATTCTTTGTGGAAGAGTTTATTCGGGAACAGATCACGAAAAAGACCGGAGAGGAGATCCCTTACAAGACCACGGTTGTAGTGGAGAGTTTTAACGAACAGGAAGATCGGGTATTGATCCGGGCCGACATTCACGTGGAAAGGCCGGGTCAAAAAAGCATTCTGATCGGGAAGGGCGGGCAAATGATTAAACAAATAGGCATGGCCGCCCGGAAGAAAATCGAAGAATTCCTCGGAACCAAAGTCAGACTCGAATTATTTGTAAAAGTCACCCCCCACTGGACCCGAAATCCCCGACAGCTAAGCGAATTCCTGGATATCAGGAGCAGAATGTGAACCGATCTAGCTGCTACTCCACTCTGAAGAAAGATTCGTCGAACTCCGGCTTGCCTTCATATTTCCTCATGAAGAAGCCGGGGGCCATGTCGGCGTTCATCAGGATCTGAGGATCCACCTTAACACCGGTTTCATGAAGCGCGTTCACTACCGCCTCCGGAGATGGCGGGCAGGTCTTAATAGCCCACATCTTGTCGATTTCGGAATGGGCTTTGTTGGCTTCGTAAAGGCATTTCCCTACCAAAATAGTCTTTTTCCCGGGCGTGGGTTTCATGAGCTTGCCGGTTAATACTTCCACATTGTCCCACGGCTCACCCTTCCAGGCCATTGCAATGGCGCCCATGATCACACCGGTCAGGCCCGAGCAATAAGTGCAAATACTAAGATCGTATTTCGGATAAGAAAGACCCTTTATTCCCATCTTGTCCATTGGTACGGGAAGAGTGCCTTCTTCATTGTAGGCAAAGGAGTATTGGAGTTTCATCCCGACATCCTGGATGTTTTCACCGACGCATCTCCAGATCCGAGAAATCCAATGGCCGACCTCTTTCGAGCCGCGACACGAGCCAGGTAAGGGACCTCCGACAGATCATATCCCAGGATTTTTGCCCCTACCTTATCCGCCGAAAGCGTATCCGCAGAACCCAACCAGCAGATTGCTTCTTCTAATTTTGCCGTCGAATGAGGGACCCCTTTCGTTGGTGTAAATCCCGTCCAACAGCGTGAATCCACCGGGAATTTTGTCCGAAAGTTTTGAAACCCAAAATGTGCAGATTCTTGTCCGGATCCGCTGAATGGCATTTTTTTCTCGAATTAACGTCGATAGTTCCTTTCAGGTTCTTGACCCCTAGAGTCACCACACACTGGGCATGAGTTTTGAGGACGGGCACATTGACGACAAAATCGCTGTGAAGAATATCAGTATTAAACTTCAGCTCCACCCCGTCGCCAAGGTCCAGTTTTTCAAAAGGCCGATCGAAAATATCGATCACTTTCACGCCATAGCGCTTCTTCAGAGTATTGTAACCAAGTGTTTCATGCGAATGCGCTGCCGTTTCTCGATCTTTCGGATCATGCACTACAGTGCCCTCGCCGATGGTGATATCATCGACGCCTCTTTCTTTGAGCAGGACCACCATATCATGGATTACGCGGGACGTGGTAATTACACCCCATTTAGGAAAAGCTATCTTGCTGGTCCAGAAAACAACATTCGGTTTGATAAACACTTTGGAGTTGGACCGCAGATTCTCCAATCCGTTGCACAGATCCACCGCACGCCGGACGGATTCCAACGGTTTTTCATATCGAACTATTGATACTTTCTTTTTGTCCATGAAAGTGCGCCTCCATCACGAGAATTGCGATTTATGTCGGGATCGGCAAGGCGCCGATCCTCTTTGTTACCTTCAGAACGTCGATGGATAAATAAGATATTCGGATCGGATCTTTAGCCAGTCATCCAAACTTTTCTTCCAATCCGTCTCCATGTCTAAAATCCGGCGACCTTCTTCGAGATCGCGTCGTATGGTCGAATTTCCGATAATAACATCAATAGGCAGTTTGTCGGAAACATATTCGTACGGGGGCTCAGCCCATCGAAAATCTTGGGGATAAAGTTTTAATATTGCCGCAATTAGCGCAAGGGAGCACCTGTAAGGACGGTAGGCGCCTCTGTCCACAACGTGAATCTGAAATCCCTTGCAGATTTGCCCGGCCCATTTGTCGAATGTGGGGATGAAGGAGGTTTCTCGAAAAATAACGCCTTTCAATGTCTCAGGTTCGATTGCTTCTAACAGAGTTCGAGGCTCGATATAAGGCGCTCCGAAAATTTCAAACGGCCTTGTAGTTCCACGCCCTTCGGATAAATTAGTCCCTTCCAACGTGACCTGGCCCGGGTAAACCAGCGCTGTATCAACCAGAGGCATGTTAGGCGACGGAAGCACCCACGGCAGGCCCGTATCCTCAAAATACATATTTCGATGCCAACCCGACATAGGGATAACGGTCAGACGGCATTTGATATCATATTGCTCATTGTACAAGCGCATCAGTTCGCCCAGTGTCAGACCGTGACGCATCGGGATGGGATGCGGCCCTACGAACGAAGAAAAGTCCTGATCGAGAACATTGCCTTCGACGTCTCGGCCGTTTATCGGATTGGGACGATCAAGGATGATGACAGCTATGTCAGCCTCAGCGCAGGCTTCCATCATATGCATGACCGTAGTGGCAAAAGTGTAAACCCGGGCGCCAACATCCTGGATATCCACGATGACGGTATCGACATTTTCCAGCATCGAGGCTGTCGGTTTGCGGATTTCAGAATAAAGACTGTAGACGGGTATTCCCAGCGAGGGATGAACTTCGTGGCCGGTTTCAATCATATTGGCTTGCTCTGTCCCGGCGATTCCATGCTGAGGACCGAACAAAACCTTGAGTCGGCCGGGAAAAGCACTGTTCAGAAGATCAGGAGCAGGGCGGAGACCGGAATCGACCGACGCCTGATTATACAGGAGCGCCAGATTGCCGGACTCGGCTAGTAATTGAGGATCGCGTAAAAGCCTTTCGAGGCCGGTAATCACCATCGCCGACTCTTCATAAAACCGTGTGACCGCCGACCTCGATTAAAGACTACTCCCATCGTCCACCTCTGTGGCGGCGAAGGTCGATAGCATCGTCACGTCTCCAGACCATGATCGTCCTTTCACCTTTTCCTCCAGCCACCACCGAATTCAATATCCAGGAAACAATGCTCACTATGATGGAAGCGAAAAAGGCCGACCAGAATGAAGCCACATACATTCCCGGAACCAGAGCGCCTGCCAACTCAAAAAGCAGGGCGTTGATTATGAGAATGAAAAGTCCCAGTGTGAGTATCGTGAGCGGAAGAGTCAATATTATCAATATCGGCCGCACCAGCGCATTGAGTATTCCCAGGATCGCCGCTGTCAGCATGGCGCTGCCAAAGCTCTCCACGCGCACTCCGGAAATCAGATAAGGAACGGCCAGAATGGCCAGGGTCGTGATCAGCCATCGTATTAATATTCCGGTCATGTCCCTTGTCTCTCCTCAATATCAACGATGATATTGCCGACTGGTCTCGGCCTTCCGACCGAGTGCGCCATTGATATTACGCTGCCGATTCTTAACTTTCCTCGGCCTTTTTCATGAACGGAGTCAATAGATCAATGGGGACCGGAAAGATCGTAGTAGAGTTCTTTTCAGCAGCCACCTCCACAAGGGTCTGTAAAAATCTGAGCTGTAGCGCTTGCGGTTCCTTGGATATGATTGCCGCTGCTTCCGCAAGTCTCGTCGCTGCCTGATATTCACCCTCGGCATTGATAACTTTGGCTCGTCGCTCCCTCTCGGCTTCGGCCTGACGCATTATTGCACGCTGCATCTCCGCCGGTAGATCTATTGCCTTCACCTCGACCATACTGACCTTTACTCCCCATGGATCGGTATGTTTATCGAGGATCTCCGCCAACTGAACATTGATTTTTTCTCTTTCCGACTAGAAGCTCGTCCAGCTCAGATTGCCCGCAGACACTCCGGAGGGTCGTCTGCGCAAGCTGAGATGTGGCATAAAGGTAATTCTCCACTTCGATGACGGCCTTGGTAGGGTCCATGACCCGGAAGTAGATGACGGCGTTGACCTTTACCGAGACGTTATCACGCGTGATGACGTCCTGGGCCGGCACGTCCATGGCCACAGTCCGCAAACTGACTCTGACCATGCGATCAACCACAGGAATAAGAATGATCAGACCCGGCCCCTTGTGATCTATTACTCTACCCAGTCGAAATATCACGCCTCTCTCATACTCATTGAGTATCTTTAAGGCCATGAATAGAAAGACGACTACCAAAAAAATAATGATTCCAAGACCCGTTTGCATTGAACTCCCTCCTTCATAAATGAACCGTAGGATTCTTAAACTCGCTCCTTTAGGCCCCCTCCTAATCATGGCCCATTTTAGACGCAAAGGTAAACAAAACAGCGCATAATTGATTAGATTTCGGAGATCAGCCGCTCACTTCCCTAGTAACGACCAAAGAAAGGCTTTCCACAGCTATCACCCTTACTTTTTCACCCTTGAGAATGTGCCTGTCCGCTCGGGCATTCCAATATTCACCGTGGATGGCTACTCGTCCCGCCGCATTTATGTCCGTCAGCGCAATCCCGACTTCTCCCTTCAGTCCCTGTTCTCCTGTGCGAGGTTTGCTGAGCCGAGCCCTTACGACGAGTCCCAATACTACGATAAAAAAGAGCGAGACGGTCACCACCATCGGAATGATGACCGCCCATGAAACTTGCATGGCCGCTTCTTCCGTTTCAAACAGCATTATCAGACCCAGAGTTAAGCTAATTATTGCGCTTACGGCAAGCATCCCATAAGACGCAACCTTCAGTTCCAAAATAAAAAAGATTATTGCCAGAATAATTAGCACGATGCCAACATAGTTAACGGGAAGAACTTGAAATGCGAATGCGGACAGGGCCAGGCAGATGGCTCCGACCACTCCCGGAAAAATCAAACCGGGGCTATAGAATTCCGCCAACAGTCCAATTATCCCTCCCATCATCAACAAAGAGGCGACATTTGGATTGCCTATCACATCGAGAATCTTGAAACGCCACCCCGTTGTTATCCTTTCCACCCGCGCGTCCTTGGTGTTGAGAGTATAGGACTGCCCGTCTTTATCTATGGTCCTTCCGTTTATTTTTGTAAGGAGATCCGGCACCGAATCCGCCATGAGGTCGATTACTTTAATGTCCAAAGCTTCTTTCGATGTAATCGAGACGCTCTCTCTGATAGATTTTTCAGCCCACTCAGCGTTGCGGCCCTTCTTGGTCACCAAGCCTCGAAGAAACGCTGTCAAGTCATTTACAACCTTCTCTGACATGGTCTGAGGGATGTCCTGGCCGCCGCTGGCTACCGGGTGGGCTGCGCCTATATTAGTGCCGGGAGCCATTGCGGCCACATCCGCGGTCATGGTAATGAACGTGCCGGCAGACGACGCTGATGAACCACTCGGGGCCACGTACACTACGACCGGAATTTTGGCGTTCGTTATCTCTTTGATGATGCTTTTGGTGGTCGTGACAACGCCTCCGGGAGTATCCAATCTTATAATAAGACAAGCGGCCTTATTAGCGGTGGCCTTTTCAACACCTTTGGTTATATAGTCGAGCACTGCGGGATTGATAGAGCCATCCACATCCAACAGATAAACCAGCGGCTTATCCGATTTTTCCTGGCCCCAAGGAGTTGGCGGTTGGGTCTGTGAAAGCACAAGCGCGCAAACGATCATAAGCGCCAGCATCAAGATTCTATTTCGGTTCACGGTCTGTCTCCAGGGCCTCAGATTACAAACCAAGCAGGCCCATAACGTTCTTCAGATCGGACCAAGCCTCTGCTTTGTAACGCTTGCTGCGGTCCTCTCTCAAGAGAAAAGACGGGTGATAAGTAGGCATAACCGGTATACCATGCCTATCGTGGAATTTGCCGCGAAGTTTTCCGATGGGCTCTCCTGTTTCCAGGAGGGTGTTCGCAGCGATCTTTCCAAGAGCCACAATGACTTCCGGTTGGATAGCCGCGATTTGCCTTTCCAGAAAAGGAAAACAAGCGCTGATTTCAAGAGCGGTCGGGTTGCGATTCCCCGGCGGTCTAGATTTAACTACATTGGCGATGTACACCTCAGAACGATCAAGATTCATGGCCTGAATCATTTTTGTCAGGAGCTGACCGGCCCGACCCACAAAAGGTCTTCCCTCGCGGTCTTCGTCCGCGCCGGGACCTTCGCCGACAAACATCAACCTGGCCGAAGGATTGCCCTCACCAAAGACTATGTTCAGCCGGCCGCGATGCAAAGGGCACCTCGTGCATTCGCCAAGATCTTCTCTTATCTCTTCGAGAGTTTCAACGCCAGGGCTTTTGCGAGGCGCAAGCATCTCGGTCATACCAAGATTCCGCTGATACACGAGGTAATTACGGGCCAGTTCTATCCAGTGTTGATGATTTTCCGGCATATTGACCTACGGACCGGATTCTAGAAACCGTCTCATAATTATGAGTTGCGGGCCTTTTTGTAGGGGCCTGATTCATCACGCCCTTTTATTGGGCGCATGAATTGCGCCCCTACAGATAATGCGCCATATCCCTGCATTTAGACAGTCTCTCTATGGTTCGATTTCTTCCTCATTTCTTTCACGCGATCCAAAATAACGTCAGCCACTTTCTCTTTGGACATCAGATCCAGTTGCTCTTCAGCGCCGGAACGGTAAAGGAGCCGGACAATGTTCGTGTCATGATCAAAACCGGCCCCGGCTTGGCTAACATCGTTAAGGACCAGCATATCCAGATTCTTCTCTTTCAGCTTTTTCTTCGCATTCTCCACAGCGTTTTGAGTCTCCGCTGCGAAACCGACTAAGACCTGGTTTTTCCGCTTCTTCTTGCCCAGGATTTTCAGAATGTCCGGGTTCCTTACCAGCTTGAGCGAAGTTTCAGCCTCATCCTTTTTTATCTTACTCGCTTTGACAACTGACGGCCGGAAATCCGCTACAGCGGCGGCCTTTATTACCACATCGACTGTAGGAAAAGCCTCTACCACACGATCCTGCATTTCCAGCGCGGTTCGTACGGCAATATGCCGAACTCCATCCGGTGGCGGGACTTTCATTGGCCCGGCTATCAACGTGACATCCGCCCCACGCGCGTCGGCCCTCTTCGCCACGGCCACTCCCATTTTACCGGATGATTTGTTGGTAAGGAACCGGACCGGATCCAAAGGCTCCTCTGTCGGACCGGCAGTTACAAGTATCCGCTCGCCCTCAAGATCACGGGGGGACAACAGAGACTTGATACGCGTCACAATGGTCTCGGGTTCCGGCATCCTGCCTTCACCCTCCCAGCCGCAGGCGAGCCACCCTGATTCCGGTTCCATAACATGGTAATTCAAGCGCCGCAGCTTCTCGATATTTGCTTGGACAATCTGATTGCGGTACATGTTCACGTTCATGGACGGGCAGATCAGGATCGGCGCCCTGACGGCCATAAATACGGTTGTGAGGAGATCGTCCGCTATTCCGTTGGCGATTCTTCCGATTACATTCGCGGTTGCAGGGGCTATGACAGCTAGATCCGGCAGGTCCGCCAAAGAAATGTGTTCCACGGACGGTCGGAGTCGGTCTGCCCACATATCTTCGTAAACCGGATTCCCGCTCAACGTAGCCAAAGTCATCGGGGTGACAAAACGAGTCGCCGCGCGCGTCATGACAATGTGGACATCCATCCCCGACTGGATAAGAAGCCGCACTAAAGAGGGTGTCTTATATGCCGCTATCCCGCCCGTTATCCCCAGGAGAATTTTTGTGCTCATTGAAGACCTTGAACAATGAATCGTGTCGTCCTCAGTTGAAAGAAAGAGCCTGGAGCGCCCGATCCAAACACGCTAAAATCTCTAATTTTTATAGCAATAGCCGTTGGCGCTGTCAATGAGCGCCGCTGTAACTTTGTTGACAGGCCCCTTTTGTCTGTGGAAATATATGTCCTTGGAAAAAGACGGTGGAAGCCACCCAAATACTCGTCTAGTGCGCCCGTAGCTCAGCTGGATAGAGCAACGGACTTCTAATCCGTAGGTCGCAGGTTCGAGTCCTGCCGGGCGTGCCAAAAGTCTCATGATGCTGCTAAGTTAACCGCCTGTAACGGGGCGGTTTTCTTTTTAGGATGGTCATTGTGGCCATTTTGTGTCCAGGTTGACTGCAAGCCTTGTTCGCAGCGGCAATAAGATTTGCAAGTTCGGGCTGGGAATAGTGGGTTGTGATCCTTCCTGACTTGTGGCCAAGCAAGTCCTGTCGATCCTCGAAACAGACACCCGCGGCCCGAAGTCTCCGGCCGAACGTGTGCTTGAGATCATGCACTCGCACATCGGGGAGCCCGGCCTTTTCCCTGGCTTCTTTCCAAGCTCGTCCGTACATCCGATAGATGCGCTTTCCTTCGTAGGTAAAGACATACTCAGGATGGCCCGCCGCGCATTTCCTCGATTACCGACTTGGCTACCCTGTTCAGGACAACCAGTCGATCTTGTCGATTTTTCACCCTGTCAGCGGGAATTATGAAGACTGAGGTTTTCAGTTCGGGAACCTCAACTTCCCATTCCCAGCGAAGGTTACAGACTTCCTGGTCTCGACATCCTGTATTCACCTTAAACAGAGCCATCTTTGCCAAGATATTCAGGAAGCTCATTAAAGAGCCGCAATTGTTCCTGTGGCGAAAGCGGATAGGGCTCTTTCTTGTCATTCTCCCGAAGCAACTTGATCTTTGGAGCATGGGCAAGCCAAGTCTGCCCTCGTTCGTCAAGCCATTCGGAAGCGGCAAGATTGAGGATATGCCGGACAGTTTGTAAGGCGCAGTTGATCGTACGCTTACGGACATCGCGGATTCCGCGCTCCTCTTCCTTACCACGCTGAAATTTACGCTCTTTGATGAATTGCTGCAAAGAGTCCCATGTGAACAGCTTCCAATGGCAGATCCCCAATGTAAGGATCAAGATACTTCAGTTGCCGTGCATCCTCGCTCAAGGTGGCCTTCGTTGCTTCTCGGAGATACTTCGTAGCTGCCTGACGCCAATTCCGCTTCGGCCTGACACCGTATACTTCGGCCTGCCGGATCTGCTCCAAGCGATGCACTAAATACCTTTCCGCTTCCGCGAGGTCACTGCTTCCAGTGCTTTCTCGAATTCTTTGGCCTCGAAATCTCTTGTTGACGTACCAAACGCCCCCCCTTTTGACGAGGCCGGACATTTCCTTTCGCGCCACGGGTTGTTACCTCCTTTCCGACCCGGACGCCCATTGCAGCGAATATAATCCTCGATCCATGCGTCAAGATCAAGTCTGTCGAAACCCACACTCATAGAGCCGTATCGAATCTCGGTTACGAAAGGACGCACCAATTCGTTGAACTTATTTTTGTCCATTCCCAAATAAGCGGGAGCGTCCTTCAATCGTATGATACGGGGCTGAAAGTGCATTTAAAACGTTGCCCTTTGAATAAGCCCAAAGGTTTTAGAATGACAAAGAGAAGGGGTCACCCGGTCTGACTGATGCGGCGACAAATGCAGATTGCATTTTCCACATCTTTCTTCTTCTCCGCCGCAACTCGAACATTCCCGCCGAATAGCACGCCTAATGGCGGATTTGCTTGATTTGCGGCACTTTTGAGCTGTGTTGAACGCGTACAAGTTGCAGACACCGCCGTCACTGAGGGTATGACCTTCGCAATCTTCCCGGACCGGGATTTTGCCGAAACAGTCTCGGCAGTGCAAAAGGATTGCCTTGACGAAAATCGACTTGCGAATTGCATTTGCTCGCCCTTCCTGGAGTCGTCTTTGACCTTCTGGAGTCTTAGGGTCCACCACTTGCACAATTTTGGTCTCAGAGTGGGGAGCTATAGGAGGAAATTCGCCGAGATTTTGATTTTCGCGGGAAGGGAATGGTTCAGGTAGGGTAGCCGCGGGTAAGACACTCACACCGTTTTGCCCCCAGGTCGCTGCTATCGCCATCGGTTCAGATGCCATGTGATAGGCTCCTTTCTGGTGGTCGCTCAATTCGCTTTCTCGAATTCCATAATCTTGGTTTTGGCGCCGCTCACATCTTTGCCGATGTAGAGGCTCTTAACTTTCCCGTCGATGCGTTTGTAAGCTCTGTGATAGCCCTTGTTATCTTGTTGAACGGTCCAGCCGTCGATGTTCTGGCCTCTGGCCCGCGGTTCCTTGGTTAACAACGTGGGCTTTGCTAACAAACTTTTTGCTAACAGCTTGATTGTTTAAAGGAGCGTCTGGGGAAAGGACACGTGCACGATCACACTCTCGTGCCGCATGGCATTTCGGGCATAAACAACTGCGCGGGACTGATTCAACGGTAGCCTTGGCTCCGTGTGGCCAGAGGTCAGGCAAATGATGTTTTATGAATTCGCGGAGTCGGCTGGAATGGTCTCCTCCAAAATCGTCCTTTTCAAGCCATTTTGAGTAATATAAGGGCTGAATTCCACGGTAGTCCAGCTCTTGCGCCAAAATGGCAGTGTCTCCGCGGCCTTCAAATTCAATATCAATTGCCACTTGTCTTACTTCTTCAATGAGTTTACGGCGCTTGTGTTTTTCGTCCAGCAGGCACGCTTCGTGAACCTTGTTGAGATTTGCCATCTAGTAGTCCTCGTCCTCTTTTGGCTGCATATACGTATTGATTCTGGCCCTGAACATCGCGATAGTCTTCTTTCCATCAAGCGTCCAGTCATCGTCAGCTATGAACTCGTCAATGCAGATTCGGATATCGTTAGGATGTAACTCTCGTGATAGATCAATGAACTCATTCAAGTCTTTTTTGCCTTTGCGGAGTACAGTACAGGGAAGGTCAAAATTCTTTCGGAAACTCTCTTTAAAATAGTCAACAAGGGAATGGGCAGTCTTTTCTAATTGCTGTTCATAAGAAACAGGAGAGCGACCATCCCCATTCCCCCCTTGGGGGGTTAGGGGGGTTGTACTCTTCGTCTTCTTCAGATAAATGTTCTTTAGAAGAGTATTCTTTGTCGGAACTGGAGTTCCTATCCTCACCGGAACCATTGTTCCCATTGTCCCGGAACTCCTGTTCCGCCCCTACCGGAACTGTTGTTCCGGGTGTGTCTAACGCTGATTGGCTAACAGAAATGGTGTTAGACATTTCGGCCCGACACCCGCTCTGGTCTGGGGTTTTCAGGGTGTATAACAAGACTTCTCTTGATTTTCCGTGGATTGTGATGACTGTCTTTTTCCAGTCCAAAAGGCCTTTTTTACGAATAGAATTCTTGAGAGTCCGGATGTTCCGATCGGATACCCCGGCATCCTTCGCAAGCGTCTCCTCGCTAGGGAAAATCAACCCGTCGCCGTAATCGTAAGACTTCAAAATTGACCATAAATGGGCCTCTTGCATGTTTAACCGCTTTTTGGGGTCTTCTGACAGCAGACCATTCTTAACCATGAGATTGGGCAATTGGGTGAAATTGCTTTTTGGGCCTGCTTTGGCCTTGTTTTTTCCGTTATTTCCTGTATGATTGTTCACGAAAACTACCCTTGAGCTTTCCGTTTTAATAATCAGCCCGCTCGCTACAGCGGGCTTTTGCTTTCAGGGTCCCGCCCCGATGTTAAGTCTATTCGCCGTCGGTGCCGCCGACCTGGCGTTTGTGAAGCCAGGACTCAACATCCTCTGGACGGAATCTGATATGGCCACCGGGTGTACGTATGTGCGCGGGGCCGGAGCCCTCGTCACACCAGGACCGCAGGGTTTTGCAGCTCACCTGTAATTTGCGTGCAACCTCTCCTGATTTCAAAAGCTCGGTCATCGTTTCTACTCCTAAGCAATGCATTGTGTACAAAAGGCCAAAAAAAAAATAACCAATCATTGTCAAGTCTTACTGCGGCCGAAAAATGTCAAAGGTAGCCGCGCCCCGAAATCGGGGGAACGTAACCCGTGGGTGATTAGGCCGTGAATTACTCCAATCGCCACGAGGTCTGCGAGATCCAATTTGCATCCTGCCCGGTCACGATGTGGAACGGGGTTCATTGGCCTAAAAACGGGGCCACGCCTCATCCAATCATGTAAGGTACTTTTTTATATTTCCGGTCAATCCTTTCCAAACCTTCTCAGAAGCATCTCTAAGGTTGATCGGACCCTCCAAACCAGCTCTCCGAGCTGTTGCTGGACATATTGGTGAATGGTCCAGGCATTAATCGTGGTGTAGCCATCAGCGTCCCGCAGTGAAGGCCGCGGTACCTCAAACTGAATGATACTGTGGACTGGCGCTGCGTCAATGGCCTTCCGAATGTGTTCGTCCTCAGTCATAGGACAAAAAATGACCTCTCTTATGGCCCGTTTTCGAGAAAACGCCCCTTCGTCACGCAAAACATAAATTCGAGCTTCATAATTAACGGCCAGAAGCGCTTTCTGAAACAATCTGTCCGTGCCCAGCGAGTTTTTTCAGCTCCAGCCCCCTTTGGATTTTATCAATTGTGGTAGAAAACACGTCATCTACGAATGTGGCCCGTTCCCGCTCCTCACCTGGGAGCACTGATTTAAC
>CAVVZX010000011.1:0-17561 GCA_963752855.1 uncultured delta proteobacterium | reverse complement strand
GAGGGCATCGTGGACTCACAGAAACAAATCTTTTGCTTGGCAGGCTCACGTACCAGGCCGCCGGCGCAAGCTTTCACGCAAGTGGCTGCGGTCACCCAGCGCTTTCAGTAGCGGTCCTTGATCCGTCATTTCCACCACGATTAATGAGGCCACCGGCAGGCTGATTCGGTTGCGATATCGGCCGACATCGATACCCAACAGCGAACATGTCATGATACGTATGGTAGCTTTATGAGATACCACCAGAACATTCCCCGCCGGGTGTCTCTGCTCAATTTCTTCCAAGATTCGCGAGCTGCGACGGGCTATATCCACTCCTCGTTCTCCCCCGGTGGGAGAATTCCAGCCGGGATCGGCTTGCCATCTCACATATTCATCATGGAACTTACGGTTTACCTCGTCGGGGGTCATACCTTCCCACTGACCGTAGGCGATCTCCTTGATCTCCTTTCTCGGGTACAGGGTTACTTTGGCGGCTTCGCACACCGGTTGCGCAGTTGCCATCGCACGTTTTAGCGGGCTGCAAAAGATAGCGTCCCAAGGAAAATCTTTATAGGCGTCAGCAAAATCCATGGCCATTTCATGGCCTTCCGGGGTCAACTCCGGATCGAGGGTCCCGCAGAAGCCGCCTGTCTTGCTGGCGGTGGTTTCTCCGTGCCGAAGAAAATATATGTTTAAGTTCATGTCCGTCCCCCCTCTCGGTTCAAAGATATGAAATCCCGACTTGCTCTCAATTCTCCGGGCTGTTCTTTATTTATTAAGATTGATAAATCCCCCCCGTCCTGAGTCCGGCCTGAGATGGCGAAACATTGATTGAAACCCTTCCATGACACAGGGCAGCGTAATGAGCCTCGGCGAGGTCAAGGTCAATTCTTGCCAAATTCCTCTCGCACAGCCTTTGCTGAATTTCGAATCGGCAAGCAGCCTATTGATCACTTCACTGGGACTAATCTCAAACGGCCATTGCCAATCGGTAAACTCCGGTTTATCGATGCCATTTTCATATGCGTAATTTGAATTCTCTATGATCTGATCTTTCAGCCATTCCTTCACATCGGCCCCGACGACTCTAAGTCCGGGAACCCGGTCGATTACGTCGATAGCCAGATTAAACCTGTCGATTTGATTTCTTATGGCCAGTTCCAACGGAGTGTTGATGTTGCCTTGCTCTTTGTAGCCCCGCACGTGCAAGTTCTTGTGGCCGTTCCTGCGATACGACAGTTTGTGAATCAGCCACGGATAGCCGTGAAAGTTGAAGATGATCGGTTTATCCGTGGTGAACAAACCGTCGAAGTCAGCGTCCGTCAAGCCGTGTTTATGCTCGCTGGGAGGTTGTAATTTGTACAAGTCCAGAACGTTTATAAAACGTATCTTAAGATCGGGAAAACGCTCACGAAGAATGGCGGTCGCGGCCAAAGCTTCCTCAGTGGGTATATCACCCGCGGCGGCGATCACCACGTCGGGTTCGCTTCCTTGATCGTTGCTGGCCCAATTCCAAATGCTGATTCCTTTCGTGGAATGCTCGATGGCCTCCTCCATGGAAAGGTATTGCAGATGTGACTGTTTGTCCGAAACGATCACATTGACGTAGTTTGTGCTTCGCAGGCAGTGATCCGCCACTGACAACAGGCAATTGACATCCGGAGGAAGGTAAATGCGCGTAACGGAGGGACTCTTGTTGGTAACCAGATCGAGAAACCCGGGATCCTGATGACTGAAACCATTGTGATCCTGCCGCCACACCAATGGAAGTAATCAGCAGGTTCAACGAGGAGACAGGGGCACGCCAGGAAACCTCACGGCATTTTTCCAGCCATTTGGCATGCTGATTGAACATCGAGTCAATAACGTGCACAAAAGCTTCATAAGACGCGAAGAAGCCGTGGCGGCCTGTAAGGAGATATCCTTCAAGCCACCCTTCCAAGGTATGCTCGCTCAGCATTTCCATAACCCGACCATCGGGAGATAGGTTCGTGCCATCTGCGTCCTCAGGCTTTATTTCAGCCATCCACACTTTCGGGCTCGCCTGATAAACCGCGTCTAGCTTGTTGGAGGCCGTTTCGTCGGGGCAGAAGAACCGGAAATTCGTCGTGTTTTGAGTCATTATATCCCTTAAAAAGTTACCCAGAGGGCGTGTATTCTCCACCCTGGTGGTGGCCGGTTTCGTCACATCCACTCCATAGGAGCGAAAATCCGGTAAGCGCAAATCCTTGCGTACCATTCCGCCATTTGTAATTGGATTGGCGCTCATGCGACGGTTTCCGACCGGGGCGAGTTCCCTGAGTTCCGAGACCAGTTTGCCGCGCTCATCAAACAACTCTTCCGGCTTGTAGCCTTTCATCCATTTTTCAAGCAACTCCAGGTGGGCAGGGTTCTTGTGCACGTCGAAAGGCACCTGGTGCGCTCGCCAGAAGTCTTCCACCTTGTGGCCGTCCACTTCCTTGGGGCCGGTCCAACCCTTGGGAGTGCGAAGAACGATCATCGGCCACGCGGGTAGTCCGGTAATTCCCTTGGTGCGGGCCTGGTCCTGAATAGTCCTGATATCTGTGAGAGCCGATTCCAGAGTATGGGCCATTGCCTGATGCATCGGGTAAGGATCTGAGCCCTCGACAAAATAGGGCTTGTAACCGTAACCTATAAAGAGGCTCTCCAATTGCTGATGATTAATTCTTCCCAAGATGGTGGGGTTTGCGATTTTGTACCCGTTCAGATGAAGGATCGGCAGCACCGCTCCGTCATGTATCGGGTTGAGGAATTTGTTGGAATGCCATGCGGTAGCCAGAGGTCCTGTTTCTGCCTCTCCATCCCCCACCATGACCGCCACGATCAGGTCCGGATTGTCGAAAGCCGCTCCGTATGCATGTGAGAGACTGTAGCCGAGTTCGCCTCCTTCATGGAAGGAGCCCGGCGTCTCAGGCGTGCAATGGCTGCCGATGCCTCCGGGGAAAGAGAATTGCCTGGAAGAACCGGCGCATTCCTTCTTCATCTTCGCTCTTATCCGGGTAGATCTCAGAATAAGCGCCCTCGAGGTAGGCATTGTGAAAGCACGGCCGGAGCGCCATGGCCGGGACCTGAGACAAACACCATATTAAGGTCTTGCTTCTTGATCAGCCGATTAAGGTGCACCCACGTGAAGGTCTGTCCCGGGTCGGAGCCCCAGTGGCCCAAGAGCCGATTCTTGATGTGCTCGATCTTGAGCGGCTCCCTCAAGAGTGGGTTGTTGCGCAAATAGATCATTCCGACGCACAGGTAAAGCGTAGCCCGCCAGTAAGCGTCCATTTTCCGCAGTTCTTCGGCGCTCAGCGGCCCTTCGCGTTAGATGAAGCCGTTTCCCCCATGACAGATTCCTTTCTGCTACCATTACAGTTATGAGATCCCCCCGAAGCGACCATAGCGCTGTCCAAGAGCCATCGCCCCCCTGCGCTAATCGTCCAAGGCAAAGCGGCATGGACATTAATCCTGAATGCGCCATTGGGCTTTTTAGCGACAGAACCCCATCAAAGGAGTATGCACATTGAGACAAGCGTCTTCCATTCGAGGTTCCTTTTCTTGGGATATTAGCTGTAAGGGCGGCCAAATCGATGGTATTCCGTCATTGCGATCCCGCTGAAATGCGGGAGAAGCAATCTCCCAGCGGAGGGACTGCTGGTGGGACCGGCATCTGAGACTGTGTCAGAATTACGTGCTGCCGGATTTCTGATGTAGAGGCGCTTCGAGAAGCGCCCTGATTCAGGGCGGTTCACGAACCGCCCCTACGTATGGCTATCACGAGAACATCAATTCTGAGACAGTTTCATCTTGCCGGTCATTCTGAGACAGGCGGGAAGCCTGTCCCACCACTCACTCCTCGCAATGACCCACGCCCCGCGTGACTGATTGACTACCGGTTACGTAAATATGGTCTTTTCATTATGTCGCGTGTCTGCTATACGTGACAGGTATTTCTGAAAGTGCAGCGCACACTCATCTATATCGCAGCCGCAGCGGAGTGTTCCGGACTGTGCCCACCGAACAACCTGAAATCGGTAAATCATATCTATGGTTCTTGGCGGGGGGACTTGGCCTATATTGCCTTGCGCTTACTGCGATCACGGGTGACATCGGCTTCAACGGTGACGACTGGTGGGTCCTTTCACTTCCGTACTGGCACAACTTTTCGGACTCACTGATTCTCTATGCGCGCAAATTCCTGAGGCCGATGGAAGGATTCTACTGGATCAGTCTGTTCGAGCTGTTCGGCTTCAATAGAATAGCCTTTCACTTGTGTTCCCTGCTGCTTTTGGCCGGCGCCGCGGTTCTAATGGGAGTAGCGCTGGATCGGGCTTTTCCCGGTCGGAGGGCCTGGGTTTCAGTGGCCGTGTTGTTGGCGTTCTTCCTGCCTACAGTTTCATGCCTGACGTACGTTTTGTTCACCGATAATTCTCGGCTGAGCATGTTGTTGTTTTGGGCTTCAGTGATCGCTTTCCAGAGATGGGCGCAGAAATCGTCGCCGTGGCTGGGACTGGCTCTGCCTTTGTCTTTGTATGTGGGCTCGTTTCTCACGTATGAGGCGCCCAGTTTCCTCATCATGGTGGCGCCTATGCTGGTGTGGCCGGTTCACAGGCGCTGTTGCGATCGGGCCTTCTGACCGGACCTTCCTGATAAGGCTCTGCGTGGGGATCGTGACGGGGTTTGCCGTCGCTTTGGCGTGCAGATTAGCTATCCTCAAAGGCGGGGCCGTTGGGCAAAGTCACCTTATCCCGCCCTTCGAACTGCTGTGGTCATATCTGGCCCTGCTTCCATTCTATCTGCTGGCGCCATTCACGTCCGCGGCCGCGGATCGCATGGGCGCTCCTGGTCGGTTTTCTGGTAGCGCTCGGGACCGCAGGTCTGCTCTTTTTCGCGACTAGAAACCAGCCTGCGGAGGAGATGGCGCCGGAGGCTCGATTCGAGCCGGGATCCAAATGGTATATGGCAGCGCTCGGAGTAGGGATATTGCTACTGGGGATGGCGCCGTACCAGCTCGCAGGATACGGATGTTTCAGCCCGCGGCTGGTTGACACACTGCTGGCAAAATTCGGGCTGCTGTCACAGGGCGATCTCTCGTGGTTCAATTTCACCTGGTCGAGCAGGATCTATTGCTCCGGTTCCTTTGGCGTGGCCATTTTGCTGGCGATGGGATTGGTCGGGTGGCGGAAGCCGCTAGCCAACGTGGTTGGAAAGACGGTTGCCCTGGTTATGGTAGGTCTCTTGGCTATTTTTCACACGGGATTGAGCCAAGACTGGAGGGAAGCCGCGGAAATTCAGAATAATCTCGTGCGTAGTCTGATAGCTCAGGTCCCTGCTGTGAGACCCGGAACCAATTTCCTGTTTCTGGATATCAATTGCTCTCACAAGCGCGTGGAGGTGATTCGCAAGTGGAACTGTTGGTCTGAGCTGGTCCGGATGCTGTACGCCGATCAGACACTAAATGCATGGTATCTCTATCCATACGCATATAACTCGCCAAACCATGTGGCGCAACAGGCGCTAGCCACGCCCGCCGGTTTCCTAAGTCGAGGCCAACGGCAGCGCGAACCGGCGGCGCCGGAGAGCCTGCTGATATTCAAGAGATCAGGACGGGAGTTGGTTCTTTTGGACAAGATTAAAGTCCGAGACGGTTCAGTTCCTACAGGAATCGAGTGGAGAGGAGTTACACGTCTCGCTTCAAATTTCGAGCTGATCGAGGTTTGCCGAACTACGAGTTCGCCCGCGGCAAGACTCGCTCGCAATGCCTGGACGTCAGGTCTGATTTCTACTCTCCAGTTGACGCGTCTCAAATCTGCCCTGGCAAACTTACGGGGTCCAAAATACCTTCTCTCCAAGAATTCGCGGCGGCGCCATTTCTTTAAGTTCCATCTGCCCCGGACCAAGGCCCGCCTCTGATTGTCCCTCGCTCGGAGTCAGTTGCATTGTGGCGCCTCTTGACGGACAGATCTTGAATCTCGGCTGGAAGGGGTGAACGGCCTTCTATCTAGGCTGACCGGCAGGCAGTTTCTTCGCACGTGCGGTTGAGCGTTTTGTCAAGCGCTTTGTGGTTTCGGCCAGGTCTAATAGCGACCTCAACGCCTCATTCACTGAAGCGGAATCACGGAAAGCAGCCGCTACGTCCTCATCCAGCACTACCACGTTGGAACCTTCCTCCTTCAGTCGCCGGTAGTATTTTCCACGAACCAGAGGCCCGGTGAAATCCGACCTTTTGTACTCAGGTCGTAATTCGTCCTTGTCCGTTTCTTTAGCCTTCTTCATATATCTTTCTCTCCCCTCCTTTGTTTATTTTTTCGTTATTTACCATTTGCCCTGAAATAGGCTTTATATTTCTCCCAAATTGACCCTGGAAAATCGGGTGACTCTGCTTCAAGTGTGTTTTTGCGCCGCTTTAAGTCGTCCAGCACTTTCTTGAGACCGCCGCACGACGATTCTGGCAATGCTTTTGTTTCTTCTATATCGGTACAAATCCTGTCGTATTTCACTGCGGCACCATGGTGCCTCTCAGCGCTTTCCGCAAAACGCAGGAAGGTTTGCAGGCCAGCCAAAATTGCCGAGGCCACACTGACAACGCCGATAAATACACGAATCCAAGGGTTGACATCGTCCTGAAGTGTGGCAAAGATACTCGTTCCAACAAATGTCGAGAAGATGATCACCGGTATACCAAGCCAATAGTTTCGATTGGCATACTGCCTTGCAGAATCATAATGAGCATCTCTTGCCAGCCCGGCCGACCTATGCCAATCATTGAGCACTTCCCAGGAATTACTCCACTCATTCTGCGACATGTTGTCCCCCCTTTCTTACGCGATATCTTTTGGGTCTCATAATCCTCAGAGACCGCCTAAAAAGGCCAGGAGTGCTTTCGGCACGCCACTGTTACCCCTGCGAGCCCCAGCTTTATCAAAGGACGGCAAGTCTTTCTTTGGTTTTGTGAGTTCCTGCTCTGTATCAGCCGGCTCTGAGATGACCCAATTCAATTCGCCACGTTCCCCTTTTTTCGTTTGTCTCCAAATTTCTATCATTTCCGATCCTTATTGCGCAGTAGTTCACTGATCTCCCGCTTGATTAGCGCAGGCATATCCTGAGTCATCCAGGTCTGTTCCGCAAGCCACTCAAGGCAGCCGGCTTCATCAAGAGAATCGTCGGTGATGAGTTCAGACAAAGCAATGGCGCTGGAACGACTCAGACCAAGGCCCATAAGTGAGAGCTGGGTTGTTTGAGACACGCCGAACTCCAACATGACGTTAAGTTCAAACAGCTTCTGCACTAGGTCTTGGCGATCGATGCGCTGCAAATAGACTCTCAGCAAACCTACATAACATCCCAAATATTTGGGAGCTTGGAAACGAGCAATTTCTTCCACATCTTGCATAGTCTTTAGAATAAGATTAGAGATGTTTTCGCTGCCATAATGCTTCTGGCGACTGGAAATGATGCGGGCAAGCGGGTGTCCCTGCATCCATTGAATTATCAGCAATGCCAGCTGCGATACCCGTTTGGGAGGGCCAAACACATTCCCCAGGTATTTGTTGATTCGGTGCAATATTTTTCTGTATTCGTCTACACCGTCATCACTCTCAGGAAATACTGGTAGAAGACCCTCAACCCCTTTTTCTTTTTTCGCTGTTCTTTCTTGGAAATAGTGAAGTAGATCGTCCATCGCAATTGGGCTGATACCCGGATTCCGTAGGATGACTTCGGGTGGGGTGCTGAGATCTGCTACGACGCGTTCGACAATTTCTGCTATTTTCTGAACAATATCATCGGGAAATCTTCGAGTCCATGGCGCCTGAGTAATGTTGCCATTTAGAATATGGCAAGACATCAGATATGAAAAGACGTACTCGAGGTAGGGCTTATCTTGTGCTTCAGCTCTGGGCGTTCCCTTTTCGATGAATGTTAACAGCTCCTCTGCCTTGTTGAGGACTTCGTCCGCCTTCCTTGTAATATGAAAACTCGTTTTGCTTACGGGTGCGCCATTCTTCCACACCTGATCATTTCTTGCATCTACACACATGACGTTGCCCTGGAACTCCTTTCCCCATCTGCCAGCTCTCCCAGCAAGATTCCAGAAGTCGCTTGCAGTCATGGGTTTGCCCCGTCCCTTTGTCGGGCCATGAAGGAAGATGCTCTGGCATGGCATGTTCACCCCTTCAATCAAGGTGGAAGTGCAGATTAGGTACTTTATGTGATTCGCCCGAAAGAGGCGCTCGATTTCTATGCGAATCAGCTGAGGCATGTTCCCGTAGTGAAACGCAACCCCACGCTGAAGGACACCAGCGAGTGAATATAGGGGATGAACAGTTTTTTTTATCAACTCAATCAGATTTTGAATCTCACTATTTGCATCTAGGTTATCTCGTTTTCCGAGAAGATCGAAAACCTGCTTCGCCGTCTTTTCTGCATCGGCCGCCCCGTTGACATAGATGATGTTGCCTCCACGCCTGTTTCCCAAGGCAAAAGCAACAAACGGCAACCGTTTGCTCGCAGGGGACGGACGGGACACCAGTTGAATCTTCCCAATCTCGATCGGTTCCGCATCAAGAATCAGTTCGACGTTCCACACCATAGGATCTCTTGGGAGCTGCGACACCCAGATAAGATTCTGGTTAACCATTACATCTTCACGACGAATGGGGAGACTTGAAGTATCCGCTGGAGCATCGTCCAGCAGAATAGCTGGATTCTTGGTCATGGCACTGGCGAAAATGACTCGGCAACTCGGATTTCGATGCACTGCGGTTTCAATCGCCTGTTGCAGAAGCACTCCTCGGTAACCATCACCGATCTTCTGGGCCTCGTCAACAATAAGCAAGTCTACAGTTGTTTCAGAATCCTTCTCGCCAAGTAGTATGTGAAAACGTTCTTGAGTGAACACCAGCACGTTCGCCGATGAAGTGCGGAGATAGGAACGCACGGGAACGGTTACAATTGAGACGCCTTTGATTTCCTCTTTTTGCAAGAGGGAATCAATGTCCTGCTGAACCTGATGAATCAGAGCGCGGGTCGGAACAAGGTAAACAATTGTTCCTCTCGGTGCGTCGAGAAGATAATCAGCAAGCCAGCGGTTAAGGATGTAGGACTTCCCTGCAGACGTTGGGGCAGAGAGGCTTATCCAGTCTTGCTTGTGTGCTTGTTCCCAGAAAAGCCGTTGGAAGTGGTTGACCATAATGGCTTGCGAATCTTTGAGGGTTATCGAGTTCGCTATGGATCGCTTTATCCAATCTTGGAATAAGGGGAAAGGCAAGCGATCAGGCACATCTTCCTGAAGGAGATTTCGCTGTTGGGCCAGTTCAACAGCCAGTCGATTCGCCAAGGAATCCAGGACAACCGCAGCCGCGTCCTTATATGTCTGACTCACATCGGACTGTTCAAGGCAGAATTGTGCAATGCGTAGAGCAACATCCTGGCAGCACCCGTCATCGGATTCCGCGAGAAGACTAGCGCACATGAGAAGATAGTCCCAGTCATGGGTCGTTTGTTGCCCGTGATTTCGGCAGAGACCAGAAAATTGGTTCGCGACAGAATCGATTACAAGCTCCGGAAACGCATCCGGAAGCCGGGATTCTGAAGAAGCCAGTTCTGAAGTTCAGTTTTGCTCACTGCTCAACCCCAATTCAGCCCGAAATGCCTCTCTGAAATCGTGTACATTTGGAAATGGCAGGCAGAATACGTCGATAACGAAGCTGTCGATTTTTTCTGCTCTGACGCGATTCAGTATTCCCTTCTTGTTTTTCTGGAACGCTGTCTCAATTTCCTTCTTAACCTGTTGAACCTTCTTCGAGTTGGGCGATTTTGGATAAGAATCAGAGTCGAATCCCACAAGGCAGAGACCGCGGTATTCCAAGTGTTTGAACATCACGTCATCGGGATTCAGATACCGCCTAAGTGCTTCTACGAGTTTCGGGTCGTCGAGGGACAAGCCATCCCGCATTAGTTGAAGATCTCTTTGCTGAGCCGCTCTGCTTCCTCCTGCGCCAAGCAGAAAGGGGAGCAAGGCTAGAAAAGCACTCTTTTACGGCTGCTGTCGCATCCTTATATAGCTTGGATTCTCCCCAATAGATCGCAAGGTTGCCGCTCTCCTCATTAACGCCTACATGGATTCCATCGCTGCCGTGAACGTGCATTTCCGGATTCGTCTTCAAAACCATTTTGGTAAACAATTGAGGTAGCCGTAGTAATGTCTCGGCAAGAATCGAAAGCAATACTTCGCCGCCTTCTCCACTCTTGGGCAGTCTAGCAAAAAGATTTCTCGCCTTTGCGTTCAGTGATTCTACAGGAGCAGCCGATTTGGTTCGAATACCTTCATTGAGTGCACGCGTTACCTCAACCCGGGGGATTGAGAAATCAATTATGTGGTTTCCGATGAATTTGGCAAAATCGTTCACGCGTGGTCTCTCGTTGCCATCCAGAGCGATAAAGTAACAGTGGGCCTGCGTAAGAGTGCCAGATATGGCTGCATTGCAGGTCACCGTCTCCAAATATGCATCTAGTTCACTGGATTTTGTCCGAAGAAGTGGAATCAGTTTGGTGTATAGCTTTGGATGTTGTCGCGCGATCGCTTTTTCGTTAAGGGCAGGGACGCCGATACCGGCCATTGATGGGCACCTCCTACCAGTAAACCGACAAAAAATGCCGCCCCATATTCTCAGTCCGGTGACTTCATTTCATGTTTCGAGGCCAATATCGTCCACGTTCATGCGTACGGCACGCAAAGCACTTACGAGTACCTGATGAAATGCATAGGACACGTATCTCACCGTAGCAATTATTGATATATCAATGTGTTGGGTTTTTATCCAGCTATTATCCCAAGAAGCTTAAATGACATGGCCCTAAGTGGCTAAGAAAACGGCGGGTTTTGTTTTTCAGATTCTCTCATTGCTAACGCCGCGGACTATTGGGCTTGACCGGCAGGCAGTTTTTTTAGTGCGCCCGGCTGAGAGCTTTGTCAGGTGCTTTGTGGTTTCAGCGGGTCTAATAGCCATCTCAATGCCTCGTTTACTGAGGCCGCTATCAATCCCTTTCGTCTATTTGCAATTAGAACAATTCCTGACAACCCTTCCGTCGTCATTGTAGCAGTCAGCCACTTCCAGCATCGAGTCAAACTTGGAACACGACCTGCTAACACAACAACTCAATCGGGAATAAGTTGGACCTTTGCTCTTTCTCATTTGAACCTCCTAATCAGCGACAGAAACTCAGGTTTTGATTTTTGCGGCGGTTCGCAAGAAGCAGTATGCTGCCTGTGTGTTCAGACCCTAATAACCGCACGGCGATCAATCATGCGGGAGGCGTCTGTACGTTCAAACTTGCACGCGAACCGCCGATCTGAAATGATTTACAAACCGTCTAACCTGAAATTAAGTACTGTCCGCAGGGAGTCAAGAGTAGAGGCGCCGCCCGGCGTTACCTGAAAACGGGCTGACTCCTGCCGTATTTTGTGAAAACAATCTGCCAGAGCTGAATATCACGGGCACGGAATGCGCCCGCGCAGGAGAGCAAATAATACTCCCACATTCTTTTAAATCGTCGTCGAATCGGTCCTCGAGTCCAGTCCAGGCATTTTGAAAATTGTTATACCAAGCCATTAAGGTCTTATCATAATGAGGTCCTAGATTGTGCAGGTCCTCAATTACAAATAGACCTTCGGCGGCTTTACTGATTTGGGCAATGCTGGGCAGCATGCCGTTGGGAAATATATATTTCGTAATCCAGGGATCAGCTTTTATCTTCGACTCATTGCTTCCGATGGTGTGCAAGAGAAAGATCACCGTCATTTTTGAGGCAGCGATGCGCGACTTCCATAAATTTTCTGTAGTTCTTGACCCCGACATGCTCAAACATTCCGACTGACACAATTTTGTCAAACATCCCGTCAATATCTCGATAGTCACGTTCCAGGATCTCTATCGGAAGCCCGTTACAGAATTCCTTTGCATATCGGATTTGCTCCCCGGAAATGTTTACTCCGGTTACCTTGCACCCGCATCTTTCGGCAGCATATTTGGCCAAACCGCCCCAGCCGAACCCGATGTCCAGAAGACGATCATCGGGCTTCAGCTCAAGTTTTCTGCAAATCAGCCCCAGCTTGTTGAGCTGAGCCGTATTCAAATCGTCGGCGCCGTCGAAATATGCGCAACTGTACTGATTGTACAGGTCCAGGAAGCTCAGGAATAATTCATTATCAAGATCGTAATGTCGTTCAGCTACTTCGCGGGAAAGAGTTTTTGATTGGCGATTGAACAGGAAAGCCTGAACATAGGGAATGAGCAGCTTCCATCCGCCCCGGACCTGCTCGTCAACTCTGGCGGTGAGCACGCGGTATATGAATTCATCGATTCGAGGGCAATCCCACCAGCCCTCCATGTAAGATTCCCCGAGCCCCAGATTCTTGTCTCGCAGGACTCGGCCATACATCCTGTTGTCATTGACCCTAATGTCCCAGGGGTTCGGGCCGCCAATAGCGACGCCGATGCGATCCAGAATTTCTCGGACAGTACGCTCGTATGCTCTCATGGTCTCACCGGGATCGTTCAGTTTTGACCAATCACCTATCCGAAGCGGCAAGCGGAAGACAACAGATTCATACCATAACGTCTACCGGCACGCAACACGAAGGTAAGGATTGAGGGGAACCCCCTCAGTTACACGGGGCACGGTTTGTCGAATTCTTTCCGTTGGGATTCTTCATGACAGTCTCGGGTTGTCCGTAATCTTCCGTAATTGAAGAGTTACGTCATTCGGAGAAGCTGCATCTATTTCTCCGAACTGTACTTCTTGAAGCGTTCCTCCACCTTTTTCCAATCAATGATTTTGGCAAAGTTATCAACATATTCCGGCCTTCGGTTCTGATATTTGAGATAATATGCGTGCTCCCAAACATCGCACACCATCAAGGGCATTGCGCCCCAACTAGTGAGGTTTTGGTGCTTCTCGGCCTGCATTACTACCAGCCTTTTGCTGAAAGGCTCCCACGCCAGTATACCCCAGCCCGAAGCCTCAACAGCCTTGGACGCCGCTGCAAACTGTTTCCAAAAAGCAGCGAACGAACCGAAATCTCTCTTGATCGCTTCAGCGAGCGGCCCGGCAGGTTCACCGCCCGCTTTGGGTCCGATGGTGTCGAAGTAAATCCAGTGGAGAACCACCCCTGAGCCGTTGAAAGCCAAATCACGACTGAGCGCTTTGATCGCATCAAAATTCCCAGCGGTCCTGGCTTTCTCCAATTGTTCCAAAGCCTTGTTGAGGCCTTCTACGTAGGCGGCAAAGTGCTTGTTGTAATGGATGTTCACTGTTTGCTTGTCAATTACGGGCTCCAGCGCATCGTCGGGATAGGGGAGGGGTGGCATTTTGTGCATAAACACTCCTGCTTCTTTGGGAGGCTGGGCAAAGGCTTCAGAAACCGAGAAAACGGGAGATCACCCCGACAGTGGCCCTGCGCCTGCTCCCATGATTACTTCACGCCTGCTGATACTATTTTCCATAGCATCACTCCTTTCAGTTGATCTGGTCTGATAAGAGAATTTTGAGTGGAATGGCCGGTGATTGGTATAGGTCGCGCCGTGCCCGACATGGTCTGATGACTTTAGTAAATTGGCTGGATATCATGAACGCGACTCCCCCTTTGCCATATCTATAATGGTCCATCGGACCTTCTCAAAGTTCCCACGGAATTGCGTTGTTGAGTCTTATTCCTTCTAGGGTGAGATCTACATCATAGGCCAGTATTTCGACGCGATTTTGAAAAGCTGCTCGCAGTTCATTCCCGTAAGCCGGGTCTATGTGGTCCGCGGGCCTGAACAATCTTGCATCGGCCCGTTGTATAAGAAAGAAAATCACTGCTCGATTCCCTAAGCCGGCTTGGCGCTGAAGATCTACAAGGTGCTTCCTGCCGCGAGTAGTAACCGCGTCCGGAAAATAGGCGATTTCATCTTCGACCTGAGTGCAACTCTTGATTTCTACAAAGCATAATCCGCCGTTAGAATTCTTCAACAGGAGATCCAATCGAGAGTTTTCAAAGCATTTGACTTCGCTCCTCACGAAACGGCATCCCGACAACGCTTGAACAGTTCCCTTTATTACAGCCTTTCGCACGACTCGATTTGCCACCAGCGTATTCACGCACACGAGAGATTCGGGCATTTGTATCATTTCCAGGTGACGGATAATGCCTGTTCGGAGCGTCGCTCCGCGATAGGTATACGGTTGACCGGGTTCCGAAACCGGATACTCCCGAGTTCGGGCAATGAGCGGTTATTACCTGGCCACCCTAGTTCTATGTCCGCCAGAAATCGTTTGTATCTCTTTATGAGTGTGCCCTTGATGAGTTTAGGCCAGGGGATCATGGATGGGCGCATTTACCTCGGATCATCATAATGATGGACGCAAGTTTAGGTTGAGCAATGCAATATGTATAGTGTACGTCGGTGCGCCCGCATGTTACAGGGTCTTCCGCCTGAACACATTGACGCCCCACAATCGAATCTTATATCCCATCTTTAAATATTCCATTACCCACTGCTCGCAGCGGAGAGCGTTCGCGGATACCTTTCCACTTGCTGGAACAATCGCCAGAAAAGTAGCAATCATAAGTGGATTGACCTAGCAGACGATCTCATCTTGAAAGTAAGTTAATATTAGTTGCTCTGTCCGGCTGATATGGTGTCGGGGCCCAAGGTATCAACCCAGAATGTCTTTCTCCGCAGGTCTGCTTAACAGTCCTGCCAAAAAGAGTCACTTCCAAGCCCCTGAACTAAGCATGTGTAAGAACAGAGAAGGTATCCTTAAAGTAATCTGGAAAACCCAGTGTATGGCCGATGCGCCGTTCAGCAACCATAAATGGTCGACGTTTCGCTCGGACACCGCCATTTGAACCTCGTGCAAGTCTTTACGGCTCGTCGCGAGAAAGTCCACTCTCAATCCGCTTTCCAGTCTCTTGAAGTATAATCAAAATAGTATTTGTCCCAGTGGTTTGCAATTACCAAAGACTCCCCCGGCGAGGGATCCATCTGGACCACAAACTCGACAGCCTCCCTAAATTGTTCCTCATGTCCTGCTGGAGAAATACATCGAACAAGCGATTGTCCTACAAGAAAACTTAGGGGTACAATTACATGTAAATACGATTCGTCCGGTTGGACGTTATCATCGTAATTCGCAATCGCGAGCTACCAGGAAATATGCAGCCGGCATGGAAATTATGAAATTGGCTATCCGCTTGACTCCAGTTAACACAATACATTGTGTTCTGCTAGTTAAGCCGACCTCCACGTATGTTTCTTCCGGTTATGAGTCACCGTACTTCCTGCTGAACCAGGCGATAGAATACGTTTCCTCGAGACCGGACCTCCGTCGGTTGAATCGGAAAGTGTATCATTACCAAGTCGTAGTCCAGATGTGAGGGACGCACTGCTCCCTGATGAGTTCCTGTCAGCCACCGCTTCACAAGTGAGGCCACCGTATTGACAAGCGACAAGACATACTCCACAGAATGATCCTTCCTCACTACCAAATGCTTGTAGCCTAGAGACGCTAAGGGCAAGTATCCCTGCCATGCATCAGTCCTCACGACACTGCCCTTTTCTACTCCGGTTTCCACCGCCGGCATTGAGTTTCCCTGGCACGTCTGACAGCACGATGAAGACGAATACGTCCTATGCGCTTTCCATCCTCTTGGCTGTCAGCAACTTCCAACGTTTTACCAATAGCCCCTCGACCACGCTTTCCGGTCTTGCGCCACAGTTGTAGATCTCGTCAAGCTCTATGATTCCGCCTATGCGGTCGCGTCCTGGACGCACCATCGCATGACGCACTTATGCAGCCATTTTCCAGACGGTCTCGTTCGCGTCAAACCCAGCACTCGTTGCAGCCCAAGCGCACTGACACCTTGCTTCTGGCTCGTAATGTACCGCATAGCCCGAACCCACAGACACAATGACCGCTTGCGGGTGTCCTCAAAGATCGTCCCGGCAGTGGCAGAAACTTGGTACCCACAATTCCCACAATGGTAAAGGCCCCAGCTAGTAAGCAGCCTCCACGATGGCTGAGTCTGGACAGACAAAACCATCCGGCCAACGCAACTGAACCAGGTATTCCCTGCATGCCTCATCATCTGCAAAGCAGCTATACGAATGAGAACGCTGCGGATAGTCTTCCATGCCTGGATACTACATATAGTAGCTACTGGAGTCAAGCGGATAGCCAGATTATAGCGTGCAGCCAGCAATGACTGGCCGAACCAGGACTTGAGACAAAAACCAGTAAAATAGGGATTGTCAACCAGAGCCCCAATAACAAATCTATGTCTGCCGGTAACTTTCTCTTGCTAACATCAGATTCACACTCTTGCGGACTGGAGCCTCGTCAAAACAGATGAAGGATACACAAGACCAAAGCCATGACGCCAAAAATTGGTGTGTCATTGAAGAAAGAAGAAAAAAACTTGAAAGATCGTCCCCGTAGACGGCAGGGTGCCACTGGAGTTCATACTCTGCGACGCATCCATCCGTGGACCGAGCTTAGCCAGAACAGCGCAATAACCAGTACAAAAATATCATGTGACGGCGTGGAGAACATCAGGCTTGGTGGCAATATTATTACTTGGCAGCCACACATTGAAGACCAATAAGGAAGGCCCCGAAATAGTGCAAGAATGAAGCTGCCAGCGAGGCAAGACAATAGCCTCCTTGCAGCCACCGGGAAAGCCTCCGGCCTTCTCTTGTCTCCGCGAGGATCATCAGCCATAAGTATGTAGCCAACAGTGAAAAGGTTAGAAAGCATCGATATATTTGGGCATATTGGCTCATATCCAGGGGAGCCCCCAATAACGCCATCATAGAGGCAGCCAGCAAAGCTTCCACAAACGACAAATAGCGCAATCCAGTAAGAAAGGTTAACACAACATATAAAGACTCCTAACTATGTACATATCGCTCTTGTGGAAGATTCGGAGTCCCCGAAACATTTGATCGAAAAGTGAAGAACTACAGGGAAGCCAGGAAGAGGCCATCATTCGTCGCTCCTGCCGACCATCGCCCAACCGACGATTCAGCGTTCGATATTTATACTTTCAGAGCTCATCGTTGTCGATTAAGACTTGACGCCCAGCCCTACGAAACGAAATATAGATGCGCACAGGATAGACACTACACCAGCGCTAGCGCAGGTTTACCTGCCATTGTCTCTGGCTCATCGCGCAATCAACCTCCAAGCGTAAAACATGGGGTCCTCACTGCCACCTGTCAACCGGGATCATGCTGTGGTCTTGGCAATTCTGGAGTGTTTGCCCTTGAATCAGGTTTCACCAATGTTGACCTGCCAACTTCAACCACTCCACACGGTCCTGCAAAGGCAGAGAGAGTACAAAAACAATCATCTAGTAGGTGTCGAAAGGTCTCGCTTTGCTCTTCACCACTGCCGCGGATCACATCGCCCCCACGTCACGTGATTTTCACCACCATATCAAATGGTTGAGGGAAAGAACATGCAATTCTCTGTTATTTCAAGAATTGTGGGTCAGACAAAGACTATGCGCCGCGCCCAGGACAACT
>CAVVZX010000010.1:0-15957 GCA_963752855.1 uncultured delta proteobacterium | reverse complement strand
ATTCCTCGACACAATAACAGCGCTTTGATCGCCTTCTCAGTGGCTTGCAGGGCATGAAAACAAACCTGCTCAATTCTGATAAAATCATCGCCCGCGGTTCTTGTATCCCGTGACGAGGAACACATCCAAATCGCTGGCGCCGGTTGCGACGCGTTTCACAAAAGATCCGGGCAAGATGATGTTGAGAGGTTTTCCCGCCCCAACAATTTCCGGACTTAGCGACCTCTCATCTCAGCTTCTCTTGGCCACCAGGCTGATTGCCGCGCAAATTCACATCCTTACGCGGCATATTGTGTTTACATTTGACAAACCACAACATGTAGTACAAAATCATCCAATTGGCGGAAAGGACGATTTCCGTCCTCTCCCAGGCCAGGACCTGAACCGACAAGTGGACGGGCTTACCAAGACTAAGAAAATGCCTTTTTTATTCAGGGGCTGAGAGACGAAGTCAGAGGCTCCGATTGAGTCGATTAGAAGACCCGAATCGCCCAAGTAAAGGGAGGGCAAAATGTTCGAGGTAGGAGACGCAGTTGTTTATGCATCCTATGGTGTAGCCCGAATCATCTCCATAAGGGACGAAGACATAAGAGATTCCCATCAAATCTGCGTCATCCTGGAAACCGTGAAAGGAGCATTGATAAAACTTCCCGTAGAAAAAGCTGAAGCGGGAGCTATGCGAAAGGTTATTGCTGAAGAAGAAGCATCTAATGTGTTTGAAATCCTGAGAAAAAGACTAACGAAAACCGATTCGCAGACCTGGAACAGGAGGCTCCGCGATTACCAAGAAAAAATGACAACTGGAAACATCTGTAATGTGGCAGAAGTATTCAGAGATTTGTCCCTTCTCAGACAAACCAAGAATCTATCCTACAGCGAGCGGAGGCTATTGGATCAGGCCGGGAGTCTGCTGATCAATGAGCTTTCCATTGCAAAGAAAATAGACGTGAGCGAGATAGAGCGAAGCATCAATCAAATTTTCTCGAAATAGCGTCTTTCTATTATAAATCTGGCCATGAATATTCGAACTGATCGGACACTTCTCCTTGAGCTATCAAGAGAGCGACCTGCCTGCGCCACTTTTCAGCGAGCGGCCTTCGACTTGTACCCCGCCGAAGCCAAGGAGTCAGAACGAAAAAAATCAGGATGTCGCTGGTCAAGCGTGACATCCTGATCTCTTGAGAATACGTTGGTGGAGATGAAGGGATTTGAACCCTCGACCCCTGCGTTGCGAACGCATTTTCAGCGCTAGCAATACTAACCACTTATGACAATTCCTTGATTATTTCAACCTTCGTCGTTCCCGTTTGGTTATCTTTGGTGATACTTCGTTTTGAATTCTGTTAGCTAATGCCTAGAAAGATCTGAGTAGGTCCAGGCAGATTCAATTTCTGCCGTACTGAAAATCGTCACAAGAAAAATGGAAAAGACAGAAAGTAAGACGGTTCTTCTTTCTCCAATGGCTGACATCAAGTATTCTGCGATTCAGCCCAGCTCAGTTTATGTTTTGATCTTTACAGACTTTTTTTGCTCCGATGGGGCTCTTCGGTGTCAGAGGGACCATCCGATGACAATTTACCGGCCCAAAGGCGCCCTGAAATGGCAAGACCGCTGCATAATTCCGGTGGTGATGTGCTCCAATCCCATGCAGCCCCAGCCGTAAGGCGGAGAAAATGAGCGCTGACGTCAAAATTTTCCAAAACTGGATCAAAGAAGGGGACATTAAAGAGTTGGACCCTGCATTCGCTCCTAATGACTGGAGACACAATCCCCTTCCAGACTACCGCGAGATTGGTGTTTCTTCTTCATTTCTACGAGTCTGGTCGTTACCGGGAGGCAGAATATGTAGGCGTATTGTCCAGGAAATTTTGCCAGAAGGCCAAAATTTCCGGCCAAGAATTCATCCAATTCATTCAGGCCAATCCGGGATTTGACGTTTATTTTATCAATCCCTCTCCTCAATACGCTTATCATTCGTTCAATGTATGGGAACAAGGAGAAGCCTTCCACCCAGGGATAGTTGAGTTGGCGCAAAAACTGATCGATGCCACGGGCTATTCGATTTCTATTCCTGACATGGGGCGGAATGACCATGACACACTGTCCTATTGTAACTACTGGGTTGGTAATTCCAAATTCTGGAATACGTATATGGGATTTGTTACACAGCTTGTCGAAACCATCGAACAGCGGATGGCGCCTGAAGAGAGCGCAAGGTACTTCGCCGCCACCGATTACATCAAGCATCCGGCGAAGGAAGCCCCGATGTTCCCTTTTATTTTCGAGAGGATGTTTTCAACCTTCTTGCTCGTCAATGAGACAATTTCTTCTTGCCCCTATCCGCACACAAGGAAAGAGATTTTGCAGGCCTGCCGACACGAAGGGGAAAGGAGAATTGTCGAGCACTTTAGGGACATCATTGACGAATGGGATCGCAACAAAATGTATAATTACGAACAGAGGACCGTATTCTCAGGGCTGATGAGTCTCTTGCATCTGACTTGTAGGCTCCATGTCCAGGTGAATGGACCGATTTTCTCACCGTGAGGCGCACGGGGTGACCCAGGCCGCAGCCGAGGCTTTATGATAAACGGCCCCCCGGGGAGGGGGGCGCCCCTGACCGATTGCTATGGCTAGTCCAAAAGCTGGGGACCTTCCCGTTTGGCACAAGTTCCACTCTATCCGACCCGACCTTCAAACCTGGACCAGTTCTTGGGGGGCAGGTCAAGACCTGTCTTGGGAGTCAGGCCTCGGTTTTCGCAAGTACCCCAAGTTCTCTCAATCGTTCGATCCACGCGGCTCCTACGGCAGCTGGGCTGAATCTGCTTCGAATAAGTTCTTGGCCTGCCATGGCCTTCATCGAAGCCTGTTCGCTGTCTTCGAGGCAGCGGCGCATCTGATGCGCGGCCTGTTCTACGTCGGGATCGCACCAATATTGCCCCTCTCCGAAGTGGTAGTCATCTTTCTTGACAGGAATGAAGGGCCCGTCGACGAGAAATGCCGTCTCCAAGTTTGTGAAATCGGTGTTACCCGAGAAATTAGTCACCACCACGGGTTTGCCAAGGAGCATCGCCTCCGCTATTGTGCGGCCGAATCCCTCAGCCCGGTGCAATGAGACGAAGGCGTCGCAGCAATTAAATAGTCCCAGGATACGTTCCCGGTAAAAGGTCTCGTTGATGGTTATGATTCTTGGGTCATTACCGCAGGATTCCATCACCGTGCGCCAGCCTGCATGGTCCTTGGGCGCGTTCATGCATTTGATGACCAGTCCTACTTCTCTGTGGCTCATGGGAAAAGCACGCTGGAACGCCGTGATGGCGGCCAGCGGATTTTTGCGGGCAAAATGCGAGAGACTGTCAAAAACGAACAGAAAGATGTACTTGTCTTCGGGCAACCCAAAATCACTGCGGTCCATATGAGGCGCCGGATCGACCTCCACGGCAATGGGCATGTGAAGTACCTCGACGGGCGCGGATTCCCGAAAGGCCTCGGCAGTGTAACTAGACGGCGCCCAAATCTCCTGGACGAGACGGTATGCATCCTTTAGCATCAGCGGCCAAGAAGGAAGCTCCCATTGCCAAGCTCCTATGGTGAACCGATGCGCAAACAGTCCGGTGCCGTGTTCGACCAAGATGCGGACCGTCTCCGTGCCAGGAAGGGTGATCAGGTTCGTCCTGTAGATGGCTTCGGCAGATTCCATACCCGCGAGTCGATGGTCTTTGTCTCGAGCCACCATGGACACGGGGGCATTGCACACGGTGAAAGGGATTCGGTGGGCGTAGGCGGTAGCGGCGGCCATCCGAAGGTCTTCGCCAATGCCCAGTTCGCCGTGAGCGAAACCTACCAGATTTAGGCCTCCTTCATCGTATTGCCCCGAGTTGGCCAAGACGGCGATCTCTGCGTCCGGGAAGGCGCCTTGCTGTCTCTGCGCGGTGGGCGCCGGCGGGCACGATTCCGGACCTTTCGAGCAAACTGTTAGTTCGCTTTGATCTCGAGAGCCATGTATGCGCCACCACTGTACCAATCCCTCGCGACCTTCACGCGTGTCAAGATCGAAGGCCCGCCTCAAGTCCTCACGGGAACTCCATATAAGATGAAGCATTAGAGATATAGGAGCAGGGCTATCCTGAATGACCCTATCCACAGGTTCAGCGAGGACTGCTCTGAGCTCCTCATTTAGAAAGAACGAAAAGTCCGGGTACTCTCGCTTGCCGTGAGTCAGCCACCATCCCCAGTAAGCGCGAACTCCGTTCTCTGTCCCTAAGTCGAAGGCATCTCTCAGGTCTTCTCGGGAACTCCATATGAGATGAAGCATTCGAGGTATAGGAACAGGGCTAACTTGCATGACCCCATCGGCAGGTTCGGCGAGGAATGCTCTGAGTTCCTCATTTAGATAGTACGGAACGTCCGGGTACTCTCGGGTACCGCGAGTCAGCCACCATCCCCAGTAAGCTAGAACTCCGCTTTCCTTCGTCAAGTCGAAGGCGTCTCTCAGGTCTTCTCGAATCACCCATACGAGGTACATGCCGTTCAACACAGTAATCCGGGTCACTCCAGCAGCCCACCTCGGTTCCGAAAGCCACCCGAGATCCGCATGACTCATTGTGTGCTTGTTTGCTGCCAAGGTTCTCTGCTCAGCGGACTCAACGGGCGTGCCAGTTCGCATAACTAATGAACACGAGCCATGTCATCCCGGCGTCGTCTTCCAATTGCTGAGGATTCCGTTGGAGCGCTCTGCTTCCGCTCACCGTTCCAGCAGTCAGTCAGACTCAGGAACAAAGCCCGTTGTTGTGCCGGGGTCTTGTCAGATGGACTGCGATCCAGGTCGTCGATGGCTGGCATGCAGCCCTCCAAAATTAGTCTCTCTTCTTGGTTTTCAGCTCTGCCAAGAATCTCTTCAGGGCTGTAAACGTAGGGGCAAGCTCTTATGCCGTCGATCTGAAGCAGGAATGTCGAGAAAAACCGTTCGAAAATGAAAGGGAAAAAAGGAGCCGGCCTCCGGTTGTGCATGGTCAGGCCGAAATAGGGATTCTTCGGTCCGTTAGGCTGTATTGTTGTACTGCGCTCCAAGAGTGGTCTGATGAACGTCATATACATTTTCCAGAACTTGGCGTTGCCTACCCAATAGTTGCAGTAGAGTAAGGTATTGTGACTATTACGCCCTATGTCCGTGATGCAACAGCATTGGGTCTCCGCCAAGAGCCTCTGCGCAAGGGCGCCTATACCAGGATGGCAATGTTCACCATGCCCCCATACGTTAAAGAAGCGGTAGGCGAGCTGAGGGTACGGATTGATGAAGTAGACGTCGAATCCGGGATTCTTTTCGATGAAATCGACGAACTTTCTCCCGGAGACACGGCTCTTGGACCGAAACTTCCAGGACATCAGCCCCGTGTAATCTGCTTCCTTGTAAAGTCCGGAGGCATAGAATCTGACCTGCCAATATACTTCAAACAGGTGCGGGGCCGGATTACGTGTGCAATCGAGGGGAACGAAAGCCGGATCTAACTCCCCCATATGGCTCTTCGCGTAGAATATCTGATAGATCTGTGTCAGGGAGCCCACTATAAGCCAGCCGAGATCCTAATATTTCATGTGGTAATCGGAATCATCTTCCTTTGGACTCCGAGAAAATACTCTATGAGACGAGGCTAGTCAAGACAAGCGAGGCCAGAGACTCCGCACAAAATGGGTCCGTAAGAGAGAGGGAGATGGTATCGCTCCCCCGGCTCACGAATCCGCTATTGCAATCTGGTGAGTTCCAGCAGACGACCAGCGAGTTCGTCTCGTTCCTGGATCAATCGGTCGCGCTCGTCCTCCAGTCTGTCTCGTTCCAGCACGAGAGAGGTTATATCAGCAGCGTTGGCCCTAACCTCCATTTCCTTCTTCACGTCTTCAACGTATTGCGCACTCTGCCTCCACTTCCGCTCCTTGAGGGGACAGTAGGGCCCCACCATGACCGTATTTGTTCCGTCGTCCCGCTGACGGTACTCCGCTATGGGTTGCGATAGCGCCTCAAAGTCGAACCGATACTTCGCCGCCAGCCCCAGCAGGAACAGATAGTCTTCATAGCAGGCAACGTTGGTATCGAATACCAGATCGTCCCCTTCAACTCTGGTTGTATCCACGACAAACGTGTGGATGGGAACGACGTCTTTGGCAAATATCTGTAGTAGGGGTCTATCCCCTACGATTTCGAAGGGTTTTGTTTTCTATCAGATAGGGTTGATCAGCAGCGACGAATTTCTGGTGAGCAATGAGGCATCCACCTAAGGCCACGGCCTTTCCCGATTCATTGAGCCGACTGATCAAGACTTCATAGGCGTGCGGATAGACCACGTCATCGTAATCCAGGAAAGCAAGATAACGCCCTTCGGCTGCTTTGAGCCCCTCGTTCAGCAGGAATGATCGGCCGTCCAGTCCTTCGGAAACGTCCACCGACAGGACTAGGTGACTCGGCGCATCGCTCGCTGAACCACGGGTAGTCAGGTTGTTTACGCCCTCCGGTACACACAAAATGTTACGGCCGATAACAAAGGGCTGTTTGCCGATGATCGTCTCGATTCTCTTGAGCAGCTGACCGTCTCCATTCTGCACCGCGACGATCAGCTGAACGTGTGGGTAATGTTGCGTCGCCAAGCTGAATAACGCCTGATCAAGAAACGCTATTTTCCCCCGATCATGAAACCTGACGATCACGCTGACGGTTTTTCCCGCGCTTGTAAGCGATAGATCAGACACGCTCGATTCGCTCACCAGCGTACCTCCGCGAAACTATACAGCCTGTCAAAGGTTCCCACGCTCCTCGCGTCCTCTTGGGATATGGTCGTGTCAGGGTCCGGCAGAGGGGGCAAATCCTCTTGGGACCGGTAGAACCCTTCTGTGATGAGAAGCTCTTCCCAGTGACGCCTGAACTTCGGCTGACCCCACTTCCAGCCGAGGTATCTGCACGATTCGTGCCGCCACCTCCTCACAAGCGGCGAAGGTGTCCGAGTGAACTCCTCATGCGCGAAGAGAGCAGACGGGCAGATCTTTACGCCGAACCCCTTAAGACGAGCTCGCCAGGAATAGTCCACATCCTCGACGTACATGAAGAAGTTCTCGTCAAAGCCGCCAACAGATTCGTAAATGGACCTCGGGATGTAAAGACAGCATGCTGATGCCCAAGGTGTTTCGAGAGTGAGGGGGTCGTAGACCTTGGGATGCTCATGGGGAAACTGAATGGCCTCCACCAAGCTTGGTGGATACTCTCTCTCGAATTGATAGAGTTGCTGTATGGTCTGGTAGTGAAACACACCGTCCGGGTTGGCGCACAGGAATCCATCGACTCCCCACTGGCCGAAGGCTTTCTCCATCAGGATATTCGCGGCGGCCCCAAATCCTATGTTTCCTCTCCCCGTTGTTTCAATAGCAGATCGACTCATACTTCCAAGGTGGCTCGCACGGCCGTTGTCCATGAAGTGGAGATGGACTTGTTGTTCCGCTCCTAGCTCAGCCGAAGCCAGCTCAAAAGACTTTACGAACCTCCGAAGTTGCCAAGCTGGGTTGTTGAAGATGACCACTCCCACCGCAAGTGCCATCGCAGGTAGCGCTCCTCTGGGATTGGGTGAATTTGGATAAACGGCTCGACGCTGATCAATCTCCAGCGCCTTGTGCAGGCTTAATCATAACCCAAAATCACCGGGGCCTGCAAGGTCGACCCACCCCCGAAACATGTTCCACTGTTAAGTTATACTAAGTTGCTTTCAAGATGAGATTATTGATCCAGTCGAATCCCGTTATACTTGCTACCTTTTCCTGGGATTGTTCCAGCGATTGGAGAGCATCGACGAGGACACCTTCCACTGCATCCAGGCTCTTGAAGACCTTGTTTGGGAACCACTTTTCACGGATCTCTTCCCAGAGGTGCTCTACGGGATTGAGTTCCGGGCTATAGGGTGGCAAGAAGATGATCCGCATATTCTTGGGAATCTTGAGGTCCTTGGCTCGGTGCCATCCGGCTTTATCCATTACCATGAGGATGAAATCGTTGGGATGACGCTGAGACACCTCAGAGAGAAACAGCGACATGGCGTGTGCATTAACCACGGGAAGAACCAAAGAATCCAGAATGCCATCAGCCGGTGATACTGCCGCATATGCGTAAGTGTATTCGCGAACCATATGACAAGGCACAGATGGTCGTACGCCTGGCGGAGCCCAACAGTTGTGAGGATTATTGATTCTGCCAAAGCGGGCTTCGTCCTGAAACATAGGCAGGACACGCTTTCCTTTTTTCGCTTGGCGTTTGGCTTCTTTGGCTACTTCTCCTTCGAGTTTTTTTTGAACCCTTCTTGGGCCGATTTATTGGCCTTGGGGTGGCGTCGTCTGGGAACTATCTTCCGCCAGCCATGTCTTTCCAACATCCGGTATACAGTCGTCTCGGCCACCTTGTGCCCGAGCCTCTTTTCAAGAGCAGCGCGCACCTCGCTGACCACAAGAATGCCGCCTCTCGATGCCACCTCAAAGAAACCGGACAAGAATTCCTTCTCCTCTTCAAAGGTTAGATATGCCCGCCTCCGGCCTCCCCAGTTCTTCTCTTTGTCTTGCCGCCCAGACAACCACGCCCTGAATTCCGCATGGAAACGAGCGACTGTGGCCCGAGAACGCCCGATCATCTCTCCTACACGAGGCAGGGTCAAACCCATTACTCCGGAGAGAACCACTGACATGGCCCTACGCAGCTCATCGGCGTCCCTCGTCTTTTTCGCAACCTCTCGGGCCGCATCCATCACTTCTCCTGAAAAATCTGGCCTTCTTCCCATGTAACATCCCTCCCTGGGGAAAAGGCCATATCATCGTCTCATCTTGATTGCAAGTTGGTATTAGATCATTAGGGAGGATTTACAGACCGCAGCGCAATTCTTCTGTCCCGCGAACGAAAATCGCTCAGAATTGATTTTAGACGCGGATTGAGTGAGATCTGCTTTCAATTGGCTCGCTTTCATCGTGACGAAGCGCAACAGGCACACAAGACCACGAAGAACGCTAAGACGATAGCCTACAAATAGGACCGGTTCTTTGCACACAATTTGCGCAGAGTTTTATAACTAAATCACTGAGATAGATACTATTTGGGACAGGTTATCAGGAGAGTTAATGACGGCGAGACTCGAATTGATAAAAGACCCGTTGTTTTGAACTGCAAGAAACCTATAGTTTTGAAAAGTGTTAGCTATTTGTTAGCTAAAGGCAAAAAGGCAGAATATTCATAATTCAGAATATGATGCTAACATATTGTTATCATTGGTGGAGATGAAGGGATTTGAACCCTCGACCCCCGTGTTGCGAACGCAAAACAACGCTTGTAAAAACAATGCCTTGATCGAATTTCCCAACAATTTCAAGCTGAGTTAATCCGGTTGAATCCATTTTGATACTCCTCAGGTACGGAAAAAAGGTAACAAAATGGTAACAAGGAACCAACACTTTTTCATACTACCCCTCCCCCGATTTGACCTGCCCCCGAATTATGTACCACTTGTTAAGTTAGAGGCAGGGCACACGGTCCTGTTGAAATAGGGAGAGCGGCTACTGCTGTATCGTGGATGATCCCTGTTTTCACTAAGGCTTCGGGACTGGCCGGCTAGTGCTGAACGCAGTATGGGCCACTGCGAAGATTATGCTTGTCTGGAGACCGACCAGTGACTTATGCTTACCCCGTCGTGATGTGCCACCGGGTGTGAACACTGGGCACGTGACCAGGGCCGGACAGTTTCTGGATAAATTTCATGAGCGAGGTGAGCAAATGGCGGAGAGAGAGGAATATAAGGCTCTGTTATACAGCAAATTCAAGGATCAAGAGTGGATACAAGTACAGAAATTGGCGCCTCTTCTCGGCTTCGAGGGAACGAGTGGTGGGGCCTATTGTCTTCGATGGCTAAAAAAGCACGGATTCGCTAATCGCCTCGCGCAAAAAATAACACCAAATTCACGCGGACACTATGCGTCGTGTCTAAATTTCAACGATGCGGCAGAAGTTTTGGACCTTAGACAAAAACAGGGCGGGAGACCTCGTGGCGGTGTGGAGAAAAAGCTGCCCGGCGATCGCGGGTATTTTTATGTCTGCCAGCTGATGCCAGAATTAGATCCGAAGCGAGTCAAGTTAGGCTTTGTTACGGATGTGGCGCTGCGTTTAGAGCACTACAGGACTACCAACCCGTCAGCCCGCATGATCAAGACATGGCCTTGCCGCAAATTGTGGAAACAGGCCGTCATGGATGCGATCACTGGAAAGGACTGTCTTTTAGTCGCCAGTGAAGTTTTTGAATGCGATAATGTCGAGGCGCTTATCGAGAGAGGAGACCAGTTTCTTTGCCCTGCTGCCTGAGCCTACTTCAACGTTAGGGTTGACAAAGGATTCTCCACTCAGAACACTGGATTCTAGAGGCTAACATGCTTTCTTAAAGTATCTCTGAAAAGAGGTTTGAGGAATTGAAGTGGAAGCCTGACATTCCCTTCTGATGCAACAGCGGAACAGACCACAATTTTATCATGCTCTCTGTGGCTGATTTCAAGGAAAGTTAGATATAAGGCCACACGTCACAAGCCAAGTACGCGTGGTGTCTTAATTGGCGCTCACGACTGTGGAGAACTGCCGCACAGGTAATTTCTTGACACCGAGTCTCTACATGCGGTATATTTCGGGCTGACCATGCTGTTTTTCTGATCTTTATGGCGTCTCTGCCAACGAGGTATGGATTGATTCTAAAAACCCTCATTCGGGCAGCCGCTCACATCTTGCTATTGCTCGTGATCGGTCTAGTAATTGTCTGTCCGAGAACGGCTTCGGCTCAAAGCTATTCATCGTGGTGGGGGTCCCCCGGCGTGGTTTGACTGGTCCGACTATAGAGCTGAGGGCGGGGGTAGGGTTCTCTTGGCAAATCTAAGCTCAGGAACTGTGAGAAAAGGTAATTCGGAGCCATACTACTTGGTAGGAGGACCTGTTCCGGGCATCACGAACACTTTTGAGCCAATCGCGGAATTTTGGGTGAAGCTGTACATCGATCGGCTGGGGATTCGAGGCAATATAGAATCCCACAGTTTTGTCGGGAGACCGACAATCCTGTCCTGGCGTACTCCTGACCAGAGATTGACGAAACTTGACATAGACTTTTCGAGAATCGGACTGGATCTGGATCTGATCCGTTATCCTTTTCTAAAGCTTGGAATGAATGCGGACTACTACTTCACTCCGGTGAGCTTTACGGACCGCTCAGGAAATGATAATCCACTTTACCAAAGCAAAGAACCTTTGACTCTTGGCTTCTACGGTCAAGCCATTCCGGTCCGCCTGAGAGATGTTCCGGTTATTGCCCATGCGAAATTTCGGTTTCCTATGCCGTTCACGAGCAGCAATATGCCGAAAATAACGGACTGGGAAATAGGAGCGGGGATAAGGCCATCCATATGGAATACCAGCATGTTCGCGCACAGCACATTTTCCGTCGCGATCGAGGCGGGATATCGTTCAATAAATTTGGACATGACTGCTACGGCAGTTCCCGCAATTTGATGCGAACGGTAACCCAATACCAATAACATTTCCGAACCTCGAATTGAAGGCGCGCTGGCAGGGCGCGTTTTTTCAGGTCGAGGCTTTCTTCTAATTCTCATCACCCTTCTTCTTGACCGTGTATCCGATATCCCAGTAGTCGTCGTCGCGTGTGCATGGACACCCGGAATTTCGATTGTGTTGAGGCACTCTATCGGGTTACTCGTGCCAGCAGCGAAACGGACTGCATTACCGCACAGCGCCTCATTGGTTGTCTCATACGGGACATTTCAAAGATCAGCCGGATCACGATTGCAGATTAGGTGTAGAAACAAGAAATCGACCACTAAAGTGTGATCGACTTCCTGGTAAAGATCCGTGAATTATTTAAGGATCGTGTTATTGTATACCACCCGCCTCCCACTTTGGCAAGCAGAAAAGCTTGACCAGCCGCATGAAATTGTGACACAATAGCTTCCAATTGAAATTTCATGTGTAATTTGGTTAGAGGGTGCGCTATGGGCATTGAGTCGCGGCGCTGTTGGAGCTTTCTTCTCTTGCTGTTGATATTACTTCCCTCTTCGGGAATGGCTGCCCCGCTGGAATCTTACCTCCCGATGCCGATCATAGGATCGTTTGAGCCTGTCACAACCTTTGAAAAGTTCTGTGGGCCTCTCCTGCCCAAATGCGATATCGGAAACACATTCAGAAGCGAATTGGGCGTCGGGTACAAATGGGCCTCTATCGGTCCGGCCCTACGCTAGGTCGAGCACACTGGGCCGCAGAGCAATATGATTTGCGAACTTGGTCAGTCCTGGATCAGGCTGCGCCGTATGCCGAGATCTACGCAGATTACGACTATGGCGCTTGGGTTTTCGCGCCGCTTATTCCTATTTTGATAACTGGAGCCTCAACACCAAGCTGGGCAAACTGCAATGGAATGGAGCGAGATTCGGCCTTGATCTGGATGCGCTGCACCATGAATGGCTAACCTTTGGCGCATCGGTGGATTACTATTTGATCGACCCGCGATTTAATGGTGGACTTTTCACCGGCACAACACCGTTCCCGCTTCCGGACGGAACAGTAGTAAATCGTTTGGCTCATCTTAATCGCATTGATCTCGTTGGTCAGAAACCGTTGACCTGGGGACTCTATTTTAGATACATGCCGCCCGCCATCCTCGGCATGCCCGTTCATTTTGAAGCTTATGGCAAGTTTCCTATTACAGGATCGAAGTATACATCATACGGGGCCTTGTTATCATTTCGGCCACAGATCTACCGTTTCGATCTCGCCTGTAAATTGGGTATAGAATGGAGTGAGGTTAAATTCTCCCAGTCCGTGACACCAACCACCGCCGGAGTCCCCTTGTCCGCCCGCCGGAAACTGGCAACTAGACATGAAATGGCAACTCTATACGTTGGAGTTCGCCGCGTATTCTAGTCTCAGCTTTCTCGGTAATTGAATGCACCGCCTTCCCCTTTTTGTTGATCTTGGAAACCACATCCAGGGCGTCAACGGTAGGGCGGAATGCCCGGTCCAGCTTGGACCATATCCAGTGCCTTTTGGAATCCCGGACGCTCATGTCATCCACGTGGGCAACCTCTAGCGCCCGCAAACGTCTCTCCTCACGCCTGTGCCGATGTACACGCATTAGCCAAACCGGACCCATGACCAGCGCCAGCATAGGAAATACTAAGCCCGTCAGCGCGCCCCCAGTCGAGCAAAGAACGTCAAAGCCATGACGGCTAAAAAGAGACCCAACGAGGACTAATATTTCGATGTAATACCATTTCGCAATTCAACATATAACTTGCAAATAGGGGAAATTCGTCATCGAGCCGACTCTGATCGGATCGTTATGAAGCTCGCACAGTCCTTTGCAGAGCGCGTGTTCGACGGCGTCGAGTGACTTGAACGCTTTGTTGGGGAAGTGTTTTTCCCGCAATTCCTCCCATAGATGCTCGACGGGATTTAGTTCCGGGCTATGTGACGGCTGCTGTATCAGCCGTATGTTCTCGGGGATCCTCAGGCCGTGAGATCTGTGCCATCCCGCTCCATCTACCAGCATGATGACGAAGTGTTCCTTGAAATCATGGGATACTTCCTCCAAGAAAAGGTTCATCATGGCCGTGTTTGCGTAGGGCAGGATCAGAGCGCTCATCTTACCCAGAGCCATACATACCGCCGCATATACGTAGACGAATGTCCTGACGACTTGCTGGGGGATTTTCGGTCTAATCCCTTTGGGCGCCCAACACGATCGGATATCGGTGATTCGTCCGAAGCGTCCCTCGTCTTGGGCCATGATGATCACCGGCCTCTTATCTTCCGGATCTCTTCGTTCCACAATCTCGGTTACGAGTTCAGGGAAGTTTTTTTAAAAGCCTCTTGAACTTCCTCCTTGGCTTCGGGATGAGCGGGCCGAGGAACGATTTCCCTCCATCCATTTCTGTGAAGCATCCTGTACACTGTGGAATGATGGACTGGGTGATCCAACAATGCTTCGAGGGCCTCCTTGATCGGCCCTGCAACGCAGATCTCCCCGGTGGAGGCAACGTCAAGAAACGACTCGAGAAACTCTGCTTCCTCGTCTTTCTTCAAATAGCATCTGCGCCGTATACCGTGCTCACGACCTTCGATGGCTTGTGGACCGAATCTGTTGTACCGGGACACCACGCTATGAACGCAAGAAAGCGAAACGTCCGTGTGGAGAGCGATCTCCGAGGCAGGCCGCGGGTCCACCAATGCGTTCCAGATTATGAGCCATCTCCGGTGTTCCCTCCCTGCCGTCTGCTTCAGCCGCACGGACACCTCGAATTCCGAAAGATGTGGTAGCGCCGACGTCACTCCACCCATCAGACACCTCCCCAAGATCTAAGTCGGGGAGCTTATATCAAATTCTAAACTGAATCGCGAACTGGTATAACATGACACAACCTCGGGAATCTCCGAATACCGCAAGAATTAAAAATCACAACCCCCGACCGCGAGGTTAGGCTATTTTCGGCTATGGCCCCCCTGGGGGTCTGTTTCGGATAGGGGGGGCATCTAGTTGTTATTGTGGTCATTTATTGTCACTAATTCAGTCATGCCCGAGTTGGAGCGGAGCGAAATCATAAGTACTTTGACTACTCGCTTTCGTAGGTGAGCTTCGGACGGCCGTACCGGTCCCATAATATCGCGTCCAGGAGCTTTCCAACTGAAAGCCCTCGTTCACTTCTTTCCTTCTCAAACAGTTCGTGCAAGTTGCTGTCGATGGTCCCGCTCAATTTGACGTAGGTTCGATTCTCCCGCCTGCCCACGTCCAGAGCCTTTGAGCGTTCGCGCTTCGGGTGGCAAGTCATCGTCTCGCTTTGTTATAGGAGTAACGCTGCCCATGTCATGAATAAGTTCGGTGCAAACCGCCGTGGCTATTTCTCTGATCCTGTTTTCCCACTCTTTCGGAAGTGATTCTGCATGAGCGCTTTGTTCGGAACTTGTTCTTTAGGCCTCTAATCGACTTTGTTGGTCATTATCAACGGAACGTTCCTCATGTTCGGAAGATAATGTTTCAGGCCCATCTGATCCAGGTGCTCCTCGTTCAGACGTTAATCCGAGCTTTCTCAGCTTCTCGTGCGAGATATACCACCGTAGGCGTTGAAGGACTCAGCTTCTTCCCGGTCACACGTTTTATCACACGTTGAATCTCGGGCCATTCTTTGCCCTGCTGCCGGAGGTCAAGAATCTTCTTCGCTATCTCTCTTGGATTTGATTGCGCTGGCTGTGCTTTCATCTTTTCCTCGCTCTTTTCTGGAAGCCTTGTAATGGTCGTAAAAGGCTTCAACTCGGTCAGGTGGCTGCCCCTTGAGAATCCGAACCAATTCTCGATAGTCCGGGTCTTCTTCAGTTGGTCCAGCCGCTCTTCTTCACTCTTTTCCTTAGTCATGCTGCCCGTAGTATCCTGACAGATCTGAGTTGTGAAAAATAACTGCCCTTGCACGTCCAACTCCGTCCTCTTTCAGTGCTTGCACAATCTCCCTGGTGGTGTGTCCCTTCGGTACAAGGATTTCATCCGGTCGATTGCCCTCTGCTCTTCCGGGTCGGGAACGAGCGCGCCGTTGACCACTCGCCAACCATACCGAGGACGGCCCCCAACGCGCTCGCCCTTCTCTCGCTTCCTTTCAAGGGCCTGACGCGTCCTCAGAGCAATAAGTTTCCTTTCTCTCTGATTCAGGCCGGCACGTATGAATCTCATGAACTCGTCATCGACGCTATCAGCCGTAAGGTTGCCTTCGCTTACCGAAAGGTATGCGATCTCCTTTGCGGAGAAAGAGCTTTTCGATTTGGAGGCTTTCAAGTCCATCACGGCTCATTCTATCAGATTTGAAAACTACTACGGCCTCAATTTCCTGGGCATCCACGGCCCGGAGTACGCGCTG
>CAVVZX010000009.1:0-106656 GCA_963752855.1 uncultured delta proteobacterium | reverse complement strand
CTAGTCTGACTACTTCTCAAATAGTTCGGTAAGATTTGTGTCGCTACCCTATGTATTTCCTTGTCTTGCCGTCAAACGATTCGGGATAAAAGAGTTTTATTCCAATCGGATGCGGCTGACCTGTGCAGGACAGCACGTTACCCCAGAGCCTTCCGTCTGGCTCCATCTTCTTCCGAGCAGCAACGGCCATGGTAATGGGCACGTGGGTGAAGTGACGTTGCCAGTTACCGACTACCATGTCGGTTTTCCCCGCCATTGCAGCATGGACAGCATTGTGTCCCAACATCAGGCAAAAGGCTGAAGTCTGAGGGTTGGCCGGGCATACTCCGAATTGTGTAGCTAGGATCAATGTATTTCAGGTTGAGTTCCGTGCCGGTCTTTTTGAAATGGCGCACAATACGTTCCTTTAGATACACTCCCACATCTGTGAATCTGACGTTTCCCGACGCGTCCCTATCTCCTGTGGCCTGAACGAGATCTTGACCCGCCCCTTCAGCTGCGACGATGACCGCGTGGCCGCGACGATTCAGCCTCTCCTCCAGCGCTCGAAGAAATGCTTCCATAGTGAACTTAACCTCGGGAACAAGGCAGAAGTTCATATGGTTTGTGGCGACCGACGCGTAAGCTGCAATAAAACCCGATTCTCTTCCATCAGTTTTACTAGTCCTACCCCGTTTCTGGCTCCGCGCTTCCGAATGAGAAGCATAGATGGCGCCCCGCGCTTCGCTAACAGCCGTAACAAAACCGAACGAGGTTTCTATGCAGGAGATGTCATTGTCGATGGTCTTCGGGACACCGATAACAGAAATCGTCAATTTGCGCCGGCTGATCTCCTGCGCTACGGCGCTTGCTCCCCGTAGTGTTCCGTCTCCACCGACAGCGAACAGAATGCCAATATTCATGCGTTCGAAGTGTGACCATCTCACCAACATCTTGTGGACCGCGAGAAGATCCCAGAATTGTGCCGCCCTTTTCCTGAATCTCGGCAACTAGGTCGGGAGTGAGTTCAATTGGCTGATGCCCATACTTTTGAGTGAGTCCTTCATAGCCGAATGGGAATCCGAATATTGCGCTAACTCCGTAATGATGAAATAGGCCAATACTATGGATCGTATCACGTCATTAAGGCCCGGGCACAATCCCCCACAGGTCACTATTCCGCACTTGAGGTTCGATGGATCAAAAAAGATTCGCTGCCTGGGGCCTGCCATTTCAAAGGATGGCGGCTGTTGGCCTGAATTGAGAAATCCCTGAATTTCTGCAAGCGTCGCATGATAAAGGACCCGTTCGTGAGCATCGACGAAGCAGGTGGCCGGCATCGGAGACGGAATCCTGCATTGCCGAGCCTTTGTATTTCGAAATCAGAACTTTTCAATTCCATCATGAAATTGTTCCCCTTCGAATTGATAATATCTTCATCACCCCATAGCCAATACCAGGCCAGTCCCTCATGCGCGCCCTGCGCTTCCCAGGACGTGCTCGTTCTTGTATTTGATCATTCTGATTAGCTCATCACGCGCCGGGCCAAGGTACTCTGCGTGGATCAAACTCCCCCGGTTTCTCTGCAAAGATCTTCCGGATGGTTGCAGTAATGGCAAGCCTGCCGTCGCTGTCGATGTTGATCTTACATACTGCCGATCCGGCAGCCCGCCTTAGCTGTTCTTCCGGTATACCAACCGCTTCCTCCATCTTGCCGCCAAACCTGTTGATCATTGCAACATATTCGGGCATTACCGACGACGCGCCGTGCAGCACTATCGGAAAACCCGGAATTCGACGCTCCACTTCCTCTAAAATGTCAAACCGCAGAGATGGGGGCTCCTCACCAGGTTTGATCTTAAACTTATAGGCGCCGTGGGAAGTGCCGATAGAAATGGCCAGGCTGTCCACGGAGGTCCGCTCCACAAATTCCTCAACCTCCGAGGGTTTCGTGTAGTGAGACATTTCTGAGGACACAGCGTCCTCAACTCCCGCCAAAACTCCGAGTTCGCCTTCAACCGTGACGTCGCGCTCATGGGCATATTCTACGACCTTTTTTGTAAGTCCAATATTTTCCTCGAATGAATGGTGAGATCCATCTATCATCACGGATGAAAAACCGGTATCAATGCATGACTTGGCAAGTTCATAGGTGTCACCATGGTCCAAGTGTAGCACAACGGGAATGGCGGTCCCGATGGTTCGGGCCATTTCAAGCGCACCGTGCACCATGTGGGGCAAGAGATCAGGATGTATATAGTTCCTTGCGCTTCCGGAGACTTGTAAAATGACCGGCGAGCGCGATTCCACACATCCCACAATGATTGCTTGAAGCTGCTCCATATTATTGAAATTATAAGCAGGGACGGCGTAACCGCTCTCAGCAGCCCGTTGAAACAAATTCTTGGTATTTACCAGCCCTAGGTTACTGTATTTGAAAGTCATGACGACCTCCCCCGTTGGGTGAATTTAACTAAAGCTCATTTGGGCGCCGCCATTTGGGCGACCCGATCGACTCAACGCTAGCATCAATCCTGAAGACGACTTTTGAGGAGTTGGTGGTGTTCTGCCCGGTGCTCAGCTATTCCTGGCCTCCAGATCCGTTTGCATGCCGTCCATCGCGGCCAAACGAACGATCAAATCCTCGACACGCGAACTGTATCCCCACTCATTATCATACCAAGCGATTACCTTGACCAGCGTATCATGCATTACCTGTGTAAGTTGTGAATCGAAAATACTCGAGTGAGTGTTTCCTATTATGTCCGTAGAGACAATTGGATCTTCCTGGTATTGCAAGATTCCTTTTAGTGGTCCCTCAGCCGCCTTTCGGACTGCATCGTTCAATTGCTGGATCGTCACCGCTTTCTCGAGTTCTATGGTCAGATCGGCTACGCTGCCGTCAGGAACGGGTACCCTCATGGCTATGCCGTCCAGCCTGCCTTCCAATTCGGGAATCACCCTTCCCACCGCTCGGGCCGCACCTGTAGACGTTGGAATAATATTGACGCTGGCATGCCACGATCGCCGAAAATCCTTGTGGGGGGTGTCGACCAGTCGTTGATCGGCCGTGAATGCATGCACAGTGTTCAGTAGTCCCCGTTTTATACCGAAAGCTTGATGCAGCACCAGAGCGATGGGCGCTACGCAGTTTGTAGTGCAACTGGCGTTACTGATGATTTTGGCTTCCTGTGTGAGAACATGATCGTTCACCCCGAGGACAATCGTGCTCTCCAGATAATCTTTAGTCGGAACCGTCACAATTACCCGCCTGGCGCCTGCATTCAGGTGGCTCGCAAGCTCGTCGAGCTTTCGGAACTTGCCTGTGCTCTCGATGACGTAATCAACTCCCAGGTCGCGCCACGGGAGTTTCGCGGGATCTTTTTCCCCCAGCACTTTAAAGGAATCGTTGTCGATGATCATGTTGCTGCCGTCGATTTGGACTTTGCCGGGGTACATGCCATGAACGCTGTCATACTTGAAGGAGTATGCCAGATGCTCCGGGTCCGTAAGGTCATTGATAGCGACGACATCAAAATGTCCATGCATTTTGGCAATCCGTGTTACCATTCGTCCGATCCGGCCAAAACCATTAATTGCGATTTTTGGAACTGCCATTTTTCTCCCTCCTCTTTCTCTTGATGTTTCGACCGGACTGGGGCTGCCTCACGGCTTCCGACACCGGTCCAGCCGGTGAAACGATTCTCCTAACCCCAGGCCCTCTCACCGATTCGTGGAAGTAATGAGGAATTATCTGGCTTCAATACCTAAGTCTATTTCGCCTGCTCTTTAGCTGTTTCAGTGTCTTTCGGCTGATCAAGCCGAACCATCAAACATTGCTGTGTCTTATCTTTGCCAAAATGCACGAGCGCTTCCGTTTGATCTTGTGTCAGATTGAAAATGCCGGTCTCCATGACGATATCCGTATTCTTGCCGTCGGAAAAGGTCCATGCAGCACGCTGCGTCTTTTTGTCGACCATACCTCTCACAGGCCGAGCAGCGTCTGTTGCGGTGTTGTAATATGTCCCGGCTATGACGCCGTCCTTTTCAACCGCAAGCTGTAAGACCATATTTGAATCACTGGCCTGGTCTTTCGAGATTGCAAAAACCCCGAGTGGCAGCCAGTCCGTCTCCGATTCTTGAGCCGGCGGAGCGCTTTTGGCTATGGCAGTCGCCTGCTGATAGTATTCGTCCGCGCTTGCCACAGGTTTTCCGTTCATATAAACCTGTTCATCCTGGTAGTAGATGTCTTCACCGTAATCATAATAAGCGGGGGAGTCCCAGGAACTCCCTGCCACCCAACCGCCTAACGCAGCCCAGGTGGCGTGCCTCCACCAATGATTGCGTGCGTATTGATATTTTCCGAAGTTTTGCCCATAGGCCTGGGCCATATTTGGATGGTCCTTCCACCACTGGGGCGTAAGAAGATTGTCATATCTGCCTTGAGCATTGTCGCGAATTTGGCCTGCATTTGCTCGAGCCGGCAGCTGAGCCGGACGCTCACCTATTCCCGGCCTTTCGCCCGCACCCGGTCGTTCCGCGGGAAGCGTGCTTGCCTGGAGACGATCTCCCGCGCCTGGTCTTTCACCGACACCGCCTCTGTCTCCAGCTTCCGGCCGAGTTCCCCCTGGTTTTTGAGCTTCCAGCAATTGCTTCGCACCCGCTAATCCGAGCGATCCCGCGGCAGCACCGATGCCTATCTTGGCCGCATCGGACATGCCCTTTCCTCCCTGTTGAGGAAGATTCAAGTGCTGCTGAACTTGACCCTGGCTGGGTTTCGTCCCCCCAGGGCCGGCCGGTCTGCTCTCCACTTTTGACCCGGCGGTCGAAGAAAGTTTCTGGCCCGAAGTACTAGGGCGTTGAGATGCCACCTGGCTAGGAGTCGAAGGTCGCTGCGGGCTAGAGGCAACCTTAGTGGATTGAGCCGGTTTGGACTGCGGTCTAGACTGTGACGTGGAGGGCCGAGACTGGGAGGATGAACTCATGGAAGGGCTCCGAGAAGCAGCTCCACTGTAATGGGCCGCGCCTCCCCTGTTGGCGCCACTAAAGTTGCCGCCTCTAGCGCCACCGCCGCGTGAGTAAGAGTCTTCAACTGCCAGTGAAAGGCAAAATACAAACGATATAGGTAGGGCCAAAAGAGCTAGCCTTTTCATGACTCCCTCCTCTTTTTTCCTGATTTTGATTCTGCTTTTCCGACGTTTCTTGTGTACTACCGTGACCTGATCAATGTCCGGGAGCAACTCTCCCTGCACTTCGCGGCCAATCGACTGCCAGCCAAATGAATTTGGATCAAGGTATGTATAGACGTTGATCGATGATGCTTTCTGGCCAGGACCGAGAACGCTTTTTACGTTCACCGTCCAGGTATTGCCAGCCTTGGACCATTCGCCCTCTCCAAATCCTGCTTTGTTATCGAATATCCATGAGCGGATCTTTTTTGCCACAGGGTCCCAACCAATCATTTGTGAACCTTCGAGATCGATCCGATCGCCTACTCTCACCCGAAATGTACCTGTAATAAAGGCGTAATCCTTCGCCCATCGAAAAGTAGTTTCAACGCTGGAATCTTCGTCCTGGTCCACCCAATCACCAATGAGCCACTCCAGTTCCCCGAGTTTCGCGATTGTGGCCAGAGGAACGTTAGACTCCTCTTCCTCCACCCTAAGGAGCTTCCATTTCCCGTTTTCTTTCACATTCGTCGTGGTGAAAAGGACTTCGTCGTTATCTTCCCCGGGACGGCTGAACACTGCAAGCCCTTTAGCTATCGCTCGATTCGCCGACTCGAGTTGAAGATCGAACAGTGCTGCCTTGACCTGGATGCCCTTATTTTCGGCAAAGAACTTTTCCAGGGCAGATTTTATTTTATCCGGGCCCTTCGCGTATTCTCCGGTCTGGGTCCGGTACGAGCCCTCCCGGCTCCAGTGAGAAGCCACAGCCGCGGCATCTCCGCCGTTATAGGCTGCCACATAAGATTCAACGGCTTTGCGTATTGCGATTTCATCCTGACTCAATCCGGTGCTCTCGGCAAACACCGAAAACACCATCAAACTTGAGCTGATTATCAAACCCAAGGCGACTCTCGTTACCATCGTGGTCCTCCTTGCTTGGCAATCCGGCTTTTTACAAAACTCTCGGCTGCATGTCTTCGGATGACTTTGTTGTGCTTGTTGCCGAGTACCTGGTTGCGGAGCCTGCTCTTTCATACAAATTCAAAGCAATGGAGCGGAGCCGTTAATTGGCATCCATGACCCATATCACGGTGTAGGCGAGGAGCAGGCTAAGTCCATTAAGAACTCGAAGATCACATGATTCCTAGTTGAGGGTATTTTCCGTACATACCAGGTACGCAACAATCGGGCCGATGAGCGACCCGACGCCTGGATAGACCCCACTGGCCCCTTGACGATCTCTGACAAGAGCAGGGCCGAGGCGCCAAACCATTAGTGTCCGGATAGTGATTCTGTTGTGTTACGTGAAGTCGTAGCAATTTCCCACCCGTTCCGAACTAATTGACGGACCCGAATCTCACTCAGCCACCAAAACTTTAACAAATTTGATCCATGCCATAATTGTTAGTTTGGACCCGCTGCCGACAAAATAGTTCCATATACTGAAAACAAACTCACCCTCTCGCGGACCAGTTCGGTAGTCGTCAAGATTCCCCAGGCGAAGGTCGACGTTCAGCTCATGCGCGCCACAACTTGCCTTGCCGAATCTATCACACCCCGCGGAAGTCGCGCCTGGGTGATCTGGTTTCCAGTGTCTCAACCGGATTTGGGAATTTCTTGATAAACGGAGTTTACACAGGGAGGCGGACAGAGATAAACATTTAGGTATACAAGTGGAATGTCTGAAGCTGTATCCCACTGCATAAGCGTGAATATACCCAAGTGCTGGTGTAGATTTCCATTGCTCTAATACAGAACTTTAGCTCTGTACCTCGGTATACATACAAAAAGAAATTTATACACATATGAAGCTGTTTCAGGTTCGCTTAATTACAACTCAGACGCGGAAAGTCGGGTAGTTTAGCTTGTCAGGCCGAGTTCCCCAAAAGTTTCGTGGAGTGGGGTGCAGCAGAAGACAAATTCAAGGGTGAGCTGGGTACAATAGCTGTATCTGAAGGACAATGACATCTTCAACAACTGCCTGCAGCTCTTGCCCGCCGTCCAAGGAATAGCCAACATACAAACAAAGTATGTAGGGAGATGCAGGCCAAGCCTGGAGGATATTACACATGAAAGAGAGAAGGTTTTTTGTCAATCCTTTCAGGATCATTAGCCCGAAGCTCAACGCTGAGGTGGTGAGGGTTGATGAGGCACACCCCGTGAAAGCGACGGAGGTGACGTGCTTAGAGGAAGGCCTCTTGATCATGCTCGACAAGCTGATCGAAATGACCAGTTTGATGCACAGATCTTTGATCGAAACGGATCGGGAAAAGATCGTCAAGTTCCGTAAGCTGGCTCAGGAAATTCATGAACAAGAAAAGGGGCTCACGGGTGATCTGGTATGTTCGCCGTCAACAAATGGGGAGGTACTGCGGGCGCTCGTACTGTTTCCCGGACATTTCGAAAGGATCGGTGACATGCTGGAAAGCATCGTGAACGTGGCCTCCATTAAAGAGCGGGACGGAATATATTTCACCGAGAAAGCGCACGAGGAATTAGCCCAATTGCACAAGACATTTCTTGATATCCTTTCGAACTTCAGAACAGTCCTTACTACTCGAGACAGAGAGCTCCTGGACTATGTGATATCGCAAGGAACAATATTCCACCAGATGACGGTGGATTTTGCCCTGGCTCATGAGGATCGGTTGCTCCAAGGGTTGTGTTTTCCGAAAGCCTCATCCCTTTACCTAGACATTCTGGACTCAGCAAAGGTTGCCAACAGACACGTCATGGACATGAGCCACACGCTAACGCAATTGGCGGATTCATTGCAGGACACCTGATGAACTAGTGTTTTCGTTCGTGCCAAGCGCTTTCGGGCTCGTACTGATTCAGCGCATTGATATACGGTCTTTGGTCGGGCTGACCAAGGTGAGGTTGTGCCCCCGTCTCGCGGAGGATCGATGGATCGACAAAGAACTTCTCAAACCGATTGAGTAATTGGTTTCCCATTACTAATTGGCTTCTTGACTACAAAAAACAGTGGTTGTTCGCGGACTTGATAGCCGGCACGACTCTCGCTGCTTTCACCATACCGGAAGCCATTGCGTATTCGGATCTTGCCGGGATGCCTCCCCAGGCGGGTCTGTATGCCTGTATTGCGGCGCCGATCCTGTATATGTTGTTCGGAACCTCGCGGCAACTAGCTGTCGGGCCGACCTCCGCTGTGTCCATCTTGGTTGCTGCCTCACTCGGTGGCCTGACGGTACACTCGCCAGCCCAATATGCGGCGCTGGCCGGGATGACCGCCATCATGGTGGGATTGATAGCCGTTGTCGCATACCTGCTAAGGCTGGGAGTATTGATGAATTTTATATCGGAATCGGTGCTCGTGGGGTTCTCCTCAGGGGCTGCGCTCTACATCGCATCGACTCAGCTAGGCAAGTTTTTCGGCGTTCATGGAGGACACGGAGAGTTCATTGAAAGGATCAGCCATCTGATACAGCACATTGGTGAGGCAAACCCCTGGGCGCTTGCCCTGGGAATTTTGGCGCTTGTGATTATCATGTCGGGTGAGCATCTGGTCCCTAGGTTCCCGTGGACTCTCATAATAGTGCTGGGATCTATCGGTCTCATGAACGTGATTGATCCGCAGGTTCACGGCATTTCCATAATCGGCTCTATTCCGAGCGGCCTTCCTGATATAAGCTTGCCCTCGGTTTCATTGCCCGATGTGAGACAGGTCCTACGCGGGGCCTTCGCAATTTTCTTGCTGGCTTACGTCGAAGGGATGAGCATGGCTCGGACCTTCGCCTCTAAGCATGGATACAGGGTAGATCCCAACGAGGAATTGCTGGCTTTCGGTTTGTCCAGCATCGGAGCGGGCTTTACGCAGTCCTATCCGGTGGCGGGAAGCTTGTCTCGTAGCGCATTGAATGAGGAAGCCGGGGCCAAGACTCAGCTCGCCGGTGGGTTCAGCGCTCTGCTGATCGTTTTGGTGGTCCTCTTCCTAACCGGCATATTCAGCAAACTACCAGAGCCTGTCTTGGCGGCCGTGGTACTAATAGCTGTAAGAGGTTTGTTCAAGTGGAAGCGGCTATTCAAACTGTTTGAGTTGAGTCCCGGGGAGTTTGCAACGGCCCTTGCCGCGTTCATGGGCGTTCTGGGGTTGGGGATACTCGATGGCGTCGTGATTGGAGCGCTCCTTTCTCTTCTTCTCGTCATCTGGAGAACCTCGCAGTCCAACATCAGTCTCCTGGGGAGAGCGCCCGGTCAACCCCAATTCTCATCAATGCATGAAAATCCTGAAAGCATGCCGGTTCCCGGCATGATAATCATTAATGCTGATTCGAGCTATCTTTTATGCGAACGCGGAATCAATCAAAGGGCGCATCATGGAGCTCGTTCGTGAAGGCGGTAAACCTATACACGCAGTCGTCTTGGATATAGCGCTGACAGGACATCTGGACTTGGCCGGTGCGGAGATGCTGGCGGAGCTACACCAAGAACTCAGAAAAATGGGGATCAGCTTGCGTTTGAGCAGAGTCCAAGAGCCAGCTCGGAAAATGTTGGATCGCATGGGGATCACCGCACAGATTGGCGAAGAGCATTTTCCTGCCAGTCCGCTCCTTGCCGTAGCCCAGTATCTTGCCGAAGAGGGGCTGAGTCACCGGATGACATCTGACATTCTGCCAGACATGGTGCGCTACGTGCTGAACATGGTGCGTGAGAGAGCAGGTCTTGTAACGGGAGAGGAACGGATACGGCTTGATGAAATCAGAGCGAAGCTCGAAGAAGTTCTGATCGACCTGGAAAACATACCGGGCGCGATACCTTGATCCTATTCCTTTGGCGGACGGTCAAGAATCGTCGCCAGTAAGCAGCGGCCTTTTTAAATTTGCGGTTTTTTTCCCTTTTAAAAGCTCGGACGTGCATCAGACCTTGAGTTCTTCAGTGGCTGTTCTCAGGATTTCCGCACTCCGTTGAAGCGCTGCGGTTTCCCCGTCCGACATGACCGTACCTTACGATAAGTCCACGAGTCAAGTCGTTTAGTTATTGGCACAGCGCCAGCGATCTGGTTCTTGCAAAGCGCAGCTGATTTACTCAAGTTCCGGCCTGTTGTTCAAGTGATTCGGCGTAACCCTTCAATTAGCTCGCTGCCCATGAGCAAGAGCCACCGCAACTGCGCAAGAAGCAAGCCTGCCCTCCGCCGAATCGGCCCGGCTGGTAAGTATAATCGGGACTCTGGCGCCCAGCACGATACCGGCCGAATCGGCTCTGCCGAGATAAACCAACTGTTTAGCCAACATGTTGCCGGCCTCCAGGTCTGGTACCAGAAGAATGTCCGCCTCACCAGCCACGGGTGACTGGATGCCTTTGATCAGGGCGGCTTCTTTGCTGACCGCAATGTCAAAGGCCAAGGGACCATCTATAATGGCCCCTTGAATTTGTCCGCGATCAGCCATTTTACACAAGGCAGCGGCTTCTATCGTAGCCGGAATCTTCGGATTCACCGTTTCTACCGCCGAAAGAATGGCCACCTTGGGTTGCGGAATGTTCAAGGCGTGGGCCAATTGAATTGCATTCTTGAGAATATCGACCTTGTCTTCCAGGGTTGGGTAGATGTTGATAGCGGCATCGGTAATAAACAACGGCCGTGAATAGGTGGGCACATCCATAGCAAGAACATGGCTGATCCTTCTTTCGGTGCGCAGCCCCGTGGCCGAGGGGACAACCGCACTCATCAGTTCGTCAGTGTGCAGACTGCCCTTCATAAGCGCTTCGGCTTCTCCCGATCTGCACAACGCCACTGCTTTTGCCGCTGCCTCATGGCTGTGGAGCGCGTCCACCACACGGTAGGGGCTGATCTCCAGATTCAGACTCTCGGCCAACTCGCGAATTTTAATTTCGGGACCCACGAGAATCGGATCGATCAGATTTGCCTCGGCCGCATCGATGAGTCCTTCCAGGACCTCTTTACTGCAAGGATGACATACCGCGGTGGGGATGCGCTCCCAGTCTTTGACCTTATCCATAAGCGTTTTGAAAGCGGTCTTGCGATGCAGCTGCAGGCTGGCGTAAGGTGATCCGGCTTCGATTGGCTTTTTAGTTGGCGCTTTAACCCTGGCGAAACCAGTGATTATTCTTTCCCCGCGTTGATTGATCGCCTGGCACTCAAACATGACACTGTCGTCTGCGATATTTTTGGATTTGGCGACCACTGTAACGGTAAGGACGTCACCGAGTTCCACGGCATTGTTGAACTCTAAATCCAGGGATTGACAGACGGCGCCGGGACCAGGCAGATCGTTTCCCAGCAAACTAGAGATCAGAGCCCCGCCCCACATACTGTGGCCGACCAGCTTGTGGCGCTCCAGCAACATCTGAGCGTACTCATCGCTAAAATGCGTTGGGTTCATGTCACCTGACAAAAGCCCAAATACTTCAATCTCCTGTTTGGTCAACGTACGCTGCATTTGGGCAGTGTCGCCTATTTGAATTTCATCGAAAGTCTTATTTGTAATCATAGGAGCGAATCCTCTTCGTGAACCGGAGTCTCAAGGCCACACTGACACTCATCTTTAAGGGATCAGGCAAAATAAAAAGGCCCTGTCCGCTGGTTGCCATACGAGTTCAGCTCGCACTAGTACCTATTCGCTACTTCCATGCTCGCTAGGAACTTCCTCCGTCACGGATAAAGACACATGAACGGCGCCTTCTCGAAACTTCTTCTGCATGGGAAGCCCGCTGTGTGAAAAGACGGCGAGCATGGCGGTGTTTTCAGGCAGGACCTCTGCTTCAAAGTGGGACACTCTTTTTTCTCGAGCAATGAAAGCCAAATGACGCAACAGAAGCCCGGCAATTCCTTGGCCGTGGTAATCTTCCTCGACCGTAAAGGCCACCTCCGCTCTTCTCTGACCGCTGGCGCCTTCAAGGAGCACGTAGCGGCCGCCCCCGATAATGATCTCGTTATCTCCTGCCCCGGTCGTAACCACCAGAGCGACCACGTTTTCGAAATCAACCTCTGTGGCGGACTTGAGCTCATCCTCGGTCAATGTTTTTTTGTGGTGGAAGAAGCGTGTGTAGATGGATTCAGTTTCGAGTTTATGGAAAGCCGCGGAGAATCTGTTTTTGTCGTCCGCCCGAACACGCCTTATCAGAACAGCAGCGCCATTCTTCAGTGTCTCTTTTCCGCTGTAATTCGCTAAGTCTAACATGCCGTATCCTCTCTGCAACTAAGCAATCGGCACACCTAGCCTTTTACTCACGTCCTCGGGCTGATTATTAAATCTCGATCTTGACTGGCCTCACTTTCGAAAAAAAAAGGGTCGCAAAAAGATCCAAAACCGGTAAAAACAATCCTATCTTAAAAGACATAGTCTTGTCCACTCGTTATATAAGGGACTGGCTTACCCGGAAAGGTCAGAATGAGGTCTCTCGATCTGCCGCCGAACGGTCCGAGCGCAGCGGCGAAGGGTCCCTTTCCGATCAACGCTTTTTCCGACCGGCGCCCGGACCGCAACTGGCCGATTTCGCTCTTGCTGCCTGCTCCTTCTTCCAGGATGCATGGTGTCTGCGGATTGATGTGATCGCCTCATCCGCGGTATTAACGCAAGTAGGGATCTGAATGTCCTCCGGATTCACCAGAGGGAACTGGGGGTCCAGCATATGCTCGAGCGCCCATGCCACAAGGTCGGCATACATTTTCCCGATGAGGATGAGCGGTGTCCGGTCATCAAGATGACGCACTTGCAGGAGTTGCCAGACCATCAGCGTCTCGAGCGCCGTTCCGATGCCTCCGGGCACAACGACAAATGCATCGGACATAAGCACAAAATGGTGCAGCCGGGTAAAGAAAGTGCGGTGCTCGAACGCTTGCTCCACAAAGGGATTGATGTCCTGCTCGAACGGAAGGTCGACTCGCACGCCCAGCGAACCGCCGCGTCGGCTGCCTGCAGCTTTTCCCGCTCCTTCATTGGCTGCCTGCATCAGGCCCGGCCCGCCCCCGGTCACTATGTCGCAGCCCATGTCGGACAATTCGCGCGCAAGACGCGTAACCTCTTTGTAAACCCACGAATCCTTCGGAATCCGTGCCGAGCCGAAAATGGTCACCCGGTAACGCTCTTTTTTCGACGGGCGAAGGCGGGTGAGATTGTTCACTGCCTCCCAGAGGTCCAGGACAGTGCTGACCAGGACGTCCTTAACCTTCTCTTCATCCGCGAGGCTGACCACGGATGAATCGCGCTCCCTACTAATTTTTCCAGCCATATTATCCTTCTCCTTTTCAAAACCAGGCCGGGTCACAATGCAACTATTTCCCGGATCTGGCCTACCCCCGAATTATGTGCTACATGTCAGGTTAGAGGTAAAGCGCCTTTCCTCCTGGGGAGCGGGATTCGCCTCATTAGTGTAGACGATTCAGGATGTGAGTATTGCTGCGGATTTGGCGGTCGATAGTTTAATGAGCTATGGATTGAAAGGTGGTATTCCCTTTTTCCAGCGTTAATATTATTCGCCGAGCCGACGCCTAAGATCTTCGGCCATTTGCTTACGCTCGGTTATGTTCCTCGCAATTCCCGTAGTCCCCATTACCTCCCCATTTTCATCATAAATGGGAGACTTTATGGTTTCGATCCACACGTCCCGCCCCTGCGTGTGAACCAGGGTCTCTTCAATGCTTTTCCGCTTGCGGGTTTTCATAACCTGTTCGTCGTCATTTTTGTACCTTTGAGCCAGTTCTTGGGGCCAGAAATCGAAATCAGTTTTGCCCAAGAGTTCCTCTCCGGATATGCCGCAAGCCGCTGCAAAAGGTCCGTTTACGGCCAGGAAATTTCCATCTTTATCTTTCAGCCAAGCCATATCAGGAATATTATCCAAGATAGCGTTTCGTCTTATCAAAGTCTTTTGTAGCTTTCTCTCAATGAGTTTCCTTTCGCTGATTTCATATTGGAGGTCTTCGTTCGCTGCCTTTAATTCCAAAGTCCGCTGTCTAACCTTCTGCTCCAACTCATTGTTGAGAACCCTCAGGCCGTCCTCTGCGCGGGTTCGCTTGAGGACCAGGAGCCCAACGATAAAGCCTGCCACCGCGCCCAACAACGAATTCGAAACAAACCCCTGCCAGTGAAGAGGGTCAACGCCATAGACTTTCGTGCTCATTATTTGCAGCAGGTTAAATCCCAAGACACCGATAACAGCTCCCTGCGTCAAAATCATTGAGTCATGCGCGCGTTTTAAGACACCTTCTGTTTTCATGTGGTCTCCCTCACTGTCAGGCTGATCAGGGCAAAAGGCATGATTTTTCCGAGCGTATCTTGCCGTAAGCCCCAGCGTAGTCCGGAATTCCTGGAACTCATCCGAAAGCCTTGCGACACAGCATAGCGCCGTCCCTAGTCAGATTCTCGCCCATAATATCGCGTAAGACCTGGGTTTTGACAGATATACGGGTTCTTGAATTTCGGGGGCGTTGCTCCAGTCGCATATATCGTCAGGCGATGCTAGTGAAGTATCTATCCATCTACGCCACGTTGATTTATGCACAGTACCGACAGGCGGGAGCTCGAATTCAAGATCTTCCCAATAAGCGTTTAACATCAGGTGATAAATTAATCGTGTGTCGGCGGTATAAATCGTGCCCGCCAACGAACGTGATCCGCTCGACCAATCAGGCCGGTTTAATTTGACACCATGCCACTTGACACGCGCCTTCCGAATCACCTCGGCTACTGGGATCATTCCATCTTCTTTTAAACCGACGCGATGCAATCGATCAAGGATGAGTTCTCGCACGAATCGACGCAGTCCGCTGTTCTTTTCAACAAGGTCCCAATCAAACCAACTGATTTCATTGTCTTGGCAATAGGCATTATTATTCCCGCGTTGTGTGCGCCGGACCTCATCCCCCATCAGGAGCATGGGGGCGCCCAAGGATAAAAGAGTGATAGCAAGAAAGTTCTTGATCTGACGGCTGCGCAATTCTTCAATCTCAGGATTGTCAGTTGGACCTTCCAGGCCACAGTTCCAGCTCAAATTTTCATTGGAACCGTCGAGGTTGTTTTCTCCGTTAGCCTCGTTATGCTTTTCATTATAAGAAACCAGATCGTTAAGGGTAAAACCGTCATGACACGTCACAAAATTGATGCTTCGTTCAGGTTCGGTTTGCTGATCATTGGTATAAATATCAGGGCTGCCAAGCAATCTTTCCGCCACTCTGGGCACTACTCCTTCATCGCCTCTGAGGAAACTTCGGATGTCGTCCCGAAATTTGCCGTTCCATTCCTTCCAATAATCACCCACAAAAGTTCCAACTTGGTAGAGGCCTGCTGCGTCCCATGCTTCAGCTATGAGCTTTGTGCCGGCCAACTGTGGATCGGAATCAATATCCCAAATAACCGGCGGATTTTCCAAAGGGCGACCAGATTCATCGCGAGACAAAACCGATGCGAGATCAAAACGGAAGCCGTCCACGTGCATCTCTTGGACCCAATAACGCAGGCTATCGAGGATTAATCTTCTCACCACCGATTGGTTCGCGTTCAAGGTGTTCCCGGTCCCCGTATAATCCTTGTATAGTCTCTTGTCACTGTCCAGAGTATAATATTCCGAATTCTCGAGACCTCGAAAACAGATGGTCGGCCCATCGTGATTGCCTTCTGCAGTATGGTTGTAAACCACATCGAGAATAACCTCGATCCCCGCCCGGTGTAATGCTTTGACCATGTCTCTAAATTCATCCAGCGGGCCTAAAGGGTCCTTACGAGAACTATAGGCGCAATGGGGAGCAAAAAAAGACACCGGGCAATAACCCCAGTAATTAACGAGCCCTAGAGGAGCGTCATTTGCATCAAACTGGAATACCGGTAACAACTCAACCGCTGTGATTCCCAGCTCCTGCAAGTACGGTATTTTTTCAATTAGGCCCGAGTACGTGCCTCTTTTTTCGCTCACTACACCGGAGTTCGGATGCCGCGTGAATCCGGCTACGTGCATTTCGTATATGACGGTGTTGGCAAAGGACCTTTCGAGAGGCGCATCTCCTTCCCAATCGTATGCCCTGGGATCGGAGACCACGCTTTTCATGGCAAAAGCGGCATTATCTCCCGGCAGGCCGGCCGCAAGCCGGCTATATTTTTCCGGAACTACGACAGCACGGCCATATGGATCGAGCAGCACTTTATCAAGATCAAACCGGTGACCATGTTCCGGTTGAAAAGGTCCATCCGCACGATAGCCATACAACTGACCCGCCCTTAGGCCGGCCACAAAGGTGTGCCAATAATCATAGGTTTTGTTCTTGTTGGGATCAAATTTAATGACATCAGAAGGCTTGCTATCATCCGCTCCGTCAAAGAGAAGTAACTCCATTCCGGTGGCGTTTTTTGAGAATACGCTAAAGTTGACTCCGCTAGGCGTCATTGTGGCGCCGAGGGGATAACTCTGCCCTCTTTCGGTTCCAATAATCATGAAGAACAACCCATCCTGTCTGTCTTACAGCGCCTTATTTGCTCAGGGCGCGTCCGGCCGTGAACAAACTTATATCACAGACTTCTCCCATGCGCTCGAACGAATCACAGTTGTAACTCCACCATGTTCGATTTAAAGCCTCTAACATTGTAATTGACCGGAGACGTTCGGGGAGATACGCTCAGAAACAGGAAATACGCGATTTTTCAGCAAGGTGACGACGGTTTTGCCCTCCTGCGGGCCTTGTGGGAGACATGCGGGCGCTTTTCGGGTCAGAGGAACCAACTCGTGACTAGGCAGCGGCCAAAAAGCCCCCCAATGGTAAGTCCGCCGCATAATTCCGGTAAACATCAGTAGGGCGTCAACAAACCTGGTAGGAGCAAACAATGCCAACTGATATCAGAATTATCCACGCGCAAGACTTCATCAGAGCGACCCCGGAAGGACAGCTCGATTTTGAAAAGAGTAAGGAATTGCTTGTGGAGGTCGCGTCAGCCTCGGTCCATTTGGTGGACTACGCAATAATCCTAGACACTCGAAACGCTCAGTCAGAAATGTCTGTAACCTACCTTTGGCTACCTTTGGCATCTGGCGGCTGAACTCAGCAAGCTTCGTGAGGCCTTTTCTCGAAAGACGGCCGTTCTTTGTCCGCTTGAACGATTCGACCAAGCAGAGTTCTTCGCACTTTGCGCCAAAAACAGAGGCTTCCAAGTCAGCGCATTCACTTCTTTCGAGGATGCAATCGAATGGCTAATTGCGGCCGGGTAACGCCTAACAAAGCCTGTCATCTCCATCCCCGCCGTCAGTTGCACATAATTCGGGTCGATATGCTGTGACACAAAGCCCTCAGCGGGTCGTGCATGCCCAAGTACGGTACGCTACATCCCGAGGTCCTTGACTGACACTCGCTCAAAGCGCGATCCTCCGCCGATCCCCTCGATCCGGCCAAGCCCCATCCGAGAGCGCCGCGTCGGCCCACAGCCAGCGCTCCGCAAGCATTCTTGAACCAGACTTTCACCACGCAGTCTCCTCTGCCACACTTCGATATGGCATAGTCTTCAGCTTCCCCTCGGCTCCCAAAATCATACGAGTAGCCGTAGCGGCCTGTAGAAGAAGAATACGCTATGGCGCCGTAGTTATCCTGCGCCTGGGCCTCTACCGGGAAAAGCCACAATGCGATCTGACCAATCGCGACCATTGATACAACAGCAAATATTGTGAAACGCACCGACGCTCTCATTATCTCATCCTCCATATCCGCAGAATTTTCTGCCGACCAAATCAGCAATTCATCCAAAATATGTTCACCCGCGTCCGTTAAGGCAATCGTTGCAAAAACGGGCATTAGGCAACGGGTTGTCAAGAGGCTTCTTTGCGGGGGGGGCCGGGGTTCTATACCAGTTCTCAAAAGTTCTGTCGTTTTCAGTTGGCATGTAACAGATGGTAATCGTGGTTTGGGTGCCACTGCTGGCTTGTCCAGCAGTGTTTTCTATCCTTGCAAGTCTGGTAGCGGAAAGAGACCGTCACGAGGGCGCTCATGGAAGAATTTTTTGATTTTAATCGAAAGAGATATGAGGTAGACTCGATCAGCTAAGCAAGTTTAATTAATCTGACCTCACCTGTCAGAGAAAGACCCGAGGACGGCAAGTGGTTACCGTCCAAATGTAAACCCTGCGGGGAGATCAACTATGTGTAAGTTGTTGGTAACTTTGGTTTTGTTCCTCCTTGCTGTGTTCGTCAGCCGTGGCGCAATTCAGTGTTGTTCCCGGGGGCGCAATCGTGCCAAATCATGGATTGCAGTATATTGTCCCGGCCGGCGTGCCGTTCGGTTATAGCCACGTCCCTCCCGCAGCTTATTACGGTTTCGGGTGGCGTCCCAGCGCGCCGGTATCGTGGCTCTCGTATCCTTTTGTTCCGGTGCCGGTGACTCGTGATGAATCAGTGCTGGTACGGCCGGAATTAACTGACGCCGCTTACAAGTGATTTTCAGTTTGGGCCAATTTAGTAGGGTGGCCGTTAGTTTGTGACGTTAGCTGACTTGTTTTGTATCACCTGTGATAAAAGAGCCATGCTCGGCGCTCCAAATATGTAAAGAGGTCAATCGGCTGAGGACTGACCTCTTATTGGCTGTGGTCCGATATAGGTAGCGTCCAATAAGCAGACCCTGTGATCCGCCGATGATCGTCACCACTCAGTGCACTCCAAAATACTTATCTTGCAGTCCTTCCCGTTGTATTTCGTGCTGCACGCGTCAAGGACTTTTTGTCGCACTTGGTCTTCTGAATCGCCCGAATCGGCAGCCCAAGCGCCGTTACTTGAGGTAGCGAGAGCGCCACACGCATTTCTGAACCAATGGACTGATTTACATTTGGTACCGTACTTCTGTTGGCAATCGGCGACGGCTTTCGCCTCGGCCTCTTGCTGTGAGGAAGAATTGTTGGCGCTGGTCCATTGCCCACAGTTTCGCGTGCAAGCGATCGCCCCATAATAGTCTTCGCTGAACCCCATCGTTGGAAATGAAGAGAGTAAAGCTAAGGCCAATAAGAGGCTGACCACACCCGGAGTGAAAATATATTTGCTTCGCATGGCTATCCTCCAATGGTATTAAATTGCATCGTCTTGCAACGAAGTTAATTCCTCTCAAAGGCGAGTCAAGACCTGGAGCGCTCGACCTGAGCATTTATCTGATACACAGATCACCTGGAAAGGGCTTTGCTGATTTATGTTAAGATCATGGTATCCATATTAGTGGCTAGGAGCACGCAATTCATTATCCATGAGGAGGGCGAATGAGAAGGCTATCCGCGATTTTTTTGATTCCGGTTCTTTTGGTTGCTCTATCGGGCCTGCTGTACGCGCAATCCGCGGACCATTCCGTTTTCCAAGTGTCGACATTCCATGCTTTGAAACAGGGCTTGTTAGAGACAGAAACAACCTTCGGAGAACTCAAGAAACAAGGAGATTTCGGCCTGGGAACCGTGAATGGCCTGGATGGAGAAATGGTGGCCCTGAACGGAGAATTCTTTCAGGTCAAAGCCGATGGCAGCGTTCATTCCATTCCCGATGACTCCAAGACCCCCTTTGCGGTAATGACATTCTTCACCCCGGACAAGAAGCTGTCATTGCCCAGAATCAATAAGCCAAAGGAGTTGATAGACGCTGTGGACCAGCAAACGGACGAGGACTGCATATTGGCCGTGAGAGTTACCGCAGACTTCGAGCACGTTAATGTAAGGAGCGTGCCCAGGCAGGAAAAGCCGTATCCGGGACTGGAGGAAGCTCTCAAGCAGTCAAGTTCAATTCGAGCTAAAGAATGTTCGAGGGACTCTGGTAGGCTTCCGGTTCCCCAATTACATGGATGGTGTTAACGCTCCGGGCTATCATTTCCACTTTATCACCGAGGATAAAAAGGCCGGCGGCCATGCCTGGGATTGCAGCGCCAAAGACGCAACTGTTGAAATAGCCGTGATTTCCAATTTCTCCCTGAAGTTTCCGAGATAGGGAACAATTTTCGGCATTGACCAGGCAGATTCCGCCGGACAACCTTAATAAACCAAATTCCGGAGAAGTGTGTCGTGCCGCTTATCTCTGCACTTTAAAGCATCTTCGGCCCTGTCCTGATAGGTCTTCTTGCACTGGCCGTTAGGCAGAAGTTGAGGAGGTAAGGAATCAGTTGCTACATGCTTCGTATGGGATTGATGATTAAAACAGGAAAGAGCGCGCCGGCCCGTAAAGAAGGTATTTTTGGATTCTTGCCGGTTGGCGCATCGGTCCCGGAAACATGGAACGGATTCACGACTTGAACAACTAAATAAACTGATATCGAAACATTTTTACTTTCCATTAACCCAAGATCAACGTGCAGTGGGCACGAACCTCGCGATTGAAGGATGCCCATTAAAATAATTGGAATGATGTTGGGTTCTTGGGTCACTATCGTAATCAGGTTTCAATGCCTCATGATAAACCAGGTACTTGCAAATAAAGGACGATTGTTGTTTCCTATAAGGGTGGACCGCGCGATCCTGTCGAAGGAGGCTTGTGACTATTCGACCCAGTTCATTGCTGGATATATATTGGGATTGCAAACAGCGGTTCTTGTATAAGCGAGGGATTTGACTAAATTGTTTTGCTATCTTCAAATTATTATTTTTTGGAACAGTGGAATTTCTAATATGCGCGGTCGTCAAAAGCGCCTCTGATTCAAAATTATGAGCCCGTGGGATAACTGATGCGTTTACTCGTTCACTTGCTGTCGCGGATCTGCAAATTTGCAGCGGAATTTCCTCGTCTAGTGATCGCCATTTTCCTCGCGATTTCCGTGGCCGGTTTCTCGACGCTGCCCTTCCTCAAAATAAGCACTGATCTCATTTCAGGAGTGGGGGAAACAAACCCGGTCATCACCTTGGCAAGGGAAAATAGTGAAATCTTCGGTGAAGAAGACGCATTGATCCTTGTCTTAGCCTTTCCGGAACCTCCCGGCGCGGCCCGACTTCCGTTTATAAAAGGCCTCGGAGATACCATTGAGCAGGTTCCCGGGGTTCGCCGGGTCCGGTATCAGTTCGTTGATCCGGAAAACGAAGAACAGACTGAACGGCTACTGAAACAATTTCTCCTCGGAATGAATGGTAGCGAGAGGGAACAAATTCGGAAAATACTTAGCGTTCAGGGTTCAAAAGACGCTTTGCGAAAAAATACCAATCGACTGTTCCTGCTTGACAACTCTTATCTGCAAAAACTCATCTTGGAAGATCCACTGGAGCTTGGCCAGTTCGTCGCCGAATCTATGAAGAAGAGGATTGGTTCGATCAGTCTGGGTGACATGTACATGCTGATTGCCAGCCCTGATAGCACCTTTTATCTGGTGCAGGTCACGCCCGATTTCCCCAGTCACGATATAGTCCGAGGAGAGGAGTTATTGAATCGGCTGAACGAAGTTATCCCGGAAAAGATCTCTTCGTTGATCAAGACAATCCCGGATGTGGGACCACAGTTCAAAGGGTTGAAATGGTATCTTACCGGAAAAATGGTATTTCAGCAGGAATCGGGGGCCATTTTCGACCGAGAAAGCTTGACTATTGTGCTGTGTTCTTTCGGCCTCGTGCTGGCTCTTCTTCTAGGTGTTTACCGGAGTTTTTGGTCCGCAGTGCTCTTGCTGATCTCTCTTGCGGCTGGGATCGGGCCAAACTACGCAATCATGTATCTGAGTTACAATGAAATCAATCCGGTTGTCATGGGCGCGACCGGGGTCCTCCTCGGCTTGGGAACCGAGTATGGAGAGCATCTCTGGGGACGTTTGAGAGAGGAGATTGATAAGGGCGTCCCTCCCAAATCAGCCATTTTTACGGCTTATGAGCAAACCGGGCCGCCCGTGGTATTGGGCGCGCTAACCGGAATTCTTGCTTTCCTCTGTCTCTGCCTTTCGAACCAACCAGCCCTAGCTCAATTCGGCTATTTAGGCGCTTCAGGATTGGCTTTGACCTTGATATCAACCCTGTTCCTTGTCCCCGCGTTGGTTACGGTGGCTTCAGCTCGCGAGAAAGATCATTTCCCGAAGATACGTGTGTCATTTAAGACTTTGTCGACTTTATTCCAGCGGAGCCCGGGAGTAATTGTAACAATTTCCGTACTGGCTGTTGCAGGCGGGCCTGTTCTTCGCGTCGCGTATTTCTTATGAGAAAGATTTGTTTAAGGTTTTTCTTGCCAGAGACATGAATTCCATGAAAATTTCCGACAAGATCTCACAGAAATTCCATTCTAACTTTTCGAAACCCACTAACCTATGCTTCGACGTTGAGGACCTGCAATTGGGTCTCTCAGTTCAGCGGCGCCTGGATCGGATTCTCGAAGATTTGATGGCGGAACGTGGTGATATTGCTTCGTTCGATTCCATATCTTATCTCATGTCTCCGGATTCCGTCGCAAAAAAGAATGTTGGAGTTCTTTCTGAAGTATACACATCATGGCCGGGACTTGAAAAAGCGTTTAAAGCTGAACTCCAGGACTCCAGCCTCTCTGCAAGCGCCAGCGAAACAATGGAACAGTCATTCAATTCCATTGGCGCCATTCTCAAGGACACCCAAACAACCCCTCTAGAAAAGATTCAAAGTGGTTTCGGCGAATTAGAGCGGTCGTGGTATGTGGCAAAGATCAAGGGAAAATACCGATTTCTGACCCAAATAAGATACTCGGAAAACATCACCAATCCGGAGGACCTCAAGAAAGCTGATCGCCGGATACTGGAAGCTGTAAAGAAATTACCCGTTCAGGTAAACATATCCGGAACACGACAGGCGATGGAGGCCATACTTTCGAATCTTGTATCGGAGCTTTTAAGGTTAGGTCTATACGCGTTCTTCGGGGTTGTCCTCATCTTTTTCCTTATCTTGCCGCGTCCCGGAGGGGTTGCGTTATGCCTTATCCCCATGCTCGGCGCCTTGTGTATTACTCTCGGAGTTCTGGGGCCGCCGGTATGGGGCTCCCATTCTCCATGGTCTGTGTCGCTCCTCTGATTTTCGGGTTCGGAATACACAATGGGGCGCATATAGTTACGGGAAGCCTATTTGAAGAAGGCGGTTCAATAGCCAAGGCCACTACTAGGGTTACGCCGCGGGCCATGGTGGTGTCTATGACCATTATCATGGGCTTTGTTTCCATGCTGACCTCAAGGCATTATTCCCTCGAGTTTCTCGGCTGGGCTATGATAATTGGCATGTTGGCCGCTGTCCCGCTCACACTGACCACATTGCCGGCTGTGTTGCTCTTATTGGAAAAACGAAGAAGTTCCTAACCATCGTCCCCTGGCGCCAGCAGCAAAGCCATAAGGAAACAACTGTCATGAACCAGCGGCAGGTAACTCCTCGGCTCCTTTCACAAAGACCTGCAGAAGAACGGCCACACCCATTAGAGCAATCCCCAGGATATCGCCCCATATTGTCGGACTGAGCAAGCTCAATCCGGCCGCTGCCAGCAGTATTCGCTCGATCCAGGTTGTTCCCCTGAGAAGCCATCCGGACGCCGCTGCTGCAAATGCGAAAACACCTGCAAACGACGTGGCAATTACCCACAACATCTCAGGCACGCTGTCAACTTTCAGCAGCAAGGCCCGCCCGGAGCGCGTCGGCGTTTCCTTTGGCTTGACATTGCCGCGCTGTATTCGGGTGAGAGCCGACAGAATTTTGGTTGACGGTGGAGCGTACGGTGAGGTACGTTCAAGAGCAGGAAAGACGTAGCTTTCTTAGCAAGGCGCCGAGGGTTTTGTGTCCGGTCGTGTGGGACTGCGAACGGAGACCTTTTCAGGGGCAGCGGAGATATCCCTCGACCCCTCCAGGGCGCCATGACGCTCAGCATGGCAAGACAGCCGCATTATTCCGATTACAACCTCTCTAGCTTTTACCTACTTTTCAGCAAAGGAGAAATCTATGAAGAGACTCGGTCTGCTTGCTCTGGGATTGATCCTTCTCACAGGCGTGCACGCCTTTGCGCAAAAAGAGAATGTGGTGATTGCCACAGGCGGTATAGGGGGAGTTTACTATTACTATGGCACACAGGTAGCGGAGATATTGAACAAGGCAGGTATCGCCTCCGCTACTGCGATGCAAACGGCCGCCTCCGTAGACAACATGCTCCTCATCCGCGACAAGACGAGTGAAAAAAGGCGCACCTTTTTCTTTGCCACCGTCTTACCTGACACGGCCTATGTGACCGTGAAGGGGACCCATCCAAAGTTTGCGGAAAAGCATGTCAAGGCCGACATCCTCTGGATGATGTATCCAAACTACCTGCACATCATCACGACGGATAAAACCGGGATTACCAAGCTTGCGGATCTCCAAGGAAAGCGGGTCTCCACCGGCGCCCCGGGCTCGGGGACGGAATTCACCGCCTTGAACCTGCTCCAGACCGCCAAGATTGATCCCGGCAAATTTCAAAAGTGGGAAAAGCTTGGGGCCAAAGAATCGGACGAAGCGCTCACCAACGGGACTATCGATGCCTACGTTTGGTCCGGAGGCCTGCCCACCGGCTCCATCGTTGAGACGGCCAACACCCTGAAACGCACAGGGACCAAGCTCGTCATTGTGCCACTTCCTGAAACGGATCCCGCCGTAGCCGCCTTCCTGAAGGAGTTTCCGGGCTTGAGCGACTCGTCTGGTCATTCCAAAGACGGTTTATGACACCGAAACCGACACGCCCACTCTCACCTTCTGGAACATGTTCATGTGCCCGGCATCCACTCCCGATGATCTGGCCTACAAAGCGACCAAAGCGGTCTTTGAAAACCTGGAAACTCTACGCGTGTCGGTCAAGGCCGCGAAGGACACTACACCGGAAAGCACTGCAAAGTTTATCGGCAAAACCGCCATTCCCTTCCATCCCGGCGCGATCAAATATTTCAAAGAGAAAGGTCTTGTGAAATAGCGACGATGCATGGCCAAACACTTTTTAATCCTGGGCCTTCTGCTGATATGTCTCGTTTCCGGTCTCAAACCTGCCGTCGTAAAGACTGAAGACCGTTCCAGACTGCTGGTGCTTCTGCGCTGGCAGTCCGGTCAAATACGGTTTGTAAACTCGGTTACGAACAGACCGGTTGCAATTCATTTTCGGATAGGTGGGCTCTTCCACGATTTCGTGGTGAGTACGGACGAAACAACGGAAGGCTACTACACGAACGGGTTGTATAAACTGAACGAGCTTGTCGCGAAGGACTCCACGGATACGTTACGGTTCTGCTCCGTTAAGGGGATAAGGCTGACATTGGGCTTCTACGATTTCGACGTGAAAGACGGTTGCTTGGAGGTGAGGCTCTTATGGAAAAGATAGTCAGGAAACTGGTATACGGCATCGCAATTGTCGGGACTCTTTACCATCTGTACCTCGTAGTTCATCCTTACACGCCCTTTGCCCACCTCCACATTTCAGTTCTGGACCTGACGCAGGTCCAGAGGGCAACTCACGTCTTCCTGATTGCTTTAATAGGCTATTTGCTGAGTTTCGTACAAACAAAGGACAGAAACATCGGTGGAGGCCTTGCGCTTGCCCTGCTTACGGGCTCGGTCCTGTTTGAGTTCGTCCAATTGTCGATGCCCACTCCTTTAAAGATCTTTGCCGTATTCGTATGGGCCTGCACAATGATCCCCCCCATGATTCCGTCCACCCAGAAGCCGGCGAACATTATATGCGCAGCGTTGAGCTTTTTGCCGTTTCTCTATCTGGTCATCAACTACGAGACGCTGATCTATCGCGCCATCACCCCCGAACCGTGGGATCTGGTGATGTCCTTAAGCGAAACGCTGCTCGTGCTTGGGGTGATCTTCCGGTTGAGCGGTCCCATCATGCCGATCCTTGTGATGCTCTTCTTCCTCTACAACCTCTACGGCTACCTTCTACCGGCCACGTGGGCCAACCCCGGCTTTGATCTCGACATGCTCCTCGGGAAGATGTACTGCGAGACAGAGGCGGGCATTTTCGGAACGATTACCGGAGTTTCGGTTAAGTACCTTATCTATTTCACCACTCTCGGGGCTGTCATTGCCAGGATGAATTTCGGGGAGATCATAGCGAACACAGCGCTCCTTTGTGTCGGCCGAAGCCCTGCCTCCCCCGGCAGGACCAGTTCCATCATGGCCGTACTCATGGGTATGATCTCCGGTTCGGGCGCCGCAGACACCCAATTTGTGGCAACTCTGACAAAGCCTCTTTATGAGAAAGTAGGTTACGACGTACACTATGCCGCAGGAATCGTCGCCACAGTGGGGACCATCGCATATATTACCCCACCGGTCCTAGGGACGATCGCCTTTCTGATGGTGGAGCTATTGTCTATCCCGTACTCCCAGATCATCGTCATGACTCTCGGACCGATGCTCCTCTACCTTTTTGGGATTGCCACCTATAACGAACTCTATGTGAGGAAGGTCAAGCTTCCGCAGACGACGTTAAGGGCGGATATCGATTTTTCCTATTTCAAACGCTACTGCTATGCATTTGTGCCGATCCTGTTCATCGTCGTGATGATCTACAGAGGTTTCGCCATCAGCATCACAGTGAGCTTAGCGGCCACGCTTTTCGTGATCTTCGCCTTTGCGGACAAGACCGTCAGACCCCCTGTAAAGAGAGTGTTTGATGCCCTTTCCGAGGGGATCATCTTCCTTCTTCCGATAGCCAGCGCGGTCATCGCCGCCAACATGATAATGGCCATGATGGTCATGAGCGGGCTTGCCTCAAAGTTTTCCCTGTTTCTCATGAACGTGAGCGGAAGCAGTCTCATCTTTGCGACGTTGTTTACAGCGTTTTTCAGCCTCCTGTTGGGGATGGGTGTCCCTCCTATAGCCACTTATGTCCTCACCTCCGCCCTCACCGCGCCTGCCATACAGAAGTTGGCCATGATGAACGGCATTCCCGAGAATGTAGCGCTTATGGCCACGCATATGTTTCTCTTTTATTATGCTGTGCTGGCCGAGGTGACGCCACCAGTAGCCCTTTCAGCTTATGCCGCTGCTTCGGTGTTTGGGACCGACCCAATTAAGACCGGCGTCTATGCCGCCAGGGTCGCATTACCAAAGTATCTGCTTGGGCTTACCTTCATCCTGTCTCTCAGCGGGACCAGCCTCTTGATCCTTCCTACCCTTCAGACGTTTCCGGTGGGTGAGGCGGTGGTTCAAATCGCCATTCGATTTCTCCTCTCCATCTTGGCAATCTTTTTCCTGAATGTGGCCGTAGTCGGATATCTCACCAAACCCCTATCGACCCTAGAGCGAATTGTGGTCGCCGTCGGTGCGGTCCTCCTTTTTTATCCGTCCTCATTAACGGATGTGATCGGAGTGGTTGTTATGGCCGCCTTCCTGGCAAAAAAATGGGTAGAGCGCCGCAGGAGGCCGCGCGTATACGCCGATTAGACTTTCTTACGCTTTTCTCTGGAGGCAGATGGACTTATCCATCCACGCTTTTAGCAGAGCTATCCGATATCGCGGTGTGATGCGGTAGGGGCGCTTCGAGAAGCGCCCTGATTTAGGGCTGTTCCAAGAATCGAGCCTACCAAATGACCCGACATCGTCTTGTCCTGTCGAGGTTTTGCAACCAATTCTAGTCAGTCATATGCGGAAATTTCGAACGTGGGCGCGGATAGAACAAGCTCAGCGAGAATTCAACGCAATTCTTGACCTTATCGCGCTTTGACTCCTGGGAAGCTGATGATTAAACAAGTGATAGATTCAGCGAAAGGAGGGACTCCGATGAATGAGCATATCTCTAATCTGGCCGGTGGATGCGCGTGTGATCCATTCCCGGCCTCGGCAGCAGGCCAAGGTTGCGCAGGTTGTTCGCCCAATATGATTCTCACATGCGAGGAGGAAGGAATCTTAACCAAAATGCGCGAGATTAAAGCGCAAGTTGGACCAATTGCGGACAAGCTAAACAGTATACAAAAGGACATGGGCGAGTCGGTCGGCGAATTTGGCCCGGTCGATCTAGAATCCGATTGGCACGCGCTGAACGATCAGTTACAGGAACTGAGAAATCAGTGGCAGAACTGGCAAGCTCGACTGGAAGACGCCATCAACAAGAAGTTGATTTTCCTCGGCCACCGTGAAGGCTGATAGTCGATTCGGAAACCTTTGCAAAACAAGTTAAGAGGGAAGCTGTGTGCTTCTTTCGATCTACAACGGCGCCAAAACCCTTTTTAGGGAGGACCTTCCCTTAATCCAAGCCCTTTTCGTGGACCATCTAGCCCGACTTAGCCCGGGGTTCGCTGGCGTTCGGAGAATTCTCCTCACGTTCTCCACGATGAATTATTAATTCGATTAAACCGAGATAGACAACAGACCTGGGGCCGTCCTATAATGACCGTCAATTTCGGAATGGAGAATCTGATTTGAATAACTCAATGGCAGAAATAGCCCGGCAAGAGGGCGTAGACGAACAGATCTTTCGGGAAAGCTTCGACAAAGGTAGGGCGGCTATTTTCAAGGCTTCGCCTTCCGGGGCAGCCGTCGCTCTAGGGGAGACCCTTCGCGTAAAGGTTAACGCCAACATCGGGACTTCACCCGATCTCCATGATGAGGACCTCGAACTACGCAAACTGGAAGCGGCGATCAAGGCCGGAGCGGACACGGTCATGGACCTCTCGACCGGAGGCGATCTGCGCTCAATCCGCCGAAAAATTGTGCGACAGGCCTCGGTCCCTGTGGGATCCGTGCCTATTTATGAGGCCATAGTCCAGGCCATGCGGAAACGAGGCGGCGGAGAGACCATGCAGCCGGATGAAATGCTCGATGCCATAAGGCTCCACGGCGAAGATGGCATCAGTTTCGTAACCGTACACTCAGGGGTTACCCTTGCGGTTTTGGAGCATCTGGCAAAGCGCCCGCGTGTTTGCGGGATTGTGAGTCGAGGCGGGAGTTTTCTCGCCAGGTGGATGCGGGCCCACAAGCAGGAAAACCCGCTATATGAGCGATACGACGAAGTTCTGGAAATCTGCAAACAGTATGGCATGGTGATAAGTCTGGGAGACGGCCTTCGTCCCGGCGCCATTGCGGACGCTATGGATGCGGCTCAAGTGGAAGAACTGACTATACTCGGGCAACTTTGCAGCAGGGCAAGGGCTAAAGGTGTCCAGGCGATAATTGAGGGCCCGGGACACGTCCCTATAGATCAAATCCCGGCGCAAATGCTCTTGCAGAAACGCTTATGCGATGATGCGCCATTTTACGTGCTGGGGCCACTCGTGACTGATGTCGCGCCCGGGCTGGACCACATAACTTCAGCGATCGGCGGCGCTATCGCAGCTATGTCGGGGGCGGATTTCCTGTGTTATGTCACGCCTACAGAGCACCTTGGGCTGCCGGGTGTGGAAGATGTCCGCATGGGAGTTTTGGCCGCAAGGGTGGCCGGACACGCGGCGGATCTGGTCCGTGGGCGGCCGGGAGCATGGGAATGGGACCGAATGATGAGCCGCGCTCGCAAGGATCGAAATTGGGCAGAGCAGATTAGGCTGGCATTGGATCCGGATCTGGCCCGAGACATAAGAGCACGCACCTGCCCGGGTGAAGATTACGAAACCTGTACCATGTGCGGAGACCTTTGCGCTTACAAGGCCGATTCAGATCTGTGAATTGCGTGCGCCCGGATCGAATCCTTTTTGTTATTCTTTCATCTAACTTTTAAGACGTAATTGATACTGCGCAGAACACTGCGACACAATTGGAATTTCAAATAATAGTATGCGATATGTGGCCCGCGAAAGATTTCTTCCGTGTCGCTAAGCGACGTGGGATGAGCATCCCGCACGATGACGGAAAGCAAAAGCGGGCCGCAGCCCCAACATGCTCCGTATTGAATTTGAAATTGCCGTTGACGAACCGACGGTTAATCTATTCTCTGCCCCGTTCAGTCATGAATGGCTTCTGAGTTGCATTATTAATTGCTGCCCACCCCGTGGTGAACGCATCTATAATAGCGGTGCAGAAGGGGACAATAAACCACCACGACAATACCTGTTTGACTGTTGATTAAGTAGCCTAAACCCACACTGAAGACAATGGCCAAGAAAACGCTTACGGTATTGTATATTTGCAGGCTTCGAGACGTGGTCTCGCGACTGAATACCCAAAAGAGATCAAACAGAAGCCAAACTATTGCCAAAATTATTAGCACAAACAGTGGCGGCCACACAGTCGGATCTATCGTTGCGCTGCGAAAAACAGAAGTATTGAAAGCGGGAATAAACATCCCGATCATATAACCAATTACCAAAAGCAGAACAGGAAAGAGCCAGTGAACAAAACCGAGCAACCACCTCACGATTAACGATTTTTCCGTAACTGCCTTATCAACCTTAACTACTATTGCTGGTTTCCCTTCGATTGGATCCATTTGATACCTCGTTTCACCTGTGCATTACTAACGATCTGTCCGTTCACTCTCTTATATACCACGGAATGCTAATAACGATAGTTCGTTGATCTCGCTGTAGAAAGAGCAGAGTCCTTAACCACGTAGGGTGTAGAGTATGGAGCAGGTCCTCGTACCAATGGGGTTCCACCAGTTCCGGTATAATTACTGCAATGAGCCGCTCGGGGTTCTTTTGTCTCGTCTTGTTCACAAAATCCAAAATCGGCTGCTGGATCATTCTATAAGGTGATGAAATGATCTCGAGGCGAGCAGCCGGAAGGTCGGCGTCTTTGGCCGGCTTCTCCACTTTTTCGGCCCAGAGCTTTTTCAGGCGCTCAGGATCGTCATTCTCAGTGCTGACGTGCACGGCCGTGATGTTATCCGACAGCAGCAGACCGAATCGGACCGCCCGCTCACTGATCCGGTTCCAGCCATCGACTGGGATGACCACCAGAGGTGGCTCCAGCTTCATGGCCTGCAATTTTACGGACCGTTCCACCTCGCGAGAGATTTTCCTGTAGTGTCGGTTGATTTGGTAGAGTAGGAATACGAGAGGTGGAATAACGATTACGACTATCCAAGCGCCCTCGATGAATTTAGCCATGACAATGGTCACCAGAGCGACAGCGGTGGTCGCCGCGCCGACCGCGTTGAATACAAGCGATGTTCGAAATCCGCGGCCGCGTTTGCGTAACCAATGCCCGACCATGCCGGCCTGTGACAAGAAAAAGGCGCTGAACGCTCCCACGGCAAATAAGGGGATCAATGCTTCCGTCACTCCGCCAAAGGCTATCAGAATCAGGGCTGAGAGAATCGCCAGGATAATAATGCCGAAGGAAAAAACAAGCCGGCGGCCTCTTTCGGCGAACACTGACGGTAAAAAACCATCTTCAGCCAGCATCGAACACACTCGAGGAAATGCTGCAAAGCTGGTCTGAGCCGAATACGTGAGCACAATGAAGATGCCGGTGATGGAGATGTAGTAAAAGACTCCTTTGCCCGCCACGGCCGCGACAAGCTGTGACAATACGGCTTGGTAACCAGGCTGGCGCTGTTCCATCGCGCCAATGTGGTAAACGGAACACAAGTATGCGACGCCCAGCAGGAACAGCATTAGGACTCCCACAATCACGGTCAGAGTCCACTGGGCATTGGAGACCCTTGGCTTACGAAAAATTGGCACACTATTGCTTACTGCCTCGACACCGGTCATGGCTGTGCAGCCATTGGCAAAGGTGGCCAAAAGCAGCCATAAGCCTATGTTTGCGGCCCCTTCTGACATTGGCGGTGGCGCCTCGACCGGAACGGGATGCCCACCGCTTTGCCCGGCCTGGATAAGTCCGATAATAATGGCCAGCGCAATGCAACCGATAAACAATACCACCGGGACTACGAACGCCAAACCGGACTCGCGTATTCCGCGCAGGTTGAGCAGAGTCAACGTTAATAAGACGAGGAGACAGATTGTGAGTGTGTGCGAATGGAGCGCGGGAATTGCCGAAACTACCGCGCCGACCCCGGCTGAAATTCCCACTGCGACATTCAGGAGGTAATCCAAGAGCAAAGCTACGCCTGCCCATAACCCGGGCAGGTACCAAGATTTTCCTTTGCAACGCTGTATGCGCCGCCACTGCGAGGGTAGGCGGCGATGGTCTGCAGATATGACAGATAGAGCGCCGCCAAGGTTACTATGACAGCGACGATAATGAACGGGAAGTAAGCCAGCCCTGTACACCAAGCGGCATCAATACCGCGAGCGCCGCCTCGGGCCGTACCCGACTGATGCCAGTGCGTCCAATCCCAGCACCGGCACGCCGGTCACCACGCCGAGTTCTTGCGCCTCCTCTTCCCAAGAAGCTAGGCGGCGTCCGAATATTTTCCTAAGTAGCGACATGAGCAATATATAATCGCGTTCAGGATACCATCTCAACCGACTTCCAACTCGTACTTCACTGTATAACGGCCGAGAATCTCGTCCACTGCATCAGCTATTCGGTCTCTTGAGACATTAGGCGCCGGTTTCACGGTGATCGTCGCTAACGATCCGTGGATCTTATCTTCGGCCACTTTCACCTCGACGGATTCCACAAGATCGCCTAATTGGCGGAGTTCCTCTTCGTAGACCCTTCTGATTGCATCCCAGCGCAGCGCCGGTTTGAAGATTTTGCCCACGGGTGTCAGCGGCATTTTATCCACAATGACCACCCTTTTGGGAATAGCCGCACGTTCGCCAATAGTTTGTCTCAGGTCGTCGAGGATCTCCTCCGGGGTGAGATTGGCATCATCCTGGAGCTGCACGTACGCGACCGGGACTTCTCCCGCGTGAGGATCGGGCCCACCCACGGCTGCGGCAATTTGGACTCCCGGCATAGCGTACAGAGGCTCCTCGATTGCCGCGGGGTCAATATTGTGGCCGCCTCGTATGATGAGTTCCTTCTTGCGGCCCGTGAGCCAAAAATATCCGTCGCTATCCTGTCGCCCGAGATCGCCTGTATTCAACCAGCCCTCTTTAGGCCAGATGCCCTTGTTATGACGGTCGTCCAGGTAGCCTTTGAACACATTAGGGCCTTTGATGCAGACAGAGCCGATCTCGTCCGTCTCCGCCTCTCGGACAAACTCGCCCTCGTCGTTTACGATAAAGACTTTCATTTCCTGATACGGATGATGCAAGCCGATGGAGCCTATTTTGCGCTCGCCGTGATAGGGATTGACCGCGGAAGCGCATGTGCCTTCGGTTAATCCGTATCCTTCCAGGATTTTCATTCCTGAATGAGCTTCGAATTGCTGAAAAAGCTCGACGGACAAGGGAGCGGCCCCGCAGATACCATAACGGAGCGAAGAAATATCAGCGCCTTCGGTCGGGACTTGCAGCAACATAGAAAGTATAGTGGGGACTAGTGAGAAACTGACCGCCTTGTAGTGCTCGACAATCTTGTAGAAATTCTTGATAACGTCCGGGTCTCGATAACCTTGCGGACCAAGGATGACCACATGAGCGCCGATGGAAAAAGGATAGGAGCCGGTCACGGTTGTGCCGTTCACGTGAAATAGAGGCAGTCCTGAGAGGATAGCGTCCCCCTGGCGAAGTAGACCGTGTAGCTTCATCATCAGGGCCATGGAGACTTCATTGAAATGAGTGTGCGGAGCCAGCTTGGGGGTCCCGGTGGTGCCTCCGGTGTGGAAGATTGAAGCCACGTCCTCGGGAGCAATCTGTCGACTGGAATCAAGGCCGTCGCTATTGTACCGGCCGATGATTTCGTCATAACCGTAAATGCCTTCGGCTTCGTCGCTTGGACCCAAAATTCTTACTATGGCTTTCAGGTTCGGCAGTTCTTTGCGCACGGCCAGCGCCTTATCCCAGATAATCGTGCCTGGCCACTCGCCTAGCGCCACAAGGACCTTTGTGTTGGCGGACCTACAAATCTCGCTGATAGCGCCAGGTTCCAAAAGTGGGTTGATCGGATTGACTATGCCTGTAGCCTCGCCTCCCCAGAGAATGTGATGGGTATACGGCAGATTCGGCAGAAGATAGGAAACCACATCATCAGAGCGGATCCCAAGGTCATGAAACAGATTGGCCGTTTGAGTGATCCGCGCCAGAAACTCGGAATATGTCACCTGGATCGGATCGGAATATTGGGCGCCTGTCGGTATGAAGCTGATAGCAATGGCATCAGGATCTATGGCCGCGCCGTGCTTGATCATATCGTAAGTGTTGAAGAACGGGAGCCTCTCCTCAATCGGGGTTTCCGCTATCTTCTCCAGGTCCGTCATTGTGGCAATCTGAATTTCTGCTATTCCCATCTTGTTACCTCAAAGAAATATTTCACCACACGAGAACCCATTGGGCGCAGCGGAAATCAATCATCTCGGAAGGCCGAAGGCTTCTCGGCGTTCTCTGCGCACTCTGTGCGGGATTTCTTGATCCTGTGAATATGACCCTGTGTGGCAGGCTCGGTCAAGCCTGGCAGTCGATAGATTATCCGTATGCCGGAATAGAGTCAAAAAATTATGTATCGCGGTCTGCAAGAATTATAATATGCGAAGTCTATGATGTTGAGGAGGGGGTCATGGTGAGTCACCGGCGCTTGAAATCTTGGAGTAAGATCGTATGGCTTCCATCTCTATTTTTGCTGCTATGCTCGGGCTCCTGCGCGGCCCAGAAAATTGACCTCTAAAATAAAGCTGCCGTCGGGCTTTGAAATTACCATCTACTCGGATAAGGTCAAAGGCGCGCTACCCTGCCCATGTTAATCGACAGGATACTGAAAACATAATCTGAATCAGGGAATTTCAGTAATGGCCTAGCATATGTTGGGACAAGGTATTGAAGAGTTCGTGAAAAAGGACTTTGTATCCCCCCGGCCATGTGTGCCGAATAGGGGGAGGCGGAACATAACCATAAATCATCTGCTCACCTGCTGTCGCCGTTGCTTGCCGGGGCCCCGCCGCAGGGGCATTCGTGGCAGGGTAGTTCTCCGCCGAGACAGTGGAAATCCCTGACGCAATTACCATGACCAAGCATACTATGATCGACAGCCGCTTCATTACCACCTCAGGCAAGATTGTAGCCTTGAAGAAAAAAAAAATCAACTCCAAAAGCATCGATTCGGCAACGCACGGGAAGTGAGTCACCCACTTAACAGGATCTATACATCACGATACTAATTAGTCTTGCCAAATTATTATGATATATGATATTCTAATAAAAAACTTTAAATAAATCAAAAACGATTTATTGCATTTTACGAGGAGCAGCCATGTTGAAAAAGTATGTCCTGGTCCTGTCCGCCACTTTATTGACGCTCGCAGCCTATGTGGAGGCGCCTGCTCAGACCGGGATAATCATAAATCCCGACGCCGTAGATTATCCTCTGATCAGAAGCACCCCATATACGATCACGAAAAGGCGATCCATACGAGACGACATTCGGCGTGCGGCGATGGCTGAATCCCATAGAGACCCGCGATGATCCCTATTATAAGCAAACCCTGCTTGAAAGCTATAACTGGCATAAGGTTTTCGGCGGCTACGGCGTCATCGGTCACGGGGAGGACGTTTTCACAAGGCGAGGAGCACAATTCAGACGGACACATCGCGGGAGATGATTCTCCCTCTCAGAGCCTTTGCCAAAGAATTCTTCGTCTTATCAAGCTGGGCAGGATCAACTACTTGTTTAACGAATTTGCGAGAATGGTTGTAATTCAGGATGCCCATCTGCGAGAATCTGTTCAAAGCGTTACTGACCAATATCATTGGTATTGATGGCACGGGTCTCTCCGATTCGGCGCCATATTGCTCTTCCGCCATCTTCATCATTTGTTTGGAGAAATCCTTTTGATTAATCCCGTCCGATTTAAGGTTTTCCGCCGTGGCCAAGACTAAATAGTAAATCTCGATTATATCTCCAACAATTCCTCTAAAAACTTCGAGCGGCGCCGCATCTCGGGAGGCGCCGGCGCCGGGGGGGATTCCGGAATCCACCCCTTCTCAACGAACCACCGAAACGAGTCGTCAAGCGCCCGGTCATCTCGATCCAGCGGATCAATAGTGATCTCTTGTGACAGAAGCTCCTTCAAGAAAAGGAAATCATCGCGAACGTCCGGCAGTTAGCTCAAGCGCGCCGAAACGGTTGCCTATGATAACGCTTGCCAGAAGGGACTCCCGCCATAGATAGTTTATCAGGGAGTTCTTATAGAATTGCAGGTTTGCCCTCTTCTGTTCATTTATCAAATAGCTGGCGCCATGGGTGGCCGAATCGGCCTCAATTTCCACAAATCCCCGAAATTTGAAAAGCCCCAAAGCTGTTTCCGCAAAAGTCTCGAGTTTATCCAGGCTTTCCGCTAACTCGAAACCGCGCCTGCGAAGCGCCACGTTAAGATTTTGAACCGCTGCGATAACGAACGTCATGGGGAACCCTGGCATGACCGGAACAAACTAGACCTGCGGCAACCAGCTCTGCCGGTGTTACCACTCCCGACCGAACCATCCCGTACATGATGTGATAGGCCAGATCATTAACAAATTTTCTGTTCTCACGGAAAGAAGCGCTTCCCGGTTCCCATTGCAGGCCCCACTCGTTAGAGAAGTCCTTGAAATGAAATTCCCTGTCAAATCGCACATAGACTTTTCCAAAGCTTTTCTTCAGTATTTCTCTCGCTCGTATTATCGAGAACAACGACTCCTTTTGCTTGTCCCGGCCGGCAAGCTCTCGGAGATATGAATTTTCCTCGGGAATCCGGTCGTAGCCTATAAAGGCCGGAACAAAGGTCAGGTCTTCGACAGCGCCCTCTTCCACCGTTTGCAGAAGGAAAGAAAGCAATCCCACTTTTGGCGGCAACAATTTGCCCGTGCGGCTCCTTCCGCCTTCAATGTAAAAAATTATATTCGCCTTTTCCTTGACCAGCACTTTCAAATAGGCCGCAAAAACATGAGTGTAAAGATCCAAGCCCCTGAAGGTGCGCCTTAAGAAGAAGGCGCCTCCGTTCCGTAGCAAAGGGCCCAAAGGCCAAAAAGAGAGATTCTTCCCTGCGGCAAAGTAGGGAACAGCCATGCCGTTGATAAAACAAAGAAAACCCATCAGCAGGTAGTCAAAATGACTCTTGTGACAAGGAATAATAATGATCGATTCCCGGGCGTTCAGTTGTCTTAGAGCCTCAAAATCGGAGTCTTTAAGATCAACTCCGGCAAAAATCCTCTTGAACATCCATTTGAGTAAGTAGTAAAGAAAATGATGTATTTGCAGATGCGGATCCGCCGCAATTTCGTCCACATACGATTCCGCTTTTTTCCGGATTTGCTTTTCTGAGACCGCCTGTTTTCTAACCAGTTCCCTGACCGCTCTCTGGACTCTTGTATCCTGAAGAACCCGCTCCTTAATTTCGGTTCGTGTGAGCTTTTCCGGCCCCCGGTTTACTCTGATTCTCGCATTAATTGAGTCGATCAATTGTTTGCGCACTTCAAACGCTAATGTGTCCCAGGGCGTTCGATGAGCCGAATTCCTCGAACTGCGCGAGCGTGTAGAGAGGTTCCCCTACAAGCAATTCCGGGACCGTCCAGTGTCTGACAGCAACTAGAAGACGCCTTGTTAAACCGGGCTGATCCGGGTCGCCAAGGAAACTTTCCCAGAAAGGACGAATTGCGGACCTGGGAGCCCTGTCATAGAGTATCATCATTGGGACGATGGCTAAGGATTTGGCCAGACGACCCTGAAGATCCAAAAGAATTTGGATCGGGTCATTTTCGGGGCTCAGATATCTGCTTCGAGAGGTCTTCTCATCGACCAGAAATAAGACTGCCGCTCCACCCGCTTCCAGAATTTCTTTCAGAACATTTTCATCGATCGGAGTATCTCTCCTGCGCTCTTTCAGCAAATTAGATATTTTGGTTTGCCAAACCTTGAGTATTTTACCAAAGGACCCGGTTGAGGAAGCAGACGTGTCAAAAATAAAGCTGGGAAGGGGCAAACCGAGGTCTGCGAATCGCATACGGAGAAAATGCAAATCGTACATGCTCCTGTACTTCATCGCGTACACGATCGCGCTATCTCGCGCAATATCCTGAAGTTTTCCGCACCGCGTAGTCATCGACACGCACTCGGGCCGATAGGAGTGGAATCGCTTTCCTCAGAATCCAAGGCGGCTCCTCATCCAGCACCGCCTCGAGATGGTGGAACCTGCCACCACGAAGGTGTTCGGGAACTGTCTGTTTCCTATTTGGATCTGACATCAGGAGCGCTGCCAACCTCCCGCAAATTAGGTTTCAATCGGTCGTACCCTGCCTCGCTCAGGCCGAACTCGTCGGGTCCCCCGGGACGCCTGTCCTGTTTTGCGATGTTAACCAAATTACCGATACTGGTTGCAACATTGAGATGATCCTGCTAAACATCGAATCAACGGGCAAGCGGCTGGGACTGGTATACAGGCGTATCGGCAGGCAATACGTTTTGTGGAAAAAGGGGAGGCCACCCGAAAAAAGAAAGCTTCTGAAAGGGTAAATTTGTGGTATGTTATAGGTCTTCCTTGTTGCTGCGGGTGATGCGAGTGAGATTAAACTCAAGAATACTTCTGTCGCTGTTGGTCTTGGTGAGCGCGAACGCGCTGCCGTACACACCAGCCTTGGCCGAGGATTACCTCGATTATTTCGAACAAGGCGAATTCGCTCTGCAGTGTCCAAAAATGGGACCGAGCCATTGAATTTTTCACCAAGTCCATCCAGGATAATCCCAGTTATTTTCGTCGCGTATCATAATCGAGCCGTCGCCTATTCCAAAAAAGGCGAGTATGACAAGAGCATTCAAGATCTGAAAAAAGCCACCCAGTTGAATCCGGATTATCCGGACGCTTACGGCCTTTTGGGGCTGGTTTATGAAATCAAGAAAGATAACGCGGCCGCGCTGGAAGCTTATCGAGAAGCGCTCAGCCGCGAGAAACGACCCGCAGTTCGAAAGATCATCGAAAAAAACATTCAGGATATTAGAAGCAAAATTGAAGAAAAAGTAACCTGCGGGAATACGGTTCGGTTGTGTGGGGGATTATTGATTGACGAGTGTTAACATCGGCCCAACTTGGCTTTCTGTTTGGCGCTAATGCAGCAACCATGTAAGGAGGTATAAGAATGCCTACATTGGAAATCGAGGGGCGAACATTTGAAGTTGATGAAGATGGGTTCTTGCAGGACCCTAATGTCTGGAACGAGGAAGTCGCTCGACTTTTTGCCAAGACAGAAGGCATCGAGAACATGACTGACGACCACTGGAAGGTAGTTAATTATCTGAGAAATTATTATACGCAGTTCAATATAGCGCCGATGATTCGAAAGCTTTGTAAGGATACAGGATTCAAGCTCAAACAGATTTATGAATTGTTTCCGTCCGGGCCGGCCAAGGGCGCCTGCAAGGTGGCGGGGCTTCCTAAACCAACCGGATGCGTTTAAGAGCCTTTGTTGGCGCACAATTTCTGTGCCAACGTGTGATCGTTAGCCTAAAATGAGTTTTCTTCCGGACTAAGGCTTGCAGCTTGCGCTGTAAGTCAGCTTTCCGCGCCGCCCTTTCAGCAGCGGCGGCGAGGGGTTGAGTCGCTTGAGCAAGAGCGGCTATCTCGCGATTTAAACTATCTTGTCGCCTTTGAAGATCTTGAAGTCTGCGCGTGCAGTTAACAAGATCGTTCTGCGGAACGATGTTGATATTACCCTCCGGATCTCTCAGTGTCTGAAGCTGAGAGGCGTTGCGTAATGCAGCGCTGTAATTCTTTCAGCTTCTCTCTGAAGGGCCGCCGCTTTTTGCGCGAGAATATTTTGGCGAATCTGAATAGTGCTTGGTCCTGCCTCCGGACGGAGTTGACACCGCTTTAGCCGCAGCGCTGGGCGCAGCGTTCGTCAATCCCTGGGATAAGCGGCGGATACGAAAGCCAATGATACCGCCGCAACCAGGACAGAAAATCGCAGTCTTCGCTTTCATTATTTGACGATCTTCGGTTCTGCCGACGCTTTCAAGTTTCACGTCATATCCATTTGTGCGCCAAACTGTTTAGTAACGGTTCGGGTTGGGTCGCCTCCATCGAGTGAATGCGTTTCAGCGCAAACTATCGAAGTATCCCAAGTCTTCGTTCCACTACGGCCTGATTAATTCTATATCCGATAAGCGATGTGTAGTAATCGCCTTGAGCCTGCGCCAACTGTCTTTGTGCGTCCAAAACTTCTATGTAGGTGGCCACTTGCTCCTTGTATCTTTCTCGATTTATTCGAAAATTTTCTTGCCTGAATTCGACAGCCTTGCGGTTATCCTGGATATCGCTCTCTGAGCGTTTCATATCCAGGAATGCGGATTTCACCTCGTTCATGATCTGCTCGACTAATTGTTCTCGCGCCACAAACGTCCTGGCCTGTGAGGCCCGCCTTTCCTTGACTGTTTCGCGGGTGCGGAATATATCAAAGGTCCAGGTGAGCAAGCCTTGAATACGCCAGTCGTTGGTTCCTTCCGGATCAAAAACGTTCCAATTATCGTTCAATCGTGTTCCCTTGGGTTTGAAGGGAAACAGCTCGGCAGCAAGTCGGCCTGGGATGATTTTACCAACGCCATAGCCTGCTCGACGGATATGTTCGCTTGCCGTATCTCAAGCCTGTTGGCTGCGGCCGTAGAGTAAATTTCGGGTATTCTGTAGGCGTTTGGCCTGTAATTAATATCCTGCACCACTTCAGTTGGTGTCTCTTGGGGATATCGGAGCAGAAAATTAAGTTGCGCCTTTTGCCTTCCAACCTCCGTCAGAGACTGCGTCCTCTGAATTCTTGCCTGAGCGAGCTGGCCCTCGGTCGACAAAACATCCACTTTAGGCACCACGCCTGCCTTGAAGAATTCACGAGTTTGATTCCGCAGCGCCACGAGCGCCCTGATGGATTCGTCCGCCACACCCACCAGTTTTTCGGCTTGGATCAATTGGTAATACGCTTCTGTCACATCCAGGATCAGGTCCTGTGTGTCCACCTGATATTGAATAGCCTGAATAATCCACCCCCAGCTTGGCGAATTTATAATCATTCAGCAGTTTACCGCCGGTAAAGATCGGCTGAGTCATTGTCGCTGTAAGCGTAAAATTGCGAAAGGGATCTATCCTGTACGGATAATCCGGGTTGATCAGAGGTTGGCCGAACCGGGTTGAATCCTCGAACGACCCAACGCGCAGGTGAAGTCCCTGCGAGCGCTGCGATATTTGTCGCCTGCTCATATCTGTACCAAGTGGAGGTGTACTGGAGATTAGTGGAAGGAAAGAAATCCGAGAAAGCCTCTCGACGCTGGTGCTCCTTTTCCTGGGTGGCAAGTCGAGAGTCGGTCAGGCGAAGGTTTCTGTCGACAGCAATTGAGACAGCCTGCTGCAGATTCAGCTTAGCGGCGTGACGCCCGGCGCGACGCCCATTTTCGGGGCCACCCGCGAATAAGTGCGCAGCCGATAGACTAATCATGGCGACCGCGACGAACACCACTCTCTTCGCGGTCCGCGAACGGGCCATACCCATAATCCTCCTAAAACAAATACATCCAACCGACCATTGGCCGGAAACACCAAAAAGTCCGGGAACTGCCCGGGAATCCGAGTTTCAAGGTTAAGTTAAACCTAGCAATCCCATCTATCTACATTATCACATATGAGCCCTATCCGGGAACCTTTACTAGACGATTTTTTTTATGTGGCGCAAGCCATTGGTCTAAATCATCATTCTTGCGAAGACCTTGGTATTTCCCACCAGGTTCGCCACTGAGATTTTCTCATTTGGCGCGTGCGCAGTGCCGAAAATCTTCTCCCATACCGCAGCGGGAAGTCCTTTTCGCCGGAAAAACAGGGCGACAGTCTGCCCCCCAATTCCATTAGGCCGCGCCTGCACTCCGTATACTTCCTGAATAGCTTGAGCCAGAGCCACCACCACTGGAGATTCGGAGGGAGTAGCCGGTGCCGACGGATTCTTCAGAAATTCCTCGACGGCGGTTGTGACACCGAATCGTTCTTCGATTCTCTTGCCCGTTTTTTGCATCTCTTCCATTACCAGGTCGAGACTGATCTCAGGCAGCACTCTGCAATCAAAATAGAAAACGTCTTCGCCCGGTATTGTGTTTATGTTAGGAACGTTCGCTTCTTTTTTGGTAGGTTCGAAAGTGCTCACAGGGGGATTAAAAAACTCGTTCCGTTGTGTAAAGCGGGCGGCCAATGCCTGATCAAGTTCGACAATGAAATGGGAGGCGGCCCGGAGCGTGTTGATACTCAGATCAGGTCGGCTGGCATGGGCCTGCTTGCCTTTGACGCGGAAACGCACATGGAAAAGATGTTTCTCGGCAATCTCAATCTGGTCCCCATCTTTATTACCGGCATCCGGAACAAGGATCAAGTCCTGAGGTCGAAAGAGTTCAGGACGCTCCTTCAGCACGTAGTCAAGGCCGTAATGACTCCCCGACTCTTCATCGGAAACTAAAGCTAAACCCACGTTGATCCCGAAACCGCTGGTTGCCGCTACGGATTTCACCGCGAACATGCTGGCCGCCAGCGCCTGTCCGTTGTCTTCGACCCCACGCCCTATAATCAGCCCGTCCTGCACTCGGGGTTGGAAAGGATCGTGGTCCCAGAGAGACCGCTCTCCTGGTGGAACAACGTCTATGTGACTTAATATCCATAGAGTTTTGGAAGTATCTTTGCCATTAAACACGGTCAACAGGTTGGGGCGCACTCCATCGGGCACACGATCATCCGGCGCATGAACCTCTTCGATCATATCCGGTCCTAGAGCGATGACCTCTTCTTGAATGACCCGATATTTCTCCATTTCGCCGGCTCCCTCATTTTCCGGACCGATCGCAGGGATCGAGCAGATTCGGGTAAGGAAATCCACGCACTCATCTCTGAGTTCGTCAATTTTAGTTCCAACCTCTTGGAATCTCACAGCGCCTCCGAAACTTCCACAAAAACAGCCCCATACCTGATCATAACTCGGGAGGGCTATTTTATGAGATTTTTGGAGTACTTGTCAAGTTGGAAAAACTGCCAAATGCCCTCGTAACTAGGTCACAAAGACTATGCAGATGCTGAGACTTTCGAACTATTCCAAACCCGTTAACCTACATTTCGCATCATTGACACGCCGCATCGGGTGGTTTAATGTGATTGGTGTCTTTGTCCAAATCGCAAAAGCTTTATCCAGGGGCCGACAGATTCGAATCTGTTTGAAAGACTTGCCCCGAGCGACACACTCCACTTTGTTGAAGGAGAATCGGAAAGTCTGAGGGGCATTAATGACCGGAGATGAACCTGTTCTTGAGAAAACATTGACTGTGACAAACCAGCTCGGATTGCACGCGCGAGTTGCGACAATGATGGTCCAAACTCTACGCAACTATTCCTCGCAGGTCTCCATTCTTAAAGACGGAGTTGAAGTAAACGCCAGGAGCGTGCTAGGGCTGCTACTGTTGGCAGCGACTCCGGGGAGCGAGATAGTGGTCAAAGCTCACGGGCCTGACTCTACTGAAGCCATTCAGGAGATAAGTAGACTAATTCAAGATGAGACGCAGGAAGATAACTGAAGAAAATCATCAGACTCCTTCCCCTCAGGCCGAAAGATAACGAAGCGAATCGCCTGTTGAAGGGAATCGGTGTATCAGGTGGCATAGGCGTCGGGCAGGTTGTCGTCATTGAACGGCTGACCTCCGACATTTGCCCCAGGCGCATTCTGAGTCTGGAAGAAGTTCCCATAGAAATAAACCGGTTTGAAGCGGCAGTTGAAGCGGCGGCTGAACACCTGAAGAATGTCAAAAAGGGTATCGGGCCGCATCACCCGCTGGAGAATCACCTGTACATACTTGATACTCATATTCTTCTGTTGGAAGACCGCATGTTCTTTGAAGGGACCAAGAAAGCGATTGCTTCCGAGAGACAGAATGCCGAATGGGCTGTTTCGGAGATCATGTCAAAAATTACATCCGCCTTTGATACGATCGAAGACGAGTATTTCAGGGAAAGAGCTCGCGATATACATTTTGTGGGAGAAAGAGTTCTCCGAATCTTGATGGGGATACCGTCGGAAAGCAAGATCCATCAGCTGCCGCCGAATTCCATAATTGTCGCTCACGATCTTTCGCCGGCTGATACCGCCCAAATACAGAGAGAACATGTGCTCGGATTCGCAATAGATATGGGAGGCCGCACCTCCCATACCGCAATCATGGCTCGGTCGTTGAAAATCCCGGCAGCCACCGGGCTGGAGAGTATCAGCAAACAAGCTCAGACGGGAGACACTGTCATTGTTGATGGCGGCACCGGCGTCGTGATTCTAAATCCTGACGCGGATATGATTTTCCGCTACAGGCATCGCGAGGAGCTTTATAGGAAATACCAACAGTCCCTCATGGCCTATGGTCAGCTACCGGCCGTTACCAGGGATGGAAGCCGTTCAGTGAGCATCACCGCGAACATCGAGTTGATGGATGAAGTGGAATTGGCCATCAACCATGGTTGCGAGGGAATAGGCCTGTTTCGGACTGAATACCTCTTTATGGGAAGAGACTCGTTCCCCTCTGAGGAGGAGCAATACGAGACATATTGCAAAGTATTGCGGAACAATAGTCCCAATCCGGTCACCATACGCACTCTCGATGTCGGTGGGGATAAGTTGGCTTCAAGCCTGGGAATTTCCCCGGAAGCGAACCCGGCCCTCGGACTTCGGGCAATAAGACTTTGTCTTACTCATAAAGATCTCTTTAAGACGCAATTGAGAGCGATCCTGAGGGCAGCGGCGCACGGCCGGTGCAAATTGCTTATTCCGATGATCTCGTGCCTCACCGAACTTCACGCCACAAAAGAAATTATCCGGGAAGTCAAGAGAGAGCTTACTGCTGAAGGCAAACAGTTTGATGATGATGTTAAGCTAGGCGTTCTCGTGGAAGTGCCTTCCGTTGTCGCTATTAGCGATCTTTTCGCCAAGGAAGTGGATTTCTTCAGCATCGGCACCAATGACTTGATTCAGTATGCGCTGGCCATTGACAGAATTAACGAGCACGTGAACTATCTTTACGACACTCTTCATCCTGCGGTGCTGCGTTTGATACGCCAAATCACCATCGCAGGTCAGGCCGGAGGAATACCGGTGGCCATGTGCGGCGAAATGGCCGGCGATCCGGTGAATATACCGATTCTACTCGGGCTTGGCATAGATGAGCTGTCGATGAATGCTCTGGCTATACCGAGAATCAAGAAATTCATCCGGTCTATAACTTTGGACGACTGCCATACCTTGACCGACCAAGCCTTTCAGATGCAGGACGCGGAGCATATTCACGGACTTCTCGAAAGCTGGATCAGGGAACGCTTTCCCAAAGATTACTTTCTTGACGAGTCTTAGCCCAACCCGATGAACCAAGAAGATCACATCAAGATTATCTGCAAGAACAGAAAGGCTCGCTTTAATTTCGAGATCGAAGACAGCTTTGAAGCCGGCATAGCCCTTGTGGGTTCGGAAGTAAAGTCCCTTCGGAGCGGCAGAGCAAACCTCTCCGATTCATATGCCAAATTCAGACAAGGTGAGCTATTCCTGGTGGACGCTCATATTTCACCGTACGACCAGGCTAACAGAGAGAATCACGAACCGCTGCGAGACCGCAAATTGTTAATTCACAAAAGGGAGATGAAAAAGCTGTTGGGAAAGGTCACTGAAAGGGGCTTTTCATTGATTCCGTTGAAACTCTACTTCAAGCATGGTAAAGTCAAAGTTGAACTTGCGCTCGCTAAGGGAAAAAGATCCTATGATAAGCGAGAAGCCATAAAGAAAAAAGAGCAGCGCCGTGAATTGGAGCGTCTGGTTAAGTATCGGCATAGGTCCTCATGAAGGGAATAATAGGAACCGATATTAACCAGCGGCTGTCTGATCAATCTAGTGTTTTAAACTCTCACTCAACAAAGGGGGCGAAAAGGTTTCGACGGGGATAGTTGAGGCCAAGGTTGCATGTCGAGCACTCCGGTGACTCGTTAAACCGCCGGGAAAAAACTTACTCGCCAACAATAACGAGTACGCTCTAGCCGCGTAATGGCTGGCGTCTCTCCGTTTCTTTCCTGTGGGAATGGAAGAGGCGTAGGTTACAGGATAGCCGAGTCTTCGAGCCTGTTGGAGACAAAGCGAAATAATTAGCAGGCTGGTCTGGAAGGAAACCCTCCCGAGAGTGTCTTTCCGGACGAGAAACAAACCTCGGGATAAGCATGTAGATATCTTGAGCTGAAGATTCTCGGACGCGGGTTCGATTCCCGCCGCCTCCACCAACGCAATGTATTCGAACCTCCCTGCTGTTTTTGGCTAACACTCCAAATCTATATCAAATGACTTTCGTGCTCGGCGACACGGGTTCAAGTGTCCGCGCGGGATTATTACCGGTTCCAAGAAGACAAGGCACTATACCTATGACCTTACACGTGGTACATAATGCGGGTGAGGCCACAATCAATGGACCTGCGAAAGTTCTGTCAAAATGAAATGAAATCCTATCTCCGTCTCCTTAGTAAAGCGGCCGCCAAACATATCTGCAAAACCGGAATTATAGTGTGGGTCCTCCTCTTGCTCCAGCCTGTAGTGTGTCTGGGAACGGAAAATGGCTTGAAAAAGGCTTCATTCTGCCCTCAATGGATTCCGCAGGCCCAATTTGCCGGGTACATGGTCGCCCTGGAAAAGGGCTTCTATCGCGAAGCTGGGCTTGACCTGAACCTTATGGTGGGCGGACCTCAAAAACCTCCATTCGTGGCTCTTGAGTCTGGCGAAGCGACGTTTTGCACCGATTGGCTCTCCAGTGGAATTGAGAAAAGAGCATCGGGGCTGCCAATCGTCAACCTAGCGCAAATCAGCCAACGTTCAGCCTTGATGCTGATTGCAAAGAAGAAGAGCGGAATAGAGCAGCCGCAGGACCTGAACGGCAAGAACGTTGGCCTCTGGCAGGGGCAGTTCTCTATTCAGCCCAAAGCATTTTTTGAAAAGTATGGGCTCAAAGTCAACATCATTCCCAACTATTCCTCAGTGAGCCTCTTTCTCAAAGGAGGTGTCGATGCCATGTCAGCCATGTGGTACAACGAGTACCACACCATTCTTAACAGCGGGTTGAATCCCGATGACCTGACTCTCTTCTTCTTTAGCCGGCTCGGTCTCAACTTCCCGGAAGATGGCATATATTGCCTGGAGAAAACTCTTCGGCGCCATCCCAAATCGTGTGAAGCCTTTGTGCAGGCTTCCATAAAGGGTTGGTTGTATGCTTTTGAAAACCAGGATGAAGCCTTGAATATTGTCATGAAGCATGCAAAGGCCGCGCATACAGGGACTAACAAAGCGCATCAGAGGTGGATGCTGGCACGTATGAAAGAGCTGATCATGCCGGAAGGCGACACCGGCATTGTCGGAAAACTTAACATGGCGGATTATGCGCTGGTCTGTGACATATTAAAAAATTCTCGTCTCATCCAACGAGCCCCACAATACGATGACTTTTACCGGGGGCCAAAATAATGGTCAAGCCGCGTAGCAGCATAGGTCTCAAGATAACTGCGCTTGTGTTGTGTGGGGCCTCCATAGTCTTCGCTCTGGCCCTTGCCTACAGCTACTCTTATTCCCGACGAATCATCCTGGAGGAGGCTGAGAAAGGCGCCCGGGGCCTTACTTTGTCTGTCGCGCGGAAGATAGAACAGGAATTCCGGGCTGCGGCCAAAGTTCCTAAGCATTTAGCCACCGTTTTGGAAACGGTCAACCCGGATAAGGAAACGTTGGTGCGACTCATGAGCCGGATGGTAGAGGAGAGCAGGGAAGTATACGGGTCTGCCGTGGCCTTTGAACCTTATGCGTTTGATGGAAGTCCTCGCCGGTTCGCGCCCTATTTCTTCAAGGGCAAATCCGGCATGTTATACAAACAGCTTGGATCAGACTCTGACGACTGTTTCATGGAAGATTGGTATCACCTTCCAAAAGTGCTCAAAGCCCCGGTCTGGACCGATCCGTACTTTGATGAAGATGGTGGCCGTATTGTCATGACCACGTGTTCGCGTCCTTTTTTCGAACCTGGCGCTCGCGGCGCCGACCCCAAGATCAGAGGGATCGTCACAGCGGATCTTTCCCTTGAGTGGCTCACCAAACTGGTCAGTTCCGTGCAAGTAGGCCACGCAGGCTATTGTTTCATAATCTCTGACACAGGTCGCTTCGTCACTTATCCGAACCCTGAATACATTATGTCGGAGTCGATGTTTAGCCTGGCCGAAGAGTTACACGACCCGGCGTTGCGTACCATCGGCTTGGCCATGGTGCGAGGCGAATCGGATTTCACGGAAATCGGGCCTGCCTTGAGCGGTGAGGAAGCCTTTTTGGCCTATGCCCGCATACCATCGCCCGGCTGGTCCCTGGGAGCCGTATTTCCCAAGAAGGAGTTATTAGCCGAGTTGATCAGCCTTCATCAAAGGATCGCCCTATTAGCCGCGGGAGGCTTAATTCTTCTGCTGCTGGTGAGCTGGCTGGTGGCTCAATCTATCGCTCGACCATTGCGCCGTATGGCCGCAGCTACAGGGAAAGTCGCTCATGGTGACCTGGATGTAGATTTTTCAGATATTCGAAGGGAGGATGAAGTCGGACAGCTAGCTCGATCCTTCACGTCAATGGCTCAGGACCTGAAGAAATATATCAAGGACCTCACCGAAACCACTGCGGCTAAACAGCGAATCGAGAGCGAATTATCCATAGCCGCGGACATTCAGAGAAGCATGTTGCCGTCGGTTTTCCCTGCGTTTCCCCATAGGGACGAGTTTGACATTTATGCGGTAATGCATCCGGCCAAAGAGGTTGGCGGCGATTTTTACGATTTTTTCTTTTTGGACGAAGACCACTTGTGCCTGGTTATCGGGGATGTGTCAGGAAAAGGAGTGCCCGCCGCCCTTTTTATGACAGTGACGAAGTATCTGATCGAGGCGACGGCAGGTATAGACGAGGCGCCGGACCAAATCCTTTCACGGGTCAACCGTCACTTGGCGCTCAACAACGAATCCTGCATGTTCGTTACAGTATTTATGGGCATATTGAATGTGAAAACCGGCGCCTTTGTTTATGCGAATGGGGGCCACAATCCTCCGTTACTGTGGGACCAGGACGACGCGCCGAGTTTCCTCAAGCGCCCCGGAGGGCCGGTGGTTGGGATCATGGACGACGCAGAGTTCACTATGGACCGGTTGACCTTCAAGGCTGGAACCGTGCTCCTGGCTTACACGGACGGAGTCACAGAGGCCTTTAGCGCCGAAGGCGCAGCCTTTTCTGATGAAAGGTTGCTCAAAGTCGTGACGTCCGTTCGGGAAAAGTCTGTTAAAGAGGTTACCGAGGCGCTCCTGGCCGATATTTCTTCCTTTTGCGTGGGCGCCCCTCAGGCCGATGATATAACCGTACTGGCTTTGGAATTCGGCCCGCGAACACTGCCTCAAGGGTAAATAATTTATTGAGCCACGCGAAAGGGGAAAGATAATGAAACGCCCTAGGGCTTGTATCCACTATGCTTGCGGCAGATAGAGCCCTGTTGGTCCGACTATCAAGTGAAATCAGACGAGCAGAAACGCCGCATGAAACGAAAGGTCGCGTAGAATCATGAAAATCAGTAGGACCGGCATCTTGCCGGTCACTGTCGGGTATAGGAAAGCGGAGAAATGATTTTCAGAAAGCGGACGACCAGAGGGAAAACCCTTTTGCAAAAGGCGCTCCGCGCACGGCGAGCACCGCTTTTGTGCAGGCATTAAGTTAATCGCAGACAAGGGACATTGAGGCGCATTGTTGGCCCCACGCCCAGTCGACCTGGACCCCCTTTCCGAAAACTCTCATTCGTTGCGACCAACCTCGATACCGCAAAAGGTTGGCTGCCCGCACACGAGCTTAACGGCGCACTATTTTTAATTACGTGCCAACTTTATCAACTATTCTTTTAGAGTGTTATTTAGAAAATACTCTACATTTAACCTGTTATTTATTATTGCGCTTCCGAAATCTGCCTGTTCTGAGTAATGCCAATGCCTAGACCGCTATTGAGACTTTTCGAGCCAGAGCTTAAGAATTTAGCCGCTCATTATCAGAGTTCGCGATTCCATAAGGATCTCGATATGTGTCTGCTTATTCAAGGTCTACTGTTGGTCTGTCAGCGCCATCGAGAGAGAGACTTCTCACAGCTTATCCCCGTTGCGCGGCGAACCCTTCAGTATTGCATTCACCGTTACCGAGTCAAAGTAATCCCCTCACTCGCAAAAGCGCCCTTCAAAGGTGCAAAATCTCCGCTCACCGACGAGCAAAAGAATGAACTGTCTCTCATTATTGCAGCCTGTCCTCAGCAAGCCTGTCTGCACACCCGCGTCTGTACCACTCCTATTATCGTCAAGCTCGTAAAAGATTTGTTTCGTGTCTCATACCATCCTTATCACATACGCAAAATACTGCACTCACTGCGATTTTCCGTGCAGTACCCAGGCAAGAACCTCTCAAAATCCGATGAAAACGCCCAGCAGAGGTCGCGACTGTAAGAACTTCCTGCCATTAAAAAAAAGCGCAAAAGTAACGACGCGTAGTGCTCTATCAGCACGAAGCTGTCTTTCAGCAGACCCTTACCGTCATCAGCACATACGCGCTCGTGCGAATCCTAATTCACTTGCTCAGCCCGCCTGTCCGCAAGAGCATTAAGGTCATACGCGCAGTAAGTATCTCGCCATGTAACAACACATTCTCTTCTCGTCGCTGTGTTCAACGCAGAGACGTTCATCGACTTTCTCAGCCAACTCGTGCGAACCACCGGAATCAAGATCCACCTTATCACCGACAACGCACCTTATCATAAATCACCCAAACTCTGCGAGTCGCTCATACGCAACAAAGATCTCATTGAACTCCATTTCCTCCCTGCCTATTCCCCGAAACTCAATGCCGTCGAGCACATCTCGAGTAAAACCAAGAGAGCCATCACCCACAACAAGTTCTTTCCGAAGCTCAAAGATCTCAACGAAGCTCTAACTCGTCCGTTCAACCCATTTCAACGCAACCCCGCTTCTGTCAGGAGCGCCATTCCCCATTTTCTTAGTCAGAAGTCATCAGAATCTTAGTAGGGGCGCACGGCGGTGCGCCCTCCGACAGCAGCCGTGGTGGTTTCGTATGGTGAAAGAACGCAGAGTTCCTCCGCTGGAAATAGAGAAGGCGGTTGAGAGAACGAGAAAATTCGAGCAAGATCCGCGACCGCACATTTTCATATCGGAGAATTCATGATGGAAGAGCCGAAGTTTCGTTCGGATGGCCTCAAGTGGTTTTATGATAAATACATCAAGAGTGACCCCGAATCAGTCGAGTTGCTAAGAGAATATGAGGTGAGGGCCGAGCTTGCGAAACAGGTCTATGATCTGCGCAACCAAGCCGGCGTGACGTCAGCGGAGCTGGCTGATCTCGTAGAAATTGGAGAGTCTGTGATAGAGGCCCTCGAACAGGCTGACTATGCAGGAGACGCTCTCGCGATGTTGGTAAGGATTGCATCGGCTCTCGACAAGAAGCTGGAAGTCCACTTCGCCCCGGCATCTTCCTCCGAATCCACGGAGATGGCGTCCTAGCACTGGCGTATTATCGCTCCTCCTTCATGGCGGCAGCCTCCTCAAAATGCTCCGGCATCTGGTTCAAAAATCCTGTGATACATACCCGGTGGTCAATTAACTCGCGGCATAACAAGGATTATAATAGTACTTGATCAGAGGGCTACCTCGAACGAATTGGGAAGGAGCCGACACACATGGAGGGGAAAACCGTCAAAGAAAGCCAAATCACAATGGCTATACAGATGAATCCGGAAGACGCGAATCCGGTGGGGAATGTCCACGGCGGAGTGATCATGAAGTACGTGGATACTGCGGCCGGAGCTGTAGCCATTCGCCATGCCAGAAAAATCTGTGTTACCGCTTCCATTGACCGGCTGGACTTTCACCATCCGGTATATATAGGTGATTTGCTGATATTAAAGGCGTCTATAACAATGGTGGGCAGGACATCTATGGAGGTCGGGGTCCGGGTGGAGGCGGAAAATCTTCTTACCGGAAACGTGCGGCACACGGCCTCAGCTTATCTGAGCTTTGTGGCGTTCGATGAAAAAGGCGTCCCGACAGAGGTCCCTCCGCTAATCCTGGAGACTGAGGAAGAGACTCGCCGCAACTGCGAGGCCCAGATAAGAAGACAGGCTCGTCTGGCGCAAAAAGAGCGAGAGGGTAATTGCGCCACATAGCGCTCGCAATTCAGAATATGGCATAATCTGCATAGTGGGACCGGCATCTGAAACTGTCATCAGAATTCCATTCGGTCGTGCCGAAAACATGCAGTGTAGACGAGCGGTTACCTCCCTGGAAACGGAAACCGCGAGATTAACCTGCCCTGTTTGTGATTACCTGGTAGACGGTCGAGCAAATCCGCGAGTCTCAGGTAATTCTGAGACAATCTCATCCTGCCGATCATTTGTTCGTCCCGCTTATGAAATTTGTATCGGCTATTATTGTATGAGAGAGGACACATGACCAAGTGGAAATGTACCACCTGTGGCTGGATTTACGATCCCGCGCAGGGTGACCCGGAGAACGGAATCAGCCCAGGAACGCCCTTCGAGGACCTACCGGATTCCTGGGTCTGCCCTGTTTGTGGGTCCGGAAAAGAATTCTTCGAATCGGAAGACACCGCGGCGGGATCGAGTACCGATCCCGATAAGTTCATTATGGATGAGCGAGCGCAAAGACTCCTCGGCGCCGGAACAACTATGTACAAGGAACGCTTTGAAAACATTTTTCGACTGGCCCAGAAGCTCACATCCTCGTTGAATATTGGCGAAGTCCTGGAAATGATACGGGACGAAGCGAGAGCCATCCTCCCTCAGTTACAAGAAGTTTGCCTCCTTCTGATGGACCCGGAAGCCCAGCATTACACCCGCCCTCTTCATTGCGCTGTTGAAAAACAGAGAATCAATTGCCAGCTCTGCAAAAGGGGTAGAGGAACGATAGATAGTGCCCTTGGGAAGGGCTCCTCAGCAGTGTGTTTCCTCCCCGGCCAGCAAGGCGGCCATCCGGTAGTGGACGGCTTCCCGCCGGAGAATTTTGCCGAGATCGTGTTCCCAATTTGTGAAGATGATAAGCCCTTGGCCGTCTTGGATGCAATTGCAAGGCCTGACGGCGCGGGCCTGAGCGGGAAAGACTTCACGCTGCTGAAAGATCTCGTAGAGCTTGCGAGCAATGTAATCAAGAACGCTCGAAGCCACTGGACAATGTCTCAAGAGAAGCTGACCGTTGACAAAATTCTGGAGCATCTGAGGCCATTTGTTCCTTCGACCGTTCAAAGGATTGTGGAAAAAGACCCATCCGCGCCTGACTTGGAAAAAAAAGACATGGATGTGACAGTTCTGTTCTTGGATGTTGCGGGTTATACCCGCATCAGCGAGACTCAGAGCAGAGATAAGGTGACTTTCATAATTGAGAAGTATTTCTCTAGTTTCCTGGACATCATTTCGGACCGTGGGGGAGACGTAAACGAAACGGCTGGTGACGGCCTAATGGTAATATTTCAGGGCGATCCGAAAAATACCGCGGTGAGCGCAGTGAAGGCGGCGCTGGAGATTCGAAGCAAGACATTGGAGATCAACGAAGAGCTGAAGAATCGATTCCAGCCGGTGGAAGTGAATATGGGTCTCAACTCCGGCATCGCGGCCGTTGGAATGAACAGATTCGAGGGAACTTCCGGAACCAGAATGACCTTTACGGCAACCGGACCGGTGACCAATCTTGCGGCCCGGATAGCTTCCGCTGCAACGCATGGGGATATTCTCGTCGGGCCCGAGACCGCTCAAAGGGTCCGGGAAGATATAAAGCTTTTTGAAAGGGGATTGATGAATTTCAAGAATGTCAGCAAGCCGGTCGAGGTATTCAGCCTAGTGCGGCCTGCGGAAAATGACGAAGGAGATAAGCCCGATATCGGTGTAGCATAAACAAGATGCTATTGAGCCAACTCATTCGACTCGCCCCTGAGCGCCCGCAAGAATGTCCACAATGAAGATCAGCCGGTATTAGTCGGTCCTGGTCTATGGATCAATGTCATCGAAACGCCGCTCAGGGCCAGCCGGCGCTGGCTAACAATCGCTGTCCAAACGGGTCCTAGGGCGAAGACCCTGCCCTAGAAATTCGCCACTATGCTGGTCTCAAACGCATTGATCGCTGAGCGACTCTGAACAATGCAGCCATCCTGAATGACCCCGCCGAAGCGGCTCCAGGCCTGGTAAGCATAGTCAAACCAGTGCCCCGGCTGCCAGAACGCATACCTTGTCCTGAGCGTCACCCCGTCCAGGAGCTTCCAATCCAAGCCGGCGTTGACCTCCCAGCCGATAAAACCGTCAGGACAATACGGTGACGAGCCTCCGTACTTTGCGAGCAAGGATCCAGGCGCTACCGCGCCAACGCCAAGCCCAGTTTGCGATCCGAGGCCGGTGTCAATCACTTGACCGTTGTAAAAACCCGCCCTTTCCAACCGGTGCGCCCAAATGTAGCTCGTCCAGAGGTTGAGGTTTGCCGCCAGCGCATAGTCAAGCCGTCCGGCGAAACAGTAGGCGTCGGACATCATACCGTGTTCGTCGGAGACAAAGGTTATGTCGGTGGGGTTCCACCCTCCGTTGTTGCCCCCGGCGTAGGTGTTAAACATGAGGAATTCGTACGGCGCCAAGGCCTGGTAATTGATCGGGTATGCCGCATAGACCTTTTGAGGGGGGGGCGGGGTAGGAGCGAGCAGAAGCGCGGGGTTGATGAGCACCGGCCCGGATGCCATAGCAGCCACCAGCGATAGCTTCGTGGGGCCACACACGATCCCCGCTTCGGAAAAGAAGTGATAAGCCTCAACATTCACCGGCGGCGCCTGGACAATCGTTCCGCCGTAGTTGTTCGTAGGAAAAGTCGTGTCCACGTTCGCCCATGAGTATTCAATGTTCGCGAAAAAGCGTCCGTTGGTGTATTTCATAAAGATCAAGTTGATCAGCGTGCTTTCATCCAGCGCCGCCTGGTCTTGCAGCCCGTTCAAACCTACTGGAGGATTCTGGTTTGCCGGCTGATTGTAGTAATTCGCGCCGAAGGGCCCGAAAAACGAAAACTGCATGGACGCGACCAAAGGTAAGGCGCCTCGCTTCTGATGAAACTGCTTCCATATCGAAAACGTCCCGACGTTTAGCGGACCGGATTCGTACGTGAAACCAAGCCCCACATTCCATCTGAACTTGGTATCCCCATCCGGCGCCGTGGCCCAACTGTTTTTGAAACGGCCTTGCGCCAGCCAAATGCAACTCAAGAAACGGAAGGGCCCGTACGGCACTGCCCAAAGGAAGTCACTGCCACGCGTGTTTCCGCCCAAGGTCGCTCCGGTCCCGAAGGGGAAGTCCTTCAGGCCCATGGACCACATCCCCCAGGGTGTGTTCAAGGTGAGCCTGAACTGCTCCCAGGTCCCGAAAGTCCCGTCATAAGCGTTAGTACTCGTCCCTGACATGTAAGAGCGCTCAAGCGGGGCCGCGCCAAGGCCGAAGCTTCCGGCCGTTCCGCGCGGCACTCCACTTGTTGGGTCTCCGCCGATGAAGTCGGCGATATTGTTCTGCTTGTACTTGTTGCGCATCCCGCCGATGGTGTATGTCGCATCTACTCTGACTGCCGGATTGATTCGGAGCCTGGGGCTGATCGTCAACCTGGAGTCGTTGTAATACGCGTCCGATCCAAAGCGGGAAAACCCTCCACGCGTTATCCGGAGACCGGTTGTCAGCGGAACAATCGGACCCACAGGGCCCCCACCCAGAGTCGGCAAGGAATTTATCGCGGGATTGAGGCTGTTTGCGCTGTCACTTGGAACGGACCCCTGGTTTCCTGTTCCGTAGATGTTCGGCCCGGCGAATCCGATAAACGGCCCCGAGGCGCCTAAAAACGGACCCGGCATGGCTTCTTGCAGAGCGGCATTGCCGAACAGGTCTAAATCTCCGGTCCTGGCGAAGTACCGGTAACGAAACTCGTAATCCCCGGTCAATTCTAACTCCCACGCTAAAACCGGACCGGAAAGAATCCCCAGAATTACCCCACATATAGCTAACGCTAAGAGTCTTTTCATCCCTAACCCCCTCACACACACCATAATAAGCGCTCGACCTACCCCGGCCGGCTGCCGCCGGCACACCCCGTGACGTGGCCTCACGCTCCTCAATCCAGAACCCGACCTGAAAGATTCCAGCCACTATCATGCGGCGGTCCTGGCAATTCCTGCATTTCTCCCCCGGAATTTGGTCCCGCCAGTGTCCCCCCGCCACATGCTATCGCCCCGGATGGTGCCTCAAGAGGCATGAGGACGGGAAAACCGCCGCCATGTTATTGAAAAAGCCTTGTTATTGAGCGTACCATGCCGTCCGCCACTCTGTCAACCGCTTTTTGTGTCACGCCGTAACCCATCAGTTATTCGGGCGCCGATTTGTCATTGCGTGGAGTGAATGGTGGGACAGGCGTCCCGCCTGTCTGTTTTGGGATGACCGGCAAGATGCCGGTCCCACCAGCAAATCCCAAGGCTAGGACATTGCTTCGCTCCGTTCGCAATGACCATCTTTGGCCGCCTGTAACGGAAGAGTGACATCACTCCCGTCACCCGAAGACAGCGGGGTAATGTCGAGTCAAAGGAGAAACGCCGATACGGCATGAACATACCGCCTCCGACCGTGATGCGCGACTGTCGCTCCGACCTTGATCAGACGCTTACTGAAGCTTTTTCGCTCCATGAGGGGCGTGTACAATTTGTGGAAATTTGGCTGGCCCTCGGTGCTTGCTGCGCTGGGGTGAGGGATGGCTTATTTCTTCGCCTTCTTGCGCCTCACGGTGATGCTCTCGCCACCGACGCCCCAATTGTCGGTATCGACTTCATCGATCACTACAGATGTTATCTGAGGGTCCTTGCCGAGCACATCAAACAAAAGTTGGGTGACACCCTGAATAAGTTCGGCTTTCTGCTCTGCTGTGACTCCCTCTTTGGTAACCTTGATATTCACGTACGGCATTCGCTCCTCCTTTGGCTTAGCCAGGAGTCCGGGGGGCTCTTTCTTGCAAGAAAGCCGCCCCCGGACCCCCCGCAAAGAACTCTTATATATGATATACTTCGCGCTGGGTGTGGGCAAACTAATTTGTCATTAGACCGTAGCTTTTCGACAACCCTATTCTGCGTCCGTCAACTGCTCTCAACTGGAAAATTGAGCGCCGAGATAAAGAGTTCCTGAAAATCAGGGTGTGAGGCCAAGTCCACCACACGCACTAACTTCCGGGATTGTCTCCATTTCTCTGAGGATTTCTTCGTTGAGCAGAGCCAGGGCCGCTCCGGAAAGGGAAGTGTTGCCAGCGAAAGTGATCGGTCCCTCGTAATCATACGGCAGCATGCCTAATTTCTTAAGATTTTCCGCATTCAAATGATACCCGAAGGACCCGGCTATGACGATCTCATCCAGTTCTTTCACTGAACGGCCGGCTTCCTTCAATAGTGTTAGAATGCCCGTGCTCAAGGCGGCCTTGGCAAGTTGGACCTGCCGGACATCTTTCTGGCTCAAGAAAACGCCATCAGCCAGGTAATAACAATCCCCGGACATCCTGGACCTCAAGCGTTCGTCCGCGCCAGGGTCAAACGCTCCCATCGGCGTAATCAGGCCCGCGGCCAGGAGGGCCGCTGTCAGATCGATGAGACCGCTTCCGCAAATGCCTCTCGGAGGTATGTCGTCTATGGTGGTGAAATTGGGCGAGAGGTCTTTGTCCAGCTTGAAGGAATCCACCGCTCCTGGCACTGCCCGGCAGCCGCAGGAGATGTTCATCCCTTCCAGCGCCGGCCCGACAGCGGAGGACGTGGCCATCATCCGGTCCGGCCCCTCGATGAGCACGATTTCTCCGTTGGTGCCGATATCGACGAACAGGGTAATTCCTTTGCGTGATCGATAATCTATGGCCGATAAGCCCTGCCGCGATGTCTGCCCCAATATAGGCTGAAATCCCCGGCAAAAGGATGCCGCGGCCCTTAGGGTTTAAGGGGAGGGGGAGTTGATCGACCCTGACTTCGAGAGATTCGAGGAAAATCGGCCTGAACGGCGCCAGAGCCAAAGACAGCGGAAACACCCCAGCCAAAAGATGAAGCATCGTAGTGTTGCCCGCGACAGTCATAAGATATACCTGATCTCTCAGATGATCAGAGCCCAAAGCCTCATCCAACATCGTCGCTATTTTTTCGAGCGCAAGGTTTTGTAGCTTCGATAGCTCCTGCGGATCTTGACGGCAGTGACTTATGCGGGTAATGACATCCCCGCCGTAGGCTGTTTGCGGATTCAAGGCTGACGACGTGCCGAGTCAACGTGCCGTTCTCAAGGTTGAAAACGGAAAGGGAGATGTTTGTGGTTCCAAGGTCTACCGCCGCGCCGAGCAGAGGCCTTTCATCGAACCGGATATCCAGGATTTCTTGTCTGAATGCCACGCCTGAAGCTTTTCCCTGATTCCTGTCGCGGAGAGCGATCTCCCGTAGCGCGTGCGGACCTATGACTCTTCCGGGAAATATTACCGAGTGGGGGCTTGAACTCTCCGGCGGAAGAGCGACAGGCGCCAATCGTTTTATCAGACTGTCCAAAGGAACTTCACGATCCGAAAGACCGAACACGGACTTCAGCTTAGTCCAATCGTCATGGAGAGTGATTTCCACATCACCTGACACTGTCGCCCTACAGGCCAGCCGGACCTCGGCAGGTTGGTCAGCCAGGCGCCGCATTTCGGTTTCATCGCGCGGCGACGCCTTCCCTTGAACCGTAATCCGACATTTACCGCACTTACCCTTGCCGTCGCAGGTAGAGTCCACAGTCAGACCGGCGCGACGGATGCAGGACAAAAGGGGTTCGCCTTGTTGAGCCTCGACGATCAAATCACGGTCTTTAAAGATGACTTTAGGCAAGGAATTCTTCTCGTTACAAAGCTCCTTGGAGCGGGTGCGATTTAGATTCCAAGTATATGCCCAAGTGGGACAGATCAACAGTGGTGAACGGTTGCACGATGACAAAATCGTCGGAATCCCAGGGCCCTATCAGGAATTTTTTCAGGTACCGGTCGGCGCCGGGCAAGACGCGAGCTTCCAGCTTGAGTGTGTCTGCGATCTTGTTTACGAGGGGGAGCAAGGCGGACAGGTTGTAAGCTCCAGTGTCGATCAAACCCAAATATCGGTAGTGGGCCAGCATACGTTTGTAAATCCGCTCAGTTCGCTCGGGGCCAAAGCGTTCCAATACAGCTTCATATTCTCTCCAGATATTGGCTTCGCCTTCCAGCCAGCCTTTGGTGAGAAAGTAGACCCCGCCATTCTTTACGCATCGTTCCCGGCTTTCTTTGGAGCCCAGCAGGACGGTTATGCAATCATCAACTTTGGGAAAGACAAGCTGAAAGTCCCCTGAACGCAGGCCGATTACTGCGTTGCCGCAAAAACCAAACCCCAGCAGTACCCGTTGCACGCTCTCAATCGCATCCAGCTCTTCTTGCACGCGTCGACGCAAGGAATCGGGCCTCAAATGGAGACCTGATTCGATCCAAACAAAGGGATAGTTGCAGAGAGTTTCGCGGGCGACTTTCTCAAGCTCGTCGCGTATGGTGTTGCAGGCAAGAATAACCGTTTTCACAATGTGACCTTCCCAACATACTCCGCCACGAGCTTCTGGCACAGACGAACGCCGGAAAACGCGTCAGGCGCCCAGTAATCAGGACCGGTCATGTTGAAAACCACTTCGTCCACTTGGCCACCACCGATAATAATTATGGGCCGAGTCTTCTTCTCACTCGCCTTCTCATCAAACAATCTTACCAGTTCCCGCAATTGAGGGAAACTGCCCGTCATCAAGGCCGACGCTGCGATCAGGTTGGCTCCGAAATCCGCGTCCGCGCGAAGAAACTCAGTCGGAGGAATATCCACTCCGAGATCCAGGACCTGGAATCCATGACACTCCAGGAGATCTCGAAAAAGGTTCTTGCCGATGTCATGAATATCCCCTGCAATGGTCCCCAAGACTACTCGTCCCACGTTTTCGCCGGAGCGGCCTTTGATCATCACAGGGCGAAGCAAATCCACCGCTCGGTACATGATCTCTCCGGCCATTATCAGTCCGGCAATAAAATACTGACCCTGCTCGTGCATGAGCCCTACCAGTCGCATACCTTCCTGACACGCGGAAAGAAGTTCCGCAGGAGGCGTCCCTGATTCTATGTGCAGTTGGACCCTCGCCAGGACTTCGTCTTCTTTCAGCTCCGAAACCAGGGCGGCCAGTTCCTTCATCTCGTGAGTCAAATCGTTTTGGTCTCTCTTGGGCATTTCAGGTCCTCGGACCTTCCCACAGGCCAAGGTTGGCAGTCAGATTTATGACTTCAGGTGTGGTCGTGAACCATCCCCACCCGAAAGGAACATCGTCAAAGTCATACACTATGTATTCCAGCCGAAACGTCGGCGTACCGACGGAGCGGTCCAGCAAGGCTGCCTTTTCTTCATCCAGAGCGGTCGGAAGGACTGCAAGCTGACCCTTTTTCACGGTTCCGCCACCGTGACCGTTGAACAAGTCGGACAGCGGCCCCAGGTTCAACTCGGCTTCCACCAAAGGTCGAGAGGGATCACAACGAACGCGTCCTTCGTGAAACATTATGGGCTCGCCATCTCGAAACAAAAGGCGTCGGATAAGAATGATTCGAGCGTTTCCCTGCAGATGCAATTTTTCAGCGGTGGCCGCATCGGCTCGAGCCAAATTGAGTTGAAGGACCTTCACGTGAGTCCGGGCAGGATCCTGAAAAATCTGCTTGACACTATCCAGATCAAAGCGAGATTCAGTCAACGTTAGAGGTTTGACAAATGTCCCGGTGCCTTGGACACGCGCCACCAAGCCCTGTTCTATGAGCACTCCGATCGCTTGTCGGACGGTCATGAGGGAAAGTCCATATTGTCTGCTGATGGACGATTCGGAAGGAATCTTTTCCCCGGGCGGGTAAATACCTCCGGCTATCTGACGACGTATAATAGCAGCCAACTGAGCGTAGGCCGGCTCGAAGCGATCTTTATTAATTCGATCAGGCATGGCTAAGCAATTCTTGTATCCTATAGGCCCTGGTATTCGCGCGTAAAATCGTACATTGTTTGCACGTTTTCCGGTTTCGCGTCGGCGAGAGGGCAGGAAGCGTCCATAATGAAGCCTCCGTCCACCGCGCAAACATCAATCAGTTTCTTGCAGTAAGCTTTAACTTCCTCAGGTGTTCCCACCGTTAGAATGCTTGCCGGCAAGTTACCACGAACGCAGCAGCGGTCACGCATCATCTCCTTGGCCTTGAAAATGTCCGTTGCCTCAAACTGATAGATTACCTTGCCGGGAGTCACATCTCTGAACGAGTCGAGTCGGGTATTGCAGGCTCCTTCTGCAAAGACCCAGGGAGTAATGCCTTCCCGGATGAGCGCTTCCAGCAGCTCTTTCAGATGCGGCCAATAGTATTTTGCGAACTGTTGCGGTGACAAGAAGCCGTCAAGCCCCTTATGAAGCGGGATAAAAATTCTAGGGACCCCGGTGCGTTTGGCGGAAGCGACGGCGGAATCAATCATGATGGGCAACAACTTCTCACACGCGGCCATTACCTTATCAGGACGCCTGTACAAATCCATCATGATGCCCTTGGTGCCCCGAAAAACATCACCCAATGTGTCGAACGGCGCCTGGGCAAAACCTCCGGAAGAAGGAGGAAAACCTAGCTCCGCCATTTTCTTGTTGAACGTCGCGGACCATTTCAACACCTCCGCGGATGCCTTGCCGGCTTCGATCATGGCCGTGCGAGCCGCTTCCATCTCAGGCGATAAAAGAAAGACGGCATTGTACAGGCCCCAGGTGTAAGAAATAGCCTGATTCAAAGGCGGCAAGTTTTCAAAGGGCGCAAGAGCTTTGTTAACTCGCGGCCAGTATCGCCGAACCATGAAATCTGAGGGATCAAAAAGGAAATGGTCGTATTCTTCCGCCTTCATAAGTTCCAGTTCTACAAACTGGTAGGACATGTCGTCGCCCACGCCGTGGCCGGCCCACTTTAGATGCTGAAAATCCAAAATTTCCAGCAATGGGCCGAACCCACGGAGAGGATACGGGTTGTCCGCCAAATCCGGCTCGAAGTGCAGCATGCATTCCACCCACAGGTCGAACATGAGTTGAAAGTCGTACATGACCTGCTTTACCGTGAACCCTTTCCGTTTGGCCGGGAAAAAGTCCCACAAAGAGGCGATGGGGATTTGATCGGGTTTGTTGAGAGCGATCGCGTCTTCGATTCGCTTTTGCCTTTGTTCTAAGTAACTGTTGCGAGTTGCTCATGACACGGATCTCCTGAGAATTATTTTTGCACCCATGCAAGAGCATGCTTTACACCGGCCACAGCGTCCGTAACCCAAGCATCGGCTTCCACGTATTTTCCCGCGTGTTCATCCACTTGGCCACCGCCGATTATGACCTTGACCTTGTCTCGCACGCCCATGTCTTTCAGGCCGTCCACCACCTGCTTCATGGCCTCGTATGCCAGTGTAAGCAGGCCGCTCATTCCTATGACATCAGGTTGAAACTCTTTGTATTCGTCCCAGAACCGTTGAGCCGGCACGTCCACACCAAGATCTCTAACCTCAAACCCATTGATATCCAAGAGCATGTGCACAATGTCCTTTCCGATATCGTGGATGTCACCTTGCACGGTACCCAGAAGGAATTTGCCCAGCTTCGCGCTTTGCGTCTCCCTGTTGCGCCGTGATCAGGGGCTTTATCAGCTCGGACGCAGTCTTCATCATCTCGCCGGCCATGATCAATTCCGGCACAAAATATGTTCCCTCTTCGAACCGTTTGCCTACGAATGCCTAACGCTTCTTTGTAGGCGTCGAAAATCCGCATAGGATCCGCTCCCTCGTCCAGATATTTCCTGGTCAGAGCCAGGGCGTCATCTTCCCTCATTTCGACTAATGCGTTTACGAGATCTTGCATTGCTTCTTCTCCTTCGTGGAGTCCGCTCATATGGCCGACGTGCGTAGTATAAAATCTATTTATTTCGAGGTTCGGTTTCGGTTTTCGGCCCGATTTTCCCGCCCCGGAAGGCGCGGATGAAATTCAGACAGTGACGATCCTTTCCAAGAATTGTTTCGGCCGCCATCATTATTGCCTTGAAGCTCTCGATCTTCGGGATTCATGATGACGCTATCCATGCCCGCCTGTAATACCAGGGCCATGAAGGCCTGGTTCAATGTCGCGCGTAGAGGCATCCCGAACGAAATATTGGACAGTCCGCATGTAAGATGGATTTCAGGGAATTCGTCCTTTAAGTTCCGGCAAGTCTCCAAGGTGATGTTTCCGTTCTCTGTCCCGGTGGAAATGGCCATCACGAGGGGATCCACATAGAGCTTTTCGTCTGGCAATCCTCCTGCTCGGGTCATCTCGACCAACCGTCGCACCACATTCCGGCGCCCTTCGCTCGTCTGAGGAATTCCATTATCATCCAGAGCAAGCACGATCAGTTCTGTCTTGAATTCGCAGGCGAGAGGTAAGACCCCATCAATCCTGAGCTTTTCGCCACTCAAAGAATTGAGCATGGGGATACGTTTCGCCTTCTCAATTCCCGCTCGGAGAGCATGGTGATTGGCGCTGTCGAGACACAACATTGCGTCAGGGAGCGCTTCCTGCACTGTTTCCACCAACCAGACCATGTCTTCGGGTTCACGATTTGGGACCGTGCCAGCGTTAAGATCCAGATACGCTGCGCCATTTTCATACTGGCGCATGGCCAAGTCTCTGATGAAATCAGAATCGCGATCTTGGATTGCGGCAGCTACCTGTTTCCTGGTTCCGTTGATTTTTTCACCAATTATGATCATGAAATTAACTTTCTTTTTGGAAAGTATTCGGAAAGCCTGCCCGACGATTTCGGAAATTCCGCCTACTTTTCCGGGGAGGCGATCATTCCCCTGAAAATTGCTTCCTAAGCTCCCTTTTCAGGATCTTTCCTGTCGCGTTCTTAGGCATCTCGTCCACAACCAAGTACTCCTTAGGGACTTTAAAAGGAGCAAGCTGTCCTTTCAATAGGTTACGCAGTTGTTTGGATTCTATATTCCGGCCAGGCCGAGGCACTAGAATCGCTGTCACGCGCTCGCCCCATTCCCTGTCCGGAATCCCTATGACCGCACATTCCTGCACGTCGGGTGAAGTGTAGATCACCTCTTCCACTTCACGCGGGTATACGTTTTCACCGCCTGTAATAATCAAGTCCTTGATCCGATCCACAATGTAAATATATGCGTTGTCGTCAAATACACCGACGTCTCCGGATCGGAACCAACCACCGTCCCAGAATGCATTCTTTGTATCCTCCGGATTATCAAGGTACCCTCTCATCAAGCTATGTGAACGGATGCAGATCTCACCCTCTTTTCCCACCGGAACCGGGCGCCCCTCAGCATCCCTCATCTGTACCTCCACACCTGGAACCGCAGTGCCCACAGAACCGACCACATGCCGGTAATAGTGATTCCAGGTAACCGGCATTGTCTCAGTCATGCCGTAGCTTTCATAAATCGTCAAACCGGTCTGTTCCTTCCATTGTCGGACTATCTCACCAGCCATGCTGGCTGCGGCGGAAAAAGAATATCGGACTTTGCCCAGCTTTTCCTTGAGTCGATCGACAGTGAGCAGGCGTGCATAAATGGTGGGCACCGCGAAAAATTTTGTCACGCGGCCGGCGCTCATGAGCGCCAGGACTTGATCCAAGTCGTAACTCGGGAGGATTTCCACGCACCCGCAACTCAGGATGGTGGCATTCATTATGTGGATCTGGCCGAAAACATGATTAAAAGGCAGAAAGCACAAAGCGCGGTCTGTTTCGGATGAACGCTCACAGAATACTATATTGTGACTTGAGAGACTAATGTGTTCGTGACTAAGCATCGCCCCTTTGGGATTTCCTGTGGTCCCTCCGGTATACAGGACCGCAGCGACATCCGTCCGCTCTCTGTCCACCGCCTTGAAGGACGGCGCGCCCATATTCAGTACCTGTTGCAGGGTCACGTCCCCTTCCGGACAGATGATTTTCTCCACCCCATCTGGGCCCCGAAGGTTTTCCAGGTATTCGAGCTTGTCATTAGAAGTAAAAATAAATCTTGGTTTGGAATGCTCGATCAAACGAGTGAGTTCACCTGCCTTGAGAAGAAATGGCAAGGTGATCGCAACCGCGCCGGTCTTTAGTACGCCAAAATAAAAGGTGATCCAGTCGGCGGAATTCGGCGCACACAGGCCGACGCGCTCCCCGGGTCTGATTCCCATCTTGATCAGCGCGGTCGCCACTCTATTGGAGCGGTCATTGAGCTCCGCATAGCTGACCTCTTTTCCGGCTTCGGCAATAGCCGGTCGGTCGGGGAAGAAGAACGCAGACCGTTCCAAATTTGTGGCCAAATTCATAGGTGTTCCTCCTCAGGATGAGCGTTCGAGTTCAGTTTCTGTCCAGTTTGTTGGTCACAAAATCAACCCATGAGTAAATTCGGCAGCCAGTAAGCCAATTGCGGAAATAGGAACAGCACTATTAGACACCCGACAAGGGCCAAAATAAATGGCAGACAACCCTTGTAGATCACGTTCATCGGGACCCCCGTGATGCCTTTTACAACGAACACGCACATTGCCACGGGCGGGATTATGACGCCGATCATGATAGTAACCAGAAGTATGATGCCGAACCACATCGGATCGTACCCGAGCTTGACTACCGCAGGGTAAAAGATCGGCGTGGCAAGTATCAAGAAAGCCAGGTCATCGATGAATGAGCCTCCAATAAGGTACACAAGGATTATAAGCACCATGACCACATCACGATGAACTGGAAGCCCTATGACCCAATCTGCCGCGATAAAAGGGATTTCGGTAACGGCAAGAAAATGACCGAGAACAATAGACCCGGCTATGAGCGTGAGCACCATGCACGCGGTCCTGAGTGACTCGACAACGGCTGCTACAATTCCCTTGAATGTCAGCTCTTTTCTCGCAGCGGCCAAGATCAAGACGGCCACCGTTCCTATGCTGGCTGCTTCTGTAGGGGAAAATATCCCCTTCATCATTCCGACTATTATTACGAGGAAGATTACTGCAATCCACAGGAATTCCGGTATACTTCGAATCCTTTCAGACCAGGTGGCCGGTTCGGCTCCAGGCGCCAGCGCAGGATTGATTTTCGCCCATCCATAAATCACGACCATGAAGAACAGAGCGATAATAATTGCGGGAACAATTCCTGCGAGAAACATCTTGCCGACGGACTCTTCAACTATGATGGCATAGATGATCAAGACAATACTTGGTGGGATCAGCACGCCCAATGTGCCCACCGAAGCCACTACACCGGTAGACAGCCTTTTGTCGTACCCATAACGGTCCATCTCCGGAATGGCAATCCCCGCAAAGGCAGCGGCGGTGGCCAAGGTCGATCCGCACACGGCCTTGAACATCGTGGCGCCCCCAACAGTCGCCATGGCAAGCCCGCCCGGAATATGGCCTACAAATTTGTGTGTCGCCAGGTAGAGTCGCCGGGCAATATCCGTATGCTGGGCGATCTGTCCCATGAGAACAAACATGGGTATTACGGTAAACCCGTAGGATGTGAAAGTGTCAAAGAAGTCCTTCACCAGGAGGTTCGAAGCCGCGCTGAAAGAAACAAGGTACGCGAAGCCGACAAATCCAACAATGGCCATCCCGAAGGCCAATTCTAACCCTGTCATAAAAAGAAGAAGCATTATAAAGCAAGCAAGAATCCCTATGGTGACTTCGCTCATGGCTTTTCCTCCCAGACAGTATTCAACAAATCACAAAAGAGAGTTAAAGTCTGAAGAAAGCAGCTCGCGGCCAGCCCGAATGTGATCGGGTAATAGGGGATCCTAAATCCGGGGGTGACCTCGCCGCTCTTCAACAGGTCAAACGAATACAAGATGAAGTTGTATCCGGCAAACAGGAACAGGGCGATAGCCATGAGCCTTGTGACTATTTGAAAGATCCTGACTGTCCTGGGAGACAGCATCTCCAACAGAAAATCAACTATGATATGTCCCTTGGTCCAGGATGTGTACGGTATCGCGAAACCGATCACTACTGCGCTGGTAAAACAGACTATTTCCATGCTGCCGAAGATCGGCCTGCCCATGTATCTCATCACAACGTCGGTAAGAGTCACCAACATCATGAAAGCCAAACCGAGACCGCCGACCCAGAAAAGCGCATAATCCGCGGCCACCACTGCTCTTATGAATCTTCTGCACGTTCAATACCTCCTTCCTATGTCTGCGATCTCGGCCTGAATTCGTAGGGCCGGTGTCTCTGTCTGGCCTATTAATGATTCCGGATGGAAGCCGGTCCTACTCAGCGCCAGAGCCATGCGTCATAAGGAACACGCTATGGCGTATAGGAAGCCCAATTACTATGGCTGCGGATGCGTTTTGACATACTCAATACAGAAGTCCAGCGCTTCCTGGGCGGGTAGTCCTTTGGCGCTCGTCTTCTTCACCCACTCCGCCTTTACGCCTTTCATTTTCTCGGCTACCTGATCATTCTGTTCTTTCGTGGCCTGAATTATCTTGATACCTTTCTGGTTAGCCAAGTCCGTGGCCTCTTTGTCCAGTTCGTTCCATTGTTTGGCCTGCTTCACCACCCATTCATCGTTAATTTTTTCTATGGTGTCTTGGATATCTTTAGGCAGTGAATTCCATTTATCCTTGTTCATGAACACGGGAATTGGAGCCGTGTAAGCCATGGGCGGCGATACGATAACCGTTTTAATAACGTCGGCAAATTTCCATCCCTTGAGGGGTTCTATGGGAAGCAACAGGCCATCTAACAAACCCTTTTGACATGCATCATAGGTTTCGGTTATGGGCAAGGCTACAGGCGCTGCGCCCAAGGCTACGGCGATAGCCGCGTTTTCCGTGTTGGCTTTGATCCTGAGATCCTTGATCTGGTCAATAGACGAGACAGGCTTCACAGTTTGGAACATGCCCGGTCCGTGGCCGTGAATGTACATGATTTTCGTATCGTCAAATTCTTTGGGTTTGAACTTCTTATAGTACTCGTTGCATGTCATTGTCGCCTGATACCCGCTGGTGAATCCTATGGGCTGTCCGAGAACCTCTGTCAGAAGGAACCTACCTGCTGAATAGGCCGCCAAGGTGTGGCCGATATCCGCGATTCCCTTCACGACGCTGTCATAGGTCTGGGGGGGCGGGGTCAGCGTGCCACCGGGGAAATGGGTTATTTTGACTCTACCGTTTGTCCGCTTTTCTACTTCCTTGCACCATTGCTGAGCAAGAATCCCATTCTTGTGCGCAGGAGCATAGATATCCGAGTATTTGAGCTTGATAACGTCTTGCGCTGGGGCCTGTGAGCGGGACAGCTCCGATGAGAAAAACAACAACAATAAGACAACCCAAAAACAGTACTGCAAAATCCCTTCTGGTCTTCATGGCGGCGCTCCTTTCCAGTGTGTATTTGAAACCGGGCACTGATGGCCCGAAGAAAACGGGATCTCACTTCATATCAGTTGAAAGATAAGGCTAACTTAGAGCCTGAACGCTCTGGGGATTGACGTACAGTGCATATAGTTATCTAGTCCTCTAGATGTGTCAAGTTCTTTTTTCTCATGGGGAAAACATCTTTTTTTCAGCAGAGGCCATCGGAGAGCGCAGAGAAGAGGACCGGCGACGCTTCTGTCAATCTACCCATCGTAGGGCAAGGCCGGTATTTTATGGCTCGTGTCCCAGAGTCATTAACAGTTGAGATTTGAGCTTTTCAACGATGTAGCCAGGAGGAAGATGTTAGTGTTATTTCGTAGGGGTCGCGGGAAACGACGTGGATGAACCGCCTGAAATCAGGACGCTTCTCGAAGCGCCCCTACCGCGTCCCAACGCGATATAGAGGTTTTGCAACCAGTTGTAGCTATTTAGGCCTGAAAGACTCAAGCCATTCTTCGATTCTGCACTTTCATCACGGCCGGACTTCCACTCGGTTGAACCCGCTGTCACTTTTTTCAGGCGATCTTGGTGAGCTTGGCCAAGTACGCATAACGGCGGTATAGCGGTTCAATGGAGAGCGTGACCGAGCCGGACCTCTCAAGCTCCAGGAAATACTGCAATAGTTCCGGTCGGTGATGGACGTGGAAAATGGCCAACCATCGTTGGAGAATACCGGCAAACCAGTCGGGAAGACTCCTCTGGTCCCAGAAATCCACTACCCATAGCGAGCGGCCGGTCCTTAGGTTGAGCAAGCCTCTGTCCAACGCGGCTTGCCACTTTGGAATCATGGACAGTGAATAGGAAAAGAATACTGTGTCAAAAGGTTCCATGCTTCCGAATACGGTCCCAGGGGAGAACTCTTCGGCCAGGCAATATTCCAGTCGCACCTGATGCCGGATTCCGGCGTAAGCCACGTTTGTGCGTGCGCTCTTAAGCATTTCACTCGACGCGTCAATTCCGAAAAGCTGCGCCGACGGGTATCGGCGGGCCATGTGTATGAGGTTACGAGCTGTTCCGCAACCAATTTCCAGCACTCGGTCACCTTCCTCCACCTTCATGCTTTCGATCAATGTATCCCTCCCGAGAAGGAAATATCGGCGAGTCAGGTCGTATATGTGTCGTTGTCGGTGATAAATCCGATCCATGAGCGCCCCGTGATCCGCCCTTGCGGCCTCTCCGGGCGACGGCTTGTCTATCGGTCCTGATGGGGATCGCATCAGTTCATCATCTCGTACACGTGCACTCCGCCGTAGATTGCCGATCGGTCGCGTCGATATAGATCGAGGGAAAGCTCTCTTTGGTACTCGAAATGCGCACGAAGCTTGGGTTTCAAAGCGCTTTCAACCACCGGTTCGCTACCACCCGTGCGGAACATGATCCGAGAGCCTGGTTGTCCGACCCGGGCCACCTGGGTCCAAAGCTCGTTGATCTGATCGGCGGTCATCCAATCCTGGGAATCCAGAAAAAGAAATCTGTTCAAGCTACGGTTGGGCTGAGTGCGAAGGAAAGCGGTCAGGGAGCAAAAACGGGTTTGAACTCGGTGAACGTTCGATCTCAGCGCCGGAAAATAGTCTGCCTTTAGATAATCAGGTATGGCCCTCCGTTCCACCGTATCATAGCATCGACTGAAGGCCTGCCACGCGAAATAATTGTCTTCCAGGGGAAACTCGCACAGCAGGCGCCTAATTCGGTCCTGATAGACACTCAACAAGTCTCGGCCCTCTTCAGTCTTAATACGCTCAAGCTGCGCCGGTGGCACCCCAAGGGCGTGGAGGAAAAACGGCAATTTGCAGAGCATTTTAGCGGACAGACTGTTGAGCGCCGGTTCGCAATATTGCCGGTAAAGCATTTCTCTCTCTTCACGGGTGCATGCGTTCAAGAACTCCTGGGCCTCCAATCTTTTCATGCCGGTCAAAAGGTGGATAAAGCGGTTAAAATGCCCCATGCTGCCGTAATCGTATAGGTTTCTTGCAAAAAACTTGATCCGGGGTCCTACAACTTTCTGACGAAACCAGGAACCACCCTCCCAGAACTGACGAGTCTGGTCATCGAGTCGATCACGCAAGTAGCGTGTATAGTTAACGAGATTCATCTCGTCATTAGCGCAGCCGAAAAACCTAAACAGGGCTTCATGGCTCGGGAGATAGGCCACAGCGGCCAGTTTCAGCCTGGTCAGCGCAAGATGAGACGCATTCAGGTCGACAGCGATAATGGATCGCGGCTCTACCGTAAGATAATTCAAAATGTTACAACCGCCGCTGGAGATCGCAAGAATGCGGCTGTCTTCGTCCAGACGAAGCCCTTCGATGTCAACGCGCGGGTCTTCCCATATCTGGTTGTAGACCAATCCGTTGAACGAGATCGTAAAAAGGCGCTCAAGAGCCCCTTGAACGCTCCAGGGCTTCTTCCGGATCATAATGTTGGCGAGTTCTTTGTGAGTCTGCACATTCATTGTTGATATTCACCACCACATGAATAGAGATCTGCTAAGCGATTCGGGCAACTACCTCCATGAGATCGCGAAACTCCCTCAAAAGGCCGCGAAAACCGGGACGATCCAGCAGGAGTCCATCCCCCGGTCTTTGATCACCATTCCCTCTACACTTGCCGAGACGATAATAGCGTTAGTGTCAAGTTAGAATTCGGTTCGTTCTTGCGAGAAGAAGCCGTGCGGAATTTTGAATTCGGTAGACATCGTTTGCAATTTGCGCTTTGGCCCACGAATTAGTTTGGGTGTGTGCCGCAACCGGCGGCGGCCCGGCCTGGACTGTGGTGAGTAGGCGTTGGTGGAGGTGGAACTGGACCGCAACCGAGAGGACGCCAAAAACCTATTTCCTCAAAATGGTAGCGACCAAGCTGAAGCAATGTGCGCCCGGCAGAGCCCTGAAGGGAGCGGACGCCGCTTGGGTCGGACAGCCGTCGTGTGGCATAGCGCCGGGGGTCGGCAACCCGGGCGCCTTCGCACACTAATCCGGATGTCGCAGGGGATGGGCGTCGGAATTCGATTAGACCGCGATGGGATTTTTGGGCCCTTCTTAGCCTCTGTTTCGGCCCCAGGGACAAACCTGTATACAGACACCACAAGTTGGGCCTTCGATTCCGGGAATTTCCGGGAATTCTCCCGCAACCTTAGCGGCACAGCGGTCAAGAAAAAGAGCTTCATCGCGATCAGAGTAATGTCGCGTAGTGCTAACGTTCTTTATGGCCTGGCCGGGGCAAGCCTCGGCGCAGGCGGAACATGCTCCGCACAGATTTGCTACAGGTTCGTCCGGCTCTAATGGGAAATCAGTCAGAATGGTCGCAAGCCGTATGCGAGGACCCCATTCACGATTCACCACCACCAGACTTTTGCCCTGCCAACCGACGCCGGCAGCGATAGCGACAGCCTTGTGAGAGATGTATGAGTGCCAGCGCGTCCGGTCGAGGATATGCGAAGCAGGAATAGGCGCGGCTTTCCCACCGCCGTTTTGTATGTAATTAGCAACGCGGACTGCGATATCATCTAATACGGCGTTCACTTTAAGCTGATGCTGGTGGTATAGAGGGGTTGGACAATCGACAACGGAATCGACTATTGCATCGGCCAACCTGACTGCCATGCTGATTGCCGTTTGGTGGCCTTCCAGAAGGTTTGCTGGACAAGTTTCGATGCCTTTCAGTAGCGCGAGGTCGGCAACTCGCACAATGTCAGCCCCCAAAAGAGTGGCTACTTCCTTTAGCTTCTTACTCTTCATACAGTTTCAAAAACCTCCGGTTGAATCGACGCGAAGCCTTGCTAATGCGGAGTCATTGGGTGTCAGGTTTGGTGAATTGTTTAGGTTAGAGTATAACTCAAGAATTGCTACTCTTCAACGGCGGCTCCATAGCCATCCAGAAACTGTCCGAGGGCCAGCAGCGCTCGGTCAACTCGGAAATATCAGCCGCAGCGACAGCTGAAAGCTCAAAAAAGAATTTCTGATAAGTGAAGTACGTTCCCAGCAAGGCTTCGCTGAAACTTTTGCGCTGAGGAGCTTTCGTGCCCGTCAAAAATCGGAAAGCTTCCAATCGGGAAGGGGAAAACGGCGGAAATACTCTTGGCAAGGCGACATGCAAAGCAAAAAGTTTCAAAGAGAATCTTTTTCCAACTCTTCGAGTGAGTTGATCATAGAATTCTAAAACATCATTTTCTTTAGGTCGTCCAAGAGCCCTGAACGTGTTCAGTGTCGGGAAGCGCTTCGGCCAGAAGGGACATTTCTTTGCGGTCGCTTTTGGTGAATCGTGACCTCTCCTTCCACAGAGCGTAAAGGCTTCTCAGGTTGGCCCTGGTGAGCGTTCTTGTGCCCGGATGGCGCTCGTATAGACGGGCGGAAGGTCCTTGGGCCAAATCCTCCCATCGCCGGACGAACTGTACCGGGGGACAGTCCTTCCACGTGAGTGTCTTACCTGTGACGGTCATTCGATGGCCAATCGCCGAGACTGCATTATTACTTTGAGAGTTCCTGCAATTTCTCTTTATCAGCGGCTCGACGCTTTGCCGTACGAGTCAGCGCACGGGATACCTCCGGCAATGCCCGGATCTTCTCAGCCGCTTCAACATAAAATTTATGCGCCGTGGTCTCAAGTTGTAGCGCTTTTGATAGCAGCAGATCCCAATTCATCTTGTCCGCGCCTTCCCGATCACTGATAAAGGCTTCCCTTGTAAAATCCACTATGGGTTCCAAAATCATCTCGCAAACGCTTTCTCGACACGTGCGCAGCATCAGCTCTTCATTCTTTTTCTTTTCTTCTGCCAAGCTTTCCAGGATTGTTTTGTGCTTAGCGCCGGCCGGATTTCCTGCCGCAGTTTTATAAAAATCATAATCAGCGATTTCCATTTCAGCAGCAAAGTTTAGGATGCTTCCAAAATTCTTTAATGGCATGCCGTCCTCCGTTCTAGAATGAGGCTCCGAATCACGCAAATTCGGAGCCCCAATTTTGTCTGTCAATCAGTTTTTACAACCATCTGGATATGACCACCTTAGTGTCAGTGAAGAACTGGAAGACTTCCCGACCGTGACCTTTTAAGTCACCGAACAGAGACTCACCGGCGCCGCCGAACGGGAAAAAGGACATGGGCGCTGCGATGCCGATATTTATTCCGATCATGCTGGGTTTGACGCGATATTTGAAATCGCGAACGGCCTTTCCACTATCTGTATAAATACAGGCCGCGTTGGCAAACCCGCGGGTGTTGATGATCTTTATGGCCTCTTCCAAATCTTTGACATGTATCATGGCCACCACAGGACCGAAGATTTCTTCTTTAGCAATGGTCATGTCGGCTGTGACATTTTCAAAAACGGTCGGTCCAATGTAAAAACCATTCGGATGGCCTTCCACTTTTGTTTTTCGCCCGTCCAGCACGAGTTTGGCCCCTTCAGCAAGGCCTTTCTCAATATAGTCTGAGGACTCGTTCCATATGTGGTCGGCTGATGACCGGTCCCATAGCGGTACTCGGATCCAGGCCGTTTCCGACTTTCATTGCCTTTGCCGCGCCGACGAATTTGTCTCTCAACTCGTCATGGACTTTTCCTACCGATACCAACATTGAGCCTGAAAGACATCGCTCGCCCGCGCAGCCGTAGAATGAGGTGGTCAGGGAAGGCAAGCCTTTGGGAATATTGGCATCGGGCATCACCACAACAGCGTTCTTTGCGCCGCCGAGTGATTGCACTCTTTTGCCTGTTTTACCGCATTCTTGATAAATATATCTGGCAGTGGCAGTCTGGCCCACAAAAGAAAGTCCCGCAATACCCGGATGGTGTAGCATGGCATTAACCACGTCTCTGGACCCATGGACCATGTTCACCACACCCGGAGGGAAACCCGCTTCATCAACTACTTCAAAAATTCGGGTTTGAGTCATCGGGACTTGCTCGGAAGGTTTAACGATATATGTGTTGCCCGACACGATTGCGTACGGCATGAACCACCACGGGACCATCGCGGGGAAGTTGAATGGAGCAATACATCCAAAAACCCCAATCGGCTGGCGCTCTGCTGTGCAATCGATATCTTGAGCAATATCCTCAAGGCAGTAGCCTGTCATCATCGTGGTCACGCCGGTTGCGTGCTCCACATTTTCGATCATGCGCCTGACTTCTCCGCGGGATTCATCAATTGTTTTACCTTCCTCCGTCACAAGAGTTTTGGCTATATCCTCGAAGGATTTCTCGAATAATTCCTTCAGTCTGAACAGATACCTCGCACGGGTTAGAGGCGGAGTATTGCGCCACTCTACAAAAGCTGCCTGTGCCGCTTTTACAGCCTTGTCTACCTCCGCGGCCGTGGAGAAAGGAACCTGAGCTATCTTTTCACCAGTAGCCGGGCACCAGACGTCTCCCAAATTCTTCGACTCGGAAGTCTGCCATTCCCCATTAACAAAATTTTTCATTATCGGAAGTGCCATTTTCGATCCTCCTTGATGCGTTTATCCGTTTTTAGGGGACCGCTCACTTTCTAGAGAGCGGCGTAATATAGTGAAATTATTTCTTCTTTGGTAGCCCTTCGAGGATTGTTGCCGGGGCTACCACTGGCGATGGCGTCGTCAGCCATTTTGGATACCAATGGCTCAAGTTTTTCCCTGGAGACCCCCAGAGCGGTCAGGTTCGGGACCTCCAAGTGCGCTACCAGTCGTTTCACCTCGTTGGCGCCCCGTTGGGCTGCTTCCATAGGAGTTAATCCATCGACCGCCACTCCCATGGCCTTTGCGATATCCGCGTAGCGCCGTGGAGCCCCCAAGAGCGAAAACTCCATGACTACTCCCAGCAAAGCTGCGTTAGAAATACCGTGAGCCACATGAAAGTTGGCGCCGATCGGGCGAGACATGCCGTGGACCAAGGCCACCGACGAATTTGAAAAGCCGACTCCCGCCTGCATGGCGCCGAGCATGGTCTTGGTCCGAGCTTCGACATTGTCCGGATTCGCCCAAGCCTGCGGCAGGTACTCAAATAAGAGTCGTATAGCAGACAGGCACATCACATCGCTCATCGGCTGCGCCTTCACGGAAACATAGGCCTCAATCGCGTGGATGAGTGCGTCCAGGCCCGTGGCCGCCGTAATTCCACGGGGCATCTTCAACGTGAGTAGTGGGTCCACCAGAGCGACTGCCGGCATTAAAAAAGGACTACCGATGAGCATCTTAACGTTCTTATCGGTGTCTGTGATGATCGTGTAGATCGTGGTCTCGCTCCCGGTGCCGGCGGTGGTCGGTACCGCTATCAGAGGCACACCGGGCGCTGTAATTTTGCCGAGGCCCATATAGTCCTGGATCTTCCCCGGATTAGTACTCATTACCGATACCGCCTTGGCGGCATCGATGGGACTACCACCACCCGCTGCAATCAGAATGTCGCAACCTTTCTTTCGAAGCAGATCGAGCCCCTGCTGCACATGAGAAAGTGTGGGTTCGGCATCCACTCCATCGAAGATCTCGACTCCCACTCCAGCCTTACTCAAGGCGTCAATCACGGGTTGAATAACCCCGGCGCTCATAAGGACCTTGTCCGTCATGAGGAGCGCCTTGCTGGCTCCCAAACGTTTCGCCTCCGCTCCGGCTTCGGCCGAAGCGTTTTCACCGAAATGTATTGTCGGCGGAACCCGAAAAACTCTGGAAGAGATCATTTGGCCACCTCACTTGCTAAAGGATTCAATAGCACGATTGAAACACTGTTATTCTATAGAGAACTGCCTCATACACCCAACAGTTGCTGTGAGAGCTCCTTGTTAGCGAGGAGCGTATGACCATCGCCTTCGGTACTCGATCTGGCCTTTGTCTATGACATATACGCGGTCCGCCAGCTCCAAGGCGAGCAGAGCGTTTTGTTCAACCAGAAGAATGGTGACACCAGTCTTATTGATTTCCCGTATTATCTCAGCCACATTTTGCACTATGATCGGGGCCAATCCCTGAGACGGCTCGTCCAACAGCATGAGTCTCACTTGGCCCATGAGCGCTCTGGCCATAGCGAGCATCTGCTGCTCTCCGCCCGAAAGTTTGTTCCCTTTGTTATCTCGTCGTCTTTCTAAGGCGGGGAACCATTGGTACGCCTGATCGATTTGGTTACGTTTTTCCGACGCTGGTATTCCTTTCGTGAAGAAGGGGAGTTCCAGATTTTCGTGCAAGGTGAGATTTGCGAAAATCCGACGTTCAGCAGGTACAAGCGACACACCACTGTTTACGATATCTTTGGTTCCTAAACCTGAGATGCGCTTACCATTGAAATTGATAGTACCCGAAGAGGGAGGAGTCAGCCCAAGGATGGTCCTCAAGGTGGTGGTCTTGCCAGCTCCGTTCCGGCCCAGGAGCGTGACGATTTCACCTTCCTGAACGTTCAAACTCACGTCGTGGAGAACATGACTCTCCCCGTAGAACGTGTTCACCCCTTCGAGCCTGAGCAGATCTTTTCCTTTAACTTGGCGCCGCGGTCTGGTCCCTGCGTCAGGGCGTAGCTGGCTGGTATCTAAACCTCCAAGATAGGCCCTTTGAACCTCTTCGTTGCCCTTTATTTCGGCCGGCGCGCCTTCAGCAAGTTTGAATCCGAAGTTAAGGACAGTAACAGTATCTGAAATGGACAGGACTATATCCATCTTATGCTCTATAAGAACAATGGTGTATCCACCCTCTTTTCGAAGCCTTAGAATCAGCTCCGCTGTGCGGGCAGATTCTTCCGGCGGCATCCCCGATGTGGGTTCGTCCAGAAGCAAGAGTTCAGCCTTGCATGTGAGAGCGATCCCTATATCGAGATGACGTTTATCTCCATGGGATAGATTGCCGGCCATGATCTCAGCCTTATCCGCCAGATTCACATCCTCCAGGATCTCCATGGCCCGTTCACTGGCCTGCCCCTTGGGATAGTATCGCCTCGCGGGTATAAAAACATTTTCGAAGACCGTCAGCTCCGGGAACACAGATGTGATCTGAAACGACCGGCCAATACCCATACCCGCTATTTGTTCCGGTGTTGATCCAGTGATGTCTTCGCCCTTAAAAAGGATTTGGCCTCCGGTAGGTGGAAACATGCCCGTCAAGAGGTTGAAAAAGGTCGTTTTACCAGCGCCATTGGGGCCGATAATGGATTTTAGTTCACCCTTGGCGATGGAAAAATCCACTCCATTGACTGCCTGTAATGAACCGAAAGACTTCTCTAAGCCCTTTGTCTCTAGCAGATTCATGGTTCTCCTCTATTCACCCGACCGTCGGCGTTCCACAAAACCCCAGATGCCCCTCGGGAAGAAAAGGATGAAAACGACAAATATGACTCCCATGACGAATTGCCAGTACTTAGTGTAGGTACGAGGTGAAATTCATGAGGTAGGTAACAACGCCGGCGCCCACTATAGGACCGAACAGCGTACCTAAACCGCCCACAAGTCCCATAATCACCACGTTACCGGAACGTATCCAGTCAAGGGTCTGAGGAAACATGTACCGCAGAAACATCGCATACAAGACACCGGCCACCGCCGCATAAGCTCCCGCGATGATGAAAGAATAAAGTTTATATCGGCGGACGTTGTAACCGACCATCTGCGCTCTCGTCTCGTTCTCACGAATTGTCTTGAGCACCTGGCCGAAATGGGAACGCACTAGCCAGTACTTCACCAGAGTGGCCGCCACGAAGAAGACAAACACAACGTAGTAGAAGTGCAGGTCGTTTTGAACATTCAAGGAGAATGGACCCAAGTCGATGATGCTGCGAGGAATCCCTGTCAGTCCATCTTCGCCGCCGGTGACATCCTTCCAGCGTGAGGCTATGAAGAAGAACATCTGCCCAAAGGCAATGGTGAGCATAGCGAAATAGATTCCTGTTTTCCTTATAATCAACAAACCTATGAGCACCGCAGCCAAAACGCCCAATGCAACGCCCGCACACATGCCCACCAATATCGGAACCTTAAAATTGATGCACACCAAGCCCATAGTGTACCCGGCGAGACCAAAAAAGGCGGCCTGGCCAAAAGAAAGAATGCCTGTGTAACCCAGAAGCAGGTCGAAGCCTATGGCGAATATGGCGAATATCACCATCTCAATGGCCAAACCCACGTATCCGCCCGCGTAGGGAATCAAAAAGGGCAGCATAGCCACCACAGCGAATACAATTCCCATACGCAGGTAGTCCATTGCGACACTGGGAGGAATAGGTGCTTGCCTCATTCTAACAACCCCTCGATTCCGGCAATGCCTCTGGGCCGTACCAATAGTACGATCGCCATAAGGATGAACACGATAACTTCAGACGCAGCGGAGAATATTTCTACGGTGAAGCTCTGTACCACGCCCACAAGAAGGCCGCCGATCACCGCGCCCCAGAAACTTCCCATGCCGCCTATAATGACGACCACGAAACAGGGCATCAGAATCGAGCTTCCCATGGGGGGAAAGACGCCTTGGATCGGAGCGTTCAGAACACCCGCCAGTGCTGCTAGACCTGCTCCAATACCGAATGTTATTGTAAACAGCAGGTTGATGGGGATACCCAAAGCCACCACCATTTCCCTATCGAAGGTTCCGGCAAGAATAGTCTTTCCCATCGGGGTTCGCTCAAGGAAATACCACACAGCGGTGAGCAGCGCTCCACAGAACACAATGACAAAGATTCGATACTTGGAGAAAACCACGAGCTTCAGATCAACCACGCCCGAGAGTATGGAGGGAGCGTTCATTGGATAGGCCGCATCTCCCCATGCCATGCGGATCATGTCTTCGATCATCAGGGCCAAACCGAAGGTAAGGAGCATAGTGTGAAGCGGGTCCCGAGCGTACACACGGCGTATAAGTGTGGACTCTATGCCCATGCCCACGAGCCCCAGCAGGATAGGCCCGATGATCAGGCACGGCCAAAAACCTGTGTAAGTCGTCAACGAGACCACAGTGTAGGCGCCCAGGGCGTAGAGAACTCCGTGGGTGAAGTTGATAACTCGCATCAGACCCATGATAATGGTCAGCCCCACCGCCATGAGAACGAGGAGAGTACCCAAGGCAAATCCGTTCACAAGCTGATTCAGGATGGTAGGCAACGTAAGATGGAAACTCATATCGTTTACCCCGAAGGCACGGAGTGGGGCGGCGGCACGACGGCCACCGCCCAGCCGTGTCCTTGATCTGGACTCAACACTACGAGATGTGATCTACCTATTGCGTTTCTGTTATGGAACTGTCTTTACACGCCCAAAACGATTACGGCGAAACGTCTCGATTTTGGGCTAACTGCTTTGCTAAGTAACACTTAAGTGGTGTCCACCTATTTTTTCAGAGAGTCGTAAGGCTCCAAAGCTCGGCCGCCTTCTGCTTTCCATTCTTCGAACGTGGGAGCGCAATCATCTCCCTTCACATGGCCGAGAATCTTAAACAAATCTGCGTAAGTCTTGAAATTGGGAGGATACTGGGCCTGGCATACCAGGACGTCCTGAATATCCTGGTGATCGAAATCTCTCCAATAGCTGGGATTCCATTTCAAACCATCGAACTTGTGCCCTTCCAGCGCCTTAATGACCGGAATTATATCCGTGGTGCCGGCCCGCTTAATCGCGTCGAAGAGTTGGGTATGAGTCATGTATCCAAGATAATGACGGTAAGTTGCCTCGAATTGAGGACTATCGGAAAACCTCTTCTTGATGGCTTCATTGAAGCTTCTGGCTTCCCGGAGTATCTACGTTGCAGTTCCAGCTCAGGCCCCAGACTCCATTCGCAGCATCGCCTGTGCCTTTCATCATTGGAACTCCTGATAATGGGCCACAAATTTTAATTTCTGTGCCGATACCAAATTCCTTGCACTGTTTAATGCAATTGACCTGGTCTGCGCCATAAAGGTTGAGAACCAGAATATCCGGTTTCAGACCTCTGGCCTTAATCAAATTGGCCGAAAAATCTTTGGTGCCCAGAGGGGTGAAATCATTGCCTATCTCTTTGCACCCGCTCTTTGCCAACGCTCGATTCATAGATGTCCGCGCAGTATGGCCCCATGTATAGTCCGCTGTAATGTGGTAGGCGGTTTTGGGTTTCCAATTGGCCGCGATCCAGCTACCCACTGCCGTAGAAAGCATCCAGTTGGAAGATGTGGTACGAAATGTCGATCGCATGGCTTTTTGCATCGTCGTGTCATCGGAGTGGCTCCCAAAAGCCATGAATAGCATCTTTTCGTTATGACATACTTCCGCTACAGCCAGCGTCACATTGGAACTTAATGTGCCGGTAATAAAGTTCACGTTATCCCGTTTAATCAGTTTTATTGCCTTCTGAGTGCCGATACCGGGATTACTAGGGGCATCTTCTGAAATCATTTTTATCTCACGCCCAAGGACACCCCCGTTCGCGTTACATTCCTCATTTGCCAGGATGGCTCCCTGCTGCTCATTGAGTCCTGAATCCGCGTAAGGTCCTGATAAGGGCTCAATATTACCGATAAGGATCGGCGGTCCGCCCGCAGCGCGCGCGTAAGGAGCGCTTACGAGATCAGCCCAGCCAGCCGCGGATAATCCCGCGGCCACAAGTCCGCTCGTCGCAAGAAACTCCCTTCTGGTAATCCCTTTCTTTTTCGAGCTGTGCTTCTTTGCCATGATTCACATACCTCCTGTTCTGTTTTACGATTGGTTTAACTCGCAGGGCGAAGAGCCCCAGCGCCCAGCTTTTTCTTCACGACCGATGATCTCGAAGATTTTCCTAAAGCTTTGCGCCGGCCTTTCGTCCCCTCTTCCTTTTCGATCCGTAGCGCCTCTAAGGCTTTGTCCACTTCACATACGTGATCACGCATTTCCGCTTCAGCTCGTTCCAGATCTCTCGCACGCACCGCCTCTAAAATACGTTCATGGGCCGCCAGAACCTGTTGAGAAAAATTCGCTCCCGGTTGAAGATGACGTTTGCTGTCGGTCAGTACACTGTTAACAAAATCCAAAATTAAAATGAGCACCGGGTTACCACTTGCATCTGCGAGAATCCTATGGAAGTTGACCTCATGCTTACTCATGCTTTGACCAAGCATCAACGCTTCTCTGCATGCCTGATTGCAATCATCCAGAGCTTCCAATCCGTCCTGCTTTAAGCGTTTAGCAGCCAAACGAGCTAAATAGGGCTCGACAAGTGTTCTCACTTCGGAAAGATTTCTAACCGAGACGTTTTGAAAGTGTAAAAAATTAGCAATGGAATCCCGAGTGGTATTCATGTCGACTTCAAGCACGACAGCCCCGCCACCGTATCCTTTGCGGATCGAAAGGAAACCCATAGCCTCGAGGGCGCGGACCGCTTCTCGAAGGGTATGTTTGCCTACGCCGAATTTGGCTAGAAGCTGCTTTTCCGGGGGAAGACGGTCCCCAGCCTGAAGCTTTCCTTCAAGGATCGCCTCACGAACTTGACGAATGATGTCCAGGGCAACTTTATTCTGTTCAACACGATTAAACAAACTAGTTTTAGCTTTCTTTTAGGGAATCAGAAGAAGTGTGGGGGAGATCTTAATCAAGATACGAACGTACGTCAAGGAAAAAGACATATATATGGGCATTACTCATATTAGGGTAATTCCATCACAATTTTGGAATCTTCCGTTCAGCTCGCACTTTTCTTGTTTGTTTGCACGGTCAAATTTTTCCGAGTGGACGCGCACCAATTGGGTCAAATCATTCAAATTGGCTCTAAGACCCTTGGTGAAGAAGATTATGCAGGCTGAATCGGGGTGGCGTAAGTCACGATAAAAGTGACGATCTTTTTTGGAAATGAGCGGACCTGCGCTGACAAAAGCAAAAGGCGGCCGAAGCCACCCTTGCCGAATCATGTGTACGGTCCAGGATCGCATTCTAATGATGCCCATGATGCCCGCCAGCAACATGCCTGCGGATGATGCCCGCCAGGCAAGATGTCCGGAATGATGCCCACGATGATGCCCAACGTGATGCCTGGGATGATGCCCGCCAGGATGATGCCCAAAGTGATGCCTGGGGTGATGCCTATGATGTCGGTGGTGAAAGTACGGTCCGTATGCCACCCCAACAGGAGCGGACTCAATGATTGTGGGTTCCACGGGTATCACGGTATCCTTGTGAACACGAATACTCACTGAGCAGATTCGCTGGCGCCCATCCTGCGATCGGCTGAGAAATCTCTACGAAAGAATCCTTTTCGAGGCCTGTCAAGATCACTCTATCGCAACGCTGGAGCGACCCGACCATCGCAGAATTCGCAGTGGGTTCAGCGTAAACCGGTAAAACGCCCATTTTAGCATCCACACTGGCCACCCATAGTATTTGAGCAAAACTCTTGTTCGCCACGCCGATGCTCACGAACAGACACACCGCAACCGTCAACACTGCCAATCCTTTTCCCGTCCTTTTCATTGTCTGGTACCCCTTTCCTCGTTTTTTTGATCTCGGATTTATGTGGGGCTCTGCGCTCCACTCGGCCCTTGTTTGTCACAAGTTTTTTTGCCGCCTTATCTCTGCAATTCGGAAATGGAGGAAAAGGTAACAAGAAAAAAAGAGGTGATGATTTGACGCCGAGAAACAGCGGTTTTAGGATGGATTTCCGGTCAGCCGCGACTGGATTTGAACCAGGCGACCGCCTGAACCCCATTCACAAACAAGAGAAAGCGCCACATATGATTTCACAACTTAACTCAGGCCGACTGTTCCAAATTGCATCATAAATCAGGATGATTCACGACCGATTGACACAAATGACAAAAGAAAAACTGACCTCACTGAAAACCTCGACCGTCTCTTGGGGGCAGGTCACTCAGGAGCAATCCGAGTTTCTTGTTCCGTACTCAAGCATCAAGGACAGCACCTGTGCGATCTCATCGAGACGGTTGTAGATTCGGATTCCTTGTTTGTTTAAGTCGAATATCGCTTGGCTTTCCCATATACTATGGTGGCTGCCGATGAGGACAGGAATCCCCATTTCCTTTTCCAGGGATTGAACTCCCTTCATCATCTGCTTCTCAATTTCGAGAAATGCCTTCATTTCGACCGGGGTATCTTCATCGTGGAGTCCGGGTCGACCAAACCCGTGCGCAACGAGAGCGTCCACTTCGCCCGATTCAAGAATGTGTCGGGCAAGCCTGATGAGGATGTCGACGGACCCGAAAAGCCCTGAGGCGCCCCAATCGACAGGGTTTTTTGTTGAGGCCCTGACAGGTAAACCCATTGACCCGAGCGCTTTTCGGAGCTTCGGGCTGAATTCAGGGACCAGTAGCCCCGCCTTTTCAAGGGAATCCGTAAGGGCTACCCCCCACGATCCCCCCATCGTGATAATACCTATCCTGGGACCTCGCAAGCGGGGTCGCTCGATCAACGCGTGCCCAACCGGAAGTAGAAGCTCCATCGTTGGCGAGACAATAATGCCCACCTGACGAAAAATCCCCTCGTAAATCTCTTTTTGACCGCTAATTGCGCCTGTATGGCTTTGAGCCGCCCGCGCGCTACCCGTTGATTGTCCTGCCTTGTAGAGGACTACAGGCTTTCTCCTGGTCACTTCGCGGGCAATCTTGATGAAGCGCGATCCGTCGCGGATTCCCTCAATGTACGCCAGAATACCTTCAGTTTGCGAATCAAAGCCGAAATGCTCCAGAAAGTCCGTCACCGTTAAGTCACACTCATTCCCGGTGTGAATGAATTGACCCACCCCCATGCCTCGATGAGAAGCGGAGGCCAGGAGATCGTACATGGCATAACCACCTTGGCAAACCGCGGCCAGAGTAGTTGGGGCTGAGATTTTGGGATGGTACGGGGATGCATTGAATGCTGAATGGAAGTTGAACGATCCGCTCACGTTCGGTCCCAAAATTCGCATTCCGGAACCGCTGGCAAGTCGTACCAGCGATTCTTCTCTCTCTTTACCGAGTTCGGAGATTTCTCCAAAGCCTGCCGACACGATAGTGACTCCCCTGATCCCATGTCGACCACAGGCGGCGACCGTCTCTTCAACAAATTCGTCCGGGACGATGACAATGGCAAGGTCAACCGGCTCTTTGATTTCTGAAACATCTTTTAGGGTGGGAATACCGAAGACCTCTCCTGAATGGTTGTTCACAGGATAGATTTTGCCCGAAAAGCCCGCAGAAAGAAGCCCCTTCATGATAAATGAGCCCCACGCCACGGGCCGCTCACTAGCCCCGATAACTGCTACCGACTTGGGGTTGAGGAATACTTCCAAGTTTAGGTCTGAATGCATTTTCACGTCTCTGAAGCCTCGCACGAGATCTTGAATGTTATATCAGTTCTCCAAAATTCTGTCCGAATGGAACAGGAGGTGGGGTTCACCGACCGTCATTCCCGCGTACGCCATTCGCGTTAAGTTAAGGATGTTTCTTGGTCATGAGTTTTTGACGAGGAACCGAAAGATTTGTCCATAGTTTGCTCTGTTGTTCCGTTTTTCGTATGTGCAATGTTTGATGATCTGTTGAACAATGAGAGGATAGTCCCCTGCTGCGGTCAGCAAAGCCACCAGAAAGCGTTGGCTAAAAAAGTCAGCGGCCTTGAGCACGCTAAGGTGTTGTCCCGTCGTATTATAGATGAAGGCGGCAAGCTGAATGAAAAAGCAAGTCTGAAAGAGCGTGATATAAATGAGTCTCGCGTAAATTAGCAGTTCCACCTGCAATGGGGTGGGGATGATCAAAGGCATGAATTTTGAAATGGCTTTTCCAGGATTTAAAGATGATTTCAATGCGCCAGCGCACTCCATAGATTCGGCACACCGTCTTGGCATCCCAGATATTTTGGGGGACGTTGGTGAGAAAGATCTCCCATCCGAGAAGAGCCAAGTGGGTTGGATCGGGGTTGAGTCGTCTGTCTCGACTGTGGAGAAGTTTTCTCCTTCTTTCGCCGGCAACATGCTCAGGCACAGGAATGGCCACTATCCGGACGGGGAGTCTTTCTTCGGTGCCGGCAAGGAGCACCTCGTCAAGAATCCCGTGTTTTTTCAGAATCCCGAGCAGATCAAAGCGTTTGCCGTTCGGATGGAAGAGGGCCATCTTATGCGAGTATCGACTCAAGTAGAAAGCTTTCTTCTCACCGATGGCTCTGAAGACACGAAGGGAAGAGTAACCCAAGTCGCGGATCACCAGATCTCGCTCCAGGATAATATCCAAAATGGAAGGAGAAGCGCATTGGTCGTTGCACCCGAAAGGAGTGATCTGAAACGAGACAAATGTCTCGGTGAGGGAGTTGTAAGTGGTCTGAAGTTTAACTGAAGCGCTGATTTTACCCGACTGATTCTTGGAGCCTGGAAAAAAAGTGGCAAGCTTTGGAGGAAGAGCAAGGTTGGTGCTATCCTGAAGCAAGACACGATGAAAAAAATCGAATGCCCCTTTTCCGATTTCTTCTTTCAGCCGGGAGGTTACCGAAACTGAGTTGAAAAGCGCTTCTTTTACAAAATCAATGACTGTGGGCTTCATCCTGAGGAAGACGGCCACCTTGCTGATAACGTTGTGAGTCAACATGCCCAAATGGATTGCTAGCGTCCTCGTTGAAAAAACCGGCATCACGCTCATGAAGACAAGAGCTTGTAGGAAGGAACTGGGTTCAATCTTTCGGGGTCGTCGTTTCATGAAGCCTGATCTTCGGGCAATCCTCCCGATTTCCTCCGGATCCAATCCCAACCGCAACGGTGGCGGAAGAAGACAGGTTTTGTCTATTGTCTCAAAATCTCCAGTGATTTCCACTTGCGGTCCTGACTGCTTTGGCGCATGGTTGTGCATGAGAGCTTCTCTCCTTTTCGATCTTGCTCTGAACGGCTCTCTTAATACAAGAGAATCGCAAAGGTAGAGAAGCTCTTATTACGCGCCCGTGTAACAAAATTATAACTTTATCTGGTTTGAGACGCGAGCAACCCGCGTATGGCTTGCTCAACAGCAGATTTTATTACGCGATGCGCTTAACTTAACGCGAATGTGCGTACGCCGGAATCCAGTATTTTCCCGTGAAAACGGGAACCCAGATACCCAATTGCGCGGGAATAAAGACCTGGATTCCTGCCTGCGCAGGAATGACGGGACGTCACTTACGCAAACGGACAAACTTTTAGCAATTGTCTTAGAATAGCTGCCCTTTGCTCGAGATCAAAAGAGAAATTAACACGCTCAAGTAAGCCTTCAGTTACGGGCGCGGAGGACATGAGTGCCCCGAAGGGGCAACCCAACAGTAGCCGTGGGTGAAAACCCACGGAAAACAGCGCAATACAGTCTGAGGACCCTGGAGGGGTCCACCTTTCCGTGACAGGAAGCGTTGCATGTTTGGGCGACCCCTCTGGGGTCGGTACAAATGGTAACCGGGGCGTCCCCGATCCACGGGTTTGCACCCGTGGCTATTCTTGGCACGCCCCTCCGGGGCTAAGAATTGTGCATCCCCACGTAAGTAATGGTTACACACTCAACCCATTCTTGGATTCGTTATGGGTTCCCGACTTCTTGCAGGCGCCTGCCCCCATATTATGCGCTGCTTGTTAGAGGCATAGCCCCTGATCTCTTGAGATATGAAAAGGACCTCCTGGTGGAGCGCGAACGATCAATACTGAGACTTTAGCCTCGGGAGCTGGTGAGCTGTAGTTCAATGAGCTGTGTAGTCCAAAGGTGTTGTGTTTCCGGACCTGTCGGTGGTTAGAAGCACTTGGCGGTTGGTGCAATTTCAGTGGTTGGGGCCGCCTCAAGACGGGGTTCCCCGCCTTCCAGTAGCATCGCGATTACCTCGCGGAAATTGTTATGAAGTTCGTCAAGGGCTTCGGCTTGTGAATGGGCCCCTGGAAAACCGGGCACGTAACCCACGTACAAACCGGTGTCCGGGCATCGTTCGATAACCGCCGTAAAACCTCTCATGATGTCTTTAATGCGCCTTTCTGAGGAAAACACCTGGATTTCAGCCGATCGGACTTTGCCACTCATCACGCATCCGCCGGACATCGGCATCGATTTCTTCAAGGGATTTTCCGGGCTTCACACATCCTTTAGCACGTTCCATAAGCTCTTTTCTGGTTGTCGCGAGCTGAGCGTCCGTGTCTTCCTCCAACACCGTCACGATAACTTTCATTCGTTTTGCCGCGGGCTGTTCTCGAATCCACCGGAGTTTTCCCTCTTCGTAGACTGCCTCATAACTTTTCAACATTGAGAGCCTCCGTCGTTCAAGCGCTGCCGTTCATTACTAAAATATGCACTTGGATAACATTTTCCCAAGAGTCAAGCAAGGATTGCACGCCCCAATATCATGAGCCACTTGTTAAGTTAGAGGCATAGCGCCTTGACCTCTTGAGATAGGAAAAGAATTTCCTGGTGGATCGTCGACGATCAATACTGAGAGTTTAGCCTCGGAAGCTGGTGGGCTTTAGTTCAATGAGCTGTGTCGTCCGAACGCTCCGAGTTTCCGGACCTATCGGTGGTCAAAAGAACTTGGCGATTGCTGTGCATTCAAGTCCTTCGTTAAAGTCAATGCGTTTCGGTGCCGACCTTTTTACGAAGGATTTCCAACGACTTACGGTGCTCAGGTGACAGGTGCAGGCCCCGCTTTTCGATGCTTGTTAGCACGCTAAGAGCTTGCTTCCAGTAGCCATGCGCCTCGTCGGCTTTCTTCTGCCGTTCAGCCACGTCGCCGAGCTTGCCGTAGGAAACCGACAAGTCGCGCTTCCACTCGGCGTTGCTTGGGTCCTTCGCAGCCAGCGCCTTGGAAATCTCCAAGGAGCCACCGTAGGCCCTTGCCGCGTCTTCGAGCTTTCCTTGGGCCGCCGACACGATGCCGAGCATTCCGTGAGAGATCGACAGGTCTCTCTGCCACTGTGTATTGCTCGGGTCCTTTTCCACCAGCTTCTTCGCAATCTCCAGACCCTGTCGGTAGTTCATCACTGCATCATCGAGTCTGCCTTGGGCCACAGACACCTCGCCAAGCTTATTGTAGGTAACCCACAAGTCTCGCTGCCACTCGGCGTTGCTTGGGTCCTTCGCAGCCAGCGCCGTGGAAATCTCCAAGGAGTCACCGTAGGCCCTTGCTGCGTCTTCGAGCTTTCCTTGGGCCACCGACACGATGCCGAGCATTCCGTGAGAGATCGACAGGTCTCTCTGCCACTGTGTATTGCTTGGGTCCTTCGCAGTCAGCTTCTTTCGAATTCTCAGGGAATCTCCGTAGGTCCTTGCGGCGTCCTGCAAGTTGCCTTGGACCACAGCCACCTCACCAAGCTTCTCGTAGAAAACCGAGAGGTCTCGCTGCCACTTTGTATTTCCCGGGTCCTTCGCCACCAGCTTCTTCGCAATCTCCAGACCCTGTCGATAGTTCCTTACCGCATCATCGAGCCTGCCCTGAGCCACAGCCACGTCGCCGAGCTTATTGTAGGTAAGCCACAAGTCTCGCTGCCACTCGGCGTTGCTTGGGTCCTTCGCAGCCAGCGCCTTGGAAATCTCCCGGGAATCTCCGTAGGCCCTTGCCGCGTCATCGAGCTTTCCTTGGGCCGCAGCCACGTCGCCGAACCTATCGTAGGAAACCGACAGGTCTCGCTGCCACTGTGTATTGCTGGGGTCCTTCGCGGTCAGCTTCTTTCGAATGCTCAGGGAGTCTCCGTAGGCCCTTGCCGCGTCATCGAGTTTTCCTTGGGCTACAGCCACGTCGCCGAGCTCATTGCTGGAAATGGACAGGTCCCGCTGCCACTGTGTATTGCTCGGGTCCTTTTCCACCAGCTTCTTCGCAATCTCCAGACCCTGTCGGTAGCCCTTTACGGCGTCCTGCAAGTTGCCTTGGGCTACAGCTACTTCACCTAGCTTGTTGTAGGAAACCCACAAGTCTCGCTGCCACTCGGCGTTTCCGGGGTTCCTTGCCCCTAGCTTCTTCCCAATTTCCAGTCCGTCTCCGTAGGCCCTTGCGGCGTCCTGCAGGTTGCCTTGTGCCACAGCTACGTCCCCGAGCTTGTTGTACAAGACCGAGACATCTCGCTGCCACTCGGCGTTTCCGGGGTCCCTTGCCGCCAGCTTCTTGCGAATCTCCAGTCCGTCTCCGTATGCTCTTGCAGCATCATCGAGCTTGCCTTGGGCCACAGCCACGTCGCCGAGCATTCCGTAGGAGATCGACAGGTCTCGCTGCCATTGTGCATTGCCCGGGTCCTTTGCCGCCAGCTTCTTGCGAATCTTCAGTCCGTCTCCGTAGGCTCTTGCGGCGTCCTGTAAGTTGCCTTGGGCCACTGCCACGTCGCCGAACCTATCATAGGAGATCGACAGGTCTCGCTGCCACAGACCGGCGCCGGGTCCACAGCAAGCAGACACCGAGCCATGCTGAGGGCTTCTTCGTATTCCCGGCGCGCCTCGGCCAGAGTCGCGCGCACCACGCTAACATCACCCTGATCGACGAGGAACAAGAAATTCGCGTGCAAGGCCTCTGGCCAGTCAGGTTCCGCAGCGAGGATCTCGGAGTAAAGGCAGCGAGCCTCGAAGGACTGACCCTTTGATTGGTGCAGGGCCGCGATTTGCAGTAGTGGCTGGAGCTCGGTTCGGTTCCTCTCGTGGGCCGCGGCCGGCGCGGGCACGGACGGTCTGGAGTATAGAAACCCTTTGTGTGGCTACGTAAGCAATGGCCTCATCAACACCTTGTTCGCGTAGAATACGGTCCATTTCCTGAAAGACGTTGCTGGCTTTGCCCTTACGCGTGATCTCGGTAAATGATAAAGCCAGTTCATCGATACGAGATAATCGAGTAGCATGAGCTGTTTCAGCGGCTTCACGTAACCGCTCCCGTTCCTTCCAGCCATTTGCCTTGTCCGCCTCGGCCAGCTCGCTGCGATGAGTTTCCTCGACCGTCTGTAGGAGGTGAGCGCGGATCTTCTCGGTGTTCACCACGGAGGCCTCCTGCCAGGCCTTGTATTGCCACCACTCCATTCCGGCGAGGACCGCCAGACCTAGAAGGATGCAGACGATGGCCACTGTGAGTCCCCTTTTGTAGCGTTTGTCACTCTTTCGCAGCTCGCCAAGTTCGTCGCGAAGTTCGCGGATTTTCAGTTTCAGCTCGGTCTCAGTGCCCACGTCGTGGCGGAGGTAGTTTTGCGCCCGCAACCGCGCGATGTAGTCCTCCTGCAGCTTGCGCCTTTCCGCCTGGTAGCGGAGGGGGTCCGGATGAGCCGGGTCGCGAGGGAGGTCGAGTTGGTCGGGGGGCTTGTCGCTGGGGTAGGTAGCGCCGGCAATGAAGAGCCAGGTTTTCTTGCCCTGCTTGCTGGCGTAGAGGAATTCGAACTGCGTGTAGGAGACCCGCCCGAATTCCGGGTCAGGGTCAGGGGGCTCAGCTCCGTAGCCGAAGCCTACGAGCTGAATGAGGCCTTCGCAAGAGTCAATCTGCTCTCGGAGCCACTGGCGAAGCTCGCCGTGACCGGTAGGGAAGTCATCCTGCGAGACGGGGTCGTAACCGAGGGTGCGGACGACCGCTGCCGCTGTCCGGCGCGCGGTTCGCAACTCCTCACTGACGGCTGACAGGAAAAGGCGCGGACGGCTCATACCCCCCTAACCTCTATCAGAATGGCTTCAAATGTGCTCTTGGCTCATGAGTGATCACTGAAATATCAGGCGGTATTTTAACATGAGCCAAGCATAAATGCCACGCCTTCCTCGTTGAAAAACCGCCTAACTCACTGACCGCGCCAAAATAACGTTACGAACACTTGATTACTTTACCGAATGGGAAGATTTTGGGGTAAGTTTTTGGGGCACCTCCAGTAATATGGATTGACAATCTAACTTTTCATCGGCTAATTCTTTCAACCAAATGTCTAGATCCAGGGAAGCAAAAAACGTGTCCGATATTGTTTATAAAAGCGACATGAGCATTGACGAGAGGGTCATGATGGCAATCGTGCGGGTCGCCGAACGATTCAAGAAGACCTCTTCAGCCACGTTCAAGAAATGGGGCCTGACGTTCTCCCAATACAACCTGCTGAGGGTCTTGGACTCTTCCAAAGACGGCCAAAACACCATGAAAGACGTGAACAGGATCATGTTGGTTTCGAGCGCCAACATGACCGGAATCGCCAAGAGACTGGAAAAAACCGGGTTCATTATCAGGAGCAACGACCCGAATGACGACCGCTGCAAAATGCTGCAAATTACCCCCGAGGGGACTCGAGTGTTGAAGGATATTGCCGACCATAAAGAACGTAACTTGAAGAGATTTATGAGGAGATGTTCCGATGAACAGAAGTTGGCGCTCCTGGAAACATTGCGAGAAATGCTCCCGCAGGCAAAGAGCGGACCGAAAAGCAATATAGTTCGACACTTCCAGGATGTCCTCGGTAATAACCTTAGCCATTAGGGGGCAAAAAGCTCTAGAGGCGCTCAAAACAGGTTCAACGGCGGGGTTGTTTGTACCGGCAAAAAAAACTTGACATGATCTCGGGCAGACTTTACTCTTTGGGAGTCAGTTAGTTAACGTGTTAAATGTTAACGTATAAGTAAATTCCTCTTATCGGGTCCCTGGCCTCCTCCGATATAGCCAGGGAAAGAACGTTGCGATAGCCTTAACTCAACGGAGGCAAACTATGGAGATTAAATCGAACTTGTCTAAAATTGTCGGAGCTGCGAACTTCTCCGACGACCCTGCTAAACTGCAGGCCTACGCGACCGATTTCAGCTACTACCCCGCCGGGGCTCCTAGTTACGTGGCGAAACCGTCAAGTTCCGAGGAGGTTAGCGAAGTCATCAAGGTCTGCAACCAAAACAAAACGCCCGTCGTGCCGTGCAGTTCCAAGGTCCATTTCTACGGCGCCACAATCCCCAAGGAGGGCGGCCTGGTTCTTGATTTATCAAGAATGGATAAGGTCCTGGAAATCGATGCTGACAACCGACGGGTGAGGTTCGAGGCCGGCGTTACCTGGGAGAAGCTCACCACTGAATTGAAAAAGAAGGGCTTTCGGGTAATTATGCCTTTGACTCCCCCTGCCGAACGTTCCGTGCTCACCGATTTCATGGAACGGGAAGAGCCCACCAATCAGGTATACGATTACGGCGAGCCGCTGGAGGCTATGGAAGTGGTGTGGCCTACCGGTGAGATTTTCAGAATGGGCTCGGCCAGTGTTAACGGATACCCCGATTCAGCCTCAAAGGGAGGGAACCCCTCAGGTCCGGGGCTTGATTTTTACCGGTTTTTCCAGTGCGCGCAGGGGACAATGGGAGTGGTCACCTGGACGAATTTGAAGATAGAATCTATCCCAAAGATCGATAAAGTCCTCTTCGCTCCGATTGACGAACTCGATTACGCTAATGATTTTCTGCACCGCATACTGCCGCGAAGGATCGGTCAGGAGGTCCTGCTCCTCAACAATGTGGACCTGGCCGCGATCCTGGCCCAGGATTGGCCGAGCGACTTTGACAAACTAAAGGCCAGTCTGCCGCCTTGGACGCTGATTTTGGTAATCAGTGGGCTTCTGAGACGTCCCGAAGAAAAGATCGCCTACGAAGAAAACTTTCTTGCTCAGGTATTAAAGGCTGAGTTCTCGACTCTGAAGTTGGGCGAGACTCTACCGGGCTTCCCGGGTATAAGCAAGAAGGTCCTGCAGATACTGCGCAACCCGTGGCCGGCCAACACGCCACACTGGAAGAACCGTGTGGAGGGGGCGAGCCAGAGCCTATTTTTCCATCGCGCGGCCGGCCAATGCGCAATACTTCGCGACCGTGGTCAGAGAGATCGCCGCGGAGTTCGGCTATCCCGGTGACGACATCGGCATGTACATCCAGCCGATTGAGCACAACCGGGCGTGCAGACCGGAATTCACCTTCTTTTACGATCCCGCTGATGAAGCCGAGAAGGCGATCATTCGTGAACTTTACAAAGTGGCCGCCGCTGAGCTTCTCAAGGAAGGGGCGGTGTTTACAAGGCCTTATGGCGACCTGGCGCCCATCGTCTATGAGAAAGCAGCTTCCTATGCCATCCATCTCAAGCGGCTGAAGAAGGTGTTTGACCCCAACAACATTATGAATCCTTCAAATCTGTGCTTCTAAGGAGGGAGAACGCAATGGCGGATCAACTGCCTATCAGATATTACAAGCCCAGGGCGGACTTCAAGTTCGACATCACGGACATACAGAATTTCGTCTACGACATGAGCCGTTGCATCAAGTGCAAAGGCTGCACCTGGGTCGAGCACACTTACATGCCGGGTACGAAGTATATGACCCGTTGCCCGAGCGCGACCAAGTTCGAGTTCGACTCTTACGGGGCTTACGGAAAGATGCGAATCGGACACGCGATGGCTGAAGGGTTGCTCGACTGGAACGAAAAAGCCCTGGAAATCATGTATGCCTGCACCTTGTGCGGCGCCTGCGATGTGGGGTGCAAGCGAAACCTGGACCTGGAAATCGAGCTTACTCTGGAATCACTCAGGGTAAAGGCCGTCAAGGACGGCGTCGGTCCGATGCCCGCTCACAAGAAGCTCGCTGAAAATATAGCGAGTACTCACAATATGTACGGCGCTCCCCACGACAAACGAACGGCCTGGATTCCGGAAGGCGTCTCTCTAGCGAAAAAGGCCGATGTGCTCTACTTCGTGGGCTGCACGGCTTCTTATGTGAACAAAGAAATCGCCCAGTCTACGGCAAAAATTCTCACCGCGGCCGGAACGCAATTCATGCTGATGCCGGACGAATGGTGCTGCGGCAACACGCCTTTTTCAGTAGGCTTGTATGACCAAGCCAAAGCCCTGGCCCAGCGGAACGTCGAAGAAGTTCGGAAGACCGGGGCCAAGACGCTCCTCCTCAGTTGCGCTGAGGGCTACCGTATGTGGAAGGTTGACTATCCCAAACTGCTGAACATCTCCACTGACGATCTGGGCTTCAAGGTCGTTCACCTGGTGGAGTATGCGGACGAAAAGGTCAAGAGCGGCGCGCTCAAGATGAAAAATCCTTTTGAATCACGCCTCACATATCATGATGCTTGCAGCATCAGCCGCTTGAGCGACCCCTGGACTCCCTATGAAGGAAAACGAGGGTGGATGGGGTGCGTGGAACCAAGACTCCAGAGAAGGCGAGGCAGGCACGGGCTATACGCCCAGCCCAGAGACATTCTCAAGGCGATACCCGGGGTAAACCTCGTGGAAATGCCGAGGACGAGAGAAAACTCATTCTGCTGCGGCGCGGGTCGTGGAACACAAGAGGCCTATCCGGATTTCGCAAAGTGGGCTGCAGCGCAGCGACTCGAAGAGGTCAGGGAGATCGGCGCCGAAACGCTGGTGTCCTCCTGTCCCTGGTGCAAGAATAACTTCGCCCAGGCTGTTAAAGCCGACGGCGACGTGCAGGTCCTGGATATTTCGGAAGTGATCTGCAGCATCCATTGAAGGCTAGGCAGAAGGAGATCAATCATGGCGATATCCAAAGAAATCTACAATGCCTTGGAGGCTATAGTCGGCGCTCAATACATCTCCGATGACCCCGTGATCTGTGAGGGATACAGAAGCGGTCCCGGAGGATACGAGAACGGCTTGGGATATGAACGGGTCATGACGACCATCCCGGGATGCGTGATCATGCCCAGGACTACTGAGGAAGTTCAAAGAATAGTTAAGGTCTGTTATCGCAATGACATACCTTATGTGCCTTACAGCACAGGGTTTTATGGGCCGCGCTCTCATCCCCATGTGGAGGATGCGCTGCTGATAGATCTCAAACGCATGAACGACTTCGTGCTCGATGAGAAGCACTTTTACGTGGAAGTCGGCCCCGGCATGGTCTACTCGCCTATCCAAGAGGAGTGCATGCAGCACGGGGCTTACGTGGTAATCGGAGGCGGCGGGGCGCAAGCTTCGGCCATCGCCAACTTGATTGGTGACGGTTGGTCTCCTTTGAGCCATCGGATCGGGCTTCCCCACAGACGCATCCTCGGGACCGAGGTGGTTATGCCGGACGGCGAAGTGCTCAGGATGGGGTCTTTGGCGACAGGCGACGACCCCTTCTGGGGCGAAAGTCCCGGACCGGACCTCAGAGGTCTGCTGAGGGGATATACCGGCCTCCGCGGCTGCCTCGGGATCGTGACCAGAATGGCCATCAAGACGCTTCCCTTCCAGCCTGAGCGCCTTGTGCCCACGGGGATTTCACCCAATACCGCGCTCGCTCTCCCGGAGAAACGGGTCAAGTGGATCAACTTCATCATGCCGTCCAAAGATACGCAGGTGAAGTCTATGAGGGAAATCGGGCACGCCGAGATTGGTGGGGCCGTTACCAAGGTGCCTCTGTTCTGGCGGGCCATCGCCAAGGCGGAGTGCAAAGAGGAATTTTGGGACCTCTGGGGCAAGGAAAATGAGGAAACCGTCGCTAATTTCTTTATCGTAAGGGTCCTTCTGATCGGTTTCACTTCGGAAGAACAAATGGCTTACGATGAAGCCGTGCTCATGGATATTATGACCGAACTGGGCGGCCAGGCGCGAAGGACCAAGCCTTCCGACGAGTCGTGGATCAAAAACGCCGACTCCGCGGGCATGTGGCTCATGTGCGGCGGTTACGTATCCGTGGACTACGTTATTGAGACCCTGTCCCAGTCGCCGGACCACGGCCCATCTTACGCTGAGGTGAAAAAGAAGTACACACCTCCGCTGATGCCTGATTACGGAGATCCGGGCTGGTTCCAGAGCTTCGAGCTGGGTCATCAGGGATACTCGGAATTCCTTGTTTACTGGGATCAGGATGACGACACGGACAAGGTTGACCAGTTCTACGTAGACACATCCAAGATGAACATAAAGAATCGTTTCTACACGTCTCTTCTCGGTCCTCATCAGCCTCTGTACCTCACAGGACCGAAATACGGTCCCAACTACCATGAGTTTCTGCTCAAGGTGAAAGATGAGTTCGATCCCAAGTGGAAGTGCCATCCGCCGGTTCCCCTGGCCCACGATGTCTTTGTGGAGCGGGCCCCGTGGATGCACTTTATGAAGGACTGGGAATCTCCGGACGACCTGCCTAAATAACAGGGTGGGGGCGGGCCTGAAACCCGCCCCTACAAATGACACGGCGCCTCTTTCGTTTGGTTGAAATTTTGCAGCCGCCAGGTTGCTTCTCGTGAGTCCTTCAGTCGGCTTTGGATGATGAAAATCCCGGGTCCGGAAATCAGGCTTCTTTCTGCGACAAGGCTTCACTTTGCCACGACGAATCTGTTGAATGCCACGTCGGAACCACTCCGCAAAAAACGGTAGCATGAAGGGAAAGGGATGGTTGTGAGATGAGCAGGAGCAAATGGATCCATGTCGGCGCCGTCCTACAGATGAATGCCATCAATTACCCGAATAAACTGGGATGGCAGGATACCACTAAAGAATTCACCTTCGAACAATGGAATGATAGGGCCAGCCGCTTTGCAAACGGTCTCAAGGACTTGGGAGTCGGTTTCAACGACGCTTTTGCCGTGATCTCATACAACCGCGGCGAGTGGATGGATATCTACGCCGGATGCGCAAAAGGCGGTCAGGTTGTTGTGCCGGTCATGTTTCGTTTGGCAGGGCCCGAAATCGAATACATCGTCAATCATTCGGAATGCAAGGGCTTCGTCGTTGAGGCCCCTTTTGTGGAGTTGATAGATAGCATCAAAGATAAGCTTGGTGTTCCTAAAGACGCATATGTCTATCTGGGGGACGGGCCGGTTCCTGACGGATATGTCGGGTACGAAGAGCTTCTGGCAAGGTCTTCAGCCAATGAACCGGACATCGCAGTCTATGGGGATGACGTTTGGAACATCATGTACACTTCGGGCACTACCGGGCGTCCCAAAGGCGTGGTACGAACCCACGAGAGTCATCTTTTCCATTATGTTTTGAGCAACATCAACCAGGGTGTGCGTCCGACGGACAAAGTCATGCTCGTCATGCCCATGTGTCATGTAAATTCCCTACAGTATTCATTTCCCTACACATTGGTAACCGCGCCGGTGTTCGTTTACAACATGGTGAGTTTTGATCCGGAAGGTCTGTTGAAGACCATCGAGAAATATCGGATCACCTTTACCTCATTGGTTCCTACCCATTATCGCATGATTCTGGATTTGCCGAACGATATTAAACAAGGGACGGATGTCTCTTCCATACGTCAACTGCTGATCTCCTCCGCGCCGGCCGGCAAAGAGCTTAAACTTGCCATCATGGATTATTTCAAGAACGCGGAGCTTTGGGAAGCCTATGGAAGCACTGAAGGGGGATTGGCGACACTTCTGAGACCGGAAGATCAATTCAAGAAACTTGGCTCCATTGGCAAAGAAATCTTCGGCACACATCGGATAAAGCTTTTGGATGAAAATCGAAATGAAGTCCCGGATGGGGAAGTAGGAGAACTCTTCTACCGAGCGCCCTGCGTTTTCAAGGAATATTTCAAGGACCCGGAAAAGACAAAAGAAGCATTCGAAGGAGAGTGGTTTTCCGCGGGAGATATGGCAAAACGCGACGAGGACGGCTACTACACGCTGGTCGATAGAAAAGCGAACATGATTATCACTGGGGGCGAGAAACGTCTATCCGTCTGAAGTGGAAAGCGTGCTCCGGCTTCATGAGGCTGTCAAGGACGTCGCGGTAATCGGCGTGCCTGATGAAAAATGGGGAGAAGCGATCAAGGCCATTGTAGTCCTCAACGAAGGGTATGATGCGGAAGAAACTTTGGCGCAAAACATCGTCGATTTTGCGCGTGGCAAGATCGCCGGATACAAGAGGCCGAAAAGCATTGACTTCATAAAAGACGAGGAGATGCCAAGAACCGCCACAGGAAAGATCCTCCATAGACTTCTTAGAAACCAGTTACAGCGAAGCCGATCGCGCCTGATATTTCCCGACCGGCTAGATATTTGCCGGCCGTGCCGATGAAATAGACCAATACAGCCAAATGGGGGATACGGAGGCAAAATAAATGACTGACACGATATTTAACAGTGAGGAGCACCAGATCTTTAGGGACTCCTTCAAGAAATTTGTGGCCAAAGAAATCACTCCCAATATTGCCGAATGGGAAAAACAGAGTTCCGTGCCGCGGAGCGTGTGGCACAAGATGGGGGAGCAAGGTTACTTGTGCCCCTGGCTTCCGGAGGAATACGGAGGCCTGGGATTGGGGTTCGAATACTCCGTCATCATTAATGAGGAATTGTTGAGGGGAAACGCATACGGTTTTGAAGTTCCGTTGCACAGCGATGTCGCCAGTCCATATATTTATTCCTACGCGTCCCCGGAGATGAAGAAACGCTGGCTGCCCGGATGCACAACAGGGGAAGTGATCACGTGTATAGGGCTGACCGAGCCAAACGCCGGCTCTGACCTCGCCGCGATTCGCACCAGAGCGGTAAAGGACGGAGACTCCTATGTGATCAATGGACAAAAGACCTTTATTACCAACGGTTACATTGCGGACGTGATTGTTCTGGCCGTCAAGACCGATCCGAACGCAGGCTATCAGGGGCATTAGCCTTATCCTGGTAGACAAGGACGCTCCCGGCTTTCATCGCGGCCGGAAACTGGAAAAGATGGGGGCCCACCTGTCGGAAACGGCTGAGCTTTTCTTCGAGGACTGCCGTGTGCCTGTCGGCGCCCTGCTGGGAGAAGAAGGAAAAGGCTTCAAGTACATGATGGAGAAGCTCCAGCAGGAGCGACTTGAGGTTTCCATCAAGTGCCAGCTTCAGGCGGAAGAAGCGCTCAAGGAAGCGCTCAGTTATGTGAACGTGCGCGAGGCTTTCGGTAAACTTATCGGGAACTTCCAGTACACTGCATTCAGGCTGGCTGACATGGCCACAGAGGTTCAAATAGGCCGCACTCTCTTGGATAGCCTCATAAAGGATCACATAGACGGCAAGAATATAGTTCAGAAAGTATCTATGGCGAAATATTGGCTTGGAGAGATGGTGAACAGAGTGGCCTATCAGGCCCTGCAACTCCACGGCGGCTATGGATATATGGAAGAGTACAGGGTCTGCAAGATTTACCGAGACGTTCGCGCTCTGTCTATCTTCGCGGGCACGAGCGAAATTATGAAGCTGATCATCAGCCGCGGCCTGGGTCTTAATCCATGATGGCGCCGTGGTCAGCCGAGGCAGGATTTGAACCGCGGGTTACCTGAAGTCCAAGCAGAGTTGAGAACTGAATAGTAAATAACTTTAACAAAGGCATATCGGTAGCCCGCGGCAAAAAAATCGGCGACGATCCATAACCGTCACAACTCGTTTCAGCAAAAGGCAAAACCGCACGGTGTAGGGAGGCTTGACCTAAAGGGCTCGTCCAAAGTACAGTGCCTTGTAGGTGAATCTCGCCTCCTGCCCATCCCTCCTAGAAAGGAGACGAGGCGCCCAAATAATTGAAGGCGGGGAATGCCATGAGAAAATTATTACTTTTAGGGTTGTGCCTGGCTCTCGCGGTTGTAAACATAGCAGTGGCAGCCGAAATTAAGGACGCGGAATCCGCCACACATGAATCAGACTCATCCACTTACAAAATTGTTGATACCTACTCTTTTCCGGGCTTCAAAGTTATCCAGTTCAGTCTCCCTGTCCTTTCCGTGTACACTTACCTGCTGATCAGCGACGGCGAAGCCCTTCTGGTAGACCCGGTCCGTGACATCTCCTTCTATCTTGAAACGGCCAAGAACGAGTCTGCGAAGGTCAAGGGGATTTATCTGACCCATTCTCACGCGGATTTCATTGCCGGCCATACGGAAGCCAAGAAAGCCCTGAACGTCCCCATTTACCAAAGCCACAAATCCGGCGCCAAATATTCAATTAAGGCCGTGGACGAAAAGTCTTCAGTCAAAATCGGCAGCGCCACGTTGAAGTTCATGGATACGCCCGGCCACACGCCGGACGGCCAGTGTTGCGCAGTTTTCTCCAAAGAAGACCCGGACACTCCCAAACTTCTGTTCACCGGCGATGTGCTTTTTGTCGGGAGCGTGGGTCGCCCGGATCTCATGGAAGGTACGGTTTCCGCCGCTTGGCTTGCCTCAGCCATGTACGATTCCTGGACTCAAAAGCTGTCCAAGCTGCCTGATAGTGTCATGATTTTTCCGGCTCACGGCGCAGGGTCCCTTTGTGGCGCTCATCTCAGCGGCGAACCTAGCTCGACCATCGGTAAGGAAAAGTCGTCCAATCCATTACTTAAAAGCCAAGGGCAGAGGCGAGTTTGTTGCGCTTGTGCTCCAAGGACTCCCTGATGCGCCTCAATATTTTCAGCATAATGCAAAGATGAACCGCGAAGGCCCCCCGCTGGTCGACTGGAACACTCAACGCCCAAGGAGGTCAAGGCCACCGAAGAGCTGACAGAACCGGAAAAGTACTACGTGGTGGACGTTAGAGACGCCAAGACCTATGCCGAGGGTCACATTCCCAATTCGGTCAACATCGCGGCCAGGGGAAGATTTGAGAACTGGATTGGAACGATGGTCCCATGGGGTTCCAAGCTTGTCCTGGTGGGCGATACTGACCTCCTGAAAGAGGCCTTGCATCGGCTACATCGCGTAGGGTATCAAGCCGAAATCATCACCCCGGAATCGTGGAAGAAAGCTGAAACTCCCCCTCAAGAAGGGCAATCCCATATCCCCGCAGGACCTGTACGCTCTTATGCAGAAAGGGGAAGCTCCGCTCATCGTTGATGTGCGTCTTCCCGAGGAGTGGATGGCCCTCCGCATCGGGACAGTCCTCAACCTGCCGCTCAGTCGTCTGGCGGAACTCTCTTCAAAGCTGGATCCGGAGCAGTCTGTTGTGGTGGTGTGTAATTCCGCGTATCGGTCCAGCATGGGCACAGGCATTCTAGAACGCAAGGGCATCAAGAACCCGCGGAACCTGGAAGGCGGGAGTGAGGCTTGGATAGCCGCGGGTCTTCCGATGTACGAAGGTGATAAAACTCCGGAGGCGGGGTTGGCTCCCGGCAAGGTCGTCCCCAAGGGAACGGCGTCAGAGAAACCAAAAGAAAAGGCCGCTAAGCCTGCTTCCAAACCCAAAGTTTCCGATGAAGGCTGCTGACCTCATTGCAGTTCATAGGCCGGATTTTGTGTGCCAGTTCTCGAAAGTAATCACCGATTGATTTGCGGGCGCCATTGCTGGCTCGTCCAGTAGTGTTCTTCCGTTCCGACAGAACTTTCGAGACCTTCTACAGACCCCGTGTGAATTTGGGACCTGAATATGTCAATTTAATAGGTCCTGCCCGATGACGCGGAGTGACCCGCCCCCACAAAAGATTTCAGCGCCGCAGCGTCTGATTTCTCCGCAGAAGCGCTAATCCACTAACTCTTCAATTATTTTACCCATCTCGGCCCTGCGCTCGATCTCTTCTTTCGCCTTCTCTGCCGTTGCAGGGTCCAAGAGGCCGTAGGCCTCCACGAACTTTTCCAAGTACTCGGCAATCACTTTGCCCAGGTGCATGCCAACAGAAAGTCCGATCCAAAATTCCATGAATGTTCTCCTCATGTGGGAATCTTGAGATTGAGCTAATTCTATTGCATTGCAGCGTGAAATTGAACTTCCCAAAAATTTGAGGGACAAGATACTTATTTCTGGGAGTTTAGCGTTTGGCGTTCGGAAACGCACGAGGTAACCGGGCAGGCTTAGATGTGGTGAAAAGAGGGATAGAAAAGAAAGACCGTCAAGCCGGTCTTGTCATTTCATGGGTCTTTGGGTCGGCCCCGGAGATTTGCTTCTTGACTCGGATGAGCCTGAAGGTCCATATCACGTGAGCGCAATGTGGACCAAGTGGAGATTTGATCCATGCTTACTCCCGGAGTCCTCACCAAACAGCCGTCAAGCGCCGCGTATCTCCATGGGGTGTTAGAGCAGGCCAGAACTGGCGCAAAAGGTTACGAATACTTCGATCTCCTTGTTTTTCAACGGTGTCTCCCAATACATTGTTATGGGTACCAAAAGCGGGTAAGTCTTGTCCCTAAGTGTGTCTTGGGATGGAACCGCCGCGGCTGAATTGCCATCCTTCTTCAAAGCCAGAAGTTTGGCGTTTTCTTTGACCGATGTGAATGGAGCGATCCCTACGGGCAGGTCCGACGCGCTACCGCATGCCTTCACAATGGTACTCCAAGTTTCTGTGAACACCGTTTTGGGTCCGAAGGGCTGCTTGCCAAGAACTTCCTCATGGAAGAAAACTCGCCGCCTGATTCGGGAATGCGCCTCGTCAAACACCTTATGGGCGAATCAGGCCCCCCGACCTCTTTCCAGTTGGAGTACTCTCCAAGAAATATCTTCCTAAGCTCTTCTATCGTGAGTTCACGGACGGGATTTTGGGGGCTGGTGATCACGCAGAGGCCTGCGTTGCCTACCAACCTGGACGTGAGTTTAAGGCCCTTGGCGGATGCTTTTTGCTGTTCTTCCGACACCATGGAGCGGCTGGCCAAGCACAAGTTGGTCCGGCCTTCGATGAGATCCTCGAATCCCTTTCCAGCGCTGCTCCCCGTCACTACCACCCTGATGTCGGGATTCAGTTCCATAAAATGTTTGCCCCACTCAGCCACTTGATCGGAGGCCATAGCAGCCCCGCTCACTGTGATGGTAAGCTCGTCCTTGTCCTGAGATTTAGAAACCGACACAGCCATGGTCACCAGCGCAACCACAACAAGAGAGCACACCAAAACTCTGTTCCTTTTCAATATATGACAACCTCCTCTCTTTATTACTTTTAAAAACCCTTAGCACAGCATTCACCTAACATCTACCAGTATAATTTTCAGTAAATTTATAATGGACCCTGTGTGGACTTGGGAACAGAATAACCAATGATTTAAACAAAATATCTTGTGAGCGCGTTGCCAAAATCAAGGACAATCCATAACCGTCGATGACTAACTCCCCGAAAGTGTCGCTCCGACGGATCGCATCAAATTCCCACGATCTATTCTCATCGAATACTCTACACGGAATTCGCTCCACGGCGTTTCTAATTGAGTAAGGTGTCCGCGGAATTGGCGCCGCATTGACAAACCGCTGCGGCACGGCTAAAAATCAGGATTGAAGGCATACGGAGAGCGCCGGTAAATGGCGGCATTGCTTGAGACCGTTTTGAGTGGCATGTAGGCTGTTTCGTTGCCGCGTCAATATTGAAAATCGGCTATTTCCGGATTCGGAAACAGGTCAGTTTCACTAACCAAAGGGGGATCGACCAGGAGGCGAATTATGTCGGAAAAGGTCTGGTATATGGACGCTCGAGCGAAGCGCTTCATGGAGTCTACAGCCATAAAGGGGCGGCAGCTCTTGGAGCATTCAGGCTGGCTGGACGGCCTGAAGCCGGGCGACATAGTGGCCGTAAAGACCCATCTGGGCGAGGCATACAACGTGGGCTATTTGCGACCGGTAATAATTCGCGTCCTGGTGGAGGCCCTGAAGGAACGAGATCTGCGTCCTTTCGTGACGGACACCACCACGGCGACTTACCATCCTTGGGTGAGCCGCGCTCTGGCCATAGACCATCTGGAGACTGCGGCCCAAAACGGCTTTTCCGCGTCCACCGTAGGCGCTCCCGTTATAATGGCGGATGGTTGGTTGGGGACCGACGACATCGTGGTGGACTTGGAAGGCGCCGGCCGCTACCTGAACAAGCAGTTCGTAGCCCGGGCCATAGCCGATGCCGACGCTCTTTTGTGCGTGAACCACTTCAAAGGGCACCTAGCCGGCGGATTCGGCGGCGCCATCAAGAACATGGGGGTGGGCTGCGCCTCCAAGAGGGGCAAGATGAACCTGCATGGCGCTCTGGCCGGCGACAAGCCCGTAATTGACGCGACCAAGTGCTTGGGGCTCAAATGCGAGTGGCGCCAGACCTGCCAGGACTGTTGCCCTGAGAACACCATCGAAATTGGGCCGGACGGGCTAAAGATAGACCTGGACGCTTGCGTGTATTGCTTTTCCTGCGCCAACCTTTGCGTCAACATGGCAGGAGTGGGAGCGGTGAGGCGATTCGACCACCTGCCTGCCCTGGGCCGGCGCATTGCCGATTCCGCTCTGGCGGTGATGAAAACCAAGCCGGGCGGCAAGACCTATTTCTTGAACTACGCAGTGGACATAGTGCCCATCTGCGACTGCTACGGCTGGACAGACACTCCGGTTGTCAATGGGCTGGGGGTATTCGCCTCATCCGATCCGGTAGCCGTGGACAAGGCCTGCGTAGACATGCTGAATCAGGCCCCGGGTCTCCCCAACTCCGCGGCCGAGGATTGCGGTTGTCTCGCCCCGGGCAGCGCCAAACTGAACATTATCAAGGGCGAGGATATCGAGTCCCAGCTTTATGGTGGAGTTGAGAACGGCCTGGGCAGCAGTGAGTACGAGTTGGCGCCGGTGGAGCTGGACCGCAGCAGAGAGACCATCAATACTTATTATCCCCGAGTGGCCGCGACTAAGCTGAAGCTAATGTACGCCCGTCAGCATCCCTTGAAGGGTGTGGACGCCGCATCTTTTGGTCGACCCACCGAAGGGGTGGATGACCCAAGCTACCCGAAGAAATGACCTTTTCCCGAGAATTAGTGGCCCCGCGCTTTTCATAAGCCGCGACTAGATTTGAATCAGCTATCACCTGAGGCTCATCCGGGACTGCGACGTAATTAATCAATAATCTCAATAAGGTTTGTCGGTAGCCCGTTGGAGAAAAACCAAGACGAGAAAATGGTTGACATCATTTCCAGTCCTTTGTATAACATATGTTATATATCTGGTGTTATATATCGTCATATGAACTGAGAGACCTCCATGCCTCCCAAGACCAAATTCAACAAAGGAGACGCCGTCGAGGCGGCCTTTAACATCGTCCGCCGTCACGGCTGGGAGAAACTGTCGGCCCGCTCGATCGCCGTGGAACTTGGCTCTTCGACCATGCCCATCTACTCGAATCTTGGATCTATGGGCGATCTGGAGGAGATGATTGTCAAGAAGGCGCTTGCTCTCCTGCTTTCCTCCCAAAAAATTCCGAGGACCGGCGACCCGATTCTTGATCTAGGCTTAGGTTACGTACTGTTTGCCAAGCATGAACCCCACCTGTTTATGGCCATCAACGACGAGAAGCACGGCCAATTGCAAGTCCAGCTAGGTAAAGAAAACTTCGAGTTCCTGGTCCAGGCCCTTTCAGAAGACGCCCGTGCCAAGGGAATGTCCACGGACCAACTCCGCAAACTGATGTTTTTTTGGTGGATATTTGTTCACGGATTGGCCAATATTAACAATAACTTGGCTGGACAAGAGTTCAATAACTATGTTGGGCGACAGTTTAACGAAGCCGAGATAGCGGATTGTATCCGGGAGGCGGGGGAATTAATCATGAGAGGCTTCTTGGTGGACGCACAAGGTCCGGAGAAGACCGAGTCGAAATAGACCAGAGACACAAAAATAGGAGGCTCTCTGAGATGGGATTCATCAAATAGTTCGAGGAAATCATGGCTATGGTCGGCAAACGAGCCGAATTCTACCGGCGAGGAGATGCTGACTGTCACCTGGGAGACCAAGCCTGAGATAGTCAAGAGTCTTTTGCCTCCGCCGCTGAAACCCGCGGAGAAGCCTATTGCGTCGGCGTTTGTGGCCGACTACCCCAAGACCAATTTCAGCCTGCCTACAAGGAGGCGGCCCTGTTCCTTCTTGGCCGAGTACGAGGCGTGGAGGGGGGCTACTGCCTGGCCATGCCGGTCACCAATGATATGGCCATGGCGGGTGGCCGAGAGGTATTCGGCTACCCCAAGAAGATGGCGGACATCCACTTTGACAATCAGGGCGATTTTGTCGAGGGCTGGGTTGAGCGCCACGGTGTCAGGTATTTCTATGTCAAGGCCATGTTAACAGGACTGCCTAACGACGCGGGGCTGCTGGAACTTTTTCAAGACTCCAGCTCCAGCGGGCCGGAGCAGGAACGCTACGCGTATAACTTCAAACATTTCCCGAACCCTGAAGGCCCCGGCTTCGACTACAATCCCAGGCTGATACGAGAGTCAGTGACCTTCAGGCCGGCGGATATAAAGATCGGTAAAGCCGAGGTGGTTATGAGCGTCTCTGATCAGGACCCCTGGGCTACGGTCGAAGTCGTCAAGATGCTGGGGGCGGTCTACACTAAAGGCGACAACACCATGCAGCCGGGAAAGATCGTAGCTGAGGTCGACCCTGTTCAATTTGCGCCGCATACGTTTCTGCGATGGGACCGCTTTTCCGTCGGAGAATAATTCTCAGTCACATATGGCG
>CAVVZX010000008.1:0-143101 GCA_963752855.1 uncultured delta proteobacterium | reverse complement strand
CCTCTATAATCCATCCCCTTCCCAGGCTCCAGCCTGGGAAAGGGTGTCCTCCGGGCTCTGCCTGGCCATCCGTGTACACCGTGTTGGATGTCATCAGGCAAGGCGGAGCCTCGCAGTATGCGTTCCCAACAAAGCCCATGTATCCCCATTTAGAGGGAAAGGCCGCACAGCCGTGCGCCCCTACATCCGCGCCGATGATGCCGCCAGCCATATAGGAGTTTTTGGGGAGGGGGCTGGGGAGCTGGTTTTTGAAAAACGTCCTCCCCAGAAACTTCTTTCCCTCCTTCTCTCCTCATCTCTCCGACCTCTCTGCATTCATAGCCTCACGGTGTTGGAACCATTCGTTCCACATCATGGCCATGCTCACGGCGGATATCGCAGCGGTTTCCGTTCGGAGTGTGGATTTTCCAAGGCTGACCGGGACGAACCCTCCGGCGACGGCTTCGGCCTGTTCAGAAGGATCGAAGCCACCCTCCGGCCCTACCAGAATTATGACTTCTCGCGGAGTTAACTCTTCCAGCAGCGAGAGCAACGGCCGCGCCTTGGGGTCCATCGAGAGAATGAGCTGAGTCGCGGAGCCTCTGCCTCTTCTATGAATTCGGCCAGAGTCGTGACGTCAGCCAAATCGGGCAGGTCGCTGCGTCCGGATTGAGCCGCGGCGGCGCTGATAATAGAAACCCAGCGCTCTTTGCGCTCCGCGGGTCGGCGGGTTGTCCGATGACTGATGAGAGGCACGAGCCGAGATACCCAAGCTCCGTGGCATGTCTGAGGATCTCCTCCACCGGTCCGGGTCGCACGCACGAGAATGCCAGCACAACCTCGAACCGGGTCGGTTTTTCCACGAGGCCGGATTCGATGATCGAGCCGTGAATGTGTCCTTCGCTCGCGGCCACGAGACGCACGAGGTATTTTTGACGCCCGTCAAACACCTCAATCTCGTCGCCTGCTTTCAGCCGCAGGACCTGTGTGAGGTACTTCGTAGCCTGCTTGGAGAACTTTATCCCCTCAGGAGTGAATTCTTCAGGCAATACGAATATTCGTCTGAGTTTCATGGGGCGCCTTACGGCCCGAATCTTCGTTTCAGATAAAGCTCGATTCTGTCCAGTCCCGCCAGGATGTTCTCAATGGAATTGGTGTAAGAGAACCTGATAAACCCTTCGGCATTATTCCCGAAATCAATACCAGGGGCCACGCCCACGCCTGATTCTTCAAGAATTTCAAATGCAAAACGATACGAATCCGAAGAAAACCGCCTGGCGTCCGCGAGGATATAAAAAGCCGCGGTGGGGTCTACTTCGATCTTGAATCCCATCTCTTTGAGCCTTGGAAGCATCGCCAGGCGCCGCTGATTGAATATGTCACGCATCCTGGCCGTGTGTTGCGAAGAATTGGTCAGCGCTTCCACTCCCGCGCATTGAACAAAATCCGATGCGCTGATGAAAAAATTCTGGGCCATTTTCTGTATGGCTCGAATGTATTGCGGAGGCGCTATGAGATAGCCCAATCGCCAACCGGTCATGGCGTACAGTTTCGAGAAACCGTTGAGCACAAAGGCATTGTTGGTGAACTCAAGAATTGAGTGTTCCTTCCCCTCGTACACGAGTCCGTGATAGATCTCGTCCGATATGATGGGAATATCCAATTTTGCGAGTTCCTTCATCCTGTCGGGTTCCATCACCACGCCGGTCGGATTGGAGGGCGAATTGATCAGGACCCCGCGGGTCTTCTCGGTGACCGCCCGAGCGACATCATCCGGATTGATCTGAAATCCGTCATGGGCCTGAATGTCCACGAATACCGGCTCGCCGTCCAGGAAACGGACAAAATTCGGATAACAGGCATAATGAGGGTCAGAAACAATGATTTCGCAGCCGGGATCCAGTAATGCGGCCAGGACGAGCAATATTGCAGGCGACGATCCTGAGGTTACCACGACGCATTGTGGGTCCACTTCAACGCCGTAAGTCTTTGAATAATGGTCCGATATGGCCCGTCGAAGATCGGCCGAGCCGATACTCGGAGTGTAATGGGTCTTGCCGGCCCGCATGGCTTCAGCGGCGACTTCGATAATGTTCTCGGGCGTGTCGAAATCCGGCTCACCCACTTCGAGATGTATAATCTCTTCACCGGCCTCGGCTATTTCCATAGCCCGTTCCAGCACATCCATGACCAGGAACGGCGGTATTTCTTGAGATTTTCGAGAAAGCGGAGCAGCGCCAAGCGTCATTAAGTCATTCTCCCTGTTCTCAGTTAATGTAGTGATTATTATATGAAAGCGCGAGCGTGATCAAACTTATTCGCAAGAGTTCACCGCGGAGGACGCAGAGAGGGCGGAGAGGCAAGAAGTTTCCGGGGAGGACGTTTTTGCAAAAAGTGCTCCGCGCACGGCGATAAATGAAGCTCAAGCAAGTGCAATGTTGATCAACGGCGTGGCATTTCCGGCGCATTACTGGCCCCACGCCGAGTGGCCCAGACCCCTCCCCAAAAACTCCTAGATGGCTGGCGGAACCACAAATGCCGATGCAGAAGTTCCCGGTTCCTCGCGGATGTCCGCTGGGAGAATGGCAAACATGACGGCAGTGTTATATCGACGCGAGTGTAGGGGCGACCGGCGGTCGCCCTTCCTCCCCTTTTCTAAAGGGGGATAGAGGAGGGATTTTGACGTTATTCCTACGAATCCAGGGTTTGGCTGCGACTTGAGAATGACCGGCAGGGACGCCGGTCCTACCAAAATGAGCGGACACGCAGGTCCGCCCCCACGATCGGTTCTCCCGCATTGTTCCTCTTTTCATCTCTGCGTTCTCTGCGCACTCTGCAGTGAACGGAACGGTTGAACTTATTCATTGCTTTTGGCGCCCTTGCCTGCTACAACTTCCCGAAATATAGGCGCTGCCGTTACTGTTGTGGTAGGGCGCTTATCTACAGGTCGGCATGATTTTTACGCGACCAATAAAATTTGGGTCCCCCCCCACGGTATGTCTAATATCCGTTCTGGCTTTCCTCGTCACTTTTTTGGTTCCTGAAGCAGCGTTCTGCGAAACATTCGGGATCAAGGACGCCCAAGGCAATTTCGTGCCCAAGGTCGAGATAAACGTGGGCAAGAAAGAGGTCGTGATAAAGAAGACGGATGCCGCCGAGAAGTTTAACTCCATATCTTTGACGCTCAATCCTAAGACTACAAACCTCGTCAAGAATGTAGCTCACTTGAATATCCAATGGGAAACCGGTGGCAAAGCCGGCAAGGCGATTCCTTTTATGGGTCCGAGATACGATCCGAACACCAGAGTGTTTTCGGATACCATGAACAAATCGAACGTGCTCAAGATTATCGATACGAGCAAGCTTAATTTGTTCAGGAACAAGACCCTGGCCGATCTGTTTACCGTTCAAATTGACGATCAAGCGCTGGTTTCGTCTGAGTCCGCTGTCGAAAAAGATCGAACCGTCCAACTCGGAACAGGCCGGGATGTTTCCGATAAATGTTGACAAGAATTCCATATTGTTTGATGAGAGCAACCTGAAAAAAGGTGAAATGCTCAACGTTGATAACCGATCCGGGTTCGACCAGATTCTCGGCGTGGAACTACCAAGTAAAGGATTTCTCGTTTGCCAAATTCGAAGGAGACTGGAGCAGACCAAAATCCCCCCGGAGAATTGGGAACGATTTACCATGCCCGCGGACTCGGGGATTTTTATTGTGCTGATTCCTGAGGCCGATCCGGAGGCGCTCGCTCAACTGGATGGCAAAGAGATCGTTATCAAAGCGTACCAGGGAAATAAGATCAGAGAGACCCGAAAGATCCCCGTAAAAGTGGCCGCTGATCTGAAGAAACCCGGAGCGGTCCTACCATCCTCGGAGAGTCCCACGGAACAGGAAGATCTCAGGTCCGCAGGCCCCGCCACAAGGACTCCCGGCCCGAGGTCGGAGATGACCGGGCCGCGGCCTCAGCCGGCTACCGCGTCAGCGGGGAGCGCACGAAAATCGGATCAAGGGGCTGGCATGTGGTTTTGGATACTTCAAATCGTTAACTTGGCGCTACTGGTAGCCATTGGATCTTACGGGATTTTCTTCGTCCTGCCACGGATTCAAGTGCTCGAAGATCGACTCTCAAAAAACGAGATGTTTCTCCACGGAAGCCGAGAAGCCATCCGTGACGAACTGGAGCAGATCAAGAAAGAGATACTCCAGCAGTGTCTTCGAGAAACTCGGGAATAAGGATCGGCCTCAGTAAGTATTCACTGTTTTCGTGGGGCAGGCTTTCCAGCCTGCCATGATTGACAGTTCTGACCGGCAGGCTGGAAAGCCTGCCCCACACAGTCCTATCTCTCCACCGCCGGTTGTCATTCCTCGCGTAACTGAATCGTCATTCTCCTTACAAACCAGCGCTTGCTCATCAATGGAATACAATGTTAGAGTTTATGGGAAGGGGTCCGGGGGAAAATTCCTTGCATACGCCCCGCAAAAATCCCTCTTTATCCCCCCTTTGCTAAAGGGGGGTACGGGGGGATTTGACGAATTTTCATCCGGCCGGTGAAAATCCCCCTAATCCCCCTTTTAGAAAAGGGGGACTTTGAAAGGGTTCCCCCGGAAAGGCTTTCAAAAATTGCCCCATTAGGAACACGTCATGGCGCACAGAATTGAAGTTTGTTTAAAGCAGTCCCTTGCCGATCCGGCGGGTAGGCGATTGAAATCCCGCTTGGCATCGGATCTGGGGATAATTGTCGATGACGTCCGCGTCGCGGACGCATACATTATCGATCGCGATCTAAAGCAGGAACAGCTCGAACTGATAGTCCAAGAGGTATTTCGAGACCCCGTGATACAAGAAGCTACAATCGACAAATCCTTGGACATTCCCTTCGACCGCTTGATTGAGGTCGGGTTGCGTCCCGGAGTGACCGACAATGTCGGCAGAACTGCGAGAGAGGCTGTAGAGCGGACTTTGCGCATCGGCTTTCAACCCGACGAAGGGATCTATACCCGTAAACTCTACTTCATCATGGGCGCCGTGTCCGAGGAGCAATCGGCTCGGATCGCCAAAGACCTTCTCGCAAATGATTTGATACAGACTTGGGCCGTATTTTCGCCCGGCGATGAACGCGGGGAGACTGCGGTCCCGCGCGTGACTTCCCGAGCCGAAGCGGTAGTTCGCGAAATAGATCTCAACGTAAGCGACGACCTGCTCATGAAAATTAGCAGGGATGGTGTGCTCGCTCTCAGTCTGGAAGAAATGCAGGCCATCCGGAGCTACTACGGGGACAGCTCGTTTCTCGCGTTGCGTGCGGGAGCGGGATTGGGATTCAAGATTACGGACTGTGAGCTGGAAGTCCTAGCCCAGACCTGGTCTGAACACTGCAAGCACAAGATCTTTAATGCGCTGATAGAATATCACGAAGCCGGCCGGACCCAACAAATAGACAGCCTATTCAGGACCTTCGTTCAGGGCTCCACGGAAAAAATACGCTCGGAATTGGGGGACAACGATTACTGCCTCTCCGTATTCAAAGACAATGCCGGAGTCATAAGGTTTGATGACGACTGGAACCTCGTTTTCAAGGTGGAGACTCACAATTCGCCCTCGGCGTTGGACCCGTACGGCGGGGCGCTGACCGGCATTGTGGGAGTGAATCGCGATCCCTTCGGCACCGGCATGGGATCACGACTGATATTCAACACAGATGTCTTCTGCTTTGCTCCGCCCGAATTTCCAAGGGAAAATCCCCCCGAGGCTTCTGCACCCCCGTCGAGTTTTTGAGGGTGTCAGAGAGGGTGTCGAGCATGGCGGCAACAAGAGCGGCATCCCCACGGTCAACGGAGCGGTGGTGTTTGACGACCGTTATTTGGGAAAACCGCTTGTTTACTGTGGGACCGCCGGGATAATGCCGTCGAGCATAAACGGCCGGCCTGCGCACGTCAAACAGGCCCGGCCCGGCGACCGAATAGTTATGACCGGCGGCCGCATCGGTAAAGACGGGATTCACGGCGCCACGTTTTCATCCGAAGAACTACACGAAGGCTCACCGGTGAGCGCAGTCCAGATAGGCGACCCCATCACGCAGAAGCGCATGACCGACTTCCTGCTCATAGCCAGGGACCGGGGGCTTTATACCTCGATAACGGACAATGGGGCGGGTGGATTATCCTCTTCCGTCGGAGAGATGGCCCGTGAATCCGGTGGAGCAAAACTTGCCCTTGACCGGGCGCCGCTCAAATATCCCGGTCTTCAACCATGGGAGATACTGCTTTCCGAGGCCCAGGAGCGGATGACCGTCGCTGTGCCCCCAGAAAAGGCGCAAGAATTCATGTCATTGGCTGCCACTCTCGATGTCGAAGCCACGGACCTTGGCGAGTTCACCGACGACGGGCTGTTTACCGTGATGTGGGAAGACAAAACTGTCGCTCTTTTGCCTCTCGATTTTCTGCACGAAGGCCTGCCCCGGATGCGTCTCACGGCCCGATGGGAACCGCCGGCCTATGATGAGCCGTCGTTTGAGCCCGCTACCGATCTGACACAGGACTTATTGGAATTGATGGGTCGATGGAACATATGCTCCAAAGAGCGTTTGATTCGGCAGTACGATCACGAAGTCCAGGCCGGGACTGTCATTAAGCCGCTGGTTGGAGTCAACAACGACGGCCCGGGTGACGCTGCGGTATTCCGGCCCGTCCTGGACAGATTCAGGGGGATTGCCGTGGGCTGCGGCATAGCGCCCCGATATTCCGACATCGACACGTACTGGATGATGGCCGCTTGCATAGATGAGGCGGTGCGAAACATCGTTTCCGTAGGGGCTGACCCGGACCGAATGGCGGGGCTGGACAACTTCTGTTGGTGCGATCCCGTCCGATCGGAAAAAACCCCGGACGGCGAATACAAACTGGCTCAACTCGTGAGAGCGAATCAGGCTTTGTACGATATCAGCTCTGTGTATCGGATCCCGTGCATTTCCGGCAAAGACAGCATGAAAAACGATTACCACATAGGCGAAACAAAGATCTCCATACCTCCGACAGTGCTGTTTTCCGCAGTGGGCATAGTCCCCGACGTTAGAATCAGCGTAACGCCTGATTTCAAGAGGCCCGGCGATTTGGTCTACGTCCTGGGAATCACCCGCGACGAGACCGGCGCCTCAGAGTATTTTGCATCCAAGGGCTTTGTAGGCAACAAGGTCCCCAAGGTCATTGACCCGGTAAAAGCTATAGAAATGTATCGGGCCTTTCACGCGGCCATCAAAGCCGGACTGGTCGCGTCATGCCATGATCTTTCAGACGGCGGCCTGGGAGTGGCCTTGGCCGAGAGCGCATTTTCCGGCGGCCTGGGAGCGCAGATCTCGCTGGCGAAACTCAACCTCGAAGCCGTGGATCGTGACGATGTGGCTCTTTTCTCCGAGAGCCCGTGCCGCTTCCTGGTGAGTGTGAGCGCTGATAATAGCGATCGGTTCGAAGAGACCCTGAAAGGATTTCCTATAGCGAGAGTGGGCGAGGTCATAGCGACGCCGAGAATTGAAGTAATCGGCCTGAAAGGCGCTCCGGTTCTCTCCGCAGACATCCGTGAATTGAAGAAGAATTGGCAGGCCCCGCTGGGAGTGTGAGAAGGAGTGGAGGAGGAAGAGTAAGAGCTCTCGGGGGACCCTTTTTTGTGTAATGGATTATCGCATTAGCTCCGCTGCAGTGTCCTTAGTTAAGAGAAACAGCCTAAACGGAGCCCTAAAGGGGCGTCCCAACAGTAGCCGTGGGTGTCAACCCACGGAAGGATTATGATAAAACAAGCGGTGAGGACCCTGGCGGGGTCCACCAACCATCAGGCGGCGGCGTAGCGATGTCAACCTACACACAGATTCTCTACCACATCGTTTTCTCTACCAAGGGCAGAGAACCGGCACTCGTCCGCCGCAGGGAAGGAAGCCATGTTTCGATATATCTGGGGTCTGATCAGCTCCAGGGACAGCCGCCTGTACCGCGTTAACGGCACTTTGGATCATGTGCACATCTTAACCGGTTTGCACCCAGCGCGGTCGTTGGCGGATTTTGTGAAGGAGATCAAAGTTTCCTCGTCCCGTTGGATCAAAACAAACAGCTGTCTTTCCCGGGTTTCCCGGCTGGCAAGCCGGATACGGTGCGTTCACGCATTCGAAGCAGGACAAGGAACGCCTGATCCAATACATCAAAGACCACGAGCAGCACCATACAAGAGTTTCCTTTGCAGATGAATTGAGAAGTCTTCTCATTGAAGCAGGTATTGAGTTCGACGAAAAGTACCCTTCTCAGATAGGGCGCGGAATGGTGGACCCCTTCAGGGTCCGGCCTCTTTGAAATTGTCTTGGCCGCTGCCCCACGGGTTTGCACCCGTGGCTACTGTTGGGCGGTCCCTTCGGGACTCCCTCCCCGGAACCCCCGTATCCGCATTCAGCCAGAATTTCCTCCAGGGCGCCCATCTCCTGGGCTCTATCGACAAAAAACCTTACAGCCTCATCAAGCGCCTCTTCGGCCTCCTTCTCGGTATAACCGCAGCTCATAACGTCAATGGGCATAGCGTGGCCCACGACTTGATTCCCTTCCTTCCAAAAATCTACTGCATATTCGATATACATTCGTCTCTCCCGTCTTGCCGTGTCACCTCAATCTCTTCAATAGCCAGGATAGGATGTCTCATCTTGAGCCCAAGAATGATCCACTCTTCCAAGACCTCACGCAATTCTTCGCGACACCCTTCCAGTGTGTCCGCCTGGGCCCATACTCCTTGGAGTCCTTCAATAGCGCCAAAATACCCTTCGCCGTCCGGCAATATCTCATAGTGGGCTTTGCGCAGAGCGGCATTGATGTAAGCAGTCAGCATATTGACCTCTTTTCTTTAGATTTGCATCTCCTATGGCCCACTTATGGCACACGAAAGCCGCGCTTGCAAGATGTCCTCAAAATCAGGCATTATATTGACGGAAGTACAGATCCTCTTTAGTTGGATTACGATCAACACATTTTACGCATGGTAATTCGATCAAATTGGCAGGCAATCGCAAATAATATCCGAGAGGGACATTGCAAATGGGGGGACGTCCGGCAGAATTTCTCAAAACGATCTTGGCCATTTTTGTAGGGCTTGTAATTGCGGTGCTGTTGGCCGAAGGACTATTGAGAGTGTTTCCGGCTGAAGGGGCTTACGTCAGAATACCGCTTAAAGCCAATGACATTGTGGGATTCACTCGAGAGCCCAGTTCCACTGCTTCATTTCGGAACACCTGTTACAGCATATCCGGAATCAAATACAATTCTCAGGGCTTCAGAGACAAGGAATTCCAACCGGGCAATGATTTCAAGATAGCGATTTTGGGCGATTCCTTTATGGAAGCCATTGAAACGCCGGTTGATTTGAACACGGCTTCCATACTCTCGAAGCTGCTCGACCGTCGCACTCTGAACGCAGGGATCAATAGCTACGGCACAACGCATGAGCTTTTTGCGTACAAGACCTTCCTGAAGACTCTGCGCCCTCAAATTACGCTCCTGTTCTTCTTCCCGGGAAATGATGTCAAAGACAATTCTTGTGAACTTACACGTATGTATGGCGAGCCCATATCAGGGCCGTGCGGTTATGTATCCGAGAACAAAGTCGTCTGGAATACCAGTTTCGATCAGAACGACCACGTCCGTGGTCAAAATCGGTTGAAACGGTTTTTGCGACAAAATTGCAGACTTTGCCTTCTGGGATACAGAGCGCTGAAATTTGACCTCTGGAACAAGTACAGAGACGGAGAAATGCCGTTTCTCTACAACACTTTCAGGGAAGACCCGCCTGATTCTCTCAAAAAACCTTGGGAGGAAGGCTGGAAAATTACCACCGAAGCGATACTCCAACTAAACTCGGAAGTAAAATCCGCCGGCGGCAAGCTGTTCATCGTGACCGTTCCCGAGTACTTCGCCGTAGCGCCTGACTGGAAGAAATCCTTTAAGGAAGCGACAGGATTGGCCAAACCGCCGGAGGACTTTGACCCGCTTCTGGCGGAAAAGAGGCTGGCGGCCATCGGCAAGCAACACGACATCGGTGTCTTGAACTTGGCTTCGTATTTTGATGATTATCGAGTCAAATTTGATTTGAAAGACCCATATTTTTGGTACGTTTGTGATGCCCATTGGAGCCCGCTGGGCCATTTCCTGGCGGCTAATTGGGTCGCAAAAATGCTGGTGGATAATAATGCGATCCCGACCGACTCTGAGCAAAAGACGGCGCTGTACAGCAAAATTGACAAAAACCTCAGCCTCTCGCCGATGGATATTCTTGGCACTGAGGCTTACAATCAAATTTATCACAAGGGGGTTTATCGAGGATCGTCGAATATTCCGAAGATATTGGCGAAGGAATAGAGGCTGACCATTCGCCCCTAAGCGCCTCGATGCCCAGTCGCGCGGGCGGAAGTTCTGGTTCGCACAGCTGAAACGTGCTATGCCTCGGGTAAGGAAATCCGGATAAATGGATATTACTCGCGACGAAATTTTGGAGAAACTGGAAGAAAACCGTGAGGCCATACGCGCGTTCGGAGTTCGTCGCCTCGGTATCTTTGGCTCGTACGCTCGCGGTGAACAAAAGCGGGCCAGCGACATAGATTTCCTCGTAGAGTTCGGGGATGCCACGCTCCAGAACTACTTGACCCTGAAGGACTTCCTTGAACAGCTTTTCCACTGCCCTGTCGATCTTGTCTTTGCGGACACTGTGAAACCGCGGCTCCGTCCGATCATCTTTAACGAGGTGGTCTATGCCAAGGGATTATAGAGTATTCCTGGATGACATTCTGGAAGCCAACACGACCGGCAGGGACGCCGGTCGCTACCGAAGAGAGCTGGGATTGAAAGGGCGTTCCGAGTAGGGGCGCACGGCTGTGCGCCCTTCCGGGAACACTCAACCCCCTCCCTGACGTTCTCCGATGGGGAGGGAATTTGGCGCCACCCGTCCACGGAGGTGTGAGGAATGTAGTGTGGGGCAGGCTTTCCGGCCTGCCATTGTCAGGATTTCGGAAAGGCTGGCTGGAAAGCCTGCCCCACGAAGAAAATGGAGAATTCCATGTTCAACAAAATTCTTGTGCCGCTAGACGGCTCCACGAACGACGACATTGTCCTGGAGCACGTAAAGAAACTTGCAAAGGAATTCGGCTCTACCGCCACACTGATCCTGCTGTTCCGGCTCACACCGTCGGATGACCCCCTTGAGAAACAGATGCAACTGGAAGAAGGCTCGTCCGGATGGAGAGCAAGAGGGAAAGCGGAGAAATATTTGCCTGAGTTACAAAAGGCTTTGGCCGACGAAGGTGTCCAGGCGAATACGGAATTCCTTGTGGTGGAACAACCCGAGGCTGACGCGATCGTGAAGTACTCTGAAGACAACAATTTCGATCTGATTGTCTTGGCCAACCGTGAGAGATCGCCCATCGGCCGGTTCTTTTTCGGTAACATTGAAGAAAAAGTGCGACGAAGGACCAGTTTGCCGGTGCTTTTCGTCTCAGCACGCAAAATATGAGGAGGGGAGCCTATGAATTCCAACAACATGATAGATATGCTGAACCACCTCCTGGAAACGGAACTCATGGCCGTGGAATACTATCGAATACATGCCGCGGTTATAACCGAACCGGAAATCGCTGAAGGAATCGCGTCAATTCTTCCTGCGGAACACGCTCATGCGGTGAGCCTCACGACCAGAATCGCTGAACTCGGCGGGGTCCCGGTCAAGCCGGGCGGATCTGCGTCGGCCAAGGGTCGGGAAATGGGCGAATCCAGCAAAGACAAAGGAACTTTGGCGATGCTGAAGCTGGAATTGGGGCAGGAGCAGCACGCCATAATGGCCTATGCCGCTCCGGTGGCGGATATCTTGACCGACATAGACACATTGGAAATGCTCGAAGAGCAGCTATTCGACGAAATGCGGCACGCGAAATGGCTCAAACAAAAGATAATGGAGCTGGAGGGGAGAAAATAGAGAATATTTTACTGGAGAGAGTATGCAGGGGAACCCGGTTTTTGCAGTCGTCATTCCTGCGAAACCAGGAATGACGGGATGTCACCCGCGCAATCGGACAAAACTTTTGGCAATTGTTATAAAACGCAGCAGCGTTCATCCTGTAAAGCCTAGAACGAAGCTGCCAAGGCATTGGGGCTCTGCTTGCGGTTGTTGGCCTGCGCCCTGGCCTTCTCTAATTCTGCTCTCCGATGCCAGCCGTTTATCACTTTGTATTGCGCATGGGCTTTCCGTAACAAGGCATTTAGTGACGTTTGAAGCGCCTGCGGGTCGTGAATCGTTTGAGGTTTTCCGACCATATCCGGTTTTGGGCCGGCGGCAAACGAGAAAGCGGGAAAGGCTAAAATACAAATTAGTAAGATAAGCGGCGAGACATTCTTAAGCAATTTCTCTCTTCTGTTTTTCATTCTCCCACCCCCACTTGTTCTCCTTGTTAGATAATTGATGCGGTAAGAGAATTTTTGTTCCAATCAATATCTGTGAAAATAGAAATTATGAGTTTGAGAAAAGGAAGCGCGGATCGAAATGAAGAGAAAAACTTATGGCGCCCAGGCGCCGGGAAACGGCCACTAGAGGAGAAGCCCTTTCCGATGTGCTCGGATTGATTGAACGAGGAAGTCGGCAGGTTTTCTTTAAACCAGTGGGGTCAGGTCTGCTCTTGGCTCTGCAAAGTGGGCCAAGAGCAGACCTGATCCATAAAACCTTAAGATTTAAACATCACCCAGGAGTGCGCCGGACTACACCTCTGATTCAACATGTGGTACAAAATCCGGGAGCAGGTCAATGCTGCAGCCGTATTCAGGAAGAGATCAGAGGAGAAGAGCATGAAGGTGGTCGGATTCAATGGTAGCCCAAGGAAGGATGGAAACACTGCAGTGTTGATCCGGAGGGTCTTTCGTGAGATGGAGAATGAGGGAATAGAAACGGAATTTGTTCAGCTTTCTCATAAGAGTATTCATGGCTGCGCATCGTGTTACCAATGTCTGGAGAAGAAAGATGGACAATGCGCGGTTCACGATGACTCGGTAAATGAGTACATTGAAAAAATCAGTGGGGCGCAAGGTGTTGTATTGGGGTCTCCTGTCTACTTTATGGATGTCACACCTGAGATGAAGGCGCTGATCGACCGGGTGGGTTTTGTTTCCAGAGCCAATGGCGCCATGTTCAGGGACAAGGTCGGCTGCCTGGTGGCTGCGGCGAGGCGGACGGGCGCCATGCACACCCTGGACACCATGAGTCATTTCTTCATGAGTATGGATATGATCATTGTCGGGCGTGCCATCGGCATAGGCCGTGACAAGGGTGATGTGGAGAAGGATCAGGAAGGCATGCTGCTGGCCGAGGCTCTTGGGAAAAGGATGGCATGGGTGTTGAAGAGGATTTACGTGTAAGTAGATCCGCAATTCGTCGATTCGCCTACCAACCGGCGTCGAACATATCCCCTTAACGTGCGAATGCTTGATGCGGAGCTGCGGCGTCAATCACATTGTAATCGTTCAGCGGGAGAGGCTGACCGATGAAGGATGATCGAGCCCTTTCCGATGTGATCTGATTGATTGAACGAGGAAGTCGAAAGTATTCTTTCGTTGCATGATGCAGGTCCGAGCGACGGTCAGTAGTCGAGCGGTGAGCGCCTCGCTGATAAGACCATCGACAACTTTGTCGAAAAAGCTCTCCGGCTTTATGAGCAGAAACCGCCCCATCGAAGGATGAAGCGGCTCGGAGAGTACAGCCATAGGTCGGTAGGGTGGGCTCTGAGTGTTGCTGCGTGCCGGGTTTGCACTCTCACTGATTGACTTGGACTGAGATTCCTCCCCCCGGCCCGAACGTTAGAGGTGGCTGGGCGCCGGATGGTATAAGCACGATGCCGTTTAATGTTGTGGGACCCTGACCGTGGACACTGATGATCGTGGTTGTGATGCACCCCGAGGGGGGTGTGAGCGTGATAGGGGCAATGGAACCTGGAATTGTGCGCTCAAAATTGCTATCATCCACCAGTACCAATATTCGTACATCGGATGCGCTAGTTAGATTGCACCAACAAACCGTCGCAGTCCGTGTCGACACAGTCGGTATCGGCTCTGATAGCGGCGGGTTAGTATAGAAAGTGTTGTACGGGATTGACGGGGCGATGAGCACGCTTCCCCGAAGGTCGCAGTTGGTGACCGCAGTAGGCTGATGCCAATTCCTTTTGACCTTCAGACCCAACAATCGTCTCAGATCACGAGGACTCCTGAACACAGGCTCTGGGAAGGTAATCGGGCTCTCTCCGCTACAATAGGTTCTCCAACTGGAATCCCACGGTGGCGAACCCGCCGATCGTGTTGTAATAGCCGTCGATCCGGTCGTGCCCGTATTCGTATCTCAAGGTGAACATCCCGTTTCGGGTGGTGAGGTCCGCGCCGCCCCGCCAGCCCCTACACGGCAGTCCCTATGTCAAACTGGTATCCGACGAGCTTGAGCCGCAAATCCAGAGCGTGATCCAATAATGCATGGGAATAGCCTGCCTCGACATCGAAACTGCCCCCCTTGTTCCTGAAACGCGTTGATGAGGACATCTCGATTGAAGAGATTCCCGTACCAGTTGAAGTTGAGGTCAATGGCGTCGTCTCCGGCGATGTTCGCCGCGTATTCCAGCCCGACGCCGCCGGACGAATGCCACGTGTTGAACACGCGGGAAGTATCATAGAAGCCGTTCACTCCTACGAGAGTGTTCGGCCCCAGCATTCTGCGATAACCACCACCGAAAGAGAGATCAACCCTGTTGCTCGTTGCGGCAATGAGTGCGTTTTGTCTCTTCCAGAAGTCCCAGCCTTCCGCATGGGCCTCTCCGAACAGGACGGAATCATAACTCGAGATGGAACGGAAGGACATAATCAGCCGTGAATCGTCCGGTCCTGACATTGTTGCCGAAGTAATACAATACCCCAGCTCCAGGTTTGGAATTTTCGGGAGAAAAGGGCTGAGCATTCCACTGGATACGGCTATCCCGTCATCCCCCCGAGAACATCCGCAGTCATTAGACGGATTTCTGCGATCGGGGAACTCCGGAAGACTTTGTGCGCCCACAAAGGTGGAGAGAGCGCAGGCGAAAAGGAGCAAGAAAGGCAGGACGCGCAGAGTCCGACCAAGAGAACTCAACTCCTTCATGATACCCCCTTGACCTCAAAACCCTTGAGATCACACATTAAATAATACACCGTAGCAACCCCGTTCCCCGGCGATGATCTCAAGAGCAAATAAATCAAAAATCCCAAGAAATTCAGGTGAATATTACCTCAAGGCGGCAAAGGGTGTCAAGAAAATTGAGAACTTCGGACTCAAGTAATCCTTCAGTTACGGGCGGCCAAAGATTGTCATTGCGAGCGGAGCGAAGCAATCTCCATGTTTGGGGGATTGCTGGTGGGACAGGCATCCGAAAGTGTCTCAGAACTACGGTCTGCGGGATTATGGTGTAGGAGCGGTTCGAGAAGCGCCCTGATTTCGGGCGGTTCACGAACCGCTCCTACATATGCCATCACGAAATCCACAATTCTGAGACAGTTTCATCCTGCCCGTCATCCGGAATAGACAGGCGGGACGCCTGTCCCGCCATTCACTCCTCGCGATGACAAACCTACGCCCCGCGCAACTGAATGCATACAGCGCGGATGTGAAAACTGATTGACGTGGCGCCCCAGGGCGCCGTACGCTCAGAAAGAGGAAAATACAGGCTTTTTCAACGCCGTGAAGACGGTTTTGAGTGCGTTAGGTCGTGTAGGACGCCATATGACTGATAACCGCGAACCCCAACTCACAACATACGATCAGCCGTTACTCGTTCTGAAATACCGGCGAGGACACGCCAACTCAACAGTAGTCTGGTTCTCGCTGTTGGTTCTGGTATTCGTGGGCATAGGTGTTGCGATCATAGCTTTTGCCTCCACGTTGCCAAGTAAACAGGATTTTGTCTTACTGCTCCTCTGTGGGCTTTATATTGGTCTCTTGCCTTCCCTGGTGATTGCTCCCGGAATATTCGATCTGCTGTCTTTCAAGGAGATTCGGCTCTACCAAGACAGGATTGTCAGGATTGGGATTCACGGAGGCGAGAAAGCGATAAGTTTGGCGTGCGCAAAACTAGCGCCAATATTACGTTACGACAGCGTAGTAATATCCCACCAAGATACCAAGTGGTTTCTGAGGCCTTTCAAGCGCATTCGTTACGCGGGAGGGTACGCAGACCCCAAAGATGCGACAAGACTCAAACACGTGTTGGCCGCCTTGTCTGGGAGGCAGGTTCGAGAGCTTGAAGGAACATTCACCATAGATCCATTGATCAAACTTACGGACAAACCGCGAGTTGTAAGCCAGAGTATGCTGGACAATATCGATAGTCTGGTCTTCCGCGAGATCTTAGAGGAAAGAACGTATAACAGATCAGCGACGGTAGCACTCATCGTGATGGTGATTTTTTGCGGGCTTGTCCCCGTTTTCCTCTTCTTGGGTTTCGCGTTCTGGTAGAGCCTCAAGTAATACCGCTTAACAAAGGAAATTGGCACAGCTAAGGGGAAACAGTGGTAAACGCTGTGCGAGCTTACGTCAAGAAAATGGAGAGTCCTCACATCAAGTAAGTGTTGCCGTGCGAACGTCTGGTACGTCATTACTGTTTCCGGAAGAGGACCGCATAACTCGGAGGTTATGGTTATGGGATCAAATCTGCTCTTGACTCACATTTGAGCATCCAAATATCGTGTGGCCATGTCGCTGGCTTTATGAGCGCATGAACAATGAGATTATTAAAATCGCAAGTTTCAAGACGCCTTTTTCAGGCGTTCAGCGACCCACATTTTTATGAGTGACTGCCGAGGCACCCCTAGACGTTTCGCTTCCTTATCCAGCAGGCGGACCATCCATAAAGGAAAATCTACATTGACCCTCTTTTGTTCCTGCGCGGGTCTCCGAGCTTCTGAAAGGTCAAGATAACGCGAAACATCCTCGCCTTCATCAAACTTCTTATCGAACTCCTCAGCCTTCATAGAGATCAATCTCCTCTTTTCGAGACCTTCGTACCGAGATTATTCTTACGCCATTGCCCCGGTATGTTATGACGCCCGACCAATACTTTTCCGCGATCGTTGCGATGACAAGGAATCTTGGTTCGTCTGTCGTTCTCGGCGCGAATCTCAATCCGGTCCGGATCATCCCACATTAGTTGCGCTTCGTAGAAGTCGATTCCGTGCTTTTGCTTATTCTTATCGCTCTTTTTCGGATTGAATTCGAATTCCATGGTATATGAATTATACCTAGAATATACTGCGTCGTAAATGGTATTCTAGCGCGGCTTGATGTGCAAACGTCTGGTATGTCATTATTGTTTCCGGAAGAGGACCGCATAACTCGGAGGATGTAAAATGAAGTCATTAGCTGAATTAGCAGTGTTTCAATGCGTCGGTTTCTTTGGGCAGTGGTTGGGTTATTGCAAAGGTTGGCCATATCTAGTCATATTCTGGTGGCTCCTCATGGCGGTCGTCTATCTATCGGACATTCCTCGATGGTCGCAACTCGTCCAGACCGGAATACAAACTGCAGCGCTGGTCATTCTTTTGCTTTTTTCGTTCAACATTATCCAAGTGTAGGAGCCTTCACAACGGATATTACCTCCGAAATGGCAAGACCGCCACATAATTCCGGCTTCAATACCTAAGATTCATATGGATTGACATGCGCAGTCGTAATGCCCATCGTAACAGCAGTATAAGAATGTTCAGCCGAATCGGCTCGTAAAGGACTGCCTCGTGCGGAGGAAAGAACTGAATAGGCGGCGCCTGTTGGCGCAGAAATATTGGACACGAGGAGAGTAAGATGAGAAGCGTATTCTATGCAACGGTCTTGGTTTGTTTGCTTGCAGGTTTGCTCGCGTTTGCCACAGCGCCTGCTGTAGCCCAGACGTTCAATCAATTGACGCAAAAGACTGCGACAACCATAGATAAGGACTCAAGCGCAAATTCCGGTAACATGGGATTTTCCGGTGAAGCCAAGGCAGGGGCGAATTCCCCAAGTATGTCGAATTCAATGATCGATTGCCAAAGAGCGATGTTGGGAAAATTTTGCGCATTGCCTCAATGGGCAATTGGGAACGAAACATCCGGGAAAGATCGGTCTAGTCCGGGACATGATTAATTGAATTCGGGGCCGCTGTTTTAATAGGGGCCGGCCAAAATCATCTGGACTGATACCGACTAAAAGGAGGGATTCGGGGGCCAGTGTCTCAGAGAGATTGACGGTCGTCTGGCTCAACGAGAAAATTTCCTAAAATAGGGACGCTCCTTCGAGAATCGCCGGTGTTCGCCCCAAAAGGGACGAAACAACGATAGCCGTGGGCGGGCCTAGGACTATTGTTGCGCTCACCCTTCGAGGAAGGCTGGAAATTCTATTTTGGAGACTATGGACCGCTCGCCTGTCCCATCAAGTCCCCTGACGGAATACTGAGGCCGAGATTAACTGAAAGGACCCAAGCCCCGGAACGTTTTCTGCCTACTTGCGGTCGAGGACTTTGTTCCACTCGTCGAGGAACTTCTTTGTCTTTGCGAATAAATCGGCTGTATCATCCTCGATCACAACAGCTTCGATCATATCATTCTGTTGGATGCTATTGACAACGTCCTGATCCGAGGCAGAAACCACCTCTCCGAACACGGTATGTTTTCCGTCGAGCCACGGTGTGGCTATGTGGGTAATGAAGAACTGGCTCCCGTTGGTCCCGGGCCCGGCATTCGCCATGGATAGAATTCCCGGCTTGTCATGCTTCAATTCGCGAACAAACTCATCCTGGAACTTGTATCCCGGACCGCCGGTCCCCGTTCCCAGAGGACAACCTCCCTGGATCATGAAGTCATTGATAACCCTGTGGAATTTGAGCCCGTTGTAGAATCCTCTCTTGGCAAGGTTTACGAAATTGGCGACTGTGATTGGGGCCTGGTCGTCAAAAAGTTTCAAAGAAATGTCGCCCTTGTTGGTCTTGATAGTTGCCTTCATCGCTATGTGTCCTCCGGATCAGGCCTGATTAACAATTAGCAAATTCATACAAATTGTCTGGCCGTCCGAGGAGTATAGAGCCCAACAAGCCGGATTGCAATGATGGGAAGATTTTGCCAATATGACATTGAAATTGGCATTATTTCTGATTATTCTGAAGTCAAACCCAGAAATGCATGTTCTTCACGGCAACCATCTGATATAATGGATGGAAATAGAGTGACATCGGGGGTGATCGGATGCATGGGACTGGTAAAGAGCTGAGGGAGACCATTAGATCTAGATTCTGATGGACAGAGGGGCGTTCGGCAAGGCACACTCATAAACAGGACAAAAGTGGCTTTTTCATAAACAGGACCACTTTCGCTACTCGTGGACCTTGCGAGCAAGCGCAATCGGTTTTTCCGGGTCGGAGGAACCCACCAGAGAAAGGAGGCCATTTACCATGCCAGTCACGTTTGAAACACAGGGTAGAATAGCGATCCTTACTATCAATCGACCGCTCGCCATGAACGCTCTCGATCGGGAGACCCTGGCTGCGCTTAACAACGCCTGGATCGATTTTCGCGACAATCCCGAACTCTGGGTAGCCATTATCACCGGGGCCGGTGTCAAGGCATTTTCCTCAGGAGCGGACATCAAGAGCCTGGCCCATTACTACAACAGCACGACTGCGATACAGCAGAAGGCAAAGGCCGACAGGGAACCCGGGCTGGGAGGGATCACGCGCAACCTTGAGATATGGAAGCCCATCATAGCAGCGATAAATGGGTATTGCTTGTCAGCCGGCCTGGAAATCGCCCTGGCCTGTGACATCAGAATCGCCTCCGAGACCGCTACCTTCGGACTCACCGAAGTGACCCGCGGGATCATACCGGGAGCGGGCGGGACACAGAGGCTCCCCAGGCTTGTCCCTCTGGGCAAGAGCCTGGAGATGATCCTGACCGGAGGAAGCATCGATGCTCGGGAAGCTTATCGGATCGGGCTTGTCAACAAGGTCGTGCCTCCCGATCAATTGCTTGCCGAAGCCATGAAACTGGCTGAACGAATCTGCCGAAATGCGCCCCTTGCCGTACAGGCCGCCAAAGAGGCGGTGTACCGGGGGATGGAATTGCCTCTTTCTGAGGGATTGCGGCTGGAGGAATTCCTGGGAGAGCCTGTTCGTCAATCCGAAGATGCAAAGGAAGGTCCGGCGGCGTTTTTCGGGAAAAGGCCTGCGGAGTTCAAAGGAAAATAAAACTAACCGTGGTCAGCCGAAATGGGAATTCTGGGGCATTATAAGACATTATTGCAGCCGCCCACAGGCTTGCTGTTGGCTGAATAACTAAGCAGTCGCCCATAAAGCGCCAGGTCAAGTCATGACCCCGAGCCAACGAAAGGCGAAGACAGAAGCGCTATTGATCAAGAAAGGGATTCCCTATCTTTCCTGGCTGCCCTGCATCGAATCCGAAGAAGAAACGGAACTGCGTACCGCTGAAGAGATCGGGATACGAATGGTATGCCTTCTTTGTGTCATCGGCGTGGCTTACCATCCGACGGATTCGTCATGTAAGGATTATCTCAAAGGCAGCGCCTGTGGAAGCATCTTACCCGTGATGAGCTTACATTCTTAATGAATCCGAATCCTGATCGCCAGACTTGTAAAGAGTTTACGTGGCGTATTGAAGCCATGTTCGTATTGATGTGGGCCGTGGGTCTATACAAAAGATTGCCGTTTCCCGTCCGTCAGGTGGTAAACCAGAAGCTTATCAATAAATTCCCCAGTTTCAATAAATCTCCTTGGCCTTTTATCCATTGGTTAAAATTGCGGCCGAAATCACAAATCATGGACAAATCCGATCTCATATGCCGGCTTCAGCTGGGCCACCAGACAGGCAGAAATTGAGAGGTTGACCTCCCGGAGGATAGATCCGGACTTTATTAAGCGAAGTCGGCCTGCCGGGTGAGCGATGACAAATACAAGACGGTCCGACTAGGATCGGCGTCTCGAAGACCCGTGGGGCGTTTATAAGACTAAGTGACAATCCCGAAAAATGTTAGCCCGCCAGACAACTCCTTTAACAATAGGTAGAAGAAGAATTCGCCTTTTCGGTGACAAGGCAGAGAATTTAGGGACAGCCGTTTTGGCGAGGCAAAATCAAGGACATCCGGGAAAGCCCTGTTCATCTATTGGTCCGACGACTGGAACAGGATCGGCAAAGAAATCAAGATGAAGCCAATCATTACCCGAGAAGCCGCTGAAAAGGAGGGCGAGAGCGGAATTTGCCAGTTTCGCCCTTACAGATGGCCATTTTTGGCAGCGTCTTGCGGCGCCGGAACGCGGAGGCTGAATGCCATTTAGCGCCGAAGATATCCTGAATTTGTTGGAAACACGATCAGCGCCAGGCTTGATCTCGGCGGAGACTTTCGGGCGGATAAAGTCTCTGGGGACGCTTCTGCCAACCGGAATCACTTACGGATTCGGATTTGAAAGCCGTTTGGCGGAGCCGGCGGGGGATGTTGATTTTATTTTACGCCCATTGGCCCCTGAAGGATTGGAAATCATTGCCGGGCTGGACACAAGACCACCGCTTCTGTCAGTCCTGCCACGGGATAGAAATTGGCTGAGTTTGCGGGATTTGTGCCGCGGTTGGGCGGCGCCGGGGTCGCCGTTACACAAGGCCGTCTTTTGCCTATGGATTGAATTTGACAGGGAACAACTCAAGCAGGCTGTCCCGAGCCCGAGTCTCGTTTTCGTGCAACTCCAGCGGCCATTCTGTGCCCCTGAAATTTACGAGCCTGTTGCTGAGGCCATCCACACGTCTTTGAAGGGATGCGCCATGCCAAAGCCTCTCACTGAGAGCCTCCTTCGATGTGTAGAGGTGATGCCGGAAAAGGGGATAATCACCCTCTTCGGACTTCCGATTGCCCGGCCGTCCGAGGCTCTTAGAATTGTTATCGGTGATCTTGAACCCGACCAAATACCTGGATATGTTTCCTCCGCGGGCTGGAAAGGAAATTCCAAATTCCTGGAGAGCGTTATTTTTTCTCTGGTCGGTTATGCTGACAGACATTCGCTCAATTTGGATCTGGATCGAGCACGGAATCGGCAAGATTGGAATCGAATTCGGGATTCCTCAAGAGCATTCGCCAAGCAGCGATCCCAGATGGGAGTCGATGCTTGATTTCCTTGTGAGTCAGGGCTGGTGCCGACGTGAAAAGAGAAACGCTCTGCTGGCATGGCCCAAGCCCTTGACGCTCATGCATGAACCCAAACCCATCCTACTCAGAAGATTTATCAGCCACATCAAACTGACGTTCGAAGCCGGGCGTCGAGTGACCGCCAAAGCCTATGTCGGTCTCGTTTGGTAAACCAACTGATTTGAATGTTATAATTTAACTTGACTTCTGCCTGATTTTGTGTTATTACTCACGCTAGTAAATTCCGGTTTTTTGTAATCTTGCGTTTTTTGTGAGGGGATCGGGTATGGGTATGTTGCGTTTCGTCGCTTGGCCGACTCTCTATACCATTCGACATGGCTTCCTCGCCTTGCTGTTAGCGTCGCTTATTTCTTTGGAGATACCGGATATAAGTGTCGTGAGGGCCCAGGAGGTCCCGGGTCTGTATGCGCCAAATCAGGCGACGCGCAGGTAATCCCTCGTGGGTTTCCAGGCTGACTAATCCTTTCGCCCCCTTGTTCGCTGAGCAACAAGATGTCTTCACTTCGGGTCGGCCTCGAGGCCTTTCATTCATGGCTGAGGGTCTTTACATGAACCTGAGAGGCGATCCCAGGTATTCAGTCAAGACATCGCTATTACCTATCTTGGCGGCCCACCAGCGCTTGTTCCTGGAAACTTCCAGAGCGTCAAACCCGGCCGAGTGGAAGGTTTGAAGGTAGGCTTGACTTACAACCTGGAGAATTGGGACGCACGGGTCCTCTATTCAGGATACAGGGCAAAGCCACGCACAGGGCAAGCTCCGCCTGCTTTTTTTACCACATATTCGGGCACATTTCCGTTTCCCGCTACGAGCCCTGGCGCTTCTGGACTCCTCAACAATTATCAGGCTGACGCCGGCTTTAAAGCCAATCTGTTTGATTTTCAAGCTGGGTACTCTATCAGATTAGGTCAATTTGGTTCCGCGAGGCTCTTCGCCGGCGTTTCTTATGCGGACACAAGGAATACCCTCCAGGGAACCGGCGCTAGCTTTTTGAGTTCAAGTGTTTTGTCGGTAAATCGCGAGACTGTTTATCGGGCGTGGGGTCCTAAGATAGGGTTGGATGTCAATTGCGGTCTAGGCGGCAGCGGCTTTAGCCTGCGAGGCTCTGGCGCGGTGGGCGGTCTGTTCGGAAAGCAGAAATTGACTACAAACAGCAGCTCTGGCTTCCCCTTTGAAGATTCCCGGCGCCAAAACATCACCTCTCTGGAAGGCGAAGCGGGGATCGGATATTCATTCCCGGGAATGGAAGTGACTCTGGGCTATCGAATTGAGCGTTACAGTGTGAACAATGTCAGCTACCTTGATGTTGGGCGCCAGCATTTTTTCCGGCTCAGCAGTCCGGGCCGGTAAAACCCGCGCGATCCAATACTTGGAAGGCGGGTTCCTGAGGCTCGAGATGAAATTGTAAGCTATTCCGCGGAGGCTGGAACCAAAAATCATAGCCAATTCGCATTCAATCGCCCCCTTGTCGCCTTTAATAAATGGAGGATTAGTGGGGATTTTCTTACAGACTTGAGACTCGAATCGGTATTAAACCGACAGCCATTTTCTCAATGACAGGAATCAATCGCGTATGGGCGGCATCGTTTGGCTCGCGTCCTATCCCAAGTCGGGCAATACTTGGGTCAGGGCCTTCCTCCATAATCTAATATTCAAAACTGAAGCAAGCTACAATATTAATCAGATAAACCTGCTTAGCGTGGGCGATTCGGCCAAGGAATGGTATGAGGAGTTTTTGCGCAATCCCTGCCAGGATTGGGGTATGGCTGAGACCGCGGCCGCCCGGCCTAGAGTACACGCAAAAATCGCTAACCTCACCGACGGCCTGATTTTTGTAAAAACCCATAACGCTCTCGTAACACACGCGGGCACGCCCATGATAACTCCTGAGTTGACCGCTGGGCGCTATCTATATAATTCGCAACCCCTTAGACGTAGTGGTGTCCATGAGCCATTACTTTGACATGGACATGGATTCGGCAATAATGCTCATGAACCAGTCTTTTGAGGCCAGACCCAGCAATGACAAAGTGACGTACCAGATGTGGGGCTCATGGTCGGAAAATGTAGCTTCCTGGACCCGGAAGACCGACCCATCGCTTTTCGTGATGCGATACGAGGACCTGTTAACAGACCCCATGATCCCTTTTACCGCGCTGGTGGAATTCTTGTATCTTCGTCCAACCAGACGTGAATTAGAGAAGGCTATTGCAAACTCCTCATTCGAGAAACTTCGAACTCAAGAACAGGAGCACGGATTTACGGAAATGATCTCCCCTACAGGTCATTTCTTCCGGAAGGGCGTCGCAGGTCAGTGGAAGGAAGCGCTAACCAAAGACCAAGTCAGGGCCATAGTGCACGCTCACTACGAGCAGATGTCTCGTTTCGGGTATTTACCCGCCGGTGAGGCTTAGTCTCACCCAAAACCCATCCAAGAGAATACACTATTTCAGCTTAGCCAGGGCCTGGAAACGCGCCAACGCCTCCAGGCAGAAACCGGTGGTCAGCTCTTCGGAGCCGTACCAGACGGTATAAGGTTCAGGAGGTAGATGGCCTGCGTAATAGGCTATACGAGGCCAGGAGCCATCGCCCCGCTGTGTGTCCATCAAATGTTCAACTCCTCTGCTCAGAGCGTCCAGATTTCCGGAAGAGTAATTAAGCAGACAGCATATCGCCATTCCGGTTAAGAGTTCATTTCCAAAGGAGCCGTCTCCCCGCTGTCTGGCCAAGGCTGTCGATATAATGGGTCCCTTGGCGGGTTCGAGAGAAGTCACTCCGTTCCAGTACGCCCTCGACACAGCATAGTGGAGAGCAAGATCATCCAGGTAGTAATAATAAGTGCCGGCTTCCCGGCCCTCTGCGATGATCGTATTCAAGTAATCTGAGACCGCCCGGGTTTCTTCTCTGTCGCCCAAGTACAACAGGACGTTTGCGTTAACAACGGAATCGATGTCGTTCCGCTTATGCTTTTCTTGCAGCCAGGTGAAAAACAGGCCTTGCTCATTTCTGGCGCCAAGAATGATATCTACATTTCGCCCTTGTCTGATGTCAGGATGGATATCTTTCAGCAGAAAAGACGCGCAAGCGGTGTCATCCAGGTCCGGATCGATCAGGATGTGGTAGCTGGACGTGAAATACTTCCAGAGACCCGGCGCCTTCATCTGTTTCACCAAGAACTCCAAGGCTGTACGTTTCAAGGTTGTGAGCACGGGGTCGTTCAGGAAGCTCAACGAATACAGGATACAACTTGTTACGAATGTGGAGCTGTCAATTACCAGGTTGCTCTCTTGGAGGGCCTCGTTGTCTGCTCTATAAGACCGGAATTCTCCATTATAGAGCTGATTTTCATCGAGGAACTTTGCGGCCTTGGCAATGCAATTCGCCAAGCGGGAATTATTCATCCGATCCACCTTCCCTGCGCTTGGAAGATCCATGGGACAATCATGCTATATAATTTCGCATTCTAAATCTAAAAGAATCGGGGAGGCCCCTAAGTGAGAGCCTCCCCGATTCTTCTTCTCCGTGCAAACGCAAATTGATATGAGCTACCAGGAACTCTGAATATCGGCGTCTCAGAAAGGTATCACCGCCGATACTCCACCTGCAAGCATATATCGCGTCAATGTGGATGTTGCCGAGCCGGCATCGGTAACTGTCGCGTCGAGGAACTGGAAGGGGCCGATAAAGCCCTGCGCATTCAAAGTGAAGTTCTCGTTCGCGGCGCCTCTTACCCGGAGCCAGTTACCTGTAACCCACAGCCTGAGAAGCCCGCCCCGATTGGTATCTATGTCATATTCGAACTTCCCTTCCAGAAAAACACCAGGCTTAGAGAGAGAAAACCGCCACTCGGTCAGCAAGTCTATCTCAAGGGATACAATGGGAACGCTGATCGCTATGTTCCCCTGCAGCGGGACTTTAGCTTTGGCCCAGACAAAAGGACTGAATATCAGTGAACTCCGGTAATTGACGCCGCTGAACTCCACTCCAAAATAGGGGATGTATAGCTGTGTCTTGATATCACCGCGGAAGCGAGTGAGCAAAGAGAAGATACTGTCTATGGCTAGGTCCAGGTCCAGAGACTGCCCGTCCGCTGTCCTCAATCCCCCTAAGTTTAGCGATAACTGATCCTGCCTGTAACCGCCGAGCAATGACACGTTTCTCCGGAGACGCCAAGCCGCGCCACCGTCAATGGCCCACCACTGGAGTCCGGTGCCGGGCCGCTGTAACGGCAAGGCCAAGGAGAGTAAAGAGACAAGAATGGAGGGGGATTCTGCTTCGACAACGGTCACGTTGCGTTTGGCATTGGCTTGGCCGTTGAGATACAGGGAAAATCGCGGCCCGATGTGCGCGTCAAAGCCGACCGATCCCACCCAAACAGAGGCATCCCGCAGGGACAGGTCAACAGGCCCTACCGTCAAGGTAGGGGCAACAGGAACGTTCAGGTTGAGAGCAATCTTCTGGTACCCTACATCCACCCTGGGAATGACCCTCACACATCCCAGATCGCACGCGCCCAGTCCGGGCATCGTGGAGAAGAATCCCGAAGGCAAGACCCCTCCCAACCCCCCAAAACCCTGCGCGAGAATCGCCGATGGGCACGTCAGAACAAGGATGATCGCGATGGCAGCGACAACAACCCTTTCCATACCTCACCTTCCCTACAACGGCAGACCACACGGCCTGCCGGCAATTCGCAAACACAAATTTATCGGCTAGCTTGTAGCCTTATCATTACCCCCTCTGTACCTGTTTGTCAATTTTGTTAAGAACTTTAGTGATCCGGAATTATGCGGCGGTCTTGCCAATTCTGGGGTGTTTGCCCCAAAATCCCGGCTCTTATCCGCCGGAAAGCATCGTGAATCGTGGCGCTTCCAGCAATTCCACTTCCTCCCGGCCATTCTCCATTTTCAGGCCGAGCACGTGAACAAGGCTCTCATAGCTCGTGATCTGCCAGTTGCCGATCATTCGCCACACCTCGGGGTTTTTCCAGTCCCATGTCTTTGCCTCGTCCAAAGTGAAAGGCCTGGATTCGCCCGGTTTCCCTGTCAAGCAATGTCAATCTCATGTTCCCAAACTCCAGTAGTATTATTTCTTTGTTGGTCGCCGAAAAATCCCGCTATATCCCCCTTTAGAAAAGGGGGAGGAAAGAGGGCGCCGCCGGTGGCTACCGTCTTCGTGGGACAGGCGTTCCAGCCTGCCATTCTCTGCATTCTACAACAGGCAGGCTGGAAAGCCTGCCCCACAATAACAACCCATAACCGGTCAGGAGAGATAATAGGGCGCAGCAAGCGGCGCCCTACAATGTGAATCGACCGGCAGGATGCCGTGCTATTAAATCGGCGGACACGTGGGTCTGGGCCGTACAGCAGCATCCGTGGTTCCGCCAGCCATTTAGGAGTTTTTGGGGAGGGGTCTGGGGAGGGCGTTTTTGCAAAAACGTCCGCCCCAGAAACTTCTTGCCTCTCAGCCCCTCTCCGCCTCACCGCGGATTTTCGCCGCACAGCCGGCAATCGGGGTCCCTCCCGATTTCCATAATCTTGGTCGTCAACGTAAGGGCGTTATAAACATAGAATTTCCCGATCATCGGCGTCCCTATGTCGAGGACCAATTTAATTACTTCCGTGGCCTGGACCAGGCCGATCTGTCCCGGGACAACCCCGAGCACTCCTATCTGGCTTCAGGTCGGAGCAAGGTGCTGCGGGGGCGGCTTCGGAAAAAGGCACCTCAGACAAGGCCCGCCGGCCTTCGGCCAAAAGACGCCCGCCTGGCCGTCAAATCCTACGGCGCCGCCAAAGACGTACGGCTTACCCGCGAAAAAACATGCGTCATTGAGCATGAACTTCGTATCAACGTTGTCGCTGGCGTCCATGACAACATCAAAATCGGATATTATGTTGACGGCGTTGTCCGACGTCAGGCGCAAATTGAAAGGAATCACTTCCACGTTGGGATTTATCCGCTCGATGGCCGATTTCGCGGAATCAACCTTTAGCGAACCTATATCAGCGGTCCCGTGAATGACCTGCCTGTTCAGGTTGGAGAGTTCGACCCGGTCGAAATCCGCAATTCCAATGGTCCCCACGCCGCAGGCCGCAAGGTAAAGCCCCGCGGAAGAAGCGAGTCCCCCAGCCCCGACCATGAGCACCTTGGCGTTCATCAGCTTTGATTGCCCCTCTTCTCCGACTTCGCTGAGGAGCATGTTCCTGCTGTACCGGTCAAGTTGCTCGACTGTGAATCGGCTGCCAATCACCTCGCCGCCCGAATTCAACCATGCGGTGAAACCGCCGGCAATGGATCGGACGTTGGTGAAACCCTTCTCACTCAGCTTCTTGGCCGCGCCGAGCGAACGGTCCCCCGAAGAACAGTAAACCAGGATCGGAACGTCTTTGTCTTCAGAGAGCTTATCCGCCTCTTCCGTCGATGAGGCCGGGAGGAACACATCTAGCGCCTTTGATGCTGCCCAGGCACATCTCCCCGTCACTTCGCACATCCAAGAGGATTACCCGGTCATTGTTGCGGAGCAGGTCTTTCGCGTCATCAACCGAGATTTGCAGCTCTGTCGGATCGTTCTCGTGACCGCAGGCAAGGACTTCACGTTGTTATCTGACTTTGCGGATATCTTCATGGTACTGTGTTCATCATATTGAACTAAAGCTCATAGGAGATATCATATACTGTACAAATTCACTAATCAATAGGTTTCGCAAAATAACAAGCTATTTCAATATATTGTGGCTTATGCTGGATCTTGTTAGGCTTGCGCCACGCCTGATCGGATAACCGACAGACTGCGAAATATTCAGGTCAGAGAAAAAGAGAATTCTTACCAAACTACTGATTCGTGGCCGGTTCACACGATTTAGTATCTTTACCAAATAAGTATGCTATCATGGTCGCGAAGGCAGGGCCGTGGTCGAAGCCAAAAGGCGGCCAACGGCGCTTAGAATCGGAACACTAATAATAAAGGAGAGAATTATGGCCAAAACGCCGTCTCGTCGAGATTTCCTGAAGTCCGGGCTGGCAGCCACAACCATCCTCATGGTTGGAACAAAGGCCACCGCGGCCGGTCAAGGACCTCAATTATTTGAGAAAAGCTCAATCGGCTCGCTGGAATTGAACAATCGTTTCATGAAATCGTCCACCTGGACCGGCACTGGAGACAAGAAGGGTTACATAACAGATCTCGCCCTCACAATGCATAACGAACTGGCCAAGGGAGGCGTCGGGCTGATCCTGACCGGCAATCAGATTGTCATGAGCAATGGAATAGGCCTGCCCTATTCTACCGGAAACTACGATGACAGTCAGGCTGAAGGTCTGAAAAAGCTCGCTGACGGCATTCATAAAAACGGATCTAAAGTCATTGTCCAGCTCTCCCATTGCCTCGCCAGGTCGAATCCCAAGCTGTTTTGGGCAGAAGGTGACGAAATGTGGGGAGTATCCGCGGCGCCTTATTCACCCAATTCTCCGGTTCCCAAGGAGATGACCCAGGCCGACATTAAACGATTGGTCGAAGCCTTCACCGCAGCAGCCGTACGATCGGCCAATTGCGGTTTCGACGGAATCATGCTTCATGGCTCACACGGATACGGCCTTCATCAGTTTTTGTCCCCAGCGTGGAACACACGCGGCGATTCATATGGAGGCAGCGTTCAGAATCGCTATCGAGTAGTGGGAGAGATTCTGGAATCCATCAAAGGCAAAATGAAGCCGGGTTTCCCGATAATATTTAAGCTGAGCGCTCAGGATTTTGTCGCCGGCGGTCTGGAGCCTCCTGAAGCATTGCAGATTGCCAAGCGCCTGCAAGATGACGGAATTGCCGCAATCCAGGTGAGCGCTTGCTGTTCCGTTTCCAGCCAGAATGCGCATTGTCCCAAGACAGAGATCCTCGAACAGAAAGACGAAGGTTATTTGCTCGATTTCTCTCAGTATGTAAAAGAAGCGGTCAAGGTCCCGGTGATAGCGGTTGGCGGTATACGATCTCTTTCCACCGCCGAAGCTATTCTGAAGGAGCGCAAGGCGGATTACGTTTCGCTGGCTCGTCCCTTGATTCGAGAGCCTAACCTAATTAACCGTTGGAAGAGCGGGGATACTGCGAAAGCCAAGTGCATATCGTGCAACGGCTGCTTTGAGACCGGCATGCAGGGCTTGGGAATTTCCTGCAAGATCGAAAGGATGCTAAAGGAACAGCAGCAGAAGTCGTAAAGACAAAGTGGAATGCTGCCAGGGGGAAAACCCTTTTGCAAAAGAGTTTTCCCCCTGGACCCCCTTTCAGAAAACTCCTAAATGGTTGCGGAGAAACTACGTTATATCCGACAAGATTAGCTTACCCGCACACGAGCATTCGCACCATGAACTGGAGGTAGCCGAGGACAACAAGCTCGTAGAGACGATTAGCAAGGAAGTATCCCCGCGGACGGCAGCGGGATCGGCCACTTGACTCTGGAACAACTGGAGTAGGATGTGGTGAGCGAAGCGAACCGCATCGTTCGTGGGAATCTCCGGTTCATGCCAAACACTTCACCGCAGAGCCTTACATTCCTATTCCTTCGCTCCGTGGGCTTTGAAGAGGCATATACTTCGAGCGGCGCCTTTTCCGGAAGCGGTTTCAGAATCCGGACGGGGCTGTCACAGACCGTATTCCCGACTAGCATCCTGTTCCAGCACGGCCAGGATCTCTAAGTTCATGCCCTTCTTGATCGCGGCCAAGGTATGTCGATCCTTGCCGGCCAGTGTCGCGACATAGGCCACAGCCCGAGTCAGCGCCTCTTGGCCGGGGACCGCTTCGTCGACAATACCCAGTTCTTTGGCCTGCACGCCTCCTATCCGCGCTCCGGTGAGCATCGAGTACCGAGCGGCGCCGGGCGTCAAGCGGCTGGTGATCAGAGCGTTCATGACAGGGGTAAATGGGATGTTTATGTCCACTTCGGGCAGGCAGAAGAACCCCCGGTCGGACCGCATGACCCGGAAATCGTGCGCCAGAGCAAGCATGGCCCCGGCGGCAAATGCGTGGCCGTTGATCGCTGCCACTGTCGGCACAGGAAATGTCAACATCCGGCCGAAGAGTTTATGAACGGTCTTGACGAATTCAGGGGCCTCCTTCGCCCCGTCGCCGCCCATCCAGGCCAGGTCCAGTCCGTTCGAGTAGTACTTGTCTTCCCCGCCGGTGGTCACTAGCGCAGCCGGTCCGCTGGACTTTTCGACTGAATCCAGCGCCTCGTTCATGGCGTCGACAAAGGTTCGATTGAATCGATTTTCACCGCTCCGCATGGTAAGAATGAAAACATCACCCTCCTTCTTGAGGTCTATGATGCTCATGAATCGCTCTCCTTTCCGGAAATCCCTCTTTATTCGCACGCACGCGAGAATGATGACCCGAATTCCTGCACCCGCAGAAATGACACACTGCTTGCGCAATCGGACAAAAAATTCAGGTAACTGATATATGCCCAGGTTTTGCCGACTGAGTCTAGAAAATTTATTGCTTCGCTCCGTCGCGACCACCCCCTCGTTCTCTGGCATTGAAATCGGCGTCGATGAACGGGAAAAATGTTTGATTGTCTTCTACCGAAGGAACAGATATGTTCACACAGACGCATGATCGAGGTATTGCTTCGGCCTGCACGAATGGGAGGAGATCAGAATGTCAACCCAGATAACTATAGATCTGCCGGACGATGCCTTCTCCGCTCTACGGAGCAAACCGGAGGACTTTGTTAAAGAAATGCGATTGGCAGCGGCGGCCAAATGGTACGAAATAGGTCTGGTCTCCCAGTCCAAAGCGGCCGAACTCGCGGGTGTAAGCCGCGAACGCTTTCTTGATGCGCTATCACGATTCCGTGTTTCTCCTTTTCAGGAAACACCGGAGGAACTGTGCGAGGAACTGGATCGTGGCTAGGAAATGGGTCCTGAACGCTTCCCCGCTTATTGCTCTTGGCAAAGTTTCACAGATTCGCCTGCTCGAAGAATTATGCTCCGACCTGATTATTCCGGACGGCGTGGTCCGGGAACTGGATCAAGGACCTGCTGATGATCCCGCCAGGATTTGGATACGTGAACACGGAGCGCCTTTTGTCCGTCGAATTGAGAAAGTTCCCCCTCTGATTCTTGCCTGGGATTTGGGCAAAGGTGAGACCGAAGTCATCTCTTGGGCCTATCTCAATGACGGATATGATGCTATCCTGGATGATCGAGCAGCCAGAAATTGCGCTTCTTCTCTGGGAATCAAAGTGGTAGGCACAATTGGTGCACTTCTCCTGGCCAAAAAGGAGGGAGCGTTATCTCAGATAGGTCCGGTGTTGCGTCAACTCGAGGAATCCGGTTTCAGGATAACTCCCGAACTGTTGGCCGCGGCCTACAAACTGGCGAATGAGGGATAGAACGACGGCAGATCGCCTCAGTTCTTGGGAGACCCTTTTGGATTCATCGGCCCGGGCAAGAGCAGACCTGTCTCCATTTCGATTCGTTCGTGGAGCTCATTCCTTTGCTCCGTGGGCTTTGAGGAGCTCGACGATCTTCGTGTGACTCATCTCTTGGGCCGCCATCAGCGCTGTGTCACCATCCTTGCTCTTGGCGTTGACATCCGCTCCCTTGTCGATGAGCAGTTTGGCAAGGTCAAAGTGGCCTTCATAGGAAGCTCCCATCAAGGCCGTCACGCCGTCGTTGTCTTTGTCATTAACGTCCGCTCCCTTTTCCAAAAGTAGCTTGGCGGCATCGAGATCCCCCATGATTGTGGCCAGAGCCAATGCCGAAGATCCGTTATCGGATTTGGCATTGACATTCGCTCCCTTCTCCAGAAGCCGTTTCACCATTTCGATATGGCCCCGGCCGCAAGCAATCATCAGGGCCGTGACGCCTTCGTCGGCCTTGGCGTTTATGTCTGTCCCGTTTTCCAGGAGGCTTTGGACCTCGTCCAACTCATTATTAGCGGCGGCCTGGACGAGTTCTTCGCCTCCCTGTTCGCCACAGGCTGCGGAAAAAACGAAAAAAACGGCCATTAAAGCCAGCGAACCTAGCATGACTTTCCGAACTGTATTCTTGAGCATTTTGATCCTCCTAAGGGAAAAGAAATTCACCGCTGAGGGTGGCAGAGAACGCAGAGAAAGTTGACTCTCCTAGGCGACGATCCATGCAAATCCCTCCGTACTGACTTTAACCAATGGAGTATGCGAAGTCCCCCTTTTCTAAAGGTGGATTAAAGGGGATTTCGGCGGGCGCCAGCCCGCCCTACCCCTATCCCGCCCTAGATGCGAGGCATTCACTCCTTAAATCGACAGGCGGGACGCCTGTCCCACCATGTAGCGGCGCATCGCCTGTGAAGCTTCAGAAGCGTCGTCCCACCATCTGCCATATAGGAGTTCTTTGCGGGGGGTGCGAAAATCCCGCGGAACTCGGGACAAAACGGAGGTTCCCGCATTCTTTCCTTCTCTGCTTTCGCATCAGTGAAATACTCCGAAGACCTCTATTTAGGCGCACGCTTCACGGCGTCTGCCAGGGCTTTCTTTGCTATATGTTTTTGGAATGACGTTGAGGTGTCCATCATAAGGGCTGCGTTCCCTCACCAAGGATGTCCAGATAATCCTTATAGACAAATATCCGGTCCCTGGCTTTGCCAGTAATCTCCCTCACTATTCCGATCTCTTCCAGCCTCTTGAGGGCTGCCGTTACGGTTGGCTGAGATATCGCAATCTCGGTCGAGGCCCGAGGAATCTCAAGAACAGGCTTCTTTTGAAGATAAGCATGGACTCGCGAAACATTCCCGGCTGCTTGTCCCATCTTGTCGATACGAGTTCGGTCATCGGTGAACAGATTCATGACCCGTTGCGCGGTTTTCACTGCTTGCCCTGCGGTTTCTATCACTCCCTCCAGAAAGAAAGTCACCCATGCTTCCCAGTCGCCTTCGAGGCGAACTCTCTGCAATAAACTATAATAGGTGTCCCGATGTTCCTTGAAATAGAGGCTAAGATAAAGGAGAGGTTCGGATAAAGCGCCTTCAATGCACAGGAGAAGCGTTATCAGGAGTCTTCCCAGGCGTCCGTTGCCGTCGAGAAATGGATGAATAGTCTCAAATTGAACATGACTTAACGCTGCCTTGAGAAGCAATGGACTCCGGACGGGCTGATCATGAAGGTATTTTTCCAGCTCGCCCAGACAACTCATCATTACTTCCGGTGGAGGCGGAACGAATAGCGCATTACCTGGACGAGTACCCCCGATCCAGTTTTGCGATCTTCTGAATTCGCCGGGCGTTTGGGCGCTGCCTCGTCCCTTGGAGAGCAGCGTCCCATGAATCTCGCGTATCAATCTCAGTGAAAGAGGGAACCCGCCCCTGAGTCTCTTCAATCCGTGATTAAGGGCCACCACGTACTGCGATACTTCTTCCACGTCGCCTATCGGGACTCCCGGCGCTTGGTGATACTCATGAAGCAGGAGGTCCGACAATGAGGATTGCGTCCCCTCTATTTGAGAAGAGAGGACCGCTTCCTTGCGAACATAGAAGTAGAGAAAGAGGGAAGGATCCGGAAGAAGAAGCGTGAGGGCATCCAGGCGACCTACCGCTCGGTTGGCTTCTTCCAGAAGGTCCAAATTAACATCCGGAGGCGGGTCCGGCGGTAGCGCAAAAGGGACAAAAGCCTCGAAACCTTCAGAGGCTGTAGTTTGGCGGACGAGTCTTCCCTGAAGCCCGCGATTCATGATCCGATTCCCTTATTAAAGAGGTCTTTAACAGACTCCCCGGGTATTAAAACATAGCGGCCCATTCTTTAATAGCAAAATCTTGAATTGAGGGTAGTCAACTGATCGGCAGCAATGCCACACACGGGCTGAGAGCGGACTTGAGGGTTCGCTTATCAACCAGCATTTCGCATAAGGCTGTCGGGTTCATCGCTGTGGTGTCCGGTCAAATATTGGAATGACAGGGAAAGGACAGCGACCTCCACAACAGACAGAACACACCCTGCGGCATAAATTACGAAATCGACAATTAACGACCGCGCACACAAATAGCTTAGACCGTACCAAAGAGCAATTGGAAGCAGTGCCCTGAACATCACTGCTCGTTTGCGCCAGGGAACGGCAATCGAACTTCGAATGATTGAAATAACAGGGATGCGGTCTGGTTTTTGGTCGTTCACCTGCTTACCCCCGCTTCTGTTACGGAAAAATGCCGCTCAGTTTGGATTCCAAATATTCAAGGTTCGTTGGCAACGACCCGAGTATCCGCCGGCGCTTCTCAATCTGTCAAGGATTTCCGCATGTAGCCTGTAACTAGAACCGGATTCCTTGTCGAGACGCTTTGCGATGAAGGTGAAAAATGTTTGGTTGTCTTCTGTCAAAGGAACAGATATGTTCACGGAAAAGTAGTCTTGAATTTCGTCTGAGCGCAAACCAGTCCCTGTGGCAATACGAGGATACCAGCATTCGCCCTTTCAATGGACCGCGATGAAAGTAGTCTGTGTTGTTCCACCTGTTCACTTCTTGGTCAACGAAATCGGTCACGGTTATCTACCGCCGCTTGGCTTGCTCACAGTCGCAGGCTCTTTAGTGGATGCCGGATTTACCGTTGAATTGCTGGATGCTGATGCCGGCCACATCTCCTGTCAGGATGTCGTTGAGCGACTGCGGGATCTCGGCGCAGACATTGTGCTCGTGGGGCATTCTGGCTCTATGCCTGCTAATCCTGTCGCTCTCGCCTTATTAGCGGCGATCAAAGCCGCACTACCAAGGGTAGTTACCGTGTACGGAGGTGTGTACCCCACGGTACGCCTGTCGGGAGCTTTTGCGCGATGAGCCGGCAGTGGATTTCATTGTGTGTGGAGAAGGAGAGATTACAGCACGCGAGCTGTTAACAGCCATCCGAGACGGTAAACAGGAGTTCCGTACGGTGGAAGGGCTTGCCTGGCGCTCAAATGAAGAGGTCGTTATAAACCGACCTCGGCAGCCGATCCAAGATCTCGATGAGTTCCGTACGGCATGGGAGCTGGTCAACTGGCCGCTTTACCCTAACAATCACATTTCAGGTCGTTCGGCGGTTGTTGCGTTTTCTCGTGGCTGTCCAAATGCTTGCACGTACTGCGGTCAATGGGCCTTTTGGAAGCGCTGGCGTCATCACAGCATCGATTTTTTCGTGGATGAGCTACAGTCTCTCAGTGAGCAACACGATGTTCGCATGGTTTGGATTGCTGATGAGAACTGGGGATGCGATCAGCAGATTTTTTTGGCCTTGCTGGAGACCATTGCCACCCGCAATGTGGGCATACAGATCGTGTGTACTATGTGTGCTGACCATATTGTCCGGGATGCCGACCGGATTGACCTGTATCGTCAGGCAGGGATCATTTGTGTAGGGATGGGTGTGGAGTCCCTCGATGAAGGAGTGCTTGAACGTATTGGCAAGAAACAATGGGCACATAACCACATCTCAGGCTGTGAGTCTACTCCGGGAGCATGGTATCCTGAGCATTGTAAACATAATGTACAGGACTTCGAAATGAAACCTGGAGTTCTTTGTGGGATACATTGCGACGACTGCAGCGCATAGCCCCAGACTTTTACAATGCGCTGCACCTGACTCCGCTCGGTTGGACGTCCGAAGGTCGGTCAATAGACCCGGCTCGAGTTGTGCAACTCGACCAACGCAAATGGGATTACCGCCAACCGGTCATTCAACCTGCTTGTTTTTCCCCTCGTATGCTGGCAACCGCTGTCAAATTTAGCGAAATGTTGTTTTATTTGCGCCCTTCATGGCTACTGTACGGACTGTTCGATGGCGATTCCATCAAACGACAAATTATACGCGACGCTTTTCCGAGGATGATCCGTGTTCACATGCTGGAATGGTGGGACGTGCTCCGAACGGGCTTCGCCCATTCCGGCCAGGCGTTGAAAGAGCCGGACAGACTAGCTTTGCTTATGCCGGACAGAATAAGAATAAACAGACCCTAGATGGCGACTTCTCCCGGTCAGACGACGCGCTCCAAAAGTCTGAGTGTGATTGAAAAGCGAGGCTGTATACCCGACAACCCTGCCGACTAGCGCAGCCGTCATCTTCGCGACTCCCTTTCAGGGGGTTCAGACTCCGCGGAGACCCATCCTTTTTCCGGAGTTGTCGCAGATAGCATTTTGCCTCACGGTCTCTCAATCACGATTGGGACAGGCCACACGTGCTTGGTTCTTGTGGTTGCCCCAAATCGAGTCAGCGGCGCAGTTTATTACGACCTGCCTTAATTTTTGCCAACCAACCGCAGGCGTTTTAAATTACAAAGCAGAGACTATGCCTTCGTACCGATTTCGTGTCAGCCGATTGGAGGCGCTCGATGCCCATTAAACACATAGCGCTTGTAATTGTTCTCCTGGTCGGAACTTCTGTCGCGGCGCAAGATACTGCTTCTCTAATCCGTGAGGAACACAAGGTCCGCATCAATGGTGTGGAAGAAACGTGGCGCCTCGAATGGGCCGGCGCTCCCAAACCGGTCTGCTCTGCTGACGAACCGGACATTTGGCCCACCTGTCCTTGCGCAGGCTTCGCCTTCGGCGAGAAGGGAAACCTGACGCTCGTAAGAAAGAGGCCGGGCCAACCGGACGAGCGTCTTGATCTGAACACGCTCTTTAGCGGCGACCTGGACGGGCCCGCGGACGCCGGGGAAGCCGTGTTGCGCCGATGGGATGTTCATGAAGAGGACCTCGATGACAGCGGATCGCCGGGATTCGCCGCTCGGGTGCGAGCTAGGCCCACGGCGGCTGTGATGCGGTTCGGAGATTACGATCACGACGGTAAGGCCACCGAATTCGTCTTTCAGGTGGGGACATTACCCTGCGGGAAGAAAATGAGCGTTGTGATTGGGGTTTCCGCCAAAAACCCACGTTTGCATGTATTTAGCTCCGCCCAGAACCCGGACAAACCCTTGATCCTGCAAGCATCCCATTGGGAGGCCCTGCTCGGAGCAAAATCTCCGGTCAAGGTAATCGATTGGAAATGCGGAGACCATGGGAGCGATAGAGAAACGGAACTGCAATTGAGCGCAGACAAGAACGGTATTCTTGTCTCAAGAACAGAGTATGAATGCAACGAGGACGGGAGCCGCGGAAGATTTCTTATGAAAGAAGAGCTGTGATGCGAGCTTCGGGCCACCCTTTTAATCCCCCCTTAGTAAAGGGGGGTATGGGGGGATTTTGATTCAAGCACCCCAAATCCCCCTGAATCCCCCTTTAGAAAAGGGGGAACTTGAAAGAGTTTTCCCCGTGGACCTCCTTTCCGAAAACTCTTAAATGGCTGCGGCGACCCCCTGGGGGCACATGGACGAGGTTGGGCGTTCGCACACAATTAGAGTGGTTCGTTACGGAGCGACCGGCGAGTCGCCTGCTTCCCTCTCCCTTTGCTAAAGGGGGATAGAGGGGGATTGGTCGCGGTCTGTGACTCCAGCCTGGGAACGGGATAAGGTCAGGGTTGCGCCGGGCGACGCCCGACCTACCTCTGCGGCGACCCGAAAGGAGGCGATTAGGCCATGCCGTTTGTATTCCGTGGGCACGGGTATCTGGTCATAGTTTTCTATTTCGGGGCGCTGGTCCTTATGCAGCTCGCTGTTGATTCCATTTACGGTAAGGGCTTTTACGCCTTTAACGCTTGGCCAAAATATGTGGCGGTAGCTCTAGGAAGCCTTCTGTGTTGGGTTGTCGGTAGATGGCTGAATTCAGGCGCGGGCAGGAGACTTGTGGACCCGAGAACCGGAAAAGAAGAACTCCTGCCTGCGCCACGGCACGATTTCTTATTCGTTAAGGTCGAATACTGGGGCGTCATTGGAGCCATCGCCTGCATCGTGTCGACAGCGTTGTGGGAATTCGGGATCTTCCAACCGTAACCGCTGAATGTTGTCTGAAGTGAACCACTTGACTTTGTTTGACAAACTCCGATAATTGGTCTTATACATGGCGCGGTTCGACATCCTGATAGGGTGACATGAGGTGATCACATGGCAACAGGCACAAGATTGGTAGTATCAGACCCGACGGTGATGATGGGCAAGCCGGTAATCGCGGGTACCCGCATCACCGTCGAGCTTGTGTTGGAAAAACTGGCCGCCGGGGAAACCGTAGACCAGATACTCGATGCTCATCCGAGACTCACTCGAGAAGGAATTCAGGCTGCGCTTGCATTCGCAGCAGAAGCCCTACGAGCCGACGTTGTTTACCCACTGGATGAGGCTGCACGTTGAACCTCGTAGCTGATGAGAGCGTTGACCGTCAAATCGTGGATCGGCTACGCCACGACGGTCACACGGTTTGGTATGTTGCTGAAATGGACCCCGGCATAGATGACGAATCCGTCCTCGCCGTGGCAAACCGCGAGGGGGCGGTTCTTGTGACTTCCGATAAAGATTTGGGCGAATTGGCATATCGTCAGCGGCTTGTGAATCCGGGTGTCATCCTGGTTCGCTTGGCGGGGTTAGCGCCCGAGGCCAAAGCTCAAACGGTGGCAAAGGCAATAAACGTACATGCGTCCGACTTCGCACACAGCTTTGCGGTCATAGCTCACGCGGCCGTTCGCATACGACACCACAAAGTGTGATTGACTCTCCTCCCTCGTTCCCGGTTTCCAGCCTGGGAACGAGTCAAGAAGCACGCAGATCCCCTTTTGTCATCAATCCTGTGGCTCGTCACCGTGAAGAGGCTCGTGGGGCGCCCCAATTCCACATATCCGGCGCATCAATTCATTGTCTACTTTGAACAGAGCGTTCCCTTTGGGGTTTCGGGATGTCCAAAGCATGATGACGGCGTCTCCTTTCCCGGGCGCAAAAGACATAATACTCTGGAAACCAGGCACTGAGCCGTTCTTGGTTACGATGGAATCTCCACCGGCATTTCGTTCAAACCAGCCGGGAGTTCCTGACAGGTCCGGATTTACGCGAGTAATCATTTGCCGGTAAGCAGTGGGTTTCAGCAGCTTTCCGGTCTCAAGGGCCTCATAGAACTTCAGAAGGTCCGCAAGCGTGCTTTGAAGGTGTCCCGACGGAATAGCGTAAGGGCCTCCCCTCATTTCATGTCTTATGGCCGCGGAACCGCCGGGAGTCGGCCTGTACCCTGTAGCGGCATTAGGGCTATGAATATTGAAACCGGTGCTGTTCATTCCCAGCGGGGCGAAGACGTTCTGCTTCATATAGTCCAGATAGCTCATACCGGTGACCGCTTCGATAATCTTTCCTGTTACCGCAAAATTGAAGTTGTTGTATTCCTGCTTGGCGCCGGGTGTGAAGCTCAACGGGATCGCGTCCGCAGACCGCAGCGTGGCCCTGAACGTCGGAAGTTTCCTGTTTAATTGGGGAATGCCGCTCTGGTGCGCCATGAACTGCGCCACGGTTATTCGTCGCCAACTCCCGGGCAATCCTTTCAGGTAGTCGCTCACAGGCGCATTCAAATCGATTTTCCCTTGCTGGACCAGCAGCATTACTCCAACAGCGGTGACCGCCTTGGAAATCGACCCGATATAGTAGACGGTGTTCTCGTCCGGCCGCGCCCCGGATGCGAGAGTCTTCACGCCATAGCCCTTCTTGACCACGACCGCCCCATTCTCTACGATCCCGAGAACCAGGCTCGGCAATTGCTTTTTTCTCATGGCGGGGTGGATAATGCTATCGGCAGCGCCTTCGGCTCCTCCGCGCGATAAACGGGTTGTGCTTTCTTGTTTTCCCTGTCCGGACACTAGACCGGGCAAGAATATGAGAACTAGAGCAACGATCAAACGGCCTGAAAATAGCCTAATGAATCGATCAGGAAGGTTTTCTGCGTGAGGTGTCTGCTTTCCGTTCTTCATGACAAATAGATAATTCAGCTATGAGCATTTGCAAATCCCCTCTTAATCTGCCCTTTACTAAAAGGAGACTTGGGAAGATTTTGACGGCAGTCCAGCGGAACGTGAGCGGTCCTGCCGGTAATCTCTCATACGCGGCGCCGTTTCGGTAGCGACCGGCGTCCCTGCCGGTCGTTCTCAATCACGGAGGCCGGCCCCTGTCAGCGTCTGGAAGGGGCCTTTGTAGGGACGTCTCTCGCGGGCGCCCAAAACGGGGTAGGCGCCGCGAGGCCCCCCTACACATACCAGCTGCTGGACGGAGCTTGCTCCCCGCTTTCACTAGGACAAGTGTTCGACGGGGCCTCCATGAGAGTCCGCTCCAATAGTTTGCCAAAACCGAGCAAACGCAGGACCTTACGGCCGCTATGGCAATCATATTTGAATGGATTATTCACTTAGCTCAGTAGAGGTGTGGACGTTGTTAACCAGCGTCATTCCCGTGCAAACGGGAATCCGGAATCCTCTCCGCGAAAGCGGGGATCGGGCGCTCCCTCGTCACCCCGTTGAAAAACGCGGTCCAGTCTGGTTCCCGGCTTGCGCCGGGAAAATATCCGGATTCCTGCTTTCGCAGAAATGACGGCACGGAAGCTCGCTGTTGGTTAGGCTGAGTTAACGGTATAACGCACATTTGAATGGGATGTGACTTACAGTTCCGGCATGTCATAAACGGACATTAGGTTTGCATTAATTTCTTTACTTATATCGCGACCAACGCTAGTGTTCATAGGCAACTCAAAGAAATCTGTTTTAATCCCGTATTAGTTTACCATACGCGAACTTATCGAAGTGCATTTATTCTAAGCCCTTGAGAATAGGGTTATTTGCGTTTTGAAGGAGGGAAATGGATATGAAGAAATGTTTGCTTATCTTTACCGCCATTCTTCTTTTTGCGTCCGCTCCGGCGCTGGTATGGGGCTTTGACTTCTTCGGTGGCTTTCCCGGTCTTTGGAAAGGGGGAATGTTTGGGGAAGCGAGAAGTTGCGATCCATACGGTGGATCAAGAATCGGGTCGTTCTATGTTGGTTGGGGAGAGAGCGGCGATGGCTTTGTGTTTTCAGCGAGCACAGAAGGAATTGGTCTGTTTTTTGATATAACGGATCTTGAACACCGAACGCCGCTGAGGGGACTCTGGCTGGGCCTGTCCAAAGAAATTTCTCTCTGGAGAAATTGCGGCGTTATGGTATCAGGATGGTACCTCATATCGAGCGGCGTCTCAGAATTAGAATCCATCAACCACGGCACCGTTTTCGACAGGACCTGGGATGCTAAGGCGGACTGGGGCTTCTTGGAGGCCCTAGCCACCTTTGGTTGTGGAGGAGGGTCCCTACTAGCAGGTTTCCGGTACGATCATTTCAGCACTCGCTTCACTAATCCTTTCAATCTTTTTGGAATCGAGTCTCTCGTAACCGATCGGGCGGATGTGACAGCCAACTCGTACATTCCTCTGGTGGGGGTTCAGTGGCGGAACATTGGCGCCACATCCAGCCTAACGGTCAGGGCTGTTGGGTTTCCCGTTATTCCCGGTAACATCAACTATCTTCAGTCCTTTGTAGGGGCCCTTGCCTTAGAGGCCACGAGCCACTACAAGAACAGTTCCTTCCTGGAAGTCTTCGCGGAATACGCATGGAAATTTGGTCCCGCGGACATCGGCGTATTTCGGCGTACAATGCGACTCATATTAAATCTGATGCCACCTTTAACTTTATTGTTCCTGGTGGCGTTATCGCCACCTCTAAGACCTATTCTGTTGGAATCAACAGAAATTCCTGGACCTTAGGCGGCCAGTTGGCCCTTGCTTTTTGACGAAAAGTAAGCCGATATGAACCGGAATTATGCGGCGGTCTTGCCATTTCGGGTTTTTCAAAATCAACCTGGCAATTAGTGAATTGGCGGACAATTCAAAACGCGGGAAGATTCGATGGCTCGCTTGCCACTGCAGCAACGGGAGAATGTTTCTTGAAAGCTTCATGACCGTATGGGCCAAAAATGCAGCATCGAAGCAGGCGGTCAAGAGAAAGCCTTCAAAAGCAGCCATAGCGCCAGTTCCGCTGGACAGTTCTTCAGAACATGGAAAGCCATATTGTTCCCATGTCCGTTTCTTCCGTGAGATCACTTTTGCTCGGGTTAAAGCCCCAGATACGCCCTTCTAACATCAGGATTGGCCAAAAGTTCGCTGCCTGTCCCTGATAAACGCGATCCGGCCCGATTCCATAACAAATCCCTTATGCGCTATGGACAAAGCATGTTCGGTCCAGTGGCGATGCGGTCTTCAGGCTCGAGCCTGGGAAAGAGATTGTTTCTACGAGTGTCTCCGGTACACATTCCTTCGATGTCCGGTATCGACTACCGTGACAAGTAGCATCTCGTCTTGGATAGCATAGATAATTCGATAATCTCCAACCCGAATTCGATAAAGGTCTTCGGCGCCCTTTAATTTCTTCACGCCTGAGGGCCTGGGGGCCTTTTCAAGGGAATCAATAGCTTCGCTGATTCGTTGTCTGGTTTGGAGAGGAAGGGATGAAATCTGGCGTTGAGCTCTTGGCAGGATGAGAGTTCGGTATTCCATAGTTGTTTGTCAGAGATCTAATTGTTTCTTGAACTCTTGCCACGGTATGGTACCACCCTCTCGCTTAGCTTCCGCAATTGCGTCAAGGGCCTCCAGCACATCCAATCGGTCTTCCAGTTCCTCGAGTAATTCCAGGTCCTCGAGCGGTATAACAGCGGCGATCTCTCGGCCGTCGCACACAACCCTCACCCGTTCTTTATTACCCGCGGCTCGATCCAGGGCCGACTGAATATCGTCTCGTGCACAGGTTTGAGTAGATTCAATCATGGCCGGCGCCTCCTAGGTTCCTGAATGCAGTTTATCACACAATGCTCAGGGGTCAAATGCGCTGATGTAGATAATTCGGCGTCGCTTTCAGCAAGGTAGGATGTGGCGCACCGGAGCGAACCGCATCGGTCGAGAAAAGACCGCGAGCGATGCGGTTCTCCCGCTCTGGCGGGATCACCGCATCCTACGGGATCTAAAGCCCCAGGTAAGCCTTCCTAACATCAGGATTGGCCAAAAGTTCGCTGCCCGAGCCGGACAGCGCGATTCGGCCCGACTCCATAACAAAGCCCTGATGCGCTATGGACAAAGCGTGTTCAGTATTCTGTTCCACCAAAAGAATTGTCATCCCCAGCCGGTTCACTTCCTCGACAACCCGGAACATCTCTTCCACCAGAAAGGGAGACAGGCCAAGCGAAGGCTCGTCCAGCATGAGAAGTTTCGGCGCAGCCATGAGACCACGTCCGATGGCCACCATCTGTTGCTCGCCGCCGGATAAAGTGCCGGCAAGTTGGCTTCGGCGTCCCTTAAGAACAGGGAAAATACTGAATACCTGTTCCAATCTCTCTTCACGTTGACCCACCGGCGTGAGGTATGCGCCCAGTAACAGGTTCTCCAAGACCGACATTTCCGGGAAGAGCTTCCGACCCTCCGGCACCTGAATCAGGCCGAGACGCACGATCTGGGTCGGAGCGGCCTGTTCCAGCGGGGCGCCGTCAAAGATAATGGAACCGCTCACCGGCTTGATAAGTCCGGAAATAGTCTTCAGCAGGGAGGTCTTTCCCGCGCCGTTGGCCCCGACCAGCGCCACGATCTGACCCGCGTCAATGCTAAGAGAGACGCCCCACAGCGCCTGCACTTTACCGTAAGCCACCTGGAGGTTTTCAATCCGCAGCATGAGGCTTCGCTCGCTTACCGAGATAGGCGGCGATGACGTCCGGGTTCTCCACCACTTCTTGAGGGGTCCCGTCCGCGATTTTCGCGCCGTAGTTTATTACTATCACTCGATGGGAAGTGTTCATTATGGCCCTGAGCACGTGTTCCACCCAGATGATGGTCACTCCATCCTGACAAATATTGGTGATTAAGCGGGCGGCCTGGTCTATCTCCGTGGCATTGAGCCCTCCCATCGGCTCGTCCAGTAGCAGCAATTTGGGGCCGGTAGCCACCGCTCGGGCAATTTCCAATTTTTTTTGATCAATCAGAGTAAGGTCATTGGCGAGGGCCTTGGCCTTACTTTCCAGTCCGATTTTCTCAAGCACACGGGCCGCCTCAGCTTCGGCCTGGCGACGCAACGGGAAGCGCAGAAATGCGGCCAATGTCACGTTTTCCAGGACGCTTAGCTTCCGAAACGGTTTGACGATCTGGAACGTCCGAGCGACTCCTTTTCGGGTGACCGCATAAGGCTTGAGCCCGACCAGGTTCTCACCTTGAAGACTCATCTGTCCCGAGGTGGGCGGCAAGAAACCCGTGACTAAATTGAATACGGTAGTCTTGCCCGCTCCATTAGGCCCGATGAGGCCGATGATAGATCCTTTTTCCACTGTGAAGGACAGATCGGTCACAGCTCGCAGGCCCCCGAAGGTCTTCGTAAGATCTTTCACCTCGAGCATGACCTCAGCCATTTCTCACCCCCAGCCTGCTTTCAACCATGAGGCGCAGCTTGCCCCAAATGCCTTCCGGCATGTACCGGATGGCCAGCATCATGAAAAGGCCGTAAAAAATCAAGTGGCCCCACATGAAATGCGTCCGGAAGGTTTCCCCAAGCGAAACGAGAAATATTGCGCCGATCAGCGGGCCGACTACTGTGGTCAAACCGCCCACCACGGGTATGAAAACCATTTCCACCGAAAGAGCGATGCTGAAAACGGCATCCGGATCGATGTATCGGAAGTACATAGCGTAGAAGCCGCCCGCCGCGCCGGCTAAGAAGGCTGAGAGAGCCAGAGCGGATACTCTTGCTTGGACGGTGTTGATCCCCAGGGCTTCAGCGCTATCAATATCTTCGCTGATCGCCAAGACGTATGCGCCCAGCCTGCTACGAGAAAGCGCCCAGGTAACAGCCAAAGCTACTGTCGCGATTATTGCGCCAATATAATAGAAAGGGGTCTTACTCTCCCAATTGATCGGACTCCCCGCGAAAGTTACCGGCGGTAAAGTGGTGATCAGGAGCCCCACCGGGCCGTCAGTCAGCGATTCCCAGTTTAGAGCGACTAATCGAATGATTTCAGCCACCGCCAAAGTCGAAAGCGCGAAATAAGGCCCGCGGAGCCGAAAACAGATCAGCCCTATCGGCACGGCAATCAGAGCCGCAACCACTCCGGCCAGCACGATACCATACCAGGGCGGTAGGCCCAGTCTAAGATACAGTAACATGGTCGTGTAAGCCCCGGCCCCAAGGAAAGCCGAGTGGCCGAAGGAGACCTGCCCAGCGAACCCTCCCAGGATGTTCCAGGCCGCTCCCAGCACTGTCCACATGAGGACCATAATCATCAAATGTATGTAAAAGGGGTCCGTGATAACCCACGGAGCGGCCACTACTGCTGCCAATGCAACGGCCAGCCCGATAAATTTCATGACTTACCCTCCCCCAAAAGACCCGCGGGTCTGAACAGCAGCACGAGGAGGAAGATGACAAAACCGATCGCGTCTTTATAAGGAACCGATACGTAAACCGCGCCCAATGATTCCGCGAGTCCCAAAATCAGCCCCCCGGCTATGGCCCCCGGAACTGATCCCAAGCCGCCCAGGACCACGATCACAAAGCATTTGACGACAAGGATCTCGCCTACAGTAGGATAGAGGTAAAGTGAGGGAGCGAGGAGCACCCCCGCGCCGCAAGCCAGGGCCGTCCCGAGACCAAAAGTAATCATGGAGACGCGATCCACGCTGATGCCCATGAGAGCGGCCGCTTCCGGCTCTTGACTCGTGGCCCTGATGGCGCGCCCGATGTCGGTATGCGCCAGAAGCCAGTAGAGAGCGGCAGTTACCAAGATCGCCAAACAAAAAGCGATGGCCAATGGGATGGGCACTGCGATGCCCAGGGGCCTCAAGGGCATCATCGCATAAGGCAGTTTGATCGTGCGGTAATCACCCGTCCATATGAGAAGAGCAAGGTTCGCCACGAAGAGCGACAATCCCGCGGTATACAGCAGCGTGTTTAATTCACCGCCCGGGACTATCTTCTTTAGCAAAAACCGGAAAATGAGCAGCCCGCCCAGAAAGCCGGCGGGCACCCATAGAATGATGGAAAGAAAAGGGTCCATTTTCCAGGCGGTATGGGCCCAGAATGCCCCGTACATTCCCAACATCACCATGTCCCCGTGAGCCATATTGATGATGCGCATTACGCCGAAGACGATGGTCAGGCCCACGCCGATCATGGCGTACAGAGAACCTGTGAGCAAACCGCTTACGATGCTTTGTACCAGCGTTTCCATGAGATACTTCTGCTTAATCCCCCTTTAAAAATCCCCCTAAATCCCCCTTTAAAAAAGGGGGACTTTGATCCCCCTTTACTAAAGGGGGTAGGGGGGATTTCTTCTGTACGGGGCGAACCTGCGTGTCCGCCCAGGGCAGACACATAGGTCTGCCCCTACGGATCTTAGGTTAACACCTATGCACTCACCTGCCCTCTAACGTTTTACCGTCGGGTCCGGAAAAATGCACTCCACCTCGGCGTTAGCTTTGGGATACACGTTGAGCAGCTTGCCGCCACGCCACTGGGCCAATACCGAATGTTCGGGCGAATAGATGTTCTGATTGGTATACTTGTCCCCCAATGGGCCTTCCCAATTCCCGAACTTCACCTTACCGAAGACCGTCGTCATATCGGTCTTGAGCAGCGCCTCTCGTATCGCCTCACGGTCCTTAACCACATCGCCCGTCAAGTTGGCCCGCTTCATGGCGTCAGCTATGATATAGATGATGGCGTAACCTTCCACTTCGTGCTCTTTCGGGTAGATTCCATAAGTCTTGTGAAATTTCTCGTAGAAAGCTTTAGTCTTCGGATCGTTGGGATTGCCCGACCAAGCCGCCGAGGAGAAGACGTTTTCGGACAACGGCCCCAGCTCATTGGCAAAATCCGCCACACCGAATCCGCCCCCGAATCCAACAAAGGCCCGCGGCGCCACCCCCATCTCTTTGGCGTGACGAGTCAGAAGAATGGCGTCAGTGGTTGACACCGCCACCATAAGCAGGAAGTCCGGATTCTGACCCTTTACTTTGGTCATCACGGGCTTGAAATCCAGAGTATTGACCGAATAAGCCTCATCATTGACTATAGGCACGTTTTTTGACTTCAAAAACGCTATAGCGGAACCAGCTATACTCTTGCCGAAAACGGTGTTGTCGTAGACCACCGCAGCGGACTTGGGCATGGCGCCCTGGACATCGCTGATAAACTTGTTGAATGCCTGCGGATAAATTGTGCCCGTAGGATTGTCACGAAATACCCACTCAAACCCTTTTGCGGTGATTATATCAGCAGAGGGATGGTCCACCACATACGGACATTTGAGCCGCTGAGCCACTGATGCAATTTCGACCGCCTGTCCGGAAGCTCGACCGCCGGTCAGAACCAGCACCTTGTTTTGTGCGATAAGCTTCTCGGTGACTGTAGCCGCCAAGGGGTTCTTGGCCTGATGGTCCTCGATGACGACCTCGATCTTCTTGCCGTTCACTCCGCCGGCGGCGTTTATTTCTTCGACCGCCAGAGTGTAGGCCTTCTTAAATTTGTCGCCGAAGGGAGCGTCCGGACCGGTCATTGGCTGAGGCGCCCCTATTTTCAATGTATCTTGCGCCACAACACTGCCCGCCCATACGACGAAACTTAGAACTAACATCCCTGCCAAAAACTTCCTGCACATCGCCACGACCTCCTTATGGGGATTTGGACCTGGATTGCCGGGGCACAAAGCCGAATCGCTTTCCCGGTAACCCTCAGTCTTTGTGGTCATCTCAATCCGTCTTCAGCTTACGGGGAACCAGCATATACAGGTCCCCCGAACCGATCGTCTCCATAATAGATCTTCTCCACTTTAACGCTGTTTCCGTTCACGATATCACGAAACATGATGATTCAAAGAATTTAAAGGATGGTCTCCTAATCCAATATTTCGCGAACTTTTCTTGCCAGCGCATCCACGGTGAACGGTTTCTGGAGAAACTGCACTCCCGGCTCCAAAACTCCATGATGCACAATAGCGTTCTCGGTGTACCCTGATACGTAAAGGACTCGCATCTCAGGAAATAAAGGCGCCAATAAGTCGAACAGTCTTTTGCCGTCCATCTGAGGGAGCACCACATCAGTGAGCAACAGATGCACGGCCCCTTGATACTCCTCACTCATCTTCACAGCTTCGGCCGGGTGGCCGGCTGCCAAAACTTTGTAGCCGAGAGCCTCCAAAGCTTCTGAAGTTAACTGCCTGACCAGTTCTTCGTCCTCCACAATGAGGATTGTCTCGTTGCCGTCCAGTCGGACGTCCGATCGCGGGATCCTGACCTCGATGGAACGGCGGCATCCTCTGCTAAAGGCAGGTAGATCTTGAATGTCGTCCCTCGGTCGGGCTCACTGTAAACCGAAATATGGCCTCGGTGCTGTTTCACAATCCCATACGTGGTCGAGAGACCCAGACCTGTGCCCTTTTCTCTCGATTTTGTCGTGAAAAACGGATCGAATATCCGCGACAGGGTCTGAGCTTGCATTCCATAACCGGTATCGGAAACTGCGAACATGACGTAAGCGCCCGGTTTGACTTCAGACCGCGTTCGGGCATAATCATCGTCCAAAAAGACATTTGCAGTCTCGATCACCAGTTTTCCGCCAGCCGGCATTGCGTCGCGAGCATTGACCGCTAGGTTCAACAGGATCTGCTCGACCTGTCCGGGATCACACATGACCTTTCCCGCGGATGGACTCAGGTTCATGACGATTTCAATATGTTCTCCAATTAAAGGTTTCAGCATTTTTTCGAAATTGGCGATTAATTCGTTCAGATCCAGGGGCTTTAGATCCAGCACTTGTTTGCGACTGAAGGCGAGCAGATGACGGGTCAAATTCGCGGCCCTGACAGCGGCGCGGTTTATCCTGAGCGCTTTGTCCCGATACGGATCGTCCTCTGCTATGTGTTGGCTCAAAGCCTCCGAATACCCGATGATGGCTGTGAGGATATTATTAAAATCATGGGCAATCCCTCCCGCCAATTGACCGATGGCTTCCATTTTCGCCGCTTGCCGAAGTTGTTCCTCAAGGCGGCGCTGATCCGTGATGTCACGAAAAATCCCCCGGAACCCGCAGGGCACGCAGTTAGAGTCCTTAATCAGACTTATGGACACCACACAGTTTCGTTTCGACCCGTCCATTCGAGTGATCTCGAAATAGAAGCCACGATTGGCCTTGCCGGTCTTATAGACTTCATTGTAAGCTTCGAACAACTTTTTGGCGTTTGCTTCATCCACGAACTCGCGATAATTGAGGCCTATTAATCTTTCTCTGCTGTAGCCCGTTATCTCGCACAAAGAATCATTGACCAGGATAAGATTCCCTTTCAGGTCCACTTCATTATAACCGTCAGCTATGTTTTCCAAGATACTGCGATATTTCTCTTCCGATGTGCGAAGCTCTTCCTCCGCGTGTTTGCGTTCCGTAATATCTCGGGCAAAGGCAGCCACTCCCTCGACAGCGCCGTCCGCTCCGAACACAGGCCATGCGCTGGTGTCGTATATCCTTCCATCCCTTGCCATGTCTTCTCGCCTGCCCGGCTTGCCGGTCCGGATAATTTCATTAAATCGTTGTCGCTCTCCAGGCACCTTCCGGACCGGAAATCTCGAAAATAGACTTCCCGATAAGTTCTTCAGCCGGTCTTCCTGCGGACAACGCGAACTCCCGGTTCAAGGCTAGAATCTCTCCCTCTTTGTTCACGAGTAGCGCTATGTCCGTAGTCGCATTCAAAAGGGCCCGCAAGGTCTCTTCATGCTTTCTCAGCGCTCGCTCGGCTTTCTTTTGTTTCGTTACATCCCTGATGATTCCTTGGTAACCAAGGATTTCCCCCGCAGCGCTCATCCGCAGGGTGGAATTTAGAAGGCACTCGATCTCCATGCGATCTTTTGTCACGAATTTGACTTCGTAATCTTTGACAAATCCGAGTTGTTCTATATGTTGTTGAAATTGGCCCCTATCGGACGGATCTGAATATATGTTGCGGATATCCATATTGATGGCTTTGTCCCGGGCATAGCCGAACAGATCCAGGAACGCTCGGTTCGCGTCAATCAGCTTGCCCTCACGCGTGGTTATGTAAACCGCGTCGTTGGATTCCTCGAACAGCGTACGATACTTCTGCTCACTCTGAATCAACTGCATTTCTGCAATCCTGCGTTCGGTAATATCCTCGCAGGTCATCAAATCTTCGCCAGTGCCCAGCTTTACCGGCCTGAAATGAACGATCTTTTTGCTGCCATCCTTGCATTGGACCGTGAAAATCCGGGGCCGCGTTCTCATTTCTCACCGGCTCCTTCATGTCCTCTTTCCATGCTGAAATAGCTTCTTTTCTGTGTTCAGGATCGGGAAAGGCGAGTTTGAGCCATTTCCTGCCATCGGGCACATCTTCCGGACCGTAACCGAAAAGCTTGGTAAACCCCGAATTCAGGTATTCGAACTTCCCATCGCGGCCTATCATTATCATCGCCAATGAGGCGTTATCGAAAATCTTCTGAAATCTTTCCGTCTTGATGAGAAGCGACTCTTCCACAATCGGGAGATCGGTCGAGGCGCCCCCTCGACGCATACCCTCCGGCTCGTCGATAGGCGGTTCTTGGATTTTGGACCGGTCATCCATAGCGAACCCCCTTCTATGGCTGAACGTTTCAGGCAGATTCAATAGTTCTAGGACGTGAACGCAAATTAAGGGAAGGAGCGCACTAGATTATCGCGCAACAGTCGCCAACTAAGAAGAGAAATTTTGGATCATAATTCATCGACCGTGATTGCGTCTTCAGGGCAGACGATTACACATGAGTCACATTTTGTGCAATCACCCGGCCTGGCTACGGTCACCCGGTTTTCAGCATCCATGTCGAATACGTCCTCCGGGCATATTCTGAAACAATCACCGTGATTCTTGCATTTGTTCGGATCGATTCTGGGGAAATACATTTCTCAATTCCTTTTCGCCACGAGACGAGAGATTCGCCATGTAGGGCCTGTGCAAAAATCCCCCCGAATCCCCCTTTAGAAAAGGGGGACAGAAGAGGGCGCATCGCCATGCGCCCCTACACTGCATCGATGTGATAACAGACTTGATTGTCATATTCCGGGCGACCGCAGGTCGCCCCTACAACGCGCATTTGTGGTTCCGCCAGCCATATAGGAGTTTTTTGCGGAGGGGGCGACTGTCGCCGGACTGATCCGGGCCGATGGTTGCCACAAAAGCGGGCGTTCCGATTCCTGCCTTCGCAGGAATGACGGACAAGGGGTTCCCGCATCTTCCTTCTTTCCCTCCCTGCGTCCTCTGCGGCAAGCTCCCGCTTCCTCGCATTAATTTCGAGCCAGTTTTTCTGTCAACTGTTCCGCCTGAGAAATAATTCTATCAAACAATTCCTGCACCGTGGGAATGTCGCTCGCCATGCCGACACCTTGGCCGCACGAGATGATTCCTGCGCTCAGATCACCCTCGCTGTACATCAACTTGGCCTTTTCTCCCCCGGCGACCGAAAGGAGTTCGGGCAACTCGGCGTTGCATGTCTCCAGCTCCGAGCACTTTTTAGCGGCGGGATTGGCCCAGACACGGTGAGTGGACCCCACGGAGCGCAAAACCAGCATCGTATCCAGTTCCGAAGCCTGGCGAAGGGCCTCCTTGAGATTTTGATGAATCGGCGCTTCTCGTGTCAACAATAACCGAGTCCCCATGATCACCCCTTCAGCGCCTAAAGCCAATACGGCCAGGAGTCCTCGCCCATCGGAGACCCCGCCGCCTCCGATGAGAGGTATCCTGAGCGAATCCGCGACCGTTGGGATAAGAACCAGGCTGCCTATATCGAGCTTTCCCGTAGCGCCTCCGTTCTCGTATCCAACAACCGTCACGATGTCTGCGCCCATTTCCTGGACTTTCAGGGCATAGCGTAGCCCAACGCACTTATGTATCCAGGTCATGCCTGCTTCCTTGAAGCGGGCGCAAAGCTCTTGGGGAGCGGAATGTCCGGATGTCTCGACAATCTTGATCCCTTTTTTCAAAAGGACATCCAGGTACTCGTTGTTGTCGATGGGACGCATCGCGGGGAAAAGGTTGAGGTTTACCGCAAAAGGTTTGTCGGTCAGGTCCAACAGCCGGTCAACGGCTTCGGCAAAGTCTGCGGAACTCGAGTACATGGCCGACGCGAGCACCCCCAGACCGCCGGCGTTGGATATGCTTGCGGTGAATTCCGGAGTTGAAATCCACATCATCGTGCCGCCAACAATGGGATACTTGATGCCTAAAAGATGGTGACCCTGGTCTGAAACATCGCAAAACTCCTTGGGAGGGAGGGTTTGAAACATCTTTTTGGGGGACCCTTTTTTCTGCAAAAAAGGGTCCCCCAAACCCTTCCCAAAAAACTCTAAACTAATAGTACACGAGACTGCAAGCCCCCATGACAGTGCAGTTCACGCTCGCATGCAAATTGGCAAACATTTCATCGGGGCCGATCTTCGCCGCAGCCATATAAGAGTTTTCTGAAAGGAGGTTTCAGGAGGAAAACTCTTTTGCCCAAAAGAGTTTTCCTCCTGATTATCTGCTTACGGAATATCTTCAATAAGCCGTTCAAATCCTCGATTGCCGGTGGAAACGACCTTCCCGTCAGTCCATACAACATCGCCGCTAAGCTCCAACAGCTCACAATGGCTGAGCAGCTCATTTATGGCGAGATGCATGCCCAAGCCTCTGAGCAAGTCAGGCTCGAAATACTCGAGGGCGATCTCTTCAGGCGTCTTAGGACTTGACGCAATGAGTTCCAGGATACCAGAACAGCGCTCAACGTGGTGCTCAATCAACTCGTCGCAGCGCCGGGCAAGGTCCATTAGATTGAGCTTACCATTGGAAGTAAATCTGTGGCCGGGCAAAGCCGTCAGATTCCGAAATCTGTCCGCTATCGCACGCAGACGTTTTACCGATCTTATATATACACGCAAACCGTAAAGCTGGTTCGCATCGGCATAGTGGGCGGGCAACATGCATTGTGTGTTCTCGAAGAACTGCTCCCTCGAAGGGTGAGGCGTGATTTCGGGAAGGACCGTGTCCCCCGTCAGCATCACTTCGTCTTCAAGCTGAACAACTATAGAATCCGGCGAATGTCCCGGAACGTGGAGAACAGAGACTCCCGGGGCGAGATCGTGATCGTCTCCGCTAATGGATGTCACATCGAGCCCGTGGCGTTCGTTATGGTACGTCCCGGCAATGCTGTTCGGAAAAGCTTTCAGGCATGGGGCAGTGCCAGCAGGAGGCCGGGAAGTTCCGCACTCGTTCTGACGGCGCTTGTTCGCGCGAAAAAGCTGTGAGCGGCCCATAAGTCTCATGAGCTATAATTTTCAGGCCCGTGGCCTGATTCAAAGCGAACAGGCCACCGTCATGATCTTCGTGTCCGTGGCTCAGGACCACGAAATCCAGATCGGTGGGTTTGATCCCTGCGTATTCCATCATTTGCATGAGATCCTGGCCCATGCCTCTCCTGCCGGTATCCACCAGGAAAGGTTTATCCGCCAATATCACATAATTCCAGGTGGGACCGAAGTCCCAATCACCCGAATATAGATTTTTCGTGGCAAGACCCAGTATTTCCCGGCCGCCGGCGAAAGACATCTTCACAATGGCGTTGTTGCCGTATTTGTCTCCGGGTCGGAGAATCTTGATTTCTTCCAAGGCCATTCGAGCCTCCTGCAGAGTTAAAACGTCAGCGCCCACTAGGAAATTCCAGAGAACGCGAAAAGGGTTACGCCACAATATAGCAGATATTGCCCGAAGCAAAATAGTGAGACATCCTCAACCACCAATGATGCGGATAAGTTCAACGATTGCCTCTGCTGAGGTGGGAAGGGTTGCCCAAGGGGGGGAACTTGCGCTATATTTTCCGCGGAGAGATCGTAAATACTGACGAGGTCGTGCCATGATTCAGTTTCACGAGCAATATCTGGTGGATGACGAAGGCAATCGGAGCGCCGTCGTCGTGCCTATTTCAGAATGGAAACAGATCCTAGAATTGCTCGAAGAGCTTAATGATATCCGTGCCTATGATGAAGCGAAAAGCCGACCTTCTGAACCAATCCCCTTCCAGCAGGCGGTTTCGGAGATCCGTGAGGAAATCGCGGAGTGAACTACGAGCTGTTCATCGAAAGGCGAGCTCAAAGACAACTTGCCCGTATATCACAACCGTACCAAGATAGAATCATCGCCAAGATACAAGGCCTCGCCCACGATCCAAGACCGGTCGGAGCTAAGAAACTCAGCGGACGAGAAGGCTGGCGGATTCGTGTAGGCGACTACAGGGTCATTTATGAGATTCGCGATAAATCCCTGATTATTCTTGTTCTCGCAGTTGGTCATCGGCGAGACAGTCTACAGATGATCAGGCGTGCTGTCTGGGATTGAACTCATTAGGAACTACGAATGTGGAAATACATTTTGGCCTGGATACCGATGCTCTTCATAGCGATCCTCAATGGGGCGGTTCGGGAATTATGGTTAATGAATTATTTGGCGAGTTGAGGGCCCATCAAGTTTCCAGCGCCACCGGGATCGTATTGCTGGGAGTATATCATTTGGGTAATCATCCGCAACTGGAGACCTGAGTCAGCGGCCACGGCAGTTGCAGTCGGACTGATCTGGCTCGTCATGACTGTCGCGTTTGAGTTTCTCTTTGGTTTTTACGTCAGAGGTCTTTCTCGGAACCAACTGCTTCACGACCTACAATCTGTTCGCTGGGCAAGTGTGGGTAGTGGTCCTGGCTTGGGTAACCGTTGCGCCCTATCTGTTCTATCGGTTGCAGAATATTAGATTAACGGGGGCAGGCGAGGACTGACCAGTGAAGCGCTGTGTTTAGTAAATCCGGCGCCGCATTCCTAGCGGAATTCCGGAAGGCCGCCGGCCCTACCAATTCGTAATGCTTCACTTGACTAACGCATATATATGATGCATCATGATGCATATGATTTAGACACATAATCGGGAGAGCATGTTATGAGGACTACCCTAATTATTGAAGATGATTTGATCGAGAAAGCTTCAATGCTGACCGGGGTCAAGGAAAAGACTTCATTGGTCAGGATGGACCTGAAGGCATCGAGCGCCAGCGAAAGTGGTCGAAAGACTCGCCAAACTCGGAGGGACCGAGAAGCACCTAAATGCGCCCAGCCGACGAAGAGCAGAGGAAGCCTGAAATGGTCCTGGTCGATACTTCAGTTTGGATAAAACATCTACGTGAACGTGACGATCGTCTGTCCGGGCTGCTCAACGAAGGCTTGGTGTGCTGTCATCCTTTTGTGATTGGCGAGCTGGCGTGTGGAAATCTGAAGAACAGAGCAGAGATTTTATCGTTGTTGCAGGCGCTTCCCTCTGCGGAAACCGCACAGCACGAAGAAGTATTGGCGTTCATCGAAAACAACGATTTGATGGGAAAGGGTTTAGGATATATAGATGTTCACCTGCTGGCATCCGCTTTACTTTCGGACGTAGTTCTGTGGACAGCAGACAACCGACTGGCAGAAGCTGCGTCTACACTAGGAGTTCGTTATTCTGTTGCATAGGAAGCGACGAAATGGCAGATAAATTTCGTTACGAGATTATCATCTACTGGAGCGATGGTGATCAGGCCTTCATAGCAGAGGTTCCTGAACTTCCCGGCTGTGCGGCGGATGGAGCGACTTATCAAGAAGCAATAGCTAATGCTGAAGTAGTAATCCAAGAATGGATCGAAACGGCGCAAACTCGCTCGTTCCATTCCGGAACCCCGCGGCAGACTGTTATATGCTTAGAACGGCCGGCATGAGGGAAGAAGGAAACAGTTGCGGCGAAAGCCAATTACCCTTTGAAAGAAGAGAGCGAACTGTGAAAGTCTACTACGACAATGAAGTGGATGCCCTATACTTGAAATTGGGAGACGAATCTCCGGAAGGGGTCATAGAGATTGCGGAAGGCGTCAGCTTGGATACGACTTCCGAAGATAAGATAGCAGGTCTCGAGATTCTGGAGGCTTCCAACAAGATTGATCTGAAAACGATATTGTCCTACACACTGGAACTGGACAAGGATTTTGATCCCGGATTATTCGGCGGGTAAACAAAGAAAAGTATGTTCTTTCGGTCAACCTCTGATATGGTGAAGGAAATAGACCGCTATTGAGGGTAATCAGATGGTCGGGAGTGGTGAAGAGCAAAGAGAGACAATTCGACCTGAATTCGATCGTTCAATCATGATCGATTTTCAGGGAGCCAAGATTACCTCGGACACGGGTTTCCTGTTGCTGCGAGAGATAGACGAGCGTTTCGGGATCTTGGGTCCAATCGGGAGTGAACTGGAGGATACCAGGTCCTGGGTTCACAGCAAACACACTCAGCTTCAAATGGTCCGCCAGAGGGTGTATCAGATAGCGGCCGGGTATGAGGACTGCAATGATGCGGATTTTCTGCGGATTGATCCCGCTCTTCGGCTCGCCATTGGAAAGGGCGACGAAGCCGGAGCCGGTCAGTCGCGGCTATCGAGGCTTGAGAATGAGGTCTTAGGGACCGAAGCCGGATTGAAGGCGCTCGAAAATGCGCTTACGAGGTCCAATGACGCGCTCATGAGGAGAAAGAAGAAGCAGCGTCTGATCGTGGACGTTGATTCAACGGAAGACCCGGCGCACGGCAAGCAAGAGAACGTGGCGTTCAACGGTCATTTCGGGAAGAACTGCTTTCATCCGCTCTTCGCTTTCACCAGCGACGGGGACTGCCTGAGGGCGAAGCTCAGGCCCGGCAACGTTCATTCAGCCGATGGTGTTCTGGACTTCCTCGATCCGATTGTGAAGCGGTATCGGTCCCGATTCATCCTGTTCTGGCTTCGGGGTGATGCGGCATTTGCTCAACCCTGAGGTGTACGAGTATTGCGAGGGTGAACGGGTCACGTACTTCATCAGGCTTCCGGCCAATGCGGTGCTGAACAGACTCATCGACCCGTACCTGACCCGTCCCGTGGGGCGGCCTCCCAAGAGCGGGATTCAGATCAGGCTGGTTGATCTCCGGTACCAGGCACAGACCTGGGACAGAGAGCGCAGAGTGGTTGCCAAGATCGAGTGGCACGACGGGGAACTCTTCCCGAGGATCGGGTTCATTGTGACCAATTCCAAGCTCCCTGCCGGGAAGGTGGTCAAGGTGTACAACGGGCGCGGCGACGTTGAGAATCGGATCAAAGAGGGGAAGAACACGCTGCGCTGGGACAAGACGAGTTGCCATCGCTTCGCCGCCAACCAGGCCCGGTTGCTCATGGGAGTCTTGGCCTACAATCTCCTGCACATGCTCCGGCAATTCTACCTCATGGGCGAAGAGGTCAAACGGTCAATGGAATGGCTCATCAAGCGTCTGATCAAGGTCGGAGCGAAAGTCGCGTATCACGGTCGGAGGTGGCAAGTTCATGTGGCGTCAGCCTTCCCCTTGGCCCGACATTACCGCGCTGTGTTCGGGTGACGAGTGCGGTCGGAAAAAACGGTTGACGGAGTGACGGAGGGTGAGGTACGCTCAGAAACAGGAAAAAAGGAGCTTTTTCAGCAACCGTGACGACGGTTTTGACCTGCGTCCGGTCGCGTGGGACATCTCACTGAGACCTTTTGGGGTCAGCAGGGCGACTTCTCTGCCCCTCAAGGGTGCCAAAACGGTCAAAATGCAAAGACCGCCGCATAATTCCGGCTAAATAACATCACTTGCAGGAGGACAAATTATGTCAGACGAAGAAAAGAAAAAGGGCGACTACGAAAAACCCGAATCTCACGGGGTAGATGACGAACTGGAAGGCGTCAGCGGAGGGGCTGGTCAAAAGAGCATATGCATGAGCGGACACGATGAAGGTATCTGCCTGGCGGGAGGTGACGCTGGACCCAGGACCGCCGAGTGCAAAATGGGCCCGAAGCCAGCATTCTCATCAACACCAGGGGGATGAGCTGAATAACGTCAGCAACGGTTCCGGCGCCGATTGGGACGTTTGTCATACAGGATACAGCGCCGGTGGCAAGTGTGGAAGCGGTAATGATGCGGTGGGAGGATGCTCGGGCGGATCGGGTCTGAGTAGATAAGCGCCTCCTTTCCTGAATGAGCTGATTTTTTCAGTTGTGAAATTCCTTAAGATGGGCTGCGGTAAGCTAAGCGAGCCGCAGCATTCGGACTGATACTTTCTTTGATTATCGGGCTGTCAGGTGTATCATATAGTTTTGGGATGGATACGTTGGACTATTTTGAGAGACATCCCGAGGTCTTCGAGATCCTTAAGGCTGCGATTGGGTGCCGTAATCAGTGCGAAAGAGTGTATGTTTACGACGGTGACCCACATAACGACAAAGCCATAGAAGAGGTAAGAGCCAAACGACTTGACTGCAGCACTAAATGTAATCACAAATATCCACTCCCGCCAGGCATACCTGGTATGGAAGAAGAGATCCAGCGCCAAAGGCAGAGAGCGATAAAGCCCTAGATGCGCTGATGGAACAGACAAAATCAAACTGCCAAAACTGCCATGACTGAACAAAGAAGCCTTAGATTTGAGGCTCCCTTGTGTACTCAGCCCATTAAGGCTTTCGTTTGAACAGCAACGCCACGAGGGCAGTCGCCAGCACGCCGACAACCTGCAAAGCACCGACGGCTATATCCTTGTAGCCTCCACGCTCTCTGTAGCCCCTATGATGCTTCCTGTGCGGTCTCCACGTCCTGTAATGCCTGTGTCTCATTGGTCTGTCTCCTTTTGTGGAACGAAAAGGACGGTTATCCGTGATGGATGAACCGCCCTCGGTTGTTGGTTTATTACCCAACGTTCATTGGGTAATGGATTATGCCCGCCGTAAAATTCCCAAAACCTGCTTGGCTTGCCATGTTCCATTATGTTTGGTAGGCACGCCCTGCTCGTTAAAGGTCTTAGCGATCTTCGTGGCTGAGTAGCCTCGTGAGTCATACCACTTCATGCGCTGAAGGACCTTCTGCTCGTGAGCATCTTCTATCAAGTGGGTTCCGTCTTTCCCTACTCTCCAGCCGAAAGGAATTGAGCCTACACGCTCGCCCCGAGAAATCTTGCCCTGAAGAGCCTGAGCAGTCCTTTCACTGGTCAATTGCCGTTCAAAGGCGGATAAACTGGCAAGGATGGACACGAACAAGGTGCCTATAGCCCCATCTGTGGACACGTTTTCCGTTATGGAAATAAATTCCATTGATAAGTCCGGAGGCTGTTCGGCGATGATGCTCTCGACTATGCCGCTTGTGGAACACATCAACCAGGATCTCTTAAATGGGATTAGACTCGCCTAAGAACATTTCAGGAGTTGAGAGCGCCAATATTTCTCGGCACGGTCTTTGGTTACTGATCGACGACGAGGAGCTATTTCTTTCATTTGACGAATTCCCTTGGTTTAAGGATGCCTCTAGGCCATACTCAACGTGCAACGGCAAGGCTCTGACCATCTTCACTGGCCCGCGCTGGACGTAGACTTAACATTAGATTCGATCAAGCATCCGGAGAAATATCCGCTCCTATCAAGGACCAGCCTCAAATCAACGGCCGAAGTTGGCTAAGGTTATGACTGTAATTGATCGAATTTACGAAGAGGTAAAGAAGCTGCCGAAACCGCTTCACTCTTAAAAGGCTGGCGGTGGGAACGGCGATTCTGTATAGGTCCCGCGTTCCTTGCGGGATGTCCGCCCGGAGAATGACCGGCACGGAGGCCGGTCGCTACCTGGACCAAGAGGGCGACTCGCCAGTCGCCCCTACTCTTGATGTTGCCGTCAGCCATTTAGGAGTTTTTGGGGAGGGGCCTGGGGAGGGCGTTTTTGCAAAAACGCCCTCCCCGGGAACTCTTATCTCCGTCCCTCTGCTCCTCTGCAGTGATTTCTTGGCCTCAGCGCCCTTTCCCGCCGAACAGGTCCTTCATACGCATCAGCAAAGACAGATCGCCGACGGTCTTGTACTTCTGCTCCATGAACATTTGCTGGCCGTCAGCCTTGCCGGTCATGATGTCCATCCAAACATCAAAAGGCGTATCAACAACCAGGTCCGGTTTTTCCGAGGTCCCCTCTCGCGGTTCAATCCGTCCGTTGTCGATCGTCAAGTAGCAGGACCCCTCCACTTCGCCGGAAAAGTTGAACTGAAGGACAGCCTTTGTAGCGCCCGCGGCCTCTTTGTTGAAGCCCATCGACATTACTATCATGAATGTATCGATGGAATCAGGCCGCGGGATCATGTTCCTTTGCATCGAATTCTCGGGGTGTTATCCCTTCCTGAATGCAAGTCTTCCAAAACGCATTTGCCATCTTCGCGGAGACGTCGAAGTCGCCTATGGGTTGTATGATTCGAGCCATCGTGGCTTCGGAGATCTTCGAGGATTGAATCAATTCCCGGCCTGCCTGTGCGGTTGCGTCAAGAATATCTTTCTTGATCTCAGGCATGTGGGTCATCCCTTCGGCAGCGGGTCTGTAGATCTCTCCGATGAGACCTTTCCGGAAGACAAAGTTTACATATGAAGAAAGCTGCGCAAAGACGGACGCTTCGGGAAAGCCCGCGACCGACAAGACTACAATTTTTGGGTGCTTTTGACGCAGCGGATGGGTCGTCTTCCCGTTAGCCTGTACCAAGAACGGCTCCAAGATGGGCAGAGTCCGGTCAATGAAAGTTTTCATGGCGGCATTAACGGTGAAATAGTACAGAGGCGTGGCATATACCACGACGTCCGCCTCCAGCCACTTGGGGAACAGCTCATTGGTCATGTCGTCCTTATGGACGCAAACCCCTGGAGTCTTGGTCCAACATGTGAAGCAGCCGATGCAGTTATTGACCTTCTTTTTGCGCAGCGGAATCATTTCGACCTCAGCGCCTGCGTCTCGCATCCCTTGCGCCAGGGCGTCCAGCATCATCCCTGTCTTGCTGATTCCGTCGCTTCTCGCGCTCGAATTAATTGCTAAAACTTTCATGGTAGTCTCCTTCTTGGGTTTTGACTGATTTATATCTGAGGTTGGTCGGATGACTGATCCGGGAGGGCGACTGCCAGTCGCCCCTACACCAGGCCCTTCAGTAGATTTCCGCATTTCGGGTATGGCAGTCGTCGAGGGAGGGGGATTTGAAACCCTCTCCCCTGGCGGGAGAGGGGAGGGAGAGGGGGATTGTCCGAATTTGCGCATCTCGGAGATAGTGGGTAAACCGACTCGCTTGAGGTAGTAGTCCGGGAAACGTAAATTGAACGGAACGCCCACTGCTACGATCAGGCTTATGGGGATCAACGCTCGGGTAATAACGGATGGATACAGACTCAGCAGAATGCAGACCGCGAAAAGGCCCGCCCACGCAAAGGTCATAATGCGATTAATGGACATGAAGACGGACGTTCCCCAAACCGCCTGGGGCGCATATTTCTTCGCGTAGTGATACGTGAAGGGATCCAAACCCAAAATCGGCGGCACAAACGCCGCTGCGAACATGCACAAGTAGATTCCGGTCACGGCATATTGAGACAGGATCGCGCCGGCTGCGCCGGGCCACAGAGCAAGCGACACGGTGATTACGAGGAAATATGCCCCGACCGCCCAGTCAAAGTAGGTGGGTTTGTCCCAACGCCTTGCCAGGGCCACAACAACGACGCAATAGACGAGCATGGCAGCGGCGCCCACCAACAGGCCGGCGGCGTCCCTCCCCAGGGACGCCCAAATCTTGAAAAAAACCAGAGCCGGAAAAGGGGCGATGTACAGAAAAATCTGTCGGGCCCTGGTCAGGTGTCGGCAGAGCTTTTTCCGTTGTAGCAGATTCGTTGCTCATTTTCGGACTCCTAACTCCACCTCAGTCCTCCCTTTATGAAGAGGGTATGAGCGAATTTCATTGTAGGGGCGGACCTGCGTATCCGCCCAGGGCAGACACATAGGTTTGCCCCTACAGGAGCAATCCTCTAACATTCAGCCAATCGTAGGGCGGCCCGTGGCCGCTGAATTGAAATCGGCGGGCACGGCCCGCCCCATCTCTCGTGTCCCACGAGCGGGATCCCCGTCCTAAGAACGACCGGCACGGAGGCCGGTCGCTACCGGAAGGGTAGGCCCAGAGCCTGCCCCGACAGTAGCCGGAGTCCCCAGTCAGACAGAGGACGCAATTACGCGAATGCGCCTCAGAATGACTCATGTCACGTCCAATCCTCCATGAGCAGTCCGAAGGTTTTCTTTCCAGCGAGAAGCACGCCGATATACCCGCCGCCCGGATCGCCCCAGGCGCTGGACAGATAAAGTCCCTTTATGGGCGTTCGATTCGAGACTCGTGTCATGAAGGAGTTGTCCATGCTCTGTTCCAGACCGTATATCGCTCCGGCCGTGTTCGATGTGTAACGTACATTCGTCAGAGGCGTGGCCGAATCCTGCGCCGCGATCATGCCCCTAAGTCCGGGAATCAGTTCCGCTTCAACGCGTCGAATCAGGGTGTCGGTAATCTCCTTCTTTTTCGCGTTATATTCTGTCTTCTTGCCCGCGAAATAATCCTGCTCGAACCGCTTCCAGGGCCCGTACCCGGTAATGAAGGTTATGACCAGGGTAGTTGTTCCGGGCGGCGACAGCTCCTTGGCGATGTTGTTATAAACGCATACCCCTATGTTGTTCTTGTCGGCCCGACCTTCAAGACTATCTTGATAAGCCTTGTCAGGATCTTGCTCCGCCCTCAGGAAGGTATGGGAACTCTTGACAGTTTCGGTGATGTCTTTGTTCAGCCCGAGCCACACCTGAAAGGAGGAAATACTGGGCTTGAGAGCGCCAAGTCTCTGCCGGAAGTCCGCAGGCACGGGCGCTCCAGGAAGCATATCCGAGAAGAGGCTTACCGCGCTGCAATTAGCGGCCACAGCCTTGGCTGTCAGCGACTCGCCTGCTGAGGTCTTCACTCCCATTGCCCGGCCGTCCCTGGTGAGCACCTGAGCGACCCGCGTGCCCAATCGAACCTCGCCGCCTTTGGACTCGATCAGTTCCGTGATAGCGTTGCTGATGGCCTGGGAGCCGCCGGCAGGATAGGAACCGCCGTATCGCAGGTAGCCTCCGGTCGCGACCATATAGTAGAAACCTGAAAGCTTGCTTGGAGGAAGGCCGTAGTAGCCGCTGAAGATCGACATCAGCGATCTTAGCGACGGGTTGGTTGTATATTCATTCAGGTAATCGGCCAGGGTCTTTTTCCTCGCAGCCCACATGCGTGGGAAACGCAACGGAAACATGGCTTTCCCGAGCGTGGTCAACTCTCCTTCCTCAAAGAGCTTCTCCGTTTCCTCGCTTATTCCCACCGCGTCAGCCATGAAAGCTTGTATGCCCTTCTTTTCCTGCGGGAATTTCTCCATAAGGACCTGCTCAAAAGCCTGCGGCCCGTTGTTGGGGCATGCGATGTCCAGCCCGGCGCCAAGGGCCCTGAAGAGTTCCCCGGATCTGTAGAAGCGAACCTTCTTGAGGACGCCCAGGTCGGCCAGGATTGCCTTGCCTGCTCCTCCCAGAGCGATCTGGTGCAGGGAAACATCGAAAGTGAATCGGCCTCCATCGCGGGTAAAGGTGGTGGCGTACCCCCCTGGAACATCATGGCTCTCCAGCACAAGGACCTTGAAGCCCTGTTTGGCCATGTATCCGGCAAAGGCCAGCCCTCCCAGCCCCGCGCCGATGACGATTGCGTCGTATTCGCCTTCCTTCGGGCGTTGCGCGGAAGCGGGCGTTACCGCAGGAACGTTAAGCGCCGCGGCGGTGGCCCACAACGCTGAAGCCTTGAGGAAGACCCTCCTATTCATCCGATTGGAGTTGAACAGAGACATCACGAACCTCCTTTGGCGGAGACTGGACAGTGTTATACAACCGGTTACAAAACCTCCATGTCGCGATGTGATGCGGTAGGGGCGCTTCGAGAAGCGCCCTGATTTCGTGCGGTTCACGAACCGCCGCTATAAGATAATGCCTTATTCTTTGCTTCCATTGAGGTTTTGCAACCGCCTCTAATCGAATTTCTATATTTTTGTATTATGCTTTCTCCAAGAAAAATTCCCAGTGTTATAAACACCATATCTACGATTGATCTTCCTACGATATAATCAGGGACCATAACTGCAAATGAAGATTGGTATTCAAAAGGAAAAAATAAATTACCGAATAGCGAGATCGACCCGACAATTAATAACCCGTAAATCATGGCTTTCTTTATTGGATTATCATTTATATTCTTGCCTATTAATAAATACATTATTCCAATGATAACCCCATGGATAAGGTCCAAATGAATGTTAAAAATGGTCTTTCCGTATATCCGGATTCAATTTCTAAAATAGAATATGCAAAATATCGTCCAATTATAAAAAATAAAGTAGCTGTTAAGACTGGGAGCAGGTCCATCTTAGTCCAGGCCTGCTGTTTATCCGGGCTATCAGTCCCAAACATTATTCCCGCTAATACGCCAAATATGATAAAGGCTATAGAATCCACTGCGGCTATTCGTATATCATCAATAAGAGGCGTTCCGTATATGGTGTTTGTTTCACATGCGGCAAAATACATCATAACGCCAAATGCAATTCCATATTTTACGCCTTTTATTAATTTACTCCCACTGAGCCATTTTTCTGTATACAAACAAATTAATGATAGAATTGAGAACCAAATGATGAAATAGATAATTACTGTAGCTCTCATCCCAATTGTTTTTGATATAATTGATAAGGGCAATTGGGGCAACACCGTTCCATCAATAATATGACCCAATATATCTATAAATGTAGCGAACAATGATAGCGCCAGGATCTTCCACCAGTTTTTTCTTAAAGCAATCATGATTATACCTCCTGAATTAGAACTGGATCAGGCGCCGTGATCTCGAGTTCCTATCGGACGAACCTCGCATATAATGGTTCCCGTGCCCAAGCGCGAATGGCGTTCCAGTCGCGGAAATCCCCTTCCGGAGTCCCTTTGGACCTGAGAATCTTCTTGTTCAGCCAAGACAGATTGTTGTAGTCCAACGCTCCAGCGAATGTTCCTATACCAACAGGCTTTATTTTCGGCGCCGCCTTAAGGATGGGGTCCATGTACGACAACACTTGGGCCCGTTTCTCTTCTGTCGGCTGGGACAGGGTCATACATACAAGGAAATATGCGACGGGCATTTGACGCAGGATATCCTGGTTCTTATTCACAAAATCTATCGCATCAGACATCCACTTGCCCATATAGATCGCGCTCCCGATGACCACTCCTTGATATGAGCCGATGTTATTGGCATTCTTGATCAAAACCACGTCCGCGTTCACGCCTTTGGCGCACAGTTCCTTTCCAATGGCCTCAGCGACTCCCCCAGTGGAGCCATACTTACTGGCATAGGTGACCAGTACTTTCTTTTCCATTTTGCCTCGACATCTTCCTTCGGGGAACTTGGTTTCTGCTGCGTGGCTATCCCCTGCGCCCAACGTACTCACCGAGTGACATTGCAGTGATAAGGCCAGTGGACAAAGCCAGGAAATTCCGGCGGCTGACTCTCCAAAGGTCACTTTCATCGATTTCCACGAGAACACCCCTTTTCGTTACTTACTCTCCCAGTCAGGTAGGGCGGGCCGTGCCCCCCAAAATCGTACAGGGCGACCGCCGGTCGCCCCTACTTTCGCGTTGGAGGCTCCGCCAGCCATATAAGAGTTTTTGGCGGAGGGCGCGGGAACCGCTTTTTTGCAAAAAAGGGGTTCCCGCATCATTCTTCCTCTCGCTCACTACTACTCCAGGGCCTTCGACGACCTCGCTCAGATTACGGGCCATGTCCCGAGACATGCGAAGGCCAAACTCAAAGCAGAGTAGCTGGAATCGATCGGCATGGACCTCGATTGCAGGACGAAGCGATTCCAACTGGTCGTGTATTTGCTGTACGGCATCCCTGTGCCCGGCGGCGATCGCTTTTCGCTCTTCCGGCGGAAGATAGGCGAAGAAGAAAAGCTTCATCAGGAAACAGCTTTTATGCCGCTCGGGCGCTAACGGCGTTCGCAAAGATTCGAGGAAAGCTTCCCGCCCGGCTTCCGTTATGGTGTAGATTTTACGGTTTGGGGCGCCGTCCTGAATTTCCACTGTTTTCGAGATCAACCCGAGCTTCTCCATCTTCTTGAGCGCGGGATAGATGGACCCGTAGCTAAGGCCGGAGAAAAAGGAAAAGGATATGGAGAAGGCCTTTTTCAGGTCATATCCTGTCATGCTCTGCATCATGAGGAACCCCAGGAGAACTGATTGAACGTCCATACAAATTACACCTCTATGGGTCACTACGATATATCTCGCATCGATATATGTCAAGCAATATTCGCCAAAATTATTCGATCACGAGGTAGGCAGAGAACGCGGAGCTACTGTTCGGCGCAACTGATTTCCAGTAGGACGGGCATCTTGCCCGTCCCCGGACGGTGGGCAAAATTCCCCCGACCGGTAAGATGTTGGTCCTACTGAATTGGGGCGCACACACGGGACCAGCGGTTCCTCAATGGTAGACACCGGCGTTCCTGTTCTCACTCGTCATTCCCGCGAAGGCAGGAATCCGGATGTGTTGGTGGGACAGGCTTCCAGCCTGTCCAAGAATGACGGGCAAGATGCCCGTCCCACCAAGAATGGACCCCGGATCCAGTCCGGGGCGCCGGCCGACCGGCACGGAGGCCGGCCGCTACTAAGATGGGTTTCGAGATCGAGAGGTTTCCCGGTGGGACGGCGAGATTGCTTTGTGCCGTCTCCCACCCTCCCCGTGGACGGCGAGGGAATCCACTTCTCCCCGTTCACGCGGAAATTGACGAAAGGAGGCCATTCACGGGGCATAAAAGGTCATCCCGCATTCGCATGAATGCTTTTCTTGACCAAAGGGCCTGTGCTGCGGTAAGCTAAAACACAATAAACAGACTCTTTCGGTAACATGAAGGCGGGCCCGCCGCCCGAATATCTTGCGGGTTACTTATTATGTGATGATTGCGGAGCCGGACGCCGGATCATGACCGCCGGCCATCCAAATAACCTGCAAGATATTAAGATTGCCGCATAATTCAATATAACATTTTCATGGTCGGTCCGAAGCCCCAGGGCTTTGTTATCTCAAATTTTCGCAGTTCCGAGTCCTCGAGACGCACTGGCGCCTTCGTAACACGCTGAGGTGAAAAACCATGAGCAAGAAGAGTCAGTTAGCTCCTGGCCAAGGTGAAGCCTTCAACAATTGAAGTCGGAGGCGTCAAGATAGCCTGGGATATCCGGAAAGGCACGGCCACCTTTGAGAATTTGCCCGTCGCCATGATGGCGGTGGATACCACCTTAGCCGGGCTCATGTCAGGCGTGCAGGCCATGGTAGGGTCCGAACGATTTTGGCTGGCCTTACAGAGCGAGGGTCGCAAAAGTGTGGAGGCGGACTGGCAGGTCATATCGCAATTCCGTGAATTTGGGGACGGGTTCAAGGCGATTGCCAATATAGCTGCTGTAGCCGGCTGGGGCGAATGGACCCTGGTGTCGATGGATGCTGAAAAGCGCCAGTGCCGTTTCAGGGTGAAAGATGGTTGGGAAGGCCGTTATCAGAAAGCCTTGGGCGTGTGTTGGGGGAGCGGGATGCTGGCAGGCAAGTTTGCAGGATACTGCTCCAAGCTTTTCGAGACCAATTGCTGGGCCGATCAGACCAACTTCATCACCGAAGGCGATCCGTATGATGAATTTGTGGTCGGGCCTTCCGAAAGAACAGTTGAAGAGGAAATTGACAAACTCTTGCTCAGTGATCGAGCTACCCGTGCGGATATGGCCGCTGCCCTCAAGAGGCTTGAGTCCGAGATCAAGGAACGACGAGCAGACAGAGGAGGCATTGAAGGAGAGCGAAGCCAAGTACCGATTCTTGGCCGAGCGCATGCACGATATTGTTTGGACTGTTGATTTGAACTTGAACACCCGCTATGTCAGCCCGTCCATCGAGGAGGCGCTTGGCTTTACGCCGGAAGAACGTATGAATATGCCCGCGTCGGAACAGCTTACCCCCGAATCTTTTGAACAGGCTCACAAAATGCTGGCTAAAGAGCTTCAGCATGACAAAGATACCTGGAGTCGATCCGGACAGGACAGTGACGATGGAATTGGACTTCTACCGGAAGGACGGTTCCGCAGCTTGTCTGGAATCGGCTATGAGTTTCATTCGCGACGAAAACTTGAATCCGACCGGTATCTACGGCCTTTCGCGAGACATCACGAAGCGGAAACAAGCTGAAGAACTCTTGAGAGCCAGTGAGGAGCGATACCGCCACATAACGGAAAGCTCATTAACGGGGATTTACATTCACCAGGACGGTCTGTTCCAATACGTGAACAGTCAGTGGGGGCGCATGACGGGCTACTCTCCCGACGAGGTGATCGGAAAACCGTTTTGGGAATTCCTTCATCCTGAAGACCAAGCAGAAGGTCAGAGAATTAGCGCTTGAAAGATTGGAGGGCAAACCCGTTCGCAGCCAGTACGAGTTTAGGGCCATAGCCAAGAGCGGCGAAACGCAATGGTTCGAGGCGCGGGCCACCGTCATCAACTATAAAGGCCGGCCGGCCGTCGTGGGAAATGTTATCGACGTCACCGAGCGCAAGCGACGAGAGGCAGAGCGGCTCCTCTTAACGACAGCCATCGAACAGGCCGGAGAAATCATCATCATAACGGACAAGGACGGCGCGATCCAATATGTGAACCCCGCGTTCGAGGCGACGACCGGTTATTCCGCTAAAGAGGTTGTCGGGAAGAACACCGGATTTCTCAAGAGCGGCAGGCACGACAATGATTATTACCGCGATGTGTTGCAGACGCTGCTTCGAGGCGAGGTCTGGCGCGGCAATTTCATCAATAAGAAAAAAGATGGAACAATATACGAAGAGACCGCAACCGTTTCTCCCATCAAGGATGAGACAGGGAGAATAGTGAACTATGTTTCGGTTTCGAGAGATGTCACCAGGGAGCTGACGCTTCAGAAGCAACTGCTCCAAGCGCAGAAGATGGAGGCGGTCGGGACTCTTGCAGGAGGCATAGCTCATGATTTCAACAACCTGCTCCAAGCCATCTTGGGCTATTCAGACCTCCTCCTCATGAACAAGGGTGAGCAAGATCCCGATCGAAAGAAATTGGAAGCCATTATACATGCGGCGCGAGACGGGGCGGACCTCGTATCGAGGATCCTCACCTTTGGCAGAAAGGGTGAATCCAAGTTCCGCCCGATAGACTTGAATCATGAGGTCCGCAGGGTGGAAAAATTGCTTCGTCGGGCCCTTCCCAAGATGATCGGGATCGACCTGGCGCTGGCCGAAGATCTCAGAATCATCGACGCTGACCCGGCGCAAATCGAGCAAGTGTTACTCAATCTGGGGGTCAACGCCCAACATGCAATGCCGAACGGCGGACAATTCCTTATAGAGACGAGCAATGTCTCGTTGAGCGATGAATACGTGAGCGTCCACCTGGGAGCCAAACCAGGCAAGTACGTGCTTCTCACCGTTTCGGACACCGGCGCGGGAATGCGACCCGAAGTGCTGGACCGCGTGTTCGAGCCCTTTTTTACTACGAAAACGGACGGAGAAGGCACGGGCCTTGGCCTATCAATGGTCCACGGGATCGTCTCCCAGCACGGAGGTTACGTCAGGTGCTACAGCGAACCCGGAAAGGGGACATCCTTCAAGATCTACTTCCCTGTGTCCGCGTGCGAACTGCTCCCTGATTTGACCGTGACGAGGGAAATGCCCGCTTTTGGCACGGAGACCATTCTCCTGGTTGATGACGACGACCGGATCCGCGAGATGGGACGGCAACTGATCGAGACGGGAGGATATCGCGTAATCGTTGCCCGAAGCGGAGAAGAGGCCCTGGAGATGCTACGCCGCTCACGGAAAGGAAATCTCTCTCATAATCCTCGACCTTATAATGCCGGGGATGGGTGGTGTCCGTTGCCTCCGGGAACTGTTGCGTGTCGATCCGGATGTGAGGGTCCTCCTCTCAAGTGGATATTCTGAAAACGGCGCCACTGTAGGAGAAAACAGGACAGGCGCCAGAGGGTTCCTGAGAAAGCCTTACGACGCCAAGGACGTTCTTGTCGCTATAAGGCGAGTACTGGACAAGGGTCATCTGTGAGCGGAAATGGTTGGTGGGACCGGAATCTGAAACTGTCACACAATTCTTCAGGAATCCAACATCGTGCCACGATATTCCCTCACCCTTTCCCTCTCCCAAAGGGAGAGGGGACGTTTAAAGCGGCTCCTCATACCTCCCTCTCCCTCTGGGAGAGGGCCGGGGTGAGGGCGCAAGAAGACCCCGCGTGCCTTGATCGTGCTACGATTGCGGCCCAATTGTCTCGTTCCCAGGCTCCGGCCTGGGAATGCGTTTCATCCGGGCTCCGCCCGGACATTTGGCAGCGCCATTTCAAGCTTCGGAGGGAGGCGGAGCCTCCCGGCAGCCGTTCCCAGGCTGGAGCCTGGGAACTAGGAATAATTACGGCTGTAGGACCGACAACCCCGACGTTCTGCGCGGGGCCGGTCCTACCAAATCGGGCGTCCGGAATTTCCGGAGTCGGTCAAATCTCGGACTCAGCGATAGCATTCAGAGTATATGATTCTGCAACTGCACCCGTGTCCTTGGCATATATCTGTTGCCTTTTGTCTTGCCTCTTCGTCGCTGTTACCCCACGAGCACCCCCAACACGTGCCATTGTCACTTCGTATGGAAAGAGCTACACAAGAGTTACGACTGTAGCCCGCTCGGCGACAACCGCTCCCGCAGCTCTCCGCCGCGATGCCGCTGGCTTCTTCCAGAGAATTACCCTGCCCGCTGGCCCAGCTTAAATCGTTCGGGTTAATATAAACAGCCACAAATCTGTCCGCGGCGGCAATGGCGGGGACGGTGACAATAACAAGTGCGACGAACACGACTGCGAGTATTTGCCCTCTCATCAAACGACCCTCCGTGTGATTTGTAGATCCAGCTTCGGGAAAGGGATGCTTATTATTTCTAATGAATCCTAAGACGCTCCCCCGTGTCAAGACAAAAAAATGGCGCTAAGTCCCCCTTTTCTACAGGGGGATTCAGGGGGATTTTAATGACCGGCACGCAGCTAAGAAATTCGCAGGATTGTCGGGAGTGATCCTGAGATACTTGAAGAGCCCGGTTTTTCGGTGGATCTCCACATGCTCGCAAAGATCCGACCAATCAAGCTTCAGTACCCGCCAGATACCTTGATCTTCCTTGAAACAAATCGAGCAAGGAAAAAGCAGGACGGACCTTGACTTCCACAATGTCTTCAGCTCGAATGACAAAGGTCTTGAACACCACCCAGCACCGCAGCTCGATCCGATCCGAAAAGACCCGGTAGTCCTGCCAGAAGTTCTTGGCTGACTTGTCAGAGACATATATGGGTACAACACTGAATGAAGACATGAGCCCCTTCCAATAAAGATTTTCGTCTCGTTCCCAGGCTCCAGCCTGGGAATGCGTTTTGCGTCCAGGCTCTGCCCGACACTGGGCCGCAGGGTCGAAATTCTAAGGATTTTCTGCTCCTGCTAAGATTTCAGCAGAGATTCGATGTATTTTAGCACTTCCATATGGCGGCTTTTGGGCCACTGCTGCGCATACGGCCGCACGAGTTCCTTGGCTTCATCAAGTGCGGCATTACCTCCTCATCTGGCCATTTTCTTCAAGATCCGTCGAGGTTCGCAGCCCTTGGCTAAGCCAGGTTCATATCTCGCTGGCTGCGCTTGTGCAGACGTCGGTAAACATCAACAGCCCGATGGATAGCATCTAGGGCAGCAGGATTGTCCTCCAATTCAGTGTAGCATATTGCAAGATTGTGCAAGGTCCAGGCTAAGTTTGGTCCGTACCGGGCAGGTTGCGTTTTCGCTAGACGACGTAGTATCTCCAGAGACTCAAGGCCAGTTTTCATCGCTCCGACTTGTCACCCGCAAACCCAACCGCAATAACATGTTGTTCAACCCCGTAGCCAAGTCGGGTTCATAACGGGTCGGTTGGGCTGCTGCCAGACGTCGCTTGATATCCACCGACTCACGAATGGCCTTGAGCGATCCCTTCTTGTCACCCACGTCGGCCAAAGCGTTTGACAGGTTATTCAAGCTCAAGGCTAAACCCTGTTCATATCTTGTGGGCTGGGCCTTGGCCGGTACCACGGTAAACATCTACGGCCTCGCTGCTAGCTTTAAGCGCCCCCGCTTTGTCCCCCGCAGCCGCGCCAGGTCATTCGACAGGTTGCTCAATATCTGTGCACTCTCCTCTTCTGTTGCAACGTTATCGAGGAGCGTCCGTCGCGTGGCTACAGCAGCGGTTATCCAGCCGATCGGCAGGGGCGCTCCAACGAGGTACGGTTCGAGCATCTCACAACGATCCTTTCGGCCCTTAACAGCCGTCGGCGAGCCATTCACTGATGCGATGTCGCGGTAGCCCCAGGACTATCTCTGCGTCGTAGCTCAATCTTGCAACACGGTTAAGACCATTGGGCACGTCCGGCTCAATGCCCAGCCAGATCAATTCAGGCGCAGTTTCGGGCGCTTCGCTCAAGATCCTGACGACCATGGCGGCTTCCAGGATGTCCGGCTTGGGCGCGGGGATCAACCTGTCAGGCCATGGCTGTGATTCCGCAGAGCGCTTCCTGATATCCTCACCTACGATCCAGTCCCAGGTCAGATCCGGCGTTTCCTTAGCGATTTTGAGAACAGCGTCCTCAGTTAGACTGCCGCGAGATCAGCGGCTATCGATAGGATCCGTGCAAGAACATAAGTGATCTTTCAATCCCTCGCCTTTTGCTATATTCCTGAGATCTGGCCACTTCTCTTTCGGCTATCGACTGTATGACCTGTGTCCCGCTGTATTGGACCACAAGATCATCGGGACTGACGGCGCTGTGAACAGCCCGCTGCCACAACAAACAAGGCCCGGTCATTCTCCGGTGTTAGCCGGAGCCAGGCATCAAGCTGCTCTTCTGACACAGGTACGGGCGTGGTCTTGCGATGCTTTGCAGCCCGATCCTGGGCCGAGCAGAACACCTTGTACGCATCTGAGGCGCTCAGGCCATTCGCCACCACCGGTTTCATATCCACGACGGTATTTGCCTTGCTATCAACGACTACGTCATACCAGTGCTCAATCGAACGCCTCGTCAGCAATAATACCCGCAGACGTGGGCAGTCGGATCCCAGGCCAGCCAAGTCCTTCAGTAGCTCCACTACCGCAGCCTGCTGCTCTTCAGGGTAGTCAACAACCAGAAGGTTGCCCTTCTTGCTAAGGTCATAGGATTGGGGCTTTCGCAGGTCAACGAAGCCGGCAGCCCACTTGTCCCGGCCTTGCAAGCTTCGCGCGAATTCCGCTGCGCTTCGAGTCTTGCCTGTCCCGCCTTCACCAACCATGAACTTCAAAGATACTTGGGGTGGGCTCATCGTCCATTCGCGCAGCTCGTCCATCTGATCATCGAAGCCCACAAAGTTCGAGAGATATGTGCGCCAACTCAGTAGCGACGCCACATCGGTGACTTCTTGCAGGTCCTCTCGCCACGGAATCGAGAGTTTACGAGGCTCTCCAGCCAGCGTCGGGCCTCCCGAACGAGCTATGGTGAGGATGGACAGTGTCGGACTAATCTTAAGATCGAGCATAGCGTCCTGCGCCTAGTGTTTGAGTCGGAGATCACGGCTCGTCATCGCCGCGGGCCGCGAACGCGACGTTGGGTTTCGTAGGATGCGGCGAACAACGGGAACCCCATCATTCGGGGGTTTTCGCGAGCGATGCCGGTTCCCGGGCGCAGCGTGCGGGGTCACCACGTCCTAGGTGCTGGAGCCGCATAGATCACTACTGCTGTTTGGGAATTCTGGCTTTCCAACTCTGAGGCTCTCGGCGAAGATGGAGTACCGCAACGATGATCAGCGTGTCGTCTCTGATCTGATAAATGATCCCGTAGGGAAATCCCTTCGTGCGACAACGCCGCGTTCTCTTTGCCACCAACGGCAAGCTTTGGGATATTCGATGATTTTCCCGATCGCGTCCCGAACCTCTTGGCAAACTCCGCTCCTAGACCTTGTCTTTGCTGGTCATAATAGCTGACAGCGTCGATGAACTCCGCTCGTGCAAGCTCCATGAACTGGATTTCATCTGGGTATTGCAGCCGGCTTGCTCGAAAACCTGTTCGGCCGGAACAGCCTTGATCTCGCCGCGATCAAAGGCATCCAGGCGGTCTTCCGCTTCAGCCGCCCAAAGCTCGTCTAATCTCTTTTGAGTTGGAGGGTCAAGGCTCGACAACAGGCGCTCCGCAAGATCGGCCCGTTCGCCGGGAGGAAGTGATAATGCCTCTTTGAGCACTTCGGCGCCTCGATTGGACATACGACCACCCCTTTCTTAGCAAGATTATACCACAACTGGCGCCATCAGTTTCGCAGGATGCGGTGATCACCGGGAACTGCATCATTCAAGAACGGGATGACCGCAAACAGGGCCGACATAGGGATCCAAAGGCCGAGAACGGCCAACAAGATGCCGATCGCCGGAACGTAAAGCAGCCTTGCGGATACCCAGTTGCCGTAGTTTGGACTTTTTGCCGACAGTTCAGTCATGACTTTTCAAGCTCTTGAGGGAGGCCGGGCCTCCCGGCACGCATCCCCAGGCTGCGCCTGGGAACTCGCCTATCGTGCGTCGAGGAGCACTCCCATTAGAAGCGCGGCCTCAGTCCCGTGGTTGAGCCAATAGTGATTGGTACCGCGCTGCACTACCACATCGAAAGGGCTTAGCTCGACCTGGCCTGCGTCCAGCAAAAGAGTCACCTTGCCCTTAAGCACGACGACGTAGTCGATTGACGAGGTGGTGTGCATCATAGGATTACGCCGGGTATCCACACGACAGTGGCTCGCCCCAACGGCTGCAAACGCTTCAGCCGCAGCTCTTTCCGCCTGCTCGGGTGACATGGACGGGTCTTGCGGAGGGATCTCAAAGAAACGAAAAATCGTTCCCCCCGGAGGCGGCTCAAGACTGTCGGGACCCGGCGAAGCGTTTTCGTCCGTCAAGGAAGCCGGACTCTTAGTCGTTCGCCAGAAATCCGTCGAACCGAGAAGGCCGGTCTCGACCTGCTCGTCGCTAACCACTACGGATTTCCCATCCCTATTGCGGCCCGTGACCACACATCTGTGTTTACCAGCCATTCGCACGACCTCCTTCAAAAACCAGCTACCGGGCTTCAGGGGCTGGGCTCCGCATCGAGCCATGCTTCAGCCTCAGCGATATCGTAGAATGCTTTCGATTTTATTCCGGTCCTTTGGCTCATGCTCTCAGCTTGTATTTCCTTGAATGTCGGTTTGGCGTTGACCCTGGCCACCTTGCTGACCCCCGCCGCAACGGCCTGCTTCTGACATTCCTCAATAACATCGGTAATAAACACCGATTCCATTTCTCTCCAATCCGCGAGAATTGTGAAGCCGCGGTCAATTGGCTGATCGCTTCCCCATGCTGTTTCACGAAATCGGGCACTTGGCTTGGCTTTAACCAGGCCCCCTTGTAAGCCACATACATGCGATTCTTTGCTTTATCAATGTGATAACTGTAAAAAGGCGTCGAGGCGATGAGTTCCATGATTACCTCCGTGTGATGTGAGAAGTGTGAGGAGTGCTCAGTCTGTCCCTTGCTTCTGCGTCCCGCAATTTAGCCATCACTCATTAAATGACGGATTCCTTGAATGGCTTTTATGGCCGTCACGTATTCGTCGAAATCGAGTGGCTTGGTGATACATAGCTTGGCGCCGAGGTTATTGCACTTTTCGAGGTCGGCTTCGACAGCGGAAGTGGTCACGACGACCACCGTGATTGTTGAAAGATCGGCGTCTCGGTTGATTTCGGACAAGACTTCTATCCCACTTTTTCTCGGAAGATTGAGATCCAAGAGTATCAAATCGGGTATTTCCGCCTCTCTGTAAGTCCCTCGCCTGTATAGGAAATCGACGGCTTCCTGGCCGTCCTCCACAACGTTCAAGTTATTTTGGATTTCCCATGTATTTAAGGCTTTTCTAGTCATCATAACATCAATAGGATTGTCTTCGACCAGTAGTATTCGGAGAGGTCTTTCCTTATCTGTCATGTTTCTGATCCTTGGGGCATCGTGAAATAAAATGTTGTTCCTACGCCGACTTCGGATTCCACCCAAACTCGTCCGCCGTGACGTTCCACAACCTTCTTGACTATGGCAAGCCCCATTCCCGTGCCTTCATATTGGCTTCTCTTATGTAACCGCTGGAAGATCACAAAAATCCGATCCAAGTGCCGGGATTCGATACCGATACCATTATCCTTGATGGAAAATACCCACTCATTCTTGTTTTTCACTGCGGACACATGAATTTGCGGTGGCTCATCCCTCCGAAATTTAATAGCATTTCCAATAAGGTTCTGAAACACCTGCAAGAGTTGGGAGTCGTCTCCAAAAATTGTGGGCAATGGGTCGTGTGTGACTGTCGCTCCATTCTCATTAATGGCGGAACGTAAGTTTCTTAAGGTCAGGTCCAGCGCTTGCTCACAATCTACCGGCTCTGGCGGCTTTCCTCTGGTTGCGACACGGGAATACGCCAACAGATCTAAAATGAGGGCTTTCATCCTTACGGAAGAGTCAACCGCATAATAGATTACTGGTCCGCAGTGGCGTCAAGTTTACCTTTGTAGTCCTTCTCCAGCATTTGCAGACAACTCGCCACGTTGCGAAGAGGCTCCTGTAAATCATGGGATGCCACATAAGCGAACTGTTGAAGGTCCTCATTGGGGAACGAGTCAACTCCTCGGTACGACGCAGCAACTCTTCCTCCGTCCGCTTCCGTTCATTTATGTCTTGGATCACGCTCAAGAAGTAAGCAGGGGAACCATCACTATTGCGAACGATGATTTTGTTAGGTTAGCCCATGTAATTACACCATCTTTGGTGATATATCGTTTATCCACAATAAAATAATCAATTTTACCGTTTAGAAGTTTTTGAACCATTTCGTCTTCAGGACGCAATGTCATCAGGATGTGTGATTTCGTTTTAAATCTTTTTAGCGAAATCAATTTCCGAATATCCTAACAACTCACAGAATCTAGGATTTACCATTAGATACCGACCATCAAGTCCAAGAACTTCTACTCCAAATTGACCCTGTTCGAATATCCTCCGGAACCTCTCTTCGCTTGCCCGCAGACTTTCCTCTGCCCGCCTGTGTTCCGTGATGTCAATATCCACCTCCAGGATCGAGAGGGAACCGTCCGAGTCTGTAAAAGGGTAATTGTGAACATCGATTATTGAGCCCTCAGTGTTTCAACCACCCAGTGATGCGGTTTACCGGTTTCCAGCACGGTGTACGCTTCGCAGAAACTCACAAGGCTCATTCTTGCCGAAAACCCGATGGAAGCAATGCTTGATCGTCATCATCTCCGAATTTCTGTCGAAAACTGCGGTTGGCGAACGCATAATGATGATCCGGTGTCAAAAGGCATACCATTTCCGGCATCGTATCCAGGATGTCATATAACCGCTGTCGTTCGGCTGCTATGGATTCCTTAGCTCTCTCCAGCTCTGCTGTGCGTTGCTGAACTCGTAACTCCAGCTCGTCATACGCCTTTCGTAGCGCTTCCTCTGCAACCTTACGCTCGGTAATATCCACAGTAACGGCGATGCCCCCCACAACATTGCTCTTCCCATCCAAAATGGGCGCACCGGAAGCTTCGGCAACCCAGCGCCGTCCACTGGGAAGGTGGACCTCCAGTTCGATAGGTGGGATAACCCTATTCTCCGCTACGGCTCGTTGAAGCGGCAGTTCGTTATCATTGATTTGTCTCCCCTTATGGACAAAACGGACTAGGCGACCCGGCGAAATGGGATCGGACACAGAAGCAGAGATATTATCCTCAGCTGTTATCTCAAATTGAGCAAACAGGGCGGGATTGCCGGTTATACGCTCGCAGGAGAGATCGTCCGAGAAGCTTACGCCAACCGGCAAGGCGTTCATCAAAGCTTGGAGCCTCTGGTTGGTTTCAAAGAGTCGCTTCTGGGTCTCTTGCCGCCTGTTTTCGTTTCGATACCCCTCAATGATACTGGTGCAGGTGGTTACGTAGGGCTGGAGGTAATCCACAATCTGGTTATCGTAACCTCCCGGTCGGTTGGCTATCCCTGCCATGCCGATGACTTTACCGTCCGAATGGTAAGGAAGCCCCAGAAACGAGTGCAGGGGCGGATGACCATTGGGCGTTCCGCAACTCCTAGGGTCTTTGGCAGGATCATTCGAAATCACAGGTACGCCCGTCTGGATTGTGGCCCATCCAAGTCCCCGATATCGTGAAAGTCCAATCCATGTTCGTCTGTGAATTTCTTATAAATTTTACGAGACTCGTCATCCCAGAAATATCCGTAATAGCGTGATCTCTTAGGTACATCCGACCGTCATCGGTGTAAAGGACCTCTCCGATAAAGCCGAATTCACTTTTGGTCAAGACGAGCAGATTATGCAGTAAATCTTGAAACAGTTCCTCGGAACTTCTCCGCGAGATAAATTGCGCTTGTGCTAGCTGCACGGTCTGTAATAGCTCGTTTTGCGCCCTAACTGTCCGCAGCGCTGCGGTCCGATCCTCTACCGTAACCTCAAGTTTAGCGTGAGCGGCTTCCAATTCCTCTTTGGCACGAGACAGTTGCATAGTCCGCTCTTCTACCAATGACTCAAGATGGTGACGGAAGAGGTTCGCAATACCATTTCCAGCGATTCTCCCTCTTACACGAAGCTCTCTTGAAGCGCTCGTGACAGCCATGAGGAGGTAAATGCCTGCGAAATACAAGCCGCTCCTGCCCAGCCATGCGATTGGGGTGCCTACGGATTTGGCAAATATGTAGGCGATCGCCGCAGTGGTGAACAGAAACATGGCTAGCGAGTACCAATATAAAATCTTTGCCCTCGAAAAAAAATACACGCTCACCAACAGGAGACCGGAAATGGTGGACATGATCATCATGATTCCCAGGACGGCCTGACGTAATGCAGTCGGACCCTGACCCTGAACAAAAACCACCGAAATGATGCCCTTCTGAACCATATATGTCACTAATACCGACAGAGCGGCTATGCCAATGTAAGTGAATGCCACGATCAGTCCTTTGTGCCGTGTGTCTTTCTTCGGATGTACTCCTGTAAATACTGACACTCCGCCCAACAGGAGAAATATTGCCGTGAGAAGTGTAACCAAGTGAAGATAGTCACAGCGGCATACGGCCCGGCGTTTTGCAAAGTTATCAGCCAACCGGACAATACACCTGCTAACCCCAATGTCAGAGTACCACTACCGAGCATTAACATCGTAAAAAGGCCGCTGTGGAGATAGCCTCTCGTCGCAAAATAAGCCACAGTCAAAGGGAAGATCGTAAGGAACAAGATGTTCAATGCAGCATATAAACCGGGCGGATCGAATAGATCGTCTCAACGTCCATTAGGACTATTATGACTAAAAGAACTAAGCAATATCGGAATCGGCAGCACGGGGAGTAACCCGCGCCAGTAACGAGCTTCCCCACCTCCGAAGGCATCGGCAATGGTTCTCTCCAGAGACACGCCCTTGACTCTCGCTTCTCTCCATGCGCCGAGAATGGCAACGAGCGCAAAGACGCCTCCCACGTAACCAGCAGATCTTCCAAGCCAGCCGATAGGGCTACCAACAGACTTTTGAATAAAAAAGGCGAATAACCCCATGGCTATCATGGCCAAGCAAAGCGAATACCAATACGAGGAAATCCGACTTCCCCTTGACGTAATGCGCCATTAAGAAGACAGACGAAACAAAATACAGCAGAACGGAGCTTCCGAGAATTGCTTGTCTCAGTTCACTAGGGACCGATTCCTTGAATGAAAAATGCCGGGATCAAGCCTCGCAGGGCTGCAAGAGAGAAACAGATTACAAACAACGTGACTCCCGCATAAGCAAGGACGACTCTTAACCTCCGCCGTCTTATATCGTCTGAATAGCCAGTGCCGATAAGGCTGAGCATTGCCCCAATAGCGTGGAACATTGAGCCGCAAAAAGCTCCCGCATTGTACACCGTCACATCGATGTTCGGGCCATCGGCAGCTCGTATCAACCAGCCAGCGAATACGGCGCCTAGTCCAAACGATAGCATGCCGCATCCCATGAAGAAAATGGTGGCAGAGCCGCCCTTCAAATAGGCTTTGCCCGCAACATAGGCGACGGCGATTGGGAGAATTCCCGCAAATAGTGTGTTCAGAAGAGGCAAGAGCAGCGGATGCTCGAAAACGCTACTGATGTCAAGAGCGGCAAGGATTTTAGAGCCACAATAAAGACGATGACTAGTAGTAATCCGAGGATCTTTGTGGGTGTCATTTCCCCTCGCATCAATTTTGTGTTCGCTAGCCCAAGACCGGCGTTGGTAATTAACCGATTGAGAGTTCAGTCCCTTTATTCCTTGTCCTCTCCTACCTTGCGGATTATTTCGGTTTTTCGCGCCTTTAAGCTGTATTGATCATCACAATTGTCTTCGAACAATAGGATTCGGAAAGGTCTGCCCTACTCTATCACGCCTCTAATCCTTGGGGTATCGTGAAATAGAATGTGGAACCTACTCCGACTTCCGATTCCACCCAGACTCGCCCTCGATGCCGCTCGACAATCTTCTTGACTATTGCCAGTCCCATCCCGGTCCCTTGAAAGGGCCCTTTCTTACTCAATTGCTGAAAGATGATGAAAATACGATCAAAGTATTTATCATCAATTCCTATTCCGTTATCCTTTACAGAAAAAATCCATTCGTTGGAGTTTTTTTGCGCTGACACATGAACTTTCGGAGATTTGCCCGGTCCGAACTTGATCGAGTTACTTATCAAATTTTGAAAGACTTGTAGCAGTTGCGTCGAATCGCCCCGTACCTGTCGGCATCCGGTCGCTAGTAATTTCGGCGCCCTTCTCTTCTATGAGGCTCTGCAGATTGCCGAGTGATTGGTCCAGAACTTCTTGAACGTCAACTGCTTTAAACGGCTGCCCGCGAGTAGTGAGACGCGAATAGGTGAGCAGGTCCATTATGAGGGCCTTCATCTTCTTCGCGCCATCTACGGCAAAGTCGATCAATTTGTCGGCATCTTCACCTAATTTGCCCCTATTCTCCCGCTCAAGCATTTGCAGACAACTCGCGACGTTGCGTAAAGGCTCCTGGAGATCGTGTGACGCAACATAAGCGAAATGTTCCAGATCGGCATTGGATTGTGCGAGATCTTCTGCTCGCTGTCGCAGGAGCAACTCCATTTCTTTTCGTTCGGTGATATCCCGGTACAGACCTTGAACAAGGTTTTCTCCAATGCGACTGCCTGTCACTTCTATGGTCAGGTAAGCCCCATCTTTCCTGCGTATACGACGATCTACACGAACATTTTCCCCCTTAAGCAGGTTCCGGAATTTTGATGGAATTCTCTTCAGATCCTCGGGGTGAATCAAGTCTTCGATTTTAGTTCCCCTGATTTCTTCCAACGAGTTACCCATACAATTGCAGGCTGGCCTTATTTCCGTCCAGGATTGTTCCGTTGTCGTCCAACAGGAAGATCCCGTCTGCCGATCCGTCGTAAAGAGCCCTGTATCTGCTTTCACTTTGCTGCAGGGCCCGCTCGGCCTTCCGACGCCTTAGAAGATTTGTCACAAGCCCGCAATATGAGAGCCGTTTCAACCATTATCAAGGCTGCCACGCCTGTGATCTCCCAGCTTGTGATCCTCCCACAATGAAGTCTGCCGGTACCGGATTTCGCTCCCGGGCTGGCACTGCGGTTTCGGGGATACTCCAGCGCTTGAGTTCCCGCCAGTCGTAAAGATTGACGTATGCCTCTTCTCCAGTGAAGGGGATAGATGCCGGTGACTCACCACTCAGGATACGAAGCGCCAGCGCGGCCGCTTCCTTTCCCTGCTGCTCAAAGCTCACCAGCCTCCCGCCGACTATGCCATAGCCCAGGAACGTGTCATAAAGACCGAACACCGGCGCATTGGCAGCCTGGGAAATCATGCGAGAGCGCTTCGCGGGGAACAAAGCTCTTACCTGCCCCATCCCTGAAAATACTTGAGTAGAGAACGATGGTGTGCGGGGGAAGAGACCCGACCCTTGTCAGGATATCCTCCATCGGCAACTTGGTAAGGTCTATCAGCTCAAGCCTCCCGGCATAGGGTCTGAGACCGTTGCGGAAGACCTGCTCGCTATAAGCGTCGTTGGGCGCCTGTCCCCGCTATCAGGGCGACACGCTTTGTGTCGGGTCTCATCCGAAGGGCAGTCATCTAACACGCCGGCTATGTTGTCCCCTATGACTACGCCGGTGATAAAACTTCGCGACGGAGAGTTGTTCCAGGCTCTCGGCGTAGGATCTGGTCATCTCACAGGCGACAATGGGCACCCCGGGGAACAGCCATGCTAGCCTCGCCCAGAAGCAGATCCACGGCTGCTGGGTAGACGGCGATGATCGCGTCGATCTTTGAGCCGGTATACTTGCCGCGCAGGTAATCGGCCAGTGCACGGGCATGGGCGGGGCTGCTGAACCGGGACACATCCAGTACTCTGTGTACAGCTGGACATCGAAGAGCTTGTTCGACCGGAAAGCCGCTCGGATCCCTTGATCGGTCAATTCGTGAGCCGGATGGGCCTTATCCTCGCTGTATAGGACCAGGACCCGTTTCGTCTCTTTGGACTCCGCCGTGTACAATGACATTGCACCAAGAGAAGTAACAGCAATATCGCAGCCGAGATAACTCGTTTGATTTGAGCCATAATTCATCAAAACCAGAGTGTCTTCACCCTGAATTATGCGGCGGTTTGCCGACCGGGCGCCCAAGGGGCGATCACAGAGCGTGAAAATGGTCCTCTGACGCTAAAAAACTTGCCCCCGGCTTGTCTCAGAGGATCGACAAAGGCGAAACTGTCGCGAGGTTACCGAAAAAGCGCTTTTCCCTTGTATCGAAAGGTATCTTACCGCATCCATCGGGTCAAGAACTATGTGCTTCGGGTCGTGCCTCGGGCGTGTCGCGCAGTTGCCGGACGAGGAGGCTACTGCCATCCGGGTCCTGCAGTCACCGAACAGTGATTGGATTGACCCATTAGATTAGAACTCTAAAGACGCTATTGCGCGAATTCTTTCTAAAACTATCGAAACTCGGCCGGGACTTGTGCCATCGAATTCCAAGTGTCCAGGCAGAGAGTCCAGGAATTCTTCATCCTTTGACAGAGCCACGAACGTCTTCACCAAGAAAGCCCTTAATTCGAGGGGACAATCGCTGATTTCGTCTACAATCTCGGGGCGCCCATCAAGAACGGCCACTACATCCTCCATATCAGGACTGCCCCATGAAATCGCCGTGGCCCCGATCCTTGAAGGAATCGAATTTAGTCGCCAAGAAACTAGGCGCTGAAATAAGCTGAATGCTCAGTCCCTCACCAATGTCTTTCCTGACTGAAGTTTTCATGGCGATAGGGAAGTAGTCGTTAGAGAAGCCAAGTATCCTGCCCTGCGTCGGCATAATATCGACCTTGATACCATCAACAATCCACCGGCATATTGGGCCAACTTCGGCATCGGCGTCCTCTTTGAATCCCAAGCCCCTCAAAGTATCCCCTAATTTGTGATAATCGACGAGAGTAGCTATCGCAGCAATAACATCCACATCTTTCGTAGACCGGACGGGGGGCGCCACTGGATCAGTGATTAGTAGGTCAATTACGGTTCCCCCGATAAAGACGACATCGTCACGTAAACTCCCCAGCCGTTCTGCCACATGCTTCAACATTGCCAGATTTACCGGATTTGGAATTCTCATAACAGTGATTCTCCGGCAATTTGAGAAAACCTGATTCTTCTATGGGGCCGCAGCCTATCTCGCAGCATTTTTGCCGCTAAGGTGGCTTCCCGCGCCTTTCCTCCGCGAATAGCATCCATAAGAGCCAATAGTTCATACAGCTTGATGTCTTTTTCCGCAGCCTGTGGGACGGATTCATGCAAAGGAGTGAATTCGTAACCTCGGACCCCGCCTCGGGCATACGGCCACACAGGAGGATATTCGGTCGTTTGGACGATCTCGGAGTCCAAAGGAGGGGCGGCATAACCTGTCGGCATTCCCCTCGTTATACCCCCACGGCTCGGTGGGAACACATATTTGGCGCCATGTATTAAGAACTCTTCCACTGCCGCTATGCGAGGCTTCTTCTTCGTGGAATCAATCAGTTTGGATTCCGCTGCTCGCAGGATCGCTTCATATATTCCCGAAGGGCTTATGAACAGGTCTTTTGCCAGAGACTGATAAGACCATCGGCGTTCGCCTAAAGTTATCAGTTTGAGGACAATAACTATATCTTGTGATTTTAGGCTCATATGGCTATTTTATTCTTGATTCGCGAATTGCGCAAGATATTTTGATAAGTAGCGGGATAATAAGGACATAATGGTTTGATCAAGTCAGGCGACTTGATCCCGCAGAGGGCGGACACGCAGGTCCGCCCCTACTTACGCAACGGGACATCCTCAGATTTGTTCTTTTTGTTAGCCCTTTATATCCTTTACGTTCAGCTTATCAATATCCAGACGCCCGAGACCGCTATCAGCGGCCAGCTTTATATGCTTCACCTGGTCGGGTTCAAATTTCTTCCCGTACCATGTCCCCAGGGCCACCATTTCAGCGTCCGCAGCAACCATATCCGTGGACGCTATCACCAGGTTCAGCGGGATGACTTTGCCGGGCCCGCCGGGTCCGCCGCTGCTCAAAATTCTGGTGCCGTCTATAACCACCAGCGCGGGCTTCAAAATCGATACCATGTCAACGATCGACTGATCGAGCCCTTTCGAATGAAACGGCCGTCTGTCGAAAACCAATCCCATCATGCCCTTCATGGAGAGGCTTACGCCCGAAGATGAATGCGTTTTGCCGATTGGGACCGAAATCAGCACGTCGGAATCCAAAACCTCCGACGCGACGCCCATAGTCTTTATGAGCTTTCCGTGCGGCACTTTCACTTCACGAAATAGCCTTTTATCTGTTACCACCTTGACACTCGTGTTCTGAATGACCTCACAGACTTCCGGTATCTTGGACAGATTCATGCAGTCCTGCGGATGATTCAAGACATTGTCCAAAATGGAGATCTTGGAGGCGCCTGCTTCGACGCACATTTTTGCCACTTCGCTCACAACTCCCGGGATGAGTGTTGGAAGCCGACGCGGGCCCGCTCGCGAAGCTCATATTCGGTTTGATTACGACTTTATTGCCCGGCTTGACAAAGCGTTTCATGCCCCCAAGGGCCTCCACGGCTCTCCTGGTAATGGCGCCCGGATCACTACCGTGGCTTACGACGAGGTCAGGATATGTCTGCGCCCATATAGAGTCGGGGTTTAGTATGATAGCGGGACCGGCCGTCATTGCCGCTGCCGTAGTTATCAGGCCGGTTTTCAGGAATTCCCTTCGGTTCGCTTTTCGAGACATCATTTCACTCCTAATAATTTTGATTGCTTCAATTCATCCCACGCAGACGGTTGTCATTGCGAGCGAAGCGAAGCAGTCTCCCAAGTTTCGGAGATTGCTGGTGGGACCGGCATCTTGCCGGTCATCCATAATAGACAGGCTAGAAGCCTGTGGCGCCATTCGCTCCTCGCAATGGCATTTCTTCGCATTCTGCGCACTCTGCGGTGAATTTTTTTATTCCTTCGCGCCGTGGGCTTTTAATAACTCTATGACCTCCTTGTGGCCTTGCTCCGCAGCCAATTTCATGGCTGTTACTCCATTCTCGGTTTTTGCATTGGGGTCAACGCCTTTTTGTAGGAGCAGTCTCACAACGTCAATCTGACCGGCCCAGGAAGGCAGCATCAGAACAGTTCCGCCGTTCTTGGCTTTTGCATTAACGTCGGCCCCCTTTTCCACGAGCAGTTTCACAACCTCAAATCCACCTCTGCCTGACGCAGCGAGCAGGGCCGTCGCGCCATCCTTGGTTGCGGCGTTGATGTCCGCTCCCTTTTCCAGGAGCAGTCTTACAACTTCCAGGTGACCCCTCCCCGCGGCCTGCATCAAAACCGTCCGGTCGCTTTGATCCTTTGCGTTGGGGTCGGCTCCTTCTTTCAGCAGAGTCTTCACCTCGTCCACATCTCCGCGCACGGCCGCGCTTAACAAAGCCTCGTTCTTGTCGTCCGCGGCAACCGGAGGCGCCGCGACAGCCAATGTCAACAAGAGCACTGCCATGAATACGCTCAAAATAACGCGTTTAGGCCCGGAATTAAGTGTCCGCATATTTGGTCCTCCAATGTAAACGATGCTTTCAATGTTGTTTGGATTCAATTATTTTCTCCAAGGCGCTAATTCATCATCTCGTTCCCAGGCTCCAGCCCGGGAACGAGATGAATTATTTTTCCAATCATCCGGCGTCGCCAGCCGCCTCGATCGGGTGGACACGAACCCTCTTTTCAATTTCTTCGGCTTTCTTATCCATGGCGAGTTCAAGGTCGTATTTGGCTTGCAGATTCATCCATAATTGCGGAGTGGTCCCGAAGTACCGAGCCAGACGCAAGGCAGTATCGGCTGTAATTCTACTCTTGCCTGTCACGATTCGATTTATTCTTCCGGGATCTACTCCCAATTCTCTGGCAAGCTGATTCTGAGTCAGGCCTAGCGGTCCCATGAACTCTTCCAGTAGTATTCGCTCCCGGATTAATTGGTGGATATATGACATCTCTCATAGGCCTTTTCCTCCAATCAGTGATAATCGATCAGTTCCACATCGTAGATGTCCGTTTCATCCCATAGAAAACAGAGCCTCCAATTGCCACTAACCCGAAGACTAAATTGTCCTTCTCGATCGCCTCCAAGCTCTTCAAGAAAACCTCCCGGTATTACGCCACATCCTATCTTGTTCCTGAGGTAATTAAACGAGTTCAGTATGATTTCGGCTACTTCAGGCTTCGAGAACGGGGCAGCCAGCCGACAACAGCGCTTCTAGCAAAATACGTTTGTGTCCTTCAACCTGCTTGTATCTATTGCAGCTCAAATGTACATGAAAATTCATACAGAGAGGGAGGAGCGTTCCGGAGTTCGTTCCCACGCTGGAGCCTGGGAACGAGATTCCTTCATGATAGCGAAGGTAACCATGCGATCTGTGTCTAGGTCGCTGCGGTCCTTATCTGCCGCAAAAACCAGAGCATCGCGTGCAGCGTCAAGCATGTGGCCCAGCCGGACCAGGTCATCTCTCTGCATACTGAACCTCTGCCTGCGCCATGACCTCGTGACGAAAGTACCGGCTTAAATCCCGAGGTGTCCGAAGATCGACTTTCCGCCCGCCCAAGAGTGCGGACAATTCTCTCTCCATCCGTACAATACCAAGCAAGCTCGGAATATGTTCCGGGTAGAATTCCACCAGAAAATCGATATCGCTGTCGGGTCCGAAATCATCCCGAAGATATGACCCAAAAATGGACAATTTTTTGATGCCGTTTCGTCTGCAGAACTCTGCGATTAAATCCGCCGAAATTTCAGGGCGCCGTTCCATCTACACCTTCCTCGCTTATGCCGGCATGCGTGGATCAAAGCCCAGGTTCACCCGCGTCTCGCAGGATCACAGCATCCTGCCGGCCTCGCTACGGACGACACGATCCGCTATTATGCCCCTTTTAATCAACTTTTCCGAAAATACATTGTTTGTTCAAAGTCTTCAATTTTTCTGCCTGACAATTCCACTAGTAACCCCTTGACTTTTCTGGTATCTTCCCAATCTCGCAACCTTGTATCGAATACAATTCCTTCATACAAATTATGGCCTCTCATACGGTTGGCCTTTATCATTCATTGCTTTTTTCCCGCTCACGGCTCTGACGGCTCTCTATTTCGAGAGAGACGAGCCGAGCAAGCAGAATCGCGGGGAAGAGTTGCCCGACTAATCCTTCCAAAATCGCCATTGTCTGAGCCGCGGGATTAACAGGCATGATATCTCCATATCCGATACTGGTCAAAGTGACGAAGCTAAAATAGAAAAGCTTTGATTGTAATTTGTGGAACTCGGTTGGAATCGGAATAGTTGCAAAATTGAAAGCGCTGGGATCTTGCAGCGCGACCAACATATAGACATGACCGCAAACGATTCCGAAAAGCAGATAAGCGGCCACGGATCCTGCTATTCGATGAGCGTTAACAGGACCTTGCCGAAAGACCTGGATAAGAATTATTATCATGAGTATTGCGGCAAAAATAATCGCAAAGATTGTTTCCAGAATATCTATGGTCGGGCCCGACCGCCAGAATCCTACCCCGCGGCAAATTAAACTGAATATAGCCAAAACCAGGACCAATCTCCCCAAATGAGGCGTTTCGATGACCGCCATAACGCCCGAGACCAGCACTAAAACAAAAAGAACGTGTATTAAGATTCGCCCGACCCCAAAGTGGAGTAAGGGATACATGACGAAAATTTGAAGAAAAATGACCGCCAATAGCACGCTCAGGCCGACATCACTCCACCACAATTTCTTCACGAGAATATGCATGGTCAATCTCACTTTTTGCGTCTCGTTCCCAGGCTCCAGCCTGGTAACGCCTGTGGTCCGGGCTCCTGCCCGGGCAGCTCTCCGTGCTCTATTCTATATCACCGCTGCTCTTTGGATACGAGAAAACATTCACAGAGTCGCTATGATGTAGAACCTACCGCAGGCACAACCTCCCGCCCAGGCGGAGCTGAAACCTAAAGGACACGATAACGATTCAGTTAGACAAGGGAAGAAAAGATAGTGGCCCCGAAGGGGCCGACCAACGGTAGCCACGGGTGAAACCCGTGGAAGAAGGAAGCGCCAGCCTAGCAGGACCGACCCTGAAGGGGTCGACCAGCAGCAACGATCCGAAAAGTTGGTGGACCCCCGGTCGGGGTCCATGACGGGCTGGTGATGGGCCGTTTCCCGTGGGTTTCCACCCACGGCTACTATTGGATCGCCCCTTTGGGGCATCATGTCCACTGCCCGCCGTAACTGAATGCTAACCGAACGCGTGTTGTATCAGTTGACTATTGGCGCCGCTCTGCTACTCTGGATTATTATCCTTCGGAGGCGATGCGCATGGCCGATGTGAATATGCCGGATAAAGAATACCTGCAGCCGACGAGCATCATTGACAGTGATAATGAAGAAATTGTGAATTTCGCGCAGAAAGCCGCCGCCAACGCCGCAGATCCAATAGAACAGGCCCGGGCGATCTTCTATGCTGCACGCGATAGCGTAATTTACGATATTCGGACGCCGTTCTTTTTGCCGGAGCACTATAAGGCCAGCAATGTGCTCAAGAGAGGCCGAGGATACTGCGTGACAAAGGCCTGCCTTCTTTGCGCTATGGGTAGGGCGCTGGGGATACCCTCCCGGTTGGGCCTTGCGGACATAAGAAATCGCGGGGCAAGCAAACAAGTGATCGAAATGATGGGAACCGATGTCTTTTCGTATCACGGTTTTACCGAGTTTTATCTTAACGGGAAATGGGTTAAGGCCACCCCGGCTTTCGATTCGTCGGTTTTCCCGCGACACAATATAGCTCCTGTCGAGTTCGACGGAACCAAAGACGCTGTATATCCGAGTCACGATCTGAGCGGCAATCCGTATTACTATTTTCCACAGGGTGTTCATGGCTGTACCACGGTTCGTCTGGCCGGTCATCGTTCCAGTCAAGACCTCTCTATTCGTGGATCCGCGCGTTACCCTTTGCCTTTCGGTTTTTTCGTGGGCCTTCGGACTCGCGGGGCTTTGGCTTCGTGCTCTTGTCACCGGCCATCTCCCCGCGCCTTGGTCATCAGTGTGTGGTTCCGATTCTCGCTGCTCGTCGTTTCTCTTTGGCCGACAGCATTTCGGTGGTGATCGGTTCACGTGATTTTGCTGTCTCTACAGCAATCTCTCCTAGGAGACTGTTGGTACAGCATCAATAGCGCTCTGGATTTTCAGATTGTTGAGCGTCGGCCCGTTTATCGGTGCACTGTGTATCGTCGGTCTAGAGATACGATGTCTTCTCTATCGGACTGCATTCTATTAACTCAGCGCGTGGAATACATCACTTATCACGGCCACTTTGCAGATGTCCCGTTGGAAGACCTGCTGAATGGTTGGCGAGAACTTTACGGCGAAGATCGAGTCCAGTTTTGGATGAAATATTTCACTGAGATCTCTCCTGAAACGTTCAGTGTCTGAAAGAGTTTCAGGATCAGTTACTTGCGCTACCTAATGAAATCTTTATGGAATGACTATCTCTCCACGCAACAGTCGCGTTTTGCGACACAAACTGAAATGAGGTGTTATCATGGCGGGGGAAAATCAAATAGTGGTGATGGATTTTGCGAATGTGTTGGGTGATGTAAAGAAGAATTGGGGCTGGTTGCTGGCTCTGGGTATTCTTTTCGTCATTCTCGGGCTTTATTGGTCTTGGGATGATGCTTGCTCCTGACTCTCGCCAGCGTTCTTTTCCTGGGAGTTCTTTTGCTGATTGCCGCCGGCGCGCAAATCATTGATGCTTTTAGAGGCAAAGGCTGGAAAAGCATGGTCTTGCACATCCTAACCGCAATCCTGTACGGGATGGCCGGAGTGATGATCATCATAAATCCCTTGATCGCCTCGATTGTTTTTACGCTGGGTCTCGGATTTATAATACTCGTCGTCGGGATCACAAGAATTGTGATGGCATTTCATATTAAGGGCATGAAAGGTTGGGGTTGGCCGCTGGTGAGCGGTATTATTTCAGTTCTACTCGGGATACTGATAATTGCGCAGTGGCCGATTTCAGGGCTCTGGGTGATCGGGCTATTTGTCGCGATTGAAATGATCTTGAGCGGCTGGTCGTATATTTTCGTGGCCCTGGCCGCGAGACAGGCGAGAACAGCCCTTCCGGCGCAAGAGTTAGCAAGACCGCGGGATAAGAAGACTAGTCGGGTGTTGAAAAGCAAGATCCTTATGGTACAGACGGATGAACATAAGTCGCCGGTCTCTGAACCTGAATGGAATTTGTCTGCCGGATAGTCTTATGGCTTCCGGCCGTTTCCTCGTGAAGCATAGGCAAGCGCCAGGAGAATGGAATTCAACTTGGTGCGAGCGGTGTCTCCGCGGGAAGTCAGCACGATGGGGACAGTGCCCGGGCCGGCCGTGATTATTCCTCCGTTGTCCACCATCAAACCGAGGCTGCCCATAGTCTTGGAGAGCATCTTATAGAGAACGTTCGCGGTATTTATGTCCGTCGCCACCAGACAGTCGGCATCGCCCCGTATTTGACCGCTATAATGCTTTTCCTCAGCGGCCTCCGGCTCAGTGGCAAGATCGAAAGAAAGCGGGCCTTCCACGATCAGCGGTCCATATCGATCCTGAAGCCTTTCCGCTCTTGACATGGCCTCTGCCGCCAGAAGCGTTGCCGGGATAGCCGGGGTTTCCTTTTCCACAGCCGTTATGATTGCTATCTTGAACACACGCGAGGGGTCCACCGCCCTTCTGAGCACATCGGCCTGATTTTCTATGACTCTGAGCAACGCATCCGCATCTCTGAAACTCGGGTTCACGCCCGCATCCGACAGGGCGAAGAACCGGCCGTTAGGAAGGACGAAAAGAGCTGTATGCGAGGCCGATCTCCTCTTGGCCGGCTTTTCGGACATTCCTGATTCGGGCTCAGACTTATAGATGGAAAGGGCCTCGTGGAGAATCAGTGCGGTATCCAAGCTCCCTTTCATGATTATACAATCGGGGTTCCGTTCGATAAACCCTCGAAAAATCTTGGCCATCGACTTTTTCTTGCTGTCAAGATCCGTCGCCAGGGGATCAATGCGGATTATCTTGATGTTGCCGTCCGAGCCGAGAGACAGAGGCGCTTTGGATCTCTCCACAGCCGACGTAATGTCCTCCGGATCACCTATAAGGGTCAGCACGTCAATCAGGCCCTGTTCCTTGGCCTCGCCGGCGGCCATCAACGCATCTTCATTATCCGCTCCCACCAGTACCACATGCGCCGGTTTGACCGTGCCGTCGGATATGTCGCCCGTCACTTCATCCAACAAAGAGCCGAATGAAAAAGCCGAAGCCTGACCTCCGGACGATCCGAGGACCTTCAGCGCCTGTCTCATGCTTGCGGCTTCCACACCTATTTGCAAGCGCCTGTCGCTCCTGGAGTTCACATATAATTCAAAAAGATGATTGGCGATAAGGTACTCGTGCTCAAAAGAATCCAGGCAGATCACGGGCGTGAACGGAATATCGATCCGATCGCGAATCTTACCGAATAATTGTCTAAAATGTGGCTCAACAGCCCTCATGCTGGTCACCACTATAAAGTGCGGCCGCTCCTCAGGCATGCCCGCGCAAGCCATCTGCAAAACCATAGCCACTTGCCGAGCGTACGAATCGACGACGTACATCAAGCTGCGTGCCAGCGAGCTGGATACCTTGTCCGATTCAGCGATCATCAACAGTTCGCATATCTCCCCCACGCCCGTTCCCCGGTCGCGAGAAGCCAGGCGAAAGTGTGGAGGAATAGCAAAATTCTCTTGCTCGAGGCGGTTGATTATTTTAGCGAAATCGAAGCTTGTCAGAATCTTGTTTGCATCCTGTGCGGCCAATTCTCTAATAATGCGGGGGCCGGTCTTTTTGACCACGGAGGCGAAAAGATCGTCCAGGGTCATCACAACCAAATTCATGGTCTCGGGATTGATTCCTTCGATTTCCGAAATCAATGCCGCAGCCGACTTGAGTGGAGTGACTTTCACCAAACCTTTCAGACTCCGGCTGAGTTCGAATTCCCCTTCCCTGAAGGCGGAATCCATATCTTGAGCGCTAAGGGTCGAGAAGGAAAGTGGGCTGCACAAGGACGCGTTGACGCCGCCGTGATTCCTCTGGCTCTTGAGGACCTTCAGCAGCTCCCATGCCACAAGGGCGCCTCTATTCAAAGAGCTGTTCGGCAGCCGCTTCCAAGACTCATTGCGGACTTTTTCCGTCAGGACGTATGTCCCGTCAGGCAGTGTCCCCAAATCCCCGCCCGCGCAAACCAGGTCGGTTACCTCCCCGAGCTTTACACCGTTTTCCACAAGCAGCTTCGTTATCTGGAGCGCAAGCTGCTCGGGAGATGTCCCGTAAGTCCGGAAGTCGATTTCCGCCCTAAAGAGCAGTCTGTTGCCACGGGCCGCCAGAACATAGACGGCATATCTCTTGGCAATCATCGCTATAGTTACTGCGCTTGCTAAACCGGGCAGCAACTGATCTATTTGTCGCGCTCCAAGTTCCGTGGCCTTGCGCCGGGCAATGTTCCTGAAGATCATCCACATTATGGGGCTTTGGTGGCCGGGGCTGCCGCAACGATACAGAATCAGGAGATAAACCGCCACAAGCCTTGCATGGAACGTCACGAGTTCCCTTACATGCTCCCTTTCTTTCCTCAGATTTTCCGTTGCCGCGAGGAGGCGTTCCAGAAGGCGCCTGAGTCCGTCAAAGTGTTTCGGATCGCGGATCTGTGGCTCAAGTTCGAAGATCGGGTTAATGACCTTGTCGTGGAAGTAGGTGGCCATTTCCGTGAGATCGCGGCCGGCGGCTCGCGCCATTCGAATAGCGTCGTCCATGGTGGAACGCGTCTCCCCGTGGTCCGGCCGGGCGACCTCGGGCACGGTGAACGATCCGGGGGCAAAATAGCCGGAATCGGACAGGGCTTCGCGTATGGCCCCGATTTCCAGATCAATACGGTTGTCTTTGTCCATGTACGTAACTCCCTATTCAAGGAGCAATACCACAGACAGCGCCCTGAAATAAAGTTTTCGCGCTCAAGACTGTTTTGTGAATGACTGCGCCAAGACGCGGGTTTTCCGCGGATCTTTCCCCCCGGATTTAGCAACCATGCTTTATTGGGATGCTTGAAAGGCGCACTGGTTCGATAATCCGTCGGCCCATGCCACGAGACAGAAGATTAGCGCCGAATCTTCTTCAAAAAGCTAAGGCCCACTTGGCCGCCGACGGTGATGGAATTCCTGTAGATTCCAACAGACCAGGTCTCAGTAGTTATCACTCCACCAAAGGTTACCGGTCGTGGTTGCATTAGATTTAATGCGGGTCCCATTGTATCGGCCAAATATGCCGATATCCACTGGGACTGTACTTCCACGCATACTCCGCGAACACTTCGAGGAAATAGCTGTTGTTGTAGGCGCCGTTGGCTATGAGGCTGGTACTGCTTCCCGTGGGCTCAAGATAGCTGAAATTACCAGGAATAACAGGAAACCCAACCGCCCTGACTGTCAATCTGGATGTGGCGCCGCTGTACCTGTACTGAGCGCCCACAATCGGAATATACGAGTTGGCTGTCACATCGGCGATATTTGCCATATCTGAACCGAATGTAGAATTAACGGCGTTCTTGAAGCGAACGCTGAAATGATCGTACCGGAATCCCGTGATCAGAGACATTCCTCCATACCCGAAGGTGGCCAATGCCTCCAGGAAGCCCCATTGCGGCTTCGCGTCCTCCCATGTAGTGGCTTGGGTGTAATCGTTGTAGAATTCCGTTTCAGTGACACTCTTAGGTGTAGGTCCCATCCTGACAATTCAAGACCGCAATTTCTCGAGAAAGAAATCCCTTGGGATGCGCCCCACCAGACGCCCTCTCAACGGCATTCGGTGAACAAAATTCGCTACTTCCGCCACACTTTTCCCACCCGCCGACAAGACAAAGCCATTGGGGCTGCTCTCCTCCCAGCCGATATAACGCGAACCTGAGAATAGTCCGTAGGTTAGGCCCCAACTTCCGGTCCTCTCAAATCTCGCGCCTGGCCAAAGACCGGAAAAGCCCGTTCCAAAGAAGCCCCACACCAGGGCCGGAGCGGACGCCATCAGAAAAATGGCCACAAATGTTATAGAGAGCTTCCTCATTCCCATACCCTTCCAAAGAAAACACAGGCCCCTTCGCATGGGGGGGCACGAAACCACGCGCCTGGCCCCCGATGATAAGCCTCGCGCCGCCTCCTATCGGGCAGACAAACGGCAACAGTCGTTACATGGCTGAACAAGAATGTTGCTTTAGAGAATTTGAGGTTAACAAATGATTAGCTCGCCGTCAATCAGGATTTTGCTCAAATTTCCGGTAATTGAGACAGTTTTTTGCGAATCAGGCTAAGGTGGAAGCAGACGCGGTTATTGCAGGTGGTCTCCGGGGTGATCGGAAAAGCTAATTTAAGCCGCGGCCGAATAAGCCTGATCCATGATAATAAGATCCAGTCACGCTATACGGGCAAAAACAATCGTTTATTTGTGCGGGGATGCGCCGCGAGGCAACCTTGACAGGAAGAAGAAAAAACTTGCGAACCGTAATTCGGCTTGAGTGTCGGTGGAGTTATATGTTTCGTAGTATACGATATTTGTTGAGCGAAACTTTTTTCAAAATTTTGCCGTCGATTCGATCATGAAAGCCATGACTCGCTTGGAATTTCATGGTAAAGAAGTACGAAACAATACGTCTCAGGAGCAAGAATGGTGAACGCACTAATTTTCAGCGCTTCAGGAAATTATCTAACAGAGATTAATCATTGGAGAAGCGAGGACGAGTCCGGTCGCTCACTGGAAGCCATCCTGCCCCCTCCCCCGGAATCCGCTCCTATTTACTATTTCAACGATTTTCAAACCCTGTCTGTGGCGCCTAAAGATAAAGAAGACGAAGAGGTCTTGGAAGACGACGACGAGGAAGATGAGGAGGACTGGGACGACGATGATGAGGATTGGGATGACGAAGACGAGGACGATGACTGGGACGATGAAGATGAAGAGGATGAGGATTGGGACGACGATGATGAAGACTGGGACGACGACGAAGATGATGATGATGAAGAATAATTGATATTACACGAGCTGCAGATCGGCTCCAGGCACAGCAGACCACATACGGCTTGAAATCCGTTTATCTTAACGAAATTGCGGACCTGAAATCGAATAAACTTGCGGCGTTTTTCGCCATCATTACCCGCGATCACTGTCGATGGGGGCGGAATTCAAATCTACTTGTTTTCCTTCTGGTTCCCAGGCTCCGCCTGGGAACCCATACCTTCCGGGCTCTGCCCGGAAAATAGTTTCTATTCACCATGACAGTGGAGGCAGAGCCTCCAGAGCACGCATTCCCAGGCAGAGCCTGGGAACGAGAGAGAAGCGCGGGTTTGACACCCGCCCGTACACAGAATCATAGGCCAATACATGAATCCCGACGAAGCAGTAGTCCTGAGGACATATAGCGGCGAAGCGCTCGCGAGTATAGCAGCCTCAAGGCTCGAATCTGAAGGCATAGAAACAATCATCCAAAAGGATGATGTCGGTGGAGCTTATCCGGCCTTGCAGATGTCAAGGGGCGTAAGACTCCTTGTCAAGCCTGAGGACGTGCCCAGGGCGGAAGAGATCCTCACTGAAATAGAGGCAGAGGACACCGGCGAAGTTGAACAACCGGAGCCGGAGGAGGATCGCAAGACAACGAAATCCGGTCCGATTCTTTTGATCGGGGGGTTCTTGCTGGGTTTGATAATCGGTCACTACTTGGAACCAGCGCTGATACTAGTGCCAACAGATTACACCGGAGTAATAAAGAAAAATCGAAACGAGAAAGGCACGCCCGGTCGATTCTCTTATTACGTTGACGGCCTACTTGCACGTCTGGAAGAGGACCGCAATTATGATGGCAAACCCGATGCATGGTACAAATACGTAGGAGGAAAAATACATTCCGCAACTTTGGATGACAACTTTGATGGCAAGCCCGATGTATGGATCACTGTACAAAAACGAATTTAACTACACAATGAAGGTAGACACTGATTTTGACGGAAAACCGGATGTAACGATCTTTTACGTTAATGGGATGAGACAAAGGGCAGATTGGTATCCCCATGATTCAGCGATTATCGAACGAAGGCAGATTTTCGAGCATGACGTGCTCAAGGAGGAGCTTGTTGATACGGATCAGGACGGGATTTTCGATCAGAAAATCACCTACGATAGATTCGAGAGACCAATTGCAAAGACCAAGTGCCGGATCCCGAATTGAATGCTGGTTCGCCTTTATGAATCAAATTCGACCGGCAGGGAGGCCGGTCGCTACCCGATGAATGGTAGGACCCGGAGTCTCTGCCGGGCCAAAGTCGTTTGACCTTCTGTTTCCCGGGCTCCGCCTGGGAACCAAACAAAGGGCGACCGCCGGTCGCCCCTACAATACACCGGACAACGCATTCCGAGGCAGAGCCTGGGAACGAGAGAAGGGTACTCGATCCTATGAATTATTGCCCGAAGAAAGGTGAAAGACGTTCAATTCGCCTTCGGGGTTATGATTATTCTCAAGAAGGCGCCTATTTCGTTACCATTTGCACGCACAATCGAGAAAGCCTCTTCGGAGACATTGTTGATGGTGAAAAGGAATTGAATGAACTGGGCATAATGGTTGAGAACGAATGGGAGAAACTGAATCAAAGGTTTCCTAACGTAAGACTCGACGAATCTGTGGTCATGCCCAATCACGTCCACGGTATCATTTGGTTGGTCCACCTATTCATTGTAGGGGCAGGGCTTGCCCTGCCCGGCAACAGGGGCGCAGCAAGCGGCGCCCCTACATTGGGTGACGTGATTCGAACATTCAACTCCATATCCGCCATCCGGATGAATCGCCGGTTGTCACGAACCGGACCTCCAGTCTGGCAACGTAATTACTATGAACATATAATCCGAGACGAAAGAAACCTGAAAGCAATTCGTCATTATATACGCATGAATCCCTCAAATTGGGCCGATGATCCAGAAAACCCTTTCTCCGGAACCTAGACCCAAGGGCTCCCGCCGGTCGCGCCGTACAATGCGCCGGACAAAGCATTTCTCAGGCTGGCCTGGGGAACAAAAGTAACCTCCCGAATGCTAAATGCCCCTCAGGACCTGGGCCAAGTCCGCCCAGATAACATCGAGTCTTTTCCGGTCCACCCCGGTCCGATAACCCAACGATTCCAGCGTATCCACCGTCTGTTCCGTGGATATGTTGCCCTTAGCGCCAGGTATAAACGGACATCCGCCCAATCCACCCAGTGACGTGTCGAATTGACGAACTCCCATGTCCAGCGCGGCCCGCAGGTTTGCCATGCCGTATCCGCGGGTGTCGTGTAGATGTAATGTCAGCCGATCCAAAGAAACAATCTCACCGACCGCGGTCACAACAGTTTTGACGCCGGAGGGCTCGGCCAGCCCGGGCGTGTCCGCCAGCCCGATCTCCACCGCCCCGGCGGAGACGAATTGTCTGATTATGTCCAACACTTTCTCCAGCGCAACCGGCCCTTCATAAAAACATCCGAAAGCGCACATCACTCCGGCTGTGACTCCTCTGTCGCTCTCCAGGGCCTGGCCGATCATGCGAGTGGCCAGACTCAGCGCCTTCGCTGTTGACATGCCCGAATTTCGCTGACTGTGAGTTTCAGATGCTGAGACATAGATTTCTATCTGAGGTATGCCCTCCGCCAGAGCCCGCTCCAAGCCTCTTTCATTCAGCACGAGGACGCTATACCTGATCGCCTTCTTTCTTTTTCAAATCCCGCCACAAGTCCTCGGCGCCGGCCATCTGCGGGACCCGACGAGGATTGACAAACGACCCTATCTGGATGCGGGCCAGACCGGCGTCGGCCAGACGCTCTATTAATTTCGCCCGAATTTCAGGAGCCAACGCCACCGGCTCGTTCTGCAAACCGTCTCTAGGCCCTACTTCTTGAAGCAAGACCATCTTGCTGCGCTCTGTCGTGGAAATATCGGACACATTGCGGTTTTTCATATCAACGCCAATGCCACATTTGTGAGAATTCTGTTCAGGACTATTCTATCACAACGTATTCAAAAGGCGCAGAAATGTGGGGCCAGGGCTGGAAAGCCTGCCCCCGCAAAGACGACCTATGCCCTAGACAACGGCTTACTTGCCCTCGAAAGTGGAACACCGGGTTGACAACATTGTCCAGAACCGATAAAAGTCTTCACTCCGCGCGGAGGCCCATGACATGTGGACTTCCGTTTGAGTTTTAGGCAATTAGGAGGATCATATGGACATTGTTGCTAATATTCCAAGTCCGGATGATTGCGTCTCCAAAATATATGAGTACAGCGGGCACAGATTCGAGCCCGAGATCGCCACCGACGTTTGGCTGGAGGTCCTGGAGCACAAGTGGCATTTGTCGGAGAAGCTTGGACGAGACGTAGGAATAAAGGTGGCATGCCTGGATTTTATCGAGAATACCGATCTCGTGAGTGAGCAGGCCATTGACGCGGAGAACGTCCATCTGCTCAAGGAATTGGGCGCTCAAATGGTCGATAGGTCGGTGTGGGATACTATTTCGGATTCTCAGCCTCCGAAACGGATTATTGACAAACGCATCATATTGCCTCTGACTGAGACAGGACTCGCCCGTAAGCACGGGGTAATTCCTCCAAAGGCAATAATATTTTTCGGGCCTCCCGGGACCGGCAAAACTCATTTTGTCAGAGCGATTGCGGGCGTCCTGCAATGGTGGTGCATCGAGGTGAGCCCAAGCGATCTGATGCAAGATGGGGCGGATCGTGTCGGCGCCAACCTGAAGAGGCTAATGGAAAGGGTCCGTAATCTGGACAAGGCCGTTCTATTTATAGATGAATTCGAAGAAATCGCCGGGAGTCGGGACCAGGCTTCCCGGGTGGACAAATCGATAACCAATGAATTTCTTAAACAGGTCCCTCTTCTGAAGAGATACGGCAAGAAGATCCTCCTGGTATGCGCGACCAACTATATCGGCCAGTTGGATGCCGCTCTGCTGCGGCCCGGACGCTTCGATTGTATAATCCCTGTCGGCGTGCTGGAGTCGCAGGCTCGGAAAATCGTTTTCGAGCATTACCTGAGTCGGACAAATCGAGGCGAAGTGGACGTGGACAAAATCGTTTCCATGATCCCTCTCTTCACTCCGGCTGATATTGAATATCTGTTTCAGAAGGTCACCCAGGTGGTATTTGAGCGAGAATATATGGAGGGCTCGGACTACCGGGTCACAACGGATATTTTTACGGAAATCATCCCCACGCTACGCCCTACCCTGACTGAGGAGATGATTCAAGAATTCCAACAGGATGAGATTGAATACACACGCTATTGATTTCATGGACATGCTGCAGGGGCTCGGGGGCTGCGTCCGAATACGGCGCCGTAGTTGCCCACGTGTGCATTACGGCAGACGTCAGGTTGTCCCCTCCGGTGAGAGCGTCAGCTTTTGAGCGGCTCCCATATCCAGATCGTGTTCTTCCCCCGGTTCTTCGCATTATAGAGCGCCTGATCCGCATGAAGGATAAGTTCCTGAGCGTCATTGGCGTGCTCGGGAAAGCAGGCGACACCTACGGACACCGTAAGACCGCCGGAAGAAATCAGGTCTTCACCCGAGAAATGAGCCTCCCCAACCTCGGCTACGATACGCTTGCCCAATTCTAGAGCATGCTCTTTGCGTGCGCCGGGAAAGATTATTGCAAATTCTTCTCCGCCGTAGCGCGCTACAATGTCGTAGGACCTGCACGTGGCTTTAAATAGACGCGAAATTTTGGCAAGCGCCACATCACCCTGCTGATGACCGTAACGATCATTGTACGATTTAAAATCATCGATATCTATCATTACGAGGACTAGGGGATTACCTTCGCGGACTGACTTCTGTATTTCGGTCTCCAGGATTTCATCGAAAAAACGGCGATTGTAAACCTCCGTCAAGGGATCGATGTAGGACAGCTCACGGTATACTTCAAGTTCAATGGCGCGACGTCGCAGTTCTCGATGTTCCACCGCCCTATTCACGGAAACCTGAATCTGGTCAACGCTGAACGGTTTTATGAGATAATCCAAGGCGCCGGCCCTCATACATTCGACCGCGTTTTCAATCGTGCCGTAGCCGGTAATAACTATGACATCTGTGCCGGTGTCTTCAGCTTTGAGTTTCCTGATCAGGGACAAGCCGTCCAATCCGGGCAATTTCATGTCCGTAACTATGAGATCATAATGTTTGGCGGCGTTTCTCTGCAGGGCTTCTTCCCCGTCTTCACTAGTATCGACTTCATACCCGGCCAGACGTATGGATTCGGCCACGAGGTCCCTAATGACAGGGTCATCGTCTACCACCAGCACCGCCGGAATTTTGCCCGGCCCCTCACCCAACATACCGGCTATCATTCTGATCTTCCGTTGAAAATAAGAGCTTCCGACCTAGCCGCCTTTCAAACGACCGAAACAATTCGTAGCTGCGTTCTAAATGTTTAATAGACGTGCCGCAAGAAAATTCGTTAAACAAATACGGTGTAATACTTGAAATTTCTTAATTAAGTGTAATTGTTGGGCGTCAGACAAAGCATTTAGTTGCGCGGGGAGGTTCCCACGCTGAAGGGCGCATAGCCATGCGGCCCTACAAGATTGCCGGTGGGACGGGCATCTTGCCCGTCATTCACCAATAGACAGGCTGGAAGCCTGTGGCGCCATTCACTCATCGCAACGACAGAACCACCCCCCGTGTAAGCGAATGGATTCGCGCGTCAGGTCCCCATTTCCCAAGAAGAGAGATATTCCTTCTGCTCCGCGGTCAGCTCATCGATGCGGATGCCCATAGCGTCCAACTTCAAACGCGCGATTTCTTTGTCCAGAGCTTGTGGCAGTCTATGGACCTGTTTTGATAATCCTTTGCCCTCTTTAACCAGGAATTCCGAGGCCAAAGCCTGGTTGGCGAAGCTCATATCCATCACTGACGACGGATGGCCTTCCGCGGACGCCAGATTGATCAAACGGCCTTCTCCCAAGAGGATGATCCGACGGCCGTCCGGCATAGTGAACTCCTCGACGTAATCTCTCATGGTCCGTCTGGAAACTGCCATTGCTTCTAAGGCGGGTATATCTATCTCCACGTTAAAGTGTCCGGAATTACAGACAATCGCTCCATCTTTCATCAGATCGAAATGCTCTTTTCGGATAACGCTCTTATCACCCGTCACGGTGCAGAAAAAGTCACCCAGGCCAGCCGCTTCGTTCAGCGGCATGACAACATAACCGTCCATGGCGGCTTCCAGCGCTCGCAGCGGGTCAACTTCCGTCACTATGACGCGAGCGGCCATACCTTTTGCCCTCATCGCGAGCCCACGGCCGCACCATCCGTAGCCGCTCACCACGAACCAACTGCCCGCCATCAAACGATTGGTGCATCTCAGAATGCCGTCAATTGTGCTCTGCCCGGTCCCGTAGCGATTATCGAAGAAGTGCTTTGTATCCGAATCATTTACCGCGATCACAGGGAATAATAAGACGCCGTTTTCCGCCATGCTCCTTAGCCGGATTACCCCGGTGGTGGTTTCTTCCGTCCCGCCCAGGATGTTGGGCACAAGGTCTTTTCTTTGAGAGTGGATGGTGCTGACAAGGTCCGCGCCGTCATCCATAGTTATGGTCGGTCTAGCGTCCAGGCACGCATTGATGTGCTTGTAATAAGTTTCAGTATCCTCGCCTTTTATTGCAAATATGTGGTACCCCTCGTCCACGAGGGCCGCGGCCACATCATCCTGAGTGGAAAGAGGATTAGAAGCGCAAACATAAACATCCGCCCCGCCGGCGGACAAGGTTCGGACCAGGCAGGCTGTTTCGGTAGTAACGTGAAGACATGCCGCCAAGACTTTTCCTGCCAAAGGTTTTTCCTTTTTGAATCGGTCCTGTATCATTCGAAGCACTGGCATACTTCGCTCGGCCCATTCAATTCTAAGTTTACCTGCCGCCGCCAAGGACGGGTCCTTGATATGATAATTCATGTCCTCTCCTCGAAATGTAGCATCGACAAAGATTTAGATTCAAAAGCAGACCGCCGCCCCTCTGCATTGAGACGTTGGCGGCCCTGCTTCAAAATCATGGTTTACTAAGAAGCCAACCGCCTGAGACCTGCAAGTTCTCTGATTTCGTCGGCTCTATTGGTTTTTTCCCAGGTGAATTCCGGCTCCTCGCGGCCAAAATGGCCGTTTGCAGCAGTTTTCTGATAAATCGGCCTTATAAGATCCAGGTATTCAACAATGGCAGCCGGTTTGAAGCTGAAAACCTTTGATACGATCTCGGTTATCTTTTCATTGGGCAATTTGCCTGTGCCATAAGTATAGACCATCATAGAAACAGGCTCGGGATACCCGATCGCATACGCGACCTGGAGAAGACATTTCTCAGCGAGCCCCGCTGCAACAATGTTCTTCGCAACGTGTCGAGCCATATAAGCTCCGGAACGATCCACCTTGCTCGGGTCCTTTCCGGAAAATGCTCCGCCCCCATGAGCGCCGTACCCGCCGTAAGTGTCTACTACTATCTTTCGGCCTGTCAGCCCGCAATCTCCCAGGGGTCCTCCCACGACGAACCTGCCGGTAGCGTTTATCAGATAACGCGTGTCTTTCACGAGCAACTCAGCGGGGATGACTTTCTTAATCACCTCTTCGATAATTCCTTCTTTAAGATCTTCGTATTTGACATCAGGGGCGTGTTGAGCCGCAATGACAACTGTATCCACGTTCACCGGTTTGCCATCCTTGTAGCTCACAGTGACCTGTGATTTGCCGTCAGGTCTCAGAAACGGCAGAGTCTGCTGCTTGCGAGTCGTCGACAACCGCTCGGTCAAGCGGTGGGCATATTGGATGGCCATAGGCATGAGTTCAGGAGTTTCATCGCTGGCAAACCCGAACATCAGTCCCTGATCCCCCGCGCCCTGTTCTTTGAACAGTCCTTCTCCCTCACTTACTCCGATGGAGATGTCCGGGGACTGTTTATCCAAAGAGACCATCACAGCGCAGGTTTCGCAATCAAAACCCATTGAGGCGTCGGTGTACCCGATGGATTTAACGGTATCCCGCACCAATTTTGGAATATCTACTATGGCTTTGGAAGTGATTTCGCCGGCCACCAAGGCCAGGCCGGTCGTGACCAGCGTTTCGCAGGCTACTCTGGATTTGGGATCTTGAGCTATCATCGCATCAAGAACCGAATCAGATATTCTATCGGCGATTTTATCAGGATGGCCTTCGGTAACGGATTCAGAAGAGAACAGATAGCTCCCCTTCCACATATGCAGCCCTCCTTTCAAGGGTTGTCATTCATCAATGGTCAAAACGTATTTATAAACCATCTTTTGCTTCATCCGTCAAGCAAGAACTGACGGATGCCGCAACCATTTGCTTACATTCCGAAAAACGGGTCGTCCCGCACGTGTCATTGCGACGCCGCTGAAAAGGGGGGAAAGCAATCTCCCGGCTTTGGGGATTACCGGCGGGATCGTTATCTGTGACAGACAGGCAAGGACCTGTCCCATCACTCACTCCTCGCAATCACATGACCGTAAGCATTTGTTCTAGCATTCCTACATCTGGTCGAGTGAATGATTACATGCGGACACACATGTTTTGCAACAAGTTGTAACAAAATTAGCCCGGGGTTTTATTTCCCTTGCGCGAGAAAAAAGATCTCACTGAACTTATAGCAGATGGTTTCCCCGTATCCTGCGGCTCATGGCCGTTCTCGTTCAGTTTCCGTGATCTCCTCAACCTCCACTTCCTCAAGAACGCTTTTTGGCGAAGCGTATGCGTGTCCCTCCGACGACACTTCTCCTTGCGTTGTGGAGGGGTCCAATTCCGACCCACAGGCCGGGCACCGCTTAAACGGGCGTAGGCGAAGGATGGCTACAATTTGGGCATATGTAAAGGCTCGACAGGAATTGGGATTCCCTTGCAAGGTCTCTTTGTACGGCTATTTCTTTTCTCTTGTCCAGATCTCTCTTGTCCAGAAGATTCTTCTTCATTAATGTTGTGACGAGGGTCACAAAACTGCGGGCCGACAATCCGTACCGCTGCATCAGTTCTCGGTCGTCCAAGGGAGAACGAAAATCTGCGAGAAACCTTTTCAGAGGAATTTTCTGGCGCTGATCTTGGTTATTCTCAGCCATTCAAAAAGACTCGCCCCGTAGCTGTCACTGGACAAAGTTGTCCTCAGCTAGATTAGCAGAGTTAGCCCATCGACCGAATCAAAAATATCGGCGACGGCGCCATTTTTGTCAACTCTGAATATAGCGGCGACGTGTCTTTTAATGGAACCAAGTGATTCGCATTTACGCAAACAGGTTCTTCAGCCGGAACATTGGACCGCTCAACCCTGCTGGGCCGTCGGAAGAATTCACGGCCTTCTTCAGAACAGGCGAGTATTTCCACGTGACCACTCGGCGGGCGTCAAGAATCAGCTCGGCGCCGGTTTGAGGATTCCTCCCCCTCCGGGAATGTTTAGACTTCACCGTCCATTTTCCAAAGCCTGAAATCATAACATCTTCACCAGCTATCAGCTTGGCTTTTATTATGTCCAACAATTTTTCAATGATTTCAGTTGCTTCCCCCTTCATAAACCCGCAATCATCCGCGATTTTTTTAGCGATATCCGCTTTCGTAAGAGTCATAGATGCCCTCCCAAATCAAAACAAACAAACAAGAAAATGGTGCGGAGTTATTTATAACAACCGATAGGCCAAAATGCAAGAAATTTCTCAAGCTTCCGTCAGATCGGGCCATTGGGCCGCTGTAACGAAGATCCTGACTGGATTAAGACACCCGGGACTCCACGGAAGACTTACCAATCGGAATGATTGAAGAGTTGGGACGAAATTCAATGGGCCTGACGGTATTCCAGCGGCGATCGGATAAGTGGTCCGGCATACCCTTGCCTTTTTAATGAGTCTCGCATCATCCTGCCGATATCCGGGGGTCTGTACATGAACCTTATGCCGGTGCTCAGTCCAAACCGGTTCACCGCCCGAAAATATCGCCAGTAAGGTCTAGGGAGTCGTAGCAGCCCGAAAACCATTGCCGCAATTCGGGAAAATACCAACACCCGCTCGTCAAAACCCAGGTAAATTTCCGGGCACCGCGAAGCGGCCTGGTTCATTTGCTCTACAGCTCGGTCCAGATCCAATTCCTCGGAAAGGTACCACATAGTCTCCAGCGGATCGCTCTCGTCAGTGACGAAGCCTTCTGATACGGCCATATCCCACAATTTTGTCCCGGGATAGATTCTGACCCCTGCAAAAAAATTCGCGACGTGGGTCACGGGGCGACCGTTCTTCTGAAGATATCTAAGCGCAAAATTCAGCGAATCCTGGAGAGTATCGTTGGTTTCGCCAGGTCCACCAATCATAAAAAACCACCACGCGGCGAAAGAAGTCTTGTTTATGGCCTCCGCGGCCCTGACGACATCGAGTCTGCTAAATCCCTTCTTATAGTTGGCCAGCATCTTATTGGACGCAGATTCGGGTGTTATCATGAACGAGCGGAATCCGGCCCTCCACATCAGATCCAGATACTCGCTATCCAAGTTGTTCGGATGCATTCCCATTGCGGTGAAATGGGCTTTCCAGGGCCTCCTTACTATTTCTTCCAGTATCGCCGTCGAGTGTTCCAATGGATCATTAAAAACCGAATCGACGAATTCAAACGTTTTCGGATGGTATTTGGCAAGCGCTTCTTCGATTTCGTCGGCGATGTCTACGGGAGAGCGTAAGCGTATCCGGTTTCCTTCAATTGACTGGTTATAAGTGCAGTATATGCATCGTTGTCGGCACCCTCGTTTCGTCTGGATGTTGTAGCTGCTGCCTACTTCTTGGTAAGGCTTTATGTCAATCCAGCGGCCGAGATCCGCGGGCTTGAAATTGAACTGCGCCAACTTCGGCGGTGTTAAGTGGAATTCATCCCCCAGGAGCATTCCGACTCCCGGAACGGCGCTGGGAGGCTGGCCTTTTTCAATGCACGCCAACAATCCTACAAAGCTTTCTTCTCCGTCCGACACCACTATATAATCAGCTTCAAGCAACCGCAGAATGTTGGCCGGCATGAGACTGGCGCCGGACCCGCCCACTATCAGCGGCACCGAAGTGACCTTCCTGATCGCATTCTTTATTTCGATGATTCCCGGCAGGTAAGACACCGGATGAAGCATATTCACATTGTCGATGTTTCTAACAGAGAGCCCTATGATTTCAGGCCCGAACGATTTAATAGACTGTTCTATGGTCTTGCGAATCTTTTTTGGGGCAAAGCACAAATCAAGAATGTGTACCTGATGACCGGCGGCTTCCGCTGCGGCCGCGACATAACACAAGCCTAACGGTGGAGCGGCCAACAGGTCGTCTTTGCGGTTCGTATTGATCAGTAATACTCGCAACCGATCACCCCTTCCTGACGACGACATGCGCTATTAGACAATTTTGTTTGCACATTGTTCAGACTCTAACCAAAAGCAAAATCTAAAGCAACAATTGGGAATCAGCGCCGGCCTGCTCCCTGCATTGCCACAAACTCCGAAGACCTCGGTCCACGTGATCGGGAACCGTACGAATCGGCCGCGCTATTCTTGACCATAATGGCGACTGAGACTCCTAGTCCTTCCTTCATTAACGTCAAGACTTCTATGAAACTCTCATGAAGTTCCGGCAAGCGTTCGAATACCTTGTTATCAAAACACACCGTATAATGGCGTTCTTCCGGGGCCGCTTGCGCCCGCGACCATACGCAACTCCAGTGGATCTATCAGATGAAAAGCTGTCCCTATACACTTAACCACTGCTTCCTTCGCTGTCCAGAGGAGCACGGCAGCTTCCGAGATATTTCCCTGGGTTATCTCCAACTCCTTGGAAAATTCTTCCTCATGGAAGGCTCGATGAAACGGATAATTATGAGGAAATTCTTCTCTACAAGCCACATCTATACCGACGATTCCGCCTGTCCAGCATAACGCTCCCCAGGTCGCGGCCGCCGTGTGCGAAAAGGAAACGGAAGGACCCTCGTGTCCGTCCACGTACAATTCCGGTTTACCTAATGCTCCGGACTTTATCTGAATTTCACTGGCGCCAGCCGGCGCCTCACAGACCGGCCCTTGAGAAGTCCCGGCAAACCTCAGCAGGTTCCGGATTAAGAGCGACTTTTTCCGCAGCCTGTTCGACGGATCGATCCTGTGGCCCGCGTCACGGATATAGGAACAGACAACCCTCTGATCGCCATGCGAGAATTGTGATGGAGGCAGTCCGATTAGAGGTCGTGGACAGGCTTCCAGCCTGTCCATCAGGAAGCTGACGGGCAAGATGCCCATCCCACCAGTGACGCACTGGCGGCCGAGGGATTCACAATCTTACATGCGTCAGTTCGGGAATCCACCGATTTCAGCATCATGAAATTCAATTAAGTTCGCGGCCATTACCTCTTCGCACGCAACTGAATTCATTTGGAGAACCAACGCATTGTCAAATTACTCGCGTACATGACCGTGCGGCCCTGTTCGTCCACTCCCCGGGCATCCCATGCGACGCCTTCTTCCGTCTGGTCCTTCATTCTTGCTTCCAAAACAATCGGCTCGCCCTTTTCGCACTTCCTGGTAAATAGCATCTCGCCGATTCCATAAGGTATCATGGATCGCCGCTCGTCCGCGTCTCTCATCACTATGTAGAAGTTAACCAGCTGCATAAGCGCTTCGAGCAAGTAGGGCGAATATTGGTAACTGGTCCTTTTGGGGGGAGCGAAATCCTCCACCTCCTTGTAAATCGTCCTCCCGCGAATCGCCCGCGGAGAAGTGCCTTCAAGGTCCTCTATCACTCGATATCTTCCTAGCAAATCGGTACGACTTTGATACCAATCCAACACTTCATCATGATCCATAGGGCGGCTGTCCGCTTCGTCGAGCCTGAGTGTTTCCACCTGCTGAAGATCACGGGCGCCGGCGCCCAAGATTACTTGCGCCTTGTAGTTGGACGACATACGATCGGTAACCCGACCGGTAGGGGAAATTTCTCGTGTCGCCAGCGAGAGTTCACACACAACTTCTCGGGCTTCCTCCCGGACGCGGCGACAGAGGATTTCCGCGGAACGTTGCACTCCGGGCGGGCATTCTATTATGTCCAGGAATTGAACTTGCCTGACGCCCTGCACCTTCATGTGCGGATACATTATCCTGGAAGCCTCCATAAAGGTCTCCAGCGCCATTATCGCCGATACAAGAGGATGTTTCAGAAACTTAAACGGCTTATGATCGGTGATCCACGGATCTCTCTCCTGTGAAAAGGTCCTCCGGGCCTCCAATTCGCCTTTTTGCATGTCAATGCGGCTAACCGACTCGATCATCGGGAATTCATCCTGCTTGAAGTTGAGGGAAGCCGCATTCAGCAGACTCGCTTCTAGAGGCGGTTCGTCGGTGTCGAGTTTAACCTGGCTCAGGTCCGGCAGAGATCTCATGAACATCACCCATACATCGTCCTCGGGCGCAATGAGGATTTCCCGACAGAACAGCGCCGCGAGTTCTTGGACGTGAATGTAATCCGCGTTCATTCTCTTCATGAGACTTCTGATTTCTTCATCTTCCGCCATGCCTGCCCCTTCTATGGGCGCAAGCATAAAGCTTTTGAAGCAAATCGACCCGTGCTTGCTTCGCAGGTCCGCCATCAATGCGGACATCATCCTGTTGCCCGCGGCATAATTGACCTGCCCCGGGTTCCCCTGAATCGCGGCTGCGGAAGAGAGACAGGCAAAGAATCGGAGATTGGCTTTGTCGATGGCGCTGAACAGGTTCCATGCGCCCAGGAATTTCACGTTCGCTACCGCGGCGAAATCATCCGCGGGCATTTGCTTGATAAAATTGTCCTTCAAGAATCCCGCGGCATGCACCACCCCCGAGATTTTTCCGTATTGGCTCTCAATTTTCTTCACAACTTCGGTTGTGCGCTCCGGATCGGTAACGTCACAGGTCAAGTATGACGCTTCGATACCCGCTAACCGCAGGCTTTCAATATTACGCAGAATTTCCTCTGATTTGGCCGCGCCCACCGTTGATCTCGGTGCGTCCCAGAAAGACCATTTTGCACCCGAAAGGCGCAAGGCTTCGGGCTAAGAAGGGAGTTATGCCGTAAGCGCCCCCTGAAAACACGACCACATCCGACGGGCTCAATCGTCTCGTTTTGCGCTTTTCAAAAGCGGCATGAGAAACAACCCCGCCGGTTGTGAAAACCGTCCCGTCACGGTATACGGTTTCCAGCGATTTCCGACTGCGATCCAGCGCAGCCCGCAATGCGTCGCGCAGTTGGGCGTCATCCTCAATATGGACTGTCCGAAACTGCACTGACCCAAACTCGTGGGAAGCGCTGAGAAACATCCCGAGGGCGCCTTCGGCCAAGAGTCTTCCCCAACCTGTCTCCCCTTCCCCCTTACGAACAAGGAACACGAACTTTTTGGAAGATGAATCAAGGAAGGTCTTTAGCAGTGTGAAAAACCCCTTTAGAATACTCGAGATTTCCTCCGCGGTCCGGGCTTTCTCTTCCAGGACCTCATCAAGCGCAAAGACTATTCCGGCCAGGGATTCTATTTCCGCCAACTTGCCGGCGGCTTTAGCGGTCCCCTCATCCGTCCGCAGATCGCCTCCTCCTTCCTCCAACTCCACGTTGGAGTCCATGAAAGACAACGGAACGATGCTTGCGCCGTAATCCCTTCTGAAAACGTCTCCCATCTGTTTGCGCAGGCCTGTGCCGCCTTCAGCCGAAATTATGACAACAGCCTCCGCAGGCTTCAACTCGACGGGCTGAATGGTCCCCGCGTCGCCAATGGTTTCTCGAAAGACCATCCGTTTGATGCTTTGCCTTTCAGCATGAGCGACAGGAGCGGGCTGAGCGGCTTGTCCGGGCTTTACCGTCCCGGCGCCCGGCGGGGCCTTTTTTCCCCGCCTTCTTATCGACAATAATTGCTATGCGGTTGGATATGTCGCGAATGGTTCGAACATCCATGAACTCTTCGAGTTCGATTTTTATGGCAAACTGAGCTTCTACGGCGTCCATGATTACCGGAAGACGGCTCGATCTTATGGAAAGATCTTCTCTCAGGTCCATTTCGGGCTCGATCTCGTCGCGTTCGTATCCCGTGGCGTCCATTATTATTCTGATGACCGTTTCAGTTATATCTTCAGTTCCAGGGGCCGCTGCAGACCCGGCCTCCACTCCGGTAGGCCGTGTAGCGGCCGCCGATGGAAGGGCCGCAACCGACGGAGCGTTCGCCTCGAGGAGCCGGCGCATAAGTAGGAGCCTGGATCGCTAATCCCGCTGCCCCATCGAAAAGCAGCCTATCCAAGCTTTCTTCGCTGAAGGACCCGTCATGCTCCCGCCTGATCGCTTCCAGAATCGCAGGCTTAAGGAAACGCCCGAAGCTGTCGACCACAAACGCGTTAATTTCACGTTGAATTATGCGCTCTACAGGCGCCGGCGCCTGCTGGGCCGCCTTCGAGGTAGCTGCGGCAGCGGCAGTTCGCGCCGGTTCGGCGCTCTTTGCGACCTTCGGAAGCGAAATAAACGCCGATTTTCGGCCGGTTCGGAGATGTCCCGCGACGTAAAGCTGCGCCAGGGCCGTCCTGAACATCAACGCCTCGGCGGAAGGCAGGGTGGTCTGTATGCACTCCGCTTCCTCGATGGTGTCCTTGATCATGTTGCTGAGGATATCCCTGGGCCCGACTTCCACAAACATCCTTACGCCGTAATCGTTCCACAGTGTTTGCGCATTCTGCATCCAGTGGACCGGGGATTCCAGGTGGGCCATTACGATCCGCTTCATCTCCTTGGGGTCCGGCGGGTACGGCGACATCGTGGTATTGGAAATCACCGGAATCTTAGGAGCATGGAATTCTATGCCCGCGATGTACGCTTCAAGCTCATCGTGAATGCACCGCATGATGGGTGAATGAAACGCCATGCTGACCCGCAGAAGCGTCCTGCGGAAACCGGCCTGTTTCAACTCCTCCCCAAGGGCTTTTATCTTTTCTGTATCTCCTCCCAATACCACCTGACGCGGAGAATTGATGTTGGTGATGTACACGCCCTCGATACTTGCTGATTTCTCCTCACAAAGATCAAGAGGAGCGTCCACGGCCATCATCACGCCGGGGTCCACGTTCATTTCGCACGCCTTGTCCATACAAATCGCGCGCTTATTCACTATGCCGAACCCGTCCTCGAACGAGTAGACCCCTGCAAGGCACAAAGCGGTGAGTTCGCCGAGACTGTGGCCTGCAAGCGCTGTGGGCTTGATTCCGAGAGACGTCAGACATTGGACCATGGCGTATTCCATGGTAAATAGCGCCGGCTGCTGCCAGCGAGTCTTTTGGAGGTCCTCTTCACGATCGTAGAAAAGAAGCCGTAATATGTCGAAATCAGCGACCGCCGCGGCCCGATCCATCCATTCTTTGACTACCGGAAAGGTTTCATACAGCTCTCGGCTCATTCCGGCGTAATGGGAACCCTGGCCCGGGAACACAAACGCCAACGGAGGAGCCACGATCTCAGGGCCGAGATGTATCCCCTGGCGCGCAAGAGCTTTGATTCGCTTTGGAGCGACCGGGCCTCCATTAGCAAAAGGCTCGGTTTTGTTGATAAGCGCAACCGCGTCCTGTTCCGTTTCCGCGACCACTGCCAGGCGATGCTTCTGACCGCCAATTTCAGTTTGGAATAGCGAGATTCCGTCGGGTATCTGAATTTCGGGCCCCGGCTCCGCATCCGAATCTTCCGATAGCGTAGTCCGGATGAGGACCGCAGCCTTGTCCTCCAGGGCTTCTTCCAATTGAAGGACATAATTCGAACCGCCGAACCCGAACGCATTGACCTGCAATCTTCTCGGGTCGCCGTTGCGGCGGAGCCAGTCAGCGGGCTGCGGATGGATGGTGATTCCCGACCCGTCGAGTTCCATTTCCGGGTCCGGTGTCCGATAATTCAGCGTCGGCGGGAATATCCCCGCTTTCATGGCCATGATGCCGCGTATAAGGCTGTTCACTCCGGACGCGCCCAAGGTGTGCCCTATCTGCGACTTGAAGGAAGTCATGACAACAGGGCGTGACGAGTCATAAAAATTCCTTAACGCATGAACTTCTTCCACGTCACCTTGCTGGGTGCTGGTGGCATGACATTCGATCATGTCCACGCCTTCCGGCCCATAAGAGGCATCGCCAAAAGAAGCTCGTATCGCTATTTCTTGAGTAATTCTGGAAGACTCGACCATTCCCAGATGGTTATTGCTGGCGCCCATCGAGGTCACATACGCATGTATCGCGGCCCCGCGCTTTCGAGCGACACTTTCCCTCTCGATGACTATGAAACCTCCGCCCTCGCCCAGGACCATGCCGTCACGGTCCGCATCGAACGGGCCGGCTGGTCTCGGCCGGCGACCTTTCCGCTCCTGACAGCCCCGCGAGCGCTCCCAGCGCGGAGAATTCCAGAAAGTGCATCGGGGTCAAAGGCTCTTCCGCGCCGCCGACGATAGCCGCGTCGATGATGCCGTTCCTGATCATCTGCACTGCGCTATAAAGAGCGACCAGAGCGGTCGCGCAAGCCGCGGACACCGACCAACTCGGCCCCATGAATCCGTACTTGTTACAAATAAAACCGCCGGCGGAACAATTCAGCCTTCCCAGAAGCGTTGTATCGTCTATGGCGATCCTGCCCGCCTTAATTTCTTCTTCAACCGCTCGCTCACTGTCCGGGTCCAGATCGACCACTCTCTTTACCGCGGAGACTATTTTATTCAGCGATCCCCGTATGATGACATCTTGCAGTGTGGCCGCGGCCTCCCCGGAATTCTGCGATATCAGGACCGCTATTCGCTCCCTTGGGACGTCCGATTCCAGTATGCCCGACTCCTGGATAGCCTGGCCGGCCAGGAACATGGACATCTTGGTCGAATCCGTCATGGTCCTGAAATCCTGAGGAGGGATGCCGACCTCTTTCCTGGAGACCTCCAGATTCATGAAGGCCCCAACTTTGCAGTAGGTTTTCTCGGGCATACGAGGACGAGGATGATAGAAAAGCTCGTGGTTCCACTTCGACGCGGGGACCGGAATTATGCCGCTCTTCATTCCGACACAAGCCTGCCAAACCTCTTCAGGAGTGTTCCCCAGGGAGTTGGCTACGCTCATGCCCGTTATGGCGATTCTTTCCACACCGCCGGAGACGGCTGCCCGCTGCGGCGTCGGCCCGGCCGCGATGGAGATGAACTCCTCGCGAGCGGCTTCGACAACCGGTCTTTCCGCGACAGCCCGGATCGGCCCCATGAATGGGAGCCCTTCAGCCAGAGCGCCTTCGGCCAGATTTCGATGAAAGTCCTTTAATGAAATAGGCTCTTTCAGAGCGCCTGCGCACGCGCCGCTCATAAACTGACCCTGCTCCACGCAAACCGCCTCGTCCAGAAGGTCGCCCGCCGGCTGCTGCTTCCCGCGGGCGGCAATCAGGAGACTACCCGCGGTCAACGCTTCGATTTTGTGTCGGAACGACGCCTCTTCTTCCGCGCCTGAGGCAAATTCCCGCTCAAGCGTGCAGACGGCCTCTATTCTGGGGCTTTTCAGGGAACGAACCCTCAAACCCGTCGCTTCACCTGTTATCACTGTTCCGGCAAGGTCCGATTCAAGAACCATGCGCTGATAGATATTGGTCAGAGCGCCTGTCTCAACAATCTCTCGGCTTGTCAGATACGCAGTCCCCATCTGGACCGCGTCAGCCCCCAACATGGCCGCCATAAACGCGGTTTCGCGGTTGAAAACGCCCCCGGCGAGGATCACCCGACGCCCGTTGAACAGCGACGGTTCACGGTCCCTGAGATCGTTGACCAATTGAGCCAGTGTCAGAGTGCTATTTTGTCCCACATGGCCGCCCGCTTCATGCCCTTCGAGGGTCACGTATCGGACGCCCGCTTCAAAGGCCATTTTCAGGAGCTTCTCATTCGGCGCTATGTATATGACCTCGATCCCGTCCTTCAGCAATTCCGCGGCATGGGCAGGCTCACCCGCGGCTATCACCGCGAATCGAGGCTTAATCTTGCGGATCCACGCCAATTGCGCATCTCGGTGAGGATTTTCAGGCAGTGTAATAACGTTTACAGCGTAGGGCAGATCGCCCATCAGCTCCGGGAGCTTCCCCAACTTCTCTTCCAGCGTGGCCCGTCCATCAGCCCAAGGGCAAGAGTCGGCAGAGCGCCGGCTTCAGCCACTTTACGCGCGAACTCGGGAACATCGGTAATCCACGACATAGCGCCTTGAACGAACGGGTAAACCGCGCCCATATCTTTAGCCACGGGACTATTGACAAAGGCCGCTTGTTTACCAGCCGAAGCTTGACAACACTGGCTCACCGCGGTCACAAAACGATCCACAGCCTCATCGGTCGAAGGACCGAAGCGCCTGACAAATGACGCTGCAAACGCGGCTTCAACCCCCAAGGGAATGAGTTCTTCCCGCCCGAATTTGCTGTCCAGCGCGGGGACCGCGTCGGATTGGATGCCGCCCGCGAAATGGCGACGCTGCAGCTCGCTGATTTCGGCTCCGCAGAGCGAGTCCGCAAATTCCTTTAATTCCTTGACCGCTGTAGAATTGCCTTTGTTAAAGAGACGACACGGCACATCGAGGTTAAGGCCGATCAGGTCGGTATGGTCGGGCTGCAATTTGGAAATCCGCTTTCGCAGCTCATCATCCAATCGAGGAAGGTCCGTGAGCCAGTGCAGGCTTTCGAACACTATCCCGGCCGCGCCTGCGGACAAAAACGCGGCCGCGGCCTCCGGCGAAGCGACGCCGCCCCAAATGAACAGTTGAGTCGGTTCGGGCCGATTCTGATTTCTTTCGCGGATACCGGCGTACAGTGTGAAGGCGGTTTCGCTGCCGACGAACCCTGAAGCTTCGCTTCCTTTAAGAGCGATGGCGGGAATCGGGATATTCATTAAGGATCTGCGAGATAAGCCCGCAGTCGCCGACCACAGGGATTACCGAGATCCTCGTAGATAATTCCGCTATGCGGCCGAGCAGATATTCCGCGTCGGCTTCAAGGAGCATCGGGTGTAGTTCCACCCAGAGTCGGTTGATATTCAGCTCATTAAGAAAATCTTCCAGCCCGGATTCCATCAGGGCTGCCTGGGAGATCTTCAGTTCCACAGCGTCGCCGCTCGCATCGGCCTGTAACAGAGCGCCGCCGACCGCAAAGGGCTCAGTACGCGGTCAAATCGAAGATCACCTTGGTACCCGTGCGTCGGGCCATTTCTATAACGGAAGAGGTAATATCCGCAGGACGCCAGACAAAACCAAGAGCAGGTAATTCTAAATCGGTTGTCATATCGGTTACCCTCGAAGTCACAATTAGGTAAACTTGTAGTATATCACAGCTTGCCGTTCGCGGAAGAACGAAAAACCAACTAGGCGATAAATAAGGGGTTTTTTCTGTTTGTGGGAACGGTCGAGAAACTGACCGGCTGGAGCTGAGCAAGGGAAGAGCAGGAAGGCCGCGGAGACATCTTCCGTAAAAAAAGAATATTATGTCCCGCGAAATCACAATTTGCTATTAAGATCTGGCCGAGAGGACGGGCATTGTGAGTTTCCATAAGAAATACAGCCAGAGTGGAAGCAGCACCGACAACCAGTTTTGCGTGCCTCGGTCGAGCCCTTGCTTTTCGCATCCTTTCCATGCCCCGTACCATACTGGTTCCGCAACTCTGTAATCCCCTGAGTAATGCTGGCAAGATTGCTCAGCAGGCGTTTGATTGTTTCCCCGGCTTTTGGTCGTTCAGGAATATCCTGGGGGGTTAACTTCAGTTGCTTTGTTGTTAACTTAACCAGCTGCGCCAGTTCCAGCTTATCTGGCACGACAACCTCACTATCATTCAAGATGGTTTTGCAGCAAGTCTCCAAAAGTTCCTTTGCGGTCCCTATGGCCAGAGCAGGATCACTCTCCACCGCCGAGTCCATACGTGTTATCTGCTGGGAGACATACGCCCGTCCGCCACTAAAGCCACGCAGCGCACCGCTGCGAGTCCAGGAGTTGTTACAACGCCGATATAGCGACCTACAAAAATGGGCTTCCCCGAAATAGCGCATTTTTTCCACTATCTGAAAGCCATCATTTTTGAGGTGACTGTTGCATCTGAAGAAGACCTTCCACTTCATCAATGTCCGGTCTGACCATGGGATGGAGGGTTTCGCAGTAATTTAGTAGGATCTCATCTTCGCAACCCAGCAGATTGAACCGGCTATCGTCAAAAATCCAATCACCCGGCCAGTCATCGTTGTTGACCGTGTGTTGCAAAATGTCGCGTAAGCGCTGCGGAACCGGTGGTCATGGGAAGGGAGACTTTTCAGATCGAATACTCGCGATAAGAATTCAAGATTCTCCAACCGACCCGCCCAATGGCTTTCACTTACAGAAAGTGCGTCAAAGATGTCTCGCCTCGTAATCTCGCTGATTTTCATTTGTTTGACCTACACGTACCCGCTGGAGTGACACATGGCTATTGCAGTTATGTCCCAGTCAATAAACCGGCACAAGCCATCGTTGGGAGAGGTATTTGGGATCCTTTGTGCTCTTCGCTGGTCAGTGCAGACTATGTGCCGAGGATGTAGCATCCCCGGAGCGACTCCATTCTGGTTGGTCATCACATCGTAGACGCGCTATGAAGACGTGCACGAATGTTGCTTATCGCGGCTGCGATATCAGGCCTTTCTTTGTTAATTACCAGATCAAATATATTTTGAACAAACGGCGCTACCCAGTATTGTGAACCTTCTTCTGGAGTGATACCGCAGTCCAGAGAGTCCACGTAATCGCTCAACATCATATAGTGTTCATTAAGAAAAAGACGTAAGCCAAGTGGAGAATAAATATATTTTTTGCATCGTCCGAGAGCGTGTCCAATGACTGCAATCTGTCGCCTATATAGATGCTGTTGTCGTTTAACAGGACATTGTGGAAGAAGTTATAATGCGTGTGATCATTGCACCGGTCTCTAATTTCCTTATACTTTTTTCTGCAAAGAAGATTGTTTATGACAGCCAACTTATCAGACGACCGAATATATTCGGACATAATCGTGTACTCGGGAAGTCTCTCTTTTCCCTGAAGCCATTTATTAATCTTGTCTACTATGAAATTATCAATGCTGAAATTGTCGTTCAGGTATAAGTCTGAGTAAACATTAATGATAGCTGAGTCATAGTATTTTCGAAGTAGAGCATATGCATCATTTACTCTCCTTTTCTTTCAATGTAGCGGATCGATTCAGTGTTCCTTGATAAAAGTACACATCTGAATCGAAACTAGAAGCATGGTACCCATGCAGCAAAATCCGAAAACCGACATAGAGAACCTTCATAGAATTCTATGTAATTACCCAATTCCTGAAAAATACGATGTCGTTGATAATTATTATCACTCACGATCATGATTAAACGATCCTCTTTATGCTACACTGCGATGGCGTAGGCAGATCGATTCGGTACAGCACGCCTGATCCGAAAGCTCATCGAGCGCTCCCTAAAGATAGCTGGTGTCCCCCAAATTTAGTCCTATCCTTGTACTCAGTTCTTGTTGTAACCATACTTGCCCTGCGACAACAGAATTTGCTTCCAATATTTCTCTCTACGGATGACGGTATTTTCGTCTGTCTTCATATTGAAATATTCTAAAAGAGCGAAACGGAAATGCGTGCGGGCATACTCTAATCCATTTTCTCTGATAATGGCCATAAGATGGTCGTTATAGCCGTGCCAGTAGTGACATAACATTCCCAGCGAGACCATACGCCCCCAACGCCGTAGGCGGACCCAACGTATCGTTTTCCATTGCTTGTATCGGTGATCAGATAGACCCCTTTGGTAATTTCAAGAGCGGTCTTCCAGTCCGGACGCTGCCGCGAGACAAGGTTCTCCAACATAGGGAATCCGAGATCGATCTGATCGTATCCAACAAAGGATTCTCCGCTGTATGGCTCAGGTAAAATTTCTGACACAATCAATCTAGCATAATGATTCTCAAAGTTGATGGCTTTCGCTCTGCTCGGCCGTCTGAGGGTGATTTTCAATCGCCCGACAAATTGTTCAAATTCCGGAACACGTTCGATCTCGTAACTATTGGTTTCATTGATTGGTCTTCGCGGAGAACTCGGTAGGCACCGCCAAAGAGCCATCTGTCTTTCTGTGGGTAAAACTCGATCAAGGCGAAAATAAATTCTCGACTAAAGTCGTCCCTGTTGCTGCGCCATGAGTTCCATGCATCCCATTCATTTCGATCCCGAACAAAAACATCTAGTGGCTTGTCATGCTGATTCCAGCAGGCCAAGTGAAGCTTATATTTGTTCGGATTCGAGATTGGGCATATTTGAGACAGCAAGATGTCCATTTCAGCGCCTCCTGCACAAGGCCGAGCGACACAACACTTATTGTTGTATCACGCAGCATGATGTTCGCTCAATGGATACGTATGGGAGTGAAGCGTTTGTAGCAACGATCGAGAAACTGACCGGCCGGGACCTGAGCAAGGGAAGACCAGGGAGGCCGCGGAAAACCTTGTGTAAGAGCGTGAGAGCTTCTACTTCTTGACTGGACCGAAAGCAAGAGATATTGGATAATTATGAGTTACACCAAAGATTTTTGGCGCCGAATCCGTATGCGATTATTAAAGCGAGGTAACGCATGAAGTTCCTTGTGAATACTCTAGACTAGACCGAGATGAAGACGGGATATGGGTAGTGGAGTGTCCCTCCATTCCCGGATGCGTGAGCCAAGGCAAGACAAAGGATGAAGCTCTGGCGAATATCGCGCTGCTGATCTCTGTTGGTTGACCGAGAACAAGCCTGTCAGGTATATTTCAACCCTAACAAATACCAATCATTTTTGGCCGCAAAGACGTCGGCAGGACCATCATTTGCTCCCATGTGCCTGCGGCGTCCAGGAAGGACATGCGCTATGAGTTCAGACAATTATGAGACGCCCGGGACTGGAACAAGCTGGATCAAGGACGAGCGCAATAAGGTGATTCAGTACCTCAATGAAAAAGGATTTAGCAGTGGGGATGTTCCGAGCGAGCCTGCCTGGTTTGTGGCTCCGTTGTTGGCAATCTGGCCTGTTTTGAGCCTGGAAAATCCTGGCGCTGTGGCTTGCTGGGTGATTTCCGGCGACGCGCCAACCGACCATATTCCATCTGACGGGGCTTCGGAAGTCAAAGAGGCGCTGTCTGCATTCTCAAAACGCTGGCTTGAATTGTCTGAACGTGTTTTGCGTGGCGAAGCCCTCCCTGATGCGCAAATCGGGGCCGCCGAACAGACGGCCGGAACTTGGCGAGCTATTGTTTCGTCGGGCAAACCTGCTGGCCGAGTTCGCGGCCGCGGACGAACTCTGGAAGTGGCAAGGATAGGCGCCACCCGCCTTTTTGAGCCGGACACGCATCTAGAAGAGCCACGCAAAGAATTCGGGAAGAAGGAAGAGTAATCGGGGAGGATGTTTTTGCAAAAACACCCTCCCCGAACCCCTCCCCAAAAACTCCTATATGTTTTTCAATTAACCGGAGCCACGGTACTTGCATTCCCCTTTGATATACCGCCAGCCATTTAGAGTTTTTGCCGGAGGGTTCGGGAACCGGCTTTTTACAAAAAAAGCGGGTTCCCGGAGTTTCCCCGTGCGCATGGCGCCTTTTTGCAAAAAGCGGGTTCCCCCGCATTCTTTCCTCCCAGTAGCGAGTTCACGGAAGAATGGCGAAGACCCTCGCGGGGAAACCGGAACCCTTTCGCGGTTTAGGGAAGGTCACGATAGCAATCGCGCCGTATTCCGGGACCTGATCAAGGTTCGCCAGCAGTTCGATCTGATACTTATCTTGGGACAGAATGTAAGTCTCCAATGAATAATCCCCTTTGCTGGTGGCGATACCGGGGTCGGTATCCGTGGTCTCGTGACCGGAGGCGGTGATTCCTCGTGTTTCATAGAGATAGGTCAACACTTCCTGACTCCAACCGGGATAATGAGCGACTCCTTTTTCGTCTGCGTTGCGCATCTTTTCCGGATTCGGCCACCTCTTTGACCAATCCGTCCTCATGGCGACAAACGAGTTTGCCGGAATTTCCCCGTGTTTTGCCTCCCATGCTCGCACGTCGCCCATAGTGATTTGATAATCGGGGTCCTGCTCAACTTTCTTGCTCACGTCAATCACGACAAGCGGTAGGACCATTTCTTTTACCGAAATATCATCCAGGAAACGTTTTCCCTTGGCGAAATGGGCCGGCGGGTCAACATGAGTTCCCCATTGGCCGGGGATCTTGTATTCGTGAGCCAAGAAGCCGTATCCCTTCTTTCCGATTCCTTGGTCGTAATAGTATGTGGTCACACGTTCTTCATTATCGAACCCGGGCCAGTGAGGAATACCCGGGTAAAACGCGTGGGTCATGTCCACAAATTGCTTTGATTGCAGGACCTGAACAATATTCCACAGGCTGGGAGCTTCTTCGGGGTGAGCGGAAACAGGTAATAACAAGAACATCACAACCGCCAGGCGCCAAAGCTTCGGTCTCATCCTCATTTCTCCTTCTGCAATCGCTGAAGTGTTTTCTCAGAATGGATTATTGCATCAAATCCGTTTGTAGGAGAAGAAATGACTTTCATAAAGCGGACCGCCAGGGAAAACCCTTTTGCAGAAACCCTGCCTGCGGCCGCAATCAAAATAAGCTGCCGGGGGTATTTTGACAGAGGATCAGCAGGGGACGCTGAGAAGGCCACCGGGAACCCGCTTCTTGAAAGAGGTGCTCCGCGCACGGCGATAATGAGCTTCAAACATGTGCAGCGTTGATCAACGGCGAGGCGTGTCCGGCGCAGTATGGCCCCACGCCGAGTGGCCGGGCCCCTCCGGCAAGAACTCTATACGGCTGGCGGTATACCAAAGCTCGCCTACCGCACACGACCTGAAGAAGCATATTTAGGAGTTCTTTGCGGGGGACCGGGGGGCAGCTTTCTTGCAAGAAAGAGCCCCCCGGACTCGCTGCGAAGCAGTTTTTCTGAAAATCCACGAAATTCATCTGCCTTTCCAATTTGGGGGCCTTTTCCAGACAAAAGCCTTGGGTCCTTCAACATAATCTTCGGATTCATACATGGCGAGCTGCGCCGGGAACCGTGTGGATACGGCCTCCTCCAAAGTAACGTTTAATCCTTTGATAGTCGCTTCTTTGGCCGCACGGATGGTCAGAGGCGCGGCGAGCAGGATTTCTGCGGCGATCTTCTCGGCGGTTGGGATCAACTCCGCAAGGGGAACGACTTCCGCGACAAGCCCATACTGCATTGCCTGTTGCGGCGTGATTCTCTTGGACGTCATGATGATATATTGGGCCATGTGATAGGGTATCTGCCTGGGCAAACGATGCACTCCGCCCGCGCCGGGAAACATTCCGACTCGCGGTTCGGGCAATCCGAAACTGGCGTTTTCCGAAGCGATAATGATGTCGCAGGCAAGGGCGACTTCAAACCCGCCACCAAGAGCCAGTCCGTTGACCGCTGCGATAAAAGGTTTATAGCAATCAAACCGTGATGTTATTCCGCCAAATCCTCCCTTCACTCCTTTCATAATTTCACGCATCTTGGCCACGCCGTTCTCGGCTTGAAATTTCAAGTCATTGCCCGCTGAAAAAGCCTTCTCTCCCGCGCCGGTAACGATACATATCCATTGTTCCGGGTCAGCGTTGAAATCATTGAACGCATCGTCCATTTCCACGCTAACCAATGGGCTGATGGCGTTCAAGACATCAGGACGATTGATAGTCACCGTGGTCACATGACCTTTCTTCTCTACCTTGATCAATTCATAATCCATGACCTGCCTCCACGATTATTCCATGTTTCTAACCTTTATATAGCTTTGGACAAATTGAATCCAATGATAAGTTCCTTGTCAATGCGCTTCCAAGAAGATTGCGGCCTATCATGCGATTTGTCTCAAGGTTCAACCGGGATCTTGATGGCGGTCTCGCCATACCCCTCCTTAGCTCATCCCTTACGATTTTAGGAAACTGAATCTTTCCAAGTGATTGAGGGGAATAATGTTCTTGATTCAAACGGTTAAGCTGGTATATATGCGCCTGCAAATTTCTTTGCCGGCAATTCTAGAGAAGCTCGGCGCTGGAGGCAAATTATATGAAACATTATTTCCGGACACTCTGTATGTTGACATTTACCCTAGCCGGTCTCTGCCTTGTGTACGCAGGTCCGACGGACCATGATAAATCCCAGCCAAAAAAGTTTTCCCAAGAGGGAGGCAAGCAGATAGAAGAGACGAGGAAAGTTGTCTTTCATGTGGACTGGGAACAACCTGAAACACTGCTGATGGCTTTGGAAAACACCAAGAACCTTTTTAAGGAAATACCCCCTCAGCAATGTAGTGTGAATATGGTAGCAAATGGCAAGGCCGTGAATCTGTTTCGCAAAGATAAGGCAGCCAATTACGCTAAAGAAATGGAAGATCTGCACAAGCTAGGCGTCCGTTTTAAGGCATGCAGAAACGCCATGAACAAGAACAATATCCGGAAAGAGGATTTATTGGAAATCTGCGATGTCGTTCCCGCAGGTATTCTCGAACTTATCGATCTACAGCGTCAGGGCTTCGCCTATATAAAGCCCTGATCCGATACGGCTCAGGTTGCTTGTATTAGGTTATTGCTTCATCAAGACCTTGGCGAAAACCTCTCGATCAACGTTCCCGCCGGATAATATGACGGCCACTCTCTTGCCTGAGATCGACTCGCGTTCTTGAAGCGCCGCGGCCAATGAAATCGCTCCGGCTCCTTCGGCGACGTTATGAGTGTCGTGGAAAAACGCTCGCATCGCGGCTGCAACCTCGTCATCACTGATTGCCACAACACGGTCAACTCCTTGCCATATGACCTCCAGAGCTTCCGGAGCCGGAGTTCGGACCGCCACGCCGTCCGCCAGCTTCGTGGTGACGGGATATTCTACGAGCGTCCGTCGTTCAAAAGACAATGCATAGGCCGGCGCCTGTTTTGACACAACGCCGACAATGCGAGTCGAAATTCCGAGCGCATCCCTTGCGGCAACCATGCCGCAGATCCCGGACCCGAGGCCGATTGGCACATAGACGACATCGAGATTATCTACATGACGCAGCAACTCAAGAGCGTAGGTGGCCACGCCTTGAACCAATAGAGTATGAAACGACGGCACCATATGGAGGTCTCTTTTCTGCGCCAGAGCAATGGCATACTCCAAAGCGGCCTGAAAATCGTCGCCATGTTCTATCAGATCTACCCCGAGCGCACGCATTGCGTCGTTCTTTTCGTGGCTGTTGCCGAACGGCACGACAATAGTCGCGGCGATTCCGTAGCGACGAGCTGCAAGGCCTACCGACTGGCCGTGGTTGCCTCTTGTCGCGCTGATGACCCCGTTCGGCCTGTCGTGCTTTTGGCCCAGCCAGTTAAAATAGACGAGGCCTCCACGAATCTTGAAAGCTCCTATAGGAGTGTGGTTCTCGTGCTTTACCCATATATCCGTTCCAAGACGCTGACAGAGTAACGGCCAGCGGTATTGTGGAGTCGGCGCCAGCGACTGATAGACGATCTCTGCGGCAGATTCAATTTGGCTGAGTGTAAGTTTCATTCGTTTCCCCAATATTCTGCGATAGGATTTTGTTGGTCGGACGCCTGAGCCGCCTTTTGAAAATGGATTATTCACTTAGCTCAGTAGAAGTGTGGACGTTGGTTAACCATTGTCATTCCCGTGCAAACGGGAATCCAGTCCCGCGATCCCTCGTCACCCCGTTGAAAAACGGGGTCCAGTCTGGTTCCCGGCTTGCGCCTGGAAAATATCTGGATTCCTGCTTTCGCAGGAATGACGGCACAGAAGCTCGCTGTCGGTTGGGCTGAGTTAACGGTATAATCCATTTTGAAAATGATCTCCAGGCTCTCCGCCTACGATTTTCGATTCATCATCTCGTTGTATTGTAGCTGATCATCGTACATGCGGAGGAAAACCTCATGTTTTGCGGTGTGGAACCTTGCCGCGGCTCCTTGGCAGGGTTCGATAACTGTGTCCGCGGCGCTCATTTTTGTCATGGCCTCGGCCACCGTAGCGCAGTCCCCGGCCGCGACCGCTCCGAGCATGGCCGAGCCAAGGAGCACAGCCTCGGGCTCTTTCGGGAGGACGATTCTTCTTCCGGTGATGTCCGCGTGCTCGCGGAGGAAGATCGGATTCTTGGCGCCACCGCCGGTGGTGAGCACGGTCTCGATCTCGTAGCCGCTCTCAGTCATGGCGTCCAGGATGTGGCGGGTACCGTGGGCCACCGCTTGGATTGTCGCCAGGTAGAGCAGCGCCAGGTCCTCGAGGCTGTCGCTGAGCCGGAGACCCGAGATCATCCCGCGGGCGTGCGGATTGGCCCTGGGGGAGCGGTTGCCGTGGAAATCCGGTTGCACGTGCAGGTCTTTGGTAAGCTCGGCGGGAAACTCCGTTCCTACGGCGAGCTTCTCGAGCGCCTCCGCGAGGATTTCATACACGGTGATCCCGCGGCGTTTCGCATCCAGCTCGAGTTCACGGCCCCGAACGTGACTGAAGATGATGTGGTCGATGAGCGCTCCGGTCGCGGATTGGCCGCCCTCGGTAAGCCATAAGCCGGGGACCATCGCGGAATAGAACGGCCCCCAGACTCCCTTGACGAATCGAGGTCCTTTGGAGACCGCCATGTGACAACTGGACGTGCCGCCAATGAGCGCCAGCCGCTTTTCGAGTTCCACGGCGCCGCCCTCAGTGAGCCGCGCTCCAAGCATTCCAATCCCACCAGCGTGGGCGTCGATGATTGACACCGCAACCGGGGTCCCAGCGTTGAGACCGAAATCGGCTGCGGCGGTTTGGGTAAGCCCCTGCCCGATGGGCTCGCCCATGGGCCGGATGCGAGTTCCGATGCGGCGGTAGCTTTCCGAGGCCAGTTCACCCAGCCCAATGGACTGCCAGTACGTGTCGTCCCAGCTCCCCACGCTGTCCGGTATCGTCGGCTCCAGGTGGCCCTGGTACGTCCACTTGCATACGGTCGTGCACAGCGAACGAGTCTCGTCCCCGGTCGCGCGGTAGGTCAGGAAATCAGGCAGATCGAAAAAGCGACGGGTCCGCTTCCAGGAACCGGCGAGATTCTCTCTGAGCCAGCTGAGCTTGGGTGACTCCATCTCCGGCGAGATGATCCCGCCCACGTAGCGCAGCACGGCATGTCCGCCGTCGTTGATGCGGGCCGTCTGCTTCAGGGCCCTGTGGTCCATCCAAACAATGACGTTCTGTTCGTCGTTACCTGTAGGGCTCACCGACACGGGCCGATCGTTCTCGTCCAGCGCAACCAGGGAGCAGGTCGCGTCGAAGCCTATCCCTCGCACATTCGCCGGGTCAATGTCAGCCTCTATGACGGCTTGACGAACCGCGGCCGTGACCGCGCCCCAGATGTCGTCCGACGATTGCTCTACGAAATCGGCCTGCGGCTTCCACATTTTGATGGGCTGCGAGCTTTGTCCGAGCATCTTGCCGCTTGCGTCGAACACTCCAGCACGAGCGCTCCCTGTTCCCACGTCGACGCCGATGTAACAGCGGCGGTCCTGCGTCATATTGTTTAACCGTTCACCGGGCTTGAGGCGGCTCTGCGCCCGGCGAATCCGGAGGGGGAGACCATCTCCCCCTCCAGACCTCCCCCATCGTGATTCCGAGACATTATCTCTTTCCGGCCGCACAATTACCATATCATCCGCTCCTTCCCAGAAAACGGACTCTGAAGCCGAGCATTTGCGAGAGCGCGGCCATTTCCTCGAGGATGTCGCCGTAGGCCACAGCGATGTGGTTGCTCAGATAGTGCGCCATCAACGTCTCTTGCGAGACGCCCAGGTCGGCTGCCATGAACGGCCACTGACGCGTGGTTCCGCGCCACCACTGCTCGCGGACTTGCTCGGGTAGAGCGACGACTTCTCCTTGCCCGACGTCCATCCACAGCTCGTTGTCCTTAAGATAGGCCCTGGCCCATGTGATGGCTCCCGGATGCGCTTCCCCGGCGAATGTGCCGCCAGGTATCGGGAAGTATTCCGCTGGTTGACGGTACGAGTGGACGCCCTTGAGCGTGTCGGGATCGCCGGTCATCGCGTAACCTCCGCACGAGCCCGAGTTGAGCAGCACCCACAGGAATCGTCCCTGATATTCCGCGCCCCAGCGCACGTCGTGGAACATCACGGCCTGATGCAGCCCCTTGGCCTTGAGTAGCCGCTTCATCAGCTCCATTGGGACAAGATTGCCCTGATCTCCTTCCGTGGCGGTGATGATCACGTCGCCATCGCTCTCCGGCCGGCAAACGGAATTGAGCAGCCCTTCGGCGAAATCCGACGGCGGCCGCAGCGGCACCAAACCGAGTTGATACTGCCAACCCACGCAGTCGGCTTTGAATTCGCTCACCAGGTCCAGCACGGTCAGGTAGTCCCGCAAGCTGTTCCCGTGTGGCTTTTTCATCGAAGTCGTCCGCGCCGTCTTCGCCCCAATGGAACGTGACGCCGCTTTCCTTTACGAAGGCCATCGCCCGCGTTGATACGATCATCGGCGATGTAACGGCCCCGGTCAATAATCCATGCCTGGTCGACTTTATGTTCCGAGAATCCGATGGGCGCCAGCCGCCGCGGGCCAAAGTACCCGTTGATCATCCCCATGGACGTATCCCCGAGCATCAGGGCCAAAATCCTTCGTTTTCGGATCTCTTCGGCGACGGTCCTGGCGCGGGCGTGCGCCTCTTTGGATATAGGAACGGAATAGCCGATCTGCTCGGTGGAGTAGCCGATACGGCCGGTGTCGAGCCACTCGCCCAAATGAGCCATGAACGCCGTCGTCTGCGGTCCAGTCTTCGGCGTCGCTCCACACACGGGAGAATTTGCGGCCCAGGCTCTCCAGGCAAGCTCCAGTGTTGAGCAGGCCGACGAGACCCGGCCACTGCCCTGAGAAATTGCTCGCCAGCAGCAACGGGCTGTCCTTGCCGACGACGCCGTCCGTGGTATGCGGCCCGTAGAACCAGTGCACGCATACGCCGATCAGAGGGTCATCCACCGGGCCGAGCTTCTCGATGGCTTCGTGGGGTCGCGTGAGAAAACCTTCGATCCGATAGCTCGTGCGGCCGAGTTTTTCAGGGCCCGCTCCAGTTGGACCGTGGCCTCCTCGGCGTTCGGACGAGCCAGTTCGTTGGGTTTGGAGCGGTAATCGCCGGGCCAGAAAATCCCGATTTTGGTTCCGGACATTTCTCCTCCCTCTCGCGACGGATTTCGGGCGACATAATACCATTTTTTGCGGAAGGGTGAGGGAGAGGAAGTTTCGGGAACCCGCTTTTTGTGCAAAAAGCCGGTTCCCGAACCCTCCGGCAAAAACTCTAAATGGCTAGCGGTATATCAGAAGTGAATGCAAGTACCGTGGCATCGGTTAATTGAAATCATTTAAGAGTTTTTGGGGAAAGGTTCGGAAAACCACTTTTTGCAAAAAGGGGTTTTCCGGAAAATCTTCGCCCTCCCCCCGCCTTACTCTTCCTACCCCTCACGCAGCGTCGCCCGCTTGGCGGTGGGTGAACTGGTCCACGGCCACTGCGAGGACGATCACCACGCCGATCACGATTAGCTGAGCGTTGGTCGAGATGCCCACCAGGGTGCATCCGTTGCGCAAGAAGCTGATGAGCAATGTGCCTACGATGGTTCCCGTGATGGTGCCGCGGCCTCCGGAGAGGCTGGCGCCGCCGATGACCACCGCGGCGATAACATCCAGCTCTGCGCCGACTCCCGCGGTGGGTTGCGCCGAGACGGTTCGGCTCATGGCGATCATCGCTGCCAGTCCGGTGAGCAGGCCACCGAGGGTGTAGATGCCGATCAGAGTTCGGTCGACTCTCACGCCCGCGTGGTGCGCGGCTTCCACGTTGGAACCGATGGCATAGGTGTGACGGCCGAACCGTGTGAACTGCAGGATGGCTCCTGCCAGGGCAATGACGGCAAAGAACAGGACAACGGAAATCGGTATACCGAGCAGAGCGCCTTCACCCAGATAGCGATACGATGACACGTTGATCGGCTGCCCGTCGTACATGACCAGCGCTATCCCGCGGTACAGGCTCATAGTGCCCAATGTGGCAATGAACGGTTGGAGCTTCAGCTTGGTGATCAAAGCTCCCGAGACCAGCCCACCCACAGCGCCGGACAGGAGCCCGACCGCGGTCCCCAGGGCGATCATACCCGGAGAAGGCGCTTCGCCGCCGAAGCCGATCATTGTTCCCGCAGCGCACATACCGCACAACGCGAGGAGCGAGCCCACAGAGAGATCGATGCCTCCGGAGATGATGACGAACGTCATCCCAACCGCGATGATCCCGTAGACCGACGAGCGGCGTAGCACGTTGAGGAAATTATCGAGGGTCAGAAAGCTGTCGGGCAGCCAGAGCGACAGAATTGCGATGATCAGGATGAGGCTCCCGAACGGCAGCAGTTCTCGAGCGAGTTTGTTCATGCGTAAGCCTTGTGGGTAGTGATAGAGACAGGTCGATCCCGAAAATATTTATTCTAGCATCACGAAGGGAGGAGATGAAAATGAAACCGTCTCAAGAGGAGAAATGATTTTCAGAAAGGGGACAGCCAGGGGGAAAACCCTTTTGCAAAAGGGTTTTCCCCCTGGACCCCCTTTCCGAAAACTCCTAAATGGTTACGGAGCGGCAATGAGGTAACGAGAAGTTTCTTAGCCGCACACGAGCTCAACGAGCATATTTAGGGGTTTTTTGTGGGGGGACCGGGGAGCCCTGTAAAAAGGAGCCAACGAATCGAATGTGGGTCATGCTTATAGCCCGTAATGACCGGCAAGATGCCGGTCCCACCAAAAGGCAAGAAGCCGGAAGGCTGGAATCCCGCTCTGGATGAGGGACTGCCCCACGTTGGAGAACGCTGGTTACCCTGCCGCCAGCCATTTAGGAGTTTTTTGCCGGAGGGTTCGGGAACCGGCTTTTTTGCAAAAAAGCGGGTTCCCGGAAAATCTGTCAGAAATGCTCAAGCCTTGTCCACGGCCGCGAGTTGCATCACGGCCTCCTGGTTGGTTTCCGAGGTTACGAGGTCCGCGACAAGGCGGCCCCGGCGCATCACCAGAATGCGGTCGGTGATTCCGAACAGCTCGGGCAGCTCTGAAGAGATGATGAGAATGGCCTTCCCCTCAGCGGCCATACGTCCGATAAGCTCATATATATCTACCCTGGCGGCGATATCAATGCCGCGAGTCGGCTCATCCAGCACCAACAGCCGCGACCGGGCGATAAGCGCACGGCCGAGCAACAGCTTTTGTTGATTCCCACCCGACAGAGCGCTCGCCGGCGCTCCCGGCCCGGACCATTTGAGTGAGAGCTTTTTTGCCGTTTCTTCGGCGATTTCGCTTTCGCGGGCTAGGCGCAGGATATGTTTCATGCCCAGTTCCGCGAGGCACGGTAGAGTCATGTTCCAGGCAGCCGGGAGATCGAGGCACAGTCCTGTGCGCTTTCGATCTTCTGTGATGTACATGATTCCGCGGGAGATCGCATCGGCCGGCGTCTCAATTTTCACGCTTTTGCCGTCGAGCTTGACGCTGCCACGGATTGCGGGGTCCAAACCGCACAGGACGCGGGCAAGCTCAGTTCGGCCTGCGCCCACCAAGCCGGCGACGCCTACGATCTCTCCCCAGCTCAGATCGAAACTGATGTTTTCGACGCCGCGGGACGAAAGCCCCGATACGCTCAGAGCTGTGGACCCAATTTCGACCTTTGTTTTGGGGAAGTAGTCGTCCAGGTCTCGGCCGACCATATGTTTGACGATATCGGTGATCGCGAGGCCCTTCATGGGACCGCTGTGCACGGCTCGTCCGTCGCGAAGAACCGTGATATCCTCCGCGATCTCGACAACCTCTTCGAGCCGATGGGAGATATAGATGATTGTGGTCCCCGCTCTGCTCAGTCTCCTGACCATTTCGAGAAGAGCGGCCACTTCGTGCTCTCCACACGAGGAAGTCGGCTCGTCCATCACCAGGATCTCGGCGTTACGCGCGAGGGCCTTCAGCGCTTCGACAATCTGGCAAGCGCTAGCCGGAAGGTTCTCCACTTTTTGATTGGGACCCACATCGAAGCCGTATCTTTCGGCCAGGCTACGGGTGTCCTCACGCATTCGTTTCTTAGAGTAAGCGCCGAACGGGCCGCCGCGGGGCTCGATACCGAGCCACACGTTCTCCAGCGATGGTGAGGTCCGGGGCGAGGCTGAGTTCCTGGTAGATCATCGCGATCCCGGCAGCGAGGGAGTCGGAAGGATGCTTCCATGCGCAGGTTTTACCCTCTCGCACGATAGTTCCGGTGTCGGGCTGATAAACTCCCGAGAGGACCTTCATCAAAGTGGATTTGCCCGCGCCGTTTTCGCCCACAAGGGCGTGAACCGTCCCCTGCCGGACACGTAGCGTGACATCATCGAGGGCCTTGACGGGGCCAAAGCTCTTACCGATACCCTGCATCTCCAGGGCGAACTGCGAAGACTCGACTGGCTGACTCAGCGCCATGAATCTCAGTTTCCGATGAGCGCGCGAATTTCGGGCGAGTTCAAGCGATCCTTGGTGACCAGCTCCACCCCGGTGTCGATTCTCGCCGGAACGCTTTCTCCCTTGATCGCAGCGATGGCGCTGGATACGCCTTTGTATCCCATGGCCTGAGGATTCTGGACTATGAGCGCCTGGATACGCCCGGATTCCAGACCTTTGAGCAGCGCGTCGGCAGCGTCGAAGCCGATCATCTTGACCGCGTCGACTCGCCCCTGGCTCTCCAGCGCTCGCAAGGCGCCGCGGGAAGTGGACTCGTTGCAGGCGAAGAGGCCATCAAGCTCTTTGTGGCGGGTGAGCACGTCTTCGGCCGCGGAGAGGGCCGTCTCTACCGTGTCCTGGCCATAGCGGTCTTCAACCACTTCGATTCCGGGAAACTCCTTCTTCAGTGTTTCCATGAAACCGTTTTCACGAGCCGTTGTGGACGCGGAACCGGACATGTACTTGATCACAGCCACCCTGCCCTTCCCGCCCAGGAGCTTCGCCATGTGTTTCGCGGCAATGGCGCCGCCGGCGTAGTTGTCGGTGGCAACGAAGGAGACCCGCTTGTCGGTTTCAATATCCGAGTCGATGATGACGACCGGTATTTTGGCGGCCGCCGCGCGTTCGACCACAGGGACGAGCGCTCCGGCGTCGGTGGGCGCCAGAACAATCGCAGCCACCTTCTTCACGATGAAGTCCTCGACGATTTGGATCTGTTTTTCACGATCACCCTCCCGGTCCGGACCCGTCCAGAAAATCTCCACATTGTTCTCTTTGGCGGCCTTTTGCGCCCCCGCGAGCACCGAGTTCCAGAACGAATGGGTAGTCCCCTTGGGGATGACTGCTATGGGGCCGACTCCCTTGGGCTTTTCGGCAGTGGCAGCGGGTTTGGGGGCATCTGATTGGGGCGTGGTGTCGCCTCCCTTCTTAAGAAACAGTCCTGCCACCACGGCTCCAACTGCGACCAGCAGAAATACCAGAATCAGAACGTTCTTATTCAAAGCTACTCCTTATGGACGGTTGTTTTGTTGAATTGTATAATTGACTATATCGCTCGTTTCAGAGAACGGTCGAGCGATTAGTCCCGCCAGATTCCGTATCCCAGGGGAAAAACTATTCCCTGCCAGGATGAGGGCCTCTATTAGAAAGGAGCCACTAGCTTGCTGACCTGCCCCTGAATTATGTGCCACATGTTAAGTCAGAGGTAAAGCATTTCTATCTGGCGCATAAAACCCGAAGAGAGCGGTCAGATTTGGAACAAAATGGTGACGATAGAATGGATGATCCCTCGCAAACCCTTGTAGAATTACACAATGTCTCCGTTTGCCAAGGCCGCGCGGTCATACTGTCCGATATTACTTGGACGCTTGGCGCGGGCCAAAATTGGGCTATTCTCGGACGGAACGGAGCCGGTAAGACCACGTTCCTGAAGTTGGTGAGGGGAGACATTTGGCCTGCCCCCAATTGTGGTCAGCGCTTATTCCACATTAACGGCGCCGTTCGGGAGAGCCCCATAGGTTTCCGGGAGAAAACGGGAGTAGTTTCGTCTGAACTTCTGGACACTTACAAGCGAAACGGCCGAAATATCAAGGCGCTGGACGTAGCGCTGTCAGGCTTCTTTGACAGCCTATATCTACACCAGGAGCCTGACGCGGAGCAAATTGCCCGCTCGAAAGAGGTGATGGCGTCTTTAGGTATAGATGACTTGATCGAGAAAGATTTTCTGAGCCTGTCCCTCGGGCAGGTTAAGAGAATTCTCATTGCCCGGGCAATAGTCCACAAGCCAATGTTGCTCATATTGGACGAGCTTGGCGCCGGTCTGGATAGGGAATCAAAGACAGCGGTCATGGAGATAGTTCAGGGCCTGACTGAAAACGGGACACAGATTTTGCTCGCCACCCACGCCGAAGAAGACCTTCCGTCCGTGATAACCCATTTTCTCCGATTGCACGAGGGAAAGATCGTCGGGAATGGACCGAAAGAGGAGGCTCGTGCCCTGGAGAGAAAAGAGCCTGTTGATCTGTTCACTCCTCGGACGCCTGAGCGCACGGTAGTGTCCAACGGTAACCCGTTGGTTGAGATCAAGAACGTGGATGTGTTCCGCAAAGGCAAACTAGCGCTGCACGGGATCAACTGGACGATCAAGCCCGGAGAGAACTGGGCGGTTTTCGGACGCAACGGCTCCGGAAAGACCACGCTCCTCAGATTGATCGCCGGAGACCTCGCTCCGGCGTTGGGAGGCAGCATAAGCCGATTCGGGACCGAAAACTCCCATAACTTGTGGGAAATCCGCCGCAGGATTAGCCTGGTGTCTGCGGACCTCCAAACATGGCACGAATACCGGCAAACCGGCCTGGATGCGGTAGTTTCAGGTTTCTTCGGGAGCATAGGGGTCCACAAGGCCGTGGCCGAACATCAAACTCTTGCGGCACGGCAGTGGCTCCAGGATTACGATTTGGGAGAGCTTGCGGATAGGGATGTCCGGACATTATCCTACGGCCAACTGCGTATTCTTCTCATAATGCGAGCTATGGTCACCAATCCGATGATGCTTCTGCTGGATGAACCGCTGTCCGGTCTGGACAAAGAAGTCCGGTCACAAGTCCTCAATCTGCTTGATTCACTGGCCTCTAATGGGACTGTTCTAGTTTATGTCACCCACAGAATCAGCGAATTGCCGCGATCGATAACCAAGGCGCTTGTTTTGAAAAACGGCGTCGTCGATTTCTGTGGGGCCGTAGGAGAAGTAAAGTGATCGGGGAGGATGTTTTTGCAAAAACACCCTCCCCGAGCCCCTCCCCAAAAACTTCTATATGTTTTTCACTTTGTCGGCGCCACGGTACTTGCATTCCCCTTTGACAACCGCCAGCCATTTAGGAGTTTTTTGCCGGAGGGTGCGGGAACCGGCTTTTTTGCAAAAAAGCGGGTTCCCGAAATTTTCCCTCTTCCGTCCAACCCCCGGACACCTTGCGGAGCAATGAAATTCAGGACAGCCTACGGTTTTTCTTCCAGAAAGGCCTGCACTTGCGAAATCAAACTCATTCGGTTCTTCTCAAGCGCAACGGCATGAGTGCCCGCGCTGAGAACCACGTGCCGCTTGTAAGGCGTGTTCACCAGTTTGCTAAAGATCTCTTGCGCCATATACAGGGGCGTGTCTTGATCCCATTCAGCGAGGATGAGCAGAGTCGGCACACGGATTTGGGCCGGATCGTAGAGAGGTTTGCCCTTCCCCAATAATTCGACGGCATCCTTGAGCACGCCATTGGGGGCTCGTACCACCGCCGGATTTTGTTTTGCGCCCACCGGGTCGATGGCGAGGTTTTCGGCCCACCATTTGTCGAACCAGCTCTGTGGACTGATTTCTTCCTGTCGCGCTTCGGGGATTCCTCGCAGACCTCTTGCACGAGCCATCTCTTTGGTCACACTCCGATAGGCGCCCGTCCCGGAAAAAGGTGGGGGTTCCTTGAGGAGCCATAGCGGAGCGTAGAGTACCAGCTTGACCACCTTATCGTTGTTTCCTGCAGTGTACGACCCCATTATGGTAGTGCCCCACGACCAACCGACAAGATTGAGCTTCTTTATGTTGCGGCGCTTTAGGATGAAATCCACCGCAGCGCCGACATCATTCACCGCATCGGCCGTGGTTGCGAACGGCGGGTTCTGATCGGCGGGCGCATCCATCGCGGCCGGACGGGTCGAGCCACCGTACCCCCGCACATCGACGAGGTACGTGTCAAAGCCACGCTCAACCATATAATCCATCCAGGAGCCTCCAGGGAAATCAATGTCAAATGCTGTCTCCGAAGGATAGGTGGCGCCGTGGACGAAAAGCGCTACCTTATCCGGAGAAAATTCTCGCTGGTCGGCGCTGTGCTTGTTTCGCACATACACCTTGACCTGTGGATCCGATGTCGGAATCAGGAATGTTTCGGTGACAATGTTAGGCCCGGCATAGGTCGGGCCTGCTGTAAACAGAGCAGCGACCAGACTTAGAATCACAAGCAGTACGTGCATCTAAACCCCCTGTCATGGACGGCCTATCCTTGGGCGGGATCTTTGGGTTTTTCCATTTCGCTGATATTTGGCGCCAGTCGATTCTTGGGACGCCTCCCGCTGCCACCTCCCACAAGATTCCCTTAGAGGGAAGTCCGTCGTCACTTTGATAAAAGAGCCCGATTTCCCCCAGTATCGAACGTAACTCACCGCATGTATCAGGTCAATTAGAATCTGCGGGCATTGGCTCCTTGTGGCGTCGGTCGACAAACTAACCTGCCGGGACCCGAGCGCAGGAAAGCCCCGGGAGGCGGCGAAACACCTTCGGTAAGAAGACTCTATCTCAAGATATTCCATTGTCCTGATTTGCTCAGTAATAAAGAATTGATAAATCGCTGCAGCGTCCGCAGATCTGCAAAAGACAAATCCTGGAACTCGAAACCAGCCATGATTTTTTGATTTTTTCTCGAAACCCATCGGCACTCGGCGACAACCAATAGAGAGTCCGCGGTCATGAAGATATCCGTCGGCAAGTAAAATGTCGTAATATCGCCGATCTGATATTCGATGCCTGCCACACGTATCCCCGTCACGGAGACGTCTCTTAGAGTCCCGAATTTCTTTGACAGTATGTCGTGTATGGGCAGACGTAATGACAAGCTTGCTCTCCGAGCCTTTCGTCGGTTTGGGCGATCCGTTCTTTCTTTGTACCACTCAAATCTTTCACGAAGCTCTTGACGCGTAGCTATTCCGGTTTGGACCAGCTCACGGAAAAGGTTTAGCAGTTCACGCAGGGAAAGATCGTGTCTTTCCATCAAGTCGAGCTCAGTCATACCTGAAGCAATGTCGTCACGTATTAACTTTGCTCTAATTCTGCGTTTCATCCCTCATGCGCCTTAATAAAGAGTTACCTTGTTATCAGTTCGGCATTCAACAATTTTCGAAAAACGAGGCGGAGTTCCGCGGGTGAGATCCTGTATGTCTCCATTAGTCGTGAAACCGTCATCCCCGATCGGAGGTCTCTTACAATGTCAGCGACCCTGATTGTGCGGTTCCGCTGCTCCATGGTCGGCCCTCCCAATTCAAATTAATTGATCGGAATTATTCCGAAATTGTTGCCCTTAAAGGCGTTTAACTGCGGCGCTCTTACGCTCTGAAAAGAATGCCGCGTAATCCCATAATCATCTTAGTCTTAGATCATGGTTTTTTGTTCAGCTTATCAAAAAAAATGAAGCGCTTCTTCTCAGGGGAGAGCCGTTTTGTGGTCTTCGATTAGGAATTCGGCGGACAGAACACTTATTTTCGCTTATAGCAGCAGTTGTCGAAAATTCTGTCTCAATGGGCAGTACATCGGGTTCATCGACCGCCATTCCCGCGTACGCGGGATTCCCGTGTAAACGGGAACTCATAAAACTCGATTCACGCGCGCGCGGGAATAAAGACCTGGGTTCCTGCCCCGTTTTTCAACAGGGCAATCTTAAAACCGCAGGAATGACGCGATGTCACTTACGCCATCGGACAAAACTTTTGTCAATTGCTATATATGGGCCGCTCCCTATTAGGGTTTGACCTAGAAGATTTCCCGGCCCGATCAGTATCCAAGATTTTCGCCGACCAGCTTTACATGGATACGATCTTTGACCATATGGCCTTCAATAATACTCCACATATTGCAGATACGTGAAGCTGTCTTGCAATCGAAACACAGCCCCTTCTCTTTGCAGGGATTCGCCAAACCCAGACGGATAGTGTTTACAGGGGCCGAGTAATGTTTGACTCTGGCTATGGCTGAGTCCAAATCGGGGGCCACTTTATTCATACCGACAACCAGGATGACCTTTTTCGGCCCAAAACACATAGCCGCAACGCGATTCCCGGTGGCGTCGAGGTTCACCAACTTTCCATCCAGCGTAATCGCATTCGAACTAGCGATCATGACATCGGCCGTCATACCCTGCCGTCGCAGCTCATAGGATTCTTCGGGAGAAAGCCCGGGTTTGTAAGGGTCAATCACACGAGCCCCAGGCAGCTCAGATATTTTCTCCCACAAACCGAGGGCAACCGTTGTCATTGAACCGCAACGATAGACAATAGCCCCTTCCGGGATCATTTCAATGATCTCCTTTCCGGCCTGGGCAATGTTTGGGGCATAGCTGCCCGACATACGGCGTTTCTCCAAATTTTCGATTATTTGGCGAGCGACAGTCTCATTCCAGATGATTTGATGGTTATCCATGTCGTCCCTCCTATTAAGATTCCCATAAAAGGGGGTTCAGAATACCCCGAATCATGTCTACTCCACAATTTTATTGTCTCGCAATTCCTTTTTACAACTGTTAATCAATAGGTTTCAAGTTTCGCTCCACATGTGTAAAGAGATCACCAGCGCCTTTTCAAAGATCAGGCAAGTGGGTAAACCGTTCGCCATGTGGCGAACAGCAATGCTGGGACAGGAAGAGAAATGGATGGAAATGATTGAGGCCGCGGGAATACCGGTGTTCCACTCATCCGAAAGAGCAATCAAGGCCATGGCGGCCCTGTTCAGCTTGCGCACGAGGCGATCCGTGGGGAATGCATTGTGAGCGGCTACCGGGACAGGCCAAATCCTTTTTGAAGAAACCGCATCTAAGATAGGTAAATTGAAAGAATGTAGATGTACAAGAATATCTAAAGCATGACTTGGAGGCTTTAGCATGAAAATCGAACGATATATTAGCTTAATGGTTGTCCTGGTAGTCGGACTGTTTCTGGCGCCTGCGTCCTGGGCCGAGGCCACTCCAGCGCAAAACCAGACCACCACCGGCCCGACTTGCGTTCAGTGCTACGCGCCTGCTGCGAATGCATGGTGCGTGCCGGCCACGTCGAGCGCAGCGGTTCCTGAGACGGTCCAACCAGCGAAAGCTCCGGCCCCGGCGGTTACACGCTCTGAGACTCCGTGGCAAGTGCTTGGCTCTATACTGGCGGTCCCCTTCGAGATAGGACAATGCATATTCACAGGATGTCCTCAGTGAGGATGCCGAGGATAAACCGGGTGTATAATTGTGTAACTGGACCGATAGCGCATGGGCCCCGGCTTTCCGTCGGGGCCTAGCAATTTAGCGATAACCGTAAAACGGCTGGTGTGAGAATCGCTAGTGACGTGGAGATATGCGGTCAACTAACAATTCGCGATGTCATTGGAGGTTTAAGGGAGCCTCTTAACACTTGATCCCAATCTTCGCGGATTGGTTTGGAAACAGGGCCAGGTGTCGCAAGGATCTTGATTCGCCTGCAACGTTCAAGCGGCGGCGCCAAAGTTCGTCCATATCTAAATTACTTGCACTTTGAACAGAACCTCGCGGGTTTTCCTTCACTCTTCAGGCAATGGACTTTCTCAATTCTTTTCAGAAGCTTCCACTGAAACAACATGCTGTCCGGCTTTTCATGATAGCCCCTCCAGCAGATCGCTTCGTCCCGCCGGCAATGACATGCGGAGCGTGAACACTTTTCCCCGCGTAACTGAACGTTTGCCAATTTTCGGGATAATCCTTGCTTCAAATGACTCCTCGTTCTAGACTGTATTGTTATGCTCCGGATCGGCGAGCGCCCCCCAACGTTTGCCGCGCGGTTGATAGATATCTCGGGGCGGAGGAATCATGCGATCACCGATGAAAGTGCTCCTGACCGGAAGCACCGGATTTCTGGGCGAGTATCTGTTGGCCGAGCTTCTCGAACACGGCCACTCTGTCTGGTGCCTGTACAGGAGTGAACACAAAAAACTGGATACGATCCGGTTTTTGAGTACGCTCGGACTCCCAAGAGCAGCCGGACATCTGAACTGGTTCAAAGGGGAAATCCTGGACGCTGCGGACAAGTGGGACGATTGGCGGCGAGAATGTGAAGGACTTGACGACGTGGACACGCTGCTTCACAGCGCGGCGTCAACCCGGCTGCACATGGACGAATTCGGAGAGCCGCTCAGAACCAACCTCGGAAGCGCCAAGGCATTACGTAAGCTGGTCGAAAGCCACCCTATGAAAGTCCACCTGATAAGCACCGCGTATACATGCGGCCTGATCCAAGGCCAATTGATGTACGAGGTTAATCATCCACGGAGCGATTTCGTCAATGTGTACGAGGAGAGCAAGTGGGAAGCGGAACAGCTCTGGATGGGCGAAGCCACCATTCTGCGCCCCTCAGTCATCGTGGGTGATTACGAAACAGGGAGATGCAAGTCGTTTTCCGGCTGGTACATATTGTTCCAGGCAGTGCATTTGTTCGACAGGCTAATGGCGGACGCTCCGGACTCCAGCCGCCTGGATCTGCGGATAGATATCCCGGTAGATCCCGATGGGACAGCCAACATTGTTCCGGTTGACTATGTCGCCAAGGCCGCTATTCAGATAATTGAGGATCCCAATAATCATAACAAAATCTACCACCTGACTCATCCAACCCCCCCGACCCATCAGTGGAGTCTTGAGCTGATATGCCGTCGATTCAAGCTTGGCGGCTTTCGCTTCGCCGGCATCGGGGCCCCTTTCACTCAGCCCCGCAACCGGATCGAGCGCATGGTATGGCGACAGATGCAAACCATCCTGTTTCACTTCTCCAATAATCCTCTTTTCGACCGCACTAACATTGACAAAGCTACAAAAGGCCTGCAGGTCCCCCCTATAGGAGAAGAATTTGTCAACAAATTGCTCGACTACGCGATAGAAGTGGACTGGGGCCAATCGGAAGGATAGGAGCGCCCGTAGGAATCCGGGGGCGGAAGTTAGAAGAATCGACCGGCAGAGACGCCGGTCGCTACCAATGCAAGGACGAAAGGGCGACCGCCGGTCCTCCCTACAGATGTCATTACCTTGAATGTGAACATCACGAAGACGATTTATACAATTTCCACATGTCCTTCGGGGTGATGTTCCAAGACCTCGCCGATTTCCCCGGCTATTTCAACACCTGCAGAAATAAGGGCTTCCCGTAGCGCCGTGGAGCGCTCCGCGGGAATGCCGAGCACCAATCCACCCGATGTCTGCGGGTCGAACATAAGGTCTTGCCGTTCCAAGGAAACGCGCTGACATAAGAGTGATCCATGCGCCAAAAAAATCGCGGTTCGTGTGCGTGCCGGCCGGAATAAGCCCCATGGAAGCCGATTCCACAGCGTCAGCCAGAATCGGCACCCTCTTAGAATCCAGTCTCAGGCTGCATGAGCTTGCGCGTGCCATTTCCACCAGATGACCGGCAAGTCCGAAGCCGGTTACGTCCGTGCACGCTCGCACGTCGAAATTCACAGCGACCTCGGATGCGATCTTGTTCAAAAACGTCATGGAACGGACCATCGCGTCAACCGATTCCGGAGAAGCGACCTCGCCTTTCAAGGCCGTAGCGATGACACCTGTGCCGATCGCTTTGGTCAATATGAGCCGATCCCCGGGGCGCAAAGAGGAGTTCTTCATTATCCGCTCAGGATGAACAAGGCCGGTTACGGCAAGCCCATACTTGGGCTCGTCGTCTTCCACGCTGTGACCACCCACCAGGGCGACACCCGCCTCGGTCATGATCTCCAATCCGCCCTGCAAGATCGCTCGTAGCACTTGCATGCCGAGTTTTTTTATGGGAAAGCACACCACGTTCATCGCAGTAAGAGGCCGCGCCCCATCGCGTAAACGTCACTGAGTGAGTTGGCCGCAGCCACACGCCCGAAAATACGTGGATCGTCGACAATCGGAGTAAAAAAATCAATGGTTTGGACCAGCGTGGTGGTGTCAGTCAGTTTGTACACACCTGCGTCCTCAGATCCCCGAATTCCCGCCAACACATTGGGATCTGCGGGAATGTCCATTCCGCAAAGGGCCTGCTCCAGGTCACCCGGACCCATTTTGGCAGCTCAACCGGAAGTCTTCGCGAAGCTCGTTAACCTAAGGTCGTCCGACCCCATATGCTCGCTCCTTGAGCGATGTTTCAGAAAAATCCTGCAAAGCCTCTTTGAATTCAAGTTCCCACTTTTTGAACGTGAAATTAACCTTGAATACCCGCAGAGACATGGTATCTTATCTCGCACTCGAATAGGTCTTTGCACGTGCAATGTATGCCGAAAGCCATTTACTGTCAAGATTGGAGCTGTTTTTGAACATAGCCTTATTCCGATGCCCTTATGGGTACAGCCCACTTATCAGGCTTTGTGCTTCCAAGAATGGCATTTCTGCAAATCAGCTTCATCGTGTCCTCGGCATCATTGTCAAAAGCAAATGGTTTATGGTCCATCGAATTCGTGAAGCTGTGATGAACGGTGACTTGGCTGTTTGGCGCAAATATCGGTTAGAACGAGCCGATCTGACCATTCCCTAATTCCGATAACATGATTGTGTAAGCAGGCAGAGAGTTCTTTCTTGCGATCTGAGGTTGGAAGGAGTATGGGTTTTTCATGCGAGATGAACAGTTTGAGCTCCATGCGAGAATTGAGGGGATCATTGGTGGTTTAGAGGAAGAAGAAGCATTATTAGGCGCATGATCAGCCAAGTTTTGCCGGTTTCTCGCCGCGGAGCAGTCATCCATATCGGCTGTGGAACGGGAGCGAATTTGGATGCTCTGGCTTCGACCCATGATTGTTTAGGCATTG
>CAVVZX010000007.1:0-71558 GCA_963752855.1 uncultured delta proteobacterium | reverse complement strand
CATAATTCTTACTCTCCTCGTGCAGCGGGGTCTTTTCCATATTATAGGCATCGCCGGAAATTGCGGCCAACATGATGTCGCCACGCAGAACGTGGAGTCAATCACGACAGCTCCACTCACCGCGATGCAACGAAACGGTCTTTCGGTCGTAAAAAAACAGGCTGGCAGGTTGCTCGATGCGCTGTGGAATTTATTCGGCCGTGGCCTGATACGTATTCGATGTCAAACCACCGAAGGTGGGGGGTGAAGAATCACGGACCTGCCGGTACAGACATGCGAGCTCGGGGAATGGTGAGGTTTTGGGTGCTCACTGACCTGGGAACCGGGTCAGTGTCGGACTGGTTTCAATTCCTTTTTGAAAGCGAATCGGCACGATCCAGTCGAGGCAATTGTAGGCGAGAAAAAGTAAAGGGCAACCGAAATCGCCCTGCTGGTAAATGGACATCTAAGCACGCGTAAGGATGTGCCCGCGAAACAAGATCGTCGCTGAAGTGCCGGGTCGCAGTTTAAACCGCGACCCGGAAAACTGGCGCTAAGCTTTGGACGGCGCAACAGCGGCTTTCGCCTCACGCATTCGGCGGAACGCCTTGTACCCTTCCCAGGAAATCACAAGCGCTGCCGCAACCAGAAACAGCGCCACAATACCCATAAGGATGTTTCCAATAAGGTCTGGCCCCTTAACTGCTCCGGACAACCCTTTCGTGACTAGTAAATTGTGCGCGGTGTACACGAGGGCCGCAATAGTGGTCACAAACATGAAGATCATTGGATAAAAGGCCCATCCTGACGGCTTGCCTTCGGATACCAGCCACGCGCTTATCAGCAGTAAGGCCAGAGAGGCCATCAACTGGTTGGCGCCGCCAAAGACAATCCACAGATACTGCCACCATCCGGTGAACACTAGGAGGAGCCCGAGGATGCAGGCGATTATCGTTCCCACATGGACGTTCTTGAAGACCGGGCTGACATCACTGAGCAATTCCGAAGTAGCCACTCTCATGAATCGTATTTGCAGTTGCATGAGCGTGACGGCAAGGAAGATTATCATCACGCTGCCGTAAGTGTTACCCACATTGGCGGGCAATCCAAGAGCCCCAAGGAAATTGGACACGCCGGCAGCGAAGACCGCAGCAGGCGTTTGCTTCAGCGCTGCGGTGTACTCCCCCATCGAACTAAAAAGAGTTCCCGCAATGATAAGGGCAAACAACGCAAGCATCATTTCAAGGAACATCACGCCGGCGCCTACAGGCCGGGCATCCAGTTCGTTTTCTAATTGCCTGGCCGTACCTGAACTCGAGACAATGCTGTGCCAACCCGAGATGGCGCCACAGGCAAGGGTCACGAACATAATCGGCCACAGCGGCCCGATGCCAATTTCAAACGACTGAAACGCAGGGAGTGTGAACTCCGGGCGAAGCACCAGTATGCCGATACACCCGAAAAACAGCCCGAAGAATACGATGTAAGCGGCAACGTAGTTAATGGGCAAGGCAAAACGCCAGATCGGCAACACAGCGGAGACGTAACAGAAAACAAAAGCGACGATGGCCCACAACCAAGTGCTATTGGACAGTCCGACGCCAAGAATGCTGTCCGTAGTTACTTTGCTGCCGACCCATATTCCCGCAAGGGCGATCAAGACTGTAACTACGGTGGTCAGAATAATGTCCTGCTTCCAGCGATAAATCATCTGCCCGGCCAGGACGCCGGCGCCGGTCAGAAACAGCCACGCCATCGGCGCTGCCTTCAGCTTGATGCAGGTGCCGGCAACGATAGCCCCGAACGCGCTGGCGCACAGCAGTAGATAGAAATAGATGAATGCAAGGAGTATGAGCCTGGCCCTGGGCGATATCAAACGGTGACTCAATCCGCCGAAGGATGCGCCATCGTTTCTCATGACTATCATCGCGCTGGCATAGTCATGCACCCAACCGATGAAAAATGCTCCCAGGAGTATCCAGAGCACCGCGGGCAACCAACCCCACTGAATCGCGATGATCGGGCCTACGATCGGCCCCGCGCCCGCAATGGATTTGAATTGAAACCCATAAAGTATGCTCTTGGGGGTGGGCATGAACTCCACGCCATCCATGTACATTTTGGCCGGAGTCACGCGCTTTGGGTCAGCCTGGATCACCTTTTCATCGATGTACTTGGCGTACACCCGGTACCCGAGGAACACGACGATCAAACCAAGAATTAAGACGTATACTGCGTTCATGCTACCTCCTTCGTTGTATGGCAGCCCTTTTGAAGGGACTTAAAGATTGAACCGGCCCTTTAAGCCGATGGTATCCCCAATGCGACGCACATTCGCGCGTCGCACAATACAGCACAGATACGCAGGTCAAAATTGTTGAACGCCATTAACCTCTCAACCATTCGGGAAGATCACTTTGATCTTTCCCGGCATATATGCATGCATATCGACATGTCTTGCAGGTCCCTTTGAAATCCGGGAGAATGGGCTCTCCCTTAATTTTTTCAATGATGGAAATCGCTTTATTTACATTTTCTTCAGCGCCCTCAGCAACGATCACTACAGCGCCAGAGCACTCGCCAATCCCACCTGAGGCGACATGTTTTGAATTCACTCCTGTCAGGATTTTCAGGGCTTCGATTTCGGTCACGACCAAGGGATTGGGTATTATAAACATCCCAAAATCGGCTCCCATGGAGTAGCCAAGGGTCTTTGCCCCCGTCCATGAACATGAATCCTCGACAGATGAGACAAGTTTTTCAAGGCCGACCGGCACGATATATTTAAGACCCTGTGATACTGCGGTTCCGAGTGTTACCCCCATGGTCCCACCGTCGAATCCGGACGAAATAACGGCAACTTTTCCACTTGGATCAATGGCATTGGCGCCCTTGATGATAACGGTTTGCGGGTGAAAATCATTGAGGGCTTCAGGGATACTCTTGGTTGTTCTCTGCCCCTTGAAGAGGATGATTGGGAAAGAAGATCGTTTGTCTGCGTCGGTCGTACATAACACGCGGCTAGAAACTGTGCCTGCCGTATACCTTTCGGGAGGAATATCGGTTACGCCCAGTATTTCCTGTGCCACATATCCGTTCGTGGTGCCGCCGCAGATAATGGTATATCCCTTTTCACCCGCCTCTTTTACCTCTTTCATTACCGCAACACCTTTTGCAATGAGTCGTCTCGATTCCGAAGGAATCAGTGTAAATGCCGCTTTCATTTTCACACCTCTAATTTCATTATTATTGATACGTCACGTTTTCACTTGGTTTGCCGAAAATGCGAACCACGACATTAAGCTTTCTGAGGCTTTCCTCATATCGTCCGGCTGTCATCACGGGAATAGAGTATCTGCCTTAATCGCTTGCGATAGAGTCGTCCGGCCGGCCCTTTGTTAGGGCCGGCATTTATCCAGCAAGCGCAGCCAGTCATCATCCACCTGCTTTTGGAAGCGCTGATGGTCGCTGGCTAACATTTTTTTGAACCGGTCTTGATGTTTTAAATAAGTTTCCACACCTACCTTGTCAGGCATGGGACTTAACTTCCATTCGTCCCCGTAGGACACTTCATAAAGAGGAAACAAGCGGCTTTTAACGGCCTCTCTGGCAATCTCAACGGACAGTTGAGGGGCATGCCGCCAGCCGGTCGGGCATGAAGCAAACAAATGGATAAAGCGCGAGCCTTTGATGTCTTTGGCTTTCTCGAGCTTGCCTTTTAGATCCTCCGGCGCGCCGATACTGGCGGTCGCCGCGTAGGGGATGCGGTGCGCCGCCATAATTTCTACGATGTTTTTCTTCTTCTGGACCTTCAGGGCCGAATCCGGAGTGGTGGTGGTCCACCCGCCGGCCGGCGTGGCCGAGGAGCGTTGGATACCCGTGTTCATATAGGCTTCGTTGTCATAGCAGATGAAAAGGATATCGTCGTTTCGTTCCACTGCGCCGGAAAGCGCCTGTAAGCCGATATCAAAGGTGCCGCCATCACCCGCCCAGGCCAAGACCGTGGTATGATCGTTTCCCTGTATGGTCAAACCGGACTTGACACCTGCGGCAATCGCAGCGGTCGATCCAAAAGCTACTGAAATTACGGGCACGGTCAGGCAGGTGTAGGGGTAAATACCAATCAGGGTAGACCAGCATCCGGCCGGCATTACCACAATCGTATCTTCACCCAGGACCGAAAGGGTCTGCTGCATGGCCAACGTTGCGCCGCAGCCGGGGCAACCGTAGTGACCGGGGGTGAACAGATCTCTTTTTTGCTGAGCGTGTTCATTCATGGCAACACCTCCGCCCAGAGCGTCGTCCCGGCTTCGACCGCGGCTCCGTCTCCGGAAATCGCCTGCCGCACTAGAGGAACAATTGTCTCCGCGGAGACATCATTTCCTCCGATTCCGGCAATAAAGCCGGTCAATTTCACATCCCCATGGCGGTCAAACAGGCCTGCTTTCACCTCCTGGGCCACGATGCCCTCAGCGCCGAAAGAGACGTCACGATCAATGATAATTAGATGTTTGGCGTTTGCGATCGCTCTTTTGAATCTTTCACCGGGGAACGGTCGAATTATCGAAAGTCGAATGCAGCCGACCTTCAAGCCTTCTTCCCTCAAACGGTCCGCTGCCAGCCGCATGGCGCCGGCGCCAGTACCGATACCAATGATGCACACATCGGCATCTTCCGTTTGATACGTTTCCACGGTTGGATGCAAGCGGTCAAAATGGTCGTAAAATTCTGCCGCCGTCCGGTCCCAAAGCTTCTCCAGCGAAAGGGTGTCACAATGTCGTTTGTATCTGATAGAGGTAAACAGGTCTGCGCCGCACACATTGCCAAAGGTCTTGGGATCGTCCACATTCAGCTTGCTCGACGGCTGATAGGGAGGCAGAAAAATATCCACCTTCTCCTGATCCGGCACATCCAGCACTTCGGAGGTGTGGGTCAAATAGAATGCGTCCATATTGATCATGATCGGCAAGAGAGCCCGTTCGGCTACTCCATAGGCGATCAAAATCGCGTCAAGCACATCCTGGGCGCCGGCGCAATAATACTGGACCCAGCCGGTATCGCGCTGGGCTAGCGAATCGGTGTGGTCGCAATACAGATTCCAGGGGGGGCCAATGGCACGGTTGCAGTTGACCATCACGACCGGAACCCGTGCCCCGGAAGCATAATGGAGCATTTCATGCATGTAGGCCAGGCCATGAGAGGAGCTTGCCGTAAAGGCCCTGGCGCCAGCCATGGAAGCGCCGATACAACTGGCCAAGGCCGAGTGCTCCGACTCCACCGGCATGTAATTGGCCTTCAGTTCGCCCCGGCCGATCATATCGGCCAAATTCTCAACAATAACGGTCTGAGGGGTGATCGGATACGCCGATACAACTTGAACCCTGGCCAGTTTTGCGGCCAAAGCAGCGGCTTCGGTCCCCATCATGACTTTTTTCACGTGCTTATTTCCTCCATCGTAATGATCCCCCGAGGGCATTCATAGGCACAGATACCGCATCCCTTGCAGTGGTCCAGGTCGACCCGAACAGAGGCTTCATCTTCATCAAGCCGGATGCTGGCATCGGGACAAAACGAGACACACTGCAAGCACAGGTTACAGGTACCGCAAGACAGGCAGCGCTCCGCTTCCTGCAGAGCCCGCTCCCGGTCCCATATCCCCTCTTGCTTGGTTTCTGCCTCTGTAGCAAGACCAGACGGCAAAAAGCGCTCAATCTTGATGTCTTCCACATTCACAGCCTGCCGGGGCAGGTCCGGGTTCGGTTGTGCGAGGTCCTGTTGCCCTGAGCGCATGACCAGAAAATCGAATGCCTTCTCGGCTATCAGACGACCGACGGCGATGTAATGGGCAATCATGGGAGCTTTGAAGGGTTTCAACTTTTTCGGTAATGTCACAGCGATGACTTCGCCGGTTACGGTCGAATCATCAAACGGATCGAAAGCGACCGCTCTGACAGGCGCGGTAAAATCTTCTGAAAGGCCGGTCGGATCTAAAATGATAAGGTCAGCCTTTGACAGCGATCCGCCGGGTGCTTCGAAATCGATTGAGGCGCCGGTTTCAAGCTTAATATCGGCCAGAAGGGTCAAACGGTTGATTTCATTCGCCAGCGCCTGCGGCGCGATCTTCTCCGGTGGAAGATCAAGAAGCGCTCCGCCTGCCTGGTTGCTCGGATCCAGAATAACGACCTGACATCCCCGGAAACTTAAATAAAACGCACTGGATAGCCCCAGCGGGCCGGAACCGATGACCACCACCCGTTTATCTGCTGTTTGGCTTTTCTCAATCTTTACCTCTATGTCGATATCCGCCAGAAACCGCTCAATCTCCTGGACCGATATTGCTTGATCGATTTTTTTCCGAATGCATTTTGTCTGACAGGGGTGATAGCATAGTCGGCCAGTTAGACCGGGCAACGGGTTGTGGGCCAGCAACAGGGCGAGACCTCTTTGAACGCTACCATTTCTTAAGACATTCAGATAGCTCGGGATCGGAATACCAGCCGGACAGTTCTGGCTGCAGGGCGCCAGTTTATTCGCGATCAACGGTGTTAAATAACGCCAGTCGCCGGTCTCGTTCCAAGCCATGGTACCGATGGTGGACGGCATTGTGGGAAGTTCTGACAGACTTTGAATGACTTTCTTAGGCTGCATCAACATCTCCTGATATGCGGAATACTGCATGGTATGCCGCTTCGGCAGCAGCCATGTTCTGTTTGGGATTAACCGGTACGCCTGTTTCTATGGCTTCCAGCAGGTTTGAAAGCGTAAGGTCACCGGAGATCCGAGCATAAGCACCGAGGATAACGGTGTTTATGATTGGGGCCATCTTTGAGCCCAAACCGTATTGAAGCGCTATTTTGGAGGCATCCACACCGGCCACTCGAAACGAACCTTCAATGGCGATCCGGTTATCATGTTCCTTGCAACTGAGTAGGATCAGCGCACCCGGTTCAGCGCCTTGAGCTATATCCACTTTATGCAGCAGAGAAGAATCCAGAACGATGATTGACGACGGGTGTTTAATCTCTCCCCGTTCAACGATAGGTACGTTATCCAGCCTTACAAACGCGGAAACAGCCGCGCCTTTTCGTTCCATACCGAAAGACGGAAAAGCCTGAACGTAGAGTCCCTGTTTAAAATAGGCATTCGCTAAAATCTTTGAAGCGACAACAGCGCCCTGTCCACCTCTTCCATGAAACCGAATACCAACCATTTCAACATCCTTCATTTTGTTGACGCAAGTCGTTCCGGCTCAAGCTGGCAGAGTGATTCCGAAATTTGTCCAGCCGTTTTTGAGACCATCCTCATGAAATCAACACTTTTTTCTTTGGTTACCCGGTTCTTGGGCGCTGATATGCTGATGGCCGCAACACATTCACCCTTGGCATTAACTAAGGGCGCAGCAACACAATAAACCCCCGCGATAGTTTCCTCATCATCGATCGCCACCTTACTGATCCTGATTTGTTCGATTTCCTCAATAAGAGCGTCAACGGAGTCTATCGAATGCTCGCTGAGTTTTTTGAGAGCGCCTTTTCTTGCGTAGATTCGCCTAATGTCATCGTCTGCATGGTATGACAACATTACCTTTCCGGTTGCAGCACATTGCGCAGGAAACCGTACGCCGAGCGGCGCGGAGATCCGCAGCATCTCTTCAGACTCCAACCTGAATATGTAATGGATTTCATTGTATTCCAGTACGGCCGCATTAACCGTCTCGTTGCACATGGCGCTAAGGTCTCGAAGAAAGGGCGTCATAACCGAGCGAAGGAATCTATCCCTCCTGGCCAGTGTCCCGATTTCCAGGGTCCGCAATCCGAGGCTGTACAATTTGGTGTCGTTATGCTGTTGCACATATCTTCGAACTTTCAGGGTGTTAAGGATCCGGTGAACCGTTCCTTTTCCAAGCCCAAGTCTATGGCTGATCTCTGTGACGGAGAGAGCACGGTCTTGCTCGATCAACAAATCCAAGACGGACAATGCCTTATCCAATGATGTAACCCGGTAGCTAATCTTGGGAATTGATTCAGGTTTCGAGTTATCCTTTGTCACTCTGATGGCTGAACTCCTTGATTCCTGTTCCGTATTTTAGAACAAAATGTTGCTATACAAAACTGTAGTAGTTCAAAGCTGTAGTAGTCAAGCAGAAATGTTCCGTAATCGACAAATAAATTCTCATATACGGAACGTCCAATCGTGCACCCAACGCTAAGTTTGCCGCCCTTCTTCTTCTTCAACGATTCGCAAATTACTTTGACGCGAGAAAAATCGCCGCACAATCGGACAAAACTTTTGGCAATGCCATATTGGGTCATCCTATTGCCGGGAGGAGCTTACAGCTGCTCCTGGCGCGTGGGCCGGAACAGGATCTCGTTCACGTCCACATCCTCCGGCTGGCTCATGGCGAAGGCGACTGCCCGCGCGAATGAATCGGCAGGAATCGCAATTTCCTCATAGAACTTCTGGATGTTCTCGGCGACATCCGGCTCGGTCATGCTGTCCGGCAGTTCCGTGGCTACCGCGCCCGGTGAGATCACCGTCGTGCGGATGTTGTAGGGCTTCACTTCCTGGCGCAGCCCTTCGGATAGGGCCCGCACGGCATACTTGGTCGCCGCATAGACCGCGCCGCCGGGCGCGGACCTTATGGCCGGCCACAGAGGAGACATTGATGATATGCCCGGCTTTCTGCTGCTTCATATACGGCAGCGCCGCGGCAATGCCGTACAGCACGCCCTTGATGTTCACGTCGATCATCCGGTCCCATTCGTCGATCTTGAGGCGCTCGAGTGGCGACTGCGGCATCAACCCGGCGTTGTTGATCATGACATCGATACGCCCGTATGTCTGCACGGCTGCATCGACCAATCTCTTCACCTGGTCACAGTGGGTGACGTCTGTAGTCACGGCGAGCGCCTTGCCGCCGCTGCCGGTCAACTCGTCTGCTAATGACTGGATGCGATCGACGCGCCGCGCACCCAGCACAACGCTTGCGCCCTCCGCGGAGAGAAGCCGGGCGGTCGCCTCGCCAAGCCCGCTGCTCGCGCCCGTAATGACGACGACTTTCCCTTCGATGTTATTGCTCATAATCTTGGCTCCTTCTTGCCATGACGGCCGCTCAGCGACCGGTCATTTGCTAATACCTGCTTCCTTGGCCATCCAGTTTGTCAGTTCAACCTTCGTCATGATCCATACCTCCTAAGGGCATGAAGATTTAATGGAAGTGAAAAAAGACCCCAATATCAGTGGAATCATGTTCATACCGGATTGGACCAGCTACATGTTTCTAGCCGTTCAAGCTCTCTTAGCCGGTCCTGCCAGGAACAGCAGTACCACCAGACCGCGCCTACCACAGCCTCAGAAGTGATTGCAAAATCCCTTTAGGAGGTAGCGCACAGTCTTCTTCCGCTTCACAAGCTACTGTGCTTTAAAGAAGGATTTTGCAACCACTTCTGCGGCACTGCAGGAGAAATTCTCCCAAAGGGCGCTGAGGATGCGATGAACCGTTCCTTTTGCAAGCCCAAGTTTATGGCTGATCTCTGTGACGGAGAGAGCACGGTCTTGGTCGATCAATAAATCCAAGACGGACAATGCCTTTTCCAATGATGTAACCCGGTAGCTAATCTTGGGAATTGATTCAGGTTTCGAGTTATTCTTTGTCACCCTGATGGCTGAACTCCTTGATTCTTGTTCCGTATTTTAGAACAACATGTTGCTATACAAAACCTAGTAGTTCAAAGCTGTAGTAGTCAAGCAGAAATGTTCCGTACTCGACAAATAAGTTCTCATATATGGAACATATAAAGACCGGTTGAAAATGGCGGCAGAGAGAGATCAACCGTCTTGGCTGTCAAGCTTTTTCGACGGCTGACCTTTTGCGTCAGAGCGCATGTTCGCAGGTGGCCTGATAAAAACCGGTCCAGATCCCAGTTTAGTATGAGGTAGGACGTGGGCCGAATATGGAGGGCAGGATGAAGCGGAATCGTTTTAAAGTGGAGACGATCATCACGATGCTTCGGGAAGAGGAGGTTCATCTGTTAAAAGAAAAGGCATTATGGGCTTGCATATCGGCCGGCGATCAGCGAAAAAACCGGCGGTGAAACTCAGAATTTTGCCACGATTGCGAGCAAGGGTTACAATCAAATACTTCACTCAGAGAGATAGATACACCAATTACGATTTGTCGTTTATGAAATACTGCGAAACGGGGATAGCGCCGTGCAATTTTCCAAAGCTGCTTGATCCGGCCGGGGCAGTTCAAAGAGCACAAAAAAGGCAGGGCAACCACGGTCGCCCTGCCAGCTTGTCAAAACTGGATCGCAGAGATGTCGTACTATTGTCGCAAGTGAAATTCGGCGAGAATCTTAAGTCACCGTGTCTAAAGCTTGACCGCTTCAGGCCTCTCCAAGGCATCGACAAGACGGTTCAGCATCTTCGTGCCTTGTACTTCCGTCTCGAACAACGGCACGATCGCGCGGACTTTGTCTCCGAAAGTTTTCCAGATCTGCTCCATATGTTCGTCCTGCATCTTGACGCGATTCCGGACGAACTCAGCCGCGTCCTGGGCCACCTGCTCCTTGGGAATAACCCCATTAACCACCACACCGCCCACAGGGATACCGAATTCATAGAACCAATTTATGAACCGGGTGATAACCGCAATGGGCAAACTCTCGGGCAATGTGACAAAGAAGAACGCTGTGAGCGCATCGTCCGTCAAGAGTTCCTTGGCATGGCTCATCCTGTCCTTAAACCCGAGAAGATAGTCCAGCAGCGGGTCTTTTTCCTCTTTCTTTGAAAACGAAAGCAACTCCCGCAGCGATTTGGCCTCTTCCCGGCTCTTGAGCATCTTGTCTACCCATAGGCCGTACACTTTCGACATCCCGAGCAGCCGCCTGGCATTCGCAGTAGGAGCTGTGTCAAAGACGTAGAAATCATATTCGTCCTTGAACATAATATCCATCATGTTCTCGAACATAGCCGATTCTTCAAAAGCCGGGTTCATTGTGGCGGATTCAATGAATTCCTCCGCTGTGGTGGTAATATCGGCAAACTTGAGGAACCAGTTGATTTTTTCTCGTATCTCTTGTTTGGAGCGTTCTATGGTTTCGCGTGTATCTATTTCCAATGCGTAGCAGTTCTGATCATCGCAGACCGTCACCGCCTTACCCAAAACGTTCTGTCCAAACATATTTGAAAGACTATGCACAGGGTTGGTCGAGGCGAGCAGAGTTTTTTTCCCCTGCTTGGCGGAGAATAGCGCGGCCGCGCCGGCCATCACCGTTTTGCCTACTCCTCCCTTGCCTCCGAAAAAGATATATTTCATTTTCGGATGGTCCTTCATAAAACGTTCCATATTAATCGTAATTCCGTTCACTCCTTACCCCCGATCCTAAAAATCGCCGAACATGGCTTTGGCCATCTTCTCTATCATTGCCAAACCGGTCACGTCGCGTTCCATTTCCGGAACAGAGGCCAGAATCTGGCCTTTGAAGTCCGTCTCGATCTGTTTAAGATAATGATCTTGCATCAAGAAGCGGTTCTTTAAATATTCCGGAATATTCTGTTTCTTCAGTTCCTCGGGAAGCACTCGATTGATGATATAGCCGCTTAAAGGCACATCGAATTTCGCAAACAGATCTGCCGCCTTTAAAGTGTCTTTGATTATCATCTCCTCAGGCGTGAGCACAAAAAAGAAGGCGGTCTTCGCTTTGTCAGTCAGTATGCTCGACGATTTGTTGATACGATCCTTTATGTACAGAAGCTCTTCCAGTATCTTGTCCTCTTCAACCTCACCTTCCCGGCGGATTGTTGCGGCGACTTGATCATATTCCCTCATCTGCTCCCGCAGTCCGGTAATTTTGCCGATCCAAGCGTCATAAACCGAAGCCATGCTCAAATAGTAAAGCGCATGACCCAGTGGGACCAGATCGTAAATATAGTAGTCATAACCGCCCTGGACCACTATGTCCACTACCTGATCGAAGATGGCGCTCTCCTCCATTGCCGGTTCGGCCGCGGCGGCCGTTATGTAGCTTTCGATTTCTTCGGGAATCTCTGCCATGCCATACATATCGAGGATTTTTTGGCGGATCTCCTGCTGATATTCCTTGACCCGGCGGTCCGCGTCGATCTCCTGAGCGTAAAGATTCGGCATGATTTCCGTAGGCCCTTTTCCGAAGATATCCTTCTCGAATATGTCCGTAAGCGAGGCCTGGGGATCGACGGAAAAGACCAGAACACGTTTTCCCATTTTGGCAAGATAATAAGCCGCGGCGGCCGAAAAGGTGGTTTTGCCGAGACCGCCCTTGCCCCCGAACATGATGTATCTCCGATCGGGATACTGCTCGAATATTGTTGTTAAAGACATTCTGATTCGTCCCTTCTCGAATTAGACTCGTGCGAAGCAAAGTGATATATCTACGACCCCTGTCTGTCGAATCGCATGTATGACCTTGATCCAAGCCTCCACGACAAATTGATCTCAGGCCAGCGCATCGGTCAGATCCTTTTCCCTTAACATTCTACGTTTCCACGTAGAGATCTGCGGGACTACGTACGGTAGAAGTCTGAGGGAATAGTAAGGAGGCAGAATCGGCACGCCAAGCATGTCCCCCATTGTTATCAGTATGAAGAGATGCTCCATACTGGCTCGTGTCTTTAAGCGCAAATCTGGCTGAGTCGTGCGCCGCCAGACCATAGACGAATTCCTTGACGCCCTGCAAGAATCCGCCTTTCTTCTTCTTCTCCTTTTCTGCCATGGGTTAACTCCCTTTTATATCTATCTTAAGAGCGGGCGGAACAATATCGGCGATCCGCCGCACTACGGACAAGCCATCATAACCCGTATAAAAAATGTCAGCGACCTCTGCTTTAGGCAAGAGTGTCGCGCCGACCTGGAACTAATTCAAGCCTTCTCTCAAATGGAAATCGAAATACAAACAGGCCCGAGGGCGCTCGCGAGTCAAAATTGTTGTTACAGTCCCGGGTCGCGGTTCACACCACGACCCGGAAAACTGGAGTTAAGCTTTGGACGGAGCCGGTTGCGCCTTCACCTCTCGGAATCGGCGGAACGCCTTGTACCCTTCCCAGGCAAGGACAAGCGCAGCCACAACCAGGAACAGCGCCACAATACCCATAAGGGTATTTCCAACAAGCGCTTCACCCTTAACTGCTCCGCTCAACACTTTCATTGACCAGCAAGTTGTACGAGGTGAACAAGAGGGCCGCAATGGTGGTCACAAACATAAAGATCATCGGATAGAAAGCCCATCCGGACGGCCTACCCTCGGATACCAGCCAGGCGCTTACCAACATCAACGCCAGAGAAGCCATCAACTGGTTGGCCCCGCCGAACAGCACCCACAGGTACTGCCACCATCCAGTTAGCACTAAAATTATCCCGAGGATGCTGGCAATTATGGTCCCCACGTGGGCATTTTTGAAGATCGGGCTAACATCACTCAGCAACTCCGAAGTAGCCACTCTCATGAATCGCACTACCAGTTGCATGATCGTGATGGCCAGGAAGATCATCATAACGCTGCCGTAAGATCTTCCGACTTCAGCCGGCAAACCCAGAGCAGCCAGGAATTTGGAGACGCCGGCAGCGAAGACAGTTGCGGGTCCTTTCGCAACTGCGGCGCCGTAGTCCGCGGAGGAAGTGTAAATGGTGCCCGCAATGATCAGGGCAAATAACGCAAGCATCATTTCAAGGAACATTATACCGGCCCCCACAGGCCGGGCATCCATTTCGCTCTCCAACTGCCTAGCCGTGCCTGAACTCGACACAATGCTGTGCCAACCGGAGATGGCCCCGCAGGCAATGGTCACAAACATGATCGGCCATAACGGTCCGATACCGATGTTGAATTGATTGTATGCCGGTAGCGTGAAATCGGGGCGGAGCACAAGGATTCCGATACACCCGAAAAATAGGCCAAAAAATACAATATATGCGGCAACATAATTAATAGGAAGGGCGAAACGCCAGATCGGCAAAACTGCGGCAAAGTAACAGAAAACAAAAGCCATTATAGCCCACAAAACACGGCTATTCGCCAGACCCGCGCCTAAAATCGAATCCGAAGGAGCTACACTACCTACATATATCCCCAGAAGTGAAAGCCCTACACAGACTACTGTGGTCAAAATGATATCCTGCTTCCAGCGATATATCATTTGGCCGGCCAGGATACCCGCGCAGGTCAGAAAGAGCCAGGCCATCGGGGCCGCTTTCAATCCAACGGCCGTACTCACTACGACGTTTCCGAAAGCGCCGGCAATCAGCAGTAGGTAGAAATAGATGAATGCAAGAAGTATGAGCCGTGCTCTGGGTGATATCAGCCGATGGCTCAATCCGCCAAAGGAAGCCCCTTCGTTCCTCAAGGAAATCATCGCGCTGGAATAGTCATGCACCCAGCCGATGAAAAATGCTCCGAAAAGTATCCAGAGCAGGGCAGGTAGCCAGCCCCATTGAATGGCGATGATTGGGCCAATGATCGGCGCCGCGCCGGCAATCGACTTGAAGTGATAGCCGTAAAGTATGTTCCTGCTGGTGGGCATGAACTCCACGCCGTCCATGTACATTTTGGCTGGAGTTGCGCGGTTCGGATCTGCCTGGATCACCTTCTCGTCTATGTACTTGGCGTACACACGGTACCCGACAAAGGCGAAGACCAAACCTATGATCAAGACGTATACTGCGTTCATGCTACCCCCTTTGTTGTATAGAAGCCCCGTTGGAGGGCTTTAAAGGTTGAACCGGCCGCTAGGCCAATGCTATCCTCGATGCGATCCCCTTAGCGCGTCGCACAATACTACACCGATACACGGCTCAAATCTTTAACTACAATTTGAAGAGGCTGCCGCGTCAAGCGACACATGACCTCGAGAAAATCACCAACGCGATGGGTTCAGAAATTTGCTGACTGAGAAAACGCATAGAACCAATATTTTGTGAGAATAGTACTGCGGTGTGACAGTGTCAAGCATTATTTTTGCTAATGATTCCATCATTAAACGGACTACGTGGACCAATCCGTTACGAATGATGACTTTTTCGGCTATACCTGCCGGCGAGGGAATCCGGGTTTTCTTGACTCATCCGAGCGACTAACGTAAGTCTCTTCAGTATAAATGAAACAATCTAATCTTCTCATTCGGAATCGGCATCCGATTCGTTAGGATCTTGAACTTCGCGGACCGCCAACGGTGGGCCGGAAAATTATCCGCCCTGCTAGATAAACGAATCTCTGACACTGGAGAAAACCGATGAATTCTGAATCCGGTTCAACGAATCGAGACTTAGTTGGCTTGCCAAAGCCACCCGACATCTACTCGGATGATCGGGTGCTCCTAGCGTGGCATCGCACTCACCTGGCCAACGAAAGGACCTTCCTGTCCTGGAGTAGGACAAGTATCTCTTTGCTGGCTTTCGGGTTTGTCATTGAACGATTCGATCTTTTCATTCGCCAGTGGTTCAGGATTGAGGGCCTAGACGGCCAAATGATTTCTCATCACAGCGTCGTGCATCTGGCTCTATTCTCATTCCTTTTGGCCGGCGTTTCGATAGCCCTTTCGGGCTTACGATTCATGCAGGCCAGGGCGCACATCAACAGGGGAGAAGCCATTTTTACCATAGTACCTGACGTTCTCGTCATAATGTCGGTGGTCGCCATCATAATCATAGCTGTGGTGCTTTCTCTACCCAGGCTCTATGAAATTCTGGGGCCCTGAAATGAGCGGCCAATTCATATTTCAAATCTTCTAAATGTTGCCCCGTAAGAAACTACCTTTTGAAAACAAATACGTGAGGTTGAAAAGATAATAGACTGTCAAATCAGTCTTTATATTCATTATATTGACAAATCTATGTAGATTCGGTATGGTAGTCTAACTTTCAAACCGGGGAGTTATTAAATCATGCGAACTTTTCTGTCTATGACTATTTTTGTACTGGTTTCGTGCACAGCGTTTTTCAGCGCTGATTTATTCGCGGGACAACTCAATGCGCCCGCTACCAAGAAATACACATCTGATGGATCCACGCCGTACAGAAGTCTTGGGGGCATTATAGCGGCCGCACATAAGAAGACGTCAGATATCAAAATCGAAGGCAATGGAACCCCAAAAAGCTCCAAAATTAGTTATGCCAAGACGAAAAGTTCGAAGAAAATCCGTGGATCCAAAGTCGGAGGCTCATCAAAAACCCTCTCAAAATCTGGATCTGCGAAGAGCCTTTCAGCAAGCAAGAAAAAATCACTAAAGAAATTATCACTCCGCAAATCCAGCATGTCAGGCAAATCGCTAAAGAATAAGAGCTATACGAGGAATTACTCTGCAAAGGCCAAGCGGTTGAAAGATAGGACAAAAAGAAAGACGACTGACGTGAATAAAAGATCCGCTGCGAATCGGAATTCCATCTGACCGCGGGAGCTTTTAAATAGAGAATTATTTGAAAAAGGTATTCCTTCCGGACAAAATCCGCTTAGTTATCGGAACAGTATCGAGAAAATTGATTTGAGCTTCAGCGGGTCTAGCGCCGCTTCTGGCAGGCTCCACCCTTTCCGGCGCAGCACGACGTGCCCTGCCGTGGTCTAATTCCAACAAAATCATGCTACAAGTCATGACTCAGGCGCTCGTCAAAGTCGAAACTGTCGCAATAAATTGGGACCCGAACGCATTGACCAAGCAATCGCATGTTGAGTATGATCTAACTTTCGTTAGAATGAGATCAATCCGGCGCGGGATCTCGGCGCGACGAACGATAGTCAAGTTATTCGCTCAACGACGACAGATATGAAAAAACCTCTGAACGTCACAATTTGCCGGCTCCCTTATAACAGGATCTCGGGTATCAAGAAGTCAGCGTATCCGCTTTGGATGGGTTATCTCGTCGGAGCAATACGAGATTTACTGGGTAAACAAATCCAACTTAATGTCGTCGACGGAGAAGCTCTGGATTATCCCAGTGATTCGATACTCCAGTACAATGACACTATCAACAGGGCCCTTCTCGTTTTTTTTCCCCGTTTCTTGCTTGATTTTGACCGACTGGCAGAGTTCGCGGAAAATGAATTCCATCCCAGCTGGATGCCGTTTATTGATCGGGTTCTCGAAAATGAACCGGAACTGATAGCCGTAAACTGCTATACGAATCACCTACTGAGTCTTCAGACATTCGCAAGAAAGATCAAGAAAGAAGCCCCTCTAACCAAGATCCTCGTCGGAGGAATCCATCCCACAGTTGAGTACAAGAATCTTGTTAAGCAAATACCGGAAATAGATTTCTGTTGTGTCGGAGAGGGGGAGTCGAGTTTTCGAGAGGCCGTGCTGGCTCTTTACTCAGGACAATCATGTGAAGAAGCGCCTGGAATCTATTCAGCCCGGAACTCGGCCGAATTTATCCCAAGATCTCTGGTTGCAAATGTCGACGATATAGAGCCTCCGGTCCGCGATCTCGGATCACCGGCGTTGTATCGTGACGAATTCCACATATTTTCGTCGCGTGGTTGTCCGTTCAAGTGCAGCTTCTGCTCTTCCCATAGGCTTTGGAGCAGAAGCCCCCGGTTTCATTCAGTTGAACGTGTCATGTCGGAGATGACTCACATAGTGGAAGACCTGGGCGGGTTCAGAATAATATTTATTGATGATACTTTCACGTTGAATAGGCACAGAGTGCGCAAGATCGCCGACGCTATTATTGCCAAAGGTTATAACAACTTGAACATAGGAGTGTGCGCAAGGATCAATACTGTAAATGAGAGCGTCTTGGACACCTTGGCCGCGGCAGGTATCAAGTCTGTAAGCTACGGGATAGAAACGGGAAGTGAAAGGCTACAAAAGTCAATAAGAAAGAATTTGAGGCGGGATGACATTATAAGAATACTGAATTACACGAGATCGCTGGGGATACACACCCTTTCCTACTACATAGTCGGTCATCCGGGCGAGTCTGTCGATGATGTTAATGATTCAATAGAATTGATAAGAAGAAGCAGAGGCCACAAAAGCAGTGTATACGCGGCCCTTCCTCTTCCTGGAACGGAATGGTTCAAAATAGCTTCGGAAAAGGGCTTCGAGCTTTCGCCGCGACTGGCGGTGACCATGGACCAAAACGCATTTCCTATCTTCAACATGACCGCCATGTCTAAAGAAGTTCTTAATGAGAAGGTGTTGGAAATGTACAGAACGGCAAACAGGTCATCTCAATTGGGACGGCTTCAACAGGCGGTCGATTTCTATTGGAACAAGATAAAAAGACAAATAAAAAGTAGATAATCCCCGCCTACCGCTGATTTCAAACCCGACAACCTGAAGGCCGGTGTGGCTTCCAAATTTGGCGCCAATGTGGAGTATTAGAAGCCTTCGGCCTGAATATAAATGCGATGCGCGTCAGAGCGGTCGCTGCACGACGGGCACTGTGGGTCAAAGCACGGCTGACCAATGCATTCCATGGTTTTTGGAATCGGGCCGCGGTCCAGCCCAAGCTGATTACGAATCGCATCGAACGTCCACCTAAGGAGACCAAATCCATGAGAGACGGGTGGGCAAATCATGGAAAGAATCAGCACAACAACGAACAATTTTATTTTCATAGGTTTACCTTAAATATTTTAGCTAATTATACATATAATATCAAGCAATGTCAAGGATATTCGTCTTGTTGTACGTCCCGTCGGGGTGTAGCAGTTGTCGAAAATTATGCCTGAATGGGGCAGGAGATCGGGTTCATAGATTCCGCGAACGCGGGATTCCAGTGAAGACGTGAATCCGGAAAACCAGGTTCCCGCTTACGCGGCAATAAAGATCTGGATTCCTGCTCCGTTTTTCAACGGGGCAAGCTTAAAACCGCACAATGACGAGATGTCACTCATGAAATCGGACAAGACTTTTGGCAATTGCGATCAGGGATGGCGTACATTGCCGCGTTTTACGCGAGCCGGTCTCACCTGCCATCCCTACTCCCGGACTGAATAATCACTACTGATTCTGTCAGTAGGGGGCCCTGCGGATCTTGCGGGACTTGGGGGTTTTGGGGGGCTTCTGGCCGCCGGCGGCGGCGCCAAACAGAGTGGCGGTGGACATGGTGGCGCCGGCGGTCCATACGTTGCGTAATTGGGCCCGATGCGACTAGGGTACTCTGGGGCTATACACAAAAAGTACCATACACCTTGTTCTTTAAATCCCATTAATGTCTGATCCAAAGGGAACGCGTTTCCATTTGCCGGCCCTTTAGTCTGACCCAATGAGGCCAATGGCGCCGCAAAAATGGCGGCGACAAAAACAAAGATAACTATGTTTCGTCTCAATGGCGACTCCGATTTCACATGCAGCGATTTAACTATAACATATCATAATAAACTATTATTTTCAAGTAGATTTCTCAGCTTGCCTCTTGCGAATTAGGTGCAAAATAAAGCCCCCGAGAATTCCCTTCAGGCCGGCCAAGGCGGCGCCCTTTGTCCGTTTAGAGACGGGCCCTTCGTGGCTGAGCAGACAAAACGTTGTAGCCGCGCCTGTCGTGGGCGGTCAAAAAACCGGTAGGCGCGTGGCGTGCCCCTAGGCGGGTTGTCCCACAATCTTATCGGGTTAGTTCATTCTGGGGAATTTCAGACGGCCATCCCACCGCGTAGCCACCAAAGCCAAAAACCTCGCGCTTACTCACCTGATGAGATTCTGAATTGATTCTGGGGTGGCATGGCCGCGGTCTAATACTAATTGATTGAAATTTGCATATTGTTATGGTATAAAGCTCAGAAGATGAGATAACACTTTAATGATTACTTACATCATACTGTTTTTTAAATGATTAAAATAGCATTAAAACTTGTGGCCCTCTCCGGCTGCGTGCTGTTATTCAGTGGCTGTATCGGCCTGATACCCTCTCCATTCAGGCCGTCACCTGGCCCTCAAAGAATGCCTCAGATCAAGGACCTGGTCGAGGCCTTTGATATAGTGTGCAGGAATTATCGGGTTGGCCCCAACGATCAGCTCGCAATTCTCTTTCAAGCTGACTGGGATGTTCCCGCCGGTCAATATACGCTGGATACGCTGGATCATTTAAAAGTCAAGTTTACTCTTGATCCGCAACTCAATGAAGATGTGGTTATCCGCCCTGACGGAATGATAACTCTCCAAGCCATCGGCGATATCCAAGCAGCCGGGCTCACTCCGGAACAGTTGGCCAAGAAGATTGAAGACAAATTCTTGGAAGCGAATATTTTTACCAGATCCGAGGCGCGCCGCGGTGAAGGCGAGAAAATATCATCTTGTCACAGTGCACGTGGCGACATTTCATGAAAAAGTTAAAAAACTTACGGAATCACTGACTACCTTAACTCGTGGAAGTCAGCAAGCACTCGTGGTGAAACCTGATGGCACCATCGATCTCCCGCTCGTCCGTGACAGGGTCCTCTGCGCCGGGCATACCGTCCCGGAGATAGAGAAGACTGTAAACAAATTGTACCGGGATGGGGTCCTGGAGCACGCTATTGTATCAGTGGCGCTTGCTCAAGCAAACTCCCGTAAGTTTTATGCGCTGGGCGAAGTGGGGGCCCCAGGCGCTTTCGACATTACTCAGCCGATTACCGCTGTCCATGCGCTTGCCCTAGCGGGCGGGGTCAAAGATACAGCCGACCTCACCAGTGTTATCCTTATATCTAAAGACATTAACGGCAAGCCCATAGGCAGGCGACTAGATTTGAAACGAGTTTTCGATGTGGGGGATATGAGTTCGGCAATTATGGTAAAACCATACGATGTCATATATGTCCCGAAGACCTACATCACTGACGTTAGGCTTTTTATAAATCAATATCTTTCGGTGATTTTGGACTTCAAGGCATTTGCCAATATCGATAAGGCAATAATGAGAATCACACAAATCTCGGGGGGCGAATACGAAAGATTAAGCGCGGATGTAAATTTTGGGATGTTTCTCTAGTAATTCCTCAATAGTAATATGCCAGTTCACCGAACCATCCTGAAAGCACAGTTTCAAAGTTATTTCGACTGTCAGTAAATTCAATGGCTGTCCGCCTGTATCCACTTTTCAAGGCAACGCTCCCCAGCACGGTCTCCGGAGATTTCACTCCGATGGACGCGTCCATATCGGTGACTGACGCCCCGGACAGACTCCATCGCCCCCGAATTTCCAATATTCCGGAAATACCCCACAAATTCGTAATGGGATTGTAGACTGCGTGCGCTCCCATAGTGAACGGATTGTCGCCGGATACCTGTACTGCCGCTTGCGGAAAGATCGTCTGTGTGAAAACAGGCCTGTAAAATTGATAATCCATATCCATTCCCACACGGGATGTCCTTTTTCGGATCAAATCCAGGTCCACCCCGAGTCGTACGCCCGAATACTCCAGCTCCGCCCTGCCGGTCACTAGCGGATTATTTTGTACGCTGCTACTGCTTGCGAATCCGCGTGGCTCATAATGGATTCGGCACGAAAACGCACCGGCTTGCAGCCGAACCATAGTATCCAAGAAAATGGCTGTACGGGTTAATCCGAGGTCCTCTCGAAGACTCAGCGCACCTTGGCCGGCTGTGGTTAGCGTGCCGTTCCCGAGAAACATCCATATTGGTGTTACCTTTGTCTCCCCGCGAAAGTATGGCGGGAAAATCAACGGACTAAAGACGTCGGTCAATCCCCTCATGCCGAGATCGGCCGCAGTGGCAGCGCAAGCGCTCATGCCCATCAGCAACAGCCCCAGCAAAAGCGAACAAACAGATGCTCGTGAGCAACAACGAGTTAGAGTCCGGATAACCTTGTGTTCGGAATTTCGCCCTTCGAAGATCTCAAAATCTGAGGGACTGCTCTGTAAGAAATGTGTTAATCTTATGTTCCGAGATCTGACCATCATTTTCTGGCTCCGGATTTTAATGGCCCGGGAGGCGCTTCTCATTTTTGTTCTCCGCAACTCTTTTGCACGAGTGTGCCCGAGGCATGTCGCTAGTGTTATTTCTACGTAAAGTCAAGCAAATTTACGGGCTCCGGCCTAAAAAATGATATGTTGGTTCAAACGTAAACCCGAGAAATCTTGAATCGGTAAGTCAGGATCTCGCGGTCCATAGCGACGCGATGGTCCTACTGCCCTGAAATGACCTGCTGCTGCGAGCAGAATGGCGCAAAATTCCAGGTCAAGAAATGGCTGCGGGAGAACAGGCTGTTGCAGTCTTTGGATGAAATCCGGCGCTTGGTAGTGGCCCTCGCATTCAAAAGATCCCCAGACGCCTCATTGTTGTAGGGATTGGACGGATTCCCATAGTAGATATTATCCGGGCTCACGGGTTGGCGCCGTGGCTTTACAAATCGCTTGCGGGGCATCCTGAGACCGATATGCCGCAGAAGATCAAGAGAGTCCTTCGGCAAGACTATATGCTGGCTTTGAAAGTGAGCATGACTCTTGAATGGGCATTGAAGCAAATCCTCGCGCGGTTGAACGCCAATAATGTGACAGCCGTGTTGCTGAAAGGAGCTTACCTTGGCCCTATGATATACGGAGATCCGGCGCTCCGCACTATGTGTGATATCGATTTGTTAGTGCATGAGAAAGATCTGAACGCAGCCCGGAATGCGTTGGCGTCGCTGGGGTACGGAATTCTTTTCGCGCCCTATTCTCCCGAGGACCGGATTCTGCAGCCGGCCGAGACGCACATCCATGACGATAAGCGCTTCACGACCGTAGATCTTCACCCTTCTTTGGGATCAATGGATTTTTATCGCTTCCCGCCGGCGACTGTATGGAATGAAATTACCGATGGGCGATTGTACGACTGCAAAGTATCATTTCTGTCGCCTGAGCTCAATTTCATATATGTGGCTGTTCATGCTCTTAATCACGGAGCGATCTTACGGGACTGGCTTGATCTGGTTTTGATTTTGAAGCGAACGATTTTTGACTGGGGCAGATTTGTTGACCTGTCACGATGCTCTTGGGGTGATAAGGCCGATGTGGTGGACCTTTTGTGAATTGGGCGCTAATTGGGAATCAAATCCACCTACTGAAGTAGGCAATATATTGGCCGCTTATCATCCTCATTGGCTTGAGGATCGGATCATCGAGTCGATGGAGGTATCGCTTGGCGACTCTTGGCTAAGATGCGGTTGCTCGAGAGCTGGGAGTCGAAAATGCGTTTTTTGCGTTCCAGACTGTTGCCTTCCAAATCTTATCGAGAAGCATAGTCGGCGACGACAAATGGATACCCTATTTTGGATCGAAGCTAGGCTATTTTCTTCATTTGCGGAGGAAAAGCTAACGCGCACAAAGAGGTTTTGCGCCTTTTTCCCGTCAATGCTTCAATTGCGCTCTGACCGTGGGCATGGAAGCGCGTCGAATCGGATTATGTGGGTCACCGCTATCTTCGACAGAGACGACTTTCGGGAAAAAGGCCGCGTCTTTCAGCCTGCTCGCAGTACCAAACGGCGCCCAAAGACTTGGCTCCACGATAATAATTTTGCGCCACGCAGCTTCCCAGGCAAACCGATTTCATTAAGCAGTCTCCACATATCCCCGTGAGGCGCTTCGGAAGGCCTGTTCTGATTTCGTCTAAAGCTGTCGTGCCGTTCCACACTTCGTCCAAACGGTCGGATGCCGCGTGGCCAAAAACAAGGTCAGGCACGGTGCGCCAATCCCGCACAAGGCGTAGCTGCCGTCTGCCAGCACGCCCAAGATACCAAATACGCCGCATTCCGAGCAGCCGTCACCGGCTTGCCCGAACATTTTACCCAGTGGCCTAAAAGCTGGAGGATGGCTGTAAAATACCCGAATCTCGGTCTGTGAGCCGAGTTCTTTTTCCGCCCAGGCTCCAAGGGCTATTAACTCGTCTATCGGGATCACCTCATCCTGCAAGTGCATCTGCTGTCCCCTGGCGGTCGGCTGAACGACGTTGAATTTAACCGATTCCGCCCCCAGTGTTTCGGCAAGCCGCACAATTGCTTCCATTTGGTCCTTGTTGCGCCGGACCAGGGACATTATGATCTGGGGCGGCAATCCTGCCTTGACAAGATTCCGGATGCCTTGGATCGCTGCTTCGAAAGAGCCTTTCACCCCTCGCATCCACTCATGTGTCCTCGCTTCAGCCGCATCAAGACTTACCGATACAAAAGCGTTCTTACAACTCCTCATGGCTTGAGCCAGTTCGGTTGTGCATGCCACGCCGTTGGTCTCTACAGTCAGAGCGAGATCTTCTGCCCCAACATGTTCAATTATATCGAATATTTGATGATGAATGAGGGGTTCCCCACCCGTCAATTTTACTCCGGACAAGCCCAGAGGCTTGGCTTGCTGAATGATTGAGCAAAAGAGGCCCAAGTCCAGCGAAGGCCATGATTGTCCTTCGGTCTCAAATTTAGGGGAGATCCAGCAGTGCCGACAGCGAAGGTTGCAGCCCTGAGTCAGATAAAAATAGATCTGATTAAGCGGCCACGTGAGTGGCCGACTATTTCCCGTCTCCATTGGAAAAGTCCCGCGAATCGATGGAAAGTTAATTGCCCTGATCTGCAGATAGAGGAATCCGAGCCCCGGATCTCAGATCTCACCCCATGGCAGTTTGCCGCCTGATTCGAGGAATTTTCTATAACATGCGTCAGGGCTTGGCTGCCAGGCGTCATGGACCATAGAGGAGGCTACGGCAGGGCAGTTACCGGTGCAGTAGCCCATGTATTCACAGTCACGGCAAAATTCGAACTGAGTGAGAGGAATATTTACACGATTTCTCAGACGATTAAGATCAGGATGATCTTGCCAGATCACCTTTAGATCATCCCTGTTGATGAGCCCTAATTCCATGTCCGGCATCTGAGCGCAAGGGACGATGACACCATCGGCTCGGACAGCCAATTTGCTCATTGGGCCGCCGCAGCCGGTCAGATATCCGCCATTAGGGAAGTCCCGTTTGCCCGTTCGGCGAGCAACCTCCATTTCCCGCCAATTCATAACTTCCGCAAGTGGTCCCGCTTGCGCGGATATTCGACCGTCATATTCCTTCGATAGCTTTAGTAACGTTTCCATGGCTCGAGAGCGTTCTTCTACGGTAAGCTGAACCTGATCTGAGTTTTTTCGGCACAAACCGAAGTGAGTGGCCGAATTGGTCGAAAACTCCGGAAGAGCGAGGTCGATCAGAAGGAAACGCGCTATATTGTCGAGTTCGGAAACGTTTCTCCGATGTATAGTGACACGAACAGTCGTAGGAATGCCATGCTTGCGCAATAATTGTAGGCCGTCAAGGGCTCTGATAAAGTTACCCTTTCCTCTAAAGGCGTCATGAGTTGTGGCTATAGAAACCGTCAATCGAAATCTGAACCGAATCGCATCTCTTTGTTCCCGCCAGAAAAGCGGCCGTTTGGTCTGTAATAAGCGTGCCGTTGCTCAGCACGGAAAAGCGCATTCGGTTGCGAACAATTCCTTGAACGAGGTCCTCGAAATCCTGTCGTAAGAAAGGTTCGCCGCCCTGTAAGCACACATCGGTTACGGCGCAACGATTGAGTTCCTCGAAAAATTGAAGCCATTCATCCGTATCCAATTCCTTGTTCACATCGCCCGCACTGGTGAAATGACTGCAATAGCTGCACTTCAAATTGCATCGGGCGGTTATAGAGAGATCCACCGATCTGGGGGTTCGCATTAATCTCATGTTTCTGCGCCCTTGGTAATTTCGTATCCAGCCAAACCGCGGTTGATGAGGTCCTGAATGAATTCTTTTAAATGAACTTCAGCCTCTTCGGGGACATTGTCGAAGCTCTGTTTAATATCATCAAGTATTTGCTTTTGGGTGTGTGCGCCATCCAATCGCTTCCATATAAATACGCTGACCGGGTTCAAACCGAAGCCATCCCCGGAATCAGGATCAAAGAGAATCGCCCAGTCGTCAAATTCTTCGCGTAAGACAAGGTTATGGTTTGCTACAGGTTTCATATTCACAGACACTTGCCCGCCCTCTAAGATGTTCCAAAATGTAGGTTCGATTGAGAGATTTTGAAAACCGCCGGCAATTCTGTGCAGTCCACCACATCGTCCGGCAATTTCCTGAAGACCGCCGCAGACTCTTTCTGTGGGACTTGTTCGGCAGATCGCGAAATCCGTTGGCCCGAATCTCTTTGATGAATGCCATCACATCGTGCGAGAAACTTCGGGTCAACGTTGACCCTTCGGGTATCTTTCGATTGGAGGCTATTGAAAGTCACATTGTACTTAATCAAATCATGGATATAGTGATCTTCAAACCCTAATCCATTGATCACTTCGGCTATAAATCCGGAAACCTGAGCCAATGTCTCGGGACTTCCGATGTGACTAAAGATGTTTCCGTCAGGAAGTCGCAATTCCGTGATCCGAGCCAGGAGGCTTTCGGGATAGCCAAGTTGCGGGTCCTTGAGGAGCGCAAATGCAGTATATCTTAAGCAAAGCATATTTTTCATCAAATGCGCGACCTTTACAAAGATTTCTCTGGGCACATGCTCCGGGACGAAGTGATAGAAGCTTGAGAAAACTTCCGGATGATTCTTTGCGAACTCAATATCCACCAAGGTTGCGGGAGACGCGGCGAAATTGGAAAGATGTCCGTCAAGCGCCAATTGGCCTCCGTATTTCTCAAACAGGGGACTGCCCGGAAAAGGAACGAGAAGCCAGGTAGATATTTCCGAAAAGCCGGCTTGGCCCGAGAAATAAATCTCCAGCATCAGGCGCATGGTTTGAGCTATATCCGACATTTTCTCCTGCGGAAATCCCAAGATGAAACCGCTGCTGGCCACTATTCCGAAATCACAAACCTTGCGGATTACCGATGGCGCTCGATCCAGCTTCAGTCTTTTATTCAGGAGCTTTTGCATTCGAGGCGACCCGGTTTCTATCCCGAAGTAGATGGAATTGCATCCCGCGGCCGCCATGCGCTCCATCATTTCCTCATCTATCGTATCGATCCTGGAAAAGCACTCCCAGGTGATATCGAGTTTCTCTCGTCTCCAGGGAGTCGCACAGGTCTAGAAGCCATTTCCGATTCAGAGTCAGCATGTCATGCTCGAAGCGGAAATAGCTTTTTCCATAATCCTCCTTCACCTTTTTCACGATCTTGACAACGTTCTCTCACTGATCGCTGCCTGAACTTTCCTTCTCCCATACTGTTGGACACGCAGTATCCGCATCTGAAGGGCAGCCGCGGCCGACATCAACGCCAACCCGGTCTATTTCACTCATGGAAGCAAGTAGATTGTAATCGGGCAAAGGGAGAGCGTCCAGGTCCCTTACCGGCCCTTGATCAGGGGTCCTGATCAGGAGTTCCGCGGCTCATGAAAGTCACTCCCCGGACCCTACGGAGTTTGTCCGGATCGTGAATGGAGCTAATGATTTCACTTATCGTGTGATCGCACTCTCCTCGGGCCACAACATCGACTTGTGGAAACGCCCGGACGGTTTCTCGATCCGTATGAGTGGCCTGAACACCACCGAACAGAATCTTCACATCCGGCAATTTCTCGCGAATCCTCTTGGCAGCCTTCGTAAGATCCAAGTAGTAATTGCACCATGTGGAAAAGCCTACCACATCCGGCTTTGCGGCAACAATCGCTTCGGCCATCCCTTGAAACGAAGGATCCTGGCAGATAGCGTTGACATCCAGAATCTCCGCATCAAATCCGTCGTTTCTGAGGACCGTGGCCAGCGCCAGGACACCGAGCGGCACGTAAGGACGAGGCCGCCCATCTTCAAGGACCGGATTAGGAATCAACACGATTTTCATTGTCAGCCTTGGTCTCCGTACACGTCTTCTTCCACGATTTTCGCGAGTTCCGGACAGCGCTGAGCCTGTTCTGGGCCTCGTCAATCTCTTGATAGGGATCTGCCGCGCACAGTCTTGCGCATTGGAGAAAATATGAAGCCGGTCGGAAATCGTGGGTGAGGCGAATCCAATATGAATTGTTGATGAGTTTGTACACCGCCTTATGCCCGTTTAACGGTGAAATCTCAACGTTCGGGCCGTCGGACACCAGATAGACCCGTTTTGATGGGTACCGGAGACTGCGAGAAACCGCGGTGGACCATGATATTTGGCCTTTTGGTCGTCTGCATCGATTCTCGCCGGCTTTTCAAGTCGATCTCGAAAAAAATCCGCCATATCCGGCAGCAGATGGAGCCCGGGGTACCCAGGATATGCCGCAGGTTCCGGGCCGAAGTTGTCGATGACAGTCACATCATCAGCCACCAGCCCATGCCCTCTCACGTGCAGGGCCGCTGCGATGGTGGATTTGCCGGTACCGGAAGGCCCCATGAATGCGACAGCGTGCTTCCCAATCTTCACGCAGCCGGCATGCAAGGTGAGAAAACCTCTCTGGTGCAACAATATGGATATTCCGGGTCCCTGAGCCAAGATTGAAATAACGCTCTCGTCCATACTCTTTTCAGGATCGCCGATAATTTCACGACCGTGAATAACTTCACACGACCCCAAACCTCGATAAGAGATATAAGCTCTATCACCCTTGAGTTGCATGCTAAAATCGGAATTTGATTGTGGCCGGTCGAGTAAAAGCCACCTTACCAAACCGCATCACCACGTCTGCAGGCCCATCGCTCTCCACAAGATCCGGCAATGGAACAGCGCACTTGATAATAAGACCGTAAGCAGAGTAAGAGTACATCTTTGGGGACTACCGTGAACGTCGGTAGGATCGGCATGATCCCTCCATCCTGCGTACCGCTGCCCTTCTGTTCTTCGGTGATTCTTTCCACAGCGCCGTGGACTATGAGTTCCGGTGTTGAGTAGGGCTTCTTCATATCCGGTTCTCGCATTGCCGCAGGTTCTTTGATCTCGTCGTGCGATCCTGCCATGGCCGCTCCTTTCTCGACCGGAAATTCTTTTTCCCTCGTGCTCGGCAAACGCGCTCATTGACCGGTCACATAAGCTCACTCGCTTATGCTTCACGTGCTCAGGCTCGATTGTCGCAGCCACAGTCCCAACGAAAGAGCAACGAACAAGTAAGTCGGATCTTGTCCCAGCGGATCGGAAAGAAAATCGCTGTAAGTCCTGTTTAACGCCTGTCAGATCCACATAGCTCTCCAGGGCCTTTGAGCAGTCTCGAAACATCCGGTCCAACAAAGGTCTGTCCACATTCAATATAGCATAATTGAAAGCCGGTCGGAAATCCAGTTTGCCCACACGCCATCGGATTTCTTCCGGGAGTATACCGGCCATTGCCCTGCGGAATACCAGTCGAGTCCACCCGTTTGAAATCTTCTGACCGTGCGGAAGCGCCAGGCAGAACTCAACCAATCGCCTGTCGAAAAATGGATGTCTGAATTCGACAGAGAATCTGGCCGCCATTTTATTTGTTGATTCCAGGTGGTGGGTCAAACCGCCCGAGAGAAGGCCGTGGCAGTGATCTTCTCTGGCATCGTGTAAGGGCTTTAAGTCAAATGAGCAAAGCTCGCGATATCGCTCAGCCAGTCCTATTCGATTTGCAAATTCCAATGAAATGACAGATTGTTTCGGCCAGGGGCGATTTCCGTATCCTCCTAGCAGACGCCACGTCCTCCTGACCAGCGCAGGAGTGAGCGGCCTGATGGCCTTGCGCCAAAGCAAATCCAAGAAAGGACGGTCCTGTCTCAAAGAAAGCGCTCGAACCTCCCGAATCAGGGTAATCAACTTTCCCTTGCAGGCCAATTCAGGCCAATAAGCATATCCATGAGATACCGTGTTGTCTCCGTCGAATCCGTCCAGCACCACCCGAATCCCCAGATCCGAAAGCGCGGTCATGCCGGCAATGAGAAAGGAATTTGGAGCGTCGAACGGATCATCGTGATCATTATGGGAGGCGAGATCGAAATAAGGCAAAGGCGCCGCATCGTCTGAAGGCAAATAAAAAGGCTCAACCCCGCCTTGGGCCACGACGATATTTATAAACTCTCGTTCATCACACTCCGGAACGTGATCATAAATCATCGATAAGGTACGGAGCGGCTCTTTTTCTCCGCTATTCAAGAGATCTCTTGCAACACATGTCACACTGGATGAATCCAGACCGCCGCTCAGAGTCGTCGCAACCGGGTACAGCTTCGCAAACGGCAACGAACCGCTTCCACAAACAGGTCTCGAAATGCCTCCGCATATTCTTCATCGGAACTCAATCGCAATTCTTGTGAAAGATTGGGAGACCAATACCGGCGGATTCTCACGCTGCGAGGCCCCACGGTAATGCAATGGGCCGGGGGTAGCCGAAAGATACCTTTGTAAAAGGTGATGGCCTGATCGTCCTCCATCCCTATCAAGTAATCTGCTACCATAACCTCATTGAGCCGCCTAGGGACCTCGCCCAACTCCAGTAACGGTCTTATTTCACGTTGCAAAGGCAAAGATGTTATCCTCAAGGTAGTAATAAAGGGGTCGGACTCCGAACGCATCTCTACAGCAAAAGAGTTCCTTTTGGACGCGATCCCAAATGCAATAAGCGAAGTCACCTATGAGTTTCTCAGGCGCTCCTTCGCCCCACCTTTCGTGCGCCAGGAGTATCAGGTCGCTGTCACTAATCGCCTGCCGGAGGCCAGTCGTTACAGCCAAACCGGCCAAGAGTTCATCTCGGTTATCAATGCGCGCATCCGCGGTGATAACCAGGCGGCTCGTCTCATTGGATTTCGGCAGTTTCTCCTCTATCGATTCAGGCGTGCTGCACAGCATCAGATGGCCCAGTCCCAAAGCTCCTTCACTCCATATGGAAGAGCCATCAGGTCCGCGATAGTCCATAGCTTGAAGCATCCTAGCCAGCGCGGGATTGTCCACAGGACGCCCATCGCGCAAGAATACACCGACGATCCCACTCACTTGCTTTCTCCATCACCAGAGAGGCGCCGCGACGTTCCGATCGCCTTCGGCCGAAACGATCAGGAGCCCACTCTCGCTCTCCAACCGATCGTGAGCCTTTAATTGTCCGAAATGTCCTTTGGCGCCCCTCTATCCTCAAGACTGTCGGGCGCTCCTCGGGATTCAAGAGGAATTTCGTACTGAGATCCAGCGGCCAGGCAATTGTTAAGAGTTGGAATACGTCGAGCCACGGCTAAAACCGCCCAAATCACTCGATCTGCGGGCCCTTTGTCCGAGACCTGGAACCGGCATTCACGGAGGGAACTTTGTAGAGAAAAACAATATGGTCTTAAGAGAAAACCAGCGGAGAGCAAATTTGAATAAAGTTAAAATTGCCAATGAGTAAAGCAGAAGCCGCTGATCTTGTGTCGGCAACTCAAAAAATTTATCCGGAATTCTCATGGAGTAATTTGATTAAGCCGGCTTCGGCGAGCTGTTTGAGAAGCGCCACCAGGTCTCTAAAGCACCTGTCCGGATCGACATCGTATTGAGTTCTGATATGCCCATGTATTTGCAGGACCGTTCGTGGTTCGCTAATGAAATTCCAGACATCCGCGCCCACTTCATTCAACCCATAATAGATGCCGGTATCCAGGTTAAGTATAGCTATCTCATTGCCCAGATCGGTCCAGACCTGATTCCGGGCCGTGAATACTCGCGTTATGTCCGATATAACAAGATCGTTAGGGTCTTGCGTTGTCTCCATGACGACTTTATCTACGCCTGCTTTCAGGCATTGTCCTTGTGGTAATAACGCTGATAATGCTTGGAATTATAATAGTAGTGTCCACCGACCCGGGGCTCGGCCATATTAAGGACAACTCCAATTGGGCGACCTCGAGCCCTGATTACCGCGTCATGGGCTCGCCGCAGCACATCGACTGAAGTGTGCCCCTGTTTTGCCACAAGTATGAGGCCATCAGTGTAACGACTGATAATGGTCGCATCGGCCAGTCCCAATATTGGCGGCGCATCGATAATGATGAAATCGAATGCTTTCTTACAAGCTTCAACTATATCTTGCATCGTCTGGCTCTTCAGCAGAGCTACAGGATTCCGGGCAAGCGCTCCGGCGGGCATGAAAAACAGACCCGGTATATGAGATTTCTGCACCGCCTTCTTCATATCCGTGATCTTACCGGTGAGCAAATCCGTAAGGCCCGGGCCTTCATTCTTTCTTTCAAATACCTCTTGGACCCGAGGGCGCCGCATGTCGCCGTCAATGATAATGCACTTCCTGTTTTCGGATGCAACGGCGGTGGCCATGGATATGGCTATGAAAGTTTTGCCCTCGAGAGGAAGCGCACTGGAAATCGAGACTGCCGCGCCGGAATCCGCTCCAATAAATCCTACTACCGTATGCTGAACAATTCTAATGGCATCCGCGAAAGGTGATATAGGCAATCCGTACGGCAAGAATTCTGCGCTGCTAATTTTTGCGTCCTTGAGATTATATCGTTTCTCACGACCTATTTTGGGGACCAATCCAAGAATCGGAACATTCAATTGTTTCTCGACCTCACCTGTCGTTTTGACCGTTCGATCCAACTGCTCAAAACCTATGGCGCACGCTATGCCTCCGAGCAGCCCCAGCAGCGCCGCAATTCCCATAATTTTGGTCTTATTGGGATAAATAGCCGCACTGGGTAGTGTAGGCGCGCTGGAGATCCTTATATTGTTTCCCATCACTTCATTGTCAACGGCAGCCTGCTTGAATTTCTGAAGAAGCGAGACATAAACCTGTTGATTGGCGTCGACCATCCGCTTGAGGACTTGATACTGGACCGCCAGTGGACTTAATTTGATCAAATCCTCTTTTGTCTTTTCATAAGCCTCACCCGCTACCGCTTCTTTTTGCTTGGCCGTTTCCAGCGCTGACGTCCGTGCGTTCTTTTCTATTTCAGCGATTGAGTCTTCCAAGGACTGAATTTCGCTTTTTAGTATTTCCATCTTGTAAAAATCCGGAGTGTAAATGGCTCTCATGGATGTATATTTGGATTTGAGCGCTGCTAATTGACTCTTTAAAGAATTTAGATACTCATTTTGCGCCTGAGGCGGTAACACGGGATCCTTTTGCTTTTCAAGAGCTTCCAATTGTAGCCTATTGTCTTTCGATTGGACCAGGGTTTCTCCCGCCCGGTTAAGGGAGGACTGGCTGCGATTCGGATCATTGTCCAAGAAGCCGTGTTTTACCTGAAAGGCATGCAATTCACTTTCGGAATCCCGAAGCTGTTTTTCCGTCTCTTTCAACTCCTTGCGCACCCAAGTTCTTAATTTTTCCGCAAGCTCGCTTCTCTTACGCTGAGTCTCCTCTACGAAGGCTAGACAATAGGCTCCCAACATTTCCTGGGCTAGCCGTGGATCATCCGCCTCCATCTGAACTTCAATCAACTGGGTGCCCTTTAACGGCGTAGCCTGAACTCCTTGCACAGCCGCGTTCAATAATGCGGTTTTTGGCTCATCGGAAGAGCCAGTCTCTCCGGACTTCGATTTGTGCGGCGTCTCCCTCATTATGTTCAAGAACCTGTTCACCACATTTTGGCTTTTGAGTAACTCAATCTGTGTTTGATAGAAAGTCTCGGCTTGGCCGAACAGGCTGAAAAGGTCTGTGATGAGGGCGGAGGCAGGGTAGACTTTTTCGATTTCGACCATCGCCGTCGAACGATAGATCGGGACCCGCGTCTGGGCAAACACGTAGCCTAAGACCAAAGAGGCCACCAATACTGCCGCCACCATCCATTTCCGATAAATTATTGCTTGCCAATACTGTGCAAGAGAATCACTATCATCAGGGCGCTCGTCATATCCACCGTAACCGTAGCCATAGCCTCCGCCATAACCACTTTGTTTAGCGGGCCACGACGGTTGGTCATCCCGTTGAACTGCCGAATCTTCTCCGTTGCTATTAGGAAACCCAGATTTGTTATTCCTGCTATTCATGGTTTAGGGCCTTTCAAGAGCCCGGACAGCACAAGTATTGAAAATACAAAACAAAACCGGACTTTGTTCATACTGCTAGGTCACGCAATGATATGACTTGGTTCAACCATCTATTTATGTGGTGGACACGGCGCCTCTAAGTCATTGTGACCAAACCGGTTAAAGCTTAGATATCGGCAAAATCTGCAACAAAACGAATATCAAGTTCGTTCAAACAGCGGCGCCTTACCTTGCCACCAATTCTCGTGTGAACTCTACTGAGAACAGTATCGCTTCGAACTGACTACATTCGATCTGTTTCTCTGCCGAAGATTGCGTCAGACTCTCCAGAGCGGAAATCATTATATCATATTTGGCACAACAACATATGCCCGGCAAGACATTTCGTATATATCGTTGTTCAATTACTGTTCATTTAAGGCCTAGAAGAAAGTCCGCTATGAGATAATCAGGAAGTATTTTTTCAACTGCTCCTTTTTCAAGAACGGCAATCGGCATTGAAGGGTCAATACAATTGTTTATATCTTGAACTATGCCAATCCCGCCTGCCCTGCGTACCTCCAAAAGGCCTTGAGCGCCGGCAGAACCGGGGCCCGTCAACACAACGGCCACTGCTCTATTACCGACAGTATTCGCTAATGACTCGAACAATTTATCGACTATGGCTTCTTTGTAGCCATCATTATTGTGACGTGGATCCACCAGGTCCAACCTCGCTCCGCCATTGCCATCGTTCTCGACGATTAATTGGTCTTGATATGAATAAATATAACAGGCACCTTTCTCCAGCGTCATAGATTTCCGGACCGCCTTGACCGGAATTTCGCTGTGCGCATCGAGGTAATTCACGAATGGTTCAATATAGCGGGAAGCAATTAAAATATTGGCGATCAGGACATGTTCAAAACCGGCCTGCAAGGCGGGAATAATTCTGAGCAAAGAGTAATAGCCGCCTGTGCCGGCTCCAATCCCGATGAATCGCGATGTTTCACCGGGTGTTCCACCACCCTGTTTTGCGTATGCCAGGAAATTGGTCGCTATCCTAACGTATCGGGCTCGCCCTGTCCTGATTTCCGCGGCTCTTCTCACTTTTGCAATTATGTCCGCCTGCTGAGCTTCCAGGCTTTCGTCTTCTCTTTGTGAAGGTTTGGCTATGACATCGATAGCTCCGAATTTCAGCGCATCGAAAGTGGTCGTCGCCCCTTCCGTTGTTAATGCGCTTATCATTACCGTGGGAATGGAGTATTTCATCATGACATGCTTGAGGGCTGTGATACCGTTCATTCTCGGCATTTCCACATCCATAGTAATGACATCGGGTTTGAATTCTTCAACCATACTCAAAGCTTCCAGGCCGTCCCGGGCGCGTCCGACTACGGTCAGGTCCGGCGCAGAATTCAGTATATTCGATATTTGACGGCCCATCAGGGCTGAATCCTCTACCACCAAGACCCTTTTTACATGATTAGAGTTCTCGAGACTCATGGCACGCTCTTATCTATTGACTCCCAGCTATTCTGCGCCCCGGGGCTCCCGGTTTCCGACACAATTAAGCAGAACGTTGACTCGGCGCGACCGCTTTCAGTTTTGACCAATATTTCTCTGGCCAATTGAATATATGCTTTGGCGCCGGGGGACTGCATGTCGTAAGCAATAACAGGCTCCCGCCTCATAGGAACTTCGGCCAAACGGGGGTCCCTCGGAATAATAGTCTTGAAGACGTGATCTTTCAGATACTGCCGCACTTCTTGGACCACTTTCAGGGTGAATCCGGCGCGTTTGTCCGCCATCGTTAAGACGAACCCGAAAATACCTAATCTTGTGTTATGGAGCTCGTTTCACTTCCAGTGCGGCTTTCAATGCCGTTCCAACCGTTCCCATCGCCGCATACTCGCACTGTATGGGGACGAGATAAGAATCGGCCGCAACCAGAGCCGCATATGTAGGATTGTCCAACCTTGGCGGACAATCCATAAAAATGTAATCGTATGAATCCTTCGACTTAGCCAGAAACCGACGAAAACAATCTATGTCCAGCCTCAGCAGTTCTAAATAGTCCCTTTCTTCAGCCAATGATCGAATGTTTGCGGGAATGATATCAAGCCGCGGCAATCTTGGATGGCCACGGGAGCGAACTCCTTCCGGCGACGCGCCGTCCTTAACGATATCCAGGATACCTCTTCGCAAGTCCGGAGTGTCAAGGCCGAAACATTTCGATAACCCGCATTGTGGATCGATTTCGACCAAAAGGACCTTTTTCTTAGCTGCCGAAAGACACGCGCCCAGGTTTACCGCTGTCGAAGTTTTGCCTACTCCGCCCTTCTGGCTAATGATAGCTATAACCTGGCCCATGTGACGAATTCCTTTAAACGTTTCGAGTTTGACTTTCTTCGAATCGGCCTACCGGACGCGCCTCCCAAGCTCCCCGTGGGGCAGACTGCCGATGTGTCGAGACAACATCTTCGATGATTTCAGTAACATCAAGCACCAGCGCTATGGCGCCGTCACCAAGTATAGTGGAACCCGCCAGTCCCCTGCTTTCAAAGACATGCTCTCCAAGCGGCTTAATTACTACATCTTGCTCGCCGACCAGCTCTTCCACCAGAAGTCCCAGACTACTTTGTCCGACAGTGGTCAGGACCAAAAATCCAGGATCTATTGAGGAGGAATAATTCCTCAGTTTGAAAACTTCGTTGATCCTGGTAACCGGTATCGTCTCTTCTCTGAATTTAATAACGTCAAATCCTTCCAACGAGGAGATATCTTCCGGGGATATCCGAATTATTTCTCGCACGGCGGCCATAGGAATAGCAAAAAGATGATCTGAAGTCCGGATCAGCAATGTCTGAATAATCGCCAATGTTAGAGGTATTTTTATAGAGACTCGCGTACCCCTATTCTCCCAGGATTCAATTTCCACATGACCGTTGATTTTTTCCACATCCTTCTTCACCACGTCCATTCCCACTCCGCGACCTGACGTACGGGTAACGGTCTTGCTCGTCGAAAAACCTGGGAGAAACAGGAAATTGTAAATTTCGTGATGTGAAAGGCCTCTAGCAGCTTGTGGGTCTATCAATCCGCCGGCTACGGCTTTTTCCAGGACTCCCGCGGTATTTATGCCTGCTCCATCATCCTCCACGTCCACAATAACCTGGCTCCCCTGGGTATAGGCACGCAATGTTAACAGTCCTTGTTCGTTCTTGCCGGCGGCTTTGCGGGCCTCTTTGTCCTCGATTCCATGGTCCACGGCATTTCTCACCAAGTGAACTAACGGATTATAAATCTGTTCGATAACTCGCTTGTCCACTTCTGTGTCGGCTCCATGGACTTCAAGATTCACCTCTTTGCCCACCCGCCGTGATAGGTCCCTGATAAGACGGGGCATCCTATTGAACAATTGTCCAATAGGCAGCATCCGGAGCTTCATGACACCTTCTTGAATGTCATTGGCTACCCGTCCGAGAGAAACACTCGCCTCACCGACCTTGGTCGCGAGTTCCCGCGCCGACTGGATTTCCTTTTTACCTATCTGCCTGCCCGCTTGACCAACTGTGATCAAAAGTCGGTGAAAATCTTTTAGATTCTGCGACAAGCGTTCGACGTAAGATCGGTTCACCACTAGTTCTCCCACCTGATTGAGAAGGGTGTCCACTTTCATCGAATCGACACGCATCGTCCTGACAACGGCGCTCTCTTGCGCATTCCTTTCCAAGAGCATTTCCTGAAACACCGCAGATTCTGATGTGTGATCTTCCGACGCAGGTGAAACAATCTGCTGTACTGGCTCTACCGTCTGAAGATGCGTCATAACTGCGATGGGTTGCTCCGGTACCTCCCTCGGCGCTACCTTGGGAATTCGAACTTTTGTCTCGGCTACAACCGGGGGAGGCTGAACCTGGGTTGGTTGGGCGGCGACAGGGGAAACCGGTGGCGCGCCTTGCGATCCCATCGCGGCAAACTCCTGAGCTGGAGCGAAAGTCGTTTTCGGGGCTTCGACTTCGGGATTCAGGACCCGTTCCATGCCGTGAAGGAAATCTTGAAATTTCGCCAGGTTCTCCTGCATAAACAAAATGTCCTTGTCTGAGAGCGAGTCGAGGTGATCCGCGGCCCATAAGGTTTTTTCATACCAGTCGTCCAGGAACGACTCGAGCTTCCGATAATCCATATATCCTGATGACGAACGAATTGATTTTATCCAATCGGCGCACAACAGCATGTCATTAGCGGTTACCGCACGGCGAGCTATCTTGGCAACAACAGACCGAAGTTTGTCCAGGATTTCATATCCATAACCTAAGAAAATTTCGATTATTTCACGATCACCGTCTTCTCCCACTACTCCCACTTCTTGCAAGAGATCTGCAGCGGGACCTCCATGCAAGGAAGGTAACTCGACCTGCTGTTTCGGAGCAAAGGCGTCATCCAAGACCTGCTCAAATTCTCTTAAAAGATCGTCATCAACATCAGCGAGCATGGATATGTCACTAGATTTGCGCTGCGCCTGCTGGGATTTAGATGAAACTTGCGCTGCGCCTGCATACCGAAATAGCGCTTCAGCTATCGAGGGCGTAGTTCCCGGGATTTTGAGGAGATCAGCCCATGTTGCCCCACTTAGGTCCTCTCTGGAAAAGAAACCGGCTTTCTCAATCGCTCCGGCAATGGCAAGATCGAGCCCTGGAATTGCCGACAGCTCGCGAACAAAGGGAGAAACATCTGCTGTTGGCTCGGCGGCGCCATTCGAGCTAACAGGCATTACCCCATCTTCCGAAAGTGGAAAAAGTTCCTGAGGATAATAAACTCTGAGAGTATTCAGCAGAGACCGCAACTCATCTATTTCGCCAACCGAAAGACGCTCCTTCGAAGGTTCAATCAGATTGAGTCGATCTTCGATATTTGCCAGAATCGCATGTGGTTGCTGCATCCGGGTGGCCGAGAATGATTCTTTCACTTTAATGACGGTTTCAAGCAACGGGTCGAGTATTTCACTTGGACGCACCCCGTCCTGGAGATCATCCAGATATAGGGCTATATTCAGCAGGTGCGACGCAGTCTCCTCAATCGTTGCCTGATTAAAGGTATCCACAGTGACGGAGTCATCTGTTTGAAATATTTTCGGAGTCTCTGTCACAGGTTCTTCCGTTTGTGCGTGCGCAATATCATCCAGCCGCCATTGGACATCGAGGTCCTCGGCTGCGGATTCATCGGATACTGGGCCTCCATGCTCCGCTTCTACGACCGGACTGTCAGCTTGCTCGCCGGAGGAAGCCACTTGTTCTGTCTGCTCCAACACAACTTGGGGAATAATTTCGCCGGTTTTTCCGACGATGGCTTCCAATTCTTGCATGACAGCTACGATCTCCGATTTTTCCTCATGGTCTGCCGAGACTTCATTTACCAGGACCGAAATGAGATCTTTCGAGCGAAAGAGGAAATCAGCGATTTTGGGATCCAGCTCGATCATCCCTTCACGAAGTCGGTCCAATAGATTTTCCAAACCATGAGTCAAAGCGCTGGAGCGCTCGAGCCCGATATATTGAGCAGAACCTTTTATGCAATGCACCGCGCGGAAGATATTGTTCAGCAGGTCCTGTTTAGCCCCATCGCGCTCGATCAATAAGAGATTGCTGTCCATTTCTTCAAGAAGCTCTCTGGCTTCGTTACAGTAATCTTGAAGAATCTGAATATCTATCATCGCGCTTCCCTTTCACGATGGCCGTCTAAAACACGGATACTTTCCGGTTTGGTTATCCAAACGGCCTCGATCTACGGCGTCGGATGCAAGGCGCAAATCACATCGAACTGTCAACTTCGCGGTCGCACGGCTTTACCTTACGACCATCGAAACGAGCCCTGTAGAATTTGAATTTTTGCACGAAGCTGCTCAACGTCTGCATGTCTCGTCTTAATAGAACCCACCTGCTGCTTTAAGTCAGCGTTAGGCGTCAAGGGCTCCTCATTCAAGGTCTTTTCGATTTTTTCGATGGCCGCAACAGAATTTCCAGCGGTGACTCCAGTTAGCAGCACTACTTCCTGAAAATTTGCTGAAAGCTCGTTAACCGCGGCGCCAAGTGCCCCAATATCATTATCATTACCCACTGGCGCGGTGACGCTTAGATTTCCTTTCGACATCGCGTCAGTGGCGTGGATGACCTTGCGCAAAGGTATAAGGGATCGTGTCACATACAAATAGAGAATCGATCCTAAAGACGCTGCAAGAATCCCGAGAAGCACAAATAAGCGGACTCTGAGATCTTCGGTAAATTCCGACAAGTTGGCTGAGTTGGAGGCTTTTTCTCCCAGAGACAACTCGTGCGTCTTATCTCTTGCGCTTATCCCGCTATCAAGATCCACGATAACCTTTATGTTGGCGGCCAATGCTACCAAGGCCAATAAACAGAAGATCAAAACAAGTCTGTTCTTGACGATAGCGGAAAATAGCCTCAGAGAATCCTTTGGAGAATCCACATCGCCTTCGGCGGCGCTTGGGATTGCTTCATTCCGGGAAAATTGACGCGCCATTTGGTCTATTCTTTCCGTTTCATTCCCTCTATGAATTTGGAAATCGACAGATGGTCCGCCTTGTTAATGAATCCGACAGCGCCCAATTTTTCCGCTTCCGCGCTGACTTTTTCATCACGCAATATGGTCACGAAAATAATCTTGGCATCCGGATCTTCCGCAAGGATCTGTTTTGCCGCGGTAAGTCCATCCATGTCTCTCATGGTGATATCCATAGTGACAATATCCGGTTTGAGAGATCTGTACATTTCAACGGCCTCATTACCGCTTTTTGCTTGCCCGATGACCGAATGTCCATGAGCCAGAAGCTCTTCCGCGATCCTCTTGCGCATGAACCCCGAGTCATCCACCACCAGGACCCGAGAACCCATTATTCACCTCACACTCGGCGCCAAATAGCGCTGCCCAACTATCATTTAGCTCGGCGATCAAGCTTCCAGGGAGACCCTGAACTGGCCAATGAGGTCACCCAATTCTTCCGACAGTTCCACCAGCCCCTGTGTGGTCTCAGAAGCTCCGGCAGCTCCTTGCGCGTTCGTCATAGCGACTTCGGCCATTTCCGTCATGATCTGCCGAAGAGCCGCGGCTCGCTCCGTTTGCAACCCCGTCAATTTGGTGATGTTCTCCGCACGCCCCGTAACGTCGGCCATTTCTTGAGTAACCGTTGAGGAGACTTCCACCTCGGAACTTGCTCGCACAGCAATATTACGGCTAAGTCCTCTAATATCAGTCATAATTGCTGCGGCCCTTTCTCTACGGGTCGCCTGCTCACCGGTCAGGCTCATAATGTCCTGAGCCAGAGCCGTAAGTTGTGTCATCGCCTGCTGGACCCTAGTTGCGTCATCGATCTGGCGAACGGTCCCTTCGGAGATTCCGCTAATGAGAGCATTGGTTCTGGCGACAGCGTCCTGAATTTGCGCAAGGGCTTCACGGCTGGTCGCTGAGAGTTTCTGGCCTTCTTCCACCCTTTTGTTACTGAGTTTGATCAAATCAGCGATTTCATTGGTGGACTCCGCAGTTCTTTCTGCCAGCTTCCGGACTTCATCCGCGACGACTGCGAACCCCTTACCGTGCTCGCCGGCCCGGGCCGCCTCGATAGCAGCATTTAATGCAAGAAGGTTAGTTTGTTCGGCGATGGAGGAGATCACCACCATGATTTCGTTGATCTGCTCCGCACTTTCTGCGATGCCTTTCATACCTTCGACGACTTTGTCGACGGCATCGCCTCCTTCACGCGCAAACCGGTCCGTCAATTCTGATTGACGCGAAGCCTCGACAGCGCTCTGGGTCATACCCTCGATCGTGCGTGGCCATACGGTTAACAGCCTCTTCTGTCTGCCGGGCCGAGGTAAACTGCTCACCGGCCTTTCCGGAAACCTCCTTCGCCGTAGCTCCCATCGCGTCTACGATGGATTCGCCTTCGACACTGGCTTGGTCCTGGTCACCCGCGATTTTGGCGACGTCCTGAATTTCAGAGGCCATCTTCTGAAGAGATCCCGCGGTGGACGAGGCAGTCTTGAGGGTTTCCTCCGCGTTGCCCGAAACTTCACGGGCCGTCTCACCCATGGCGCCCACGCGCTCCAGCACGTTTCTGGCACGTTCCGCCTGCGCGGTGGCGTTTACCACGATTCGTTGGGCCGCCTCGTTGACTTGACTCGAAGATTGGCGCACACGTTCAACGCCTTTGAGAACCCCCGCAAAAGCATCCTGGAGCCGTTCCAAAAGATCGTTGAATGTGGCCGCGGTTCGTCCCGATTCATCCGATGAAAGAACCGGCGCGCGCATAGTAAGGTCCAAATTCTGGCCTACCTGGTCCATAGTGTCTGACAGGCTCACCATCGGCCGGGTAATTCTTCGTGAAATCAAAACAGCCGCGATCGCCACCAGCAACAAGGCAACAACGACCACGATCGAAGGGTATCAAAATGATGTCATATAAACGCGGGCTCAACTCACTTTGGTCGGCCGCCTGCCCCAACTCCCCAGCCCAAGCTTTTAAAGCTTCCGAAATCTTGCAGGATAATCTATCCCAACAAGTTTATTGTCCATCCTGCCGGTCTCGGGATTCTTGAATTCATACTTAGCGAAAGTATTCCGCGCCTTGAACGCATCTTGCACCACAGCCGGCGCTCCCACTTCGACGGGAGTCTTGCCATAATATGCCTTGTCTCTATGGATTACGACCCGCTGATTCTTGTCCAGAACGTAGACATACCCGGTTTGACCCACTGGGATTCCCGCTAGAAGCCGTTCGACAGCAGACCATTTCACATAACCTATTATTACTCCGATCACATTTGTCCCCACCTTGACCGGCGCAGAAATCGCAACTGTCCATCCTTTAGAATCAGGATCGATCTGCTCCACAATGGGAGATCTTTCAAATTCACTGAACGCTCAGTTTTCCTTCTTTCGCAGCTTTAAAGGCCTCATTAGCTGACAAGTCTGTGGCTACGAGCGCCGGCCAACTGGACGCGACACAATTGCCCTTCGAATCGGCAAGCAAGAAGGCCTCATACGATCCATAAGCTTTCACAACTTCTCTCAGAGCCTGAGACGCGTCCTCCCGGACTTCGGCCACTTCGATAGCTTCTTTCATCAATCTCAAGTCGGCCCATACGACGACATCGTTTATACGGTCATTCATAAACCCGTTTAGGACCTGTCCAGCGGATTTGGCTACGTTAGTAGTCTCACGCATAGCTGCTTTCTCGGCTTGGCCGCCAAAAGTCCAATAACCGACGACCGCCGCGACTACGACGGGAATGATCATAATGAGCAAGAGTATAGAGCAGAAGCTTGTTCCTGAGGCTTCCCACGAGACGGGGTATTAAGGGTATCTTCATGGCCTTTCCTCCTGGGATTTTTCCATTATTTTTGTAGCGTAACGCATGTTGTTTCGATCAAATTCATAAACTGGGATATTTTTCCTTAATTCCCGTTTTCCCGGAAATAGCGAATGGCGCCCTCAAATTACGTCGAGGCCCGTTCCAAGACAGTGGGGCTCGGCTGAGATATACCGCTTAGAGCGTCCTTTTCCTCGATGGAGAGTATCCTCCTGAAATCAAGTATTACCAAGATGCCGCGATCCATGTGCAGGACCCCGTTGATATATTGACTCTGCACCCCTGCAACCACTATGTCAGGCGGCGGCAGGATTTTGGAAGTCGGCACACTGAGGACCTTTGCCACCGAATCCACGATGAAGCCGGTCACATTACCTTCAATCTCTACCACCAGGATCCGGGCGCCGGCCTTGACTTCCGGCGGCTGATAATTGCGTAACCGAAGTCTCCGTTTCAGGTCCAAGACCGGAATAATGTTTCCTCGAAGGTTGATGACCCCTTCTACGAAGTCGGGCGCATTCGGAATCTCCGTTATGGCCGACATCATGATGATTTCCTGGACCACCAGGATCTCCACGCCGAAAAGCTCGGAACCGACGGAGAAGCTTATGAGCTGAGCTAACTGCTCCGGTTCCGGAATCGCCCTTGCTTTTTGGTCCCCACCGTTCATTGGAAGGTCTCCTGTCATCGGGATCGTTGAAAATCTTACACAGATTCCCTGATCAGCTTTTCGATTCTTTCAGCCAAAATCTCAGCCGGCACTACATAATCGACAGTTTCCTGCCTTACCGCAGCTTCAGCCATTTGCGGACTTGCGCTGGATGAAGGGTCTTCCGCCAAAGTGACTCCACCTTCTCGCCGCACCGCCCTGAATCCCTCAACTCCTTGTTCCGAACCGCCCGACAGCAGAACAGCGAGGAGATTGGCTTTCAAAACCTTGGATGCCGAAATAAGCAGATGATCCAAAGGCATATGATTTTTAAGAGTGGTATGTGTCTCGACCGCCATACCGTTAGGACCTTTCACCAACTCGACGGGCACTGCCGCAGGGTGAATATAACAAACGCCTCGCGCCAACACTGAGCCCGGTTTCAATAGTTGAACTTCGATTCGGCTGCGCCTTTCCAGATAGTCAACAAACGCGGGCAGGGCCTCCTGTTGCATGTCATGCACCGCGATGACAGCGGAGGGCAGTTCTGCCGGCAAAAATGGGATCAGACGAATCAAATCCGCGGACCCGCCTACGGAGGAGCCCACAATCGTAAGAAACTTTGCAGGACTCGCGTCACGTTGGGGATCAGGCTTGCGATCGATCTGAGGCGGGACCCTGACGCGCCTGATTCGGTCGAACTTGATGGAGCAGGCTTCTTTTACACGACGCACCAGGTCATCTGCACGACCGTCGAGACGCCAATTGTTTTGAGGCTTTCGGAGGAAATCCACTCCTCCCAGGCACAGCAAATCAATAGGATTCGCTCCGACTCCGCCCGCAAAACTACTCAGGACGATCACCGGGCAGGGCGTCTTGATCATGATGTGCATGAGAGCCGTACTGCCCTTCATGACGGGCATGTCCCAGTCAAGGAGTATTAAATCGGGCCTGATTTCCTCTAGTTTGGCAAGAGCGTCCTGCCCGTTGGTCGCGTACCCTGCGACGCTCAGGGCCGAATCTGACTCGATTATTTCTTGAACTATCTTCCGTATGAAGCGCGAATCGTCAACGATCATTATTCTCCTGGCAGGCCCTTCCGCAGCTTCCGCTTCAATCCTGGGAACGGGCTCCGGACGCAAGGACATGGGCATGACATGATTATCCGTCCTTGCCTCCGCGACGGGAGACAGGGCATGCCGAATTTCGTCCTTCTGGCGAATCCCTTCCATAAGAAGGCTCTGCCAGTCGAGAAAGATGGTCTGTTCCGGGACGTCGAAAATCACTTGTGAGAGGAATTCGCCATTCTCCCATTCAAGGATTTCGTAGAAAGCGTCTACGCCGATAACGGGGCCGCACTGGGAATGCACAATTCCCCCGTTATGCACGAAAATCGTTCCCTTAACTCCATTATGGAATACGGTCAGCAGCGTGCTCTCCCTGCGATAGCAAAGCAGCTGAACTATGTCCTCCAACCTCATCCCGACAACTTTGCCTGTAAAACCTTGGTGCGCTTGAAGCATGTTGAAGAGCAGATCGCAAAGCTTATCTTCCGGAACCGGTCTTATGAAATAGCTGGCGCAACCCAAGGTGAGGGCAGTGTTTCGATCACTTTCCAAAGACGGATCCGCCACCAGTAATGTGCGCACGGGGAACGCGCTGTCCCGCACTTCGCGTAGCAACTCCAGACCGTTGATGCCGCCGGACGCCTCATGATTTGAAATCACCAGACCTACAGCATGATTTGTCATTGTCTGAACTGCCCGAGCCACCGAGTCCACCACCAGTACTCTGGTATTCCAGTTCTTTCTGGGCAAAATACTTCTCAACAGTACTGCCCAAATCCCATTGTCTGTCTAGGATAAGAATCCTTTGCTCTGCCAAAACGGCTCCTTGGGCACTAACGGCGAATAAATTAGCAATTGATGGCCTTAAAGAAGGGACGTGGGATAGGCCGGAGATTGCAGAATAATTGTCGAGGCAATACAGAGCAGGCGGCCCGGAAGGCGTGGAGATCTATATGATTTCACGATCCTTCCCGCATAGCCGACGCCTGCGCATTTCTTATAAACTACAGTCCCAGCGTCCGGCTGTTCATGATTTCGAGTAGTACCTTTGTGGGTATCCGCAGGTTCCTCTCAGGCGTGTCCACGTCATTATGGTCGCTATGTTCTGCGGAATCCCAAGAAAGTATCTCGAAAAAAGCCTCATCTCCCCGGCATGAATTAGTAACGGCTGCGTAGATTTCGCCTCCTTTTATATAAACCGAGCCGCGTTTACTCCCCCTTCTCACATCCACACTTCTGGTTTCTCCACTCAGGACGATCAGTCTGAGCGTAGTGAAAAGATCATAGCTGGAAAAATCCATGATCTCCGACAAACTGTCTGGCAGTTCGTTATTACCGGCTGCTGGCATTCTGGCGCAGAGTCCTCAATAACATCGGTAATTCCGGCCGCTGCCGGAACGGATCACTAGAGAAAGAAGCCCTTATTGGGGGACAAATTCCTCAAACGCTCCAGCCTGTAGTCCTCATCTCAAGGATCTTTCAGTGGAACGAATTGCGCTACACTACTGAGCCAATAAAATTGTTGCGATAGTATACTTCTATGAACGGTATATCAAAACAAACGGCCTAAATCAACAATAATTAGCGCGTATTAGTAACTCCTCAGTTACGCGGGGAGTGTTCGTGCTCTACACGTCAATGCGAGCGGGGGCAAAGCAGTCTCCCTGCTGGGGATTGCTCCGTAGTTTCACTCCTCGCAATGACAGAGCCGCGCCCGCATAACTGAATGGTTACGGGTATTTTGCGGCCAAGTCCTACTGTCATAAGCTCCGGCCGCGATCCCTTCAACATGGCGACATGGACGCCGCTAAATTTCAGGTTTTGCGTTAGTCGCCCTTGGACCGTACTCTAAAAATAGATTTCAGTAACAGCCTGACAGTTGACGGCATTCTCTCTAAAGCCACGCACCGGGTAAAATAAACCGAAACGATTATAAAAATCAAGGGAGGCAAAGGTAAGACGATTTCAGGAGGAGCGAGATCGGAACGAGCCACTCTTTCTGTGGCCAGAGTGAACGCATAATAGACGAAAACGGCCACCAGGCCTATGGAAACATTATTGAGTCGGCTTTTTCCCAGATAGAGCGCTCCCAGCGGAAAGGCTGCTAAAGCCAGCGCGATGCACGCAAGGGGATGAACGAATCTCTGCGCAATAAGAATCCCGGCGAAAACTTCCACTTTGCGCCGGTAATTTTCTATTCCCGGTAAATCTTTATTGTCTTCAGTGATTAATTCTCTGACCCGCTTGCGGATCTCCGAAATTGAAAGCTCTTCAAAGGTGGGCTTCGCTGCTTCAAACTTTGCTTTGTCTAAAGGATATCGGAATACATAGCTCTCAAAGGCCAGCGATCCTACAGCGTCTCCATTCTTGTCCTCGCGAACAATCGTGCCATTGCGCAGATTGAGAATCAATGCTTTTCCTTCGGGATCAGCCCTGACTTGTCCTTGCTGGGCTATTATGGTTTGGATCTCGTCGGGCTGCGAGGATTCTTTTATAAAGACATGATGAAGAAGCCCCGTCGCGGGATCTTTTTTCTCGACATACAGAACAAGATTTTTGAGAGAATCGAAAAAGGTCCGCTCCTCGATGCCCGCGTCAACCCTTTTTGTCGCCGCCTCGTTAAGAAGCCGCCTCCCTTCTGAAATTCCTTTCGGGATCAAAACCAGAGCGCATAGCAGGCTCAACAGAAATCCAATAAAACCAAGCGCCAGTGTCGGCGGAAGCAAGCGCCATATCGAGATACCGGCCGATTTGATTGCGGCGATTTCATTATCAGAAGCCATTCGGCCTAGACCGAGCAGGATCCCGATAGTGATTGATAGCGGCAAAACTGTGACGAGCGTTCCTGGCAGGGCGTTTATCAGAACCTGAAACAGTATCAGGGTAAGTTCGAGGCCTGCTTCCATCCCTTTTTGCAGAAGCGGCAGAAAACCCACGATAAGACCGGCAAAAAGGAACACCGAGAAGCAGAACACAAAAGAAACACAGATCTCCCGAAATATGTAACGGTTAATAATAGAGGGATGTGTCAACCGTGCAGGCTCCTTACGCGCCAAACTATAGCCACTTCTTTCGTCCTGAAGAACAGGAGCAGGCCCGCCGCAGTCGTAATTGCAATTCCTATTACCATCGGGTAACCCCAACGCCATTCGAACTCAGGCATGTGCTTAAAATTCATTCCATACCATCCGGCGAGAAAAGTTAGCGGAATGAAAATGGTAGCGATGATCGTTAAGATTTTCATTATTTCGTTTAATCTGTAGCTGACGCTCGAAAGGTAGATATCCAGCATTCCTGACACGATATCTCGATACGTCTCCATAGTGTCAATTATGTGGATCGTATGATCGTACACATCCCGGAAATAAAGACGAGAGGACTCCTTTATCAGATTCGATTCGCCCAGCGCGAGCAGGTTTATGACCTCTCTCAAAGGCCAGACCGACCTCCGGAGAAATATCAAGTTCATCTTCAAATTATGAATCTGGCTCAGGATCTCCGGAGTTGGATTGGTCACCAGGTCTTCTTCGAGCAACTCTATTTTCTCTCCAAGCTTTTCCAGCAATCCGAAATAATTATCCACCACGGTATCAATCAGACAATAGGCAAGATAGTCAGTCCCGCTTTTTCTGATCCGACCCTTGCCCGTTTTGATCCGCTCCATCACCGAATCGAAAATTTTTCCTGATTTCTCCTCAAAAGACAGTAAAAAATTCGGAGCCAAGACGAAACTCAACTGCTCCGTCACGATAGATTCCTTTTTCTCGTCGTAGTTGAGCACTTTAATTATGATGAAGAAATAATCGCCCGCATCTTCTGCCTTAGGGCGTTGGCTCGTATTAACGATATCTTCGAGAAAGAGCGGGTGCACCTTGCAAAAGCTGCCGACAGCCTCAATAATATCGGTCTGCTCCAGCCCTTGAACCCTTATCCAGGTCGTTTCGGGACTCTCAAGATAGGGCGCGAGATCCTGGGCATTGGAGATGTCCTTTTCGCTGAAATTCCTTCTCACAGTAGTCGATTGCCGAAATGGTGACCTTTTCCGCGCCCTTGGTTCCGATATGAACCAGGGAGCCCGGAGGTAGTCCGGCTTCTTGGATCGCCTATGTTCGGTGAGGCGTACTCGCTTTCGAGAAGATCGGTTACCGAGTTTCGCAGATTTCACTTACCTTTTGATTCATCGCAGCGGCCTCAGCTGTTGGTGGTCAATGTCTTAGCGCAAACGTCGCCGAAGCGCAATTATTCGGAAGAACCCTCCCTGGTTGAGGGCAATGGGAAGCCAGCTTATAGAGCGTATCGATTGCCCTGCACGTGCGAATAAATTCGTTTGACATGTGGCCACAGTTAGGGGATGATTAACAAAATTGTCAGATTTTCCCTCTGGTCTGAGCGGCAGCGGCGCTTGCATCAGGGGATAGAAGAGATTCTCACCAAGATTTATCACGCTTCAAAGCGTTATCGCGAAAAGAAAATTCAATATCAAAGTACAGATAGAAGTCTGCGGCTTATCCGGATACATTGGCAGGGTAGAAACGAGATTGGCGGCATGAATCCTCGTGTAGCGGGGTGGAAAAATCCGCGTGCCTATTCGAATTCGGAAATCCGGCCCCGCGAGGCCAACCGCGCTGATCAAGGCGAAATATCGGCTAGGACGAGAGAGGAAGCGCGGCTAAAGAGAGACACGTGTTTATGACGGCCTGGATAGGACGAAACTGACGATTATCAAGCTTGATTTGGCACGACTGAGGTGTCGGGCCTTTTTTTGTTGAGACGTAACTGTAGGAATCTTAATTAAAAGGAGGTGTGCTTATGTTTGGAATAGCGAGCGTTGAACTGGCTATCGCGTATCTATTGTGCATCGCTAGCGCACTTTGGTGCGTTGTCTATGCCCTGTACTTCTGGGAAGCAAAGGGCAAGGATGCGGAAGTGCACAAAGAGGCAGACTGGGCAAAGCACCAACAGGAATTGGAGAAGCAAACACCTTAGTGGAGGCTCATCCGAATTTTACTGCTATTACAGCTTTTCATTTTAGGAGGTAGCATGGATTCCAGTACTCTGCTCAAGGTTGTTCTGACGCTTATCTATATCGTAATCACATTGTACCTTGGTTACAAAGGCTGGAGAGAGACCAAGGACGGGAAAGATTACCTCATCGCCGGCAGGTCTATGGGCGCGTTCGTAATGGCCATGTCCTACGGCGCAACCTTTATCAGCACTTCAGCCATCATCGGGTTTGGCGGGGCCGCGGCTTTATTCGGTTTTCCGCTCCTCTGGCTGACAGTTCTTAACATCTTTGTAGGTATCTTCGTCGCCATGGTTGTGCTCGGCAGACGTATTCGCCGGCTTGGTCTGGCTGTGGACGCACACACCTTCCCCGAACTGATCGGAAGGCGATACAATTCGCCATTCCTGCAGGGTTTTGCCGGGCTCGTCATCTTCCTGTTTCTCCCGATCTATGCGGGAGCAGTGCTCATCGGGTTGGCACGACTGGTGGAAGTCATTTTTTCGATCCCGTACTCCACTGCGTTGCTTTTGTGCACATTCATCGTCGCCCTGTACGTCCTGACCGGAGGCCTTAAAGCGGTTATGTACACCGACGCGTTTCAAGGCTGCGTCATGTTCGTGGTAATGGCGATTTTCCTGATCGGCACGTATTATCTCGCAGGCGGTTTTACTTCTGCCCATCAGGCGCTGACCGATATGGTGAAGTACTATCCCGCAGGTCTCAAGGCTCAGGGAATGTTGGGATGGACCCAGGGGGCCACATTCTGGAGCCAGGCATGGCTCACTGTGTATAGCACAATAGTCCTCGGAGTGGGCATCGGAGTGCTCGCGCAACCTCAGCTTTCGGTTCGACTGATGACCGTGCAGACGGACGCCCAGTTGAAGCGTGCGGTTTTGTACGGCGGAGTATTTATTTTGTGCATGACCGGTGTAGCCTTCGTGGTCGGCGCCCTCACCAACGTGATCTTCTTCAAGGCCCTGGGGCCCATGATGGACGTGGTTAAGGAAGGAGTTACCTCTAAAGCGCCGGCCATCTCAGTCGTTGTCGCAGGCGGGAACATCGACAAGATCATTCCGGCCTACATTGACAAGATGTGGCCAAGTTACTTTGGGATTATTTTTATGCTCGCCATGTTTGCCGCGGCCATGTCGACCCTGAGCGCGCAATACCACGCGGGTGGAACATCTCTCGGCAGAGATTTCTATGAGAGGTACCTCCTGGGTAGGGGCAACACCCTGATGGTTACTCGTGTCGCTGTTGCGGTCACAATCCTTATGACATTGATCTGGGCATGGGTACTCCCCGGGAGCATTATCGCCATCGCGACAGCGTTCTTCTTTGGGCTCTGTTCGTCATCCTTCTTGCCGGTCCTTGTTCTGGGCATCTTCTGGAGAGGGATGACATGGGCAGGAGCTGTATGGAGCATGGTGGGCGGTTTCAGCCATCAGCACCTTGTATGCGCTCTTCATCCATGCAAGGGAAGCCGCGGAGCGTTGGTCTGTGCAAGGGTCTCTTCGGTGTGCCGAACCTTATGGCGGGTTTTCCGAAGGACAGCTTCCTGTGGTCGCTCCAGTATCTTGATCAAAACGTGGTGGGCATGCCATGCGCGTTCATCATCGCGGTGATCGTGAGCCTGCTAACGAAAAAGTTCGATCAGCGCCATATCGATCGATGCTGGAAGAACTTCTAGGAACCCTTAGCGGTTACGCAAACAGACGCTGTCTGACATGGTCTTCTGAATTGATTTTTTGTGGTCAATAAAACTCTCACTCTATGCCCCGCCCTCCGGTAGGGCATAGAGTGAATTGACTCACGCAATTTACTGATCGAGCAATTGACATATCGTTGCAAAGAGTGGACTTGCTCTCCTCCCAGGGCCTACGCGCCGGTGCAATCCCGCAAGAAGAATCCCCTTTATTTTTGTGTATAAAAAGAGGATATTGAATCGCGTCTCGTCTCCTGAACGCCAAATGGCTTGCCATTGGGGCTATAAGGTTTCGGGCGCGGGGAAATTTAAACACTTAGAAGACGGAGGTCTTATGAAGCAGTCAAAAGGAGCAATGCGACAAATCTCCGCTATTGTTTTTTCAAAGCGCTTCTCGCGGGCTTTGGCTGCGGCTCTTATTCTTGCGGTTTGCGGAATGGCATATGCCGCCGGAGAAGACAAAGCCCAACCAGCGCCAAGTTCGTTCGAGTCTGTGAAACAACTTGCCGAAAAAGGCAATGCCGAAGCCCAGTTAAAGCTGGCGCAAATGTATCAGGAAGGCAAGGGCGTAGCCCAAAACCTGCAGGAAGCTGTCAATTGGTCCCGCAAGGCGGCCGAACAGGGCCTTGCTCAAGCGCAATTTTTCTTGGGGCAGATGTACGCGACGGGCAAAGGAGTGGCAAAGGACATTAAAGAGGCTACCAAGTGGCTACAAAAAGCCGCAGACCAGGGATTGCAGGCAGCCAAGGATGAGATCAAAAAATTGGGCGCGGCAGCTCCAGACTTAGACGACGAGATCGATAAGGCCATTAAGATGATTCGTTGATATTCACGACATTTGTACGAAGGAAATTGGCCTTACATTAGTCCGTCATCGCCTAGTCCCTGCTCCGCGGCTTGGCGAAAATCACGAAATGTCACAAGACCATATTCTCGCAGTTTTGCCGTGAGGAATAAGAATAGGTAGGCCGTCTGCAGCGCGTCCTCTAACGCATCGTGCGGGACGAACAGAGGTAGTCCGTATTCTCGGGCAAGTTTCGGCAATTGGAAGGTGTCGTCAATACTGATTCGTTTGACACCGGCCCGGTTAAGATGAACCAAGTGCGCCTGAGCCAGCCGAGCGCAATCCATAGCCGGATTTTGCAGCCTACCCCCAAGTATTCTCTTCGCCGCCTTGTTTATGAATGCCAGATCAAGCTGGAGATAGTGACCCACCAGCACGGCCGTGCCACAGAACTCCACAAACTCCGGCAGCACTTCGTCTAGCGGGGGGGCTGCGTTGAGCTGTTCCGGTGTTATGCGGTGAATGAGCGTGCTATCCTTCAGGGATGGCTTCCTGGCATGCACATAGGTGTGGAAATTTTCCCCTACAACGATACGCATGTCCCTGATGCGGACAGCGCCAATGGATATGATTTCGTTTCGCCGGGGATTAAGTCCGGTCAGCTCAGTGTCCAACACGACAAATTCGCACTCCTCGATAGGCCGGGCTTGATCGAATGTGAGGAACAATTCCTCGTTAGACTTGAGCACCGGGTGTTTGGGTTTGCGCTGAAACCATTCCTTAACCCAATGGAGCGCCACGGCGATTCACCTGGTCAAAGTAAGCCGCATCAGTACTCGTCCGTAAAGCCGAGCTTTGCGACAAAAGTCTGAAGCCGATTGATGACATCGAATGACGCCTTGAGCGTCATCCTTTCAAGGTCGGACAACTGGGCAGGATCGACAAAATTGTGTGGGTCAATACCTGCCTCGATCATTTTGAGCTGATGGGCCAATCGTACTTGCATGATGAATTCGTAGGCCTCCACGGTTTCTCGGACCATTTCTTCCGGGACATGGCCTAATGTGGCCAACATCTGGAGGCGCTCCAAGGTATTGGTCTCTTTGATGCCGTACCTTAAGGCCATCATTCGCGCGAAATCCACAAAAGGGACCAGACCTCGAAGCTTAAGATCCAGCCTATTTTTGTGCTCCCCATCCTTCTCCACCATGAAATTCCGAAAAAAGGAGAGCGGTGTTTGAGCTTCAATGAAATCACGGGCAAGATGCCGGATCACAAATTTCGAGCGTTGCGCCTTTTCTGCGAGGTGATCTCGCAAACGTTGCGCTATTTCCGGCGAACCGTACGCGGGTCGAAAGTCGAAGAAGATCTTTGCATTAAGCGTTTCCATTGGCTCGGCCGTAGACATCCAGCTATCGAAATAGCCTACCCATACCGAATATGGTTTGCGCCATTTCGAATTGGAAGCCATCATCCGTCCCTTGCAAAGAGGGTACCCGCAAGCAACCAGGTGCTCTATTGCCTGGTTGCCTAGTCGCCTAAAATAGAGCTTCGCTGCCTTTACGGTTTCCCATTCATCTCCCGGGTCTTCATACATAATCGCATTATCTTGATCGGTTCTAAAGGTTTGCTCTTTCCTTCCTTCGCTCCCCGTCACCATCCAGCAAAATGGGACCGGCGCCGGCCCCATCTCTTCCTGCATCAAATCGAGCAGGCGTTCCAGGATATGATCGTTCACAACAGTTATGACTCGTGTGATGTGGCTTGCCTTTGCTCCTTCCTCGATAAGGGTTCGCACAACTAACGGGGCCTTCGCCGACAGCTCGTACAAACCTTGCAGACTCCGCTGAGCGGCAATTTGACGTAACAGATCCAGTGGTGAATCGCCCGGGACAACCATGATATCGCGATCGGTAACTACGCCCACCATTTCCCCGTCCCATTCGACAGCCAAGTAATGCACCTGCTGATTCATCATTTCGAGCAACGCCTCGAAGCAAAGGTCATGCGCAGAGACCTTCAAGACCGGAAACGACATCACTTTCTCCACCGGTGTCGTGACACTGAGACCTTCGGCGACCACGCGCGCTCGCAAATCTTTATCCGTGAAAATGCCGATAACGTCTCCGGCGGAATTGGTCACCAGCAGCGAACCGATCTCAAGCTCGGTCATTTTCTTTGCCGCGCTCCGGATGGTCTCGGCTCCGCTAATAAATTGCGCCGGCTTCTTGATGACGTCCCTGATTCGACGGCTGAAAAGATGGAAGGCTTCGTCGGCTCGCATTCCGACCTTGATGCGTCGCAACTCGGAATAGGCTTTGCCCACAATGCCTTCAGACAGACCTCTGAAGAAATGCTGTGAAAATACCGGATCTTTCTGGAGGGTTTCGAGAAATGATTCTTTGTTGATAAGAAAACAGAAGGTGTCCTCAACTGCTTCTACAGTAAGGGCGGCTCTGGCGCCTCCAATGAGGGCAAGGGCGCCGAAGCTCGAGCCTTCGCCACGATAGTCTACCAGGGCGGAAGTCCCATCTGCGTTCATGCGGTAAATTTTCACCGCGCCTTTTTGTATCAAATAGAGTTTCTCTGCCTCAGAGGCGTCCTGTTGTAGGATGATCTGTCCTTTTGGATAGAAGTCTACAAGGCCCCCAACCGCCAATTGATTCAGAACGTCCCTGTCCAATTCCGAGAAGGGGAGTGTCTTCTCCAAAAAATCTATGAGGACGCGCGGCGAGACAGTATGCGCGCTGGTAAAACTAGTCACACGATGGCCTCGTGAGTACCGGGCACGCTCTCGAGCTTTGAAATGGAAGAAGACGATATGTTCAAGCGTTATTGAGTTATAATGACTGATTCTTCCAGCTTCAGATCATTCTCCAATTTTTTCCAGAATTCTTTTTCCGATATCCGCCAGTCCGGCCCGAATTTCTTGCCGAAGGCGCTATTGGCTCTTTCGAGACTTCTTTTCCAGACCTGCCTGATAACTCAACATCCAGAACGTCTTCCAGAAAAGAGGCCACGTTTGCCAATTCATCTTTCAACAGGTAGGCCCTGGCGCCTAGCTCTATGGATTTCTTGATGGCGTTAGGAGTGGCGGCATGGGCTGTGAGCATAATCACGGGCAAATTCTTGGCTACAGCAAGCTGCAACAGATCGAAACCGCGGACACCCATGATGTCGAGCACCACCAGATCATAGGTGAGGGAAACAATCTTTTCCCGCGCCTCCTCGTATGAAGTCGCTGCATCGAGATTTGCCCCGTAGCCGGTGAGGCTCTCCTCCAGAACCTGCAAAACATCTTCTTCGTCATCAACAGCGAGAATTTCTTTACCCTTCAGAGGACTGTTTTCCATGACCTTCCTCCTTGTCCAGGCAATACCCCAATTCCCACCTTTTGACCGCGTAATCCTATGGTCGCTTGAGCGCAACGAACAGTCAAGTTAAAAAGAGCGGTCTAAGGGTGTTCCACAAAAAGTTACGCGTCTTGGGATAAATCAGAAGTCGCCCCATTCGGCATGGAGGTTCTTGACCATGATGAGGAGGTCCCGGTATTTGCCGCCAGGATCTTTAACATAATCTCTTAAGACGGCAGCTTGATAAAAGTCGAGTTTTTGAGCCGCGACGATGGCGGTGTCTTCCACTCCCACCACAAATTCCGCTATCAGCTTTTCAATCCCCAAGTTCGTGGCAAGCTCTGCGCCCTCGAGAATCATCAGACCTCCCAACCTCTGATGGCGATACCAGGGATGCACTATCAGGCGTAGATGGGCTACGTGTTTGAGAGAAACGGAAGTCGAGAACAAGAGCGTCAAATTAGCCACTATGTACCCGGTGTCCCGGTTTACCGCGATAAGAGGAATAATCCGCTCATAATCCAGCGTCTCAATCCATTTGTGGAGCGCTTCCGGATCGGTCAGTTTTTGTCGGCGATACCATCGTTCTTCTTCGGGGATTTCAAAGAAGAATTTGTTCAAATCGTCCTCGTCTTGCCTGACAACAGGACGGAGGGTCAAGACGGCGCCGTCCATGAGTCATGATTTCCTTGGGGTAATCCTCGAACATACGCCGACTCCTCAAAACTGGATCGAGCATAAATTGAAATAGCAGATAGATAACTCACGTTCAATGCAAATTAGGTGTGGCGCCGTTCAGTATGCGCTTTCTTTAACAGGCAAGAAAGCGGCGCATGGGCCGCTGTAGTTTGTCAGACTAACTTTGCGCTCAGACAGTATTTCGGCGTTGATGATCCCGATACCATTGAGTGATCTCCGGATTCTGCCGGAACCAGTCAACCATTTTTCGGAATCCTTTCTCAAAGGAGTGATGCGGCCGCCAGCCGAGTTTCTCCACTGCGAGGCGATTATCGCACACCCAGGTATCAGTGTCCCAAATGCGATCCTTCATGGAACCCCACTCAGGTTTCGTGGTTATGCCTATTGACTGACGCGCTGTTTCCACAACTTCGGCAATGGACGTCTGAATCCCGGAGCCGATGTTGTACACCGCGCCCGGATCGTCGGGTTCCACGGTTACCGCGGACAAATACGCGGCCGTTACGTCGTCCACGTATATAAAATCTCGAGCAATTTTCGGATTTACCAGGGGCGGCAATCTCCCCTCCAACCCATTTACGATGAGCGTCGGCATCAATCGGGTAGGTTCTTCATACGGACCATAAACAGAGTAGAGCCTCAGAGTGGGAATCCGCACTCCAAGACTACGCGCGGTGTAACGACAAAACAGTGTGGCTGAGGCTTTGGCCACAGCATAATAGCTATTCGGGTCGAGCCATTCCTTTTCAGTCGGAGCGTGATCTTTAAACCCATATTCGGAGGAAGATCCCGTATTGACAAACACTTCAAATCCGGTCTTTAAACAGGCTTGGACCAGATTGACAGTCCCCATGATGTTGGTCCGGACTATTCTCGCAGTGTCGATCTGGGATGAATATGCTCCGTGCGCCGCCAGATGGAATATCCATTCCGCGCGAGCGTTCTTCACGGCCGCTGCGAGTCCCTCCGGATCACAGAGATCAACTATGTGAACCCGCACGTCCCGGAGAATATCCTTGAGGCGCCATTGGGCATGGCCTTCTCGCAAAAGCAGATGCGCTTCATGGCCCCGATTCAAAAGAAAACGGGCCAGATTATTTCCAACGAAACCTGAAGCGCCTGTAATAAGGACCTTTTTCATTTTGGGAATGGCGCCTCGGACCATCGGCCGGCCGTAGCGCGCGATTTTAATTCATCGAGCTTGTAGGGGCAGGTTTCAAACCTGCCCATGCCGAATTATCCCATCAAGGGCGGGTTTCAAACCCGCCCCTACTTCATTTTTCAAGAAGATTCTTATAATCAAATAGATCTAGGTAAAGATCCGTCCACGCCCGCACAGCTTTAATTTCGTCTCCGGACAGCTCCTGAGCCGTCGCCTTATTGGCCTCCGGAGTAGCTTTACGGATTGTGCCCCATGGATAAACTTCTTCGAGCTGTTTGGCGTTCCAAGTTGGGGTCTTCAGGCTGTCTGAGGAACCTATGCCGATATTTGCGCAAACATTGCCCAGACAGGCCTTCGGGTCCGCTATTACATCTTCGTAGCGCACTATATGGATGTTATTTGGCCAGAATTTCTGAAACACGAGAGCGTGGTATTGGGTCGTGACCCAGGCCGTAATGTACCGTTCCAAAGATAATGGCACGGGCCGCTTCTTTGTGTCAGCGTAGGCAGACCACGGATTTCGGACTATATGAAGCACATGGGCTCTCGGAATATCTTCAAGGATTTTGTTCGCGTCCACAGCAATTATGGGGCTGTAACCGACATGGAATTTTTCTTGATTCGTGCGACTATAGTCTTTCCACGCGTCAAAGGTTGCCCGAAAAAACGCAGTGACATTGTTTCCGCGTGACCGGCCGGCTTCGGAAGCGTACTTAACGAACAGGTCGCGACGATCATCATCGCTGAAATCAAAAGGCATGTGTCGGAATTTGCTCACTTGAGGCGTTCTCGCGCGCACCTTGCATTCTTCGTCGATAATGGCTCGGTAGTCCTGCAAAGGTGTGGCTTCCAGACTGAACTCGGGCCATCTATACTTCACGGGAAACATCGAAGTCAGATGATCGTGCGCAAAATTGGTTCCTAATTGGGATTCAAACGGATAAACGAACATCTCGGGATGTCCGTCCAGGAACCTGTGTACGGTGTTACCGCCGTTTTCATACATGGCCGATAGCATCAGCAAACGGAATTCCATCAATCCTCCTGGGGATACTTCATTTGAAATGAATAAAAAATGGACTTTTCGAGGTCTTCGGGCGATCTCCCATCCGCGGCAAACGGAAAGCCTGTGGTGAAATTCAGAGGCGCCGCCTCTATCGCGAATATCTGGCTGCCGTGCGGCCAAACCATGCTCCCCAAGGTCTTACCCGATTTCACATCCAGCGCGTGGATCCCACAACAGCTCAGGTCGATATCAACTCCCGGAGCATATTGTTGAAACCGCGGCAATATCCGGGAAGTTCCCACAAACATAATTTCTTTAAAGAAGCAGAGGCCCCGGGTCCAGCCCGGCAGACTCGCGACTGACAAAAATTTTCCATCATCTATGTAACCAACTTGTCCATAACCGCTGTTTTCGACCCAGATCCTTTGATTGCGTAACCTGGCGGAATGCGGACGAGTCAGCCCCCGTACGATTGGCTCCCTCGTCGCCGCGGAAAATATGACACCTCTTCGATCCACGGGAAAAGACGGATCGCCCGGTCTTAAAGCGGTCATTTCGTCGGTAGAGGCCGAAAAGAATGATGCTTCCAAGGTGGGACCGGCTGCGATGGAATTGAGCTGAAGGTGATTCCTTCCAAACACCGGGCCGTCGTCCTGTTCAATACATTTAGGCCACCAGACGCGCTCATAAGCGCCTGACCCGGACAACCGGACAACAGCGTTTTGCCCCACGGAATTGGCGTGAAGCTCACCCCCGATCATGGCCAGATCGTGGATGTACAGGCATCCCGGATAAAAACGGGTCCGCACCGGCAAAAGAGGTTTGTCGCTCAAGGATACTTCATCAACATCCAGCCGCGGCGCCAGACCATCCAAAGGCATCAGATCAAATATCTGGTTCGGGTTTCTGGTACTGGCAACATGCACGACTCCTTGAGCGTGGTCTATGGCAAGTCCGGAAGGATGAGGCATTCTCATCATGGACACTGTGGGACCTGATGAATCGCTGACATGCATGGAGAGCAGAAGGTGTTCGTATTCGCGGGTAACAAGCAGCGTAATAGCCGAATCGCTCAAGGTAGACCACCATTGCCCGGTGGTCTCGAACTCCAAAAGCCGCGGGTCAATCCGATCAGCATCTTGCCAGTAAGAGACGATCTGCGCGGGATTACGGAACTCCATGTCCTGATGTTCCCAGAGCGCCAATTTTTCTTGATCTTTTTCGGCCTGCATTAAGCGCCGGGTCCTTCCGGGTCGGGTCCCAGTTTATCCGTGTTCAACCGCATGGATAGGGCTCCCCAATACATGCGACCGGCCGAGGCCAGATTAGTGGTGGAGCCGCCACCATGACGAACCAGCGAGACAATGGGAACTTCCAGTATTTGCACCCCCAGTTGTTTGCACCGGATGATAAACTCAAGGTCAATGAGATCGCCGTTTTCTTGAAGATTCAGTCGTTCGTAAGCTTCCCGACCGAAAGCCTTGGGCGTGCCATTGATATCCCAAACCGGTAGATCGAAGAGTGTCCGACATTCGACATTGTAGATCACCGACCCGATCCGACGAGCCAATGGATGTCGAAGTCTTCGATTGGCCTTTATGACTAGCTCGGGATTGGCCAGCGCGAGCATCACGTGCAGCGCTAAGTGGTAGGATGAGGTGCGAGCGGAATTGGTGTAGCAAAGTGTGTCGCCTTTCGCGGCCTCCAGACCTTTGCGAACGGCTCGACCCCAGCCGGATTGCTCGTCGTACAAGATATGCAGCGAGTCATATGATTTCGCGAGACTCTGACAACGTTCCAGTGATCCGTCTCTATTTCCGTTAACCACAAGGACCAGCTCAAAAGAATGCTTCAGGTTACCGAGAGCGGCCACATATTGCTGCACAATGCCTTCAATGTGATCGGCCTGGTTATAGATGGGAAGCACAATGGATATATCAGGCTTATCGCTCATTCAGCGGAGCTCCCATTGCAGCTAAGGCGCTTTTCAATATTCCGTCAGCCCCCAGACCGTTGGCATCCCGGAGACAGCCTTCACTCCCGCATACTGAAGCAGGCATGGTCTTGATGCCGCACCGAACTACTCTGCAAGTCGATGCCGACTCCGCAGCAATTTCGCAAACCAAAGATCCCAGTCCCCCGTCTGAATAATGCTCTTCGACGGTCACTGTTACTTTGAAGCGCGCGAGTAGCTCCACTAGATCTTCCAATGGCGCAGGACGCAGCGACGACACTACACAAATCGTCGCCTCTACGCCTTGCAAGGCGAGCAGTCCCGCAGCTTTGACAGTCTCGGTGGAAATGCTTCCCAGCGTCAGCATTAGTATGTCCGACCCTGTTCTGATCGTTTCCACCCGACCCAATCTGAACCGCCCCTCAAGGCCGGGCAGCACGTAGTCGTCCCTTTTCCCAAGACGGTAATAAATAGGGCCGGGCAAATCGTAAGTCGTGTGTATCGCCGCTGAAGCTTGCAAGTGATCCGCCGGCGCAATCACAGTCAAACCCGGCTGGATGCGGGCGATTCCGAGATCTTCGAGGGCATGATGAGTATAGCCAGCGTGCCCGTATTCAAAGCCGCCCCCTACTCCGACAACCCTTACCGGCAAACCGTGCAACACAGGACCGTTGCGGATCTGCTCGTAACAGCGCATTGACGCAAAGGTGGCTATCGAGTAGGTGAAAGGAATAAAACCGGAAGCGGCCAAACCTGTAGCCAGACCGATCATATTGGCTTCAGCCACCCCCACATTGAAAAAGCGCGACGGATAAGATTTAGCAAACTCTTCCAAAACCATGAATCCCAGGTCCGCGGTCATGAGGACCACCCTGGGATCCGAGTCCGCTAATTCACACAGCGCCTTGGTGAGCGCACGTCTCACTTCTTGCCTTTCCTCTCGATTTCGTTGAGCGCCTGGATGTACTGATCGTCAGATAGCGGCAAGTAATGCCATTCCACTTTGCCCTCCATAAACGATACACCCTTCCCGCAGATCGTATCGGCAATCAATACCTTGGGCGAGCCGTTGCGGGTGTCAAGGGCTTGAAAAGATTTCATTAGCTCCTCTGTGCTGTGTCCTTCCACTTGATGGACTTCCCACCCGAACGTACGCCATTTTTCTCCGAGAGGCTCCAGGTCGATGACCTCTTTAGTCTTCCCAAAAGCCTGCTGTCCATTGTTATCTACGATGGCGATTAAATTTGACAATTTGTGATGCGCGGCAAACATCACGCTCTCCCAGAGCGAGCCTTCGTTGCACTCCGCGTCACTAACAAGAACAAAGCAGCGATAATATATTCCGCTTAACCGTGACGCAAGAGCGACGCCGGAACCTATAGCCAAGCCATGACCCAAAGACCCGGTCGAGAAATCAATTCCGTCGAGCCGATGCTCGGGATGAACTCCCAGGAAGCTGCCATCGCAGCAATACGTTTGGAGTTGGTCGCGAGTTAGAATCGACTTCAGATATAAAGCTGCGTACAATGCCAGCGCGGCATGTCCTTTTGAGAGAATGAAGCGATCCCTGTTCGGATCATCGGTCCCGGTCCCGTGCAGCACTCCCTGAAAAAGCGCCGCCAAAATATCGGCTATCGACAGTGCAGACCCAATGTGGCCGACATTCGCTCTCTTGGACTCTTCAATTATGATTTTCCGGATTTCTTGAGGGGTGACCTCGTAAGCTGACTTCATGTAACCTGATCCTGTTTTGACGGGGCAACATTACCACCGGGCAAAGACTGTGTCAATCGGCCTTGTACAAGCCAAATAAGCCAACAAAGGAATTTTGACAGCCTTCCCCTGTCGGCCTCTACGTTCTCCCCGGCGAAATGTTGACTAAAATTTTCTTATCGACCTTATCCTGTTTATGGCGTCATTGGCCCGTCTCAGACTATCATTCAGGTTTCTCATGCTGTGATCGAAGTCGCTTCTGGCTCTATTTATGCTTCGCAGGGCCCCTTGCGATCTCTGACCAACAATCGGATAAGAAGCCCGATTCGGCTGAGGAATCAGATCTTGCTTCGGTAGCTGTTTTTCATCAAGCCTTTGATCGTCATGTCGAGTCGGGCTTGGCGGGCTTTGAGCGTCTATTTTCGACTGACTCGCGGAATTGGCGACGTCAGAAGGCTTGCTCTCGGGGGTGTCCGCCGCTGGAGACAGCGCCGGCAGGAATACGGCCAACAACAGGATCGATACCACGAGCAACAAGGACCCGCCACGGCCCCATTCAGTTCGAAAGAGTTTGGAAAACCTGTTCTTCATATGCTGAGTCCTTATCTATTCTACCATAAAGAATTTAATGCGATTGCCCGCCGGAGTCAAAAATCCCGTGATCGGGTTATGTCAAAAATCCCATAACGCCTCAATTTTCTTATTTATTTTCCTTGACACCTTCGCGCTCAAGCTCATACACTGCCATCAGATGCAATAGCGATACACGTAAATCTTGGCTAACGATCGCCGAGCTTTCACACCTTTTCTCAAAGGGGGAATATCATGAGAAAACTTGTCCGCGTGGATATGAATCAGGGAAAGATACAGTATGACGACCTCGCAGAGGAATATGCGCGATCCGGAGGCCGCGCCCTGACTTCTCTTATAGTTGCGCGCGAGGTACCGCCGCAATGTCATCCTCTAGGCCCGGAGAACAAATTAGTTGTTGCTGGAGGTCTCCTATCGGGCACCACCTGCGCTAACTCCGGCCGTCTGTCGGTAGGGGCCAAAAGCCCCCTGACCGGGGGCATCAAAGAGAGCAACGTGGGCGGCACGGCGGCATTCAAGCTCGGCCGCTTAAATATTGCGGGAATCGTGCTCGAACAGAGCCCTCCCAAGGGAAAGCTTTTCTACATTGTTATTGACAAAGACGGGGCCCAACTCCTTCCGGCCGACGACTTGAAGGGCCTCAAGAACTATGAGCTTTGCGAGCGCCTCAAAGCCAAGCATGGCGATAAGGTGTCGATTATTTCCATAGGCCCGGCAGGCGAGATGCTAATGTCGTCCGCTTCAGTGGCCGTAACCGACACCATGGGGCTGCCGTCCAGACACGCCGGAAGAGGCGGCGTGGGCGCGGTTATGGGCGCCAAAGGCGTGAAAGCGATTGTGGTGGATGACAAAGGCTCTGAAGGCGCCACTTATCACGACTCAGAAGCATTCAAAGCCGCTTCCGTAATATTTAGAGACGCTCTGAGGGAACATCCGGTAACCAAACCGGGCGGAGGCCTGGCAGTCTATGGGACGAATGTTTTGGTAAATGTGATCAACGAGGCGGGCGCGTTCCCCACTCGAAACTTCACCGAAGGCCGCTTCGAAGGAGCCGGCAAAATAAGCGGCGAGACCATGCATGACATCATAAAGGAACGCGAAGGCTCCACGACGCACGCCGCCTGTACAACCTGCATTATCCAATGTTCCAATGTATACAATGATAAAGACAAGAAATATCTGACTTCCGGATTCGAATACGAGACGATTTGGGCTAATGGAGCAAATTGTGGAATAGACGATCTCGATGCCATCGCGAAAGTCAGTTATCTCTGCGACGATTATGGGCTCGATACCATCGAGGTCGGATGCGCTGTCGCGGTGGCCATGTACGCAGGCGTCAAAAAGTTCGGAGACGGGGCCGGAGCCATAGAGCTAGTCCATGAGATGGGTAAAGGATCGTATCTGGGACGTATTCTGGCCGGCGGCGCGGCCGCCACGGGCCAAGCTTTCGGCGTGGACCATGTCCCGGTCGTCAAACGGCAAGGTCTTCCGGCGTACGATCCAAGAGCGGTCATGGGGATAGGCGTCACTTATGCGACGACTCCGATGGGCGCGGATCACACTGCGGGGTATGCCATAGCCACAAACGTTATGAAGGTCGGTGGGTACGTGGATCCCCTAAAACCGGAGGGACAAGTGGAGCTCTCCCGAAACCTGCAGGTTGCCACTGCGGCTGTGGACAGCGCCGGACTCTGTGTCTTTACCGCGTTCGCTATACTGGACATCGCCAGTGGGCTGGAAGCAATACCCAAGATGCTCAATGCCGTATACGGCTGGAACATGACCCTGGACGACTTTGTGGAGTACGGAAAACAGGTCCTGCGAGCGGAGCGGGAATTCAACAAGGCCGCAGGTTTTTCTCCAGTGGACGATCGACTGCCCTATTTTTTCAAAACCCAACCTCTGCCACCACACAATGTAGTTTTTCAGGTGTCGGATGAGGAGCTGGACAAGACGTTTGCCAACCTTTAGAAATATAGATACATAGATTCTCCGGGGGAAGCATTTCCCCCGGAGGCCGACCAATCATTTAAATATAAACTCCGGAGCCTTAGGCACGAAATGCGCATTACAGTCCTATTAGGCGGCCATCTCAGAACTGAAGCCCACAAAGGACCTATGGAACGAATTGTGGAGCTGCCGGACCAGGCGCGCGGCGTCGATCTTGCGTCTGCCTTGGGCTTGCCCGACAACCGAGTAAGAATGATCTTTGTGAACAGCCGAGCCAGCTCCCTGTCAACCTTGCTCCATGATGGGGACAGGGTAGCCCTCTTTCCTCCGGAGCTTTCCTACAACACCTTTGTAGCCCTTTCCTACAGACAGGACAGGATCGAAGAGTCCAAGTAGCTTACATCACAGCACAAAGGTCCGGATATTCCGGCTTAGGTATTACTTCTTTCCGATTAGCCTCGAATGTTCGGCCATCATGCAATGATCCTGCACCACGGTCATTCCGGCCTGTCTTGCTTTATTGGCGGCTTCCTCGTCGCTCACTCCCAACTGCATCCAAAGAACTTTTGCCTTAATTTTTGACAGCCTGGTTTACAATTTCAGGAACGAATTCCGGCCGTCTGAAAACGTCCACCACATCCACAGGTTCATTTATGGATAGCAGATCGGGATAGCTTTTTTCTCCCAAGATCTCGTCAGCGCCCGGATTCACCGGGATGATGCGATAGCCGTTTTTCTTGAGGTACTCAGCCACTCCGTAACTGTCCCTCGAGGGATTTGTAGATAAACCTACAACCGCGATGGTCTTAACGCTTGTAAGAATCGCCTTTAAGTCCTCATCGGTCAATGTTTCAGATGCCATCATGCGCCTCCGGCAATTGAAATCCATGTACAATTGGCACAATTATTCCGCCATTTCATTTAATACCTGCGATGGCCGGACGGAAGTGTGAGAATTATTTAAATTCACGATCAAACGCATCACTGATGACTGCGCTGTATCGAATTTAACAATTACTTAACCGGCTCATAATCCAAATTCAACTTGAAGAATATAGCCTCTCGTACGATAGCCCCGATCCGTCGAATTTTAGAATCTGTTGATGACCATGTCTCGGAGGCCCTATGTTCCGGTTAAGGCAACTTGTTACCTTCAGATACCCAGGCCCCATAAAGGTTCTCACTCTAGGACTAGTACCTGTTGCAAGACCTCGACATCGCGTCGTAATGATGGCAGGGGCGCTTCTCGAAGCGCCCTGATATTGGGCGGCTCACGAACCCCCCTACAAAAAAGACCCAACATTTTCCCGTCCTCATAGGTGTTTTGCAACTAGCTGTAAGAGATTTTTCAAATTTAATTTTAAAATGTTGCAAAAAAGTTAGCGTTTGATCTTAAGAAGATTAATCTTCTGTCGAAAAAACTTTCAAACGATCAATGCCCGCCGAAAATTCTTCAACATTTAACTCAAAACTGACGTACGAATAATACTCGTCTAACTATATAGCCCCACTGATGGAGGGGTTCAATTGGGGCCGGCCAACTCTGAAACGAAAAAGGAATAGAGAATGGAAACATTCAGTCTTAGCGAAGATTTAGTCAAAAATATTCTGCATTATGCAAAACCTCTGGGGCACAATCAGAGCGCCCAGAATCTGAATTTGGGATTCGGCTTCATCTATTATGGCGTCGCCCGGGCCCTCCGACCCAAACACACGCTGGTAATAGGTTCGGGATACGGATTCAGCGTAGTCTGTCTGGCGCTAGCCATGAGAGACAACGGCGTCGGTTCCCTCACCTTCGTCGATCCATCGTATTCGTTACTCAAGGATGGGCCTCTCAAGACGCTGGGTGGTCGCGGGACCTGGAATTCTGACGCCGATGTCCAGGAGCGTTTTCGAAAATTCGGGGTAGAAGAAATCGTGACCCATTACAGAATGAGAAGCGACGAGCTGTTCCCATCTTATGCGGAGCTGGGCTTGCCTCCTATTGATTTGGGCTTCGTCGATGGTAGCCACGCGTATAAAGATGTGAAGTACAGATTTCGTCAACATGGTGGGATGTTCCAAGAAAAACGCTTACATATTTCTTCACGATACGAACATTTACATTCGCGAAATGCTTCGACATGCGGGAGTTAAGCGATGGATAAACATCCTGAAGAAAGAAGAGAGCGCTTTCGAAGTTATAAATTTCCCCTTCTCCTCCGGAGTTGCTCTGGTGCGAGTTTTGGAACCAGGCGTATGGCGACAACTGCATTGATATCCATTCTGATTCTCATTTCGGTTGCTGGGGCGGGTTTTCTTTATTGGCGGTACTTCTGGTTTTTTAGAAACCCACCGAGGATTGCCCCGCCAGGCGGCAATATCGTCAGCCCGGCGGATGGCACTGTCGTTTACGTGAAGACTGTTGAGCCGAAAGAAAATATCATCGTCATAAAACAAGGCATTGCGGCCCAAATCAAGGACATAGTCCGGCAGGACGTAGATTCGCGAAAGATCCTGATCGGTATCTTCATGAGCCCGTTCAATGTCCACTACAATCGCGCGCCCATTACCGGAACAGTCGAGCAAATAATGCATTATCCGCCAAAGACCGCCAACCTTCACATGGGCCCCATGCACTTTCGGATTTTGTTTAATCAAATGCCCTTTTATCGAAATAGCCTTCATATTTTGGAAAACGAAAGGACTGTGACACGGATAAAAGGAAAATTCAAAGAGGACGAAATATCTTGTTACGTCGTGCAGATAGCGGGCAAGAGCGTACACGGTATTGACTCATACATCCCTGAAGGCGGCTCCGTCGGCAAAGGAGAAATATTCGGGATGATTCGTATAGGGTCTCAGGTGGATGTAATAGTTCCTGAACTGCCGCAAATGCAAGCAAAGGTGAAGCCTGGAGACAAAGTTAAAGCTGGAGAATCGATACTGATAGATTAATTGGGTAATGGCTCAATTATGAGAAAGGTTGTGAACCGATGAAAATCGACTTGCATGTACATTCTAAATTTTCAAAGCGCCCTTCCGAGTGGATTCTTAAGAAGCTGGGTTGCCCGGAGAGTTTCACCGATCCGGTTCATTTATACAATATTGCCAAGAAGAGAGGAATGTCACTTGTCACCATCACTGATCACAATACAATCGAAGGATGCCTGGAAATCGCTCACCTCCCAGGCACATTCATCAGCGAAGAAGTAACTACTTATTTCCCCGATGACGGATGCAAGCTTCACGTGCTGGCATATAATATTGATGAGAAAATACATCAAGATATACAAAGGGTTAGGGAGAATGTATTCGAACTCGCCGCATATCTCAAGACAAACGGCATTAGCCATGCGTTGGCTCATCCGCTGTTCTCCGTGAATCACAAGTTGACGATCGAGCATTTTGAGAAATGCCTTCTGATTTTCAAGAATTTTGAGCTTAACGGAGCTAGAAACGGAAGAACAGAACAGATGTCTTCAACTCCTTCTTTCGGTTCTGACGCCGGAATTGATGGATCAATTGGCGGAAAAGCATTGTTTGCAACCAGGTTCCCCGTTCCCTTGGGTCAAAAATCTTACGGGTGGATCCGACGATCACAGCTCGTTGACTATAGCGCGTCGATATACCGAAATGGATGGTATAACGGAGCTTGAACAGCTTTTAGCGGCCATCGAACAAAATAAGGTCAAAATTGCGGGTCCCGCATCGACACCGAAAACCCTTGCTCACAACGTGTACAGCATCGCATACCAATTTTATCACCATAAGTTCGATCTGAAGAGATATGTCAGCAGCGACGTTATTTTCAAGTTCCTGGACCGCTTTCTTCAGGTGGGCCAAGAAACTGAACCGGGCATTTTGGCGCGGCTGAATTTCTTTTTTAAGAACGGGAAGCGGCAGAAACCGGCTGATATGGGAAATATATCCGTCCTGGATTTGCTTCGGCAAGAGACTCATCGCTTGATCTCGGACGACCCGCCGCTTGCCGAAATCTTCAAGAACGGACACGGCCAACAGGATAATCTTGATGAGCAGTGGCTGCGTTTTGTAAACAAGGTATCTAATAAAGTTCTGGGGCACTTTGCCGATCATGTAATGGATAGCCTAGCCGGCGCTCATTTTCTCAATCTGTTTCATTCATTGGGTTCGGCAGGGGCGCTATATTCCCTCTTGGCGCCGTATTTTGTATCTTTTTCGATTTTCTCTGAAGACAGGGCCTTCAGCAATCAGGTCCTGGACAGATTTCTCCTGGTAAGACCAAAACGCTTTCAGCGTGAAGATCGCATTAGAATTGGGCATTTCACGGACACTTTTTATGAAATAAATGGAGTGGCAGGCACTTTGAAAAGACAGCTAAGAGCTGCTCGCTTGTCCGGCAATGACTACACGGTCATTACGTGTGACCCCACTAATAATGGCGATGATGAGGGAGTGAAAAACTTCAAACCTATCGGGGTGTATGAAGTCTCCGTCTATCCTGAACAGAAGCTTTTCTATCCGCCTTTTCTGGAAATACTCAATTATTGTTATGAGCAAGAGTTCACACATATTCATTCTGCGACACCGGGACCCCTTGGAATTGCGGCATTAGCTGTTGCGCGTATCCTGAAGCTTCCCATGGTAGGAACATACCATACCGCTTTGCCGCAGTACGCCCAATATCTTACTGATGACGCCTCAGTCGCTGAAATAGTGTGGAAGTATGTGCTATGGTATTATGATCAGATGGATCAGGTGTATGTGCCCTCCAGAAGCACTGCTGCAGAGCTTGCCAAGAAAGGAATATCTCCGCAAAAAACCCGTGTGTTTCCGAGAGGAGTGGACACCATTCGATTCCATCCCGCCAAACGCAGCGACTGTCTTGATGCCCATTGCGGCTCTAATGGCGCGCTGAAACTCCTATATGTAGGGCGCGTTTCCAAGGAAAAAAACCTGCAAATTCTTGCAAACTGCTTCACGTCACTGGCTCAATCCAGAGATGACGTCATTCTAGTGGTTGTGGGAGACGGTCCGTACCGGGAAGAGATGCAGCAGATTCTAGAGGGGCCCCGAAGCATCTTCCTGGGATATGTGGAAGGCGAAGCCTTGGCGTCGATTTACGCTTCATGCGACCTCTTTCTGTTTCCCAGCACCACGGATACTTTTGGCAATGTGGTCCTGGAGGCCCAAGCATCGGGTCTGCCGGTAATTGTCACGAATTGCGGAGGACCTCAAGAGAATATTGTGCCAGGGGAGACCGGCATTATTGTTGAAGGAAACGATGAACGCAGCTTCTTAACGGGAATCCAGGAAATGCTGTCGGAACCGGGGCGTCTCAGAGAAATGGGGATCTCGGCGCGCCGATATGCGGAAAGCCGCGCTTTCGATAAAGCGTTCAATCAAGCGTGGGAACTTTACGACAAGGTTTCATGCGGGCCTAACGGTGATTCAAACCTGCACTGGATTCTAAATCCTGAGGCGTCCCAGGTATTGAGTTCGCACTGTGGTCTGATCCCTGTTTATTTTCTGATATTTTCAACACGGGATGTCACTCTTTGAGTCTGTAGCCGACTCCTCTAACAGTCTCGATGACATCCCCCGATTTGCCCAATTTTTTTCGTAAACTGACGATTTGAACGTCAACAGACCTTTCCGTGACAGAGTAGTCGTCACCTTTCACCGCGCTGATTATCTGTTCTCTACTGAAGACGCGGCCTGGACGTCTCGCCAGGAAACGTAAGATCCTGAATTCTGTCGTCGTCAGCCCGAGGGGCCTTCCCTCGAGTCGGACCTCGTGTCTGCCGGAATCAATGGTAAAATCGTAGCGCCTCATCACGGGCTCTTCTTCCATCGAGACACTCCTTCTTCGTCGAAGGACAACTTTTACTCTTGCCAGAAGAATTCTCGGGCTAAACGGCTTGGTGATATAATCTTCCGCTCCCAATTCCAAACCGCTGACAATATCAGCGTCTTCTCCTTTCGCCGTGATCATGATGATGGGAATTTGCCTCGTTGCAGGATTGGTTTTTAATTCTCGGCACACGTCTAAGCCGTCCAGTCCCGGCAACATGAGATCCAACAGAATCAGATCAGGATTTTCCGCGGCTTTTAATAAGCCTTCTTCTCCCGAGGGTACGCAGTCGACCCTATAGCCCTCATTCAGCAGAATATATTTAAGCAATTCCAGGATGTCTTCCTCGTCATCAACAACAAGAATTTTTTCCTTTGGCATTAACAGTCTCTTTCAGCGATTGCTTTTTTTCCGGTTGAATCGGGTTTTCGAAAAATAACTCGACCTTCGAACTCAGACCTTTCGGCCAGGTTCAATGGATTGAAACAAACAATGCGCTGCGTAGGAGCGAAACAACGGTCAAAAGCGCAAGCGAATTGGACGAGTCTTTGGTGAAGACGCTCGGTGCGGACCTCCATGCCTGTTTCCCTGGCTTGACTCCGCGGCGCATACTTGGCCAAAATTCTCGATCCGCATTGTTGGGCGACTGTTAGCCGGATATTAAATTATCGTTAACTGCTGAACATACATCAATTGAAAATGATCGACGGCTGCCATGCCCACGGCGGCGCATCAATTTGTGCGCATGTCCGTTCCGGACTATGTCTTTTTGATGTGTGCGCTTGACATGTGTGGGTAGGAGTACAATCTTTGGATAAATGGGCAACTGGTTGAGCTACCGGCCCATTGTGAATAACCGGAGGTGAATTATGAAAAAAGGTTTGGTAATTGTTGCGTTGGTTTTCGCTGTTATGGCTACGACCGCGCTCATGCCGTCCCCGGCCCCTGCCTGTG
>CAVVZX010000006.1:0-153741 GCA_963752855.1 uncultured delta proteobacterium | reverse complement strand
GAATGGCGCCACAGGCTTCCAGCCTGCCTATTCGGAAATGACGGGCAAGATGCCCGTCCCACCGGCAATCCCGCAAGCAGGGAGACTGCTTCGCTCCGCTCGCAATGACAGTCTTTGGCCACCTGTAACGGAGGAGTCACATAAGGACCTATTTTGGGGCGGACATGCAAGTCCGGTCCCTACAAATTCAAAATACTTCTAAATCTCGCAAGCCAGGTTGAATCCAGCCTCGATAGCGCTTCCGACGCGAGCGGCTTTCTTCGCGTCACCGATCACCCTAATATCAACCCCCTGCCCTTCGAGCTTGGCTGCCAGAGAATTTTCGGGCCGAGAACCCATAGCCAGGACCACGGTATCCGCTGGGAGAGTGACGTCATTTCCTTTGGAATCTGTGTAAACCACATTCTCATAAGATATGTCTTTCATGGTGGCTCCGGTCATAAGGGTTACTCCTCTCAATTGGAGTTCTTTGAGAAGCACCCAGCGGGTAGTCGGCCCCACGTCCTGGCCCATTCTCGGCGCCATTTCTATTACCGTGACCTTCTTCACGCCCTTGAGCATCAGCTCTCGAAGAGTTTCCGGAGTTTCGGCCTCGTGAAGTGTCAGAAAATAAAGCTGCTCCGGTGAAATTGTTCCCTGGGAGGCCAAGAACAAAGCGGCCTCCAATCCAACCGATCCTCCCCCGACTACCACGACGTTGGCCCCTGTATGAGCGCGGGCTCGAAGCACATCCCAGGCCTGAACTACATGAGGCGCTTCCACAGCTTCAATGGGTGGTTTGAACGGGGCGCCGCCGGTGGCTACAACTACGACATCCGGCTTCTCTTCGGCCACAACTTCGGGCGTGACTTCCATCCCCAATCTGAGTTGGACGCGGCTTTTAGCCAGAATTGTCATGTAATAGTCCAGCAGATACCTATAATCCGGTTTGCCGGTAACCTGCGAGAACCACTCGACCTGCCCGCCGATTTTATTTTCCTTTTCACAGAGGGTCACCTGGTGTCCTCGTTCCGCGGCCGTGATGGCAAACTCGCAACCCGCGGGTCCGGCCCCGGCCACCAGGATCTTCTTGGGCTGGGCCGCAGGCGTAATGCTGATTTCACCTTCTCTACCCGTTGTCGGATTTATCGCGCAGCCTACCGGCTGAAGCTGAAACACATGATCGAAGCAACGTTGATTACAGGCGACGCAACGGCGAATCTCATCGGCCCGTCCCTCTTTAGCCTTGTTTACAAATTCCGGGTCGGCCAGCATCCCGCGGGCGACGCCTACGAGGTCCGCCACATTTTCCCTCAGGATCTCTTCCGCAATGAACGGATCATTAATTCTGTTGCAAGCGACCACCGGGACAGTGACTCGTTCTTTAATCCCTTTAGCCAGGTAAACGTACCCTGCCTGAGGCAGGTCCATAGTGATCTGAGGAACTCGGCTTTCGTGCCAGCCGCCAGTGACGCTGATGCAGTCCGCTCCGGCTTGCTGCGCGGCCGCGGCAAACTCGCGAGCTTCTGTGTTGGTATGGCTCCCGGGAACAAAATCATTACCGGCAACGCGCACGATAACAGCCATTTCCTTGCCGGCCACCTTTTTAACTCGTTGTATGGTCTCCACTCCGAATCGCATACGATTTTCCAGAGGGCCGCCATAATCGTCATCGCGCTTATTGGTTTTGGGGGACAAGAATTGGGATATGAGGTAACCCGCGGAGCCGAGGACTTCAACCGCGTCGAATCCTGCTTCTTTAGCCCGTCGCGCAGATTGGGCAAAATCATCTTGGACTCGGTCGATCTCTTCCAGTGTCATCGCCTTCGTCTTTTGCCTTGTAAAGAAGCTCGTATACTCGGAAGGGGCCAACAAGGGCAGTCCCTTTATGCTACAAACGGAATAAGCGCCCGCCATGTAGAGCTGTACAGCGACTTTTGAGCCGGCGTTGTGAATTGTATCGGTGAACCGTCGCAAACCCGGAATGAAGCGATCGTCTTTAATAGACAGAAACAGATCCATTCCGTTTGCCTCGTCATCGATTTCAGCGCCGCCGATAATTATTAAACCTGTGCCTCCCCGAGCCCGAGCTGCGTACATGTTTACGAATTTATCGGTCATTTCGCCGTTGGGAGTGTAATTAAGAGCCATAGCGGGCATGACGACTCTGTTGGACAAACGCATCGGCCCCATTGTTATCGGTTCGAATAGTCGGGTGATCACAGAAACCTCCTTATTCCATTATGCAGAGAGATCAACTTAAGTTATGCGCCTTTGAATTGAGCGTCTCGCTTCTGCAAGTACGCGGACATAGCCTCCATCAAGTCTTCAGATGGCAATATCATGCTGGATTTGGCCGCATTGTAATCCAGCGCCCGTTCCGAAGACGCCTCTTCGCCGTACAGAAATACATCCTTGGCTCCTTGCACTGCCAGAGGAGCGTTCCCGGCTATTTCGAGGGCCATTTCTTCAGCCGCGCGGTCGAGCGTTTCTTTGTCAGGGTAGATATGATTAACCAGCCCGATGGCTAAAGCATGATCGGCGCCTATCCTGTTCCCACGAAAAGCCATTTCCCTGGCGTGCGCGCGTCCGACCACCTTCGGCAGGCGCTGGAGGCCCCCCACATCGGTAATTATAGCGAACTTGGCTTCAGGCAGGGCAAACTTCGCATCCGCGGAGCAAAGGCGAAAATCGCAGCAGAGGGCTAATTCCAGACCCGCTCCTAGACAGTTCCCATGAATAACCCCGATGGTAGGCTGCCGGAGCCGTTCGAGATTGTCATGTATGCCCTGGAAATGCCTCACTTCTTCGTAGAACTTGACCTTCTGGGAAGCTGAGGGTTGGTTGGTAATAGTGGAGAGCACCTGATTTTCAGGGCTCAAATCCAATCCAGCGGAAAAAGATTTCCCCGCGCCCCGAAGCAGGACTACTCGCGCCTCGGTATCTTGCCCGGCCTTGTCAACCGCGCTGCCCACGGCCTCCCACACCGCCGAGTTCATCGCGTTGAGTTTTTCCGGCCTGTTGAGCGTAATAAAACCAATAGGGCCACGCCGTTCATACGTGACCAGAGCTTCTTTGCTCGCTGCATTTGGATTCATGTTCCACATCTCCTATTTAAAACCACCTGCTGGTTCCCCATCAGGCAATCCGTGTACAACAGGCGGAGGCAAATTCCCGCTCCTCATCATGGATTCTCTGTCAAGAGCCGCCTTTATCTTGAGTTCCAACACGTTATGCTCAAGAGACGGTATGCGGTCCGACTCCGGCCGAGCGGCCTTGAGACATTCCAAAAGCATTTCCTGAAATTGAAGATCCGGAGTTTCCGGAACGGTCGCCAGCAATTTCATCGCCTCATCAGGCCTTTCCATTCTAATAAGGCATTGGACACGCTTCAGGACTGAAGAACGCATGCTTTCGGACACGGCATAGTAATACTCAAGGGCCCACTCACATTTTCCGGTCCCGGCCAAAGTGTCTGCCAAGGCATTGAGGGCCGCAGGTTTTCCATCAAGAAGGCCGGCCATCCGTATTATATCCTTTCGTTTGCCGAGCTTAGCCAGCCGCTGAACCAGATTGAGAAAATGACCCGGTTTTTTCAAAAGCTCTTGTTCGCCGGAATCGCGCAATGCCAAATAATACAGAATCTCGTTCTGCTCTTTGAGCAAATCCAAATCCTGAAACGCAAATCGGTTTCTGATTCGAAGATTCTTCAATTCTTCAATATCTTTGACATTTACCGCATTAAAAACCTTATGAATTTTGGCTTGGATCCGCACTTCTTTATCGCGCAATTCCTCCTGGTAATAATCTTCAGGAAAAACGAAAGAAAATTGAGCTTCCTGACCCTGCCTCACCCCGATAAGGCCCTGTTCGAAAGCAGGCAACAAAAGTCCTCTGCCCAGGAGCACGTCCCAATATTTGCCGGATATGCCGGTGAATGGGATATCGCCGATCCAGCTGCGCGAATCAAAGATTACGCGATCCATAGGACCTGAAGGTTGGTCTGTTTCCCTGAATAAAGTGAGCCCGGAAATTATTTCTTTCAGCTTTGGGGCCTTGAGGGAATTCCCGCCGGCCTCAAGGAATCGAATCATCAGATCGAATTCTTCTATAGCGTTGGCGGCAAGAGCGCCGAAATGGCAAAACGCCGGCTCTTCCTGCAAATCGTCCTGATTATCAAGTAGAAACTCGATCACATCAAAGATGCGCTGCTTGTAGTAGACGTCCCGTTCCATCTGCTCATTTGCCAAAGCCCACAGGTTGCGAGCCTTCTTAATCTCGGCCTGAGACATGCTTTCCGTTTCATACTGATCTCCGGCGGAGAAGTAAAACGGCCTGTAACCGGGCAGGACCTTGATACCGTAACGTTCGGGGTTTTTTTCATAGATTGAGCCGAAATAGAGCTGCATCTGTTGCGAACCGGAATTGGATTGAATAGGCACTCCCAGTGAGCGAACGAACTCGATAGTTCTCTTGGCGTCCTCTATGGTTTCGCCGGGAAGGCCGAAGATGGAAAAAAGCTCTGCGTCCATCCCCAAGGATTGGGTCTTTTCTACGTTTTCCCTCAACCGATCCAGTTGTATTCCTTTATTTGTCTTTTCGAGTACGTCTGCGCTTCCCGATTCCAGGCCGAACGCGACAGTGTCCGCCCCGGCCTCGCGCAATTTCTCCAGAAGCTCCTCATCTATAAGATCGGCACGGGTTTGGAGCCAGAACGGAGTGGTGACACCGCGCTCGATCTTCTTTGCCAGTAGTTCCTCGGTTCTTGCCCGGTCTTGAGTGAAATTGGGGTCAGCAAACCAGAAACGTTCAATCCCCATTTTGGAAAGGAGTTCCATTTCGGAAAGCACTCTCTCGACAGAGTGATAGCGCACCTTACCTTTACAGATTCGAGGGGTAATACAGAAACGGCACACATGCGAGCAACCTCGAGAAGAGAGCAGAATGGCTGTATTTTTGCCTTCAAGGTTTAGTAAATTCATGAGGTAAGGGGACGGGTAGTCATCCAGGTCGTTCGACGGCTCCGGTCCCGGTCCGGTGTCCAACAATCTTCCATTGCACCGGCAGGCTATGCCCTTTACTCGCTCCAAGGGCTCTCCTGCGGCCAGAGTTCGGGCCATTTCCGGCATCACCAGCTCGGCTTCACCCCGAACCAGAGCGTCTACGTCTTCCAGTTCCTCCAACGCTTCAGATGGCGCGACTATCGCCTGGGGGCCGCCGAGGACTGTATAAATTCGACGATGCCGGGATTTAATATATCTGCACAAGAACCGGATGCGGTCCAAAGTGCTCTGATATGCCGTGAAACCGATAACGGGAGGATCCACTCGGCGTATCCATTTTTCCAGGTTTGCGAGCGACAATGGCCGATCATGCAAATCATCGAGAATTACGCCTTCCCAGCCCTGCTGTTTCATAGCTGCGAGGATATAACCCATAGAGATGGGGATGCTCTCCGAGGCTTCGAACCCTACTTCATGATTTACGTTAACAAAGAGAAATCCCAACTAAGACCTCTGATGCGCTGTGAATTAGGTGACGCAGCATATCATTAAACAGGCCCCGCGAACAGATGGTCATGTTGACCCGCATGGCGGAAAACTGCTAGACCGTTTAACCATGAAAAAAATTAAGAGCCCCTGGTATGAAATTATATGGATGTCCGTTTGGAGCGCGGCGCTGGCGGCTATTCTCGGTACCGGAATGTTTGATACCAAGGAAACCGCGGGATTGATTCTAGTGTGGGCTGTGCTGATGGGATTGAGCATCTATTCGCTGGCGCTTCATTTCAAGGCCCGCAGGAAGAAGATTATGGCACAGACGCTACGCTCGCCCTGAAACGCCGGGCTTAAATGCTCCATGCCCCTGCGGATCAGGCAAAAAATACAAACGATGTTGCGGGGCCAAGAACAGATGACGGTGAAAGGACTTCCATAATGCCATACAACGAAAAATTGGAAGAGCGCATAAACAAGATTGTATCCGAATGGAAGAATACGGCCGCTAAGAAGATGTTCGGTGGAATCTGTCATCTGATCAGCGGGAATATGTTTTGCGGCGTGTACAAAGATTTCCTTATCCTTCGCATCGGGGAAACAAGCGCTCAAGAAGCGTTCGAGCTGCCGTACGTCAAACCTTTTGATATTACGGGCCGAGCGATGAAGGGATGGATAATGGTCGATGAGAGAGGATTCGAGTCTGACGAGGATTTGAAGAAATGGTTAATCAAAGCAAAACAATTTGCATTGAATCTGCCGCCCAAATGAGCTGATCGAGCGGCGCAGGGCTGTTCGCGCGATTGGTTGGACGCCCTTGTCGAAACCACACATCATAATCACCGAGCTAATCTGTAGGTGCTTTCGATTGTCGTGATGACGTGGCTCCTTGCCTGTTCCATATTCCAACCGCTTTTGAGCAAGCAAGTGAGATACATCTGGGCTGCGCTCTCATCTCAGCTTCGGAACTTGCTCGGGCAATCATCATCGGATATTGTGAGCAGTCAGGACGTCCCTGAGTGCGCCATCGGCTGCGGCTGGCCGGGCCGAGGGTGGGGGAGGCGTTTGAATCTGATGCGGCGCCGGCGCCGGTCGTGCCGCATGTCCAACGGGCGGGACCTCAGGACGTGGTTGCGGCGGAGCTACCATAGGTTGGGGTCCGTTTGGCGTATACGGTCGCACAGAACGGAAATCTGTCTCATTACCAGGAGCGACATGCTCCGAGTGACGTCTAGACTCGCCTGCGAGGCTCATAGTTATCCGCAGGCGCGGACTCGACATGATTTCCTCGGCGATCAAACTCCGGGGCCTGTGGAACACTGTATGGAAAATCTTGAGCCAGCAAGCCCGGCTCTAGAAACATCCCGATAATAAGAAAAAACCCCAGGCATAGAAAAATGAGACTGAGTGTCTTCATAAAACGACCTACCATTACCCTGGGCACGAACTATAACACAGCTAGGTTAAAGGCCAATTCCTAAGATGGAATGCCTGGAAATCAGGCTAATTAAACCTCGATTTCGAACTTGTAAATCTTGTTTATCAGACCTTGTCTCGATAGGCCCAGTTTTCTTGCCGTAAGGGTCCTGTTGCCCCCAAGGCTTTTCAGTGTTTCGCGAATCATTCTCTCTTCCAACTCTTCAACCGCGTCTTTTAGAGTCGGAGGTTCCACAGGGGACTTATCGGCCTTTTCCGCTGCGCTTGTAATCCGCGGGGAGAGACATCTCACTGAAAGGCTTGACCCTTCCGCGCAGAGAATGTGGGCGCGCTCGATTTCATTCTCAAGTTCTCTCACATTGCCCGGCCACGAATAGCGATTCAACAGTTCCATCGCCACAGGATCAATTCCTCGAACGACCTTTCCCGTTTGAACAGTAAATTTGTCCAAGAAATGCCTTACCAGATGTGGGATATCTTCCACCCTATCTCTTAAAGGCGGGAGTGTAATCGGAAAGACGTTAATACGATAAAATAAGTCTTCGCGGAAACGGCCCTGCTGCGCAGCCGCGTCCAAGTCGGTATTGGTGGAGGCAACGAGGCGCACATCGACCTGTTGAGCGCTGTTGTCGCCGACCGGCTTTATTTCACCGACCTGCAATGCGCGTAAAAGCTTCACCTGCATGGATGGGGATGTCGCTTCTATTTCGTCAAGGAACAGGGTCCCCATATGGGCCGCCCGAAACACTCCCTTGTGATCGCCTACCGCCCCTGTAAAAGCGCCCTTCTTATGGCCGAACAGCTCACTCTCAATGAGTTCGGCAGGCACCGCGGCGCAATTGAGACAGATGAAGGGCTGCTCAACCCTAGGACTTAGTTTGTGCACCGCGCGGGCAACCAATTCCTTTCCTGTCCCCGACTCTCCCTGGATCAAAACTGTCGCGTCCGTGGGCGCCACTTTTTCAATCAACCCACGAACGTCACGCATGGACCATGTGTTCCCGACAATCTCCCCGAGCGGGTCTGTGTGTCTCAGTTGCCGCTTCAGCGTCAGATTCTCCTGCTTCAGTAGCGACGCCTTCTCTCTAAGGCGGTTCCACTCGATAGCTTGAGAAATGGAGCGGGCCGCCTGCGAGGCGAGAATCTCAAGAATTTCCTCATCAGTCGGCGTGAAGACCCCTGCCCTTTTATTAAGGACCTGGAAGACCCCTATTACCGGGCCGCCTGGGGAGCGCAAGGGAACGCACAGAAGATTTTTCGTTGTGAACCCCGTCCGAGGGTCAACCGCCCTGTTGAATCTCGGGTCATTATACGTATCAACGATATTGAGGGATTCCTCGTGCGTGAAAACCCAGCCCGCAATGCCTGAATCCCACGGAATCCTTATCTGATCGTGACGTAATCCCACTCCAGTGTGAGAGTAGAGTTCCTCTGACTCATAATCGGCCAGGAATATTGTCGCGCGTTCGGCGTTCATCACCGTAGGCGCTTCCCGCACCAGCAAATCCAAAAGCGCGCCCACGTTGGTTTCCCCACTCATGAGCGTTCCCATCTTAAACAGTAGAGAAATCCTTTCCAGATAGGAGCCCAACGGTCGCCACGAAGACCTCGGGCTGCTCGAATCTTTTTGTATCCCGAGGGCTTCTCGTAGGAGGGTAATATCCATGTGAATCGTCAGGGCCTGGAACAACTCATCGACCGAAATCTTTCTCCCGAAAAGCAGGATTTCGTGGAGCGATTTCCCGGTCTTCTTCGACTCACGGATAGCGGAAGAATAGTCTTCGTTATTAATTCTCCCCGTTTCCAGGAGCAGACGACCTATCGCGTGCCGATCAACCACTTTTCTCCTCCCGGCTCGGACCGTACAGGGCTATCTCTCCCGTGCGGCCATGGATGATCATCTTGGTCCCCACTACCACTTCTCGATCGTTGAACTTGACCGATTCCGGTTTTCCCGCGAATTTCGTTATCTGGCGCACCTGCCCTACATATACCCTTCCCAGCGCCTTGGAAACATCCGCGGCGTGCGCGCCTCTTCCCCCGAGGCGGCTCACCAGCGCCGTATGCACAGGCAGCGAAAAAATTTCCTCCATGATCTCCTCGGGAATCGGATCGTTTACCACGAAGATGAACCCGTCAAGTTTCTCACGTTCTGAGAGTTTCTCGTTCATGGCGTCAATAATTGACTGAGCCTTGTTTATATGCCTGAAAGGAGCAATCTGGTTCCGATCGGTAACCATGATCCCTCTAAAAATTTTGCCGGACACGCCTGTGCCCTGACTTATAACTCGATACCCGAATTCCTTGAGAGATTGAACCCTTTCTTTTCGCTCTCTGTCTTTACGGATCTGAAGGACATAGACCTTTCCTTTTTCAATTGTGTATTCGATACGAGTGTCCAAGCTCAGACGTTCGGCTGTCCTGAAAAGTATGGATGACAATTCTTTCCAGGCTTCCGGCATTTGAGACGAAAGTGTTTCCCGACTACGCCAGAAGTCAAAAACCGGGATCGTGGGAACTTTACCATCTACCACATCCGTGCCCTGGTCCGCCAGGGCAAAATCACCCCTGAGATCCATAGTGAATGGATTGTATGATACTACCCCGGTTCCCGAGGTATCACGCTCCATGTTACCGTAGACCATTCCCTGGACGGTCACAGGTGTGCGCCAGTCGCCGTGGATACCTGCGGCTTCCTTGTATTTTCGGGCGGGGGTGCTCTCGGGAGAGCGCATGACAGCCATAGCGCAGTAGATCAGGATATCAAGAAATCTTCCGTTATCCAGTAATTCTACGGCCTTCGGCGCATGTTCTCCCACACGCCTCTTGTACTCGAACGCGACCTCCTTCATCTGCTCCGGACTCATCTGAGCTTTACTCACTATCCGCAGTCGGTTCTTGCTGTCATCTATTATTTCCTGAAACTCCTCTCGCTCCACTCCGAAGACGGACTGGCTGAATTCCTGCAAGAAGCGCCTGTAACAATCGTAAGCGAACCATGTATCGACTATTTTGGCCAGGCCTTCCGCTATTTCGTCATTGATACCCACATTGGTTATCGTCGTCATCATGCCCGGCATGCTTATCCTGGCGCCGGAACGCAGCGAGAATAGGGCGGGATTCGAAGGATCGCCCAGCCTCCTGCGCCAGCGCTTACCCAGCTCTTCGACCGCTTGACTGAGCCCATCTCGAAACACCGGATCGGTAAGCAATTTCTCTGCGTCCGTCCAAGACTGGTCGGTGGTGATGACAAAGTAAGGCGGCGTTTTCTCCGCAAAGCGTAACAGCAAAGCCTTTAATCCGATTTTGCACGCGGAAACCTCCGGCTCGTCCGGGAAATAGAACGGAGTCGACGGGCGCCCAGGCTCCGTCGTTTCCACAACTCTCCTCCCGGATTCCGCCAGCCGCTCGTTGAGGAACCCTTCGATCTTGTCCACAAATGTTTCCAGCACACGGAGATTGCCGTCCCTGGCCTGAAGGTCCGATATATAGAGAGTTTTCAGGTAATTCTTGAAAAAGTCCGTATCCGGGATTTCTTTGAGCGTAGTCAGGTCCTTGAGCTTTCGCGGGAGCCGCTCCATAGAGTAAAAAGCAAGGAAATTGTCGAACGGCCCCTCGAACCAATTCCGATAAAAGATGTGAATGTCGTCCAGTTCGCTCTTTATAATCTTGAGCAGATCTCGCACCTTGTCCAAGGTCAGGCCCAACTCCCCTGCGAAATGAAGATCGCGTCCCGCCTGGAGCAGGTAGTAACTGGAATGACCGTTTACCGACAGGCCGCGGACCAGATGGTCCACGAAAGTGAGAGCCAAGGGCAGATTTTCGTGCGTGATTTCATCAAAATATATGTTGTTTATGCTCGTCGCGAGCGTTTCCTGGGACGTCTCGGCCAACAGGTCCTTATTAAAGGCATCAAATCGCGATTCCATGTACGTGGCTTTTTGCGCGTACGCGTGGCCCGCTTTCTTGGAGCGCGATATAATCGGCGTTTCGGGTTGATCTTTTCTGATCCGCTCAATCTCCCGAACGTAATCTTCGGTCCCTTCAGTAAGCGTGACCCACGGCGGCATAGGTTCGCGAATGTCCGGTGTGAGGAATTTCTCTTTCAGTTTTTTGCGCTCTTCGATGATCCGGTCGAGCTTTTCCAGATCATCAGTCACGCCTGAACCGGACATCGCCTGCCGTGCGACAAAATATTTGTTGTACAGTCCCTGGAGCAGCTCGACCACATCCAAAACCATTCGGCGTGAAAACTCCGGCCACGTGTCATCTTTCCTGTAAGCCGAAGTATCAAGCGCGATAAGCGCCATCATGCTGTCTTTGTCGGAAAGGTCTATGTTTAGATCCGCGAAAATGCGCCTGCACAGGTCGATAATTCCCTGGGCTTCTTCCGACGAACACCACTTGTCCAGGCTCAAATAGGGCATTGATTCTTGCGGCATCCATTCAGCCAAAGCCTCGCGCTGGCCTGTGGCGAAGTATTTGATTATCCCCTGACAAAAATAGAAATTTTCAATGCTCCCGCGCCAGTGGATATCGCCCCGCAGCTTTCCTAGGAAATTGCCGATAGGCTTGACCCCCCTATTCGCCAGTTCCTTCGCCAGACCCGCAGCGGTAAGCCGAAGGGTGTCCAGAGGCCCTATGTCCTTAAAAGAATAGGGGATTGCTTTGATCAATGTTCGAATCAGGAAATGGGTCACGGGCGAATTGGCACGCAACAAGCTTGAAATCCAATATTGGATCAGATCTTCGTCACACAATCGGGTTCGCCCGACTTCTATTTGAACGATTAAATACGGAATGAGTCCGTGCATTATCCTCGGATTGGCGGCGATAATAGCCATCAGGCTCTTGATATGGCTCACGTGGGCCTGCGTGGCCCCGGCTTCCTCCGCGACTACCAACGGTTCACCGGTGTCATCGTCTTCAATAGTGTATTTGGTTTCTTTCGGAAAAATGAGAGGCCGTTTCACAACGTGATCGACAAGAACGTCGGCCATGAGGAAATACTTGGCTCGGGCCAGAGTGACTCCGAGGGCTTCGATTGCCTTGAGTGACGAGATTACCTCGTCGGTATTGTTGGAAGAATAGGCCCTATCAAGGAACAGCGTGGCAAAGAAATCGACTAAGTCTCGGGAGGCACGTTTCCCGGTCTTCTCCAGCCTGATGACGATCTGACAAATTCCTTCAATAAGCAGGTCTTTGATTTCCTGCTTGTCCATTTCCAGTATCTGGACGGCCAGAATCCTTGAAAACGCCTCTTGCGCTTTTGGCGGCACGGCATCGACAATTTCTTGAAACGCGGCAAGGATCAGCTTCCACTGCTGTGCCAGACCATTGATAAAAGAGATGCCCTCGGCGATTTGCGCTTCATCTAACAGAGCTGTGTGCTCCAGCGCAGCCGAATATGCCTGTCGCCGCGATTGGATTTCTTCCGCGGAGTGCAGCTTGATACGCGCCAAGATTTCAGTGTAGAAGCGTTCCTTTTCCTGGAAATCGGCCTCAGCCACGGCTTCTTCCAGACTTGCCAGTAGATCGGCGGAGCACGGTTGAATTTCCCCCAGAGCGGTGACAAGGGCCTGAGCGGCCATCAGATTTATTTTTTCGACAAGCTCCCGGCCCGATCCGTCAGTCCGCTTTGCCAGCGCGGACCTGATTCCCGCGACTTCAAGCGCCCGGCGCTCGAATGAGCTAGACGGGGCAGTAAAAACAGTATCAATCAGGAAATCCATGGCCCGATCCACAAACGGAAGATATGCCGGCAGGGTCGTTTCATTCGTGGACCTGAGTATACTTTCTATGATCTTGCAGAGCGCATATTCCCCTTCGGATCGTGCCTGGGCGTCAAACGGTTGGAGGTTCGCCGCGGCCAGGAAATTGACCAGAATTTCCATGACGCTGCGATCTGTGACCTTCAAGGGCCTCATCATCACGTTCGAGGGAGTATCTACTAAGCGTCCTGACCAGATCGAGCCAGTTGGGGATTTCATAAAGGACCGGGATCAGGTTTTCCCTGACAGCGTCGCGTCTGCCCTGGAATGATGTAAGGTAAACGAGTTCTTCGAGGGATTCCGGTGGGAATTTGGGGAAGAGAACAAAACGGGAGTCCGTCTGCTTGACATCTACCAGAAACGGAGCGGCCTCGGCCCCTGTGCGATCCAGGACCATGAGGACGTTTTCGAGACGATCCACTTCGAGCGTGGTCCCTTCGTTGAAGTGGGGCCCCGCGCGATCCAACACCGCGGCCATGCCTGCCACTTGATAGGGATTGAGCGGTTCACGCCTGCCTACCTGCGCAATTAGGTCTCTGGTTTCCACGTCATTATTATCCGAGCAGAGTTATCCGACAGTTCAAAGGTAAATCATTGTGATTGTTACCGCAAGAGAAACAGGAAGCCCGGTGTATCCAATCGGTTACGCACGCATGAATCCCTCAAATTGGGCCAGTGATCCTGAAAATCCTTTCTCCGGACCATAGAACCGAGGGCGACCGCCGGTCGCCCCTACAATGGCCAGGACTACGCATTCCCGGGCTCCAGCCTGGGAACGCGTACCCAGGAGGCTCTGCCTCCTCCCAAGGATTTGGACACCGAAAAAAGTCCGGGCAGAGCCTGCACGACATGCATTCTCAGGCTGGAGCCTGGGAACGAGAATGAACCGCAGCTCATTACAGAACAAAAGATGAAAGAAATAGCAAATCAGGCTAAAATGTGATTTGCGGAGCCTTCATATGAAAAGCATTTTGTTGGGCGCGATAGCCTGCCTACTAGTTCTCTGCCAGTGGTTTGCATTTCGGTCTGTCAGAAAATACTTATGGCCGAATGCGGATAAGCATTAGCCGGAGCGTAGCCTATTCAGCGCTGATAGTATTTGGACTGGTTAACTATTCTCGCTGTGAGGCTGGAGTTCGGTTCAGAGATTTTACCCCCCGGAACGTTCGGTCGGCAGATTAGCGTCCACGATATTGCGCTCGTACCTTGGCTGGGCGCTTGTGCTTTCATTGTTCTTCCTCCTTGTGAGACTAAGCGAATGGTTAGCCGGATTCAAGAATTTCCCGGCCGCGTCCACCAGCTTAAAGAAGTAGGCAGCCTTGTAGTGAAGACGAGATAGAGCAGAAGTCAACAGCGAATCTGTCCAATCCGGACTCGGGAAAAGCGGAGACAGACGAATTATCCGCGTTCCAGTCGCCGAGGATTCTTGAAAATAGCAGCGGCGTCGGGTTTGACGTTGGCAACCGGAATAGGGATCAAGGGGGTCGCGAATGCTTACAGCCAGCCGGTCTTGGAAAAGCATCAGCTTGTTTATGATCTGCTCCAAGGTTTGACGAGACCGATTACGATGATTCATGCGACAGATTCCATTTTGGAATGTTTTTCGGCCCGCATGAACTCCGAAACCTGGTGGACCACTTGAATTCCCTCGAAGGAGACGCGCTCTTCTTCACAGGAGATGTTTTTCATTCATCCCGCACCCTGGTCGAGCAAGCGACTCCTATCCTGGAGAAACTCAAAGCACGCCCCCTGGGTAACTTCGCGGTCCTGGGTAATCATGATTTCTATGCCGGCGAGGACAGGTCCGTGCGAAATTTGGAGGCAGCGGGGTTCACTCTTTTACGAAATCAATGGACCACATTGAAAGTGGAAGACGCCACCATCCACCTCGGAGGCATTGACGATCCGCTGATCAATTGGATGAGGACACATGAAGTCTGGGGATTCGATCCTTTCATGGAAAAAGTTCCGTCGGAACCGGGGGTGACCGTATTGCTCTCTCACAGACCTGATGTGTTCCGCTATGCGGCTGCGCAAAAGATTGACGTTGTGCTCGCGGGTCACACGCACGGAGGCCAGGTCATTATTCCGGTCCCGAGGCGAGAAAAAGGCATAAGTATTGCCAATATTGTTTCAAAGTATACTTACGGATGGTACAAAAGGAAAAGCAGCCGAATGTATGTCAATCGGGGAGTGGGATTGACTTTTCTGCCGTGGAGACTACATTGTCCACCGGAAATAGCGATAATCAAGCTGTCGGCGCCGGTGACAAGGCCAATCGACGTTTAGAGAAGCACGTGGTCATGAAAATTCAGGTTAACCTATACGCCACTTTGGCCTTAGAGCAGACCAACCGAGGGACCGAAGCGGGCCTTATCGAAATAGAAGACGGAACCAGTATCGGCGATATCCTTAATCGACTCGGCATCAGCCGCGACGCGCCGAAAATCATATTTCTCAATGGCATTCATGCGGACCTGGAAACTATTCCCAAGGACGGAGACAGAATAGCCGTCTTCCCTCCCATCGCGGGAGGATAGAACAGGAGAGGGAAAGTCTCGGGAACCCGCTTTTTGTATAAAAAGGTGCTCCGCGACGGCGAACATGCCTGATGCAACATCGAATTGTATCAATGGCTCTCAGCCTCACGACGCATGTTGGCGCCACGCCCAGTGCGCCCGAACCCTCCGGCAAAAACTCTAAGTGGCTAGCGGTATGTCAAAGCTGAATGCAAGTACCGTGGCATCGGTTAATTGAAAACATATGGGAGTTTTCTGAAAGAGGGTCCGGAGAGCAACCCTTTGCTGCCGTCATTCCGGCGAAAGCCGGAATCCAGGATTATGCCCGCTTTCGCGGGCATCCAGGTCTGGGCCCCGTTTTTCAACGGGGTGACAAGAGAAAAGAGTTTTCTCCCTGGTCATCCGCTTTCTGAAATAATGAGCCCCCTGGACTCTTCACGGAGCCGCCACTATGGAACCTGCTATACCTCGATACAGTCGTCACATACTGCTGAAAATGATCGGCGAAGAGGGTCAAGCGCGGATCGAAAAATCTCGGGTGTTTGTAGCCGGGCTGGGGGCGCTTGGGTCAGTCATCGCAACCCTGCTCGCAAGGGCCGGTGTAGGCTTTCTGAGGATTGCGGACCTGGACTCACCCGAGTTGCACAATCTTCATCGGCAGATCCTCTATGATGAGTCCGACGTGGCACGCGGAGTTTCGAAGGCGCAAGCGGCCAAAGAACGGCTGATGGACGCCAATTCAGGAATCGAGATCGAGGCGATCGCCGCGACGATAGGGCCGGATAATGTGGAGGAGCTTGTTACCGGGGTGGATCTCGTGGTGGACGCGCTCGATAATATGAAGGCTCGGTATCTTTATTAATGACGCAATCATTGATCGAGGCATCCCCTATGTTTTCGGGGGCGCGGTGGAATGCGCGGGCAATGTCATGACTATAATCCCCGGGCGAACGCCATGCCTCAGGTGCCTGTGGCCGAATCCCGCAGCGGTGGAGGATCATCCGAGAGCTTCCACTGTCGGGATCCTGTCTTCCGCCGCCACTGCGGTGGCCTCGATTCAAGTGACGGAAGCGATCAAGATTCTCGCAGGAAGTTTGGATAGTATATTGCCCGGTCTGCTCGTAATGGACTTCTGGCGCAATCAATTCCAGCTTTGTGAAATCAAGCCGGACCCGACCTGCAAATGCAATCGGTCGGCGAAACGGGAGTGAAAGAGTGCCATCACAGGGCCTGCCCATAACCGCGCTTGTGCTCGCCGGAGGAATGGGGACCCGGCTTCGGTCGGTTGTGTCCGACCGGCCGAAACCCATGGCCTTGGTGAACGGCGCGCCATTTATTGAAATATTGATTAATTCTCTCGCAGCAAAAGGAATCCGCGAATTTGTGCTCCTGGTCGGATATATGGCCGATGTCATTGAAAATCACTTCACTGCGCGTAATGATAAGGATCTCAGGATCAAGTTTTCATACGAACAAACCCCACTGGGAACCGGCGGAGCGGTGAAGAACGCGGAAGATTTTGCCAGCGACCCATCCCTGTTAATAAATGGTGATACCTTTTTCGATGGAGACATCCACCAGCTCCTTCAATTTCACCGTGAGAAAGCAGCGGACGTGACTCTGTCGCTCTTGCCTGTCCGAGACGTGAGCCGTTACGGTTCCGTGACCGTGAATAAAGCGGGTCTTATAACCGGCTTTCGTGAGAAGCATGAAGGGGCGGCGGAGCCGGGCCTTATAAACGCCGGCTTTTCGCTCATCTCCGGAGATTTCATTAGAAGCCTTCCGGCGGATCGCGCTTTTTCCATGGAGCGAGAGATCTTTCCGAAATTGGCCGATTCCGGACGAATGTTCGGTCTGATTTCTGAACGATCGTTCTTTGACATAGGAACGCCGGAAAGTTATGATGACTTCAAGAGATTCATTAAAGATCGTGAAGAGTTGGGTCTTCTCAAGAAATAAGGGGTTCTTGCATGTGTAACGTAGGAGTGAGTTTTTTGGCAATGAACGATGACGCTATCCAAGAATTGCTCGCTAATCCGATTTTGGACGTAATTCATAAGCAGGTTTTGATGAACCTTTATTCTATGGACGCGAATAATCAATTGCATGAATATAAAGAATTGCTGCCTTTATACTTGTCCAAAGATTGGGCCGCGTGTGAGGAAATTCTGGACACGCTGGTTCAAGCCGGCCTCCTGAAATGGACCGATAACGGCATAGAACTCACCCGCACGATCCCTCGGCAGGAGCAAGATCAAGCCTGCGGAATGGCCTCTCATTGATACCTTGACGCGGTCCAACAGGGCAATGCGGGATGAGTGACTTAGAACGAACACTGCTCCAACATATGCGCTACTTGGATTCCATCTCCTTCATCCGTAGCGTCAGTTGTTCGGCCCGCGAAAAGACGTGCGAGCGCACGAAAAGCGTGCAGAGCAGCGAGGTTGTTCCAGCCGTAGCAAATAGCATTGCGAGAACCACAAACTGATAGCTGGCTGCAAGCACAGGGTCGCTGCCCGCGAGCACCATACCGGCCATCAGGCCCGGAATCCACACAATTCCCAGCGAGCGCAAGTTGTTGATGCTGGGGATGATGCTGGCTTGAACCGCCGCCCCCACATACGGCGCGACCACTACGCTAGGGGCCGCGCCCAGCGCCAATCCAGCCTCGATTTGCCCGCTATGAGACTCGACCTCCGCTCGGAATCGATCCAAGCGCCAGGGCCGTGGTGTTCATCGCGTTGGCAATCAGCATGCTCCCGACCGGGATCAAGGTCGCCGGCGTGCGATCGATTACCCCCAGGACGACCATGATGCCGATAACCAGCCCGGCGCCGACCAGAATCGAGCGCGTCGTCACCTGGAGGATACCGGGAATGTGCTTCGTACGCCGGGCGGCAATGACCGCTCCGGCCAGCATCATGGCCAAGAGCACAATCACGCTGAGCCACTGGGCGCCCTCCAAAATAAATGTTAGCAACAATCCGACGACGATGATCTGGCTAATGCCGCGCAACAGCGCAATCACTGCCTCGCGTTGCAGGTGAATGCCTTGCCGACGGGCTAGAAACGCGACCACCAAGGCAACTATGGCGGCGCTAATGGCTTGCGCGGCGCGCAATGCAATCGGGTCATTGAAGAGTTGATTCAGCATGGAGCGCCTCCTGGACTGTGCCATCGCAAATCAGCCTTCCGGCGTTGATCAAGATGGCTCGATTGGCGATGCGGGTCTGCCTGTGCGCTATCATGGGTAATCATCAGGGCCGTCAAATTTTTGTCGCTTAGGATGCGAGTCAACAGCGCTTCAATCTCACGTTCTGCCCGTTCATCCAGCGCTGAAGTCGGTTCGTCCAGGAGTAATACCTCCGGCTGGTTTGCCAGAGCCCGCGCCAGCGAAACGCGCTGAGCTTCTCCCCCCGACAGATACAACACGTCCCGGCCGGCAAACCCCTCCAACCCCACCTGTTCGAGCAAGAACTCGATCTCCGAGGGCGCCAGGTCTTGACCGTGTTGGCGCGGCCCGAACCGCAGATTGTCCGCGACGGCGCCGGGAAATAGGTGCGCCGACTGCATCATCATCCCGACGCGACGCCGCAGTTCTCGCGGCTCTATCTCACGGTAGTCTCGGCCATAGAGGAGCACGGTCCCGCTCGTTGGCTCATCGAGCCGGTTGAGCAGCCGGAGGAATGACGATTTACCAGCTCCATTCGGCCCGACTATCGCCAATACTTCGCCCTGACGCACACGCAGGCTGATATCGTCGACCAGGACCTTGTCCATAACTACGCGAGACAGATTCCTGGTTTCAAGCGCTATTGTCTGATCTGAAGGGGTGATTGGGTGTAACCGAGCGGCCGCTTGACGGGTCAGAGTTGAAATCACGAATTATGTTGCTGCGTTACAGAAATTAGTCTTTTTGGAGCAGGACGCTTGGACGATCTCTGTTCCATACCGTCCGAGACTACCGAACCGTCTCGAATTCTAATGATTCGGTCACAAGCGAGGCCTATTTCTTCTTCATGGGTCACCAGCACGACAGTATAACCTTGACGCGCTAAGGACCGTAGCTGTTGAACAACTATATCGGTGTTTTTTTGGTCCAGCTGACCTGTGGGCTCATCACCTAATATCAATGACGGATTGTTCACAAGGGCTCTCGCCATAGCGGCCCTCTGGCGCTCCCCCCCGGACAGACGATTGGCCCAATGATCTACCCGGTGCGACAGTCCCACCTTGTCCAGCGCATCCAAAATTTTCTTTCTGCGCGTACGCTTATCGGACGAGGCATAAATCAGAGGAAGCTCGAGATTTTCAAACACCGTGGAGTTCGCCAAGAGATCGCAACTCTGAAAGACGAATCCCATTTCCTTGTTCCTGAACAGCGCCTGTTCTTGAGGCGTGAAGTCCAGGACGTCTTGCCCCTTGAATAGGTAAATACCGGAAGTAGGAGCATGCAAAAGCCCCAGGACGTAAAGAAGCGTGGATTTACCGGAGCCTGACGGCCCCATTATGGCGACCATCTCTCCGCGATAAATTTTGATATCGGCCCCGCTAAGCGCATGGATAACATTGGTCCCGTCAATATAATCCTTCACGAGGCCTCGAGTTTCTATTACGAGCCCGTCTTCAGTCAATTACCTGGTTTCTCCCCATTCGGTTTTCAAAATCATCGGTCAGTATAGCTCATCAACCTGGCAATTCCTATTAAAACAACACAGCCACTACTTCTTGCTCTATCCATACCAACCGTGCTACATATATATAATGTTTCGTATTACCAGGCAAGCCCAAGGTAGGCACGGTTCGTTTGTTAAACTGGCCCAGTTTGATTCGGACGACTATGCTGTGATCGTGAGGTCTCCTTTTGACATGAGACTTCATCAGCGCTATATCGGCCCGGACCTGGCCAAGGCTGAGGAAATCTTCACCTTGGAAGTCACCAAGATCGCCGATTTGAGAGTGGAGCGGTAACCGATCGGCTGCGGGAATTGGAGCCGACAGTTCATCTTTTTCCGGAGTCTCGTCTTTCAATTACTTGCCTTCTTACCCCTGCCGGTCCTAAAATCCATCTCTATTTCATAAGCCTGTACTGTTCAAAGGTGATTAGGAGAATCCTCGAATGGCTAGACTGCAATTACAGGGGGAATGGAAACTCTGGGCTGGTTTAATCGGTGTATTTATACTGATTGCCATTTACCTTTATGTGATTAGCCGCCCTGAAATGGAGGGTGGAGAATACCTGTGGCGCGTGGACAAGATCCACAATTCAAAGGAATTCAGCCTCAGAAGTCTTGGAAATGTCATACGTTTTCGTCTTATCGGACTGCGCGTGCCGCAATCCCAAGAGCAGCCGGCAAGGGATTATCTAAAAAATACTCTGGAAACCCAGTGGGTGCGCATCAAATCCGTTCGAGACGATCCCCAGGGGGTCAAGGAAGGTTTCTTATATCTATACGGGGACGATATTATCGCAAAGATGATCAGACAAGGCATGGCGGAAATCGATCGCGATGAGAGGAGCTTTGACGTAAGGCCATACATGGAACTCGAGCAGGAGGCAAAGAGAGAAAGGAAAGGCCTTTGGAGCCAAGCGCCACAAGGAGCGAAATAAGATGAAAATCCTGCTTGTGGGATCCGGTGGACGTGAGCACACGCTGGCATGGAAAATGGCCCAATCGGACTTGGTGACCGAAGTGCTCGCAACGCCCGGAAATGTGGGCATAGCGGGAGAATCAAAATGCCGGATGATGAACATCTCCGCTGAAGACATTCCCGCGCTACGCAAATTTGCCCTGGATGAAAAGGTGGATCTCACTGTGGTGGGCCCCGAGGCGCCATTGGTGGCCGGTTTGACCGACGCGTTTCGAGAAGTTGGACTCAAAGTTTTTGGTCCTTCCGCCAAAGCGGCTCAACTCGAAGGGAGCAAGGTTTTCACCAAGCGCCTTCTGCAAAAATACGATATTCCGAGCGCTGAATTCGAGGTCTTTGAAGATTTCGAGGCCGCGTCAAAATATCTGAAGGAACTCCCTTTGCCTGTGGTCGTCAAGGCCGACGGGCTTGCCGCGGGGAAAGGCGTTTTTGTTTGTCATGATCGCAAAGAAGCGCTAGCGGCCTTAATTTCCATCATGAAGGATCGCGCCTTCGGCGACGCGGGAAACAGAGTCATCATCGAGGAATGCCTGGAGGGTGAGGAAGCTTCATTCATAGCGTTGACGGACGGAAAGTTTGTATTGCCCCTGGCGAGTTCTCAGGATCACAAGCCCATATTCGATGATGATAAAGGACCCAACACAGGTGGAATGGGCGCGTATTCGCCCGCGCCGGTAGTCACGGGCGAGCTTCACGATCAAATCATGAACAAAATTATGTTCCCGGTTGTACGCGCTTTGGAAATGGAGGGCGCTCCGTACCTGGGGTTCCTCTACGCCGGCGTTATGATCAAGGACGGGCAGGCCAAGGTGCTGGAATTCAACGCGCGTATGGGAGATCCGGAAGCTCAGCCGCTGCTGTTCAGAATGGAATCCGACCTGGCCCCCTTGATGCTCGCGGCTATTGAAGGAACCCTCGAAGGAATGACAATTCAGTGGGAGCCTCTCGACGCGGTGTGCGTGGTCATGACTTCAGGCGGATATCCGGGATCTTACGAAAAAGGTAAGGCCATCACGGGAATTCCGGAGGCCGAGTCCCTGCAAGGTGTAAAGGTATTCCACGCGGGGACCGGTCTGGGACCTGAAGGCCTGATCACCGCAGGAGGTCGTGTGCTGGGCGTGACCGCCAAGTGCAACGGCATCTCTCAAGCCATACGCAAAGTTTACCAAGCGGTCGAAAAGATAAGCTGGGAAAATGTTCATTATAGAAAAGATATCGGCAAGAAGGCCTTGGGAAGAGCTAAAATGACTGCCTTGAAGACTCGTTCCGATAACAAGAAGATCAATCCTGGTTCTGGACCGATGAATGGCAGCAGAGGATTGCCGAAGCCATGAATGATCTCAAAGAGGGACGTTTCAAAGAATACGACGATGTGGAAGATTTAATTGCCGATCTGAATCGTGAATCGTAAGTTCGTAGCGCTTGTTTTTGGGGTGGTTCGTGAACCGCCCAATCAGGGCGCTTCTCGAAGCGCCCCTACGGGAGAAATCAGGTTGGCGGCCATTTTGAGACAGATTCAGGAAGCCTGATCCATATTCGACCCCGGCACCTCATTTCTTCATTTCCGATAATACCGCCACAATCTCTTCAGGCTCCATCCTTTTGGTATAATCAGCGTCCACAAACGCGAACCGGATCTTTTGGTCCTGATCAATCACATAAGTTGCCGTAAGCGGCAGCTCAAATGAATCGTCGCCATTGACCGAGGGAAGATCAATCCCGAAACTTGCGTAAATCGGCCTCAGTTCCGTCGGAAGTTGGAAAACGATGCCGAACTCCCGTGCGAGCTTGTTTCCTGAGTCACTAAGAACTTCGAATTCAAGGTAGTTTCTTTCCATCGTTGATAAAGAACTGTCGGGCGTTTGAGGTGAAACCGCCACAAGAGTGGCCCCAAGCTCCCTGATGCGCTCCATTTGGAGCTGCAAAGACCGCAGCTCTAAATTGCAGTACCGGTCACCAGCCGCCCCGATAAAAGCTCAACACCACCGGACCCCTCTTCAAGAGTTCCTTCAGCGAAACCAACTTTCCGTGGGCATTGGGCAAATCAAAATCGGGCGCCTTGTCGCCGGCCCTCAGGCATTTTTCAGTTATCCCGGACCGAGCCAGATCCTGGGCGGCACGCTGCATGGTCTGCCATTTATCCTCCGGAATTCGTCTGTGAGATATTCCTCGTTGCCTGTCCAGTTCTTCTTTCAAGGACATGTTTGTTCCCTTTCTTAAGCAAATTTCACGGGAGAATGTCGGCTAAGCCTGTGGCTATTCTTGTCCGACAAGACGCTTGAAATGCTCGGCCTCGACGATTACATACGCGCCTGTCGCCCTTGTGCAGATTGTTCCTTCCTGATCAGTAATTTCGGCAGACAATTTAACCATCGACCCTTCCTGCGAAGTGGACCTGCACCGAACCTCGATTTCCTGCTCCACATACAGGGGTTTGAGAAACTCAATCTGAAGTGAACCTGTCACTCCGAGCTGCCCCGTTAATTGACGTGCGGACCACCCCATGATTTCGTCAAACAAGCCGCTCTGGATACCTCCATGCAAAATTCTTCCATAACCCGCATAAAGCGAAGAAGGATTAAGGCGACAGATCAGTTCCTTCGGTTCAGCTTCAGTCTCGTGAAACGTCAACTTCAATCCGATGGGATTGTCCGCCCCGCAGAAAAAACAAGTACGCGGTCGGTATGGGTTGGGAATTTCCTTCATGGGATTGCGCTCCTACGCTGAGTTCCTGTTTCGGATATACAACAAAGCGGCAGGAGAATCCACACATGCCATCTTTGGTGCGGATTCATAAGCGCTGCGGCGTCCGCATTTGCCTCAGGCGCAATCTAACCTTGACCAGGACTAATGACGAAGTATAATGAGATCAACAGGCGAGCATTTTCTCCCGCATGTCCGGGTTTTCACTTTGGAGGCCCGGACATGCGCGTTCTGCGGGCGACAGCGTAAGCTTGCCAAGGCCAGGACAGATCTTTAGTACGGCCGGTATTCCCTGCGCATCTTCCAGACATTCGCAAACTAGCGCCTCGGTATCCCAAGAGCAAAAAAAAGGCCCGTTTCTCGAACGGGCCAAGGAAGGATTAGGTTTGGTTTGTCGCTGAGAAATAAACAACCATTTTTCTAGAAGGTTGTCAAGCTTTTTTAAATTAAAAAATAACAAAAAGTGATGCAGGATTACATGTTATTGGTTCAACATCTCTGTTATCACAAGACAATATACTTATTGGAGGGCAAGTCTTGCATAAGAATTCCGAGCCAGCATAACCCGTTGGAACTACACAATATGACCGACCGGAAACAGACCCCAGCCGCAATCCACTATCTGTGGCCGCTCACCCTTCTACTTTGTCGGTCGCTGACAGGCCGCTGCGCAATATGGCGCCTCTTCCGGGTTCTCAACATCGCAGATTGCACACGAGCACGCGTCCGGGTGATCTTCAGGTTTCTCGAACTTTTTGCCTTCCATTTTGGCGTGGTAATCCTCGATGGCTCGTTGCAGGGCATCCGCGCCAAGATTAGAACAATGGTGCTTCTGTTTCGGCAACCCATTTAGGGCTTCAATCACCGAGTTCTTGGTTATTTTCATGGCGTCTTCGAGCGATTTCCCTTTAGCCATTTCGCTGACCATACTGGACACAGCAATCGCCGCGCCGCAACCAAATGTCTGGAATTTCACATCTTCCAGGATGTTGTCCTTCACCTTTATATAAAAGGTCATGATGTCGCCACATGCCGGATTACCCACCTCACCTACACCGTCGGCATCCGGGATTTCCCCGACATTGCGGGGATTCTTAAAATGATCCATTACAACTTCGTTATACATTGCCTCACCCCTCATGAGATCCGGTTGCCTGTTGTTTCCTCGTGTTGAACAACCGGCGCCGTGAATTTTTATAAAGTGGCCTTCAGGCCTCGGCCAATCTGCTAGCCCATCGCCTTTTGCTTAGAGCTTCTCTTGTACAGAGGCGACATATCTCGCAACCTCTGGACAATAGGCGGCAGAATTTTCACCACATCATCGACATCCTGGTCGGTGTTGTCTCGGCCCAAGGTGAATAGCAAAGAGCCCTGGGCAGTGCCCGCATCAATGCCCATGGCCAGCATCACGTGCGACACTTTGAGCGACCGAGAAATACAGGCCGAACCGCTGGCTATCAGCACGCCGTCCATATCAAGGAACAGCAGCATGGCCTCGCCTTCCACATAACGCACCAAGATACTCACGTTGCCCGGGAGTCGCCGGGTTGGATGTCCCACTACGGCTACTTCTTCTATGGCCTCCGGAAGTTCTTTCAACAACCTGTCCCTAAGGGGCACAAGATGAGCTATGCGCGCATCCATGTCAACCGGGGCTATCTCGGCGGCTTTTCCCATACCGATAATTCCCGGCACGTTTTCGGTTCCTGCGCGCAGTCCATGCTCTTGAATTCCGCCGTCCAGCAAGGGGGCTATCTTGGCTTTTTTTCGGACATACAGAGCGCCAACCCCGAACGGCCCATAGAAGGGATTGGCGGTCATGGACAGAAAATCCACGTTCAAAGATTGCACATCGACTGGTATAACACCCGCAGTTGCGACCGCATCGGTATGGAACGGTATGTTGTGCTCTCGCGCGATCTTGCCTATTTCTTCAATCGGCTGAATGCTCCCCACTTCATTGTTCGCATGCATAATCGAGATGAGAACGGTTTGAGGAGTGATCGCCTTCTCAACGTCTTGGGGGTCCACCACGCCATAATTGTCAACAGGCAGTCGGGTCACTTCTATGCCCTGTTTTTCCAGCGCCTTTATTGCGTGCATGATTGAGAAATGTTCTATGGAGGAAGTTATCAGGTGATTGCCTCGTGACCTGTTGGCTTGTACGGCGCCTTTTAATGCCCAGTTGTTGGCCTCAGTCCCTCCGGAAGTAAAAATGATTTCGTCTTCCTGAGCGTTTATGAGCGCCGCTACCTTGGCTCTGGCCTCCTCGATAGAGTCCGAGACCGCTTCGCCGACGCTGTGCATACTGGAAGGATTGCCGTATTTTTCCGTCAGGAACGGCATCATCGCATCGACAACCTCCGGAAGGAGCGGCGACGCGGCCACATGATCCATATTGATGGTTCTCATAGGTCGTCCCTTGAAAAACGGTTTCAGTTGAAATTCGCGATCCTACTAAGATGAGCTTAACTTAATAACATAGGTAGTCAATGTCAACGCCGGTCATTGGATTTCGGGGTTGTGCGGACGGACCGACTGTGTTAAAAAATGTGTGTTTCCTTTTGGAACCGACCGCTGATAGAGTATTCCTGCGTAGCAGTTCTTCGAACGAATAGCGCCGAGGCTGAAGCTTCTCTCTCAACAACAGTTACGTGTAGACCCGAAGGAGCGAAAGACCGCATGACAACCTCAAAATGGGGAATATCACGCGAAGAAGCTGTGGAATTGATGGAGCAATACCTTGAGACCGATGCGTTGCGCAAGCACAGCCTCGCGACCGAGGCCATAATGCGGTCTCTGGCGCCCCGCTTTGGCGAAGACCCGGAAATGTGGGGGCTGGTAGGACTGTTGCACGACATAGATTATAACGAGACCCGTGACAAAATGGACAAACATACGCTCGTGACCGAGCAGGTCCTGCTCGAGAAAGGCGTTGATCCCTCGATACCCGAGGCCATAAAGTATCACAACGCAGGTAACTTGGGACTGACTCGAAGTCAACCTGTTCACTGGGCGCTCACGGCAGCGGAGACCATGACTGGCATGATAGTGGCCGCGACGCTGGTCAACCCGGACAAGAAGATATCCTCTCTAAAACCCAAGTCGGTCAAGAAACGAATGAAGGCAAAAGAATTTGCCCGGTCTGTGAATCGAGACCATATACTTCTTTGCCAAGAGATAGGGTTGAGTCTGGACGATTTTATCGACCTCAGCCTCAACGCCATGGGATCGATAAGCGATCGCCTTGGCCTTTAGACTCGCTATTCACTGAGTGACAATCCGGTCTTGATTCGCATTCGGTTGTTCCAAATTCCCGCATGACAATTATTGCCGGTCAGGAACTACTTTTTATTGGAAATCCGCGGCAATCCTTGGTCAGTTCTCTCCGGATCTGAAATTTCGGGTCATAACCTCCCTGGGGGGCACACTAAGGAGGAATTCATGAGCAGACGACGTCTTTATTTATATTGGGATTCCGCTTCCCCCAGCCCTCTGGTCAAACAATTTGTGGATTTCTGCAAAAGCAAATGCCAATTTCCTCAATGAGCTGATACATGGGGCTCGATTATAACCTTTATGGATTCCGCGGCCTCAGCGACGAGAGCAAATCCGTCCGCGGTCTTTTCCAGCGGCAGACGATGCGTGATCATGTCGTTTACGTTTATTTTTCCCGATGAAATGAGTTCTATGGCTTTTTGAATGTCACGTGGGCTACCTGCATATGCGGAAGTCATAGTGATTTCTTGTCGCCAGAGTTCGTTGAACGGCATATCAATCTTTGCCCCGGGATCCGAAGGAGCGAAAAATAGTATAGTCCCTCCTCGATCCACCGCTTTAAAACCCTGCTGAATAGCTTGCGGCGCTCCTGTAGAAACAATGACCAACTCCGCGAGCCGGCCGTCGTTATTCTCTTTCAACCGCTCCAAGAGATCGTCGCCTGCCGGAAGGGTGATGTCCGCGCCCAGCTCGGCCGCTGCGGCCAGCCTCCGGGGATTAATATCGACAGCCATGATTCGAGACGCGCCCGCGATCTTTGCTAACTGCACGTGAAGCAGCCCGGCGATACCTGCCCCAAATATCGCCACTCGCCTCCCCGGCGCCCACCCCGCGTGTTGCTGGCCGCGAAAGACGCAAGCAAGCGGCTCGATGAATACGGCTTGATCATACGACATTTGCGCCGGCAACTCGTAAACGCCGTTCCTCACATTGATCGCCGGGACACGCAGATATTCGCTGAACCCGCCCGGGTCAAAATTGGTGGAAGCCAGCGTGTCGCACACCGAATGATGCCCAGCGACACAGTAACGGCACATGTTACACGGCACATGATGCGAAACAAAGACCCGATCGCCCTTTTTCCAGCGCGAAACATCGCGACCGACTTCGACTATCTCCCCGGCTATTTCATGCCCGAGCACAAGGGGGGCCTTGGGGACCCGATACCATTCAAGCACGTCACTACCGCAAATACCACTCGCCCACACCTTAACAAGAAGTTCATCAGGCCCTATGCGAGGTATATCCATCTGCTGGATCCTGATATCCTTGTTGTTATAATACATTGCGACTTTCATTGAACCGTCCTGAAACTTTCCACTATGGGGACGTACAGGCATGCGCCCTTTGTGGAGGATCGGCGAGACGCCGGTCTCCACTGCAAGGCGCCCGTGTTCCCAGCCGTATGGCCGCAGCCGCTTACCAAGCGGGATTATTTCCGTGACTTAGGCTTGGAAGCTTTGGCCTTCACCTTCGGAGCTTTCGAAGCTTTCTTCTCATCCTCGTAAATCTTGAGGGCTGTTTTCGGTTTTTCATTGTAATGAACCACGGCTCGAACAGCCTTGATCATTCCCACCGGGGAATCGGACTGAAAGATGTTGCGCCCCATATCGACACCGACAGCTCCTTCGGAAACAGCTTTGAAGGCCATTTCGAGCGCTTCCAATTCGGGGAGCTTTTTTCCGCCGGCCATGACGATTGGAACCGGACAGGTCCCGGTCACTTTTGTAAAGTTTTGGCAATAGTACGTTTTGACGATATTGGCGCCCATTTCCGCGGCTATCCTGCTGGATAGGCTCAGATACCTCGCATCCCGAGCCATTTCCCGGCCCACGGCGGTAACGGCCAGCACAGGGATTCCTGCCGCGTACCCGGCGTCTATCAGGTCCGAGAAAGCAACCAGGGTCTGGTGCTCATGCTGAGCGCCGACATAAATGGAAAAAGCCATCCCCGCCGCATTTAATCGAATGCAATCATCCACGTCCACGTTCCAAGTTTCATTGGACAGTTCAGTCAGGACGCTTTGACCACCCGATACTCTCAACACAATCGGAGTCTGACAGCCCGGCGGCACTGATGTGCGAAGAATGCCTCTGGTGAGCATCAGGCAATCCGCGTATGGAATCAGAGGTTCGAGTGTCTTCTCCATCACTTCCAGGCCGGATGTGGGCCCCTGAAAGTATCCGTGATCCACGGCCAACATAACCGTGCGGCCGGTGTCCGGTTTAATTATCCGCGACATGCGGTTTTTCATTCCCCAGTCCAGGTGAGCTGATCCCTTCAAATGGAAACCTGCTGCGCTCCCTGTTCCTGAGATCTTCACATCCTTCGCTTCTCTCAGTCCTTCGATATCGGCCATGGCTGGTACACCTCTCTAAATGAATGCTACGAGGAGCGAATGCTAACAAACGTATTGGGATGCTGTCAACTTGGCATCGGAGATGATCTGAGATAGATGAAAAGGTTAACGGAGTCAGTGGGCCGGCGGCCCGATAGCCCCCTTACCAATTCGCTGGCGCTGTGTAATCAGTAAAATACGGCTTTTTTCAAAATAGCGTCCGGAAATTTGAGTCCAAGGCTTTTCATCATTCCTTCGTTAATGCATATCGTCGGGTCCGGGTCCATTTTGACTGGTACACTTGAAATCGGCTTTCGATTGACAAGCACATCAACCACCGATTGTGCAAGCATGGCGCCGAGCTTGGCTTCATCCACTCCCATCCCCGCAAGGACGCCCTGTTTCACCGGTTCACTCGCGTAGGAAAACACGGGGATTTTCTTAGTGTTAGCCATGGGGAGCAGACTCGTCGTGAATTCCATCGCAAGCCGTGTGTTGCTAATGATAATTAAATCTACATTGTCGGCAAGCTGATTTGTTTCCGCTACCAACGTTTTGAGATCGGAAGCAACCACGTCACTGTATTTCAGGCCGATTCGCGCGCATTGCGATCGCGTCTCCTGCTGCTCGATTAATCCACTGGGGTCAGCCAACTCCACCACCAGCCCCACGCGTTTTATGTTAGGGAACAGCTGCATGATGATATCGAACCGTTTGTTATATGGAATATAGTACGTAACGCCGGTGACCTTTCCTTCGGGAGCCTCGAGAGATTTCATGACGCCCAGATCGACAGGGTTATTTGTGGCTCCTACAAAGCACGGAATCTTTGGATTGGCGGTTGCCAGAAACTCCGCCCCCGTGGAGTCAAGAAAAACTATGCCGTCCATTGTTTTCTCCGACTCATGAAAGATTGCTTCCGCTTCATCCATGCTCTTTAGCTGCCGGTGCAGCTTCACCTGCATGTCAGGGGCCAGTTCCCTCAGTTTCGGGAGAAACCCCAAAATAAGATCCGTGGGCCTGTGGGACGTTGCCGACCCACATGACAACGATTTTTCTTTCCACTGCGCTCACTTCTGTCATCACTCCGCCTGCCACCAGGAATCCCGCGCATGCTAGAAACAATAAGATCGTCCGTTTCATCTGTCGTCCTCCTAATTCGCGATATCTTAGGAATCCATTTTAGCTTATAAGTCCTGTACACGGTCACCGCTCGGTATGATGCGTGGCCTTGTACAGGTCTGGACTATTCATAAGCCATTTGACTTTGATTCCGCGTTTGTCACCGGCCCAGCAAGCGCTTTTGCATACAATAATCCACGAAAGTCTTCGGCCCGGTTAATTTCGCGTTCTCGTCATAGAATAGGAAAAGCGGCGTAATGAGGAGATAAGATCTGTCCTTGATCGTCTGTATGGAAGGAACAACATACATATGAAGCTCGCTTCTCGCGACAGCCAAAACTTTCACATCGTCTTTCCCCTTGGCCAGTTCCACGAACCTGATGGGCGCATAGCCGATGGCGTTCGGGTCCTTGGCCACATCTGCGACAACGTTCTTAAAGTATCTCAGTATACGAGCCGAAGGGGAAACAGGGTTTTTTTCGAGCGCGGTCTCGTTGAAATACGTTCCCATGCCGGATCTGGGGGTTTCTATAACCACCAGGTCGACTTTGGCGTTCTTCCCTTTCACCTGAGACCAATTCGCGATTTTCCCGGTAAACAAATCCCGCACCTGGTCCAGGGTTAGTTTTTCCACAGGGTTTGATGGATGGCAAATTAGCGCAAGGCCTTCCCAGTCTACTAAGCGGGAAACCAGCATAACGCCTTTGGCTTCGGCCAGTTTCTCGTCATCCGGGCTCATCTTCTGTGCGGACATCCAGACTTGCGCCTCTCCCGCCAAAAGAGCTTCCACAGCGCCGGAAGCGGCGCCTCCGCTGACCACAATCGAGTAGTCGGAGTGGTCCCTCATGAAAGATTGTGCAAGGTCGTCCATCAAGTGAGCCACGGCCGCGTCTCCCCTGACAACCACTAACTGCTTTTGTTGCGCCCCGGCTTCAGGACCAATTGCACCGACGAGAACCACCACCATGCACATCAAAGCAATTGTCATAGCGATTCTGTTCATGGCCAAACACCTCCTTGTCCCGATTATGTGAGAAGTCATGTTTGCTTGTGTCTTCTTCGGCGCTTCTGGCTGTTTCCGACCCCAAAGTTAAAGAAAGATCAGAAACCGGATGCATTCGCCTGTCAGGCCGCTTGGCTTCCTTCAAGCGCCATGGGTTGTGCGCCACGGCCCAAGCGGGACCATGAATGAGGATTTTTTGGTCTCAATTCTCTGTCTGGAGATATCTCGACGGCCGTTTAATCGGCCCAAAAGTTTCATGGAGTGAATGGAGATGCTAAGCCTTCTCACGATTACCTAACACTTTTCAAGCAGGTCACGCAAGTTTTTTCGCTCGTTCGAACTGCTGGAAAGGGAGCCTGAGTTGGCCCGGGATTCCGAACGATCCGAAGAAAGATCGGGAGCTTCGAGTCTCGTGGTTGTTCCCGGCATTCCGACCATGTATTTTTTGGTTCTAAGCTGCGAATAATATCTTATACTGTGACTGCGCCGGAGATCAATCGACCGAGGCAAGTCTGGGCCGCGGTAACCTGATGTAATAAACTCGAACGTGGAGCATTGATCATGGACAAATCTGCAATTGGGGCCAAAACGTTTCTTTATCCGATGCCGACAGTCTTGGTAGGGGCAACTGTAAACGGAAAACCGAATTATATTACTATCGCCTACTGCGGCATTGCTCAGCACGTACCGCCTATGGTGTTTGTCACAATGGGCAAGACTCATTATACGAATGCCGGGATAAAGGAAAACAAGACCTTCAGCGTAAATATTCCTTCTGAAGATATGGTCGAGATTACGGATTACGTAGGGATCTACTCGGGCAAACGAACTGATAAATCAACATTGTTCGAAGCTTTTTACGGCTTGTTGGAAACAGCCCCCATGATAAAAGAGTGTCCTCTGAATCTGGAATGCCGCGTTGTTCAAACCATTGATTTGGGTGGATCCAACGACATCTTTATTGGCGAAATAGTGGAAGCGTATGCAGAGGACAAGTATCTAACGGACGGGCTTCCTGACATTCAGAAGATAAAACCCATTATTTTTGCGATGCATAACAACAACTACTGGAGATTAGGGGATTCACTGGGACGCGCGTGGAATATCGGCAAAGGCTTTGTTCCAAGATAGCGCCACCCTTATCAGAAGGTTCTAGCGACTTGTTATCCGGGAGCCTGGGCGGGCGTAGCTTCTGCGGAGCCCCCGGAGTAGAATTACGGATTCTGACCCTGACCCCTGTGACGCCTATTGTCTGACCAACTACATGAAGGTTCACCTGTTCGCTGAGGATCCCGTTTGTCGTCTCGCTCGAGCCTGCGCTTCAATTGGCCGCACAGTGGACAGTTCAAGGCTCAGGCTCCTGATTATTTTTCACAAGCGAGCTTTTTGCCTTGACGAAATAGCGTGTCCGTGCTAAATGTTCCTTATGAGGAACCTGTTCGCCGGAGAGAACGACCTGCGCTTCAATTGGCCGCTCAGTGGACAGGTCAAGGGTTAGATTCTTGATCATTTTTCAGATTACAAATCTCTTTGACTTAACGCGTCCTATGCGCTAGAGTGTCGTTTGTCGTGGAAATGACGGGCTGAAACGGTTGAATCCTCATCGCGATATTTTACGCGTGCGGTTCACCATAGAGAACAAATGTCTTGCGGGTTGAATGGCGGAGAATTTGGACTTTGATCTGACTTCGCCATTTGGCGCCACACTTTCAGGCCGATGTGCGTTCAAGTGAGCTATTATTCGGACTCGGCAGTGATGCTTTCGAGGACGGGTGTGGTGATCAGGGATTCGGGCGCGGGCGCCATTTTTTCGATTCAATTGACCTCTTTTTATCTATTTAATAACCAATTAATTTTGCAATGCGAACCTTAAATTTGCATCCAAGATCGGGACAAAAGATGTCAGGAGGAGACAATCCGCCTGAAATTTTGCTCCTGCCGCTGTTGGTCGAGTGGCCTGTTTAATAACGGGCCTCAGTAAATAAATGGAGGTAAGAATGAATCGGAAACATCTATCCGCTTTGGTGGGCTGGTTTTTCGCGATTTCACTCTTGTTGGCGGCTACAAGCGGGCCGGTTTGCGCCATCGATCTCACTTACTCGTCTTTCTTCCCCGCGACGCACGCTAACTCTATCTTGGCCCAACAATGGTGTGACGAAGTCGCAAAGAGAACCAATGGCCAAGTCAAGGTCAATTTGTTCCCTGGTGGCACTCTTACGCCTGCGGACCAATGCTACGATGGCGTTGTGAAGGGCATATCCGACATCGGATTTTCGGTCCTCAGCTACGTCAAAGGCCGATTCTGGCTGACTGAAGTCATTGATCTGCCGCTTGGGTACAAGAACGGTTCCCAGGTAACTCACTTGCGTCAATGCTTACTACGAAAAGTTCAAACCCAAAGAGTTGGATGATGTTAAGGTATTGTATCTTCACGGCCATGGTCCCGGAATTCTTAACACATGTAAAAAGCCGGTGGAAAAACTCGAGGACTTGAAGGGGATGAAGATCCGGTGCACGGGAACCAGCTCAAAAATAGCGGCTGCGCTTGGGGCCACGCCGGTGGCCATGCCGCAGACGGAAACCTATGACGCTCTTCAGAAGGGCGTGGCTGAAGGGGCTATTGGGACCTATCGAAACACTGAAAGGTTGGAAATTCGCTGAAGTTACAAATTACACAACGCTAAACTATGGCTCTTCGTACACAATCGTGTTTTTCCATGTTATGAACAAGAAAAAATGGGATGCATTACCCAAAGATGTCCAGGCGACAATTGATCAAATAGATAAGGAATGGATTGAGAAACAAGCAAAAATATGGGTTGATATAGATAAAGAGGGCAAGGAATTCGCACTTTCCAAAGGCCACAAGTTTATTCCTCTGTCCAAGGAGGAAGACGCGCGTTGGGCCGAGCACGTTCAGCCGATTCTTGCGGAGTACGTCAAGACTACCAAAGAAAAAGGGCTTCCTGGAGAAGAAGCATTGAAATTCTGCCAGGAATGGCTGAAGAATAATCCGGAATAATTCCAATAGCATAGCGTCGCCTCAGCCTTCTCTTATCCCGAGCGGGCGAGGCGAAACTTCCAGGTGTGGTGGGAATATAATGAAGACAATCGATTCAATAGTTGGAAACGTGTCCGGGGTTATGTACGTTATCGCCGGCATCGCTCTGACGGCAATGGTCGCACTCACGGTTTCTGACGTCATATTGAGAATGTTCAAGATGCCCATTGTGGGAACCTACGAAATTGTGGGCCTCCTGGGAGCGATAATGGTAGGCTTTGCCATACCTCAGACATCCAGAGCCAAAGGGCATGTGGCTATGGACTTCCTCGAGGGGAAATTGCCCGCCACCGTGGACCGGGCTTTTCACGTTATTACACGACTGATAGGTATTGTTTTGTTCATCATCATCGGTTGGCAACTCTGGTTGTTAGGTAGCGACTACTTCCGAATCGGAGAGGTCACGCTTACCGTTCATCTGCCGCAATACCCTGTCTGCTACGGCATGGCAATTTGTTGCTTTTTCGAATGTGTGGTCCTCTTACTAGAGATTTTTCAACCCGAAAAGCAGGGGGAGGGGCAATCATGAGCATAGCAACTATCACTATCCTTACCCTTGTATTTCTTTTTGTGCTTTTCTTAATGGGCTTTGAAATCGGCTTTGCGATGGGGCTTGCCGGATTTGTAGGGTTTGCCGCCATCGTTAATGTCGATGCCGCATTAAACCTGGTCGCAAAAGACGTTTATAACGTCTTATCGTCCTACGGTTTGACCGTCATACCATTATTTGTTTTTATGGGTCAGGTCGGGGCTAGTGGCGGGATCGCGCGCAATCTTTATGACTCAGCCTACAAATTCATGGGTCATGTTCCGGGAGGACTGGCTGTCGGCACCGTCGCAGCGGCAACCCTTTTCAAGGCGATTTGCGGCTCTTCACCTGCTACAGCGGCTACATTTGCCACAATTGCCGTGCCTGAAATGGACCGGTACGGTTACAACAAGAGACTCTCCTGCGGCACAGTGTCTACCGTAGGGACATTAGGGGTCCTTATTCCCCCCAGCGTTGTGCTGATCATTTATGGGATATTAACGGAAACATCCATAGGGAGGCTCTTCCTGGCCGGCATCGTTCCCGGTTTAATTATAGCCGCCACCTTTGCGATCACTTTGATCGGGTGGTGCATGATGGATCCTACCATGGGCCCGAAGGGTGAAAGATCCACGTGGAAAGCGCGTTTTGCGTCTCTTCCTCCAGTGATCTTGGTGCTGATCGTGTTTATTGTTGTGGTAGGCGGTCTGATGCAAGGCTTCTTTACCCCGACCGAGGCAGGGAGTGTCGGCACATTTGCCGTCCTCATCCTTACAATAGCCAAAAAGGATATGAATCTTAAGAAGTTCATCCAGGCCATAATAGAAACGCTTCGCATTGGCTGCATGATATTGTTTCTGGTGGCAGGAGCGACTATCCTGGGCCACTTCTTTGCCGTTACCCGGACGCCGTTCATGGTCGCAGAGTGGCTTGGCGGTCTGAACGTTGGTGGATTCTGGGTCATTATGATTATTATGGTGCGTCTTTCTTATCGGCGGCTCCTTCATTGAAGATCTCGCGTTTCTGATTTTGGCCACTCCCATTTTCTTGCCGGTGGTTCTCAAGCTGGGCTACGACCCGGTCTGGTTCGGCGTGATCGTATCGGTAATAACCATGATCGGGATCATTATCCCGCCGGTGGCAATTAACGTCTTCGTGGTATCCGGGGTCACGCGCGTACCTATATCGGAGATCTACAAAGGCGTATATCCTTTTATTGTGGGCATGAGCATTTGTCTGATAGTCTTTATTTTATTCCCACAAATTTCATTGTGGTTGCCTAATCTTCTGATGAAATGAGTTGTTACCGCTAAGCGGCGGTTGAGTTCTGATGAGGCGTCGACGGGCCTCTGGCCCGTCGAGATCAAGATTAACAAGCAGTTTGGTAGTGTTGTGGCCCGGTAAATCTCAAACCGGCAATGATTACGCTTCTCGGTAACACGAGAAGCGCTTTTGTTTTGACGGATCTCCAATTTTGTTTAGTGAGAATAAACAGTGAACAAGACCATTCCTTTCTGAAACGCTTTAGGGATCTGAGGAAAAAGGAACATTAGACATGGATCGGGAAATTATCGACGAGCTATCCTCGAAGGTGAATGAGCTACACAGACTCACTGAAGATTTGCTCCAAAAATCGGACAATTTCCCGCGGTCAATCGTAATGCAAAACGGATACTAGCCGCTGTGAACATGTTGAAATTGAACTTGGAAGAGGGTTGATGCGACAAATGGAATAGGAATTGTCTTCAAACTCACGAATAGAGAATCGTGGCTTGATAACCCTGAAATAGAGAGGCCCCGGCCCCATATAAACTCTTTTCTCTCGGATCGCTGAGTACGAACGTAGGGGCAGGTTTGAAACCTGCCCGTTTTTTGTTTAATCCGACTAAAGGCGGATTTCAAACCCGCCCCAACAGTGCGTTGATCTATGATTCTCGGACGTGCTAGAATTTAGCGCGGATCGGGATGAATGTGTCTCCGATACCAATAATTACCCAAGCAGTAAAACAAAACCAATGCAAAACCCTATTTACCTTGATTACAACGGCACTACGCCGCTTGACCCGGAAGTCGTCGCCGCGATGGAACCATTCTTCGAGGAGTTCGGTAACCCATCCAGCACCCATTGGTACGGCATTGCGCCTAAACGGGCGGTGGCTAGAGCCCGCGAGCAGGTGGCTTCTTTGCTCAATTGCCGACCTGAAGAAATCGTATTCACCAGCGGAGGCACTGAATCCAACAATCACGCGATAATCGGTACCGCTTTTAGACTTCAAGCCAAAGGCGCCCACATTATTACCAGCCAGGTCGAGCACCCCGCTGTCCTTGAAGTGTGCCGATTTCTGGAGAAGCGTGGGTTTAATGTCACGTATTTGCCTGTTGATGAAACGGGTCTGGTGAAGGCTGCGGACGTTGAAAGCAGCTGTAACATCGGGAACCATCCTCATCACGATTATGCACGCAAACAACGAAGTGGGGACCGTTCAGCCTATAGAGGAAATCTCCGGGATTGCGAGAAGCCGTGAAATAGTTTTTCACACTGACGCGGCTCAATCAATGGGCAAGCTGTCAACTGATGTGAATGCCCTGTCGGTGGATTTGCTGTCCATAGCGGGCCATAAGCTCTATGCGCCCAAGGGTGTAGGAGCGCTTTACATTCGCAAAGGGAATGAGCCTGACAAATTTATGTTAGGCGCGGGACAGGAGAGCGGCAAAAGGGCGGGCACAGAGAACGTCCTGGGAATTGTCGGGCTTGGACAGGCCTGTGAGATTGCCCGCCGCGATCTGGATAAGAATGCGCAAGTGATGAAGGCTACCAGAGACAAGCTCCAAAAAGAGTTGGTGGACAAATTGGGCGCCAAGGTTCGGCTCAACGGCCATCCGGAAAAACGCCTGCCGAACACGCTGAGTCTGTCGTTTCACGATTTGGAGGCGGACAGGATTCTGGAAGAAATAGGGCTCGAAATAGCAGCGTCCGCGGGCGCGGCATGCCATTCCGGGGATGTCACAGTTTCGCACGTTCTCGAAGCCATGAAAGTCCCCCTCGAGTGGGCGAAGGGGACCCTGAGATTCACGACCGGCAAAATGACCACTGAGGCTGAAATAGATAAAGCAATAAATATTGTTTCGGACGCTGTGAGAGGTCTTTGGCAAGAGCTAGCATCCATATAACCCATGAGATTCAATCAGTTGTGCCTCCATTTACTATTTGGTCATGTGTGGTGAGCGAAATGGTCTGATTTGTCATTGCGGGAGTGAATGGTGGGACAGGCGTCCCGCCTGTCTGTTAGGGGTGACCGGCAAGATGCCGGTCCCCACCAGCAATCTTCTCCAGACGCACGGGGATTGCTTCCCCCGCTTTTCAGCGGGGTCGCAATGACATCTCCGGGCGTGCACGCGTGTCCTCATGGCATACGCTGCTGACTTTTTCTCGCCAGTTCTTATAATATATGTAATCGACACTCCTGAATAATGCGGAGTCCTTAAATGTACAAGGAACGTTTTGAGAACGTTTTTCGGGTTGCCCGAAGAATCACCTCATCATTGAATATAGCTGATATACTCGAATCTATTCGGGACGAGTGCAAGACAACCATTCCGGACTTGCAGGAGATGTGCTTGCTGCTGCTGGACCCGGAAGCCCAGCACTATACTCGCCCTCTCCACTGCGCTAGGGAACCGGAGAATATAAATTGTAAGCTGTGTAAAAGAGACAGAAGAACAGTCCTGAAGTCTTTGGCGGGACCTGAGCGAGCGCTGTGCTTCCTGCCGGCGCCTGACGGCAACCAGCTCCTGCCTGAAGGAGCGCCCATAGAGGGGCTCTGTGAAATCGTGTTGCCTATTTACGAAGGAAACGAACCGTTGGCTGTGCTTGAAGCAGTGGCAAAGGAAGGCTGTAGTCTCGGAGAGAGGGAATTCATTCTGCTCAACGATCTTGCGGAATTGGTCGCGAACGTGCTTAAGAATGCCCGGCAGCACATGAAAATATCCCAGGAAAAACTTACACTTGATCGAATCTTGGATCAACTCCGCCCCTTTGTGCCGGCCACAGTCCAGCGAATCCTCGAGAAGGACCCCGATGCCTCGTCTTTGGACAAAACTGATGTCGATGTGTCAATTCTGTTTTTGGACGTCGCAGGATACACACATATCAGCGAGTACCTCACCCAGGAGAAAGTAAACTTCATCATTGAAAAGTACTTTTCCAGCTTTCTGGACATCCTTTACGCCCATGACGGCGACATTAACGAAACAGCCGGCGACGGATTGATGGTAATATTTCAAGGCGCAGGCAAGGAACACGCAATCAATTCGGCTCGGGCTGCGCTCGAAATCAGACGCAGGACCACGGAAATAAATCAAGAGTTGGAGAAACGCTTCCAACCTGTTCAGGTCAACATGGGGATTAACTCGGGCGAAGCTTCGCTGGGCATGCGCCGATTTCAGGGCTCGTCCGGCACGAGGATGACATATACCGCGTCGGGGCCGATGACGAATCTGGCTGCCCGCATTGCGTCTTCCGCCAAAGACGGCGACATCCTCATAGGCCCCGAAACTGCAAACCGAATAAGGGACGAGATCATCATGTTCGACAGGGGAGCCATGGTTTTCAAGAATATCGCGCAGCCTGTCAAGGTCTTCAGCCTGATCCGACCCGCTGACAACTAATGCCTCCGGACAAAACAACGTGAAAATGATCAACACTCCTTTACCCGGAATTGACGATCCTGAAGGGGATGGAATACCCGAATCTTTGCCCCTCGTAATTGACGCTCACGTTCATCTTTTTCCCGATGAACTCTTTCAAGCCATCTGGCAATGGTTCGATCGGTACGCGTGGCCGATACGACATCGGCTAAAATCACCTCAAATTGTGGAGTTTTTGTTATCCCGCGGCATACATCGCATCGTGGGACTTCATTATGCCCACAGACCGGGAATCGCGCGAGCGCTGAACGAGTACATGGCGCAACTTTGCAGCCGCTATCCGCAGGTCATAGGTACCGCTACGGTCTTTCCCGGTGAGGAAAACACGGTAGCCATTCTTGAGGAAGCCTTTCGCATGGGTCTCATTGGAGTAAAATTGCACGCGCACGTGCAAGGCTTTGATATGGACAGCAGCGGGATGCACGACATCTATCAAACCTGCGTGAAACACGGTCAGCCTCTGATTATGCATGTCGGTCGTGAGCCGAAAAGCCCGGTCTTTAATTATCCGAAAGATCCGTACCTGATATGCAGCGCAAAAGCGGTTGAAGAGGTAATCAGAGCGTATCCCAAGCTGCGGGTATGTGTTCCTCATATGGGAGCGGATGAGTATGCGGAGTACCAGCGTCTCCTGGAGCAATATGACAACTTGTGGCTGGATAACGCCATGATTCTGGCAGACTACTTTCCGGGTCAGGACGTCCCGAATCTTTCTGAAATGCGTTGCGATCGAATAATGTACGGAACGGATTTCCCCCACCTGCCCTATGCTTGGGACCGTGAACTGAAGCGCCTCTGTGAACTTGGCCTTAAGGAAGAATCATTGGCGCTGATCCTGGGTGAAAATGCCATGAATTTTTTCTCGGTAGCCAAGCGATAATTTTGTGGCAGGACGACTCGGTGTGGTCGCACGGATTGCCGACCCATTTCCTGGACAAACCTTTTGTCACACATCACCACTGGAAACGTTCAGCTTCTTAGGGATAGGGGCTGTTTTCGTGGGGCAGGCTTTCCAGCCTGCCGGCCTAATCTGACAAACATGGCAGGCTGGAAAGCCTGCCCCACACTCCTCATCCTGCCATATCCAACAGTCATTCCCCGGGTAAGCACATGGTTACAATCGCGCTCTCCATTTTAGGTGCATAGCCGCCCGGTTTCAAATATAATCAACTAGGCATTCCAATCAATATCCGAAAGAGAATCCAATTTTCTTGTCTCTGACTCACGACTTCTCCTGTGGAGGGAACGGAACAATGTCAAACAAATGCGTTATCGTGGGCGCAAAAAGGACGCCATTCGGGAAATATCTCGGATCGCTTTCTGAGATGGAACCTCTAGATGTGGCGGTCCATGCAGGTCGAGCCGCTTTGAATGCGCAAGGAAAGGATTTGTCCGGGGAAGTCGAGCAGATTTTTGCAGGGAACTGCATTCCCGGGTCTTTTGAAGGCGCTTCGGTGACCGGACGGCAAATCGGCCTGAAATTAGGTATCGACCGCTTCACTGTGACTCTCGACACAGCATGTTGTTCGCCCCTCACCGCGTTGCGCATGGCTCTATGGGGCATGCGGCTGGGAGAGGTACTCGGCCGCGCTGGTTGTTGGGGTCGAAGCCATGAGTCGGGTGCCGCATACCTCGCGCGACTTGAGAAACGGGGTCCGGATCGGCGAAGTGAAGCTCAGGGATTTCATCTTTCCCATCACATACCCCGGTTATAATTCCGTTGCTGTGGATGCGGCCAACGGCGCTGACAAATATGAAATCCCGAAAAGGATGCTGGATACGTGGAGCATGGGCTCGCAACGGAAATGGGCGGAGGCCGACGCTGCGGGCAAGTTTGACGAGGAATTAGCCCCCATACCAATAAAAAGGAAAGGGCAAACATTCCTTTTTGCGAAGGACGAATTCCCTCGGCCTGACGGCAGCCTGGCGGCCATCGAACAGTTACCGCCTGTGTTCGGGTCCAAAACCACTACCGCAGGGAATGCTCCAGGGCTTAATGACGGAGCGGCGGCGGTTGTGATTATGACTGAGGACCGGGCGAGAGAGCTGGGAGTACAGCCCTTGGGGACCATAATGGAAATGGCCGGCGCCACTGACATGCCTTACGGCATTTCCTGGATACCGGCGTTCACCATTAGAAAAGTGTTATCCAAGGCATCCATGAAATTGGACGACATGGATCTCATCGAGATAAACGAAGCCTTTGCGGCCATGCCGCTTGTGAGCGCAAAGGTATTGGCCGATGGCGATCCGGATAAATGGTATGCGCTGCTGCGTAAAACCAATGTGAACGGTGGGGCTATTGCAATGGGTCATCCTGTGGGCGCTTCGGGCTTAAGGATCCTGATGACCATGATGTACGAGTTGCGACGCCGGGGCGGAGGACACGGAATAGCGGCGATTTGCGGAGGCCTAACTCAGGGCGAAGCGGCCATACTGCACGTCTAGAAAGGAGAAGCCATGTCTGAAGTGGAATATATTCTCGATAGAGAAAGTATGGTGGCGACGCTCATTATCGGCACCCCAGGACCCGTCAACACTGTTGGTCAGATTTTTATGACCGACATGGAAAAGGCTGTTAACAGGGCTAATAAGGATAAAGTCCGAGGAGTCATTCTCGCCTCGGACAAGAAGAGCAGTTTTCTCGATGGCGCCAATCTGAAGGAGGTCATGACCGACGCGTCGCCTCAATCCATTAGATTAGCGCTCATCAGGTACCAGGATATCTTGGCGGCCTTGGCCAAGAGTCCGTTTCCAGTGGTAGCCATGCTGAATGCTCAGACAGCCTTGGGCGGCGGATTGGAGCTTCTCCTTTGGGGATGCGACCATGTCTTTGCCACGCCCGGGTCCAAGATGGGACAGCCCGAAGTGAATGTCGGCCTCTTCCCCGCAGGTGGCGCTACCCGCTCCCTTGCTCGCGTAGTGGGCTTCAAGACAGCGGTGGAAATGATTACGACGGGCCGCGTCAGCTCTGCGGAATCTTTGGCGAATCCCGCTTTTCTGACCGTGTGTCCCGCAGGGGACCTCAAGCCTTTGGCCAAAGCATGGATCAAGGAGCATCAAGGCATAATTAATCGTAATTATGACCCTGATTTTCAGGAGCCTGACTCTCTTACGGATGAGGAAAAGCAAAAAATCATAGACACGGCGCGGTTTCGATATGCCATCTGCCCGGATCGGCCGTATCTTAGCGCGGCGATCGATTGTCTCGAAGAGGGGCTCAAGCTGCCATTCGAGGACGCTGCGCGTAATGAAGTTGAAAAATTCGTTCCGCTCTTCGAGCATCCAAATACTCGCAACAAGATTGATCTCTTCTTTCTCATGACCAGTCTTGGGTCTCGGCTCGCCAAAGCTGACGCTTCCAAAGCAGTTAAAGTAGAGAGAATTGCCATAATCGGGGCCGGGCTCATGGGCAGAGGCATTGCGCAGGTGGCCGCGGAGCGAGGTATAAAGACCACCTTGCTTGATATGGACGAAAACATAACCAAGGCTTCTGTGGATGATCTCGACCGGACACTGGAGAAAATGGTTTCAAAAGGCCGCTGGCCAAAGGCTCGCAAAGAAGCGGTCATGAGCAACATCGACTGGACCACGGATTATGGAGAACTGAGAAACATACCGCTGGTCATCGAATGCGTTTTCGAGAATCTTGAACTTAAACGCAAGATTCTCGCGCAGGTTCAGGCTGTCAATCCTGAAGCCATTTTTGCGTCCAACACCTCGACGATCCCGATGGCGGATATTTCACAAGGCTCGCTCCGACCTGAGCAGGTGGTAGGGATGCACTTCTTTTCGCCTGTGCCGCTGATGCCGCTACTGGAGGTGATCAAAGGTCCGGTATCCAGTCCGTCTGCGGTGGCCACCGCGGTCAGTGTTGGCCGGACAATGGGCAAGACACTGATTCTTGTTGGGGACGGTCCGGGCTTTTACACCAGCCGGACTTTCGGCAATTTTATCAATAATGGCTTCCGACTGGCGGAGCTTGGCATATCGCCGTGGGATGTGGATTTTCTCGCTTTACAGGCGGGTTTTCCACAAGGTCCGTTGCATATTTACGGGACCACGGGCGGGAGCGTCATCTATCATGCGTGTCAGTTTCATGGCCAGCCGTTTTCCGGATCGCATCAAGGTTCCGGAGAGCCTAACCAAATTGTACGAAGCCGGCTATATCGGCGCAGGCAAGCCTTCGTTCTATCTGGATGACAGAACAATGGCCCGAAACGAATCGGCCCTGGAACACATAGTGCCCGCAAAAGGGCTGCCGGTCCCCGGAAATGAAGAGGCGAAGGACATCCTGCTTCTCGGAATGGTAAACGAAGCTTTCTGGTGCATGACGGACGGGGTCCTGCCTGACTATTACAGCATGGATCTGGGGGCTGTCCTGGGCATAGGCTTTCCCGATTGCTGGCATGGCCCCGCGCGTTACGCAAGCCTTCGGGGCATCAAAACCGTCAAGGCTCGACTGTCGGAATTGGCGGACAAATTCCAGCTTGCCTCTCTCGCTCCGGCGCCGGAGTTTGATCAGGCTAATAGCGTGCGGTTTGGATTCGCATCTGATTTGATTTGGATTATGGAGTTATGCAAGCAGCTGCAGTTTATCAGAGTGACGAAATGACTTTCAGAAAGCGGACCGCCAGGGGGAAAACCCTTTTGCAAAATTCCCGACGCAAGCGTGCTTACAGACGCGCGAGCTGGACCCCCCTTCCGAAAACTCCCAATGGTTGCGGAGTGGCCATGAGCCAACGACCGGATCGCTTACCCGCACACGACCTGAAGAAGCATATTTGGGAGTTCTTTCGTGGGGGACCGGGGGCGCGGCTGTGCTTGCAAGAAAGAGCCCCCCGAACTCCCTGCGGAGAAAAAGAGACAATTTCGGAGCATAATATGTCATTCGACCTTGCGCGTGCCCGCGCAGACACTCCCGGTTGTTCCGATGTCCTGCACTTCAATAATGCCGGCGCATCGCTGATGCCCCAGCCGGTACTAAACTCGGTCATAGATTATCTCAGGCTGGAATCCAGGACAGGTGGATACGAGGCCGCTGAACTATCCAGGGAGAAGCTGGCTTCCGTGTACGATTCCGCGGCCAGGCTCATAAACTGCCGGTCCTGATGAAATTGCCATCATGGAGAACGCCACTCGCTCGTGGGACATGGCCTTTTATTCAATTCGGTTCAAGCCCGGCGACATAATCCTTACCGCAATGGCGGAATATGCAAGCAATTTCATTGCATATCTGCAGGTTGCCAGGAGGACGGGGGCGGAAATTCAGGTTATCGAAAATGATGAGTACGGCGCTCTGTCTATCGAGGACCTAAGAAACAGCATCAACGATCGGGTTAAGCTGATTGCGCTGACCCACGTTCCCACTAATGGCGGCCTTGTCAATCCGGCCGAGGAAGTGGGGAAGATCGCTAGAGAAGCCGGAATCTTATATCTGCTCGACGCATGTCAGTCGGTCGGCCAGATGCCTATGGATGTGCAGCGCATCGGCTGCCATATGCTCTCGGCCACCGGCAGGAAATTTCTTCGAGGTCCGCGTGGGACTGGATTTCTTTACGTGAGTAGCGACGTTGTCAATGATCTGGAACCGCCGGTGCTGGACCTCCATTCCGCCGAGTGGGTCGAAGAAGGAAAGTACGAGATAAAGAAAGACGCGGGTCGCTTCGAGACCTGGGAAGGAAACTACGCGGGAAAGATAGGGCTTGGAACGGCGATCGACTACGCCCTGAAATGGGACATCAACGTCACCTGGCCCAGAATTTGCCGTCTGGCCGAAGAGTTGCGCCATCGCTTGGACGAATCTGCCCGGCGTTACTGTGCAAGACCTCGGCCGTCAGAAATGCGGAATCGTGACGTTCACAGTTGAACGGGAAAAAGCCTTTGGAAATAAAACAATTACTCGCAGACAAGAAGATCAATGTCACTGTAGCCCCCAAAAGCTATACGCTTCTTGATATGGAACAGAGAGGCTTTCACGAAGGCTTGGTCCGGGCCTCGGTCCATTACTACAACAGCGAAGAAGAAATCGACCGGTTTTGCCGGACCCTCGAAACCATGATATGAATTGGTAACGCATGCAAGTGCACCGAGATGACAGTTGGGAAGACAAACCGATGACCAGACAAGAAATCATTGACCGCTTTGTGGAACACGAGAGGAATTGGAGACCCAGGGGATCAAGTCTCTCGACTATTGGCGTAGCACGAGAAGTACGCATGCAGTAGGAGGTGCACGTAGTAGTGGAGTTGAATCGGCCTATGGGGCAGTTCGGTTTAGTGCTGAAACTCGCCTCGAGCAGTTCTAGTGGTCCAGAATGCGGATCTGATCCCGTAGGAATGACACTCGGCCTTTGGATCTCGGAGGGGCGTCAATGCATCTAGGCGTTGGAGCCAAGACACGGAAAAGAGGATGATCAGACCGATAAGATCCTTGCGGGGACCAACACAATCGCATCCTGCTAGCGCCCTGCCTTCCCCGCATTCTTTGTCTCACGTGGTCGCGGACTGCGCATGAGGGCGATCGCCTCGCACAACCTGCTTCATGCAAGATTGGTGCAGTGCACCACTTAATGGACCGGCTAAGCCTGTTGCCACCATTGGCACTAACCTGAAATTACTCTAAATCACGCCCTCCTGTTTCATTGCTTCGATTTCCTCATTCCTATAGCCAAGCTCGACAAGAATTTCAGACGTGTGCTGCCCGAATTCCGGGGCCATGCGCCTGCAAGACGCCGGCGTGGAACTGAAATCCCACGGGAAACCCACCATGTTCAGGTTGCCGGCAGTCGGGATCGTTCAGGGAAATGAAGTAATCGTTGGCCCGCGCCTGCGGATCATTCACCACTTCAGTGGGAGTCTGAATCGGAGTGCAGATGCAGCCCTCACGCGTTAGAATCTCCAACCATTCATTCCTCGGCCTTGTGACGAACCTTTCATCGAAAATCGCAACCAGCGCTTTGGCGTTCTTGCTTCGGGCCTCCACCGTATCGAACCTGGGATCGTTCACGAGATTTTCCACGCCAAGGGCATCGCAGACCTTGGGCCAGTAGCGTTCGGGCTGGAGGTGAGCAATCGCTATCCATTTGTCATCCTTGCACCGATAGTGGTTATATATTGGATTGCCCGCCTGTTTCCTGATTTCTCGGGGGAATTCCTGGCCCATGATGGCCGGGGCCGCCATGATGAACCCCAACATGGCTATAAGACTGCCCATCAAGGACGTGTCCACCACCTGCCCCTTGCCGGTCTTCTCCCGCGGTAAAGCGCTGCTGTCACTGCCCAGGCGCACATCAAACCACCGACTTCATCCCCTATTCCCGGCAAGATTTGTGTTGGCGGCGCTCCATTTTCTCCACATGACATCATCAACCCACTTCTCGCTATTCCAGTGTAGTCGAACGAGTAATCATCCGCATCCGGGCCTTTGCGGCCCCAGCCTGACGCTTGGGCGTAGATGAGCCGCGGATTCCTTGCCAAAAGAGCGTCCGGGCCTATCCCCATTCTTATCGGCGCGTCTATACTCATGTTGTTGAGGAATACGTCCGCGGTATCAATCAGCTTCAGAAAGACTTCCATCCCCTCCGGCTTCTTGAGATCAAGCACGATGCTCCTCTTATTGCGATTGCAGTGCTCAAAGTAGTAATTGCGGCCTTTTAGCCCGACCATGGCCCCAATAATTCTCATGAATCCTCTAGCCGGGTCGCCGCCCTTAGGCTCGATCTTGATCACATCGGCCCCGAGGTCCCCCAGTCGCATACCTGCAACCGGTCCCTGCTGAAACATCGAAATTTCCACAACGCGAATTCCATCAAGAGGTCCTGGCATATTTGTTCTCCTTCCTGCTGTCTCGTTTATTCCGAACTGAGGTCCTTCGCTCCTATGCTAAACTTCATTCGACCGGCACGGAGGCCGGTCGCTACCCGCGTGCGGCTGGTAGCGCCCGGCCTCCCTGCCGGGCCAATTTTTCATAACGCTCGGTTTCAGGCACAAAAAAAGCGGAGTGTGAACTCCGCTTTTTCTTCCTATCGTGAAATGGTCACACTCAGGACATCGCCGCGCTCCTTATGCTGCTAAAAAAGAAAAATATCCTATCTGTGTTGATGACCATTTGTTCTCCAGATTTTGGTGTACGAAAATTCTGATGGACTGTCAAGGGATTCCCAAAAATTCAGTTCCTAAGAATTCGTATTGCCGACATGCGCACCTTTCCTCACCCTCACCCCGGCCCTCTCCCAGAGGGAGAGGGAGGCAAAGGGAGCCGCCGTGCGGTTGCCCTCTCCCTTTGGGAGAGGGTAAGAGTGAGGGAAATTCGGGGTTTACTAAAGAATTGTGACGGCTTCGTCAACCACCTTCCATCTTTGCGGCTTTCTTTTCCAGGACCTTCCTTTGATCTTCGCGATATTTTTTCAGCTTTTTCCGCAGCGCGGGATCAAACGCGGCAAGAATGTGCACCGCCAGAAGCCCCGCGTTCTTTGCTCCCGCGGCCCCAAGCCCCATGGTGGCTACCGGGACGCCGCCGGGCATCTGAACTGTCGAGAGAAGAGCGTCCAAGCCTCCGAGCTTTGATGAGTCCATAGGGACACCGATGACAGGCACAACAGTATGCGCGGCCAGCACACCCGCCAAGTGAGCAGCCATGCCCGCGCCCGCAATCAAGACCTTCCAATCTTCCTCTTCAGAGCGTCTGGCGATGCTCGCCACCTTTTCAGGAGTCCTATGTGCGGACGCGACGGTCATGAAGTAAGGGATACCGAACTGCTTCAGGACCTCCTCAGCTTTCTGCATGGTCGGGAGGTCCGAATCGCTCCCCATGATAATTCCGACTTGAATTTTCTTCATGGTTCCGATCTTATCCGGGAAAGCTCAATGATAGGGCCCTGCAGGGGCATCGAGGTACCGCGAGATCGCCCCATCGGTACTCGTGAGTCAGTTTAAAAACTTTCTTGGCCAAACGAAAATTGGTCGCCTCCGAAACGGAACCCCCCGAACGATTCATTTCCTCTATGACCACAGCATAATCCGCGGGGTCGGTAAGCACCGTCACAAATGGATAATTCTTTGCAGCGGCTCGTAGCAGTGTCGGACCACCAATGTCGATATTTTCAATAGCCTCGGCAAGCGTGCAGTCGGGGCTGGCGACGGTTTTCTCAAAGGCATATAAATTGACCGCTATCAGATCAATGGGAACTATGTTGTGCTTGTTCATAGCTTCCAAGTGCTCGGGCCGCGTACGGATGCCGAGTATCCCGCCATGAATTTTGGGATGAAGTGTTTTCACTCTTCCATCAAGCATTTCAGGGAAGCCCGTAAAATCGGAAACCTCTCTGATTTTGATTCCCGCTTGGGCCAGGGATCGCGCAGTGCCGCCGGTCGAGAGAATCTCTACTCCGAAACCGGAGAGGGCCCTTCCCAGTTCCTCAATTCCTGACTTGTCCGTCACACTTATTAAGGCTCTTTGGATTTTCGACATAAAGGTCTCCTGTGATTCCGTTCACCGTCCTGTGATTTTGGATTTCGGGCCTGTTCTGATCGGAGCCCGGCCCATTTCAGCCATGGCTTCTTTGCCTAATGCGCCTTCGGGATCGGCTCTTACAACTTGTTCCAGATTTTTCCGTCCTTTTTCCGAATTGCCACATTTGAGCTGTATGGTCCCCAACCGAAGATGCGCCGCAAGGTAATTAGAATCGATTTCAATGGCCTTTTGAAATGATCCCATAGCCTTGGAATAATCTTCCTGTCGCTCGTACAACAAACCTAGTCTGTAATGAGCTTCTTTGAATGAAGGCTCTATTGTAACGACTTTCCTGTACTGTTCAAGGGCCTTCGGGAAATCTTGTTTCTCTTCGAGAACATAGGCCAAGTTATACATCGCGTTGACGTTATCGCCTTTAAGTTGCACTGCTTTCTGATAGTACTCAATGGATTTATCAATATCTTTCTTCTTGTAATACGCCAAGCCCAAATTGTACGCGGCTTTTTCCGGTGTGGTGTATAAATGATCCTTTAAGCAGAGTTCAAATTGGGCTATAGCCTCGTCGTACAATCCCTTTGTTAACAACACAGTGCCGAGATTATTCCGGGCCTCAGTCAATTTGGGATCGAGGTAAAGCGCTTTGTTGTATTGCTGTATGGCCTGATCGTTAAGACCTTTTTGTTGATACGCAAGGCCGAGGGCATGCTCGATATCCGGATTCTTGGACGAAATCGCCTGAGCCGCCAGGAATTCCTTGAGGGCCTGCGGTGTCTTGCCCTCTGCCAGGTAGTTGATCCCCATCTGATAATGTACTTCCGAAGTTTTGCGGACCTCGTCCGAGCCGGTGAATTCTTGAGGCACACAGCCCAAAACTGTCAGAAGAACAATAGAAGCGAGGCACACCAAGCTGCAGGAACTTCCCAGTAATTTCGGTCTTTGCCACCTTTGACATGTTCCATTCTCCTGCCACGGGAGATAAGACCTGGATCACACAGAGTCTCCCATAGAGAAGGATGGATATCACAAACTTGTACCAAATTCAAATTTAATTGCAACTAGATAAAAATAATCTTTAATGTAAACCTTACATGTGTCCACGCGCCGTAGCGCAATCGTTCATGGGCTTTCCGCGCAAAAACCTCGGCGAAATCATGAAAACATTATTTCTTTGACCAGTGACTCGAGAAAAGTATCCGGATCGTCGGCAGAATCCCATAATCGATGGTCACTCTCCTCGTCCGGTCGTATCGGTTGGAACGCTGCCTTTTGTGAATCGAAAATTTCCCATCTGGCGTCCGAGGGTTCGTCTTTTTGCGCTAACCTGGCTTTGAGCCTCGCTCTGATGACTTCATCAGGCGCTGCGCATTCGATCAGTCTGAATCGGGCTTTTGCCTCACGCGCCAATTCGCGTGAGCGATGGCGATGTTCATAGCTCATGAACGAGGCGTCCAGAATAATAGATCGACCCTGAGCGAGAGATTTTTCGGCGGCGTTGAAAAGCGCCTCATAGGTCCTCTCTGTCGCATTGGCTGTGTAGATCCCCTCGCGGTACATGTCGAGCCGATGTTGAGACCTTTCCACTCCATGAAGGTCTTTGCGAATCTCATCAGACCTCAAGAGAGCAGCGCCCAGCCTTCTTGCGAGCTTAGTAGCTATAAAACTTTTGCCGGTGGCCATGAGGCCGCACATGATTATAAGCGCCGGAGCAGGAGGAGGTTTGAGGTAAGAAAGCGAAAGTCGGAAATAATCATTAGCTGTGCTGACCGCTTTTTCGTGCTCAGCATCGGAAATTTCGGACTCGTCTAATTCGAATCCCCAAACCTTACCTCGCACAAAAGCCCTATACGATTGGTAAAAACTCAGCAATTTGAGCAACTCGGCGTCCCCGGAAGTATGCGCATACCGTTCCGCCAAATGTTTCGCGAAAGCCGGATAGCCTTGAAAATCCAGATCCATCAGCAGAAACGCCAAGTCCGCGGCGGTATCGCCATAACGGAAACGATCGTTAAATTCAATGCAATCATAAAGCATTATGTCGTCGAGAATCACCACATGGTCCACGTGCAAGTCGCCGTGGCAGTCCCGTATGAATCCGCCTCTCATACGCCTAAGAAAAAGGTCCCTGTGAGTCTCCATAAAATCCAAAGATAGTCGCGAAATTTGGTCATAGGTATTTTGGTCGATCGTGCGGCCTACAAATGGGAGGACTTGATCGAAATTTTCGCTGACATTGCGGTATATAACTTCTGTGGAGCCGAAACCCGCGATGCCGGGGCCACCGGCCGCGTGAGAATGAAAATAGGCAATCCGGTCAGCGAGTCGGTCGAGGATATCCGTCGTGATCAGATCTTTCTTTAACATATCGGTCATGATCCGATCCTCGGGAATGCGACTCATAAGAACCGCTACTTCGACTGTCTCTCCTTCCCCGCAGAGGTTGAAGCCTGATTGTGTCTCACAGATATCGACCACTCCAAGGTAAATCCCTTCGGAAAAGCGGGAATTGAGTTTAACCTCCTGCTCGCAAAAATACCTACGTTGCTCCAAGGTGGTGAAATCAAGAAAACCTAAGTTCACCGGCTTCTTGACCTTGTAGACGAATCTTCCGGCAAGGAACACTACCGAAATGTGTGTTTGAATGACCTGAACTGACGCCGGTTTGTGGGGATAAACGGCCGGATCGGACATTCCCCGTAAGAGGGCCTCAAGTCGGACCATCAACCGCCGACCTCAGCGGGGGAAGCCAATTGGCCACATGCGGCAAGGATATCTCTGCCACGGGAACGCCTGACAATGGCCAAAACCGAGCGGGACATTAAAATCTCCTGAAACCTCTCGACACGTTCGGGGCTTGGCGTTCTGAATTCTTTCGACACGTCATCGTTCAGAGGGATCAGGTTTACCTTTGCACGGATAGGATTGAGCAATCTTACAAGCTGCCTCGCGTCCGCGTCGGAATCATTGAATCCGTGGATCAACACGTATTCAATTGTGATTCTGTCTCCTCGGGATAATGGATAACTCTTTAAGGCCTTCAGCAGTTCCGCAATCGGGTACTTTCTGTTTATCGGCATAATGGCGCTTCTCTGATCATCAGTGACTGCGTTCAGACTCACCGCCAATTTGACTCTGACAGTCTTGCCCAGTTTTACGATTCCCGGAATCAGCCCGGAGGTGGAAACAGTCAGTCGTCTCCAAGATATCTGCGGCCCGTTGGGGTGAGTCAAGACCGAAATCGCGCGTACCGTCTCGTCAAAATTCGCGAGAGGCTCTCCCATACCCATGAATACTATGTTGCTGATACGACTCTCCGGGACTTGTCGGCGAACAGTCAAGAGCTGCGCCACGATCTCTCCCGCGGAGAGATTACGGATGAATCCCATCCTCGCGGTACGGCATATACGACACCCCATGGCGCATCCAACCTGAGTGGAGACGCACAGGGTGTCATGATCTTCTCCGGGAATTAGAACCGTTTCGACTCGAGAGCCGTCATCAAGTCTCAGGAGAAATTTGCTGGTCCCGTCCTCGGAAGTCCGGACGTCTTCAACCGCCGGGCACGAAATGCGGGTCCTTACTGAAAGTTCCTCCCGCAAGGTTTTGGAGAGGTTGGTCATGCCGTCGAAAGATTCCGACAGCCCTTGGTGGATCCATTTCATGATTTGAACAGCCCGATATCGCTCTTTGCCAAACTCGGACATGAACAATTCCAACTCCGGCAGAGTCATCCCTACCAGATCCGGAATGCCTGAACGGATCGCAACTTCTTGGAAATCGCTATTCAGCAGATCTCTATTCCGCTGAAGAAGTAGCCGATCTCGAACTTGGCGCTCTCTTCCGAGTCGGACCCGTGAACTATGTTGTTCTGCTTGCTGTCTGCCCATCGGGCACGTATTGTCCCTTCTGCAGCCTCTGCGGGGTCAGTGGCCCCCATTATTTCTCGATTACGTTTTATGACTTCTTTGCCTTCAATTACCATAATCACGATTGGCCCCGAAATCATGAATTCCACCAGTTCGCCAAAGAATGGCCGCTCTTTATGAACGTAATAGAACCCTTCAGCTTCCTTCCGGCTCAGGTGTTTCATTTTCATAGCTGCTATTCTGAAACCTGAACTCCCGAAAATCTTGATCACTTCCCCTATCAGCCCCTTGGACACTCCGTCGGGTTTTATTATGGACAAAGTTCTCTCCATTTCCTCCTCCTTGTTATAATCCATTCGGTCAAATTCGGGTATGCTAAGGTATTGGCGCTGAAGCCTTCTGCTTGTTTCAATCTGTTAGGCAGGGGTTTGCTGCATGACGGCTTTGAAGCAGGCAAATTATACACGCCGATTGTTACGCCCCGAGAATTGGCTCATGGGACACCTGCTCTCATTCCCCCACGGGTTAGGGTCTTGGCCGACAGCCGTGGGGGCGGCCTACCACATCGAACAATCGGATTTCCTGAGGAACGACTAGAATCTGCCCTTGCGAGGCCTTGCTTCATTTACTCGCAGGGTCCGTCCCATGAAATCCTTGGAATCAAGCTCTTCAATGGCTTTCAGTCCCTCATCACGTTCGCTCATCTCGACAAATCCAAAGCCTTTGGAACGTCCGGTGGCCCTATCGACGATGATTTTAGCCTGCTCGACCTGGCCATACTGTTCGAACAACTCTCTGAGCTGGTCTTCACTGGTCTGAAACGGGACGTTTCCAACGTAGATGTTGATGGCTTCCACTTCGGAACTCCTTTCATGCGAGAAAAACCCTTGCGGGTTATGCCGGCGAACCTCGGCACGGAGACTTAAAGCTATCCAGCGAGATAAGCAGATATAACAAGCGGATCAAACCAGAAGTAAATTCGCGCTTCTGCGCCCACATACCCAATGTTCACTTATTTGAAGCCCCGCGGTTTGTTATAACAAAAAGACAATAGTTGTAAAGAGTTTTATACTTTTGCTGCGCTGAGTTGAATTTCTTTTCCGGATAAGATATACGACTCGCACACCGTTTCTAATGTAAGGGAGTATCCATGACTGCTTTGCAGCATCTATCGATTATGGCGCTTATACTTTTGTTTGCTCTGGCTCCTGTTCTCCCGAATTCGGCATGGGGCGAGGTCAAGCTTCCCAAACCAAGTTTCACAGGCGTTATGTCGGTAGAAGCGGCAATGGTCGCCAAGAAATCAGTCCGAAACTTCAGCTCCACGCCGCTTACGTTGAGTCAAATTTCTCAGCTTCTTTGGTCGGCAAATGGAAACGTCCCTTATGACGCAGTCTCAGGAGCTACCACCAAGGTTCTTCCTTCCGCGGGCGGATTGTATCCTCTGGAGATTTTTCTGCTTTCCGGTAAAGATACCGTGACCGGGCTTCCGGCAGGAACGCATCAGTATAAACCTGCCAAAAACAGTCTGGAAACAATTTCTTCCGGAGACAGCCGAGCTTCGCTGGCTCAGGCGGCCCTGGGCCAGACGTGGTTGGCGCGCGCTCCTGCGCTGATAATTATTGCAGCCGAGTTCCCTAGGATGACGCAGAGGTATGGCCCCGAACGTGGCGCACGATATGTGTTGATGGAAGCAGGCAATTCAAATCAAAACCTCTATCTCCAGGCGGCCGCCCTTGGGCTGCGAGCGGGGACGGTAGGCGCGTTTAATGATGACCAGGTGGCGCAGTCAACCAAATTGCCCAAGGGTATAAGCCCTCTCCTTATCGTGGCAGTGGGCAGCTAATCGTTAAACCCAACCGATCTCTTTGCTTGTAAGATAACCGTCTTTATTCTTGACATAATCGGGAATTGTCACTATCCTGCGGCGTCTAATTCGTGTTTTCCCCCTGAAATATATTTTTACCAAGGAGGTTAGGTGGATGGACTATGTGGTTATCGCGGCCCTGATATGTGGGGCCCTGGGCGTTGCCTATAGCCTAATAACCGCAGGTTGGGTTTTCAAGCAGGACGCGGGCAATCCGCGCATGCAGGAGATCTCCAGCTATGTGGCTGAAGGCGCTATGGCGTACCTCACACGCCAGTACAAGGTCGTGGCCATTATTGCGGTTATTCTCGTCATTATCCTGTGGCTGACATTGGGCATAATACCCGCCATCGGGTTTATCGTCGGCCTTGTCGGTTCAGGCCTTGCCGGCTTCATTGGGATGAAAGTCTCAGTGAATGCCAATGTGCGAGTGGCCGCGGCTGCCGGTAAGAGTCTACCCGATGCCATGGACGTGGCTTTCAAGGGTGGATCGGTCACAGGTATCGTAGTTACGGGCCTGGCGCTCTTAGGCGTGGCCGGATTCTTTCTCATTGCAAAGAGCTATAATCCGGATCCCAAAGCCATTTTCAGCGCATTGGTGGCGCTCGGCTTCGGAAGCTCCCTCATGAGTGTCTTCGCCCGTGTAGGCGGCGGTATCTACACCAAGGCAGCGGACGTGGGCGCCGACCTTGTCGGGAAAGTGGAAGCGGACTTGCCGGAGGACGATCCTCGTAATGCAGGCGTTATCGCTGATAATGTTGGTGACAATGTAGGCGACTGCGCAGGCATGGCCGCCGACCTTTATGAAACCTATACAGTCACAATCGTCGCGGCCATGCTTCTTGGCAAGACGATTTACGGCATGGCTTCCCCCGCTTTCTTTATGCCTCTTCTTATAGGAGGCGCAGCGATTATCGCGTCCATAATCGGCACCTTCTTTGTCAAGCTGAGCCGGACTACGCCTGAGAAGGACCTGTACATAATGGGATCTCTGTACAAAGGCTTAGCTGTGGCCGGTGTTTTGGCCGCAATCTTCTTCTATATAGTGGCTCGCTATATGCCGCTCGCTGCCCCCGCGCATGTGCCGGCCGGCGAAGTCGCGTATGCTATTCCGGCGTTCAGTATTTTCCTGATGGCTGTCCTCGGGCTGGTGCTGACCGGCCTCATAGTAGTTATCACCGAGTACTTTACAGGCATGTACGGCCCGGTAAAGTACGTCGCGCAAGCCAGCACAACCGGTCATGGAACGAACATTATCGCGGGACTGGCTATCAGCATGATCTCCACAGTGCTGCCGGTCATCGTCTTGGCGATATCTATAATGATCGCTTATGGACTTGGAGGCGGCTTCTCAGGGAGCGCATCCACCGGTCTATACGGCATCGCTGTCACGGTCGTGTCGATGTTGTCCATGACAGGAATGGTAGTCGCCATCGACTCGTACGGTCCTATTACGGATAACGCCGGTGGAATAGCCGAGATGGCTGACCTGCCGGAGGAAGTCCGTAATAGAACAGACCCGTTGGATGCAGTGGGGAATACCACTAAAGCAGTCACAAAGGGTTACGCGATCGGTTCCGCGGCTCTGGCTGCCCTGGTTCTTTTTGCCGAGTACACCCGGGCGATCGAGGAACTGGGCGGTCAGCTTTCCATATCACTGGTCAATCCGAAAATCTTGATCGGGCTGTTGATCGGCGGGATCATTCCTTATTTCTTCGCGGCGCTTTGTATGCTCGCAGTTGGTAAGGCCGCAGGGTCGATAGTCGATGAGGTCCGCAGACAGTTCCGTGAAATCAAGGGCTTGAAAGAAGGCCTCCCGGGCGTCAAGGCCGAGTACGGCAAATGTGTTGATCTGGTTACCGCGGCGGCCCAGAAGGAGATGATTCTACCTTCAGTGCTGCCGGTGCTGATCCCTCTTATCGTAGCGTTTACACCGGGCCTTGGCAAGGATGCCCTTGGCGGTGTTCTTATTGGCAGCATCGTGGTGGGGCTCTTCTTGGCTATTGCCATGACCACCGGCGGCGCAACTTGGGACAATGCCAAGAAATACATTGAGGACGGTAACCTCGGCGGAAAAGGTAGCGAAGCCCATAAAGCGGCGGTTACCGGAGACACCGTAGGCGACCCGTACAAGGATACCGCGGGCCCTGCCCTCAACCCCGTCATCAAAGTGGTAAATATGGTGGCCCTGCTTTTGGTGCCGTTTATTCTGTAGTAATCCATTGAGGCTGGTCGGGGTAGATCCTCGGCCGGCCCTACTCTACTGAAGAAGACCCCGAGTTTCTGTTGGAATCCGGGGTTTTTGTTATATGCCGACAGGTTTTATTCAAGGATTCAGATCGTAAGCAAACACGATGCTGCGAGGACCTGTTAAGGCTAAAAACGGATGCGGTTTTAGCAGGATCAGCACCAGGGACCTTGTCTGTTCGTTTTTAAGATCGCCAATCTTGAAGTCCGAAATAATACCGGGACTCATGACAGTCTTCCATTTTTCCACAAGATGACCGCCATCCCAGACCAGGGCCTGAATATGGCTGCCACCGCTGCCTTGCTTGATCAGGAGCAATTCGTTTTCGCCATCCCCATCGGTATCGGCGATGAGTATCCTTCCGGGAAACACTATGTCTCTGTGTCCCTTTTTTGCAGGTATTTGGACACGGCGTTCCAGCCCGTACAGCCGATCCGGCACCTGGGCAACTAGGCGGTTTTCCCCATCAAAAACCATCAGGCGCAGATCTTGATTCAACACAACTCTTAAGAATTCTTTATTTTTGCCGAACACTCCTGCCGCGTAACTGAGCAACAGAGTTCCGGGAGGCATTGAAGCCTTTCCCGAAGGCGCCGCTTCTCCATTGCGGATTTCGTATCGCACCATTTCGCCGTCAAACATATCCTCCGCATCCGTTCTCTGGCCTAACAGGACTTTCTTGGCGCCCGGAAATTCGGTCACGAAGCTCAAAATGATGTTCGGAAATTTCTGAATGACTTCAAATTTTCGGTTTTGGTATTGCATAATGGCAGATTCTAAGCCATCAGGGGTCAGATAGCAGACAATAAGTTTCGAGATGCCGTCGCCCTCCAGGTCTTCCACCTCAGCGTTGATATACTGGACAGGGGTCTGCGAGAACTGTGTGAGGGTCTTAAGGCTTCCTGCCTCGAAGCGGCTGATAGTCAAACCTGTCTGTTCTAGAAAGACTACCTCATTTCTTCTGTCACCATCCAAATCACCCACGCCCACAGCCCATAGCTCAGCATTGATTTCCGGGCTCCTCCAGGGACCGACGCTGCGAGGAAGCGCCACAAGCGGCTGAGGCCGATCCGGTTCAGCTCTGTAAAGCGGGAGAGGAGGAGCGCCGTGCAGACGTTTGCCGATGGAAGCGATGAATAATTGGAGAATACCGGGAAGTCCGTGGATGTTTCCTACCTTCATGCTAGTCGACACAATTTCTCGCTTTGTGGCGAGATCCCACATTACCCCCCTCATATGAAACTGAGAATCTTCGTATGACAGGAATCCGTAAACCACCAGGTCGGCCTTGATCTTAGTGGCCATTGAATGCGCTTCTTGATCATTTTCCGGAGCGGGTTTGCCGCCAAGCGCCTCGTCCGTCGCCTCCCGAGACTCGCCAACGTAGCCTTCTTTCATGAGGTCAATTACTGATTTTATCCTCTTGTCAGCGTGATCACTGAACTCTTGAAGCTCTTTTTCGCTGTCGCCTGGGGCCACATAAAAAGGCAGGATGAGGATTCTTTTGGGTTGGGGAGTAGCTAAAGCGCAACTAGGCCCTCCGGCGGAGATTACCGCCACTGAGACTATTATGAGGGCTGAAATCAGGACGGTTTTAATTTCGAATCTAAGAATCATCAGAGCCTTGCGCCAACCCTTAAAAAAAAACCAACTGGCATTTAGCAGTTGGCGTAGGAGGAACAGATTCTTTTCTTGCCAATTGGAGTAAGCAATTGCTGTGCCAATTCCTCAGCTGGCGATGGCTTTTTAATTATACTTAATTTTAACAAGCGCTTAGACCAAGTTATCCGGACCTCTTTGCATCAATCCCCAAATCACCGACCGCCAGAATTTGTTCAAATTTTTGAGACGCCGATAGATCCTAAAATGTATGTGCTGTAAATCATGATTCTTTTTACGTATAAATTTCCGGCCCCCATGTGCCGAATATTTGAACATGGCTATCTGAAGTACATTCTCCTGACAAACTCGAAATTGCTCTTGACTCTTTCTGCTCCCTGTATGGCAGGCCCGTGTCCGGGAACCAGCAATTCCACTGACAGCCGTGACAAATGCTCCACACTCTCTTTTAAAGCTCCTGAGTCACCACCGGGAAAATCAGATCTTCCCACCGATTGCATGAATATAACGTCACCAGGAATCAAAACCTTGTGTCGTGGCCAATAAATCGACAGACCTCCCGGCGTATGCCCAGGTGTAAGGAGAATTTGGAACTCGTGTCTACCGAGAATGAGGTCTCCCTCTTTCAGGTAAAAATCGATTCTGTAGTCCGGTAATGTTCCGCCCTGACCGGCATAGCCTGCGTGAGCCATTTCTTCTATATACTTTTCCTCCTGCTGAGAAACCGCTATTTTTACCGCCGGATCTTTGAACGCGAGGGTTCCCTCGAAATGGTCGGGGTGAGCGTGAGTGCTTATGACAAGCCGTATTCTGCCTGGATCCGCTCCATCTGCACGCATCCGGCTGAAAAGCTCCTGGACTCTCGGCAAGTGGCCCGGATCGATCAGATAGGGGAATCTTTCCATCTATGAAAATAGTGTTGCAGTTATTTTCACGCGGATCGTTCCAGAGATATACGTAAAGATGCTCGGCAACTTTCATAATTTATCGCCCTCTTGCGCGCACTCTCTGCAAATTAGGCTTCTCTCCCTTTCAATGAGTCGGCTGATGATGGTGGCTTCTCGGCAGATATCGCAGGGACGGGTAGCCACAATCTGAGCATGCGGGGGCATTTCCATTTGAATCTCTCGTATTTCAAAGTACTTGTCAGGATCGACTGAAATCAATTCAACGACAGCCTGTTTCCGTAGCTTGTCCCAAAGCTGCTTTTCAGCATCCGTAGCCTGCCCGGCGTCAATTTTTTTCTTCAGCGTATGACGTTCGTCACTGTGGGGCAATCGTCCTTTCAATGATACACGCGCCGCACGGCCGGCGCCTCTATCCAGGAATGTAAAAACCTGCTTACCCCAATCCCGAAAGATCAGATTTCCCTTTCCAAAGGTGCAACCAAGCAGTACTTGAACTGCGTCGACTGCGCAGGAATCATTCTCCACGAAAGCCACTATTTCTTCATCTTCGGCCGCGGATAACTCGAGCAGTCTTGAACCGGCCTTCACTGCGGCGTACCCGATAGCCAAACCTGGACAGACATGCCCGTGAAAACGAGCGCATGCCTGAAAATCTACCGGAAAATCAAGCGAATTTGCCGTTGTCATGACCGCCCCCTTTTGGGGAATACTGCCAAAAGCGCTTCATCCACCAACATTCTATATCCCACTTCTCGCTGCTCATGAGGCTTCAATGCACTGGCTCTCCGGTCCTCCCGCGTGATCCAACCGCCATTGCTCTATCAACTCAGTGAAGTGCTTCAAGATCCTGGCGGTGGCTCCCCAAATATTGTGGCCTTCCCATTCATAAGAAATTACTTCCACCGGCTCCCCTTTAAAAATCCAGATAGCCTCTGATCTCCGAGCCGGATCGAAAAATACATCCAGGGGGACGCTTAGCAGACTGGCTATCTCACGCGCGCTAGGCACAAATTTGTATGGATGGGGGATAATTCCCACAAAGGGGACCACACGAAAATTAGTGGCCACCGTATAAAAATCGTCAAGCTCTCCAATTATCCTGACATGCTCAGGCGCTACACCTATCTCTTCGGCGGTCTCTCGGAGAGCGCAACACATCAGGTTGGGGTCCGAAGGATCGAGCTTTCCCCCAGGAAAAGAGATCTCACCCCTGTGATGCTCGACCATGTCCGATCTTTTGGTCAACAATACATGTCGGCGGCCATCCTTTACGAAGAGAGGAATCAAAACGGCAGCCGTCACCGTGCCGTGCGAGGCAAGCGCCTTTTTCCGCCTCGAATTCAATATTTCGGCCAGCTTATCCTCAAAGCACGGGAAGATCCCATAAAGGGGCCTCCTGGTAATTCATAGTCTCTATAGTCAATTCTGAAAAATCCAATCTTCCGAGAATTTTCCACTAGGGAAATTCCCAGTTCCAATCGAGTTCCCAAAGCATGACTGAGCCGTCAGTGGAAGCGCTTATCACGAAACGTCCATTAGATGAGAACTCCGCTGCGCTGATTTCTCGCGCATGTCCCTGAAACTCTCTCTGGCACGCGCCCGTTTCAACGCTCCATATCCGGAGTAACGTATCATTGTCACCCGTCAGGAAGAATCTCTGGTCCGGTGAAAATGCGCCGGCTCGCACACCTGCCTCATTAACTTCAACAGTCCTTGCGCACTGTCCCTTTTTCAAATCCCATATCCGCGCAGTCCCATCCATAGAGCATGTCAGCAACAGTTCCTCGGTCGGCGAGACCCAGAAACCCATTATCCTGTCTTTATGGCCGCGCAGGTCCCGAAGCACCCTGCCCGAAGAGATGTCCCACATTTTGACCGCGCCGTCGAAACCTGCGGAAACAACATAATTGGTCCTTCCGATACAAGCCACAGCCGTAATTTTATCCTCATGACCTTTCAAGATTTTTGTGCAAGACCCGTCGGAAAGACGCCACACTCTAATTGTGTTATCCCAGGAACCGGAGACGACTACATTCCCCTCGCGGGAATAGGCCACAGAACTGACACTCTCCAAATGTCCTCTCAGAGCAAGAAGATTCTTTGCTGTGTGCAAGTCCCAAATTCGGACGGTGCGGTCATCGCCGCCGGAAACAATTTCACGGCCGTTTGGGGAAAACCGCACCGACGTTACGAGATTAGTATGTCCCTTCAGAATCTTGAGGCAGTCACCCGTTTTGGTGCTCCACATTCTTATCGTATGATCGCCGTGGGCGGACAGAAAGTGAATCGCTGACGGCGAAAATTTAACGTCCATAATCGGGGATTTCGTATCAATGGCCTTACGCTTCCAGCCGTCATGCAGAGAAACTCGGTTTCCACGATCCTTCAATCTCAGGATTAATTCGAGCACAGCTTCCGACCGCTCGTAGCCGGGGAGTGTCTGACAATCGCGCAGCATCGAATAGGCTGAGGCAAACGAGCCTTTTTTCATCGACTTCTGCGCCATTTCCACCATGGCCTTAAATTTCCGATCCGATTTCATCTGTTTGGTCACCGGTCTAATGGTGGAAAGAGCCAAAGTCGGTATCATTGGCTGACCGCCGACATCCCACATTCTAAGTGTCATGTCTCGGCCTCCGGCCAGCAGCCGTTCCCCGCCGCGAGTAAAGGCGAGGCAATTCATCTCGCCTTCAACTGTCGAGAAAGTTCTCAAAACAATTCCATTTTCGGTATTCCATAATTTTATGGACGTCTTCGGATCGTAGGTGGCCGCCAAATCTCCGGCCGGATTCAACGCCATTGTCGTAATCTGCTCCTGGTGAACACTGAACGTTGATACGATCCCACCGGCGCCGGCGTCCCACACAATCGCTTGCTTGTCTCGGCTGCATGTCAGGGCGCGAGTTCCGTCCGGAGTCATGGACAGACTTGTTATTATTTCTCGATGTCCGGGTTCGAACACGGCTGAGCGCGAGTCAGATAAACGTATTTTCCTAACTAATTTGTCCATGCCAGCGAGCAAGACTTCAGGGACGGCTGACGCGTCAAATCCTATTGCCGAAGCAGTATGCGATGGAATTTTGTATGTCGCTTGCGCTCCGGATTCACGCGAATTCCACAATCGAGCAATTCCGCGTTGCTCTACGGTCAGAATTTGGCTGCTATCAGGCGAAAATGCGAGGGAAGTCAATGTTCCTTCGTGCGCCAGCGGATTACCCGTAAAGCGGCCGGTCTCAAGGTCGAGGATTTTCACCGACTGATTGCTCTGGCCGGAGGCTATTGCCACAAGTCGCTCATCAGGAGATATCCGCAACCGCGTCGGAGGTTCGCCGAGAAGCGGAATCGTTTGCCGGAGTTCCCCCGATGAGACATCCCAAATTTTTAATGTTCTATCACGCGCGCCGCTGATGACCAGATTGGATTGAGGAAAGTGACATACCGCGGTAATCCAGCCTGTGTGCCCTTGCATTAACAAGGTCTCCGAAATCCCCGTAAAACGGAAGGCCTGGGCAATTTGATCGGGAGTCCATGCGGCGTATTCCGAACCCTTCCGAATTTCCTTTATGCGGGCCATAGCCTCCTGGCGCCTGTTTTGTCTTACCAGACAGCCAATTAACCAACAAAGCGCTTCGTCGTCGTTCGGGAATTCGGTGAGATAGATTTCCAGACGACTGATGGCTTCGGCATCGCGTCCCGAACCGCTTAGAGCTACTGCATATGTTTTCAACCATTCGTCAGTGAAATCGTCGGCAGAGAGTGACAATTCACAAGCTTTCAAAGCGCGGTCCGAGTCTCCCAGTCTCAAAAGACATCGGCCCAAAAGGTTGGAGCCTCTACCGACGTACTCCGGAGTCTTGGCAACCTCTTCCAGCTTGATAATGAGTTCATAATCCGGATTTCCTGTCCTGGACCATTCGAGAAGACCTGCATTGTAAACTGCCTCAGGATGGTGCGGATCTGATTGGAGTGCTTGTTTGTAAAGTCCGCTCAGCCTCGATCTCATGATTCAAGTCCAAGAGCGATACCGCTCGGTTGTTGAGGGCATCCGCTAGCAATTTAACTTCATCAGGTTGATCCCGGGAAAACTTCTTGCCTGTTAGTTCGGTGTAGACATACGCAAGTTCCGTCCGTATGTCGCGAAATGACTGGTAACGATTCTCCGGCTTTTTCTGGAGGCACTTAAGAATTATTTGCTCGATTCCACCCGGAATATCGGGTCTCAAGGAGCTGGGCGTTGGCGGAGGGGTTTTTACGTGCGCATAGGCCAATTTGAGCCGTCTATCACCTGCTTTTACTGTGAACGGCTTTGTGCCACAGCAGATTTCGAATAACATTACGCCAAAGCCGTAAATATCCGCCGGTGGTCCAACTTTGGAGCCTGCTACCCACATTTCCGGGGCCATATAACCGGGAGTCCCCATGCCTGCGGCGGTGACACCTGAACGTACGTTAATCATTACAGATTCGGTCAACGAAACCGGAGAATCATTGCCGGATTCGGCAACCGACCTCTTCGTCAATCCGAAATCAGTGACCTTTAGTATGCCGTTCTTTGTCATCAAGCAATTGCCAGGCTTGACATCCCGGTGAACCAGCCCTTTGGAATGGGCATGATCCAGGCCGTCGCACGCTTGAACCATCAAGTCTATAATCAGATCCCATTCGGGAGGGTGATGCCGTGCCAGCCAAGTTGTAAGCGATCCTCCATCCACATATTCTATAAATATGCGGGGACTCTCCATAATATTTCGGACGTAAAAACAGGCCGCAATATTTGGATGAAATCCGATATCAATCCATGTTTCGGCTTCCTTGAGGAACAGGGCGCGATCTTCTTCATTTTGTCTCAGCCGTTCCAGCAGCGATTTCACCGCCATCATGGTATTCAAGCGCCTGTGGCGCACTAGATAGACTGCTCCCATCCCACCATATTTCACATCGAGCACTTCATAAAGATTCTCGACAGTATCTCCTACATTCCATTCCTGCTCTAATGGATGTCGGCTATTTGCGGCAGGGGCGGGCGCGCCCGTAGGGGCCGACGTGACGCGATATTTGTCCGCTGGGACGATCTCAACAAAAAAGCCGAAAGATTTTACCGTCTGAATAATTTCATACAGTCGCGGATGGTCTCTTGTAACTATAATGATGTTTTTCGATTCTGAGATTCTAGCTTTTATCCGATCTACAGGAATTTTGACAATTTGCGAAAACCTGACGAGATTGTCTTCGGAAATATTCTCCGGTCTCGATGGAGGCATTATCTTTATAGCTATTTTGTTGTCAGCCATTTTTCACAGCAACTTTACAAGAGACAGGATCAATTTGTCATCCCTGGGATTGATTTTTTCAATTTGAACAATCGCTCTGTCGTACGGAGCCAAAACCAAATTGTTCGGCGTATGCAAAGCGGCATTCAAAAAGAATCGGGTTAATTGAACGAGGTGAAATCCCGGAAATCGGTGCAGAACTATGGCTTCCCATTCTTCGTGCCTTCTTTGCTCAAGATATTTTAGCAGAAAATATCGTTGACGTTGTCTTTCCATTAGCGCCGCACGTTCGAGCGGATAAGAAATTTGCTCTAGTATGCTCTCCAGCGCCTTGGGGTTCAACAGCGGCGCATCCGATTTCAAAGCCGCCTTGAGCTGTCTCTGCACTATCAAGTCCGTATATCTCCTCAGCGGAGAAGTGGCAGTCGCATATGCCGGCAGCCCCAGAGTGGAGTGGGGGCCCGGCTCAGTGTTCAGATCACTTCTTGCCAGGGCCTTTTTCGCACGATAGGAGGTTACCGGATCGTATTCGTCTCCCAATGTTATTCTTTCCAAGGGAGCGGGTTGGCTGCGAAAAAAAGCCGGTATTTTGCGCTCCTGCAAAAACTGAGCGAATAATCTATTCGCCTGGATCATCAGCTCCGACACCAGTACTTGAGAAGGTGATTCCCTCTCACGAACGCTGACTTCTATTTTCTTATGTTCCGTGACGTGCACGGAGAGTTCCGGATCCTTGAAGATCAATGCGCCCTGGGCTACTCGTTCCTTTCTGAAAGCTATGGCGATACGGAAAAGAGCCGCCTCCGTGGAATCGGAATTAAGAATCCTTCTATCCACGCTTTCGTACGAAAGTCTCTGACTGACTCGAATATTTGATTCATTAATAGTGTAGTCCCTTAATTTCAAATCCGGGCCCAACCGCATCAAAACGCTTAAGACGGGTCGGATTGCGCCTTCCTCAAGACTCGCCGCCTTCTCGGAAAGGACGGGCGGAATCATTGGAATAATGCTCTCCGGAAGATATATGGATGTCGCCCGCCGACGAATTTCGCGGTCCAGTAACGTGTCATGGTCTATGAAATGCGCGACATCCGTTATATGCACCCCAAGAATCGCTTCATCGCCTTCATAGCGCAATGAAAGCGCGTCATCCACGTCTCGCGTGCTGACTGCGTCAATAGTGATCACTTCTTCCTGGAACAATTCCCTGCCTGGTAGCGGCACAATTTTCCTTGCGCCATCCAGAGCCTGAGCTTCGGCTTCGGGCGAGAACTCAACCGGGACGTCCTCAATCCGCAAAGTGATGTTTTCATCCTGGGACCAAATCCCCAGCTTCACTAAAACTCGGAAAGGATCCCAGCCTTGCGGCAGGCCCGCCCGAGAAAAGATCTCTCTTATAGGTTTTATCGCAACCCATTCCGTGCCCTCGCCGGCCGCTTCTTCAATCATTTCTATTAGGCCCGCCGGAGCTGAATCAGCCCTCACACCCTCACCTTCTCTTAAGCGAACGAGGAATTCAGCCGACTTCGCCATGAAATCCGCTCGCTCTCGCTCCTTTTCTCTTTGAGTAAGGGCTTGTTGCACGCGGTCCGGAGTGGGCACTTCGATCCTGTCCGGCAAAATCTTGAAATATATTCTGTCATCCTGAATCGCTCTGAGCAGTGACGGCGCGCTATTCATGTCCTGATTTCTGCCGAATAGCAGTTCGGCCAAATCTTCGATTCCCACGGAGCCCGTCTCAGGTCCGACCACCTCCCAGAGTTCTCGCAGGTTGATCTGGTTTTTCAGTTCTTCTCTTTGGCGGGATAATTCTTTGAGACGACTGACTTGCCGGTCTCTATTTCCACTAAAAGGAAAATCCGGATCGTAAGTTGAAATCAGAATTCTGCTCACCGATATATTGGATTCTTTAGCTTGTTCGGTCAGGATTCTAAGCCTTCTGTCATCGGTGTCCAGGATGAGTCCGCACGCAATCTTACGGCTATCGTAATAATCAACGACTTGGTTTTTCCGAAAAATCATAGATCACCGTTCAAGTCCCACGAGCAACAGCGCGCGTTTATAATTTAACAGCCGAGCGGTTTTTGAGCCACCCTTTTTTCGCTCAAGACACACCGCAGAGCGTCGATGCCGGCAATTTTCGCCGCGTAATTGAATCGGTTGGGTAAGTGAGTTTATAGTTACATAAATAGTAACTTATATGATAACTAAAGATACGGATGTCCGCCTGAAGTCATAAAATTTGGGTTAAAACAGGACCGAACTCTTGAAGGAACGTATTCAGGAAATATTCAAGGAGGGAATAAAACTCAAAGAGAGTTTTATGGACCAAAACCTGGACGCGCTTCAAGACGCGATTCTAGATATTGCCGAAACAATACGAAACCAAAAGAAGGTCCTCTTCTTCGGAAACGGGGGGTCCGCGGCGGACGCCCAGCATTTGGCGGCCGAATTCGTGAATCGTTACCTCATTGATCGTCCGCCATTGGCAGCGATTGCTTTGACCACCGACACTTCGATATTGACTGCTATTTCCAACGATTTCAGCTACGATGAAATTTTTGAGAAACAGATTAAGGCCCTTGGACGAAAGGGAGATACAGCAATAGGTATAAGCACCTCAGGCGCTTCCAGAAATGTGCTCAGAGGATTGGAAGCGGCCCGAGATAATGGCTTGATAACAATCGGAATTGGCGGACCTGCGGACAGTCCGATGAAATCTATTTGCCGGCGCTACCTTTTTGTGGAAGGTTCATCAACCCCGCGTATACAGGAAGTCCAGCTGGTTATCGGCCATGTCATTGTGGAGTTGGTGGATGAGGTCCTTTTCCGGAGTACGTAGTCGTGAAATTGCAAATCGGATAACTCGTGATTAAATGGATTGAGAGTATTTGCGATATTTGAATCGCAAGCAAAATGCAACTTAGAATGTCGGATTAATCATGACTGATCAAACTAGACCACCGGCAAATGTGACCGCAGACATTCAGGTATCATTCAGTTTTAGAGTAGTGCACGGGGACGATCCGTCTCGGAGATCTGAACCACACAAGACTGTGACAAGGTCATTGAGTCTTATGGGTCTGGTTTTTGAATCTCCAAGCATGGAAGTAGGAGGATTCCACCTGTCGTTCACGCCAATGAGCTTCGCTCAAAATCTTTTGGAAATCACCTTAGATTTGGGGAAGAAGTTCAAGCCGATCGAGGTGCTCGGGCAGGTGGACTGGTACGAAAAGCGTTCGACTATCCAAGGGCATACGTTTCTGGTGGGCGTCAATTTTGTCGATTTACAGCCTGACGCTTTGGTGATTTTGAGACAGTTCCTTCAAACCGCGCACGAGATCTCCCGATAGATTTTGCGGTTCAGTTGCGGAGAACTTGGATGGAGAGAGAATTTTTCGGCTTCGATATTCCAAACGTTATGGTGAGCCTTCTGAGGCTAATGAAACAAAAAGGTATACTGGAGGAACAGGAGATCCTCGATATCCTCTGGGAAGCCAAGGATGCGCAGTTTCCATGGACTAAGGAGGACATCCGGGAATTGCTAAAATTATGAATGCCGGTTTCTTATTGCTCTAACTATAGAGAGCGCTGACTCTGATTGGTTAATTCAACTAGTTCCGAAGAGCATTTTCGGCTACGAAACATTTTTGAAAATTACCGGGGGTCTCCCCGTGGATTAATTCAAGACAGGATGTTTGATATGAGCGATCTCAAACAAGAGCTTCGTTTGAAGTGGGAGGATCTTACCTGGACACTGCCGTCCGAGGGAATTATCAGCGGCACTACTGCCGAAATAGAACCGCAAGAAGAGATCATAGGTCAGGAGAGAGCGGTTAAAGCGATAAGACTCGGACTGGTCATGAAGAATTATGGATACAATGTGTACGTTGCCGGGACAAATGGGACCGGCCGCACCGCGACGGTCCTGAAGTTACTGGAAGAATTCAATGTTGAAGGGCCTATTCCGCCGGATCTCTGTTATGTCAACAACTTCAAAGATCCCGATCAGCCACGACTGCTGGCTTTTGAAGCCGGCCAAGGCAGGTCTTTTAAGCAGCGCATTGACGATTTAATAGGATCTCTGAAGAAAAAAGTGCCCGCGGTCTTTGAGAGCGAGGAATTCCAGGCGGCCCGAAATGAAATTATCAATCGTCATATGGGGGCGCAAAAGGCCCTGTTTAAAAATTTCGAGAATAAAGTTAGCTCAGAGAATTTTATGATGGTGCAGGTCCAGGTAGGCCCTTTCACGCGACCTGACCTGGCGCCTATAGTGGTGGGGAACCCAAGAAAGATAGAAGAGCTGGAAGCCCTTGTTGAAGAAGGTAAATTCAACGCGGAGGAACTCGAGAGACTTAAAGCCAAATATAAAGAACTCTCTCAGGAGATGGAAAAAATTTTCAAGGCGTCTCGGGAGATAGACAAAACAATACAGGAAGATCTCGAGAAATTAGCCAAAGAGTGGGTGACTCCCCTCGTCAAAGACATGATGAACCCGATCCGGGACGAGTTTCAGACAGACGCAGTCAAGACATACCTGGACGAAGTGGAAGCGGACGTCCTGGATCATCTGGAGCGCTTCCGGCCGAGGCTGATGGCCCAACAGGGTCCCGGAGAAGCCCCGGCGCAACCGGTGCTGGTCCCTCCGGATCCCAGCCAACTGAGAGACTATGACGTCAATCTTCTCGTGGACAACTCCGAAACAAAGAAACCACCAGTGGTTTTTGAGACGACCCCGACTTATCGGAATCTTTTCGGCACTGTCGAGCGGATCATGGATCGGCAAGGATTCTGGTATTCCGGGTTTTCTCAAATAAAATCCGGCAGTCTTCTAAAGGCCAATGGGGGATATCTTGTGCTCAACGCGCGAGACATGCTCACGGAGGTCGGAGTGTATCCCGCGCTTAAAAGAAGCCTGCGCAATCGAGTCGTGGACATCCAATCGGATCCATACAGTTTTCTATTCACTACGGCTTTAAAGCCCGAAAAAATTCCCATCAAGATTAGGGTCATCATGGTCGGGGATGCGGAAATCTATGACCTTCTTCATTGGTACGATGAGGATTTCCGTAAAACCTTCAAGATCAAAGCGGATTTTGACCACAGTATGCCGAATAGTTCGGCCAATATGACTAAGTTGGCCGGTTATGTGGCTCGCATCTGTAAAGAAGAGGATCTACTCCCTTGCGATGCTTCGGGCATGGGGGCAATAGCCAAACTGTCGATTCGTTGGGGAGGAAGAAAAAAGAAAATTACCGCTCAGTTTGAACGTATCGCAGATTTGATCAGAGAAGCGGACATGAAGGCCAGAGAGGCCAATTCTAACGCAATATCAGAAGCCCACGTGGAGCAGGCCGATCTCGACCGCGACGAACGCGTCAGTATGCTCGAAGACAAAATCCATGAATTTATTCAGGATGACATTTTAATGATCGATGTGGATGGAGAGCGCGTCGGCCAGATCAACGGCCTAAGCGTGTATTCGTTGCCCGAGTTCTCTTTCGGCCGACCATCCAGGATTACAGTGAAAACCAGTATGGGGAAACTAGGGATCATTAATATAGAACGAGAAGCGGAACTCTCCGGCCATACCTATAATAAAGGGGTGCTGATCCTTTCCGGCTTCCTGAGGAATCGTTTTGCGCAGACCAAACCGATGAATTTAACCGCCAGCATTACGTTCGAACAATCCTACTCGGGTGTCGACGGTGATTCCGCTTCTTCAACCGAGCTTTACGGATTATTGAGCGCGCTTTCCAATAAGCCTATCGATCAAGGGATTGCGGTCACCGGCAGCGTCAATCAGCATGGCGAAGTCCAGCCGATAGGAGGAGTAAACGAGAAGATCGAGGGCTTTTTCAAAGTATGCAGAGACAAAGGATTGACCGGAAAACAGGGCGTAATGATTCCTCGTAGAAATATTGGGGACTTGATGCTTAGGCAGGACGTGATTGACGCCGTAAAAGAGAATCGATTTCATATTTGGGCGGTCGACCACGTGGATGAGGGAATTGAGATCCTTACCGGGGCTCCTGCCGGTCAAGCTGATGATCAAGGAGAATTCCCGGAAGGAACCATCAATTACTTGGTCAATGAAAATCTGGATGAATTATCCCGCAGGTTGAAAGAGTATGAATCTCCACAGGGAGAAGAAGCCAAGGATGAAAATCACGAAGATAGCTGATTATAGTAACGACTTCGGCCGGGGCGCAATGGCCTCGGCCTTTTCTTGTTCAACCCAATTTTCGCGGGTTAGGATTTGGCGCCACTTCCTTCTGTTGGTCTTGAGTTTTTTTCAGCTCGTCCAGCGTTCTTTCCATTTCCTTAATAGATTTCGGGCGATAGTTCTCGTCAACGAGATCGTGAATCTCTCGCCGGCCGGAACTCGATTGATATGTTTCTTCGGCACGCTCCGGAACGTCCGGACTCTCGGAAGTCTCCCCTTTCAATATCGTTTGAATTTTCTTCTGTAGCCTTTCACCTGTTTTCCGTGAGTCCAATCCCTCCGATATTTCTTCACGAGCGGCCAAGAATTCTCCTTTTATCCGGACCCACAATTTTCCCAAAAACATACTTGCACACCCAAGAATCTTGTAATTAGACGGCGATTCCGCGCGGATCACTATATCCCCGAGTATTATCATGTAAATTTTATCCATTCTTTTAAATTTGTCCAAACCATAGATGAAACCTTTTTTGCTCATGAGCATCCAAAACAATGGACAGTAAGAAGGTAAACTTTGGGGAGGCAAAAACATGAGCAATTTTGTCGAGAGTGATGAACTCAAGATATACCTTTCACAAATAGAAAATTATCCCATCCTGACCCGGGAAGAAGAATCGCATCTGGCGTTGCTATATAGAGACAAAAACGATAAACAGGCGGCTCAGATACTCATTACTTCAAATTTGAGATTCGTGATAAAGGTGGCTTTAGGGTATCGAAATTATGGAGCCAGATTGATGGACCTGATTCAGGAAGGGAATATCGGCCTGATGAAGGCGGTTCAAAGATTCGATCCGGATAAAGGATTTCGACTGATATCTTATGCGATTTGGTGGATAAAGGCGTATATTCAAAACTATATCATCCGGTCATGGTCACTTGTAAAAATGGGCACCACTCAAGCTCAGCGCAAGTTATTTTACAGAGTGGCTGATTTGCCGGAGGCAACGGATGTGGAAGATCACCTTGAAAATATAGCCAAACTCGCAGACCGGATAAAAGTTACTCAAGATGAAGTGATTGATATGTCTGCGAGACTGAAGGCTCACGATCTGTCGCTTGACGACATGATCGGTGATTATTCCCGGGATTCATTTGCAGATACGCTGCGCGATGATTCGCCCGATCAGGAAGCATTGCTGGCTGAATTTGAAGCGCATCAGGACCTCAGGCTATGGGCGGATCACGCGTTGAAAACTCTCAATCCGAGGGAAAAATATATCGTCGAGCAGCGCATTCTATCCGATGAGCCTGTCACGCTAAAGGAACTCGGAAGGCATTTTGGTATTACTCGAGAGCGCGCGCGCCAGATCGAGAGGGCCGCTCTTGAGAAACTAAAAGGGAACTATTTGCGATCAGAATTGGCTGCCGCTTAGGCTTGGGAGGCAATCTCAAGGATCGTAAAACCTGCAGGATTGTAGCACCCCTGTCGGGGCGGCGTTGAAACCCGCCCCGACAAAGCATTCCAGCAGAGCGGAGCTGAATTCAGGCTCTGGTTAATTCGGCGTTCGTCTGCGCCTGGAAGTTCTCATTCTACTCGTGAATTTTTATTATTTTTTCATATAACGCGGGACCCGATCATTCGTCCAATCTGATAAGAAGGCCCGATGACTGATGCGGATTTCTTAAGAGAGTTCCGGAAAGGCAATAAGGAGGCATTTTCAGGCCTTGTGGAAAGGTATTCAAAGCCTATCACGATGATGATACTCAGAATGGTCAAAGATTTGGAGGATGCGAAGGATATCTCCCAAACGGTTTTTCTTAAAGCCTATGAGGGACTGCCGACGTTTATGATGAACTCTTCATTCAAAACTTGGCTGTACCGTATCGCGCTGAACGCCGCCAGCGATCATCTTCGTAAACGAAAACCGACTATCTTGGTGGATTCATTGGATGATTTTCCGGGGTCCCCGCTGCCTCCCGGCGAACAACTGGACCGCGCTCGCTATTTGGAAAGGTTGAAGCGAGCCATAGAAGAACTTCCGGAAAAACAACGGCGCACGCTGGAACTGAGAATTTACGAAGAACTCGACTACAATGAAATCGCAGGAATTTTGGGAGGCACTGCGGGCGGGGCAAGAGGCAATTTTTTTCAGGCGACCAAAGCGCTTAGACAGAAGCTCGGTGGCGAAAAATGAAAAATCTCAATTGTCGTAAGGCAGAAGAGTGGATTGTGACTGACCTGGACGAAGGCCTCGAACATGAAAGACGCCTGATTTTAGAGGATCATCTTTTAGGATGCGCGTCATGCAGAAAAATGCGGGAAGAAACAGAGTTGTTACTATCGGAGGTTGCCACTGACGCGCCTGAAGATCCGGGGGAGGCTTTCTGGAAACAATATCGGGTCTCTCTGGATGCTCGTTTACGTGAGCGTGACGTCTCTCGCTCCTGGGGCTTTTGGTGGACCCGCGCTTGGGGTTTTGGGTGGAAGCCGGCGAGCGTTTTTGCGATGGCAATCCTGGTATTTGTCATAATTTCAATCGGCATTTTCCATCCATGGAGCTTCCGTCCGTCTACGGATGAGGCTTTGTCCCCCTCAATTGATTGGGGAGCTTAATCAGCTTTACGGACCTGTTTCCGACGAGTTACCTTATTATGCCCTCACAGCGGGGGACGCTCAGTTCTCTCAGGTTTCAAGGTCCTCGGTTTTGGACGATTCCTCTGTGGAATGGTTCGAGGTGGAGGATGAACCGAATCCATTGTTCCTCTGAAACATGAGGAGGTGTCATGTTGCGAAAGCTGATAATTGCGGTGATAGCGATCGGATTCCTTATCGCTGGGACAGGGGTTGCGCTCTGTTTCGAACGTGATCGACAAAACGGCAAGCTCGAGGAGCGGATTGAACTCCTTACCATGTGGAAGATGATGGAAGCCCTGAATCTCGACAAGCCTACCGCCGAGAAAATTATGGAAATTCGTCACAAATTCGTAGGCCAAAGGAAAGCATTGGAGCTGGAAATCCGCGAGGAATTCCGGACACTCCGAAAGCTGTTGCGAGAGGACACGAGCAAGACCGTGAATGACGAATTAGAAAAGGTTCTTGGCCGCATCCGAGACAAGAGATTGAAAATTAAAGGATTATTTGACGAGCAGTACAATGAAGTGTCGAAGGTGCTTTCGGTTCGACAGAGAGCTGAATTAGTGCTGTTCCTAAAGGATTTTCATAAGGAAATACGATCTATTTTGCGTCAACAAGGGCCTGCCGGCGTGCCTCAAGACAGAGGATTGATGCCCCGGTGGCGGCCCGGACCTCGTGGATCGGAACCTTCGAACAACTTTGATGAGGAGCCAGGACCTGCTCCCGGCCGTTAACCGAGTTCGCTTTACTGAACATTTTGTGGCGCATACGGATTGGCTGGTGTTAGAAAGGCGACGTCGGATCTTTCGGAGGGGCATAGCGATCCGGCGTAGGATTGAATGGGCTTTGTTTTCCCTCTTTGGTGACAAATTTGCCGTCTGATAAGGCTGAGCAGCCGCTTAAACATGCAGGCGCCAGCGCCACGAATATGAAAATTATTAGGATTCTGCCAATCATCGAATTTCACACCTAAAGAGTTTCGGCATTTAAGAGAACCCATTATTTTAAAAAGCAGTGAGGACCGACCTTAATGGTAGATCCTCACTGCTTTTAGGACCAGGGGATACGCGGAAACCAGGCTTCTTCTATTTCTTACCACTGTGTCCCATAAGGAACGACGCCGACGATTCGGCGCAAATGATGAAGACGATTCAGCCACTGCAAATCGTTCGATAGAGTGAGCATCACCGGAAACTTACAATTGTTGGCGTATCATACCCGTCTCAAGCGCTCTTGGACCGCCCCTAGCCCCGCATAAAAAGGAAGGGGCCTGTATGCCTCCGGTTCGGCTCCCTCGGCGCTTAATTACTTCTTGACTACGTCCTTCAAGGCTTTTGCAGCCGCAAATTTTGGAGCCTTAGTAGCGGGTATTTTAATAGGCTTGCCGGTTCTGGGATTCACTCCCTGGCGTGCCTGCCGTTTAACTACGCTAAAGCTTCCCAGATCGGCGATTCTAATCTTATCACCCTTTTTTAAGACTTCGTGAATGGCCTTGACCATAGAATTCAGGGCCATTCCGGCAGCTTTTTTCGAGACGCCGGACTCTTCTGCTATGCGGGCCACGAGATCAGCTTTTGTCATGCGATTCCTCCTTCCACCAATACCATTTCAAAAAAGATGTATGGTTGCACATAATCCCCCGCGGGCTTTATACATAACAATCAACTTGGCTGTCAACATATATATCGTGTGTGGGAGAGCGCCCGCGCAAAGATTCGATCCTTTACCGGCCGACATTGTATTCCGGGAATGTCAAAAACAAAGCTCAGCAAGCGCCGGGAATTGACCCCCTATCCAAACTCCGCTATTCTGGTTTTTACGGAGCAGCGACAATGGAGTCTATGCCCTTTCTCCATGCAAACCGAATATTCAACATTTTCTTTGTGGAAGATCTCGCTTTCTCAGAGGTTCGAGGGATTCTGGATCAACTGCTGGAGCAAGATGCTTTTGACTTTGAGATCCAATCAGAACGAGCAAGTTATGACATCAGACTGGATCACAGTTCTTTCAGGGTCTGGGTCTCTGAATTGGACGTAATAATTGAGAGACAATGAGCCATTCTTTATGCCTGAGCAGACAGTTCAGCGATTCTGGATTTGACAAAAGCGGCGTCAGGCGCTTCAGGAAACATTTTTAAATATTGCCTGTAGGCCTGAACCGCCTCCTTATTTTTTCCCGACGCTTCATATATTCTCGCTATTGCTGCATGAGCCTCTCGGCGATACGGTGAATTGGTATCTTTTGAGAGTTGGTCGAACATGAGAATAGCCTGGTCATAATCCTTCAGAGCAAAACGAGTCATTGCAATGTGATAAAGAACCAGCGGCCCCAATCCTTCTTTTACCAAGTTCGTGGTCTGCATTTTCGTATATCTATCCAGGGCCGAGGGGAAATCTCCTTTCTTGTAGAGCAGATGGCCGCAATATAGCAAAGCCATTTCCCCAGCAGGAAACGAGGGATACTCCTTAGCGATAATTTCAAATTGTGCGAGCAATTTATCGAGTTGCTCGTCAGTTGGCGCCTTGCGTGACATTTCAAGCGTCTGGTAATCCATAAGGGCCTTTTCGAACAAGTCATGACTGGCGAGTTTTGCCTGCCGCTGATATGCATAAAAACCCGCCGCGGCCAAAATGACCAATATAACTATCACGCTGATTATTACGACTTTTTTAGGATTCTGCCGGGTATACGCAATTATGTGAGCGCTTGTGGTGATGAATTCGTCAGGTTCTTTCAACAGTTCTTTTCTTGTGATTTTTTTTGCAGCCAACTTCTCACCTCGCGAGTATTGCCGAAGAGTCCATATCCCGGCTGTCAGGTTAACGTTCTTGCATAACTGATTGGCCTATTTAAGTCAATCCAATGTTGCTCGACCGGCGTTGAGCGGGCGGAATTTCATCGCCTCGTAGAGCCGGAAATCGAGATTTCAGTTTCCGGCCGGATTACGCTCGTGACACATTCGCAGCGAGTCAGGCGCCTTGTCCACGGGAAAGATCAGCGGCGATTGCGCTTCGACAGCGATACGCCTAAACGACCGAAGACAAATCTCGCCCGTGAATCCGGATGATTCTGAAGAATCCGCGTCGGAACCTGATTGTACCCCTTTTTTGTGATAAGGTGTATATTAGGATGATCGGAGCGCGTTGGACACCGTGAAAACAAATCGATATGAAATTGTCCGCATTGGCTTATAATCCAGATACTCCATTTGAGCAAGCTGCCCTGTTTCTGGCCGGATCCCGCACAAACGGCGGGATATACGGCTTACAGGGTTCCGCTCCTCAATTCCTGGTGGCTTCGTCCGTCAATTACGGCGCGGGAACAATTGTCATCGTGTTTCCGGACGGACAAGCAGCGGCTGCGGCTGCATCTGATATTCGTTTCTACCTCGGCCAAAAGGAAGCCTCAGAAAATATTCTCGAGGAAGGAGTAATTCTTTATCCCTCTTCAGATCTTGCCCCTTACTCATTTGCCGGATTTGAAACGGACGTTTGGATAGGTCGCATGGCCGGCCTTTTCCGGCTTAGCCAAGGCAAAGCCCCTCGAGTTATCACCATTGGTCTTGACGCGCTTATCCGCAAAGTTGTTCCACGAGCCACGGTGACTCGAACCAGTTTTTCACTATCCGTTGGAGAGGAAGTGAATCGGGAAGACCTGCTGAAGCGACTTATTGAGGCGGGCTACACGCGGGCGCCCCTTGTGGAGGACGCCGGGGATTTTTCGGTCAGAGGGTTCATCATTGATTTATACCCTCCTTTCTATCCTTATCCGACGCGCATCGAACAAGACGGGGACAGAATTGAGTCGATCCGCTTCTTCGATCCAACTAACCAGAGGTCCCGTGGAGACGCGTCGGAAATCCAGGTGGGGCCGGCGCATATGTTGATCCCCGATCCGAATTCGCGACAAGAGGGCCTGAAGAGAATTCGCGAAGCTTGTGATGAGGTCGGGGTTGAAAAACGGGTCCGGCAAAGCCTTCTAGACGATTTCTCGTACGGCGTTCGGTTTCCAGGGTCAGAATTTTATCTGCCTTACTTTTTCCAGCATATGGAATCCACCACGGATTATTTTCCTTCTGACGCTACTTTGATACTTCCCGATCATGACACCCTGGGTCGGGCTTTGGAGGATGTGGAAGAAGACATTTTCCGAGGCAGACAAGCAGCCCTGGAAGAAGGCCTTCCAGTACCTGCCGCTGAAGATCTCTATCTGTCCAGAGATGAACTCTTTAGTCGAATTCGGAGTTTCAGGACCGTCATTATGTCTCCTCTGGAGATTGAAGACCCTAATCGAAGATCGTACCGCATAGCAGTGCAGTTCCAACCAAGATATCAGGCCTGAGCTCCTTCGATCCAAAGCCTTCGATACCGGAATGGCTACGCTGGTAAAGCGTCTTACGACGTGGCGCGATGACGGTAATGAGATTTGTCTCGTAAGTCACACCCAAGGTCAGGCTCATCGTTTATTGAAGCTTCTGGAACCTTATGCCCTGGGGTTGGATTTCAGAGGAGAAGGTTTTGATCCATCAATTCTTGCTTCGGGAGCTACGCCAGGGATCCGTCTCTATGTAGGAGCCCTTTCGGCTGGGTTCCGCGTCCCTGATAATCACAAGATTGTATTGACTGAAGAAGAGATTTTTGGCGCCAGGGTCAGGACGGAACCTCGAAAAAGAGCCAGGGGGACATTAATCTCTTCGCTTACCGACCTTGTCGAGGGCGAACCGGTAGTTCACGAAGATTATGGAATCGGAATATTCAGAGGACTGGCTCGAAAGGAATTCGACGGCATTCCCGGCGAAGTCATGGTGATCGAATACACGGGCGGGGATCTTCTCTACCAGCCGTTGGATCGACTGCACGTCATCCAGAAATATATTGCCGGCTCCGAGGAACCGCCGCGGATCGACAGGCTTGGGGGAAGAGGATGGGCCAAAACCAAATCCAAAGTTAAGAAATCCATCAAGGACATGGCGCGGGAATTACTCGAAATATACGCTAGTCGGCAGACAGCCACGCGACCGGCTTATTCACCCCCGGATGAGACTTTCGCCGGGTTTGAAGCATCCTTTGAATTTGAAGAGACGCCGGATCAGGCCAAGGCCATTCAGGATGTGATGGAAGCAATGGATTCGGACAGGCCTATGGATCGCTTGGTCTGCGGCGATGTGGGATACGGGAAGACGGAAGTTGCCCTCAGGGCCGCGTTCAGAACAATAATGGACGGAAAGCAAGTGGCGATCCTTGTCCCGACCACTGTGCTCGCCCAGCAGCATTATGACACATTCAGACGCCGTTTCAACGGATATCCCATCGAAGTCGGCGTCCTGTCGCGTTTCCGAAGCCCACTTGAGCAAAAAGAAACCCTGAAAAAACTCTCCGAAGGAAAAGTGGACCTTATCATCGGCACCCACAGGCTCCTGCAAAAAGATGTTGCATTTCGCGAACTTGGGCTATTGGTGGTCGATGAGGAACAACGGTTCGGAGTGGCCCATAAAGAAAAGATAAAAAAATATAAATCTCATGTGGATATACTGACCTTAACCGCCACTCCCATTCCTCGAACATTGAATCTCGCATTATCAGGTATCCGTGATTTGTCCGTGATCGAAACTCCCCCGCGAAATCGCTATTCTATAAGCACCAGGGTAATGAGGAACTCTGATGAGGTGGTCAGAGAGGCTATGCTAAAGGAGCTTAACCGGGGAGGACAAGCATTTTGCATCCACAACCGTGTTCAGACCATCTACAGGCGAGCCGCCGCGCTGCAGCGTTTGGTCCCGGAGGGTCGCTTCGGCGTTGCGCACGGCCAAATGGCGGATCGAGAACTCGAAGAAGTTATGACCGATTTTGTGACCGGCCGGATTAATATCCTGGTATGCACTAATATAGTAGAATCCGGTCTTGATATTCCCCGCTCCAACACGATAATTATCGAAAGGGCCGACACTTTTGGACTGGCTGATCTCTACCAGTTGCGTGGGCGCGTAGGACGCTCCAACGTAAGGGCCTATGCTTATCTGCTTACGCCCCCTGAAACTCTTATAACTCCGGATGCAATCAAACGCTTGTCCGTAATTCAAGAATATTCGAATCTTGGACAAGGGTTCAGGATTGCTATGAGGGATATGGAGATAAGAGGGGCAGGAAATATTCTTGGGACCTCCCAATCCGGGCACGTGGCCCAAGTAGGGTACGAAATGTACCTCGATTTGCTGGAACAGGCCGTTCAAGAACTCAAGGGTGAGGAGGTTGCGCCTAGAATCGATCCGGAAATACATTTGAAGCTGGAAGCAAACGTGCCGGAGGAATACGTGCCGGATTCTCATCAACGGATGAGCCTTTATAAAAGGTTATCCAGGGCAGACGAAGCGGGAGAAATCGATGACATAGAGGAAGAGATGATAGATCTGTACGGTAAGACTCCGACCCAAGTGGCGGACCTTCTGCAAATCATGAGAATCAGGCTGATGATGAAAAATCTTCGTATCCTTAAGCTCGATTATAATGGACAAGAACTGGTTTTTTCTTTTGATGTGGGGACCCCTGTTAACCCGGCCGCGCTGATAAAATGGGCCGAGAAAGACCCGAAGGTCCGTATGATTCCAGGGGATAGGCTTGTTTATAGGGTCGGTAATGTCAACGCTCAATCCCGGATACGACAATCCGTCGAGCTGATGACGAATATGGATAAAGCGCTTGTGCAGCAAAATAATTGATTGAAATAGGAATGGGGTCGAAAAACGGCAGCTCGGGAAGAATTTCTTTCATCTTCTGATTTAAGATAGGACGTTATCCGAGGGGAAGTTGTTGGGCGCCTCATAACCTCGGTGTTGAAAAAGGAAAGGTTTTCGATTAAGACTTTGCTGCATTGATTGGCTCAATTCGCTTCAAAATCGTGTGTGTTGTTCGACTGAGGCGGAAACAAAAGCGGCATTCCACGCCTCTAATAGTCACTGAAGAGCTAATAATCGAGATCACGGACTCGCTAAAATGAATCGTAAAACAGTTGTCTATGTTTGGTTATTGATTGCCGGTATATACGCCAATGAGGCCCTATGCGCTGACGTTTATTCCGATCGTGTAGCGGCGGTAGTCAATGGGGATGTTATTCTGGAATCGGATATAAAGAAGCATAAGCAACCTCAAATGAGGAACTTAGCCGGTTTTCCGTTAGGCATTATTCCTCCCGGAAAAATACCCACGGAAAAAGAAATTCTCGATGAACTCATTGTTATTCACCTTCTGGAGCAGGAAGCTGACAAACGGGGCATCAAAGTGGACGATAAAGGCGTACAGGCTTCCATTGATTCCGTCAAAGAGCGCAATAAACTTAGTCAGGATCAGTTTATCTTGTCTCTGGCTGTTCAGGGACTAAATTATGCGGAATATCGGGACATGCTGAAACGGCAGCTCAAGTTGACCAAGTTGATCGCCATGGAGGTTCAACAGAAAGTCCCTCTCAGCGAAGAAGATGCGCAATTATATTTCAAGCAAAATCGTGAAAATATAGATCAGCAACTATCAAAAACTTGTTGAAAGTCTTTCCCCTCCTCAGACCTCTAAAGAATCGACCGAACCTGAGATTCCCACGCACGTGGAAATATACGTGGGTGGCAAGGTCAGGCTAAGACAGATAGTCTTGAAAATCCCGTCCGGCGACAAAAAGGAGATGCAGAAGGTGATGGCCAAAGCTCAGAAGATTTACCACGAGGCCGTCACCGGAGCAGATTTTGCTCAGCTCGCCAAGAAGTACTCTCAGGATTCACTTGCTTCTAAAGGCGGAGATCTCGGCTTTATGAATTACAAAGACTTGGTGCCTGAGCTTCAGAAAGTTGTCCAAAGGATGAAAGAAGGTGACGTCTTCCAGCCCCTTGGAGGCAAGGATTCGGTCATAATTTTCTATCTGGCTGAAGCCAAGAACAGGCAGATGAAGCGGGAACCGATTCCGGAAAAATATAGGAAACAACTGGAGGAACAACTAAAGAAATCTCAGGGAAAGCGTCAGGCCCCCGCCCAAGGCCAATCCGGACAGTGATACTTCAATAGCGGGGGGCAGGGAGATGACGCCACATTGGATGCAAAGAGCAGTTCGGCAAAGAAAAGCAAGATCTTGACACCGGCAGAGGAAAAGGAATACAGGAAAGAGCGCAACAAAGTCATTTCTATATTGAGAACGGAAAAAATTCAGGCCCGTTTAAAAGAGTGGATCGAAGAACTCAAGAAGTCATCCATAATTGAGGTAAAAATTTAGTGCTGGGTCAGTCCTAACCGTTGTTCACTTGATGCCGCGTCTATCGGGACTATCTCCAATGCCCTGTCAGGCGCGGAATCATTCCGGCCCCAGCTTGTCACCCTGTTTGCGTGAGCTCCCGTAGCACTGCGCAACCTGTTTAGTATGAAGCGCATTGAGGACACGGTAGTGATCCCAAAAGCGCGGTTCTCAATGTGTAACACCAGCAATTGGCCCCTCCGGTTTATGATTCTTATGCCGGAGATCCAACACTTCTATGACAGTCCAGGGGAATTCTAAAAAGGGCAGCCGATGCTCTTCGATTTCTTAGCTTCCAGAGTCTCGAAAGACTTGGCGATAGATCTTGGCACAGCGAACACGCTGATATTCGTCAGGGGCAAAGGCATCGTTCTTAATGAGCCGTCGGTGCTGGCAGTCCGAAAGAGAGATCGGCGTACTTCTGAGATATGGATCGGCGAAGAAGCTAAGAAAATGATGGGGCGAGTCCCCGGTTCCATCGAGGTTTTTCGTCCGCTTCGAGAAGGAGTCATCTCCAATTTCGAGATGGCGGTATTGATGCTGAAATTTTTCATTCAGAAGGTGCATAGACGCAAGGCCTTTGTAAGGCCAAGAGTGATAATTTCCGTCCCTTCGGGTGTGACTCCCGTTGAAAGACGCGCCGTGCGCGATTCGACTCTGAGCGCGGGCGCGCATGAGGTTTTCATCGTAGAAGAGGCGATGGCGGCTGCTATGGGCGCGGGCTTACCGATCACGGAACCCACCAGCAATATGATCGTTGATATCGGCGGAGGAACAACGGAAGTTGCAATCATTGCCCTGACGGGAGTGGTGTACAGCAGTTCGAGCAAAATCGCCGGTGACAAACTGGACAGCGATATACTCAGCTATGTTCGCAAGAATTATAGCATTCTAATCGGGCCGGCCACTGCGGAACAGATCAAAATCATGATCGGTCGCGCTTATCCCGACGACGAGATAGAGGAAATAGATGTTAAAGGACGAGATCTCGTAGATGGCATACCCAAAACCATTACGTTGACATCAAGTGAGATTACTCACGCGATAATGGATTCCGTTAACGCCATTGTCGACAGCATAAGATTGGCCCTGGAACAATGTCCGCCCGAATTAGCCGCGGATATAATCGATTCCGGAATCGTGCTCACCGGCGGTGGAGCGCTACTGAGGAACCTTGACCGGCGCATCAGGCGTGAAGTCGGGGTTCCCGTGGTTGTTCCTGACAGTCCGATGACCACGGTTGTGCGAGGCGCAGGAATGATGCTCGATGACTTGGAGTTACTTAGAGAGATTACCAGCGCTTAAGGAACCGGGCATATCTGAGGGCGATTGCGGTAGGACCGGCATCGTTGCCGGTCATTTAAAATCCCCCTGTATCCCCCTTTAAAAAAGGGGGATTTCAATCCCTCCTTTGCTAAAGGGGAGTAAGGGGGATTTTGATAGCCTGACCCACCATTCACGCAATGACAGAGGGACAGGTTAGACCGCGATCAATTCCTAGGTCTTCCAGAAAATCTCCTACAACTTCATTGAATTCTTTAGGCTTTTCCATCATTACCAGGTGTCCGGCTCCGGGAATCGCAATCAAGCGTGAGCCCACTATGGCGGACTGAAGAAACTGTGAGTACTTAGGCGGAGTGAGTCGGTCGTCTTCACCCACCACTATGAGCGTGGGCAAGGCGATTTGGGCAACCTTATCCATCAGATCGAATTTATCGCACGCCGATAGATCACCGTGAATGAGTTCAACTGAACCCGTAAGGAACCGATCTCTGATCGCTGACTTGATTGCGGGATCCGGCTCCCTGGAAAGGGCAAAATCGGCAAAAGAGACCAAAACGTCCTTGTTGAAGCTCAACATTCCCCGCAAAAAGTCCGGGTGAACTCGCAGCCTTGCGCCGGAGCCCACCAATCCGATGCCCACCAGCCAGGGCTTGGGATCCAAAGCGATCCACTGCGTGATAGCGCTTCCCAGGGAGCATCCGATGATCACCACTTTGCTCAGGCCGAGGCCTTCAATGAAATCCACTACCCAATCGGCATAAGCGGCGACACTGGTCTCGCCCGGCGGGTCCGATTTGCCGTGCCCCGGCAATTCCAGGGCTATTATGTTGAATCTGTCCGATAGGCCATCCAGTTGCTTGCGCCACTCCTCACGATCACCACCACTGCCGGGTATGAATACGGCCGTCAGCGCGGATTTATTGAAATTCTCGGGCCGCGCCTCAAAAGCCAGGCTCCGTCCTCGGACCTTTATTTCCGCCATGAATATCCCTCACTTCAAATTATCGAAGACTAATACCTCGGGGGACGACGACTACTCCCCCCGGAGAAATGCTGAAACGAGCCTTGTCTGATTTCAAATCTCGACCGATAGAAAAATCGTTCGGAACGACAACTTCGTTATCGATAATCGCCTTTCTTATGCGGGCTCCGTCTCCCACGCGAACTCCATCAAGTAGGACGGAGTCCTCCACGAGCGCTCCGGCGCCTATCTCGACGTTACGTGAAAGAACGGACCGAGTGACTTTGCCTCCCGACACAATGCAACCACCGGACAAAAGGGAATCAGTCACGCTACATCTCGCTTTGTTCCGGCCATCCTTATCCTGCGAATGGACGATCCGAGCCGGAGGCGCCGGTTCTTGGTAGGTTCGAATGGGCCAATTCAGATCATAAAGATTGCACTGCGGGGTCACCGAGCACAGGTCCATATTGGCTTCCCAGTAGGCGTCCAAGGTTCCGATGTCCCGCCAATAGCGACTCTCCGGATTATTTGCTTCGGTAAAAGTATGAACGAAAACCCGATGGGTCCGAATCATTCGAGGCACAACGTCTTTGCCGAAATCGTGTGCAGAAGCGGAATTTTTAGCATCCGCAATGACATTTTTTACCAGTGTCTCCGTATTGAAAATGTAAACGCCCATCGAAACGAGGGATTTATCCGGCCTACCCGGGACCGTGGGCGGCTCTTTGGGTTTTTCGACCCAATCAATTATTTGAGAATCCTTGTCTCTGCCGATCACTCCAAATGAGCGCGCTTCCGCTCGATCAACTTCAACTCCGGCGACGGTCAGCTCGGCGTTCTTCTCCATGTGGAAGGCGAGCATCTCATTATAGTTCATCTTATAAACGTGATCACCGGACAGGATAAGGACGCGCGCTGGTCTTTCCCTTTGTAGCAAGTAAATATTCTGGAATATGCTGTCGGAGGTGCCGCGGTACCAGCGATCCACATTCCGTTGTTGGGGAGGAACGCATTCTATGAATTCGCCCAGTTCGTGACTGAAGATACTCCACCCCAACCGAATGTGCCTGTCCAGTGAAAGTGACCGGTATTGCGTCAAAACGTATATGTTTCGCACATCTGAATTGAGGCAGTTGGAGAGCGTAAAATCTATGATCCTATAAATCCCGCCGAACCGAACAGACGGTTTGGCGCTGGCCTTTGTCAGAGGATACAGCCGCTCGCCCTTGCCCCCGGCCATCAGTATACAAAGGGTATTTTTCATCTCATCACGAGGACTCATTGCCTAGCAATCTTCTAATTTCGGCTTTGAGCTTTGAAGTGTCGGATGACTTGGTCACGTAAGCGTCAGCTCCCCACGTCGTAAAATCTTCTTTATAATGGCTGTAGGCCGTATTCAAGATTACCGGGATCCCTATATCGCTGCCGATCAGCTTTTCGAGGGTCTCGATTCCGTCCATTCCCGGCATCTGAATATCCAGTACTATGAGGTCCGGCCTATTCTTTTCAACAGATTCAAGCGCTTCCTGGCCGGAGGTGACGACTGTCACAGCGTATCCTTCGTCTTCCAATTCGCTTTTATAAAGCTCTCCGATATGCAATTCGTCATCCACAACTAGAATATGCTTCATAATGATTTCTTCCAGGCTCCATTGTCGTCAACGATCTACTTTAAACAAATTTTGCCTGAAGGTCGATAAAAGCAATACCAATGGAAAGACAAAAGAGCAACTTTTTTCCGGCCGTCTTAAGGGGAACGGAACTCGCGGCCCGTAAAGTCAACCTTCCGAATGCCAGGAGGACAACAGGATCCAACTATTTTATGAAGCGTTCAGGTAGCGAGCCGCGGTTGGGCAGTCAAGCGGCGCTTCTTGTCCGCGCCTGCGGCGACGCCTCTTTTCTCCAGTACTGTATCGATATCAGCTCTGAGGAGCGCTGATATTTCCCTGACTCCTTGATTGAAAGCCTCCAGGATTGACTCGGCCGATGCATCCTTACTTGGAATTTCCGCTTTATAAGTCTTTTTCAGCAGGTCTTTTTCGGCCGCCCGTGGGTATTCAAAATCGGTGAAGACCACCTCCAATTCCACGACGGCTGACGCATGGCCGTTCTTTATAACGCCGTGCAAGTCCCGCAAAGTCCCTTCCAGAGCATATCGATAACGGACATCGCTCAACTGATCAACGGTCTTCTGAAATAGCCCGGAAGCCTGCAGGTCCCGCAACAAAATGTCGGTGATAAGATCCGCGGGATTGTCTTGCCAGCGATGTAGTCTAACGGATTTCTCCGCTCCCTTTGGCCTGGATACGAGAAGCGAATCACTCTCGACGTCCGGCGCCAGCAGAAAACGATAGACCATCAATGTGTGTGGGATGGGTGTTTTGAATTCTTTATCGGGCGGTGGATAATCCAAGGTGTGATAAATAACGTTTTTCCCCGTTTTCAGGGCGCAACCGGAAGAAATAAAGAAAAGCGCCATAACCAGGATCGTAGCAGTAGCTGCCGTACCCTGAGGCAGAGACGCTCAGAGTCAAATAGTTATTGGTTTTGATCTTCAACTAATCAAACGCTTTCTCCAAAATAACTTTTTCACCGGCCTCGACAAGAATCATGAATGAATTATACCGTCTCATTTCTCGCCGCTCTTTTCACTCCCACCAAATATCTGAATGGATGGGGCGAGACTCGACGGCTTCAGCCGAATCGTTCTTGTAAATTCTGTCAGATTGTCCGCGCTTTTATTCAGTTTCTGGCTCAACACACTCAAGTTATTGTCCGTCCTCCTTATCATGCGGTCCGCGCTCCTGGCGGTCTCCGTTCCTTCCTGGAGGAGTTCCGAGGTTTTTTCAAAAGTCTTGTGCAACTGTTTAGCAATTTGTGCCCGCGCAATTTCTTCGTTAAGCCTTTTGGCCGAATCCTTGACCTCGTTTATGGCGTCGGCCGTATCGGAACCCAGCGTGTCCAATTTCGGATCAGCCAAAATCTGGTCCAGTCTGCTTGCTACTCTCACCATGTGGTAGGAAATTTTCTCCACATCGACGGTCTTGTTCTTTTGAAAAATGTTTTCCAGGGCGCTTCCGAATTCTTTTATGTCCGAGGGATATGTCGCAATAACAGGATAGCGGGGCTCGAAGCTCAGGGGCGGGGTTTCTCGTTTCTGATCCGGTTTGAATGTGTCCATTTCGAGATATTTCAAACCGGTAATACCAACAAGGTTCATCTTGACCCCGAGATCGTCGGTTACTTTGAATTTCCGATCAAGGCCCATAACTACCTCGATGAGCAGTCCATCCGGCGCCAAGCGGATGCCCTTCACTCTGCCGACCGTGACCCCTCTGAATTTGACCGGACTGTCGGATTCGAGCCCCTGCACGCTTTCAGTAAAATAGGCCACTACCGTCTGAGAGGACTCGAAAAAAGAGAACGCGCCTAACCAGATGATCATGCCTATCACCAAGACGGCGCTTCCGACGACAAAGAGCCCTATCTTGAGTTTTTCCGACTGATTGGCCATTGACTTCTCCTAATTTATCCCACCAAACCCCGACAAAAAACTATCTCCAAATCAATGATAAGCGGGCCACCATCGCCCGGCCGAATGGACCGACACGGAACGATCTCCACCAATCTATTGCTCCTCTGAATGAGACTGGTTGAAGAAATCTCTCACTCTAGGGTCATCGTAACCATCTCTCAGCTCTTGAGGACTACCTTCCGCTATGATCCCTTTTTTATCCGTGTCGATGATGATGACCCTTTGGGCAATTCTGAATACACTTTCCAGTTCGTGCGTTACCAGAACTATGGTCGTGCCAAGGGCATGATTGATTTTTAGAATAGTTTTGTCCAGTTCCCAAGTGGTTATCGGATCTTGCCCCGCTGTGGGCTCGTCAAAAAAAAGTATCTTTGGATCCAGCGCCATAGCCCGCGCCAGGGCCGCCCGTTTTTGCATGCCACCGCTCAGTTCTCGTGGAAGAAGCTGTTCACGGCCTGCCAAACCGACCTCAGATAACTTCAACTCCACCAATCGCCCAATAGTATTCTCAGGGAGAGAGGTGTACTGCCGAATAGGGAACGCGACATTTTCCGCCAATGTCATTGAACTGAACAAGGCGCCTGATTGGAAGAGCACTCCGAGTTTGCGCAGGACCTGTTGGGCAGCGTCGTGGGTTATTGGGAGGACCTTCTCCCCGTCTATGAACACCTCGCCTTCTTCGGCTTCAAGCAGACCGATTATGGCCTTGAACAGAGTCGTCTTTCCGCAACCCGAACGTCCCATTATGGCGAAAATCTCTCCGGGAAAAACCTCAAAGGAAATTTTCCTGATGATTGGTTCGTCTCCGTAACCCACAGTGAGGTTCCTCACAGAGATTATCGGTTCTGCTTTGGGATTTGCGGTGGTGATTGCTGCCAATGGGCTCAAGAGTTCTCCTGCCGATTCACATGCTAAAAAGCTTCGGCACGTAATGATAGAGTAAAGAAAACAACGCATTGGTCGCGGTCAGCACAAAGATACACGTTACCACTGCGGATGTCGTGGCATGGCCGACGCTCTCTGCTCCTCCTCTCACCTGGAATCCTCTCAGGCACCCGATTAAGGCAATCTCGATTCCATAGGCGACGCTCTTCCCTAGGCCTTTCGTCACATCGCTTACTTCCAGAATCTTGTGCACCTGATTGAAATAGGTGGTCGGGGTAAGATCCAAAGACAGTCCCGCCACCACACATCCTCCGAATATTCCGATCAGGTCCGCAAAGAGCGTCAGACACGGCAAAGCCAGCGCCACGGCAAGAATACGGGGGACCACCAAATACTTGATAGGGTCTATGGCCATAACTCGGAGAGCGTCTATCTCTTCAGTAACCTGCATGGTGCCGATCTGCGCTGCGTAGGCGGCCCCGGACCGCCCGGTTACGATCAGCGAGACCAATAGCGGCCCCATCTCAGTGCAGATAGAGACGCTTACAAGATCCGCCACAAAAATGTTTGCCCCGAATTTGCGCAGTTGAAGCGCTGCCTGAAAAGCCAGAATGCCTCCCATCAGAAAACTCAATCCAGTCACGATAGGAACGGCATCCGCTCCAGCCCGCTCGATAAGTTTCCAAAGTCTATCCCATTTGACCTTATTCGGCCGAATCACGTCCTGGGCCATCGCCTCCGCAACTGCGCCGATGAAAATGATTATGTCCTTGGCATTGGCATAGAATTTTTCTGCTCCTTCGCCAATCTGGACGAGTAAATTAGGCTCTTCAAGGCCCTTGACACTCGTTATCTCCTTAACGTGTTCAAGATCGACGAATTCCAGGAAGTTCTTGATCGCGCTCGGGAACATTGGCCAGCTTCACAGTGTTGTTCAATTCCCGGGATATTTGATAGATATCGGTGAGGATCGCTGCCCCGGCGCTGTCCAGGTAAGTAACCTCCCGCATATCCATGACCACGTTTCTCATAGGTTCGGACCTTACGATTGCTTCCAACTCGTCTCGCATCAGGTCCGCGTTCTCCATGAACATCTTCCCGGACAAGCTTACCCAGACAGTGTCAAAGGTCCTATTTTCGACCGAAATACAGAAAGTCTCTTTCAGATCGGTTGAATCCCACAATTCTCGGGGAGCGCACACGGCGCGGGGAATGGGAATAATCTTCTGTTTCCCTAAAGCTAATCTTAACCTGTCCAGCAGACGCCCCACGATTTTCCTCCGTAGTTACGGGCTCCCTTGCAAGCTTTCTCAATAAACAGGGTTTCTCCAGGGCGATCTATTATATCAAACCAAGCTGTTAAGCAACTGTTCAATGGATGTGAAGATTTTAAAGTTCTTGGAAGTCATTGGCTCGCAATGATTCCGATCAAGACCAGAGGGTTGGAAGAAGCTGTTCGTTTTTGGCTTGGCCTATGATGCTCCTTGAAGGATTCGCGATTACGCTATTCCGGATCGCCATCCCCTGAAAAGAACTCCTCTATATCCTCAGGTTTTCGACAGAGGGGGCTTTCGTACAAGCTCTTTCTAAAGATCTTCCCGTAGGATTTGGTCAAGATTCTTATATCCAGAATGCACAAAATGCCTCTATCAGAGCGGGTTCGGATCAATCTGCCCAACCCCTGCTTCAGCGCCAGGACGGCCATCGGGACTTGGAATGAATAGAAAGGTTCGCCCCCGGTCTTCTTTATCCTTTCCATTCGAGCGGACACCAGCGGATCGTCGGGAGGCGCAAAAGGTAAGCGATCTATGATGACACAGGAAAGGGCTTCTCCCTGGACATCCACGCCCTCCCAGAAGGAAGCCGTTGCAAATAAAACTGAACCGGTCTTCTCGCGAAATTCCTCCAAAAGCCGGCCTTTAGGTCGTTGACCCTGAACAAGCAAAGGAAAGGGCACTCGACCCTCCAGCAAACTGTAAACAGTTTCCATATTTTTATAAGAAGTGAAGAGCACGAATGCCCTGCCGCGTGTTCGGATCAAGATCTCCCCGATGACTTTGGATAAAGCCTCCCTGAAGCCGGCAGCGTTCGGTTCCGGGATAGATTGCGGTATGAAAAGCATTGTTTGTCGCTCGTAATCAAACGGTGAGTCCAATATGCTTTCCACGCCCTGGTTATCACCATCCAGCCCCAGGCGGGATTTGAAATAATCGAGGCTGCCTCCCGAGGAAAGTGTCGCGGAAGTAAAGACAATGCCGGGAACTTTTTCATACAGGCTCGCCTTAAGGGTTTCTCCTATTTCTACCGGAGACGCGTGAAGGACCACATTCCGATCTCTGCGCTCAGCCCAGCACGCGTAGTCCGCGCCCAACTGATCGGTCAAAATGGTCTCTAATCCCAATGAGATTTCTGCGGCTCTCCGAGATATCGAGCGCAACTCCTCCGGGGGGTTGGATAAATTCGCAATCATGGACGCCGTGATCTTCAGGTTGACGCACATGAGCATCACGGATCTCCGCCAATTCAGCCGAAATGCTACCCAATTGGCTTTTCGTCCCGGCTATATTCTGAAAATCTAAGAAGAGTCGGCGGCAATCGTGTTCTATGGCCGTAAGGGCCTTTTCGAATTGGTCAGCGCCAATTTTCGCTGCCGCCAATTCGATCCGCGCGTCACGAACCATCCGCATTATACGGGCCTGGCTGACGTGAAATCCGAAATGCTGAGTGACAGCATCTTCGAAGCCATGAGCCTCGTCTATTATGAGAGCTTCATAACGCGGAATAACTTCACCGAAACCGGATTCCCGGACAGCGAGGTCCGACGCGAGCAGATGGTGATTGACCACCATGAGGTCCGCATCCGCGGCCCTAGCTCTCATTTTCAGAACAAAACACCTTTCACGATCCGGACACTTCTTACCCAAACAAGTCTCACTGTTGGAGCAGATGTCAGGCCAGATGGGATCGTCATCCGGCAAGCGCTCCAGTTCCGCTCGATCTCCCTGGCTGGTATTCTCTTTTTTGCGATACCATTCCAGGATTTCCTCTAATGAGCCAGACGGACCGACCCCTTGAAGATGCGGCTGCCGAAGAAAACGACGCAATCGCGAATGACAGACGAAGTTGCCGCGACCCTTTAGCAGCGCTGCTTTTAGGTCAGGGAAAACTTTCTCTCTAAGAAAAGGTATGTCCTTGTAGAAGAGCTGTTCTTGAAGATTCTTGGCGCCTGTTGAGATTGCCACGCGTTTTCTCGAAAGCGCGGCCGCGACAAGATAAGCGAGGGTTTTTCCCGTGCCTGTAGGCGCTTCTATGATGAGGTGATCGTCTGACTCCAACGCCTGTGATACGGCCAGGGCCATTTCGATTTGTTGCTTCCGATGCTCATAATTCGGCATCGATTTTGCCACTATTCCTTGCGGCCCTAGAATCGCATTTATTTGATTTTTATGATTCATCGATGTATCGCACAACCCTACAACATGAGATCAGCAATCTACCGGGACTGGAAAGAACGATTTGCGCGATACGCCGCCGCATTCCTCAGAATTCCTTCGGCCCAGAGCGGCTCTCCCAACGCGTGCAAATGCACATAGGTCCCTAAAGCGTTGAATCGGCAAATCCCATCGCGCGATCCATCCATACCGTGACCTTGTAATACTCGGAATGCGCAACCGCCCGAGACATCATCAAGACTTCGCACTGATGAATAGTGAAACTCATGCCCTGTCAGCACCGCTCCCTGAGGATAGAAGGGGTTCGGGCCTTCCACCTGGACACGAACGTAACCCAAGCCCTGGGGCTTTCTCTCTAACACTGTGTCTATCGGGAAAATCCCGACCATCGGATAAACCTTTTCATCCACGCAAAGATTTCTAGATAAATACATCAGTCCGCCGCATTCCGCGTAAACCGGCAGACCCTGCTCGATGGCTTTGCGCAAGGATTCTTTAAAGGTTGTATTTTCGGCCAACCTGTCCGCGTTAGTCTCGGGAAAGCCGCCGCCGATGTAAAGACCGTCCACTTCCGGAAATTCCGCTTGATCCAGAGCGCTGATCTCCACCAGAGGGCCCTACGCGTCGACGGAGCGCTTCGAGATTTTCCGGGTAGTAAAATTGGAATGCCGAATCTTTCAAAATACCTATTCGAACCCCGTTTTCCGCCGGCTTCGGACCGAAATCAACAGGTTCCGGATGGAGTTCGGACGGAAATTGTCCCGCGGCGGACGCTATTTCTATTACTTTATCGAGGTCTATGGACTGTTCCGCCATATTCGACGCTTCATCGATGAAATCCAGGGCCTGGGGGTGCTCGTGCAGCGGCAGTAATCCCAAATGCCTTTGGGGAAAGTTTTCCAGGGCAAGTTTTCTAACCGACCCGATCACCGGAATACCCGAAACTTCTTCTATGGATTGCCGCAGAATTCGCTCGTGCCTGTCACTGGCCACTCGATTGAGGATGATTCCCTTAAGCTGCAACTCAGGATCGAGCGTTCGGCAGCCGAGGACCAACGCCGCAGCGGTCCTGGTCATTTTCGTGGAATCAACAATCAGTATTACCGGGGCCTTAAGAAGCTTGGCCAATTGCGCTGTGCTGTATGTCCCGGCCACGTCAAATCCGTCGAACAACCCCCGGTTTCCTTCCACGACTGACATACTCTTCTCTAGAGACCGTCTCAGAAAAGAGCCTCTCACTATTTCATAAGTCATCAGGTAGGTGTCGAGATTGTAGCACTCCCCGGCAGCGGCGAGCCCCAGCCAACCAGCGTCTATATAATCGGGCCCTTTCTTGAAAACCGCGAGCGACAGACCTCGTTTACGAATGGCGGCAACGATGCCGACGGAAAGAAGCGTCTTGCCTGCCCCGCCTTTCAGAGCGGCAATGACAACCCTGGGAAGGTTTGATTTAAGTTGTACTGTAAACTGCATGTCTTAAGCGCCTAAATAAGATTGTGACATCGCGACGTTATAATGCATTTCGCTCTAATTCGACCGGCCACAGAGGCCGGTCGCTACCGGACCAGTAGGGACGATCTAGCTTTACCTAGTGATCCACCAAAGGTATCCTATCCTGCGCCTGCAATATAGAGAAAGGCTGAGATAAAGAAAAGAGGGCGGGATGACTCGAAGCTATAGAACGGTTTGAATGGCCTTGTAAACCGCAAAAATGTGTTCGGCTAAATTATCACCGAATGACCGGAACATCAGGCGCCGCAGGAGTCATACGATTCGACAACAGTCCGAAATATTTCTGTCAATTCCGCTGGAGATAGTTGTTTCAGGATTTCAAAAAAACGTATCGCCGAGCTCTTGGTCTTGTTGATTTTCGACGTTTCGTCTCAAGCCATCCACAACCCCCTTAATTGTGGCCTCCACACTGTGATCTCGTGCCCACACGGTCTCGCCGACTCCATCCAGCCGGTCCAGCCGCATTCTAATAGTGAGATTCGCAAAAAATAAGAGCATCGCTGTAACTTGGTTTTCCGGGGAACGCTTGTGAAATTCCAACCTTGGCGCGTATTGACGTACAGTGATGAGTTTGCAGGCCATTTGTCCATTCTCACGCGAAGCCACAAAATCTCCCGATGCGTGATGCCACGGGAAGATCTCTTCAAACGTTTCCGGGTCATAAAAAGCGTTAGAATAAATGAAGCTTTATAGTAAATTTGCGCCGACTCGTGATCGGATAAGAAGGCATAGCCATGATCCGTGTCCCACAAGATCGTCCGGTACGAGCCTCCCTCGGCGCCGGCGGACAGATGGAATTCATGAAATCCTTCAAACCATTCTCCCAGCATTATCAGCATCCGGGCGCCTGTTGCCATTTGGCTCGTCCAAAGCCTCCTCATCGAGCAAATACGTTTTCGGAATAAAATCGGTACGGATTTTTTGATGAAGCCGGCCAAAGAGACGGAACTCGTGTTCCAGCAGCTTCCGGCTCACTTCGGTTAAAGCGACATTCGCCACAAAAGTAAAACGTTCCTCTTGAGTCTTGATGACTATTCGCGCAGGATGGTAGTGGCCGCCATGCTTCTCCGCAACAAGGTCAATTGTCCTTATCTTGCTGTCAAAGCCCTTTTCCACAAGGATCTGCTCAAAGAAATCCCGGCGCCGAATGACAAATCGACTCAGCGCTGCCATGTAAGCCTGGTAAGTAATGCCGGAACCCGATTCTCCTCGATGAGACCGGTCGCGCCAGCGGAAGATGGGATTTGAGTAACGCCGCATCGAACGGCACAGGCCCATTCAGGGAAGAATGTAGCAGATTAACGGGGGGATATATCTGATTCTTCATAAAGATTATCCATTCCGCAACACGCCACGTGCCGCCAAGAATCCCGGACTCTCGAAAAAACACTTGATAATAATAGTCAATGTGACTCAAGACTGCTCCAAGGAACCGACTAAGTCAATATCTGCTCGGTCGCCGTTCGGACTCCTTATTGAATATCACGTAATATCAGCAGCATTAATGATATAGCGCACCCACGACATTTTGTTTGTAACTCCTGATTTGGAGGGACGTTTGGCGCCGGAAAATTTAGGAAGTTTTTCTTGACTTGTCTCGGTCCCTTGAATTAAAGTCGATAGGATGTCTCTTGGGTGGCCTGAACCTTTCACGTTCACTAAACCCACCAGAAAAATGAGGATTTTTTGGTAGATTTCCGGGGGAAAGCTCGTCTGGAGTGGTTTTCTGCCGGGAGAAGTATTTTCCTCGAAACCGCGACAACAAGTCTGGGCAAGTTAATGCAAAAAATTACTGAAGAGAGGAGGAAGTTTTAATGGCGAAACACAGCACCCCTATGCTTGATGAGCTGGAAAAAGGCCCATGGCCGAGTTTTGTTTCCGATATCAAGCAGCAGATAGAAAAGGGGAAACAGGTAATAAAGGAAGCGCCGGAGGATCTTCTTGGTGTCCTTGAGCTGTCATATGTAGGACAAAGTGACACACTGGAAGCACGGCGGAATTGTGGGAGTGTTCGGATATGGTGGCGGTGTTATCGGAAGATATTGCGACCAGCCTCAAAAATTTCCGGGCGTGGCGCATTTCCACACTGTTCGTGTGAACCAGCCTGCAAGCAAATTTTACAAAACTGATTTTCTGCGCGGGCTGTGCGACTTATGGGAGAAACACGGCAGTGGAATGACCAATATGCATGGTTCCACCGGCGACATCATTTTCCTTGGCACAACTACCGAACATCTGGAGCCGCTGTTTTTTGAGATGACCCACGAGATGAACCAGGATTTGGGCGGATCGGGATCTAACCTGCGAACGCCCTCATGCTGTATTGGCAAAGCCCGGTGCCAGTTTTCCTGTTATGATACGCAGGAGACGTGCTATCAAATGACTATGGAGTATCAGGACGAGCTTCATAGGCCCGCTTTCCCATACAAGTTCAAATTTAAATTCGACGGCTGCCCCAATGGCTGCGTGGCCGCCATCGCGCGTGCGGACATGTCCGTTATCGGGACATGGAGAGACAACATCCGCATCGATCAGAACGCTGTGAAGGCGTACGTAGGTGGAGAGATTAAGCCGAATGCCGGCGCCCACGCCGGTAGAGACTGGGGCAAGTTTGACATTCAGAAAGAAGTCATCGGCCTGTGCCCGACCGGATGTATGAGCTGGGAAGGCAGTAAACTGGAAATTAACAACAAAGAGTGCACTCGATGTATGCACTGCCTCAATGTGATGCCTCAAGCGCTCAGAGTCGGCCTGGACCAAGGGGCATCGGTACTTTTCGGCGCCAAGGCCCCGATCCTCGAAGGCGCCCAAATGTCCACTCTCACGGTGCCATTCATGAAGATGGAGCCGCCTTTTGAAGAACTCAAAGAGTTGATCGAAAAGGTTTGGGACTGGTGGATGGAAGAAGGCAAGAACCGGGAGCGGCTGGGTGAACTCATTCAACGGCAGACCATGCAGAAGTTCCTGCAAGTTATCGAACGAGAGCCCGATCCCAGAGTGGTGAAAGAACCCAGGTCCAACCCCTACATCTTCTGGAAAGAAGAAGAAGTCGAAGGTGGCTGGACACGTGATATCAATGCATTCCGTGAGAAACATCAGAGGTAAACAGGAGGTAAAGAAACCATGCCTTACGATCCCAAGGATCCTTTAAAGGATAGAATTACCGATATAGGCCCAAGATACTACAAGGAGTTCTTTCCTCCGGTCATCGAGAAAAACTATGGGAAATGGATGTACCATGAAATCCTGGAACCCGGAGTCCTGGCACATACTTCCGAAACCGGAGATAAGGTCTATACGGTGCGTGTCGGCGCAGCCCGACTGATAACCATCGAGCACATCCGTGAAATTTGTGATGTGGCTGACAAGCATTGCGGCGGCTACCTGAGATTCACCACCAGAAATAATATTGAGTTCATGGTGGACAGCAAAGATAAAGTTAAGCCACTGATGGATGATCTCAAGAGCAGGAAATTCTCAGCCGGATCAAACAAGTTTCCCATTGGTGGAACAGGGGCCGGCGTAACTAACATCGTCCACACCCAGGGTTGGGTACACTGCCACACTCCGGCCATCGACGCTTCCGGAGTGGTCAAGGCGGTGATGGATGGCCTATTTGACGAATTCGGCAGTATGCGGCTCCCTGCCCCGGTGAGAGTGTCGCTGGCATGCTGCTTGAACATGTGCGGCGCGGTGCACTGCTCAGACATAGCGATCCTCGGAATTCACCGCAAACCGCCGATGGTCGACAATGAGTGGATTGACAAGCTTTGCGAGCTTCCGCTTGCAATAGCAGCGTGTCCCACTGCGGCAATCAAGCCGGCAAAGACGGAAAGCGGACTGAAGACGCTTGAGGTCAATCATGAGCGGTGCATGTTCTGCGGCAACTGCTTCACAATGTGCGCGGCCATGCCGCTTGCTGACGATGTTGGTAGTGGAGTCGCCATTCTGGTCGGTGGGAAGATCTCCAACAGGAGAAGCATGCCGAAATTCTCGAAGGTGGTTATCCCATTTATTCCGAATGAGCCGCCACGTTGGCCCAGCACAGTTGAAGCTGTCAAGAACATCGTGGATGTGTACTCCAAAGATGCCAAGAAATACGAACGCGTCGGAGAATGGGCTGAAAGGATAGGATGGGAGCGGTTCTTCGAAAAGACCGAGATCCCCTTTTCGCATCATCTTATCGATGACTATCGTTTCGCTTACACGACCTGGCGCACGTCTACCCAGTTCAAGTTCTAGCGGGTCAAGAGGGGAGTTATTCCATGACCGAGGACGAAGCCAAACAAATCATACTGGACAACTTGCAGGCAAAATCCAAGACCAAGTCAAAGTTCTACCTCAAAGATTTTTACGCCATGATACCGGACATGAAGAATCGGGATGTGAAAAATCTGGTCAACAGGATGGTAGGACAAGGATTGCTGGAGTATTGGTCCAGTGGAAGCACCACCCTTATCGGTTTAAAAGGCATGGGGAAGCAGCACTCCGAAGAGGATTAACCCCGTAGTCCGACTTTGACCGATAAGTTATCTTAAGCCGAGTAAAGAGCGAGGGAGCATTTGGTGCCCTCGCTCTTTGCGCAACAGGGGTCAGCAGGGTCCAAATGCCACAATTGGACCAGCGAGGGTTGCCTCTCTCGTACGAATTCGTCAAAAAAGCGGCAAAACCTATGGGCCCTACGAGGACGCCGAGCCCTACCATTGACTGGTAACGACCCGCCCCCTCGGCGCCGGTCGATTCGGTCTACAAGTGAAGCGTCATCACTTTGTTCGTATGAACAGGGCAGCGTTCCAGCCCTCATGATCTATGTGGGCGAGAAGATCCAACCCTTCTGAGCCATAGGATTCTAAGACTTCTTTCGCCATCACATCGGCAATCCCCGAGACGATGAGAAAGCGCTGGACAAGACCAGTGAGCTCCTTGCGTAACTTCAACAGGACCGGGGCGACCAAATTGGCGCTGACAACATAGAAAGTACCCCTGATGGACTTGGCTCCCCCGATTAGCAACTCTACGGAATTTTCCGATGTCAGTCCGTTAAGCTTCAGATTCCGCCGGGCAGTATAGATTGCGGCCGAGTCAGTATCCGCACCAACCGTAAATCCTGAGCCAAGTCGTTTTCCTGCGATGGCAAGAATACCCGTGCCTGTTCCGACATCCAGCATACTAGGGAATTGGGCCTCCGCCGATGCCCGGTCCAACGCGACCTCAAGGAGTTGGAGAGCCATGACTGTGGCCGGGTGATTCCCGGCTCCGAAAGCCGGCCCAGGATCGACAATCACATCCAGCCGATCTGATGGAGCCAATCCTATTTCCCAGTAAGGGATTATTCGCAATTTCTCTCCCACTTCGATGGATCGAATGTTCCTCGTCCACCCCTGAGATTTTTCTCTATGGTGTTTGCTCAAAGCCCGGTTTCACCCCACGATTGCGAATGCTGCGCCAGCCAGCTCTCACCCGGACACTCGCACAAAGGATTTAATGCTTCCAATTCTAGGGGGATTCTAATCGGAATGGTAGGGGATACCCAATTTAGTTTCAATAATGTTCAGGCGTTCCCGCACGGTGTCCATTTCTCCGGCGTAATGCAGGATCGCTTCGTTTGTAACCGAGGCAAATTTCTTAAGATCTGCGCCAAGGATATTGAAACGACGAAGAAGCTCCTGATGGCGGGCCTCGCTTTTTTCCTCGATGGAATCGACATGAATCTCGAGGGCGTCGATTCTGCCCTTTAGATAATTCACATCGTCTTGCAGCGCATCAACCTTCTGGTCGAGGCGTACAACCGTCTGCTCCAGATTCGCCATACTGGTCTCGAGGGACGACATCCTACTCTCAACAGACGACATGCGCGTCTCGAGAGAATCCATACGCTTTTCGATGGCATCCATACGCGCTTCAAGCGCCCCCATCCTGGCCTCGAGACCCTCCATACGAGCCTCGAAGCCTTCCATACGGGCTTCGAAGCCGTCCATGCCGGCTTCAAAACGACTCATCCGCGCTTCGAGCGAGTCGAAACGAACCTCAAATGAAGCACGCATATCCCGCATTTCGTCACGGATTTGGATCAGGATTTGCGTCGTAATAGCGCTATCCGAGGTATCTGTCATGGAGTTAACCTTGAGGGTCCCCTGCTAGATAAACTGAGGTGTGCCGCACAATAGTCGGCCACAGGAAGGTTGTCAAGGACGAATTTGGCAGTTAAAACGTTGTTATTATAAGAGGTTAAAAGGACAGGAATGGGAAAACAGCGCGGGTTCTCAACAAGCGGAGACCTCATATTGTTCCTGGGAAAGATGAGGGTCCTGGGTCAATTCGATTTTGGTGTTATATTGCTTTTGCATTTGTTCCAGTTGTGCGCTCTCCTGCTCAAAAAGCAGCTTCACCACTTCCGGATGAGCGGTCACCCGTATACAGGACGACGCGCTGTCGGACATTTCACTCAATATCGCCCTAAGCACCTCGTAACTTACAGTAGTAAGCGATTTAACGAATCCCTTCCCTTCGCAGTGAGGGCATTGTTCACACAAAGTTCGGGTAAGATTCTCTCGTGTCCTCTTGCGGGTCATCTGCACAAGACCTAATTCTGAAATCTTCAGGATATTGGTCTTCTGTTTATCTTTTTTTAAGGCTTCCTGTAAGGCAGTGGTGACCTTCTCGCGATCCGGAGCTCGATCCATATCTATGAAATCCACAATGATTATCCCGCCTATGTTTCGCAGACGGAGCTGATAGGCAATTTCTTTGGCTGCCTCCAGATTGGTCTTCAGAATGGTTTCTTGAAGATTCCTTTTCCCGACATAGCGGCCTGTATTTACGTCGATTGCTACCAGGGCTTCGGTGAAATCAATGTTGATGTAGCCACCTGATTTGAGCCAAATCTTCCTGCCGAGAGCCTTATTCAATTCCATTTCGATTCCGAATTTCTCAAAAACAGGCTCGTCCCCTTCGTACAGTTCCACGCAGGATTTCATGGAGGGCATGAAAGTGTCCATAAATTCGAGAATCCGTTGATAATATTCCTGGGAATCCACAATCAGCCGAGTGACATCTTCCGTGAACAAGTCTCGCACGCCGCGCAGGCACAGGTCGAGATCTTCGTAAATCAGCGACGGCGCCCGCATAGAGATCTCTTTTTCCAGAATTCGCCGCCACGTCCCTTGAAGAAAACCCAAGTCAGCTTGCAGTTTTTCCGAAGTTTCATTTTCACTGACGGTCCTTACTATGACTCCGCAGCAAGAAGGTTTGATGTAGCCTACTATTTCCTTTAGCCGTTGGCGTTCCTGTTCGTTTTCTATTCTCCTGGATATGCCGATATGATCCACAGTCGGCATGAATACTAGATGCCTGCCGGGAAGCGAAATTTGCGAGGTTATTCGCGCTCCTTTACTCCCCAGAGGCTCTTTGGAAATCTGTACCAGAATGTCCTGACCCTCCTCCAGCAGGTCCTCAATGGGAGTGAATTCGTAGATCTCATCGTGTATCACTTCAGGAATTTGATCGTTTTGTTGCTCAGCTTCTTCCTCTTCTTCATCCGCGGCTACAAAATTGAGATCTTGATTGTGAGGATGTATGTCGCCGACGTAGAGAAAGGCGGCCCTGGGTAATCCGATATCAACAAATGCCGCTTGCATACCGGGCAGCACTTTGATTACACGTCCTTTATAAATATTGCCGACAATGCCGCGTTCGCCTCTACGTTCAATGTGGATTTCCGCAACCTGACCGTCTTCCACAAGCGCCAGCCGAGTTTCTCGGTCGGTGATATTCATGACTATTTCACCGGCCATTACCGATTTCCTCTTCTAATTCTGAAGTCGTGTCAAAAGAAACTGATGTCTTAACTATTCTCATCTCTTTTACTTGGTCTCTGTGAAGCCCCAGTATCGCGGCTGCCATGTCCAGCGGGTGCACCGAGCCCGAGGGACCGCTCTTAAGCACAATTTCCAGGCCGTCGTTCGATACGATCAAATCCTTAACCCATTCTTTCAAGTCCAAGTTGCGCTCTTTGCCCTTGCGCAATATTGTAATGTTGGCTGTCGGCATCAAGCGGAACTGATGCGCTCTTTGAGCCATTTCTCCAACTTCCGGAGAATCAGGGAATTCCACTTTATAGGTAACCTGCTGAATTTTAGCAGAAACCGGCGGATCATTCAATGATTTCTCAACAAGCTCAACCGGCTCGATCCCACCGGGAAGATGCTCCAGCAGGGACTGAAAAATGTTCGCCACACTGGGAGTAGGATTAACCGCATCAAAATCAAGATATTCTGCTCTACTCTCAACACCCAGCGCCAGTGGGGGCGAAAATCTAAGCCTGGGATGAGGATGAAATCCCTTGGAATAGTCCAGCCTGATCTTGATTCTACGGAAAGCGCGATGAAATATTCGAATCAAATCCTGATGTCCCACAAATTTCATATTCCCGGTCTTTCCGTATCTTAGCCTGAATCGTCGAATGCCCGGGTCCGATTCCGGAGAGTCATTCACGCAGTTTTTGCCCATGTTCGAAGACGCCAACGGGGCCAACCTGGGCTGAATTTGATCAAAATCGCAGACACCGCATCCGATACATTCCCCGAAGCGGCAGTCGTGAGTTGTTTCTCCCACGATTCCCCTTTGACGCTCCCTTACCAGGAATTCCCGCGTCACTCCGCTGTCAACAAAGCTCCAGGGCAGCTGATCGTCCATGCTCCTGGATTCGAGATAAGTAGCAGGGTCTATGCCGGTATCTTCAAAAGCGCTCATCCAGGCTTCGAAGCGCAGCTGATCATCCCAGCCGTCCAACCTCGCTCCGTTTCTGAATGCGGCCTCAATCACTCGGGAAATATGTTCATCGCCTCTGGCGATGACCCCTTCCAGAAAAGAAACCCTGGGGTCATGGAGCTTGATCTTTGTTTTACCCTTTCTGAAATGGCCCTTGAGGTATTGCTGTCTGCGCACGGTTTCCAGCATTGATATTTGAGGCTCCCATTGAAAGGGCGTGTGGGACTTCGGGACAAGAGTTGAAATTGAAGCTGTTATCTTCCCAGCCCTGATCCATCCGGAAGCCTTACGAATAAGCCGTATAATGCCGTCCAGGTCATCATCGGTTTCCGTCGGAAGACCTATCATAAAGTAGAGCTTGAGCGACTGCCAGCCTTGTTCAACCGCAGCAGTGACAGCTCTTTCCAAATCTTGCTCAGTGTTGCCTTTGTTGATGATCTTGCGGAGCCTATCGGTTCCGGCTTCCGGGGCCAGAGTGAAACCGGTTTTCCGCACTTTGCTGATCTGTTCGGCTATTTCACCGGAGAAAGTTTCCGTCCGTAGCGATGGCAGCGATAAAGCTATCTTGTCGCATCCGAAATTGGTCGTCATCTCAGTTATCAATTGGCCTATGGCTGAATGATCCCCCGAGGAAAGAGACAAGAGCGAGATCTCTTCCCAACCGGTGCTGTCAATACTTTGCTCCGCAACACGCATCACAGTGTTGACACTGCGCTCACGCACAGGTCGATAGAGCATTCCCGCCTGGCAAAATCGACAACCTCTGGTGCAACCGCGTGCGATTTCCACACCGATCCTGTCATGCACTATTTCGCAGAAAGGCAATACTGGATGAGTCGGAAATTTCGCTGTGTCGATGTTCGATAGAATACGTCTGGAAACCTTTTCTCCCGGCTGGCGAAGGCGAGGAACAAACACTCCGGGTATACGTTTCCATTCTCTGAGTAGGTCTTCTCGGGACCCTCCGTTCTTCTTCCATCGAAGAAGCTCATCCGCTAATTCCAGGATTATCTCTTCACCATCGCCGATAGCGAAAGCGTCAAAGAAAGGGGCCATCGGAACAGGATTGAACGCGGTGGGACCGCCTCCGATGACGAATGGATGACCAGGCCCTCGATCCACGCTTTTCAGAGCTATACCGCCCAAATCAAGCATTTGGAGGACAGTGGTCGCGCAAAGCTGGTACTGCAAGGAAAATCCGATCAAGTCCAGATTCGCCAGGGGCGTTCCTGTTTCGAGTGTCGTAAGCGGCTTCCCTTCTCTTCTCATCAGCCGTTCCATATCGGGCCAAGGAGCGAACACGCGCTCGGCATAAAGGTCAGGACGCTCGTTCACGATGGAATAAAGTATCTTCAGCCCCAGGTGAGACATGCCGACTTCGTACACGTCGGGAAACGCCAGAGCCATCCGCAGTTGGACTGTTGACGTATCTTTGGTTACTGCATTCAGTTCATGACCTATATATCTCGCGGGCTTTTGAACGTGAATCAGAAGCTTTTCCGTCATCTGGCCTATTTGTCGAGTTTTATTAGTAAATTCGGTCTTAGGAAACGATTTTTGCATTATCTGATAAATTTTGCTCCTTGATTGCTACATTTTAGCCTGCGTCAATGATAACATAAGCGTCATGACGCCGAGACAAGCTATAGCTCTGACCGCGGGAGCGGTCACAACCTTCGTGGTTTTTATTCCGGCAATGGCCTTGCTCTATTTCGGTGGATACTTTGGCGATCATGAGCGTCTGGTTTATGTATCAATTGCCTTGGGGCCTGTTGCCATGTTTGCAGTGATGATCGGGTATGCTGTTTGGTGGTTGGTCTTATTTCTTCTCAGTCTCTTCCTTCCTGCCATAAAGCCTCCCGAAAGCCGGACTCCGGGAACATAATACCCTGGTCTGCTCAAGATCCATTATACACTGTAATCGTAGCCGCGGGCCATGCGCGTGAATTCTAGAGGTATAGATCAATGAAAGATATGAACGACAGCCCACTTTACAAAATGATGCATCCAAAGAGTATCGCTTTCTGGGGAGCGTCAAAAGATCCCACAGGAATGGGAAGTTTTCAGCTGGCGCAATTGCTGGCGCTAGGATTTGAGGGCGCAGGTTTATCCCATTCACCCGAAAGACAAGAAAGTGAATGGCCTCCCCGCATATGCCAACATCAAGGACGTCCCGGGCCCTGTTGATCTTGCGGTGTTTGTCCTGCCCACCCGAGTAGTTCCGGAAATTCTCGAAGAATGCGGTCAAGCAGGTATAAGGAGAATCATTATAACGAGCGCGGGTTTTGGTGAAATGGGTTCCGAAGGCAAAGACGTGCAAGATCGCCTGGTTGAAATTGCCCGCAGATACGGGATCTCTTTTCTCGGCCCTAACTGTATAGGCGTCGTGAATCCTTACGCCAAGTTGAACACTACTTTCTTTCCGTATGAGATCTCTCCCGGATTTATAGGCATGGCCTCCCAGAGCGGCAGCTTTGTCACTCAGATGTTCTCATATCTGGGGAAATTCGGCCTAGGATTCAGTCAGGCCTTCAGTGTGGGCAACGAGGCAATGCTCGATCTGACGGACTGCATCGAATACCTCGGGTTTTGTCCTAATACCAAGGTCATAGCCCTTTATGTGGAAGGCATCAGGCGCGGCAGGGAATTTGTCCGCGTCGCCAGAGAAGTTTCGAAAAAGAAACCGATTGTCGCGTATTACGTGGGGGGATCAGAAGCCGGCAGCAAGGCAGGGAAGTCGCATACCGGGGCACTGGCGGGTCCGGACCCGCTCTATGATGGGATTTTCAAACAGTGCGGGATTATAAGAGCCTCTTCGGCCGCGGAGCTTTTTGATATGTGCTTTGTGCTGGGCACACAGCCGCTGCCCAGGGGGGACCGCGTCGCAGTCCTGACCCACTCGGGTGGTCCGGGCGCCGCGGCCGCGGATACCGTTGACCGGACTGGCCTGAAGCTCGCTAACTTCTCGGCCGACACACTTGACCAGCTAGCTGACTTGCTGCCCCATACCGGGCGAATGGGCAACCCGGTGGATCTAACATTCAATCGCAACCCCAGAGATTATGTGGAAGGCATACCGTCAGCGCTTCTCCAGGACCAAGGAGTGGACAGCCTTTTCATATACCTCTTAATGCCTGCTCATAGAGTCGCCCAAGTTTTGGAATCCACGGGAGAGACACGGGAAAGAGCGGCGGAAATGGCCTATGGAATTCGTCACGGTGCAAGCTGACTTGGCGGCAAGTCTGGCGCCTAGGTTCGGTAAACCCGTTGTGGGTGGTTCCTTTTCCACCAGGGAAGACTCATATACTCGTGAACTTCAGAACAGAGGCGTCCCTATGCTGCCAAGCCCGGAAAGGGCCATTAGAGCCCTTTCGGCGCTGCATCGTTATGCCCGAGCTAAAGCAGCCCTGCTAGCAAGTGACCACTTATAGTCAGTCAATTCACCGATGGCCGGCCTGCTCTTAAATTGATAGACCGACATCCCGATTTGATGGAAGAAATGCGACGGATCAATTGACTAGTTCGTCTTCGTCAAGCGCTTCGAATCACTTCCAACGCCTCCCGCGAGACGCGAGATGAATCGCCCGAAATCAGGGCGCTTCTCGGAGCGCCCCTACCGCATCACAACGCGATATGGAGGTTTTGCAACCAGTTGTAGTCACGCCGCGTTCAGTGGGGTGATACGGTCGATTTTGTCCTTGGATGCCTTTGCCGCGTCCCATAAATCGACGGCACGCTGCGCGTTCAACCAGAATTCCGGGCTGTTGGCGAAAAGACGAGCCAAGCGCAGAGCCATCTCCGGGCTTACCGCCCGCCGCTCGCGAAGCAATTCGTTTACTGTTTGACGCGATACCCCAATTGCCTTGGCAAAACTGGATACAGTGAGACCATAATCGGGCAAGAAATCCTCTCTCAACATAGCCCCCGGATGCGTGGGACGAATATCTCGGACTCTGGTATTTAGAATGCTCATAGAAACACCTCGAATTAGTGATAATCTGTAATTTCTACGTTGTAAGCGTCGGCATCGACAAACCGAAAGCAGATTCGCCATTGGTCGTTGACGGAAATAGAGAACTGTCCATTTCGATCTCCGCCCAACTGATGCAGACGATTACTCGGGGGCGCCCTTAGGTCCTCCAGTCTAGTTGCCAAATCAATGTACTCCATCTCGAGGACAGCCCTCCTCCCCAGATCTCCGGAGGGAAACGCCTCGACCTCCCATTCTTGTACAGCTCCTGTGAATGTCGATCAGCGAAGGTCTTGATCATGCATTATTGTAACCTGTCACGTGACACATGTCAAGAAAGCGGAACAAAGACTGCAAAACTGTTCATGCGACGGGGAGTGCATTTTCAGCCTTTGACGCAGAGATAGTTGATGCGGGAACAAGAAGCTAGGGAGACTGTCTCAAGCAGATAGTTTGTGAGCTGCCTATACAGCTTTTCAATGACTCGAAGCAAAGAACAATTGTTTGCCCAACATTTTTAACAAAATCTGAATGATTCTTTAACAAAAAAGACATACAATTAGAGTTGTTTGTAAGAAAGAACCCAAATAATTAGAGGAGGGGGCAAATGGCTATTACAGATTTCAGACCTAAAGGCGATATATGGACAGGGGTGGCGATCGGTGTTGGGCTACTCTTGGCCCCTGTGGTGATTCCCGTGGTTGCCGCTGCTGTCAGGCCGATAGCAAAGGCGGCTCTAAAATACAGTCTCGTGGCGTATGAAAAAGGTCGAGAAGTGGTCGCTGAGGTCGCTGAGGCGGTGGAGGATTTGGCTGCTGAGGCAAAGGCGGAAGTTCAGGCCGAACTGGCACCCGTCAAGGGAAAGGGAAAAGGAGCGTAGAGGATCAGACACTACGAAGAGAGGGCGAAATGATTCCCGATGCTCATGTGTCCCATGGGATGGCCCGTAGGCTTAGGATCAAGATTCCTTCCAAGAAGGGGGACGTCTCATATTTTTCCACTCTGCGGGAGCGCCTCGCCTCTTGCCCCGGCATCGAGGAAATTAGGGTGAATCCACAGACGGGGAGTGCCCTGATTTCCTACGAATGCGATAGAAAGGCTCTCGTTGAGTTTGCCAGGGAAAACGGGTGTTTCTCTTGAAGCGGTCCACCCCGCGTCAGAAGAGTTTGTTTGGCAATGTGGCCGACACTTTTCAGGCATATAATAAAGACCTCAAGAAATTGACCGGCGGTGAAGTAGACATCCCGAGCCTGATCTTTCTGAGCTTGTTAATATCCGGGATTTGGCAAATTGCGCGAGGAAATGTGGCCATGCCCGCATGGTACACGGCTTTTTACTACGCTCTCGGAGTATTGACGCGGGCACAGGTAGATGAGTGGGACGGGGGGGAAGACCTGGTGGTAGACCTTGATGCTGGAGACGGAGATTGATAGCGTCGTCCAGATCCCCTATGTTGCATTAAACAGATTAGCTTAAACCCCGTTTTCCTCAAGCCGTGGGCTGATTTCGGTGTGGTGTAATGCGTTCCGACGCTGAAGTGTATCTTCGCGCCTAGCGAGGCTAATTGAGTTGGTAAAACAGATCCACAATTCTGTAAGAGGTAGAGTAAGGTATAAGGTTATAGGCCTTTATCGGTCCACGGCGCTTAAATACCGTCTCGAAATGCTGTTATCCGTCCAGTCTGAAATCAGTCATGTTTCGGCCAACATTCTCACCGGAAATGTTCTAATCCTTTATAACCCGGATTGTAACGTTCGTAGAATTAGGACAGACGTAGAACAAATAGCTATAGCTTTCGTGAGAGAAGCCAGGGCCGATTCTGAGGCGCTTACTTATGCGCCGCCAAAGGTTACGAAGGGACTTAAGGATTACGGGCGCAAAATAGAGAGACCGCAACTGGCTGTTCCGGAGAAATACGAATCCAAGCCCTGGCACTTGATGGACCCCAAACTCGTTCTGGCGGATGTGAATTCGTCTATCAGCAAAGGATTGTCCTCCCAGGGTGCAGAAATCAATCGCGAGAAATACGGTTTGAATATAGTCCCTGAGCCGGCTTCTCGATCTCAACTGGATATCTTCGTCGACCAGTTTAAGTCTTTCCCTGTCGCTCTGTTGGGGGTTGCTGCGGGGCTGTCGGTTATTACAGGCGGCGTTGTGGACGCGGTCGTAATTTTAGCGGTGGTGGGTATCAATGCAGCCATCGGCTTTGTAACCGAGAATGACTCTGAAAAAACGATAAATTCGTTAAAGAAGCTGATACGCCCGTATGCCCAGGTGCGACGAGAAGGAAGTTTGAAGGAAATTTCAGCGGACCAGGTTTTGGTCGGGGACGTCCTAGTTCTCAAACCCGGCGCTTACGTCGTGGCTGATGCGAGGGTTGTGGAGTCGAATCATTTGACCGTTGATGAATCGGTTCTCACGGGCGAGAGCATGCCGGTAATCAAGGCTCCGGCCAAGTTGCGGGGCGCAAGGGTCCCGCTCGGGGACCGCGTCAACATGGTTTATTCGGGCACTCTGGTCACCGGAGGCCAGGGATTGGCTGTTGTCGTGGGGATCGGCAGATCGTCGGAGATGGGCAAGATTCAGAGCCTGGTTGCTGAGGCCGAAGCGCCCGAAACCCCGATCGAAAAACAACTCACCACGATAGGTAATCAGCTTGTTTGGATCTCAGGGGCTGTGTGCGGATTGGTTTTCGTCCTGGGCCTGCTTCGGGGCAACGGTTTTATCCAAGTGCTCAAGACATCCATTTCTCTGGCGGTCGCAGCGGTGCCGGAAGGTCTCCCCGCTGTCGCGGCAACCACCCTGGCGCTCGGTATCAAAAGTATGAGGCGTCACAAGGTCCTCATAAGGAATCTCGACGCCATTTGTACTCTCGGCTCTGTGCAGACCATCTGCTTCGACAAGACGGGGACAATTACATACAATAAGATGTCGGTCCTGAGGATCTACTCAGGGATGCGGGCAATACAAGTAAAGAACGGCAGTTTTTTCACTGACAAAGCGCCTTTCGATTGCTTCGAATATGACGAGGTTTTGAGACTTATCCAGGTCGGCGTCTTGTGCAACGAGACCCAAACGGAAATGCGGGAGCGTCAATACGTTTTGAGCGGTTCTGCTACAGAGAATGCATTGATTGAAATGGCCATAAAGGCGGGGATTGATATTGAGGCATTAAGAAAGCAATATCCATTGCTACGCACAGAATACAGGTCGGACAATCGCCAATTCATGGCCACAACACATTCCTCAGCAAACCCGGGCACATTGGTCGCGTTAAAGGGGAGTCCCGTCGACGTGCTGCATAAGTGCTCGTTTCAGATCAGAGACGGGGTAAGAGTTCCGCTTGCTGAAGAGGATAAAGACCGGATAGAAGCGGAAAACGACAACATGGCCGGCGACGCCTTGCGAGTGCTAGGGATGGCGTTTGCCAACGGATCCGCTGAAGAGTCATGGGAAAAGGAAAACGGCCTCACCTGGTTGGGTCTGGTCGGAATGGCTGACCCGATCAGGGAACGGGTAAAGGAATCAATTGCTGTTTTTCATCGCGCCGGTCTGGAGACCGTAATGATCACGGGCGACCAAGGCCCGACTGCTTACGCCGTGGGCAAGGAATTGGACCTGAGCAGCGGCAAGCCCTTGGAAATCCTGGACTCAACCCATCTGACCACAACCGACCCATCCGTCATGCAGGCCCTCAGCAAACAGGTTCACGTATTCTCAAGGGTCAGCCCCTCGAACAAGCTTCAGATTGTTCAAGCCTTGCAGAGCACCGGTAGAGTCGTTGCCATGACCGGTGACGGCATCAATGACGGGCCTGCGTTGAAGGCCGCAGACATAGGGATTGCCATGGGGCTGGGGGGCGGATGTAGCGCGCGAAGTCGCTGATGTGGACGAAGAAGACGACCTACAAACGTTGATCATTGCTATTAACGACGGACGCACTATTTATCGCAATATCAGAAAGACGCTTCGTTACCTTATCTCTACGAACTTCAGCGAAATTCAGGTAATGGTGGCGGCCGGCGCTCTGGGGCTGGGTTATCCTCTCAACGCGATGCAACTGCTCTGGATCAACCTCGTCTCCGACATTTTTCCCGGTCTTGCTCTTGCCTTGGAACCTGCGGAGCCGGATGTGATGGATCACCCTCCGCGTGACCCGGCGGAGCCAATAATTAAAACCGGTGATTTCAAAAGAATAACCTTCGAAGCGGCCACGATGACGGCGACTTCTCTCGCCGCGTACGGATACGGCGTCATGAAGTACGGAGTTGGCCCGGCCGCGGGGACGATGGCTTTTCAGACCCTCACCATATCGCAGATCCTTCATGCCATAAGTTGTCGTTCGGAACAAACCGGCATCTTTGACGGGAAAAGCCCCCGCCTAATAAATACCTGACGGGAGCGGTCCTTGGTTCGCTTGTATTGCAAGTTGCGACCCAGCTTATCCCAGGGTTGAGAAATCTGCTCGGCCTGGCGCCTCTGGCAGCGTCCGATGTTCTGGTTGTAGGGGCTGCCTCCGCGCTGCCGCTCTTCATCAGCGAAGCTACGAAACCGGGGTTGTGAAGAACAAATGAAAAGAGATTTCATACACACATCCGAATCGGTCACCGAGGGTCATCCTGACAAGCTCTGTGACCAGATAAGTGACGCGATAATCGACCGGTTTCTTGAACATGACACCGACGCCAGAATTACGGCAGAATGCGCTGTAGCACAGTCGATCGTTTTTATAGCGGCCAGATTTGCGTCAAAAGTTAAGGTAGATTTCCCCAATGTGGCCAGAAAAGTTATTCGACGGATTGGCTACGTAGACGATGAATTCAGCTTTAAGACTTGCAGTATACTGACCAGCCTCAAAGAGATGGGAGCCGAGTACCCGTGGCTGGACGAAGGCGCCACATCAAACGGGAACATTAGCCGGCTACTCGTGCAGGACCAGGTGACTATTTTCGGTTTCGCGTGTAATCATTCCCCCACTTTTCTGCCTCTCCCTATCTGGCTTGCGCACAAGCTTTCGCGTAAGTTGTCGGAGGTGAGGCTACAAAATGCGCTTCCGTACCTGGCCCCTGACGGCACAATTCAGGTGGGTGTAGAGGACGTCAAGCGTGTGCCTCGGAGGATTCATAGCATCACTATTAATTCAAGTCAGAAGGATCGGACATACCCGAAACCGGAGCGTCTTCAAGATGATATCCGGCAGGCTGTGATTGAGGCGGTGTTTCAAGACGAATCTATGATGCCGGACGATCGGACTATGATATTCATAAATCCGGGGGGACCTCTGAAATTGGGCGGGCCTTCCGTGCATTCAGGCCTTACGGGAAGGAAGAACGCCATCGACACGTACGGCGGATACTCCAGAAACAGCGAGTCTGCCCTTAGCGGAAAAGATCCCATGAGAATTGACAGGGTCGGAGCGTACGCTGCGCGGTATGCGGCCAAGAATGTTGTAGCCGCCGGTCTCGCGGACCAGTGTGAGGTTCAGCTCAGCTATTCAATCGGAATGGCAGGGCCGGTGAGCGTACAGGTAGAGACCATGGGTACTGGAAAGCCTTCTGATGATAAGATCAGCGCCCTCGTGGAAAAGAATTTCGATTTCACCCTCGGGGGGATTATTAAACACTTCGATTTGAGGGGGCTCCCCTCCAAGACAAAAGGGGGTTTTTATCGCAAACTGGCCGCATACGGGCATTTCGGAAGAGCCGACATGGAGTTGCCTTGGGAAATGACCGACAAAGCGGAAATGCTGAGGTCTGAGCTGTGAAATTCTTCGATTCTGCGAATCCGAAAGATTACGGCTTGATGAATGGGTATATGTTAGGGGGGCCTAAATAAAAGCAGTGACAATGGATAATGGAGTGCCCTGTAAGGCTCGATCCAATACGAATCCGAGAATGGCCTTGGACGCCGCTTGGGCCACGACATCCATAGTGTCCTCTTTGCGCTCCTTCTTGAAGAACACCTTTGCCAGATCGATATATCCTTCGTGTGCGAGAACGTTCACTATCGCGCCGGAGTTCACCAATTCAGGATCGTAGCGCACGATTATGCTGCCGGTAACGGTATTTGTGGAGGTGGACTCGATACCGGGCAAGTTTTTCAACATACGTGAATATCCCTGGCGCTTTGCGGGTTTCTCTTCAAATTCGGAATTTTCACTCTCAAGCGTCCCGGGATCTCATGGAGATAATAACCCATGATTTTCTCCTCTTCGCGTGACTTGCATCGGGGATTCGCTGCGACAAGAACTCCGTCTCAGGAATCATCTAATTACTGTTTGCCTCGGAAATGTTAGCTTAATGTTAATGAGAGATTAGATGTTTATATAGATGAATTTTCGAAGATTTTGACGCGATCTCCTCTTTTGAAAAGGGGTGTGTGGGCGACTACAAGGAAATGTAACTCAATGTTGCCTGAAATATCGAAACATGCGAGAGAAACCCTCGAACTCTTAGTGAAGGTCGCGGATTGCGTGCAACCATTGGATCACGTCATGGGCCGAATCAGGATGGGGGTGTCCCTATATAATTTGCCGAAACTGCTTGCGCTGGTCGGCGACATTGACCTGGATCAGGTACGCGCCTTATCCCCGGCCTGAAAAACTACGAAATCAATGCCTGGTCCCTCTCTGCGACTATACTGTACGACCCTAAGGTGTTGCCTTTCGAGTTATGGGATGATTTCTGTTCGATCAGTAAGAATCCTGATGCTGGGTCATCTTTCCGGGACCGTGTCATGAAGCTCTTTGAGAACAATTCCGATCGGCCGTCAGCCCCGACGTCTAAACAGAGGGCGTGTGAGGCATGACATACGAGCCTGAACATGTAGGGCTGATTATATTAAGCAATAAGGTATCAACTTGACTTTACCGGCGTTCGACAACAGTCGAAAAGGAGGCGCCTAATATGACTATCTTGGATTTCAAACCAAAGGGTGACTTATTTACTACTGTCGCTGTGGGCGCAGCTGTGGTCGCCGTGCCCGTCGTCATCCCCCTGGCATGGTCTGCCGCCAGGCCTCTGTTAAAGGCTGTTTTCAAGGGCGGATTGATGCTTTACGAGTCTGGACGAGGAGCCTATGCCGCCGCCGCGGATTGGACCGGTTCGATAACGGAGAAGAAACCGACGGCAGTAACGCCCAAGAGAACGGAAGCGCGTACAAAAAGAGCGGGATGAGCGCGCGCTGGCCCAAAACCTGGGCTTGGTCGAGGAGCAATCGATGGCAGCGAAGGCTGAGAAGAAGCCTGCGAGGCCGAAGCCGAGACGCGCCCCAAAATCAGCGGGAAAAATTACCGAACCGAGGACTTGAGGATCGGCGAATTACCGGTACAGAGCCCAATCCGACGTGGCGCGGATTCATGACCGATCGCCGTCTCAAGAGTCTTCATGAACCGAGAATCGAGCCCTAACAGTCACCGTGTGGCTGTCATACGGCTGGCCCGCGGAAGCACACGATTGGCCGACCGAATGCCCCCGCCAGGCGGGGATTTCGGCCTTCTAGTCCTGTAAAAAGGTCACTTCGGTGAGGCTATAGTGCATGGGCAAGGTTAAGCTGGCATTCCACGCGGTACTAAAATCGGGTTAAAATCGATGTGGTTCTCCGCCGCAATCGTGGGTTTGAACAAGGATTAGGTCGTAAGACTCGGCGCTTGGGTTAGCCACAGGGCTTTGTTAGATTTTCATTGCGCAGTTTAGCGGCGCGCAAGCTTGTTGTAGCGAGCGCGTTTCATTTTTTTAGTATTCAGGCTTAATACTTCTATAACAACTTAGGTTCATGTTATTGACGGCGCTTTTATTCGGCGGAAACCAAGTTGAAGCAATGGCGCTTTTTGGGGGATAGCCCAAAATTGTTGCCGGTAGCTATTGCCAATGTAACCCAGAGATGGGATAGAATTGTCGTCCGGTGGGTATCTCTAAAATTCGTAGGCACGGGCATATCGGTGATGAAATTAATTGCCACACGAGCGCCGCTAGTCGAGTTGGGAGGAGGAGGTCCATGGATGCAGATATAGCGAAATGTCCGCATTGCTTCGGCGACAAACCCGCCAAGGCTAAGGTATGTCTTCATTGCGGTCGGGACGAGCAGGGTTTTGGCCCCATGGTCCGCGCCAGTGAAAACGCCATTGTTCCTGGAAGCTTATCAACAAAGAGGGCGCTTGTCGCAAGCGACTTGAGGATTCACGTGATCATCGGGATATTAGCCGCAACGGTGGGCTTTCTCCTGATGTTGTCCTCCGGTATTGGCGCACTGTTGTTCGTCGGAGGTATCGCTTTGCTCTTATCTGCGAAACTTCGTATCTGGTGGCGCGGTCGATTGTGATTCCTCATAGGCTTCGGCGGACAGGTAGGTTGGGCCCTAGTGCCCTATCGATCATGTTACTGCATTTCAGGAGCGCTTTCGCCATGCAGGTCCGCCCCTACAGAAAAATCTCGCTTGCATCCCGCGGGACTATTTTGTGCGCTCCCTTTCTAGGAATCTACCGACAGGAACGCGTGAGCGCCACTCTCAGTCTCTCGGCAGACCTGGCCCGGCGGGACAGCCCCGCAAATGCCATTTTAGCAGTTCAGCTCTGACTTTGAGCCTATTAATGGCAGAGCGCGCCTGACCAAGAGTCACAAGCGCCACCAAGCCCAGACCTGCCACGTGCAGGGCCAGATTACCTATCATCACTGATTTTAGGAATCGCATGGCCCACAGCCCGTAGCGCTTGCGGAAAAACAAATAGCGGGACCGATAAAACTCGATTCTTGACGAGGCCGGAGCGGTGTCCGCTGTGGCGCCCTGAATATGCACGGCCTTGGCTCGCGGCTCATGCAAGACTTGCCGGTCGGCCTGTCTCATTCTGACGGCCAAGTCCGTTTCCTCAAGGAAGAAGAAATAGTCTTCGTCAAAGCCTGCCAAAGCCTCGAAGGACTGGCGACGCAGTGTCATTACCGCTCCGATGAGAGCTTCGACCGGGAACACTTCTTGTGCGGGCTTCTTTCCGGGAAAACGATTCGGGAAAAGGCGTTTCAAGAGGCTGCGGTTCAGGGTCTCCGTAACTAGAGTCGGGACAGCCTCGAAAGAGGTCTGAGGCGATCCATCGGCATTCAGGAGTTGCGGACCTACCATTCCTATACGCGGGTCGGATTTCATCAGATCGAGCAACGTCCGCGCGCAGTCTCTTTCCAAAAGCGCGTCAGTATTGACCAACAGCAGAAATTCACCACGCGCCCTCTTCGCAGCAAGATTATTGGCAGCAGCGAAGCCGAGATTCTTGCCTGCTTCCAGGACAATAACGCTCGGGTACGCGGTCCTGACTCTTGCCACGGAATCGTCGCTGGAGCCGTTATCTACGACGAGGACTTCAGGTTCTTCATCGAGGTTCGACCGCAGCACATGCTCCAGGCAAGTCAAAAGCAGGTCCGCTGTGTTGCGGTTAACAATGATGACGGAAAGCTCAGGTTGCGGGGAATCAGTCATAGGATAGGAAACTAACCGCCTATGCGATTCATGCCTTCATTCATCTGAGGAAGACTAATCGAGCGCCCCATGGGCTTGGCCAGGACAGCGCGTCGTAAGATCTCGGCCAGGGCCTCGTCTGAAGCGCCTTCCCTGAGGGCCGATTTTATGTCAATCTCCGCCGGCCCAAGTAAACAAGGCCGGAGCGTGCCGCGAGCAGTCAGCCGTAACCTGTTGCACGTGCCGCAAAAATGGCCGGTCACAGCGTCGATGATTCCGATTCTGCCAAGAGCGCCATCCAACCGGAACATGGTCGTGGGACCGTCCAGGCGATTGCGTTGAATGGGAGACAGTTCACCCACTTCTCTCCGAATAATTTTCTTGGCTTTCAAAGCGCTGAACGGTTCCGGCGCCTGGGGAAATTGAGTCGTTCCGAAGGGCATGCGTTCAATGAATCTCACGTCCAGCGGCTTATTCAACGTGAGACGTGCGAAAGCGGGGATATCTTCTTCATTCATTCCCTGAAGAAGGACGACATTGATTTTGACCATGTCGAATCTTTTTTCCAGAGCGGCCTCGATGCCCGCCAGCACTTCTTTCAGACGGTCCATGCCCGTTATCGAGTGAAAAGTGTCTCTACGCAAAGAATCCAGACTTACGTTTATGCGGTTCAGGCCTGCGTCTTTAAGATCCGCGGCCATTGCCGCGAGCAGGACGCCGTTGGTGGTAAGCCCTATATCCTCTATTCCCTCGGATCGGGCGAGCCGCGAAATAAAATCGAGCACCCCCCTACGTACAAGGGGCTCGCCTCCGGTAATCCGTATCTTTCGGACGCCCAGGCGATGAGCAACGCGAATTACAGTGAGTATCTCCTCATAGCTCAGGATATCACCATGGGACAGGAGTTGGACGCCTTCCGGGGGCATACAATAGACGCATCGCAGATTACAGAGATCAGTAATGGATACTCGCATATAATCGATAACACGGCCGTGTAGATCTATAAGAGAATCAGGCATCAGGGGTCCTTACGCATTTCGTGAAAGCTTTCCGGGGAACCCTCTTTTGTGTAAGAAAGGGTTCCCCGAGACCCTTCCCAAAAAACTCTAACATTATGTGTATCAACCGGCCAGAGATTGTTCGGGCCTCAATACTAATATAAACGTTGAATGGCTTGGAACGCAATCCGCTCAAAGTCTTTTTCAGCCGACGACTTTGGAGACGCCCTCATAGATCCGAGTTCAAAAGATGACCAATAGTTTTTCGATTTATCAGGATGAGCGGTGGGCGGACTCCGGTTTTGAACTTGACAGCGCGGGGGATGTCTTACTAAAATGAATACTCACGGGAGGCGCCGCCTTCCGAGAGAGAATCCGTACCTAGGGGACATAAGAGCCCCACACCGAACCGTTTGAGGGGTAACGTAAGTCGCCTTTGAGCGCAGCCAACCCGAGGTTCAGGGGAGTACCGGATTTTTTTCGTTCTGTGATAGTTCGTGCAGTCGATGCGTGATTGTAGGGGCGACCGGCGGTCGCCCATTCCGGTATTGATACATTATACGCCGCTTATAAAACACGACTAAATCGGACCAGTCTTGACCCTGAGCTGCCAATCATATATGCTATGCCATCAATTTCTCCGATGATTTCCGCTGACTAGAGAACCATCCGAAAACCTCGCGGGAAGAGGTTGTTTGATGATCGACTGGAAACCATATTTGGAGTCGGTCTGCCAAGAACCGGAATACACAGAATGGGAGAAAGTATTCGTACGATTGGACGCAGAAGCCTCTGCCGCGGGAACCACACTTGACCTGATGGTCCAGGCTTTCCGCAAGACGGAAGAACAGCCGCGGAGAAAAGCGTTCTCCGTCCCGACAGGACGCGCTCCCCAAGGAATTTGAAAAATACGACGCGCTGGAAGGCCTGCGAAAATTCGCAAGCGAGCACGTGCTCCTGCGCGGTCGGCCTGGTTCCGGGAAAACTACCACGTTGAGCAAGCTGCTCCTAGAGGAAGCGGACAAAGCAAAGCAAGACCCACAAGCAAGAATCCCGGTAATTGTCTCACTCAGGCGCTTGAAGACCACAACATCTCGGCTGGTCCGCGATGCCCTGCAAAGACATGGCGTCCGGTTGAGAGCCAATCAACTTGACTCACTGCTGAGCCAGGGTCGGTTCCTGCTCTTATTCGATGGCGTAAACGAGTTGCCCAAAGAAGAAACACGCCTCGATTTAGAATCCTTTAGGCTCAAGCATACCGCATCAACACCGATGGTGTTCACCACCCGAGACATCGGTCTCGGCGGCGATCTGGGGATCCGAAAGAAGCTTGAGATGGCTCCGTTGTCTCCCACGCAGATCGAGAGCTTTGTTAGCGTGTACGTGGGTGACCCTGAAGCGGCGAAAAAGATGCTGAAATCTTTCAGGGATCGGACAGTGCGATCTAGCACAAACCCCTCTGCTCTTAAGGATGCTTTGCTCTGTTTTTAAAGCCAAGAGAAGCATCCCGTCCGGGTTGGGAGACGTGTTCAGGATCTTCACCGGGAGATATGAGCAGGAGAAAAAAAAGACGCGCCAGTCTCCAAGGAATCGAGACGATGGTGGCCCAGACTCCTTGCGAAGCTCGCCTATCATATGATTTACAGCGGCGACCATCCCTGTGAAATGGCGCTCGTCATCCAGAGAGACGAGGTCGAAAAAGTTCTTACCGGTTATCTCAAAGAACAAGGGATAGGAAAACCGGTCCAAAAGGCCACTCAATTCCTTGACGACCTGGTAAAGCATCACCTGCTCAAGGAAGACGCACAGGGTGGGATGGAATTCCTGCATCAAATGATACAAGAGTACGATGCAGCAGAATATCTGCTGACGTTCTTGTCCAGTCTCCCGTCTGCCAAGATCCAGCGGTACTACCTGAATTATTTGAAATGGACAGAACCTCTAGCGATGATGCTGGAATTACTGGACAACGAACACCTCTCTATGGAGTTTGTCCAGCTGCTTCAATGTGGATCCCGGGCTTGGCGCGCAATTGGCAGGTCGCGTGCGAAAAGGGGGTTCCAAGAGAAGGCGGTCCTGTTGGTGGCCCGCTGGCAAGAGAATTCAGTTTTAAAAATATGGTTGCTGCTTATCACGCAATCCCAAGAGGCCGTGCAACATCTCATGGAGGCATTGGAGGACGAAGACGAAAATATCCGCGGACCGGCTACCAATGCTCTAGGAAACATAGACAGCGAGGCAACCATACCGCGTCTCATAGCAATGTGCTGGGACAAAGACGAGGATGTGCGCAGAGTAGCGGCCCATGCTCTGGGTAAACTTGGGACCGATGCGGCCATACAGACCCTTATGAAAGCGTTGGGGGATGAAGATGGAGGCGTTCGCGGCGCTGCGGCTTTCGGACTAGGACGGACCGACAGCGACGCGGCCATACAGCTTCTGATAAATGCTTTGGAGGACAAGGATGAAGATGTGGGGAGCGCAGCGGCCAGGGCGCTCGGAAGGATGGGCGCCGAGGAGGCGACAGAACCTCTTATAAAGGCTTTTGCTGGGAAAGATGAAGATGTGAGGTATGCGGCGGCCTACGCACTGGGTAAAATAGGAACCGAGACGGCCGTAGATACTTTAACAAAAGCGTTGGAGGATGAAATCAAGGTGTTCGTAGCACGGCGGCTTTGGGACTAGGATGGACTGAGAGCGAGGCGGGCATACAGCCTCTGATAGATGCTTTGGCGGACAATGATGAAGATGTGCGTAGCTCAGTAGCCGAAGCCCTAGGAAGGATCGGCGCCGAGGAGGCGATAGGACCTCTTATAAAGGCTTTGACGGACACTGATGAAGATGTGCGTAGCGCAGCAGCCAGAGCACTGGGACGGATCGGCGCTGAGGAGGCTTTACAGGATCTTATAGGGGCTTTGGCGGACACTGATGAAGATGTGCGTAGCTCAGTAGCCGAAGCCCTAGGAAGGATCGGTGCCGAGGAGGCAATAGAGCCTCTCATAAAGGCTTTGGTGGACAAGGATGAAGACGTGCGCAGCGCAGCAGCGAGGGCGCTGGCACGAATCGGCAGTGCGGAGGCATTAGCGCGGATACTTACAGAGATCGAGAATGGAGTTTTACCGACTTCCGTGCTTCACGGTCCTGAGCGCGAATTCGCATTTAGCTCCAAGGAATTGCCCAGTTTGTCGAAACTTGCTCGCGAAAAAGATCCTCAATTATTGCCTGTAATTTTCGATGTCCAACAGCGCTTCCCGGTACGACAATCCCGCCCTACTACTGACTGATCGACGATTCTTAATTATTCACCTTTCTGACCTGCACTTTGGTGAAGTGGACCGCGCCGAAGATCTGTACGTGCAATTGCTCCTGGAGTTAAAGAAGACATAGGATTATCAACATTTGACACATTGGTCATATCCGGGGATGTCGTTAATCAATGCAATCCGGATGGCTATGACCAGGCGAAGACTTTTCTGGTCCGCATCGGAAAGAAATTCAATCTGGGCGCAGAGAAAGTTTTGGTCATTCCGGGCAACCACGATATGAGCCGTGACGCTTCTAAGACTGCCTATGCTGCAAAGCAATCAAAAGGGGTGGTGGACGAAACCAATTACAAAAAAAGGTTCTCCGATTTCAGAAAGTTTTTTAAGAAAGCTATCAATGAGGACTATCAGACCAAATACGCTCAGCAAATAATCTGGCGTGAGTACATCGACCAGAAAGTGTTGATTGTGGGGCTGAATTCGGCATGGGAACTCGACCACAACTATACCTGGCGATCAGGTCTTCATCCTGACGCTCTTAACCAAACCATCGAGAAAGCTGCGAAGGATGAGTATGGTGACTGGCTGAAGATCATTGTCTGGCATCATCCAATAAAAACGAAAGATGCTGTCGACACTGGGCTTAACAAGAGCTGGATACACGATGACGGCTTCATGGACCAATTAGCTGTGGCCGGTTTCAGCATGATACTTCACGGGCACACGCACGAGAGTATGGTATGGCCCTTTTCCCTCAATACGACCAAGAAAAAATATATACTTCATGTTGTAGGAGCGGGCACGTTAGATGCAGACGAAGACGAATTGACTCCAGGAAGCTTCTGGCAGTACAACGTCATCAAGATAGCCGGAACTAAGGTGAGCATCGAATGCCGTAAGCGATTGAACCCACGTGAAATGTCGCGGCCGGACAAAGATTGGCTGGAACAGCCAGACAAACCTGTATATAAATTTGATCTCCTCGACGAATCCGATTAATACCAATTAGCACAATATTATCGATTGGCGCGGGAGCGGTAGACCGATTCGTTGTCTTTATAATCTTGCTATCAAATCCACAATGGCGGAAGCATCCCGAGCGAAAAGCCTTATCAAAGGCACTTTTCCGACCGCGCCTCGGTCGAATATGGCGTCCGGGACTCGGCCTAATTCCTCCATGACGTCCTGAACACCCCACGCCAGAGTGCTGCCTTCTTCTTCTTGCACATCCGGCGGGGTGCGCGTACCGATCGAATTCCGCCACGGTATACCCGAGGGCTCGGATCCTTCTAACAAGTGTTTCCGAATAAGCTATGGTCATAGCGGCGCGTTTTTCGGGATCGTACTCCATAGCCGCGAGGACCAGGTGATGGATCTGACGAGAAGCTCCGAAGCGCGCCGAAGCTAACGTGTCCACCGAATTTAGAGTCCGTATTATCCTGCCCGGAAACGAGGCGACATCGTCCACGGATTCGGCATATGGTATCGCGTAGGCCAGATTGGACTGGACCTCGGGTATAAGATGGCCGATGTTCAGGCGTTTCAGCCGTTCGAGCGCTTTGTCTAATTCTTCGACAACATGACTGCGGGCGGTCTCCCTGGCGATGGCGGCATAGTGATTTGCAGGCCCGATCCCGCGGCCCAGTGGAAGCGAAAATCTCAAGGCCCGGTAAAGGTACCTTTTTGCCTTGTCGATGGACTCCATAAGCGGCAGCCCCTGAGCTAGGAATGTAGCCACGGCTGAGGCCAGGGTGCACCCCGTTCCATGTGTGTGGCGCGTCAGGACTCGCTGGGAAGAAAATTCGTAGTCCTGATATCCATCGTGTAAAATATCTACAGGAGCCTCTTCCAGATGCCCTCCTTTTATCAAGACGTTCTTAGGCCCCATCTTTCGAAGCTTCCTTGCGGCCTTTTTCATGTCCGCCACGCCACCAATCTTCTTTTTGGTCAATATTTCCGATTCCGGGATATTTGGCGTGATCACATAACCCAGGGGAAAAAGCTCTCTCACCAAAGCCTCACGCCCCGATTCATCCAGGAGGATTTCTCCATCCTTAGAAGCCATTACCGGATCGATGACTACCTTTTCGATGTGGTATTTGGCGATTTTTTCGGCTACCACCCTGACAATGGCGGCATTAGCCAGCATTCCTATCTTGATACAGTCCGCGCCGATGTCGTCAAGGACCGCATCCAATTGCAGAGCTACAAAGTTAGGGCTTACAGGAATTATACCCTTTATCCCGAGCGTATTCTGGGCGGTAAGCGCAGTGACCACACTCATCCCATATCCGCCCAGAGACTGGATTGTTTTGATGTCCGCCTGGATCCCGGAACCGCCACCCGAATCCGAACCGGCAATGGTAAGAACCTTACGCATGAGACTGACCAGACTGATTGATCGTGCTTTGACCCTAAAGTATCACATCAAGTAGGAGAACGGAACTCTCAGTTATAGTCTCGTGAAATATTCAACGATCCCTGAGAGACAGGCCGTGCCTAAGAATGACCGGCGTCGGAAACATCTTCAGAATTAGAGCTGCCGGGATTTTTCTCGTACGGCGCGTGATTCATCACGCCTGTTCACTGGGCGCAATAAATTGCGCCCCTACAAATAATGTTCCCCCGCAGAATTTACGCGCTCAGGAACTTGGAATCCGCTACATATTCAGGCTCATCAGAATCGATTTTAGTTTCGTTCGTCCGGGGTTCAGACCATGTTACTTCCAACGTCTCAGGAAGCTCATCCAGCATGGTTCCGCTACGTGACTTGGAATTTAACGCATCGTCAGTAGCCATCGGGGGTAAGACTGCGGTTTTCTGCTCAGACTCGAAGAAGAATTCAGGCAGAAGCTCGCCCAACGGGTCGCCCTGTTCCACAGCGCCGGCTGTGGCGCGGGAATATCCTCTAACTCCTTCAATCGTTTCCGGATTCCCTGGGGAATAGGGAAATTCATTTGGAGCGGTTTCGTGAAGATCGGTAGATCTAGTCCTGATAGCAGAGGAAAATTCCGACAGGTCCTCCCATTCGGGCTCAATAGTCGGGGCAAGACGTGAGGAGCTATATTGAAAATCGTCACGCTGCTTGGGATCTCGTCCCCTGAAATAATAGAGAGTGACCAGAAGCAGCAACAGTCCCGGAATCAAAGCTTGCGGACAATAGTCCATCCAGCCCGGAACCGTTTCCAAAACCAAAGACCATCCGGGAATCAACAATTGTACTTCTGTTGCTTTTCGAGGGTCCCACCACCGCGTGCGGGTAGCGTCAGTAGATCGAGCCGGGGAGACTGAACGGCTTTCCGTCATATTTGGTTCGATTTCCGCTTCCACATTCTTAGGTAATTCACGCATAACCAGTTTGGGCGATTTTTCGGGCCCGGCAGCCGTAAGAATAGTGTCGATGGGGGTACGCGAGAATCTCGTGCGTGAAAACCAGCGGCCGGAGTCGGGATCGCCGTGCTGCATTATGATAACGAAGCTTTGATTGGAGGGATCGTCGCGGAACAGAAACTTGTTTTCGACAGTTGAGGAATCAATCACAACCTGCGCGCTCTTGGGAGCGCCCGCCAGAGACAAATTCAAATCACCCATCATCGCCAAAGTTTGGCCTCGATCATTCAGCAATTCTATGTTTGAAAAATCCGGGAAAAGCGACCTAAGGGTGTTGAGCAGTCTGTCCAATCCTCCGGCGGCTGAGAGATTGTCAATCTCCAAATTGCTCGCGGCCACCCGCACGGCTGCGGTTCTCGCTGAAACAAGGCCATCCAAATCTTTGGCCAAGCTACGCGCCTGCTCCTTCAAAAGACTTTGCTCCAGCGGGGCTATTATCAGAAGATGTCCGGCCAGGGCTACAGTGACTACGACGACACAAGTCAGTAAAATCCAAAATCTTGACGGTCGTCCATTTGCGCCATGTTGCGCGGCCTGGGCGTAGCTTGATCGCGATTGCTCGAAAAATTTGGGGATTTCACGGGATCTTGCGTACATTGTCCCTGATTCCACTTTTGATGGTGTTTCCTTATTCATGGTTCTTGGCCTGCTCCATTAGATTTTCCATTTGCGCCCGAGGAAACCGCGTGACGTGGCGGGTTTTTATTGAACCCTGAAGGCATTTATCAAATATGATGTAAAAAATCAATTTAAAATTAAGATATTGTCGTCATTTATTACTTTATTTATTATGTTTATATTATATCATTCATATATTCCTAGGATTTGATCTGTATATGAAATGACACAAACATCGGAAGATGCGAACACTGTTGCAAAGGCGCCCGTACACAAGTTATTAACACTTAGATCGAAATTCTCTATGCAAGGGACTGCTCTTGTCTATCCTCACGAGTGACCGCGGCCGAAATTCGATAAACAATCACCCTTTGCGAAACCCTCTGCGCAGGAGGATTGTGGATTGAGCGAACATCTTATCAGGAGCCTCAAACCCGTACCCATCTTGGTTGCGGGAGATATCATGGTGGACGAGTATATTGTAGGCGACGTAGAACGAATTTCACCGGAATCCCCAGTGCCGGTAGTAGTGGCTCGCGACAGGCTTCAGGGACTTGGAGGCGCAGGGAATGTGGTTCGCAATCTTGTCTCTATGGGCGGCGCCGTCGCTTTGCTCTCGGTTGTTGGTAATGACAACGCGGGCAAATGGTTTAGGAATCATTGTGAACAGATGTCTGTGGAGAGCTTTTGGCTTAAAGAGGATCCGTCGCGTCCCACAACCGTCAAAACACGAGTCGTGGCCCGAAATCAACAACTGGTAAGGATTGATGATGAGCATGTAGGCTGGATCTCCCCGGAGTTGGAAGAAGCGGTCATCGGCGACATTAAGCTGGTCATACCGAAGGTCCAAGCGGTCATTTTGTCTGATTACGGAAAGGGATTTCTCACTCCTAAGCTCGTGGCCGCCCTCATTTCGGGAGCTGCGGAGAGAGGAATACCTGTGTTGGTGGATCCGAAAGGTATGGATTTTTCACGTTATCGAGGTGCGCCTACCTTACCCCAAACGTCCGGGAAACCGCCGCAGCTTCGGGAATCGATATTCGCAGCGGGGAATCTTTGGTAAAAGCAGGAAAAATACTCCTGGAGCGCACATCCGCTCAAGGAATAGTGATTACAAGGGGACGGGACGGCGCCACTCTCGTGACACCGGAAAAAGTTCAGGATTTCCCGGTAAAACCCGTGGAGATAATGGACGTGACAGGCGCCGGGGACACGATGATTGCGATGCTGGCCTTAGCTGTCGCTAGTGGACTTTCCATAGAAAACGCTATCTCGTTGGCCAATTTGGCCGCCTCAATTGTTGTGGCCCGTTTCGGGGCGGCATCGGTCACTCTGCAGGAAATGTTGGACTCCGTCAATGACGAGAGTGCGGAGAGCAAAGTGATCCACATTGATAATATAGCCGGCGTCCTAAATAATCGAAGAATACTGGGCCAGACAATTGTCTTTACAAACGGGTGCTTCGATTTGTTCCATGCGGGTCACCTCGAAATACTCAGGCGGGCGGCCGCTTTGGGCGATGTCATGGTGGTGGGAGTAAACTCGGACGGCTCGGTCACGCGATTAAAGGGTAGCGGCAGGCCAATCACATCTGAGCAGAATAGAGTTGAAATAATTTCCGCTTTGAATTTTGTTGATTATGTAGTTGTTTTTGAAGAAGATACGCCGCTCAGGCTGATTCAGGCCGTGCGCCCGGACATCCTGGTCAAAGGTGAGGACTGGAAGGGCAAAGAAGTTGTGGGCGAGGATATCGTCAAGGCTAGAGGTGGTCGAGTCGAATTTGTAAACCACGTGCCCGGGATATCCACCTCTCAATTGATAAAAAAGATTCGTGGAGAGACCTGAATACGAGTAAGTAAGTTTTCCTCCTCGTTTCCAGCTTGGATCCCGAGGAAAAAAGCTGCCGGGTCATGGCTGACACCCGGCGCCTCCTGTCGCAAAACGAATCATTCAACGATATGGCCTGTAGGGGCGGTTCGTGAACCGCCTGGAATAAGGGCGCTTCATGAAGCGACCCCTCATCATAAATCCTTCAGATCATCAATTCCGAGACTGTTTCCCATACGTCCACCCGTCACCGGACGGGCAATCAGGATGCCTCCGCAGGGCTAACGTCTGGCGGGTCGGGAGCGAGGCCTGGCACGCTGCGGCGGCCTTTCTTCTTCCGGAGGCCTGCGGGGCCTTGGCGGCCTCTTGATATCTTCCACCGCGACACCTAACGGCCCGCCGGGTACGACCAGCGTCGTTATTTCTTCGTCGTGCAACAAGCTCAGAGTGACCTCGTCCGCCCGTGAATAATCCTCAACCAGCTTCTGGAAACTGCTGACGCGAAACCCGGTTTCGCCGGCATATTCGATTATTATATCATCAGGAACTATCTTGATTTTCTCTGCAAGCCCCCCCTTCTTGACTTGCACCACCTTGACGCCGGGCGAAGATTCCAGTTCGTGCAATCGGGCGAGGATCACTCGAGCGCTCGCGGTGTCGCCGATTTTTCGAAATTCCGCCAGGGACTGCGTATACAGTTCCTTGCTCTTGTATATCCGATTGCGCTCCGCGTAGATGCCCGCTAGAGTGGCTCGAACGCGCGGGACCCATTTCTTATCTTCCCGCTTCTCGTAAAGCTTCAATGCGGATTCCAGTGTGTCAATAGCGCTATCCCACTGCTGCTGTTGCGCCAGGAACATAGCTTCCCGGAAAAGCCTCATTCCTTCTTCATCGCTGGGTGGCGGAAGCGCAGCGGCAGATGATTTCCGCGTCTGATCCGATGGTCCGGTTGTCGCGGTTTCGGACCCGGCGTCTTCCCTATCCTCATCCATTACCACTCGAAATCCCAGATTCCAAAAGCTCATGTCCGGGCCGGAAAAGCCCCGGAAAGCGCACCTGCAATCCGCTGGACTTGCATACCAGTTGCCTCCTTTGTTGACTCTCGACGTGCCGCTGCCGGGACCGGGAGGATCTTCGACAGGAGATTCGTCAAAATAATTCCTACTGTAATAGTCGGCCACCCACTCCATTACGTTGCCGTCCATGTCGTACAGACCGAAACCGTTGGGTGGATAACTCCCCACAGGCGCCACGTATTCGTAGCCGTCGTCCACGGTAGTCAGGCTTTCCGGTAGCTTGGCATTGCCGTCCCCGAAGTTGAGATCCTTGGCGCCGGGGAGCCGGTCTCCCCAGGGATATCGAACCCATACGGAACCACCTCGGCAGCACATTTCCCATTCGGCCTCGGTCGGTAGCCGATAGTTCCTTTTTTCCTTGCGACTTAACCATCTACAGAAAGCCTGAGCGTCATTCCATGAAACAAAGACCACCGGCTGGTTATCGGCGATCTTCCAGGGGGTCGAATCCCATTTCATCTGTTTCCGGGGGACCCAGCGACCTTCGGTTTTGCTGAAAATCATTCCGCCGTCGCCTTTTTCCGCATCGGTCTTGTGACCTGTTTCTTTCACAAATTGATGGAATTGACCCACCGTCACTTCAGTGGCCCCCATGTAGAAAGGTTTGGTTATTCTTACAGGATGCAGGGGCAGTTCATCTTGAAACCATTGTTTATGCCCTTCCCTCCAGACTTTCTTGAAAGTCAATCTCAGCCAGTCCATCTCTCGTTTCAGGCTTCCCATCATGTACTCCCCCGGCGAAATACGGACCAGGTTCATTCCTATTGAATTGCTTACGACAGTTCGTTTGGTAGGTTTGGCAAGGACAGAATTGAGACCTCGTATGGATTCCAGCCATTTCGAGCATTCCCCCGCGTCCCCGGCGCCCGATTCGCATTCCCTCAAGATCCTCTGCATAGCCTCTTTCGCGCGGGCGAGATCGCCGGATACGATCATTTCGCCACTTCGACGTACTTTTTCCGGGATGGATATGGTTGGTGATTCCACTTCGTCGGCTTCCTCCACAGGAGCCGCCGCCAGCTTTGCGGAGTCGATTTGGCGGGGTGCATTTACCTGTGTGCGCCCCAAGGGGTTGGCCGCTGGTGGGTGAGGGAGGGAATAGGCAGCAGGTCCGGTTCCATGGTCCTGTGAATTTTTAACTGTTCTTTCAGCATAACACCAATCAATGCTGATACCCAAGATCACCATAGTTACACAACATGCCATAACAACGCTATTTATATCTGACATGGGAGATTCATCATTCGCTCTGAATAGATGCGGGCTAGACGACTTTAAAGGCGCCGGGGAAGTGTCCTTAACAATTTTCATTTTAAAAAATCCTTGACAAGCACAAGAATAAAGGGAATCCTAGCAGACCAGTAAAGCGAGTCAAGGCTCTTTTGAAGCCGCGAAATTGCAGCCGATGGATAGGGAAGGTAATTACGGCGCAAGAGAAAAACATTGACAACGGCCGCCAATAATGGTAGCGATTGATGTAAGCTTTTGATTACAATTTTATGTCGTAATAAATGTCTTCGGATTTAGAACAGAAGAAGGCACTTTTATTGAATAGGAGGTATTTGTTTCAATGAAAAGATTTGCAGTTACACTTGCGGTTGTCGGTATGGTTATGCTGTTCGCAACGTTCGCTATGGGCTTCTTTGCCTGGGCGCCGTTTTCCTCATACGGCGGCGGATATGGAAGTAGCTCATCCAGCGGATACTATCCTGCCAGTTCCTCTAGCAGTGGCTATTGGGGCGGTTATGGCGCCGGCTATGGTTATGGCGGTTGGGGCCGTCGCGCAGCTCGCGGTAATCGCGGTATGGGTTACGGCGGTTACGGCGGCTACGGCTACGGCGGCTGGGGAGCCTCTTCTTCCAGTAGTGGTGGATACAACTATGGCTCTAGCAGCAGCAGCAGCGGCGGTTACAACTATGGCTCTAGCAGCAGCAGCAGCGGCGGTTACTGGCCGGCGAGCAGCTCTTCGAGCGGTTGGTACTAGAATTTCAGGCTGATTAAAATCAGCTTCGCAAAAGCTAATAGTCGGAGAATAGCGGGGCGACCAATCCTCGAGTGCGGTCGCCCTGTCTTATTGATCCATATCAGGTCCTCAGAATGACAGCCAAATTAACCCGACGTTGCGCCTCAGCGGCTGCGCTAATCCTTGCTACCATTCTTCTCATCTCCTGCGACCGGCAAATGGGCTCTGTCCCGAAAAAGGAAAGCAACTCACAACTCGCAGGAACTTGGCTTATACAATCCCGAATTATTGACGGCGCAGACTCGGCAACGGATGAACGTTTTATCGGATTTGTCTTTGACGCCGATGGTCTATTTTACTCAAAATATCGAGGGGAAAAGAATCAAGAGTGGATTCAGGCAGGTAATGGGGCCTTCTCTTACGACCCGCCTCTTTTGACTCTTTATTGGGATTCCGGAGCCACTGCAACACTCCTGGTGGTTGAATCCGGCCCGGAACGGCTTGTGTTCCATCATGGACGCAGTCTCGCGCCTCTAATCAACCAGGAGCCCGATGAAGTATTTGCCCGCCAAAAAATGGAAAAAGGACCTGTGCGGAAGCCTTCCTAGTAAGAATTCAAGGTCGTGTGGACTTGCGGCCTAAGACGGTTAGACCTCTTTAATTTTTCATAAGAACCGCCCGCGGGCAACCGCAGATTGTATTTGATGTGCCCGCCCTTGCCATCCGCAGTAGCCTGCACTGATTCCGGCGATCGCATCCCGTGCCAGCCGACTCCGACCCGCTGGTGGTCCATCCAACACGCCTGGCCACAGCTCACTCGATTTCATGCCCGGGACAGTATTGAATGCCCGGCCACAGTCCATCCTTGGTCATGACATCGCTGTGACAGACTCCACAAGCATCGACCTTTATGCGCACATGGCCGGCGCCGGGCTCTGGGATCTCGCGTTCAATAAGTTCAAAGGGGCCGCCAGGACGAGTGACTTGCGCTACACGCATCTTTGACATGATGTTTCTCCTTTCTATGCGCAGGGCGGAAACCTATCGGACCGAGAACCGGCGGCGAATTTCTTCCATTCTTCGCCTGTTCACGCCCAGATCGCTGTACCCCACCCGGGAGGCCGACCGAACGTCTATTCGCCTCGCGTTGTCATCGAAGAGAAACTCCACGTCGTCCACGAACCGCAATAGTGCGCTCGTGAACTCCGCTCGCCAATAGCCGGCCTCGCGTACTACGGTCCGAGCGCGTTTCATGCCGGCTATGGCTAGTTCGAGCCGCTCGCGCCCTGCGCCGGCTCGCCGCTGTAGGTGAGCGCGTCTATGTAATGCTGCCTGTCGCTCCCCGCCGCCTGGCTCGACACGCAGTTGGGCTTGTTCGGGCACGCGACGAGCCGCCCGTCAACGATCCCGAGGCCGTTGCCGCTATTGCCGCCAGTAATGGGCGCAATCTTTCCCTCAATCTTTCCTGTGTACTTCCCGATGGTTGTCATCTTATCTCTCCGTATTTGTGACTTGTTCGGTTTTTCCTCGCGAGCGCGCTTTTTGCCGCTAATCATTTAAACGGTGAGTAGCTACAATTCGGACTCTAAAGCCGCCAGCAGCGAATTGTAATCCGGCGAGCCATCGTAGCGTGTCCCGTTGATGAAAAAGGTCGGCGTGCCGTTAACGCCGCTGCGGATGCCGCTCTGGCGATCCTCCTTAATACGGTTCTCAAGAACCTCTTGCTTGATATCGTTACCGAATCTTTCGAGATCCAATCCGATCCTTTTAACCCACAAGGGGATGATTTCCGGCTCGAGGAAGTCCTGCTGTTCAAAAAGCAGATCGTGCATCTCCCAAAACTTACCCTGGAGCGCAGCAGCTTCCGCCGCTTCGGCCGCGATCAGGGCATAGGGGTGCGCTTGGGTCAGAGGGAAGTTCCTGAACACAAATCGCAGCTTCTTCCCCAACGTCTTTTGCAGGCGTTTCACGACAGGATAGGCTGCTCCGCAGTAAGGGCACTGATAATCGCCGTATTCCACTAAAGTCAAAGGCGCGTCGGCAGACCCTTCAGCGTGGTCCTGCTCCGTGACCGGCTGGGAGAGCGTGGGGGATTTGTCCATGATGCCTCCTGACTCAGACATCGAACTGGTTTTAGTCGCTGATCATTTTCCACCGTTGGCCATCGATTCGAGGATCCGCAAAATGCCGTCAGCGCCCGGATTGATGCCTACCGGCGAGACGTAACTCCAACGAATGACCCCCTCCGCATCGATGACAAACAACGCCCGCTCCGACTCTCCGTCTTTCTCCCGGTAGACGCCGTACTGACGGGCTACCGCGCCTTTTGGCTCAAAATCAGCCAAGAGCGGAAAGCGCAATTTGCGGTCTTTGCTGAACGCGAGATGACACCAGACACCGTCGACTGAGATACCGATGATTTGCGCTTCAAACTCGGAGAATTCGGGCTTCAACTCGTTGTAGAGCCCCAACTGATCACTGCAAACGGGGCTCCAATCGGCAGGGTAGAAGACCAGCACTACGGGCTGTCCGCGAAATTCGGAGAGGGATACTTTTTGATCAGGGGTGGTTGAAAGAGAAAAGTCAGGGGCTTGAACTCCTGGTTTAAGAGCTGTCATGGCATCCTCCTCACTGTTATGCATGATCGATCATTTTCCTCAAATGACCCTGTCACAACGCCCGTCTTTCGTTTGCCTGTCATTAATGCTCCTGTTTCAATACTCAACCGCGTCTCCGTGAGCTTCCAATTAGTGGAAACATCATGTTTACCTTTCGGGTGTGGTCTCCGGGAGAACGAGTATGCCTACGGCTAAGAGCTTAGTCAGGGAACCGGCACGGGTTCTGGCCGATGATGAGCCGCCCGTGCAAAACGAACTTTGCAAGCGCCAAGCCGTCTATTCCATCGTGTCTCATTAGTGATTATGCTGCGTTACGCAAAATCGTAGCAATTAGCCTTTCTCCAAAACCAATTGATGGCTCCATATCTCACTTGGCCTAAGACTTTCACCAATTTGGCCCATTCCTCAATTTAGCCCTTTAAGGCATAGATGCGCCGACGACAAAAAAGGTTCTCAGGTTGGGAAGGGCCTTACCATTGCGGTCGTTCGATAACGGCCTATTTCCTTCGCCATATAATGGAGTTGAACGGAAGAACACACATATCTCTGCCTTGCCGCGGACCAATCCACGATCAACATCCGCTTTATCCAGCGCGCAGCCTGGCTCTTGATTGTAATTATCGTATTTGTGCTTATATTTTCAGATATTATACTATTTTATTAAAGTTATAATCGGCCAGGTCAACGAATCTTTTAATTAGGATCGGCATACGCATGGAGAAGGGGGGGATTGTATTACATTGATCAAACTACGGTTTTTGGCACAACAAGTTCTTTGTGAGCGCGTCGCGCAACACGTGGCGGCCTCCCAGTGGCCGGTCTCTCGGGCGCACGGCGGTCATTTTTTAAACTAATTTCTAGCTTTTTGAAATAACTCATCGCTAATATGCATTTTTTTCTTGACAATAAATTTATTTGGTTTACTGTCCCCTCCAACAGATCAGACCCTTGAGGGAGGGTGTTATGTTCAGAAAACTGCTAAATAGCTCGTATCTATTAATACTTCTTGTCATAGTGACCTCAGGCGCCGCCTGGGCTCAATCCGCAGAGAGCGGCTATGACATGACAGCTCAGGCCGACCAGGGCTACAGGAACATTGCCAAGGTCAAGCCAGCGCCCACGCCGTCGGCCGAGGTCACCAAAGTTAAGCCTTATGGCTGGACCTCCCGGTTCGAGGGCCTCTCGCGGTATAATCCTATTGCTTGGGGACCGGATTGTTTCCTCCCCTCGCCGGCCAAAGGCCAGTTCCTCCTGGGACCGAGGATTTGGTTTGCCAGAGTCGACGGGGAGGCCCGGCGAGGTATTGACATAGCTGGCGCTCAGACTTCCAATGTTGATTTCGACGATCATCTTGGACTAAGGAAAAGCGGCAATGTGATCTGGAGTGTCGAGGCGCTCTATCAATTCCGTCCCAACTGGGGAATACGGTACTCGTTCACTCCTCTACGTTTACACGCCACTGCCGCCCCGAAAAGTGCTTTCAACTTCATGGGCCAGACGTTTGCCGCCGGCGCGGACGTTCGTTCCAAATGGGAGCATTATGAGCACCGGGCAGGTTTGGTCTTCAATATAAGTAGGACCAGGAACAGCCTGACCAACTTCTTTGCGGACTGGCTTTATGTCCAAGACAAACTCAGTGTTGGGGGTGTCACCGCCACAACTCCGGCAGTCACGTGGGACGATAATAAGAGCATGGCCCTGTTGGGCATTGAATTTGACAAATGCCTGAAGAATTATCGAGGCAACACATTGACCCTGAGCGGCAAGGCCGGCCTGGCATTCTTAAACGATGTCATCGGTTACGAGGCGGAAGCGGCCCTGAATTACATGGTCCCGATCAAGACCGGTCGATTCGGGTTCATCAAAGGCGGGTATCGTTACGCTCAGTTGAAGAAGGATAAAGCGAATCAAATGTTCATGACCGTCATGGATGGGGCTTTCCTCCAGTTCGGGTTTCTTTTCTAAGAACGCCTGATCCGGCTTGCCCCTTCCTCCCCCGATCTAGGCCCGACCGGCATTTCAATCACCTCACCGGTCGGGCTTTTTCGCGAATTTTGTCCGGCCCGAAGATACTAGGCCAGCCATATTGTCTCCACGTAGGAACCGGAACCATCCACGACGATCTTAGGCTGATTCCCCTCTAAGTCCCACGAGATGAAGTAGGCTAGATGGTCCATTAGAGGCTCGTCTTCGCGCTCCATTCCGGATAACAGCCACTTCGCTGTTTCCCGGACGGTGGTCGCGATGATCCTGTCCAAGGACAGGGACTTGTTCAACCCCTGGAGCCTAGGAGCGCCCTGGAGCTGTTCAACCGCCTCCTCCCAGTGTATCCCCTGTAACTTGCGTCTCAGCACATAAGCGTTCCCGCCATCCCGAATAACGAGGAGTGACGGGTTGGATCGTAATCGAGCATGTCGAACGGCGGCGCCGCTTATCTCGGAAGCGCGTCGTTCGAACAAATTGTTGATATTTCGGACATGCGTCAACAGCCGCGGTTGGATTCTCTCGAAAATAAACTCGTCACCCCCAATATTGATTTCTTTGAGTCGCGTGGGGTCGAATCCTAGATCCATCAAGTCCCCTATCGTTAGGGTGTCGGCCGAGGAGATACCGCCGCATTCCATCCAGGCGACGAGGCTGGGCCTTCGGTAATTCGGAAGGGCCTCGATAATGCGCGCTGGATGTTTCTTCAGAACCTCGGGGAGATTCAACCACAGTTCCTTGTCACCGCATTCAAAGAACGGTTTGCCCGTAAGCTCCCGCGGAGCATATGACTGGACCCGCAAGGAGCTGATCTGGGGGCTCAAGACGATCTGTTCCAAGGATTCTCCTCCCGTATAACCGAGGAGACGGCCTATCCGACGCCGGAACCCGAGCAGTTTTGTCACAAACCGAGTGAACATGAATCTCATCAGGGAACTATCTTGGCCGGTGCTGATTTCCTTCTCGAAATAGATCAAAAGGGCCGAGTACAGGTCTTTGAATTCCTCTATAGTTCGCTTCACCATCAGCTCATTGTCCCGCATGTCGATCGCAGGCCGTCTGCGCTTTATGTGATGGAGCAGTTTAAGTATCGGGTCTTTGAGATCCCGAGATGCAAGGCCGGGAGGCGCAAAAATCATGTACTGCCCGTCCGTCGGGGAATCCGACGTTTGGGTGACAAGCTCAATCGGTTTCCAATTCAATTTCAAGTAAATATCGTAAGTTGGATCATCTCCGGGGATAATATTGTCCAGGATTCCGACAGCGGCCTTTCGGATCAGAAAGTCTCTGAAAACTCTAAGGACAAGGCTGCCCAGCCCTTTGTTACGAAAAGGCGCGGCCACTTCCACATAAACCAGGTAATAGCAAGGAATCGGCTTATTAAGGTAAAGCATATTGAGTCGACCGAGATTTTCACCGGCATCGGAGTTGATTTCGAGGACCTTGAATCCGCTGTTTGATTGATCTGACCGAAGCCGGTCTATTTTTGCTCCCGAAACTGTCTCATCCACAAGACCGGATAAATTCTCAAAAAGGTCCGCGGTTATAGGAGCGCCGGAGGCGGCGGCCCGAGTACCGCCTTCCATAAGGCTTATCAATGCCAATCTGTCATTGAGACTCAGTCGGGCCGTTTCGCCGGCGAGTTCTTCTGATACGATGTTACGCACTGTAGACTTCATGACTGCTAATTCCTCGCGATGGGGGCGCCTGTTGCAGGCGTTTACGCAAAAAAAAGAGCGGAGACTCTGCTCCGCTCTGGTTCGACATATGGTTAATCGTCACCGTTCGCGCAGCAGAGGCGTCCTCCTGTTAAAGTAAAAATAAAGATAGCTGCGTAGCGTGACGGTCATAATTTTCTTCTCCTGATGGATCAGACTGTACTCTGTTCCTTTTCCCATGTCAATCTTTTGAATCAACTCCTAACATTACCACAGCGGTTTAGAACCCCGACTCGTAGGTCCTCGGACAGGTTCTGTTTTGGCGCCGCGAGCCGCATCAGCTTGTTGAAGCAATTGAGTTGTCCATTTCTCGTAACGGGCTCTCCACTGGGGATCTGTTTCCAGCGCCAGCGCTCTTTCGAAGTAGGACATCGCCTCGAGATTTCTCCCTGCAAGCATACATGCCACTGCCATGTTCCCTAGCGCCTCCGTATTATTGGGATCTAATTTGAGCGCCCACTGGTATTCTTTTATGGCTTCACCGTATTTTTGCAGACCTACGTAGGCCAGCCCACGCCCTAAATATGGGGCCGGAGAGGATGGCGCCAATTTCACGGCAAAGTTGTAGTCCTCCAAAGCCGCTGCGTGCTCCTGATTAAAATTCCTGGCGTCAGCTCGGCCGATATAGCCGGCCGGGTCCCGAGGTTTTAGTTCGATGTACTTTGTGAAATCCTGAACGGCCTTTTGAGGGAGCCCCAACTTGTCTTGCGCTGTTCCCCTCAGTTTATACGCCTCAGCTGACGCGGGATCTCGCTTGAGCGCTGTCGAAAACAGGCGTACAGCAGCCGCGTAGCGCCCTTTTTCCAATTCACCTTTCCCACGTTCGATTAAGACTTTTGGGGGACCGGTCGGCGGCTGCGCAGTGGGGCTCTTCCGAGATTGGGCTGAGCAGTAGTCATGGAACCCGTGAACCGAAGCCAGCGCAAGGCAAATGATGATAAGAATCAATTTCTTCTGAAATCTTAGCAGCATCTCAGTGTCCACACAAAACACTTAGTTAATACAGAGTATTAGCCTGCATCAATCTGCGCCTGTTGTCAACGGGTTCGATTAGATAGCTTGCCAACTACCATCGGAATTAATGTTATTTTTCCCTGTCTTCCTGTAAAATAGCGGCAGGTCGGTCACAGATCCTATTTTCTCCTGAGTTCACACTTGTGCGCCAATACGCAAAAGCTTAGATGTATTTGACTAAGTCCAGGGAGAGGTGTTGCGATGGAATATAAAGACATTTTGGTCGAGACCCGGGGCGAGATCGGTCTGATAACGATGAATTCTCCGAAAACGTTTAATGCGCTGTCCAAGAATATGATTGCTGAGATAACTGCCGCATTGAACTCTTTTGGAGCCGATCAGGCGTTGAAAGTAATTGTTATCCGAACCAGCGGCAAGCATTTCTGTTCAGGCCACAATCTGACTGAAATGGTGGACGGAAATCGCAGCGGTTACAAGTTCATTTTCGAGCAATGCTCGCGGATGATGACCCTGGTGCATGAAGTCCCACAGCTCGTAATCGCGCAAGTGCATGGAGTGGCTACAGCGGCCGGCTGCCAGCTAGCGGCCACATGTGATCTTGCCGTAGCCGATGAAACAGCTCGATTTGGAACGCCGGGAGTGAGAATCGGTCTGTTCTGCACCACCCCCATGGTAGCTCTTTCGCGAGCGGTCCCACGAAAGCTCGCTATGGAGATGCTCATGACCGGCCGGCTCATTTCCGCGGAAGAGGCCCTGCGAGGCGGCTTGATAAACAAGATAGTCCCCGAGTCCGATTTGGAAAAGGAAACAATGGACTTGGCTTTGACCATAGCCGAAGCGAGTCCGTTAGTCTTACGAATAGGGAAAAAGGCCTTCTACAGCCAGATCGAGCTGGAAGAGCCCCGCGCATACGAATACGCTAACAACGTAATTACCCTTAACCTCATGGCCGAAGACGCTCAGAACGGAATTAAAGCATTCCTGGAAAAGAAAAAGCCCACCTGGCTGGGCCGGTAAGGGAAGAAGAGAAGAAATCTGGGGAGCCCTTTTTTGCAAAAAAGGGCTCCCCAGACCCCTCCCAAAAAACTCCTGTATGTCTTTTCCTGAAAACTCTATTCAGACATCTTCCACAAAGATCACTCTGACGACCTCTGACAGCACCTTGGCTCTGTGCTTGTGTACAGCGCCATCCGGAATAAAAACCCCGTCACCTTCTTTGAAGAGATGTGCGCCCTCGTCGAATTCGATCTCTAAACGGCCTTCAAGGACGTATCCGAAGTGGCCTTTCTCGCACCAGTGCTGAGGCATATTCGGGAAATACTCTACCATGCGAAGGCGTTTGCCATTATCTATTAGCGCCTTTTGTCGCACCCCCTCCATCGGGGATTCCCATTCAAGAGATGAAAAATCAACCAGGTATTCAGTCATATTAAACTCGCAAGTGAGGATTTGTGCGTCAGGCGCGGCGAACCCCACGGGATAAAGTCCGTGTCATTCAACAGCAAATACTTAGGCCAAGAACTCCATAGCATCCCGATTGAATCGTTCGGGAGTTTCTATTGGGGGCAAGTGCCCAACTTGGTCATAGATAATGAGCCGAGCGCCAGCGATGTGTGCGCTCAAGAACTGACCGTTGCCGTGCGGGACGAGCGCGTCTGCGTCTCCGTGCAGGACAAGAACCGGCGCGCTGACATCACTGAGCCGTCTGCCGACCCCGCGCCAGTTCATCACCGCTTGCAGCTGCCGTTCGTAGGATTTCAGGGTCATCCGTTTGGCCTTTTCATACTCCACTATTTGATCCATGTCTTCGGGGTGGGAGTCCATATAGCCGGGTCCCGCGAGTAATGGATAGATACGCCGCACGCGCGTTTCAATATCCTCATGGCCGCTAGGCATAAGACTTGCCTGTATCTCGGGCGAAGGCGGCGCCTGCCCCGAGCCGCCTGCGGATGTGGATACAAGAATTAGCTTTTTCACCAATTCAGGATATCGCACGGTCAATTCCAAGGAGATAAAACCGCCCATGGACCAACCTATCACGCGCATAGGACCGAGATTAAGGTTCCGGATCAGGCCTGCGGCGTCATCAGCCATATCCCCGATGGAATATGGCCCGGCGCCGAGCGAGCTGTCACCCGCGTCGCGGTTGTCCATTTCGATCACACGGTATTTCTTTGAGAAGTCTCCGGTCTGTTTCCACCAAATGAGCCTTGAATTGCTTAACCCGGGAATCAGCAACACCGGATGGCCCGAGCCGTGTTCTTCATAATAGATCGTTAGCGAACCTACATGTGTACTGGGCATTTGTCCTCCTGCAATCGGAAGCAAAGCCGGGATGTGGTGAGTCCCGCGGAACCGTGGCCTGCCTTGCGAAAAAACTTATGTGATCCGGTGATCCCGCGGCTCCAATCTATGGTAGCCCTGCGCCCGGGACCTCCACTCGGACTGTTTCAATTCGGCCGGGTTTGCGGGCGCGTCCCTTTTCCGGCCTTATTATTGGGGCCTCAAGAATAAAAAGTGTTTGTCTGTCCGGACCGCCTAACATACATGCGACAGGCTGTGTTTCAACAGGGATGCGATGAGTGACCCTGCCCCCTTCCCAAACTCGCAATACTTCTGAACTGACAGGTGAAGCAACCCATATGGCGCCTTCAGCATCCAGACATATACCGTCAGGAGTTGCGCCTTGCAGTTCGGCCCAAACGCGACGGTGAGTTAGCGAACCGTCTGAGACGAATAGTAAAGGCTGTAAGGCGTGAGGCATATGACTCGCCAACTATCAAAGTCGTCCCATCCGGAGTTATAACCGTGCCGTTTGGGAATAGGAGTCCATCCGCCACAATTCGTTTGTGACCGTCGGGGGTCACAAGTATGAGGACTGTGGGTTTCGGGGCTTGATCGAAGAAATCGAACCCGAAATTGCCTATATAAGCCCGTCCCTGTTGATCAACCACCATGTCATTGCAATGCGAAGGGGCCAGATCTGAAAGATCTGCAAATACTGTCAACCCGGCGGGTCCGAGACACATTAACCTGCGATCCACCATAGAAACCACTAGCATCCGGCCGTCCGGCAGCCACCCCAATCCTGAAGGTTGTTGCGGCACGGTACAAATAGATTCCACCCTGCCGTTTAGATCAACGGTCATAACTTCGCAGGCGGACATGTCTGAAAACCAGAGCCTGTCTTCGCGCCAACGCGGAGATTCGGGAAAGGCCAATCCATCGAGTAACAGAGTTGTTGTTAATCCGGAAGAGCGATTAGACATGGTGACAAATTTCTCGATGGAGCCACATGGCGGCCTCCCCATCACGGGACTGACAACCCCAGGCGCCATTCTCTGTCAAGATTCTGCCAAACTATCTTGAATAGTAAATTTGCAATTTACAATTAAAGAGCTGATGCACGGCTCAGGTTTCCAGGCGTTTCTTTTCTTCGGTCCTGATTTCTCGTCGGAGTAATTTGCCCACCTTGGATTTCGGGAGCATGTCACGGAATTCAATGTATTGCGGGATCTTGTATTCAATCAGTCGGCCGCGGCACCACTTGATCAGATCGTAGCCTGTGATGCCTTTTATGTCTTTTTTCAACACCACAAAGGCCTTGATTCTTTCGCCAACCCTCTCATCCGCCACACCGACGACACAGGATTCGATAACCGCGGGATGTTCCTGCAGCACGGCCTCTATTTCCGACGAAGATATGCGATAGCCTTTATGTTTGATTGTGTCTACTGTACGATCCACAAAGTAGAAAAAGCCTTCCTCATCCTGCCTCACTATGTCCGCGGTTCTGTACCAGAGTCGTCCGTCGATTTCTACAAACGCCGCCTCTGTCTCTTCCGGTTTATTCCAATACGAGCGCACCATCCTATCTGAAGAGACTAGAAGCTCACCGGGATCGCCCGGTTTAACTGGTTTCAATGTGTTCGCGTCCACTATCATTGTTTCCTTGCTCGGCACCTTCATGCCCATACTCAGTGGCGGGCTTTTCCTATCTGTGGGTCCCATCGTAATACCGCCGCAGGTCTCTGTAGCGCCGTACCCCTGGTAAATATCGAGCCCGAATCGATTTTTCCAACGCTTACCGACTTCCACCGGAAGCACATCGCCCCCGGAAAAGCAGTATTTCAGCGACGAAAGATCGTATTGATCCACCCGAACGTGTTCCAGGATCATACGATAAAGGGCAGGCACTCCTATCATGCTCGTGGTCTTCATCCGCTGAATCGAATCGAAAACCGCGTCCAGGTTCACCCTTGGCTGAAGGACCAACGTGCCGCCACCAATTATTATGGTAGCCAAAGTGCATGTCTGGCCCAGAATATGGAAGAGCGGGGCCCCACCAAGAATCACGTCTTGATCTTTCGGAAAGAGCGGGTCCCGAATACCCAACTGTTCGTCGGAGGAGACCAAAAATAACCCGTGGTTTATGGGAACGCCTTTAGGGTGTTTAGTCGTCCCACCCGTGAAAAGGATCTCCGCCATGTCATCCTCACCTGTCCCTGGATTGGGCGCAGGCGGAAGCGAGGACGATATCATTTTCTTCATCGAACTCATAAAAGGCGCTTTCTCGACCTTTCCAGCTGGGACCTTGTCCGCAAGGAGGCCGAAAGCCCTCTTCCACCACGGGAGCAGGTCCACGACATTGGTAACGATGACGCGCTTGACGGAAGTATCCACCATGGCCTGCTTTACATAGCCGAAGTTGCGATCCGAGCAAATGATCCCCGTCGCTTCAGTGTCATTCGCTATATATTTCAGATCGAGCAAAGTGTAGATTGGGGTTATTGGGACCGCAACTGCGCCGATCCTTTGTATGGCAAGCCAGCTCACCACGAATTGCACAGAATTCGGGATGTACATGACAATGCGGTCACCTTTCCCAAATCCTAACGCAGCCAGGCCCGATGCAAATCTTTCGACAATTGCCAGCAAATCTGAGTAAGTGAATATGGTCCCTAAGAAGGATATAGCGATCTTTTTTGGATACCTTGCGGCCGTGGCCGCGAAAGCGTGGAAGATAGTGGGATATTCCAAGGACGCCATGAGCTAAAATCCTCATTGCCCTCTTTTAATTATTGGGCGCCAGGAGTCAAACTCCGAAATAAGCTCCCTTGACCTCCGGGTTCTCCATGAGGTCGGCTCCGGAGCCTTGCATGATAAGCATACCGTTTTCGATAATATATCCGTAATCGATCATAGGCAGTATGGGACGCGCAAACTGCTCCGTAATCACAATTGTCAGGCCTGTTTCAGAACGGATCTTCTTTATCGCGTCCACCAGCGTCTTTTGCATCATGGGGCTGAGCCCCAGAAGGGGTTCATCCAACAAGAGCAGTCGAGGTTTGACCATCAGAGCCATGCCAATGGTCAACATCTGCTGTTCGCCTCCGCTCAGGAATCCTCCCTTGCGGCTTTTTAAGCGCACCAGCGTTGGAAAAAGCTCAAATACGTAGTCGATGGCGCCCCTAACATCAGACCTCTTGCGTAAATATCCGGCAATTTTGAGATTTTCTACGACGTCCGATTCAGGAAAAATGGGATGACGTTCGCGGCAAAGGACCATTCCTCTTTTCACACGCTCATTTGGTTCAAGATTGGTAATGTCCTCTCCGTCCAGCTTCAGCGTTCCGTAAAGGGTGATCCTTTCTCCGCCTTTGCGTTGCTCTTTTATCTTAGTATCAAGAATAAGGCCCGATACGGTGTTCATCAGCGTAGTTTTGCCCGCGCTATTGGACCCGATGACCGCAATTATGCTCCCCGGCTCCACCGCCATGCTGAAATCGTTCAGCGCCAGCGCATTCTCATAAAAAACCATCAGATTAGACACATTCAACATATGCTGTGCTGCCCCGATTGTGGCGTTTAAAACGGAATCCCAACTGATTGGATCTTATTATTCCGTACCCAAATAAGCCTGCTTGACCTCTTCCGTTTCCATGACATCGGCCGGTTTTCCGTCAGCAACTACCGCTCCGAAATTAAGAACCATGGCCCGGTCCGCAATACGGAAAAGCTCCCGCAGACGATGTTCGATCATTATTATCGTCTTGCCTTCGACCATGAGCTTTTCGATTATGGGAACAATGCTGGCCAATTCAGCTATGCTCAAGCCCGAGAACAGTTCGTCAAGGATGATCAGGTCCGCCCTCAAGGCCAGGCACTTGGCCAGCTCCAGTCGCTTGAGATAACCGTGCGGCAGACTGCCCGCCGGCTTGTAAGTTACCGAGGATTCTCTCTCAAATCCGACCTCTTCGAGCAGATCTTTGGAGATCGAGTCTCGGTCGCCGTACAGTCCACCGGCGAGGCCCCTCACTCTTGGCGAAAAAAGTGGAATGATCAAATTCTTAAATGCCGGAAGTTCAGCGAAAGGACGGACCATCTGGAACGTGCGCGCGATCCCGAGCCTTGCAATCCGATAAGGCATCCAGCCGGTGATATCCTGACCTCTAAATTCGATGCGTCCGGTGTCAGGCTTGATAAAACCGGTAATCAGATTGACGAGCGTTGTCTTGCCCGACCCGTTGGGACCAATCAGACCCAAGAGTTCACCTTGTCGCAGATCGAAACTGATGTCCACGACAGCCCGCACGCCTCCGAAACTCTTGCTGAGTTCCTTGACACTAAGCAGCGGTTGTTGACCATCGGAATGTGACATTGTCAGCTCAAAACTAGAATTCTTGACCTACTCACCACCGGAAGCCACGGCCCCGGAAGTAGTCGTTTTTTCTGACGGGCTTTCCACTTCAACCCATCTTTCGAATTGCTGGTACTTGCGCTGAACGTAGTGAAATATCCCTTCAGGGAGGCTCACAATACATACAACCAGCGCTAAAGCATAGATAACTGTTCGAAGGCCCCCTATTCCACGCAGCGCTTCCGAGAGCGGAACAAGGATGAAGGCCCCCACCACGGAGCCGGCAAATGTCCCCGCGCCACCGACCACGGCAGACGCTATGGGAAGTATGGAATAGTCCAGAGCGAAGGCCGGCATCCCGACGAATGAATAAACATGAGTCATGTACGCGCCACAGAATGCTCCGACGGACCCGGCAATGAACAATGCTTGGGCCTTGAGCCAATAAATATTAATTCCGCCGCTCATGACCGCTCTGTCATTGTCACGGATGGCCTTCAACACCAGCCCGTAATCGGTGGTCATCAGCCGACGGAATCCGAACAGGACCGCGGCCATGACAACCAGCAACAGGTACACTTCCACCCACTCGTTTGGAAGAGGCTTCAGGCCGTGCAGGCCCTCGGTGCCGCCGAAAATCTTCGTCGCTTCTATGATCCGCTCAAACATCAGAGGCAGGATAAGCGTCACCATAGCGAAATAGACGCCCCGCAGCCGCAGGACCGGTAGCAGCAAAATAGTGGAAACCCCGCCTCCGATCACGGTGGCCAGAGGTATGGTGAGCCAGGTGGGCAAGCCCAAATAACTGTCCAGGGCGCCTGCGCCGTAAGCGCCTGCTCCAAAGAACAGCGCCTGCCCGAGCGATACCATCCCCACAGAAACCAGAAATTCCCAACTCATGGCCAGGAGAGCAAAAATTGCCGTGGAGATAAGGACCTTTTTCCAATACAGAGGCAAAACCAGCGGGAGAATGATAAGGGCGATTATAGGGAGCAACGGGGGCACTGCGACATAAAGCATTTCACGATAGGACGTCAAGGCGAAAATATCGTCGGACCTCGCCTTAATTCCACGGTCGACTCTCTCTTTTCTCTTCTGAATCACTGCCCTACTGACTCCGGTCTGAGACCTCGCATCGGGAGGCCGCACACCATAAGCAAAACATAGGTCCGGTTTAAATGCGTTCTTCCAACTCTTTCTGTTTTCCGAAAAGACCGGAAGGCTTGATCAAGAGTATGACCAGAATCGCGATGAGCGAGACGATCATTTTCCAATGTGGTCCTGAAAGGGTATCCGTGATCATCTGAGCATATCCTATGAGAAACGAGGCAAGGACAACTCCCACACTGCTACCGAGGCCTCCTACAATGCAAACCGCCATTGCGTTGACCAGAACATCATACCCCTCGTTGACCGAGATAGTCCCTCTCGGCAGAACCAATATTGCGGCCAATGCTATCAACGCGGAACCGAACGCGACGCTTATTCCGGCAATCTTGTCCGAATTTATCCCGAGTGACAGGGCTGTCTTTTCATCCTGGGCAATGCCACGGAACGCGAGGCCAAGTTTGGTGTAGCGTGTGAACAAGTAAATTCCCACAGCAAGCGCACCCCTACCCCGACTATCCACAGCCGCTGATGGTCCACGTAAACGCCGCCTATCATTACGCTGCCATCCGTAAACACAGGCAGCGTGTATTCGTAACCTGTGTAGCCGAGATAACGAAAAAATTCGAGGATAGCCAAGCCCACGCCGAACGTGGCGATCACCTCGGAAATTACCTGGCCCCGAACTCGCAGGAGAACAAACCTATAAAGGGCCAGTCCCAGCGCCGCTGTAAATACCACCGAGATTAAAGCCGCGGGCCAAAATGGCACTGACAGCTTGTGCATTAGTATCCAGACGGAATAACCCGCTAGAACAAAAAATGAGCCGTATGCAAAATTCGAGATCCCGCTGATACCGAAGGTCAGATTAAACCCCAGGGCAAGCAACGCCAGGATGACGCTGTTAATGAACCCGTATATGAGCGTGACTTCAAGCATAAGATTTCCTCGATTATGCTCCTGGACGCCCTTCTCCTGACGCGGGCGCGCAAATGTCAGGAATGACCCACATTAGCATTGGATTCGACATGGGGAAACCGGTCTGTTTAGACTGGTTCCCCCCTTAAAAACTCTTGCTATCCGGCTACAAAGACTATTTCACCGCCTTCATCCAAGAGGGCAGAGCGATTTTGCCCTCCGCAAGTGCGTCGGGCCACACAATGACGCGTTTCCCGTCTTCAGTCCACTGGAACACGCACCCGACAGCGGTTTTGGCCGGATCCTCACCGTAAATGACTTGATTGCCTTCGTCAAACTTGATTCTGCCAATGACTCCCTTATGGTCAGTCTTTTTCAATTCCGCAACCACTTTGTCGGGATCCAAGCCGCCTGCACGCTCAACCGCCTCGGCCCAGATATAGACTGAGTCATAAGCAGGGCCCGGACCATGTCCCGACTCTGTAGGTCCGCCGAATTTCTTCTTATAATCGTCATAGAATTTCATCGAAGGTGGATATTTCGCAGAAGCGATCCCGCTGCCCAATTCGTAGTTACAATTCATAAGACCTCCGATCTTTCCGTCGAAGGACTTCCAGGCGTTCTCCCCGGTCATCGGGGAGATGAACCCGAACACCAACGCGGGAATCTTCATGCTTTGCCATTGCTTCAGGAGAATACCGCTTTGAGGCATATCAAATATCGGCAAAATCACCTGGGCCCCCTGGGTTTTTGCCTTCATGAGTCCAGCCGAGAAGTCCGACGCGCCGGTAGGATACGCCTCCATACCCACGCTCTCCCAGCCCATCTTGGTATGTGGCTGCTTTGATAGTGCCATCTGCGGTAGCCTTTGCCCAAAGCACGTCCTGGTGCATCGCATACACTTTGTTGAAACCGAATTCCTTCTTCAAGAAACCGAGAGTGGTGCTAAGATATTTCCCAAGGTAAATGGCGTTAAGACAGACCCTGAAACAGTATTTGTACTTCTCCGGATTTTCCTTTACCATTGCCTCTGATTTAGGGCTCATGGCGATGGTTCCGAGCAGGGGCACCTTGTACTTGTATAGGATGTCCATCCCCGGTATAAGCGCCTCAGACCGGAACGGTCCCACCAGTATTACCTGGACTTTCTTTTCAGTAATTATCTTTTCCAGGCCCAGGAGCGCTTCCGATACCGGAACGCCAGGCGAGGCGTCGCGCAGGTCAAGGCTCTCAATCTTTATAGGTCGCTTGGTATCCCCTACTTTCACCCCGCCCTTGGCGTTGATCTCTGCCACGGCGAGTTCAACGGCCTTAAGGCATTCTTTGCCCTCGATAAATGTGACGGAAGTGGGGACGCCAATCAGGATAGGTTCCTGCGCTAAACTAGGGGTTGCCCAAATTACCGCCCAGCACATCGCCAAAATCGCCAGAAACAAAAGCCTCTTCATGCTATGCCTCCTTCAAAAATCGGGACTATGTCCGAAAACGGGTAACGGTTTAGTGCTCCCGTTTGGGGTCTCCAATAGATAAGGCATTCAAGAGACAAAGAAAAAAATCATGGATGCTTTGCAGTCGGGGCAGTATAGCAAAAAGAAGTTATTTTTCCCAACAGGATTATGACATCTGCTTCCTAAGCTCGCGCTTCAGGATCTTGCCGGTCGCATTCTTGGGCATTTCGTCCACGATGAAGTATTCTTTCGGTACCTTAAAAGGGGAAAGATGTTTCTTCAAAATGATCTTTAGTTCCTCCGGAACAACAGACCTTCCCGGTCGTGGAACAATAACAGCGATCACCCGCTCTCCCCATTCTTTGTCGGGAAGCCCGATAACCGCGCATTCCTGCACTTCCGGAAATGTATAGATGATCTCTTCCACTTCGCGTGGATACACATTTTCGCCGCCCGTTATGATCATATCTTTGAGGCGGTCAACGATATAGAGATAATGATTTTCATCAAAAACACCTATATCTCCCGACCGAAACCAGCCGTTTTCCCAGAATGCCTTTTCGGTCTCTTCCGGATTATCGAGGTATCCTCTCATGATATTGGGCCCACAGATGCAAATCTCACCTTCATGGCCTTGTTCGAGTTGGTCACCTTGAGCGTCCCTTATTTGCACTTCTACTCCAGGAACCACGGTTCCTACCGACCCTACGACATGCCTGTAATAATGATTATACGTCACCTGTGCGGCAGATTCCGTCATCCCATAGCTCTCATGTATTGTACGGCCGCTCAGTTCCTTCCATTGACGAACTATTTCACCGGCCATACTGGCTGCCGCGGAAAAACAATATCGCACTTTTCCCAGCTTTTCTTTGAGCCCGTCAACTGTGAGCAAACGCGTATAAATAGTCGGGACCGCGAAAAATTTTGTTACCCGTCCAGCGCTCATCAAGGAAAGGACCCGATCCATATCGTAAGTGGGAAGGATCTCTAAACAGCCACAGCTCATGATAGTAGAATTCATGATATGTATCTGACCGAAAACATGGTTAAAAGGCAAAAAACACAGAGCGCGGTCATTCTCGGATGAACGTTCGGAGAATGCGATGTTGTGACTTGAATGATTGATGTTTTGATGACTCAGCATCACCCCTTTCGGGGTACCGGTAGTGCCTCCGGTGTAAAGGACCGCGGCCGTGTCGGTACGGTCGCGGTCCACAGCCTTGAATGACCCGGCGCCCAGGTCCATAAGTTGTTGCAGGGATAGATCCCCCCCAGGGCTGATGATTTTTTCTATCCCTGCCGAACCCCGTAAAGTTTGCAGGTCATCCAGCTTTTCATCCGTGGTAAAAACAAACCTCGGCTTTGAGTGGTCGAGCAGCAGAGTCAGCTCATCTTTCCTGAGAACGCTGGACAGGGTGATGGCGACAGCCCCTGCCTTAAGCACACCGAAATAAAAAGTGATCCAATCAGTCGAATTCGGAGCGCAAATACCGATACGCTCTCCAGGTCTCACGCCCATTCTGACGAGTCCTGTCGCCACTCGGTTGGCATAATCGTTAAGTTGACCATAGCTGACCTCCACCGCGTCTTCGCTGACGGCCGGGCGATCGGGGAAGAAAAATGCAGACGACTCCAAGTTGCTGGCCAAGTTCATGAATTGCTTTCCTATAAGATGATTTATTATGCTGCTTGTTACTTCTTAATCCTGTCCCGCCTCGGGAAGTTTGATGACTTCCCGCTATGCCAAGACCAAGCTGTTTGAGAGGGAAGCGCTCAATAAAATTTGATCCAATCCGATATAGGCTCAAGTATGACCTTTTCCGGATTCGATTTTAGTATTCGGGCCACTGGAAACCTGTTGTCCTTGATTGTCAACGGTGGCGTGAGCCCTCCTGTATCCAGGTCTTTTAGGGCCTGGAGCACCTTTATCAGTCCTTCCGGATTCAACTCTCCGGCAGAATCCGCTCTTCTGATGCATTCTATAAATATTTTCGCGGCCGTGAATGGCACAAGATAGTCCAGAGGTCGATCCGTCACCTCAGGATGGTGTTTAGCAGTGTAATCTCGGATCTTCTTTATCATCGGCACATCTTCCATCCACCAGTAGGCATAGGGACTAACCGCCAGGAATTTGGGGCCGTTGGGTCCAAGTTCCTCCACGACGCTCTTGTTGGCGCCCCAGAGCGTAAGGATGAATTCGCTCTTCAGCCCAAGATCATGGCTCTGTTTGATCAGAGCCGCATTCGTAGGGCCCACCCAACCTGTCATGATAACGAAATCGGCGTTTTTACTTTTAAGGTCTTCAATTTGGGTTTTGTGATCACCACCCCTGATGTCTCCTGCCACCTCCCCGACCAATTCCAGTCTCAATCTTTGGCACATAACACGGCCGTAGGGTAGAGGATCCTCTCCGAACGCCCCTTTGGAGTAGAAAAACGCCACTCTCGCCCCTCTTTTCACTTGGGCAACGTATTTCAGCGCAACAGCGAATTGGTCCCCATAGGTGGGGCCGACCAGAAACATCGACGAAGCGCCACTGAACGCTACTTTGGCCGAAAAAGATGTAGAGGTATAAAGAATTTTGTAACGATCCCGGATCACCGGAGCAACAGCTAACGCGGCAGGCGTCCCCGAGCCGAACAGACACAACGGTTTGTCTCTCCCCATGACTTCGTCAAGAACCTTCAAAGCGACCTCGGGTTTGTATTGATCGTCCGCCGTAATGGTTCGGAGCTTCTTGCCGTTGACGCCTCCCTCCTCATTCGTTATCGCGACGCAATCCTTGAACGCCCCATCAATCAGCGGAGCCGTTGACGCGATACTCGGAGGTCCCGTCCATCCCGGGATCGCGCCGATTGTAATTGTATCCTGAGCCGTGCCCGGCTGTACGAATGCAAAGCAGAGAATTAAAGCTACGATGAAGGACAATCTTCTACTGCCTTTCTTCATGACCCTTTCCTTTAATACAATTCGACATGCAGGCGCTCACGCGGACACCAAGGAAAAATTCAATTCCTAAATCAGTACATCCAAGGAGGATTCGGCTTCTTTTCTATTTCCTCCCACGTGATACCCAGTCGCTCCTTGAAGAAAGAGCCCAACCTGTCAAACAGCCTTCTCCAGTGGCTTCTTCCCTCGGCTAGGCCCTCGAAAATCTCAGCCAAGTGCGTGTCAAGATTTACCAATTCATCTTTAGGTAAGAATGAGACAGCCCCGAGTCGCACCGCCTTGTTTACACTGTCAACATTGAGGGCATGAGCCGTAAGCATCGCCGCAGGCAATCCCTTTTCCTTACAGATTTCCAGCAGGGCAAATCCGTCCACTCCCATGATGTCCAATAAGACCAAATCAAAGGAGTCCCTGAGCAATAGCTCTTTAGCCTCTTCATAGCTCGAAGCCGTCACGACGGAACAAACTTCAAGCTGTTCCCGCACCATCTCAAGCACGTCCAACTCGTCGTCAACGGCTAGTATTTTCTTGCCTTTCAATATATCAGTCATTGCCATTTGGTTCTCCTGGAGCTTAATGAGCCATGAAGCTTTTCATTGGTCACTGCTATCCACCCGGCTGACCCATGAGCAAGTTCGGCAGCCAGTAAGCCAATTGCGGAAATAGGAACAGCACTATTAGACACCCGACAAGGGCCAAAATAAATGGCAGACAACCCTTGTAGATCACGTTCATCGGGACCCCCGTGATGCCTTTTACAACGAACACGCACATTGCCACGGGCGGGATTATGACGCCGATCATGATAGTAACCAGAAGTATGATGCCGAACCACAACGGATCGTACCCGAGCTTGACTACCGCAGGGTAAAAGATCGGCGTGGCAAGTATCAAGAAAGCCAGGTCATCGATGAATGAGCCTCCAATAAGGTACACAATGATTATAAGCACCATGACCACAGTCACGATGAACTGGAAGCCCTATGACCCAATCTGCCGTGATAAAAGGGATTTCGGTAACGGCAAGAAAATGACCGAGAACAATAGACCCGGCTATGAGCGTGAGCACCATGCACGCGGTCCTGAGTGACTCGACAACGGCTGCTACAATTCCCTTGAATGTCAGCTCTTTTCTCGCAGCGGCCAGGATCAAGACGGCCACCGTTCCTATGCTGGCTGCTTCTGTAGGGGAAAATATCCCCTTCATCATTCCGACTATTATTACGAGGAAGATTACTGCAATCCACAGGAATTCCGGTATACTTCGAATCCTTTCAGACCAGGTGGCCGGTTCGGCTCCAGGCGCCAGCGCAGGATTGATTTTCGCCCATCCATAAATCACGACCATGAAGAACAGAGCGATAATAATTGCGGGAACAATTCCTGCGAGAAACATCTTGCCGACGGACTCTTCAACGATGATGGCATAGATGATCAAGACGATACTTGGTGGGATCAGCACGCCCAATGTGCCCACCGAAGCCACTACACCGGTAGACAGCCTTTTGTCGTACCCATAACGGTCCATCTCCGGAATGGCAATCCCCGCAAAGGCAGCGGCGGTGGCCAAGGTCGATCCGCACACGGCCTTGAACATCGTGGCGCCCCCAACAGTCGCCATGGCAAGCCCGCCCGGAATATGGCCTACAAATTTGTGTGTCGCCAGGTAGAGTCGCCGGGCAATATCCGTATGCTGGGCGATCTGTCCCATGAGAACAAACATGGGTATTACGGTAAACCCGTAGGATGTGAAAGTGTCAAAGAAGTCCTTCACCAGGAGGTTCGAAGCTGCGCTGAAAGAAACAAGGTACGCGAAGCCGACAAATCCAACAATGGCCATCCCGAAGGCCAATTCTAACCCTGTCAGAAAAAGAAGAAGCATTATAAAGCAAGCAACAATCCCTATGGTGACTTCGCTCATGGCTTTTCCTCCCAGACAGTATTCAACAAATCACAAAAGAGAGTTAAAGCCTGAAGAAAGCAGCTCGCGGCCAGCCCGAATGTGATCGGGTAATAGGGGATCCTAAATCCGGGGGTGACCTCGCCGCTCTTCAACAGGTCAAACGAATACAAGATGAAGTTGTATCCGGCAAACAGGAACAGGGCGATAGCCATGAGCCTTGTGACTATCTGAAAGATCCTGACGGTTCCTGGGAGACATCATCTCCAACAGAAAATCAACTATGATATGTCCCTTGGTCCAGGATGTGTACGGTATCGCGAAACCGATCACTACCGCGCTGGTAAAACAGACTATTTCCATGCTGCCGAAGATCGGCCTGCCCATGTATCTCATCACAACGTCGGTAAGAGTCACCAACATCATGAAAGCCAAACCGAGACCGCCGACCCAGAAGAGCGCATAATCCGCGGCCACCACTGCTCTTATGAATTTCTGCACGTTCAATACCTCCTCTTCGAGTCCGTCGATCTCGGCTGGACCAAACTATGGATGCGTCTTGATATATTCCAGGCACCAATCCATAGCCTCTTGAGCTGGCAATCCTTTGGCTGCCGTCTTCTTAACCCACTCGGCCCTCACAGCTTTCATCTTCTCGACAATCTGCGCAGTCTCTTCCGGGGTCGGTTTGAGTATTTTGACACCCTTCTTGATGGCGTCTTCCTCGCCATCCTTTTCCAGTTTCTCCCAGAGCTGGGCCTGCTTCTCGACCCACTCTGCGTTGATCTTTTCTATGGTCTGTTGATCCTCTTTGGAGAGGGAATTCCATTTATCTTTGTTCATAAATACGGGAATGGGGGCCGTATACGCCATCGGGTCGGATGGAATACTCGTCTTCATGAGGTCGACGAACTTCCATCCCTTCAGGGCTTCAAAGGGCAGCAAGATTCCGTCTATCAGTCCTTTTTGAAGCGCGTCATAGGTTTCGGGAATGGGTAATGCCACAGGCGAGCCGCCTAGTGCCGTCACGATCGGCTGGTTTTCCGCATTGGCCTTGATCCTGAGGCCTTTGAGATCGGCAATGGACGAGAGGACCTTCACCGTATGGAACATCCCCTTTCCGTGGCCGTGAATATACATGACCTTCGTGTCGTCAAATTCTTTGGGCTTGAACTTCAGGTAGAACGCGTTGCAGGTCCTCGTGGGTTGGCCGTTACTCGTGTACCCCACAGGCTGTGCGAGCACTTCGGTCAAAAGGAATCGGCCCGCCGCGTATGCCGCCAAAGTCTGACCGATATCAGCGATCCCTTTCACCACGCTATCGTAGGTCTGTTGGGGAGGTGTCAGGGTATTACCAGGGAAATAGCTTATCTTAACCCTGCCGTTCGTGCGTTTTTCAACCTCCTTGCACCAGTCTCCGGACAGAACAGCAATCGGATGGCCAGGAGGAAAGAAGTTTGAATACTTCAGCTTAAGGACCTTCTCCTGCGCTTGAACTTGCGCAGGGCATAGCGCCGAAGAGGAAAACAACAGCGATGATCAAACAAAGAAAAGCTAACACAAAGTTCCTTTTCATGACTGCACCTCACTGACAACAGGACGTATGATTAAGCCTTGAACAGGCCTTTCGCCGTTGTTGATCGCAGTTGAACGGCTGAACTCTCCTTTTTGGAGTGGATTTGGTCCGATGTTTTTATGTTTGCCAATAGTGGCCCGCAGGGTTTTGCGCTCATTTGCTATCAGGGCATTTAACCGGCCTGCGCCGAGTATCTTGCCGTCTCCACGATGTTGGCTCAACTGAAAACAAGATTCCAGAGACAAGATTACGAATGGTCTATTAATTGACTCTTAAAAATGATTGATGTCAAGAAATATTTGTGCCATTAATGAAAAGTAGTTGGGTATTCCTGCTTGATGATCTAAACTCAGGCAAAGAGGCGCCAATGCCCAGGTTCAGACCCATTCGCCCGTCGAGAATCTCTGAAGAAGTTACCGAACAGCTCAAACGATCCATTCTGTTCGGTGATTTCAAGGCCGGCGACAAGCTCCCTCCGGAACGCCTGCTGGCAGGAGAATTTCAGGTTAGTCGCGTAGCGGTCCGTGAAGCTTTGAGGACTCTGGAGAACTCGGGATTCATAGTTACACGGCAGGGCGCCAGTGGTGGGGCTTACGTGACGGACCTATCCTTTGCGCATTTGGCCGATGCTTTTCTGGATCTATTACTAGCCGAGAAGATTTCAATCCCGGAACTCAGTGAGGTGAGGATACTTATTGAGCCTGAAATGGCTCGATTGGCCGCGACAAAAGTCACTCCGGCCTATGCCAAACAGCTCAAAGAAGCTCTGGCTATAGAAGAACTGCCTGTGGGATCTATAGTGGAGGACTTGGATAGGAAGACCGCAGTGCATTTCATTTTGGCGGAGATGTCCGGTAATGGCTTCTTTGAGGCCCTGATAAGGTCTTTGATGGGATTAACCAGGCGCGTTGTGCTCGACGTGCAGCCGGATCCTGGCGTAGTACATCCGGCGGGGATGCACCACCCCATAGTCGAGGCAGTCCTGGCCGGAAATGAAGAGGCCGCATACGCGGCCATGAGAAAGCATACCGTGGAATTCGGCCAA
>CAVVZX010000005.1:0-52823 GCA_963752855.1 uncultured delta proteobacterium | reverse complement strand
GGCGATTTCCTGGGGAGTCGCAGGTCTCCGGAAGACAGTCTTTTTCTCAACTGCCTGACGGACAGGCTCCGGAAGGATATCATAGCCATCAGTGGCGCATATGCCGATGGCTACGCAGTTTGCCGTGATGTTGTACCTTGCCCCTTCCAGGGCAGCCGATTTCGCAAGCGCGATGAGGCCGGCCTTGGCCGCCCCATAGCTCGTCTGTCCCGCGCCGCCCAGAACTCCGGCCACTGACGTCATGTTTACGATGCGGCCCCACTTCTTGGCGCACATATCTGCCCATGCCTCTTTGATGCAATAGAACGCGGAATTGAGACATAGTTTCACTTCATAATCCCATTCTTCGGTGGTAGTCTTGGCAATGCTTATGTTGTGCCCCATGAGAGCAGCATTGTTCACCAAGATGTCGACGGGCCCTAACTCTGCTTTAATGGCCGCGAAACCTTTTGCCACGTCCGCAGCCACACTCGCATCCATCTGAACGGCCATAGATTTCCGGCCTATAGCCTTAATCTCTTCGGCCAGAGCCGCTGCGCCTTCCATGTTGTGAAAGCCCGTTACCACCACATCCGCCCCCTGCCGCGCCAGCGTAAGAGCGGTGTACTTCCCGATGCCTTTTGGCTTGCTAGCGCCTGTCACCAATGCAAGTTTTCCTTCTAAGGACATGTTTCCTCCTTTATAGGGGCAAAGTCTTTACCATTGACCACAATCTCCAGTTGGGCCGTGATTTTTCGGTTGAAAAGCGCAAGAGCGACCCGGGACTGTCATAGATAGGCGCCGAAGCACGCCGGACAGTTACCGCGGTCTGTCATGACGCTTTCGCCCGGTTCATGCCGTGGTGGCTGCGCCAGACATGTGAATATCCACTATGTCCGAGACGCCTGATTTCAGGACGAACGCTGCGCTAAGCACGTTTCTCACGTTCTTCTCAATCGCCGGCACGCCCTCCCCTAGGCTCGCCAGAGCCAACGTGTGCTGTTCTATGGCGTCAATCTCTGCCTTCATGCTCTTAAGCCGTTCCAGATCTACTTCACGCATTAGGCTGTACCTCCTTCTCCCCTCAGATCTCTGAAACGTTTTGCCTTCAAAGTGTACCTCGGCAGTGCGCCCGGCTCCGCCACATCTATGAGGAATGTCAGATTGGTCCTGATTTTCAATCGTTCGGAGAGTCGTTTTGCCATATCCTTCAGCCCCGATTGACTGACGGTCTCACTGGGCTCAACCCTCAGAGAGATTTCGTCCATCACCCCGCGCTTTTTGACGATGATCTCATACTCGACAACCTCGGGAAATTCAGCTCGCACGAGTTCTTCCACAGATACAGGAGTAAACAACACTCCGCGAATTTTTCTCAAATCATCCGCCCGTCCGCTGACCTCATCTATCATGACGGAAGTCCTTCCACACGCGCATCTATCCCCGTTTGTCTTTACCACGTCGTTCGTATTGAACCGGATGAGCGGAAAGGAGCGTCTCCCCAGAGGCGTGACCACTGCAACGCCCAATTCACCTTTTTCAACTTCCCTTGTCTGGTCTTTCAAGTCGAGGAACTCCACAAGAAAGAAGGGTTCCATGATATGCAATCCCTGTCTTTGCCCGCACATGGCTGCCCAGGCGCAGGGCTCGGTGCCTCCTATGTGATCATAGACCTCGGCTCCCCAGGCTGCCTCAAGCCTCTTGCGAGTTGCGTGAGGTAGCGGTTCGCCGGCGCACATCATCCTTTTTACGCCTAGTTCCGATGCGTTAATGCCCATCTTTGCCGCCTCCTCGGCCATGTGCAGACCGTAAGTCGGCGTGTTAAGCAAGCCGGTGGCTTTCACTTCAATGATCTTGTTGATTCTTCCCTTCGTGTCGAGGGCCCCACCGGGGACTACCATGCAACCAAGTTTCTCCGCAGCGCAATGGCCTTCCCAGAAGGCCACGTACACGTTGTACCCGAACGGGACGAACACTCGATCGGTCTCGCGGAAGCCTGCCATCCAGAGAATGTGGCACCACACCTCCACTCGCCACTGCCAACTCTCCCAGCTCTCGGAAACGTATACAGGTTTCCCCGTTGTTCCTGATGTTTGGCGAAAAAGGCTAACCTCCTCGGGGGGAACTCCAAGGATCTCGCCGAACGGAAATGGTTCCTTGCCGTCTTGAGCCTCTCTCAGGTCTTTCTTGTCAATCAGTGGAAGCTTTCGGATGTCTTCCATCGTCTTGATATCCGCGGGATCTATGTCTCGGTATCTGTCACGGTAAAAAACTGAGTTGATCTTGGCATAGCCCAGGAGATCTCTAAAACGTTTGAGCTGAATTGCCGTTATCTCGTCGTGGGACAAGGTCTCCAGATACGGATTCCAGTACTTTCTGTCACCAGGCGCCATTGCTGATTCTCCTCCCAGACGTAAATTTTGTCCAAAAACGATCCGCCCGTCAACGCGTGTCACTCTGACCGAAAATCCTTGCCGGATCGTAACGGCCGCCGGCCATTTCAGTCCTGTGCGGCGGTTTCAGGGCGTTCTGCAAATGCTCACTATCCAAAAAAGAAGGAGCGGTTACGAGACGGAAAAACGCATGTTTATTTGTTCGGCAACAGCTTTTATACGCTCACACATTTCAGGAATTTGGCCGTTAAGTGTGTGGCGAGTCAGTCCGACCACCCAGATTGCGGCCTGGACCGTCGGTCTATTAACGTTCAATGGAACAGCCAGCGCAACTATTCCTTCTATGTATCCTCCGATATCGATGGCGACCCCTTTTTCACGCACCTCCAGGACCGCTCTCTTGAGCTCTGTCTTGTCAATATGCGTTTTGGGGGTGAACTTTTCTAAGGGCATACGAGCGAGTATCTCATCGAGTTCTGACTCAGGAAGTTGAGCGAGAAGGGCCAGGCCGCTTGCTCCGGCGTGCAGCGGCAACCTCATCCCGACATCTGAGGACACCCGAAGTTCGACGTCCGCGTCCATTTTGTCAACAATGACAGCCCTTAGATCCGATCGAATGCCGAAAAAGGCCGAAAAATCGGATGTTCGGCTAATCTCTTCAAGGTAAGGACGCACGGTCATGATCAGTTCAGCCTGGGAGCCGGCAGCCTTCCCTAGAACATACAATTGAGTGCCAAAGCCGAACTTTCCATCAACTCGCTGTTCCAGGACGCGCAGGTCCGTCAGGGTGTGAAGCAAGTTGAAGACAGTACTCTTGCTGAGGCCTAATTTCCTGGCAATGTAGCTGATACTAAGAGGTTTCTTGCAGCCGGCCAGAAAGTGCAAAACATTGAAGCACTTATCTACGGCAGGCACTCGTTTAAACATTGGGCTGTGTGAGCTATTCATAGCAGATTTCGTTCTTCTTGTAGAACGCTGATTCGTTATTATGAACAGCTTCCCGCCGCTGTGTCAAGAAAAAATGTCCGCATATGTTAATGCGCAAGCCAGAACCTGCAAGCAATTCTCGTGTGGGCAGTGCGAACCCGAGTCTCAGCATTCTGTCTTGTGTGGTCAATTGTTCACCATCCAGAAACTGACTCTACACTTTCTGGCTACAGAAAATCCCATCAGCTCTAAAGTAAATTCAATTCACCGGTAGATTATCATATCACACTCTTGTTTCTGGTTTCATTTGCGTTCGCAGGTCGGTAGCAGCTTATTCTCATATGTTGATTTTATTAATTAATATGTGCAGCTCAATTGAAGCGTAAAATGCGGCAACTCAATTTTTTTTGAAAAAGTCGGTTCACTGTAGAGAATTTTTTTGCAAGAACCACCCTCACAGAAAGCCGCATTCTCAGGCCGATAACTCAATACCAGCGCCGCTCCCCCGGCCCTGAAGCGCACGTCGTTTTCCTTTACAATCCATGCGCAGGATGTTAATTGAGATTGTTATCTTACCCGCTGTCTTGTTTCACCGTGCTCTAGCTCAAGGAGGATGGAAAATGGCGTTTTCGTTTCGTGGACGTGCGATCAGCAAGGTTGGAGTGATCGGCTCCGGGGCGATTGGCCCCGATATCGCATTGCATTTCGTGCAGGGAATGCATTCGCACGACACCCACGTGGTGGTAGTGGATGTTCTAGACGCAGCCCTGGAAAAGGGAAAGGCAAAACTGTTCAAGAAGGTGGATAAGGCCGGCGAGACCGGTAGGCTCAAGCCCAATGAAGTGGAAAGTATTAAAGCCCATGTGACTTTCACTTCCGATTACGGCCAGCTCAAAGGCAGCGGATTGGGTTGTTGAGGCCGCAACCGAAGACCTTCCCCTCAAGCGTCGTATCTTCAAACAGGTGGAAGACCTGGTGAGTCCTCAGACGATCCTGAGCAGTAACTCTTCCCATATCGAGCCGGAACGTATCTTTGAAGAGCTGAAGCACAAAGAAAGATCTTTGTGCACCCATTATTTCTTCCCGGCCGAGCGTAACCCTGCGATGGAAATCATCCCCCACAAGGACACTGATCCCGAACTCACTGATCTCCTGATGCGTTACTACGAAATGGCGGGAAAATTTCCGGTCAAGGTCGGCTCAAGGTATGGATATGCCGTGGACCCTATTTTCGAGGGTCTCATGCTGGCCGGAATACAGTGCTTGGAGGCCGGGCTTGGCGATGTAAAACAGATTGATACGGTTGCGGCGAGGCGCCTTGGTCTGACGATCGGGCCTTTCACAGCGCAAAATTTTGTCGGCGGCAATCCTATAAGCGCTCACGGCTTGGCCGAAATGAACAAGCGGCTGAATCCCTGGTTCAGGACTCCTGAGCGGTTGAGTAAATTGGTTGAGGCCAAAGAGCAGTGGGATGTCCCTGGTCGGGGTGAGAAGGTTGAGGTGTCGCCCGACAAGGAGAAAGAAATCGGGGATGAGTTCTTGGGGGCTTATTTTGGGATGGCATGTGACATGTTGGACTCGAAAATCATCACCACCAGTGATTTAGATTTTCTCGTCGGCGTATCCCTGGACATGAAACCGCCATTCACTTTCATGAATGAAATCGGGGTTGACAAGGCGTTGGCCCTGGTCGAGGCATTTGCGAAGAAGTATCCTACCATGCCTGTTTCCAAGGCCCTGAAGGCACAGGCCGCTTCAGGTAAGCCGTGGGAAGTCTTCGATATAATCCTGGAGAAGAAAGGCGACGTGGCGATACTTACGGTTCGACGGCCCAAGGCCCTGAATGCGCTCAACACAAAGATCCACACCGAACTCAATTACTACTGCGATATGCTCAAGGATGACTCATCCACAAAAGCTGTGGTCGTCAGGGGTTACGGTAATAGGGCGTTTGTCGCGGGAGCGGACATAAAAGAAATGGCGACATTTGCAAAGCCTTCCGAGGCTGAGGCATTCGCCTTACACGCTCAATCGTGGTGCAACAAACTTGAACAATTGGGTAAACCGGTGGTGGCCGCAATAAACGGGATTGCTTTCGGTGGAGGGAGCGAACTAGCGCTGTGTTGTACCGCCAGAGTGGGCCCGAAGGGTCTGAAAGTCTTGGTGGGCCAGCCTGAAGTAAATCTTGGGTTAATTCCCGGACAAGGAGCAACGCAGAGACTGCCCAGGCTCGTCGGCTTTGACAAGGGCAGCGAGATGATAAGGACCGCCAATCCGATTTCGTCTGCTGAGGCGCTTGCTTGTGGCTACCTCAATGAAGAGGTTGAAGGAGATGTCCTGGAGCGAGCTATCGATTTGGCGCTTGAACTGGCGTCCGGCAAGACCAAAGTCAAGCTGATCGAAAAGGGGCCGGTCCCAAACGCGCCCGAATCGTTACCTCCGGTTGATATAGGCCATCACTCGAAAGTCATCGATGCGCTGGCTGTCAAGTCTATTCTCGAAGGCGCTAAGATGAGCCTTTACGACGGCCTCAAGAACGAAGCAAAAATATTCGGCGAATGCTGGCACGCCGAGGACCGTCGCATAGGAATGACCACTTTTGTCGAAAAAGGAGCTAAAGCGAGAGCGGAATTTATCCATAAATAGCGCTTGCGAAGGATACTTTCCAGTTGGACCTGACCCTGTCTGCGAGCATCTGCAGGTGGGTTGGATGCGACTCGCTGGAGGACTAGAGGGTGGAGACCTACAATCCGCCAGGCAAAAACCGTAACCTTGATTAATAAAGGTTAGATCTATAGCGAAGGCTCAGCTTGTGGGCAATTCAGATGCCTGTCATCTGCCGTAAAGCTCTTTATTTCGCTTATAGTTATCGTACCAGAATAATCAAGCCATCTGCTACACGGAATGAGAAAATAGAGAGCTAGGAGCTAATAAATGAGAGAACGCAGGAGGTTATGTCCGTTTTCCAAAGTTTTGTGCAGGGATTGTGCGGCATTTCGAGGGCGGCACCACTATCTTTGTTCTGGTACTCCCCGGAAGTCTGAGGAGATGTCGGTTTGGCGTGAGGCGAGCGGTTTCAGACCGGATGCTCCGTACAGGCTGAAGGAGATCCCGAAGCCGCCGGTTCTGGCAAAGAGTCCGAAATGGTTGAGCGACCTTGAGGACTGTATAGAAGGGAGGTAAGTATGATAAAGGATTTCAAATATCTTAGACCCGGCAATGCAAAAGAGGCGCTAGGTCTTTTGGCAGAGCACAAGGATGACTGCAAGATAATCTGCGGCGGGCAATCGCTGCTGATTCTTCTGAGACAGGGGTTGGTTGCTCCGGAGTACCTGATTGATATTAAGAGACTGGAAGAACTCAACTACATCAAGTTTGACGCTAAGGAAGGGCTGAGGATTGGCGCGACGACAACCCACCGGACCATTGAGAATTCTTCCTTGATAAAAGAGAAATACCAGGTGCTTGCCGACATGGAGAATCATCTGGCCCATATCCAGGTTCGCAACTGGGGAACCATAGGTGGGAACCTGGCCCATGCGGACCCTGCAGGAGACCCTGCGCCGGTGCTGATGGCATTGTCCGGCAGTATTAAGGTGGGCAGCTCCAAGGGTGAGAGGACCATTCCTCTGGACGATTTTTATACTGACCTGTTCGAGACCGCGCTTGATGAAGGGGAGATCGTGCTCGAGGTGCAGGTCCCTCCGCCCGTGGCTAAGAGCGGAACAGCATATAAGAAGTTCAATCTTCTGGCGAGTGACCAGGGAGTTATCTCTGTTGCGGCGTCTGTAACGTTGAATGGGAATTCGACGTGCAAGGAGGCCAGGATCTGCCTTGGGAACGCTGCGCCGACGGTGATAAGGGCCAAAAAGGCTGAAGCCAAACTCGTTGGGCAAAAACTTGGTGATGATGTGCTGGAGCAAGTGGGCCTGGCCGCGGCCGAGGAAGCAGAGCCTGTAGCGGACATTCACGCATCCGAAGATTTCCGGCGACATTTGGTAGGTGTTTTCACCAAGAGGATGGTGAAACAGGCTTGGGAACAGGCTGCGAAAAAGGCTTGATAAGGAGGGGTGATCAATATGGAAAGACATTTATTGCGAATCATAGTCAACGGCCAGGAGTATGAGCTTTATATAAATCCGAAGACCTTGCTAGTGGAAGTGATCCGAGACCACCTGGGTTTTACCGGGACGAAAAGAGGATGTGAGACGGTTTCGTGTGGGGCGTGCACAGTCATGATCGATGACATGGCCGTAAAGTCTTGTTCAATATTAGCTATGCAGGCGGAAGGCAAGAATGTGACAACAGTGGAGGGCCTGGAAGATCACGGGAAGCTTCATCCGATACAAAAGGCGTTTCTCGATCATGGGTCTTACCAGTGCGGCTTCTGCACCTCCGGCATGTTGATGTCATCGACCGCTCTGCTAAAGGAAAATCCCAAGGCAACGACAAATGAGATAAGGGAAGGCCTTGATGGGAACTTGTGTCGTTGCACAGGGTATAACAGCATCGTAAGGGCTGTGGATGCGGTTATCCAGGGGAAATATAGGGAGGACCAAGCATGAAATACAACATCTTAAACACGCACACTCACAATATAGACGGTATAGCGAAGGTGACCGGGCGTGCGCAGTACACCTTCGACATCACGCGTCCGGGTATGCTGTACGGCAAGATTCTGAGAAGCCCGCATCCCCATGCGAAGATCAAAAACATTGACGCTTCGAAGGCTCTGGCCCTTTCCGGAGTCAAAGGCGTGGTTACGGGTAAGGACACGCTTGGTGTGAAGCAGGGGATCTGGCGTAGATATAGCGAACTTTGCGACGAGCAGATACTCCCCCTGGAGAAGGTCCGATACATCGGCGAGCCGGTGGCCGCGGTGGCTGCGATTACCGAAGAGATCGCAGAGGCGGCCCTGGATCTGATCGAAGTCGATTACGAAGTGCTCCCCGCAGTCTACGACGCAATGGAGGGGATCAAGAAGGACGCGCCGATGATCCACGAGGGCGTTGAGCGAAATATCAACGTGACTCGGCACATCGAATGGGGAGATACGGAAGAGGCTTTTGAGAATTCGGACTATATCAGGGAAGACTGGTTCAAATGCTCGGGCCAGGCCCATATGTGCATGGAGACTCGCTGCGCTGTGGCCGATTACACCCCTGAGGGCAAACTCACCATGTGGACCTCCACCCAGGCGCCTTATTATATGCAGGCGTTGCTCGCAGGGGTCCTGGGCATGAAAGAGAGCGATATTCGTGTGATTTCCCATTACACAGGCGGTGGTTTCGGCGGGAAGTTCGAGCTGGATGGGGCCCAGTTCTGCTCAGCTATCCTCTCCATGAAGCTGTATAAACCGGTGAAGATCGTGTTCACCCGTGAGGAAGACCTAATTGCCACGAAGAGCCGCACGCCGATGTACTATTATGTGCGCACGGGCGTGAAAAAGAACGGCAAGTTCATGGCAAGAGAGGCGAGGGTCTTCACCGAAGGCGGCGCGTACACCAGCATGGGCGCGACGGCTCTGTACCTGACGGGATTCTTTCATTCCTTTCCTTACAAATGGGAAGGTTACAGATACGATGGGTACAGGGTTTATACGAATACGATACCTTCGACCTCAATGCGTGGGTTCGGAGCCCCTCAGGCGACGTTCTGCTCCGAGACCCAGATAGACCTCATCGCCAAAGAGCTGGGAATTGACAGATTCGAGATCCGGCGAATGAACGGTCATACGCCCAACTATGAGGTTCCCGGCCAGGCGACCATAGCATCTTGCGGCCTGGAACAGTGCATAGACAAGATCGAAGAATGGGTGAAAGCTCGCGGAAAGCTGCCTGCCAACAGGGGCATCGGCATTTCATGTTACGGATTCATGTCCGGTGGTATCTTCAACTGGTTCGATACCCCCTATTCTTTCTCATCGGCGGTGATAACGGTCAATTGCGATGGGAAGGTAGACCTCCATGTGGGCGCCCAGGACATCGGTCAGGGTTCCAATACCACCCTGGCGATGATCTGCGCAGAGGAATTGGGCGTGAGAGTAGAGGACATCAGGGTCCACTCAGGGGATACGGATGAATGTCCACCCGACCTGGGGGCCTGGGGTTCAAGGCAGACGCTGATGGCGGGCAACGCCACCAAGATGGCGGCCGCGGAAGTCAAGCGCCAGCTCCTTGAATTTGCCGCTGCAAAGATGGGAGTGAACATCGTATACGATCTGGACATCAAGGACAGATGGGTTCACTCACTGGCCCGACCCGAGAGAGGTCTTGACTATTTCGAGGTGGTTAAGGCGGCCCTGCGCGGCAAAGAGGGACAACGCCTGATGGGCAGGGGCTTCTACACCCCGCACCGCAAGGGTATGATCTCCCCCGCGTACAGCTACGGAGTGCAAGCCCTGGAGATCGATGTTGACCCCGAGACAGGGAAGATAAGTCTGCTCAACTGCGTGACTGCGCATGATTGCGGTCAGCCGATCAATCCTCTGGGTCTTCAAGGCCAGCTTGAAGGCGCAATCTCGATGGCAGCGGGATACGGGTTCCTGGAAGACCTACCGATGGAAGACGGTAAGATCCTCAACCCGAATCTGGTTGACTATAAGCTGATAAGAGCGCCTGAAATGCCGGAGACGGAAGTCATGGAAGTGGAGACCTACGAGCCGGAAGGACCGTTCGGCGCGAAAGAGGCAGGTGAAGGCCTTACCAATCCTACGGCCGCGGCATTGTCGACCGCGCTTTATGATGCGCTCGGGATAACGGTCAAGCAACTGCCCATAAGTCCCGAGAAGGTGCTCAATGCGCTGAGAGAGAAAGGGAAAGAGAGCAAATAGACAAGGGGGTATATATACCGTGAAATACAAATGTCCTGTATGTGGAAAAATGGCAAAGACAGGAACCGCAGTTGACTGCGCAAGACATATGTTCGGAACTGGTGACAAGGCGCACAGAGCGTGGTTTGAAGCGCAGGGTCTGTCGTATATAGACCTGCTGCTCTCACAGACCTCGGAACCGGGGAATAAGGCTTATATCACCGTTGCGGAACTGCTCGAGAAGTCGGAGGCGGCTCAGGTCGAAGAGAAATAGCTGAGTTTTGCTGGATACTCAAAGCCGCGTAAAAGGGCGCCTTGCGGAAACGCGGGCGCCTTTACGTTTTAAGCGCTCTGCTGGCAAAATGATTTCTGCAGATACTTGGATCTACCCGCGCAGAGCGCCTAAAGGGGACCATTAGGAGGAACCTATGCTTATAGAAGGAAAATTTTCGCTAAAAGCTCCCATCCAGAAGGTGTGGGACCATATCCTGGAACCCGAGACCCTGGCCGCGTGCATGCCGGGGGCGGAGAAGGTAGCCAAAATAGACGATACCACCTACGATGCGGTGGTGAAACAAAGAGTCGGCATTATTAAAGTGACGCTGAAGTTCAGAAACCAGCTGACCAAGGTCGAGCCCCCCAATCATCTGGAACTTGAAGGAGAGGGCGAAGACATCACCAAGTTAGGTCATTTCAAACAGAAAACCGTGATGGACCTCAAAGAGATCGGGGACGGCGAGGTGGAAGTCTCATACTCGTCCAACGTCAATATCGTGGGCAAGCTTGCCATGTTCGGCGACCGAATCATGAAAAGCAAGGCCAAAGACGTTGAAAAAGAGTTTACCCAAAACCTTCGAAAGAAACTAGAGGAACTTACCTGATCCATTCAGTCCCGTTAGGAGACACTCGCGAGCGATGCGGTACTTTTCCACCGAAACGTGCCACCAGGCGACGCCGCATCCTCCGCGACCCTTCGCCTTCGGCATAGGCCATATTAGGACAATCACAATATAATATAGAGATTATTGCTTAACTGGGCCTGTGGGAGAAATGACTTTTATAAAGCGGACCGCCAGGGGGAAGACCCTTTTTCAAAATCCCGCCTCTCCCGTGGACTGGCCTCTCCCACGAAAAGGAAAAGAGGATTTGGTAGAGATGGGCATCTTGCCCGTGATTCTTAATGGACAGGCGGAAGCCGATCATCATTATATATTACGCTCTATCCAGTCGTTGCACGGGTCCCAAGTTATTAGGAGTGTTTTGCGGCGGAGCGGGCAGCCCTCCGGACGTCTTGCGGAGCAAAAGAAACAATCCATTTTGCAGAAGAGGTTCCCACATCCTCTCCCGAAGACCCCATTATATGGCTGACGGCGCCATCAAGCGGCGAAGGTCCCGCGGAGGTGGGGTACGGCGCGACTGGCGAGTCGCCCTCTTATCTCCCCCTTTTTCTAAAGGGGGATACAGGGGGATTTTTACGTCATTCTCTGCGGAGGCAGGAATCCCAGGCGTTGCCCCGGCGAAAGCCGGGAACCACTATGGCCTCATGCGCTTTTTCCTCCCTTTTTACGGCCACTGCTTCCGCTTGACCACGTTGGTCGCGGTGAGATATATTTCAACCCGCTGAAAATTGGAGTCTTTTGCGGCGTAGAGATCTCAAATTCGGAGCAGTCAAAGACGCATGAAGAAACGCAATCGTATTAACCAGCGGCAGACATGTTATATGTGCGATCTGCCGGCAACATCAAAAGAGCACGTTCCGCCCAAATGCTTTTTCCCGGAGCAGAAAGATCTCGGCGCTGAGACAAATTACAGTGTCAAGTTGCTTTCCGTTCCTTCATGCTCTCAGCATAATCTCTCAAAATCCCAGGATGATGAATATGTGCTCTTTGTCATATCGACGTCACTACGAGAATCACCCAGTTGCTCAACAGCATTTCTCGACTAAGATCATGCGTGCGGTATCGACGGCAACCTTCCTTACGTGAAATTTAGCGCTAACAAATCACCTGCGGTTGTCGACGGGCGCTCGTCTTTTGCTTACAAGGTCGTATCGGGATCGATTCGACAATGCTATTCGATCATATGGCACGGGCTCTTTTCTTTCATCACTATAATTCCAAATTGAGTCTGCCTATTGCCATTTGCACACCCGACTTATTCATGATTAAGAGTTCCAAAGCAAAAAAAATTAATGACATGATGGGAGGAAATTGAAATCGAGACAATTAAGGAGTTAAGCAATCAGCTCTTCTCTATGGCACTAATCCGGACATTTTCTCTTATCAGTTTCGTTACCGGGATGAGATTCCTAGCTTCCTCGTGAGGATGACCTTTTACGGCGGATTTGTGGTTATTGCATATGCATCGGCCATCAATTTCCGTGCATCCCGAGGCTTCGTGACCTAAATGGCTTGTTGTGGGGGTGGAAACCAAAACTACGTTTGCTGATCAATCTAATCATTTTTGTGCGATAATAGATTAAGAATGACCAGGCTACTTGAGAAAGCCTTTGAAGAGGCAACGAGACTTCCTGAGGTGGAGCAGAACGCATTGGCCAAATGGGTACTCGACGAGCTACACTCCGAAAGGGATTGGATGAAAGCTTTCGACGGAACACTCTAATGGCGACCGGCAAGATGCCGGTCCTACTGGCGATGAGGCGAATGCAGAAAAGCGGAAATGATAAGATTTGAGCAACATATTGAAGTTATCAAGAAGATCTGCTCGGATCTTCGGGTCAAGCGCCTGGACATTGTGGGTTCAGCGGCAAGGGACGATTTCCAACCGGAAAGAAGCGACATAGACGTCCTTGTAGAGTTTGAAGGTGTTGACAGGCTTTTTCATCGCTATTTTGAACTGAAAGAACGACTTGAGCAAGAACTGGGAAGGCAAGTTGATGTTATCCAAGACGCCGCGGTGAAAAATCCCTATGTTAGAAAGAGTCTGGATCGAGACCGGGTACCGATATATGGATCATGATCCAAGCTTACCCACGTTGAAACACGACCCAAAGAAGAGATAGAGAATTGATTATCTGATATTCCTGTGCGATGGTTGCGAGTAAGAGAGGTGAAGAATGACCAGGCTACTTGAGAAAGCCTTCGAGGAAGCATCGAGACTTCCTGAGGTGGAGCAGACGCATTGGCGAAATGGGTTACTCACGAGCTACACTCCGAAAAGGATTGGATGAAAGCATTCGCGGAATCGAAACGTCTTGGAAAAGCTTGCTGATCGAAGCGATAGCGAGAAGCGCCAAGGCAAGACAATTCCGCTTGATTTAGACCGTCTATGAAGTCCACCACGACGCCGCGATTTTGGAAATACTATGATGCGCTTCCTGCAGAAGTCAGGAAACAGGCGAAGGAAGCCTACGGACTGTTCTCAAATAATCCTTACTACCCGAGCCTCCACTTCAAGCGGATCACTCAGCAGACCGTATTCTCGGTCCGCATAAATATCGACTATCGCGCCGTAGTCATTCTTGAGGACGATGAGATCACGTATTCTGGATCGGATCGCATCCTGAATATGATACCCTCGTTTAGAAGCTCAGGAGCGCATAACTGGTGACAGAGCAGGTATGACCGAGAAAGAATTCTTCAACGTGGTTTCCAATGGCAGCGAGGACGTGCTGCAACTATTCCTTGAGGCAGTATCGTCCGCGGGAGCGAGCTACTGCATCGTCGGCGGTCTGGCGGTGAACGCTTATGCGGAGCCTGTAGTAAGCCTGGATCTCGATGTTGTGGTTGCCGCCGAAGATATCGAGCGTGTTTGCAAGGCGGTCGAAGGCCATTTCAAAGTAGAGCGTTTCCCCCACAGTATCAATCTCAGCAGCGACAAATCTTCGCTGAGAATCCAAATTCAGACCGATCCACGTTACTTGGATTTCATTGGCAGAGCGGCTGTTCAGACAGTGCTGGGATACAAGATGCGGGTGGCAAGCCTCGAAGATGTCTTGCAAGGCAAGATCTGGGCGTATTTGGATGAAGATCGCCGCGGGAGCAAAAGGCAGAAGGACCTCGCGGACATCGCAAGGCTGGTGGAGGCGTTTCCGGATCTGCTGGAGCGTCTGCCTGACGAAATTCGGAAGAGATTGCAGTAGCGCTGTGGCTGGGGATTTTCGGAAACAAGGCAACCAGGGGGAAACCCTTTTGCAAAAGGGTTTTCCCCCTGGCCCCCTTTTCCGAAAACTCCTGCAATGGTTGCGGAGAAGCGTGATGAGTAACGACAAGACGGCTTACCCGCACACACGCATCAATTACTTGATGATAGACACTATGAGCGATAAAGCTCGCCTGAACAGACCTTGGGCCACCGCCACTTCCTTCAAGCGACTGGGCGGCTCCTCACTGTCCGCTCCGGCTGTTCCTGTTTCCTCGAGGTATCGGAGAACTTTCTCCGGTGTTATGGGCAAGTCTTTACACCGATAGCCGGTCGCGTGCCACACAGCGTCCGAAATTGCAGGCGCGGTGGGTGACGCAAGCCCTTCCCCAGCCTCCTTGGCCCCTAACGGCCCCTCAGGTTCATAAGTCTCAATGTGGCCCTGTTCGCTCAGCGGCATGTCGGCGGCCATCGGCATCTTGTAGTCCAGGAAGTTGGTATTGAGGGTCCTGCCACCGTCCATAATTATTTGTTCTGAAAGGGTATATCCTAGACCCATTTGAATAGATCCGTTGGCCTGTCCTTCGACGCCTCGCGGGTTTATCACCGTTCCGCAGTCATGGACCGTCCACATATGCTTGACTTGCACGAGACCGGTCTCTTTGATCAACCTCTACTTCAGCCACCTGAGCGCCAAAACCAAGAGCAGGAGTCACCATTCCCTTGTCCCTTGGCGTGTACGAGCCGCGGGCGACCAGTGGTTCCCCACCGCTTGCCCTTTGCTCTCCGGCGACCGCTTGCGCGAAGCTCATGCCATACTCGGGCTTGATCTTGGACTGCACCCTTCCGTCCTTGCATTCGAGCTGATGTATGACATTGAGATTATGGCGAGCGGACACTGCGCGAAATAGCCGCTTTTTGATCTTGGCGGACGCGTCGAGCACCGCGTTTCCTGCCATCAATGTGAGCCGACTTCCCCATGCGCCCAAATCCGCCGGGGGGGTCACCGCCGTATCCGCTGTGGTGATGCGGATGTCTTCCATTCGGAGGCCCAGGTCTTCCGCCAGGATCTGTTTGAGCACGGTATCCGAGCCCTGCCCGATATCCGCGGCCATAGTGAGAAGATGCACGGTGCCGTCTGAGAATGCTCGAATTTCCGCCGCGGAGAAGGGATATTCGGTGTTGAACCAGTTGAACACTCCTCCGGAAATAAAACTGTAGCAACCGACACCAATCCCTTGACCCGGTTTTAAGTTTTTACGTTTTTCCTTCCAGCCGCTCATCTCAGCCACTTTCTTCAGAGCGTCAATGTAGCCGCAACTGGTAACATTGGCCACGCCGGGAATTTCGTCCCCGGTCATTTGAGAGTTCTTTATTCTGAGATCAATCGGATCGATCCCCAGCTCCTCCGCCACGATATTCATCTGAGTCTCTTTGGCGTAAAAGGCTTGAGGGGCGCCGAAACCGCGCATTGCGCTGGCAGGCGGCTTGTTCGTATACACGTGTTCGCCATGAAACCGGTAGCTGGGATAGCGGTAAAGCATCGCGCCGAAGCTGCCGCATAAAAACGTGGCGGTGGGTCCCATGGCGTTGTATGCCCCGCCGTCCAATTGGATTTTCACGTCGTTGGCGACGAGGGTACCATCTTTCTTGAATCCCACCTTGGAGTGAATCCTCATGGGATGCCTTCTTCTGCCGACCAAAAATTCCTCTTCCCTGCTAAGAGTAAACTTCACAGGTCGCCCAGTCTTCTTTGCCATGAGCGCGGCGCAGAATTCCCAAGTCCGCAATTCCATTTTCCCGCCGAAACCGCCGCCCACAAACGGCTTGATCACTCGAACATCGTTTTCCCTCATGCCGAGCGTTGAGGCCAAGAGGCACTGGACGATGTACGGCACCTGGGTGGAAGTCCAAAGGGTTATGCGGCCGTCCAAATCCACCTGGGCCAGCGCCGAGCAGGGCTCAAGATAAGCATGGATCACCGGAGGAAGGTCGAAGGTGTCTTCCCTGACATAGTCTGACTCCGCAAAACCCTTTTCCACATCGCCGTACTCGATCTTCCGATTGACACTGACATTGTCGGGACAATAGTCATGAAGGATCGGCGCGCCCGGCCGCATAGCGTCATCAACGTTAAAGACCGCCGGCAGCTCTTCGTATTCCACTTCAATCAGTTCCAGAGCTTCTTCTGCCGTGTCTTTGTCTACCGCGGCCACTGCGGCCACCTCGTCCCCTATGAATCGAACTTTATCAACGGCCAGGGGATACTCGTCCTGAGTGTCAGGAAACAGCCGCCAGTTGCCGTATTTAATCTTGGGGGTGTCTTCAGCGGTAATTACGCACTTGACTCCAGTGAGCGACGCGGCCTTGCTTGTGTCGATATGTTTGATGAGCGCATGGGGATATGGGCTCATTAATATTCGCCCGTGTAGCATTCGAGGGAGCTTCATATCATCAGTGTATATTGCGGATCCCCTTGCCTTTGGCTCGGCGTCGCTCCTGGGCACATCTTTTCCTATGATGCTGAACTCTTTCATAATTCTTCCTTTCTCACGAACTAACGCCTTGTTGCCCGCTCACGGGCTTCCTCGAGGCTCCGCCTGGTCAATGCCGCAACCATTTTCTTGCGCCACTCTGCGCTCGCCCTCACATCTGAGATGGGTTTAGCTTCTTCGGCAGCCGTTTCCCCTCCCTCTTCGATGAGGTCTTGTGTCCATCTGCCGACTCTTCAAAAGATCTTCGGTCTTAGGCGCACGCATGGGAATGGGCGCCACGGCCCCGAGGACAACTCTGGCCTCTTTGAGCCCTTTACCGTTGAAAGCGACCATAACGCCCACGCCCACAGCGGCAATATCCACGCCGCAGCGGGCGGATATCCGCATGTAAGAGGCGCCTGATTTCGGCTGAGGGGATGGAACATGTATGGAAGTCATGATCTCACCATGCTGCATCGCTGTGAGTCCGGGCCCCTTAAAGAACTGATCCAACGGCAATCGTCTTTCTCCGTTGAGGCTTGCAAGTGTCACTTCAGCTCCCATCGCGATCAGAGGAGGCGCGGTGTCCGCTGAGGGAGCGGCATTGCATAGATTCCCGGCGACCGTGGCCATGTGGCGAACTTCTTCATTCGCCATTACTTGAACCGCGTGAGCGAGAGCAGGATAGTAATTCAGTACGTCGGGATGGGAAGCGACTTCTGCGAGCCGAGCCGTAGCGCCCAAAGTCAGGCCTTCATCGGGGTGGAAATTTATCCCGTCGAGTCCTTCAACGTCCATTAAACCAATGATTGCCTTGGGCCTCAGACGACCAGCGGACATTTTTACCATTACATCGGTTCCACCAGCGAACAGATGAGCGTCATCTCCCTGTTCCGCGAGGATACTCAGCGCTGATTCTAATGTCCTTGGGACAAAGTATTCGAATCTTGGCAATCTCATGGCTTGACCTCTTTTGATTGGCTGCTCTTCATGGTTTCCGCCGCAACGGAGACAGCTTCCACAATCTGATTGTATCCCGTGCACCTGCACAGATGTCCGGACAGGCCGGCCCTAATTTCTTTGTCAGTGGGAGACGGGTTATGACTTAAGAGATGCACCGCGGCCATCTCCATACCCGAAGTGCAAAAACCGCATTGAATCGCGCCGTGTTTAACAAAAGCATCTTGTATCGGGTGGAGCTCTTCTCCCGAAGGCGCAAGCCCTTCCACGGTCATTACCTCTTTTCCATCGACTGAAACTGCCAGAGTCAAGCATGAGCTAACGGTTTCACCATTCACGATGACCGCGCAAGCCCCGCAATCACCGACTCCGCACCCAAATTTGGTACCGGTCAAATTGAGGTCTTCACGAAGGACCTCATTCAGGGTCCGCCAGGGATCCACTGACAGCGCACATTCATCACCATTCACCTTGAATTTGATATTATGCTTCACTTTGCTCTCCTCTCCCTCCCGGCAGTTGAGGCGCATGCGCCATGCCCCAATAACACGGGATATACTGTATTAATTGATCGCCAATGTTCCACGCTCGACTCGCTCTGTCGGATTGGGGTACCCTTCCAGTGACTGCGAAAAAATCTGGGCCTCTCTGGCCACGCGCTTCCCGTAATCGTCGGCCAGTTCCCCCGGAAATGTCCCAATCACTACGAACGCGCCGATCAGTTTTGCTGTGGGGCCGAAAACCGGCGCAGCCACCGAGCGAATTCCGATCTTTGTTTCGTCGAGATCGACCGCGTAACCGAATTTTCTGCAAGAAGTAAGTTCTTTCTTCAGGTCGTGTAAATCGTATGCCGATCGGTAACCACGGAGGGCCAGGCCGTCGCTCGCCAGGATTTCGCTCCGCTCTTCCTCCGACAAAAACGCTAGTATGGCTTTGCCGTGGGTGCCCCAGAACAGGGGAAATCGCTGTCCGATCCGGAATGTGACAGCGACTGCTTGGCTACCCTCATCTTTTGCTGCTACATAAACGTAATTGCCGGCAATTAGCCCAAGAAACGCCGTGCTGTTGGTTCCCGATGAGAGTCTGCTGAGAAACGGCGATGCGGCTTCGCGCAAATCGAGGGTGTCAAGGACCTTCTGTGACAGGTAGATCAGCCCCATTCCCAACGAATATGTTTTGGTCACGGGATCTTTCTGAACGAAACCAGACTTCTGCAACGTATTCAAGATAGAAAACGCCTTGCTGTTATGGATGCCCACCTCTTTGCGGATTTGGGTCAAGGTCATCTTCCCCGAATTGTTGCGTGCTAGGGTTATCAGGATTCGAGACGCCTCTTCCACGGCAGGCACGATGCCGGAATAGGTGGATTTGGGTTTATCGGTGTTGGTCGGTTTTCCCATGGAATTGCATCCGGTCCTGTTTTCTGTAGACAGACAATTTGTCTACACCCAGAATATTGCCTCGAGCCACCCGTTGTCAAGCAAAAATTTTTCCATAAACGTAACTAAATCCGTTAAAGTTGCTGTTACCGCACGTCGGGAGATTCTCCTCGCAATAGTTCCACACATATAAAATAGTGTAACCTTCCGGCGGTCATCGTCTGCGCCACGTCAAAATGCCTCATAGCATTTTGCCTGTAACGTGCTAACATGGGCCGGTATGCGTCAGTGGCCCCCTGGATCGCGGGCCGCTGCCAATCGTCTAATAAGAGGTTTTGATATGGCCAAATCTTATACGATCGCTGTCATTCCCGGTGATGGGACCGGCGGTGAAGTTATCCGAGAGGGAAAAAAAGTCTTGTCGGCTGCGGCATCCCTCCACGGATTGGCTCTAGATTTTATCGAGTTTGAACTGGGCGGCGATTATTATGTCCGGACAGGCGAGATTCTCCCCGATTCTGTGCTGGCGGACCTCAAACGCGTCGATGCCATTTACCTTGGAGCAATCGGTCATCCGGATGTTCCTCCAGGAGTTCTCGAAAAAGGGATTATCCTCAGGCTTCGCTTCGAATTGGATCAGTACGTCAATCTCCGGCCGGTGAAGCTCTATCCCGGTGTGGAAACTCCTCTAAAAGACAAAGGCCCTGAGCAGATCGACTTTCTGGTGGTCAGAGAAAATACTGAGGGTTTTTATGTCAGCTCCGGTGGCTTCTTCAAAAAGGATACCCCCGACGAGATGGCTATCCAGGAGTCCATAAACACGCGCAAGGGCATTGATCGTTTGTTGAGCTACGCGTTTAAGGCGGCACGCGCCAGAGGAAAAGCGAAAAAACTCACTCTGTGCGGAAAGAATAATGTTCTCACTTATGCGTGGGACCTCTGGACTCGAAGATTCAACGAGATCTCGAAAGAATATCCCGATGTAACCACAAATTACGCTCATGTGGACGCTGTTTGCATGTGGATGGTGAAGAACCCGGAATGGTTTGATGTTATTGCGACGGATAACATGTTCGGGGACATCATCACGGATTTGGGGGCAATGATTCAAGGTGGCATGGGAATAGCCGCGGGCGCGAATATTAATCCGGACGGCGTGTCCATGTTCGAACCAATTGGCGGCTCAGCCCCCAAATACACCGGCAAGAACGTTATCAATCCTCTGGCCTGCATTCTGGCAGGAAGCCTAATGCTTGAGACTCTCGGACAGCCGGCGGCGGCTCGATCCATCGAGAACGCGGTTGTGAAAGTGGTCTCCAATGACTTGAAGAGCCTGGAAGCCGGCCGTATGGGCCACTCCACCTCCGAGGTAGGAGATCTTGTGGCTAAAAATTTGGCTTGATCGGATTACTACAGAATGGCTGACGCGACGCTAAAAGTTCTCCCCTTGGGGGGATTAGGAGAAATAGGGCTCAACATGATGGCCGTCGTCCTCGATCAGGACGCGGTCATTATTGACGCGGGGCTAATGTTTCCGGACGAGTCCATGCCCGGCGTGGACATTGTCATACCTGATGTTGATGTAATTTTACGTCAAGGCTGGAATATTCTGGGAATCATTTTGACCCACGGACATGAGGATCACATTGGGGCCCTCCCGTATGTTCTGAAGAAGATTTCCGTCCCTGTCTACGCTACTGGGCTTACAATGGGCTTTATTGAGAACAAACTGGACGAATATGAACTATTGGGAACGACGCAAAGACATATCGTGGCCGTGGATGATCCTATCGTGATGGGACCCTTTAGAATAGACCTCTTCGCCATGTGCCATTCCGTAGCTGATGGCGTGGGGCTGGCGGTGACTACTCCTGCGGGTGTCGTTATGCACTCCGGGGATTTTAAACTGGACCCGACACCAATAGACGGCCGGCTTTGCGACTTGGAGAAAATTTCTTCTCTATCCCGCAATGGGGTGCTGGCTTTATTTTCAGATAGCACTAACGTATCCAACAGAGGAACAACTCTTTCGGAAAGCATGATTCGACCCGCATTTGAAAAAATCTTCCGGGAATCACGCGGGCGCATTCTAATTGCGACTTTTTCCTCCAACATTCACCGCATTCAGCAAGTGCTCGATCTTTCGCAAGAGTTTGGGCGCAAAGTAGTCCTCGTCGGCCGCTCGATGATTGCCAACGCGAAAATAGCCTCCGAAAGAGGGTATTTGAGCATTCCGCCGCGAATTCTTGTGGACATGAAGGACATGGATTCGCTGCCGGACGGCAAATTAACAGTCCTTTCCACCGGCACACAAGGCGAGCCAATGTCCGCTCTTTCATTGATGGCATTCGGCCGCCACAAATACCTGAAAGCCAAGACCGGGGATGTGGTCGTCTTGTCCTCCCGGTTCATACCTGGCAATGAAAGGGCCATCAACCAGATCATTAATGAATTTTGCCGTAGAGGGGCCCGAGTCATGTACGAGAAGATATCGGACGTCCATGTGTCGGGCCACGCCAGTGAAGAGGAATTGCGTTATCTCATACGCTTGGTCCATCCCCGTTCCTTCATCCCGGTGCATGGGGAATACAGGCATCTTCTACGCCATGCGGAAATGGCAATAGAAGAAGGGATTCCTCCCGAAAGGGTCCTGGTGGCGGAAGATGGTGATTTAATTGAACTCTCTACTGAAGGACCGAAGGTGATCCGGCAACTGGAAGCCGGAAAGGTCTTCGTGCACGGTAAGGGCGTTGGCGAGATAGGTCAAGACGTCTTGCGGGACCGCCGTATTCTCTCAGAGGTGGGAGTCGTCACTGTTGTTCTGGTTATCGACAAAGAAACGGGAGAGCTTGTATCTGGGCCTGTGGTGCAATCCCTGGGGGTAACGTTTCAGGAAGTGGAACCCGAACTGTTGGAAGGAGTGACAGTCGCGCTGAAAGATCTGCTTGGTGAGTCGCGGCCGCAGACTGCTGACAAATGGGAAGAGGCAAGAGAGGAAATTCGATTGACTGTCCGCAGGCGAATAAACCGCGTTTTGGGGCGTAAACCTGTCGTCCAGACGATACTTCTTCACACATAACAATTTAAGGGCCACACCTCCGTGGTTGCTTTTCTGTCACTAATCTTAACCTTCAAAAGGAATTTGGCCGTCGCGCCATCCATTGGTCCTCGGGGCTGGGACAGGTTTGAGATGGGCTCTACGGATGCTGATGCAGATTTGTGTCTTCGTCAAGCAAGATTTTTCTTGCAAATTCCTTTGAATTAGTTCTAAAAAGATTCATGGACAGCTTGTGAGGAAACATATCCCCGACGGCCGCCCAAAGGCGAGCAATAGATATAGGTAGGAAGGGATTTTTTCTTGACAAGCCCACAAGTGGCGTGTTAGGCTGTCCCAAATTTAAGTCTGATAGCTCTTTCAATGGAGTATGCTTCAATTAAGGAGGGTTTAGGATGAAGAAGTCGTTGGTTCTTTTCGTGGTTCTGTTGGGCTCTCTGGCGCTGGCGGGGACGGTTTTTGCAATGGATTGGGGCTGCTATGAGATACCGACCTGCAAGATGCCGCCGTGCAAAGACAGAGTGCTGTGCAAAGGTTCAGCCAAAGGAATGGAAAAACTTTGTGGTCCTTGCGCGCCTGTCATAAAATGGGCCGGCAAGTGGATGACCATCGAAAAATGCCCGGCTGGGCCTGCGCCGGTCAAAGTAGTGAAAAGAGCTAAGCAGTAAAAGGGCTAGATTAGAACCTTAATCGCCCCGGCCCGCGTGTGAAAATTCATGTTTCACCTGCCGGTTAGGCCCTTTGACAAATCCAAAGAAAGTCCGAAGACCCCTCCTTGCAAGGGAGGGGTTTTTATGTTCTCTCAACTGGAATTTAATGGCGCCGATCAAAACTGTCGTTATCGCCGGGCGCCAGCCTATTAGGGCTATCCAGCATACTCAGGGCCGTGGCGAGAATTGAAAATCCGAATCCAAAACCGCTTTACACATGAAGTCATTCTTGATGGTGAAGCAACATCTTTGAGCGAATTCCTAGTTTCTGCCACCACTTCCGGAACTGACCTGTCCGGAATCGATCTTTCCGGCTCCAATCTTGTGGCCGCCACCTTTGAAGGTGTGGATCTCTCCCGAGTAAATTTATCCGGGGCCAATCTGACAAAAGCAAACTTGCTCGACTCCGATCTTGCAGGAAGCAACCTGACCAGGACTATTTTGATTGGCGCAGTGTTGACCAGGGCTCGTTTGAATGACGCCAATCTGACGGGCGCGGATCTCACTATGGCGGATTTGTCGGGCGCTTTTCTAGTTAATGCGGACTTTTTCTGGTCAAACTTAGTGGGGGCTAATTTTTCAGCGGCAGATTTGTCTCAGGCTAATCTCTCCAGAAGCAACGCCACAACCGCGAATTTTTCGGACGCGGAGATGTTTTGGGCAGATCTGGGGGGGATCAATCTTACCATGGCCGACCTGAGCCGCGCCGCCTTGACTGTGGCCAACCTGTCCAAGGCGATTCTTACGAGGGCAAATCTCGTGGACGCCATACTCGCCGGGGCCGATCTGACGGGGGCGGACTTGTCCGGAGCTAATCTAAGCGGCGCAGACCTGAGGGATGCGAATTTGATAGGAGCCAACCTGGAGGGCGCCAACCTGACCGGAGTAGACCTGTCAAAGACCAAAAAATGAGATCGGTCCGTTTATAGGAGAGTCCTCCTGAGCTTCGTGACTAAGATGTTGGATCACGGCGGGCCACAGCCGGCCTTGGTAAGCCCGACGCGAGAACCTAACTGCCCGGCCCTACTTCACTTTGTAATTGAGCCAATCCTCCATTTACAGCCGGGGCGCATAAGTAGCGGGCGACGGCCACCTCAACATGCATGCCTCCTCAAAAGCTTTGGCTATTTAACGGTAAGGCGCCTCTTCCGTCCAATAGCTTAAACAAACAGAATGCAAAAGGAGGCATTCCATGACGAAACACTCTCTGTTGGCATTGTCTGTGGCCGCGGTCCTGGCGCTGGGCCTAGGTACGCTGAGTTACGGCGCCCAGGACGGTCCGGCAGGCCCCGCCGGCCCACCGATGATGCAAAGTGGTTCCGGTGATAATCCGGCAACGCCGTCCTTTGCGAGACCTGGCCATCACGGACCCGGACTGGAAGCAATACAGAAGAAACTCGGGATTACTGATGACCAGAAAAAGCAGATCAGAGGCGCTTCAGGTAGCATTTCGAGATCGCACGCGCAAAGCCCGTACGGATTTGGCATCTTTAAGGGACGAGAAGAAAACAATGATGCTGTCGGGCAAAATTGACCAGCAGAAACTGGCGCAAATGGATGACCAGATAGTAAAACTTCGCGGCGACCTGATGCGGGAGAAACTGAAGCTGCGAAGAGATCGACTGGCCCTCTTAACGCCCGAGCAGATAGGACGTTTAGCGGATTTGCAAGCTGAAAGAGGATTTCGCGCCCGAATGCATAAGGGACATTGGGGCCGGATGCATGGCCGGCGAGGCGGTATTGAAGGTTAATACCTCCAATCAGACGGGGAATGTCGGACGACATTCCCCTCCAGACCTTGTGTATTCATAGTTTTTTCGTGTGTTCAATTACAAATTGTTGCGCTAAAATGAACGTGATTTCATTCTTCAAGAGTTTGAAATCGCGTTTTGCATAGACGGAGGCTTAGAGACTTGGCCCTGATTCGGATGGAGAATCTGACAAAAATTTATATGGCTGGAACGGTCAAGGTCCCGGCATTAGAGGGAATTGATCTGACTATAGAATCCGGAGAATTTCTTTCGATCATGGGCCCGTCAGGGTCAGGCAAATCCACTCTTATGAATATCTTGGGTTGTCTGGATGCGCCTACATCCGGAAAATACTATTTGGATGAGGAGGACGTCTCAGATTTGGATCGGGATCAACGGGCGGACCTCAGAAATAGGAAGATCGGCTTTGTATTTCAGGGTTTTAACTTGCTCCCTCGTATAAACGCGATGCAAAATGTCGAACTTCCACTTATCTATGGTCGTACGACAAGCGCTTTGCGTCGTCAAGCTGCGATGGAAGCGCTAGAACTTGTGGGGCTCACGGACAGGGCGGATCATCTCCCTACTCAACTTTCCGGCGGCCAGCAGCAGCGTGTGGCCATCGCAAGGGCCTTGGTTAACAGTCCTGAGATCATTCTTGCCGACGAACCCACGGGCAATCTGGACACGCGCACTAGCGCAGAAATCATGATGGTTTTTAGAAGGTTAAACCGTGACCGAAGGATCACCTTCATTTTGGTTACCCATGACCCGGAAGTGGGGCAGGTGACCGATAGAAAGATTCTTATCCGAGACGGCAATGTCGAGGGTGACGAACGTAGGACCGGAGAGACGCATTGAAAAAGCCGATCACAATTGTGTTGATTGCAGCATTGGTAGTCGCTGGACTCTATTACGTATTCGGCGCCAATCGAGATTCCAAGCCGGAGATCAAATACATAACCGTACCTATCGAAAAAGGGACACTCAAGGCTGAGATTAATTCTACCGGGACCATAAAACCCCGTGTCGAGGTTCAGGTCGGCAGTCAAGTCTCGGGGACTATCAAGAAATTGTTCGCGGACTTCGAATCTGTTGTCAAAGAAGGTGAAGTAATTGCACTGATCGACCCGGATACCTATAAGGCCAAGGTAGGACAGGCAAAAGCCAATCTATTATCAGCAAAGGCCAATCTGGAGAAAGCTGAAGTCAGCCTCGTCGATCAACTCCGGATCCTACGTCGTAAGGAGGAACTCATCCGAACGAATTCCATCAGCCAACAGGATTTGGATACCGCTCAAACCAATGTTGACGCTGCCCGCGCACAGATCGATGCTTCGAAAGCGTCTATAACTCAGATGGAGGCAAACTTAGAGGAAGCTGAACTCAATTTGAAGTACACACAAATCGTGGCCCCGGTAAACGGAGTTGTCACCGCGAGAAACATGGATGTCGGACAGACGGTCACGGCGAGTTTCCAAACTCCCGTGCTTTTCAGAATAGCTGAAGACCTCACAGTCATGCAGGTTTACACAAGTGTGGATGAAGCTGATATAGGCCGGGTCAGAGTTGGCCAGAAGGCTACTTTCACGGTGCCGGCGTTTCCTGACGAGTTCTTCACCGCAGCGGTCACTCAGATTCGTAATGATCCGCAGATTCAGCAGAATGTAGTGACCTATAACGTGATTCTTGACGTGAACAATGATGATCTAAAACTGAGACCCGGGATGACAACCACTGTTCAGATTCACCTCAGCGAAGTCAATGATGCTCTTATGGTTCCGGATCAGGCTTTTCGTTTCACGCCGCAGGGTCAAAAATTTGACCTTCCCCCGCTGAAATCCGGCGAACGCGGGTATGGAAACTGGCTGAAAAGGACCAGCTTGATCCCGTGAGTGTGAAAATCGGGATGATCGGAAGCGAACGGACACAGATCATGTCGGACCATTTGCAGGCCGGTGACAGTGTGGTCGTTGAGGCTATTTCCACAAAGAAGAACGCTCAAACAGTCAGGCCTTCGACTCCGCTTCTGATAAGACGCAAACACGCGAGACGAAACTCAGACTACGTTATGATTAATCCTTTGGATGGCGTAAAAATTGCCCTGGGCGCATTGAAGGTGAATGTGCTGCGGGCGCTTCTCACTATGCTCGGCATTGTGATTGGCGTCGGCGCGGTGATCGTAATGGTCGCTGTCGGCTCGGGAGCTCGCGAGATGATCGGAGAACAAATCCGTTCTATAGGGAGTAACCTTATCCTTGTGATTCCAGGCGCTACTGTTCAAGGCGGAGCAAGATTGGGCTCAGGATCGGTTCACACGCTGAAATCAACGGACGCCGAAGCCATAATCCGAGAATGCTCCGCTGTGAAGACTGGCGGCCCCAAACTGGGGTGAAGTCACCCAGGTAGTTTATGGAAACCGGAATTGGAGAACACGCGTAACGGGGACATGGGAAAGCAGCTTTGAAATCCGAGAATGGCCGATCCTGTCAGGTCGGTTGTTCACACACGAAGAGGACAAGCAGGCAGCCAAGGTGGCCGTGCTTGGCCAGACAGTTGTGGAAAATCTTTTTGGAGACACGTATCCGCTCGGAAAAATGGTAAGAATTAAGAGCGTTCCGTTCACGGTTATTGGAGTGCTGGATCGTAAGGGACAGTCGCCGCGGGGAGATGATCAGGATGACGCTGTTTTCGTTCCGCTCAGGACCTCGCAATATAGACTTTTCGGCACACCTTTTCCGGATGAGATCCAGGCTATAACGATTCAGGCGAAGGATCTGGCTCTCATTCCGGATGCCGAAAAACAGATAGATGAATTGCTCATCCGACGTCATAAGATAGGCCGCAACCAGGAAAAAGATTTTACTGTACGCAATCTCACGGAAGTCCTTGAAACGGCTCAAAAGAGCCTAAATATAATGACAACCCTGTTAGGGGCTATAGCGGCAATTTCCTTGCTCGTCGGCGGGATCGGCATCATGAACATCATGCTGGTATCCGTCACCGAGCGCACTCGAGAAATAGGCATACGCATGGCCGTGGGCGCTAAGTCCGCGGATATACTGTCCCAATTCCTCATTGAAGGAGTTGTGCTGTCCGTCAGCGGTGGATTGATAGGCGCTATGCTGGGAATAATTGGAGCGTACATTTTTGCTCATTCCAGCGGCTGGCCTGCTCTTGTGGATCTGATGACCATGTGCGTCGCAATCCTGTTTTCGGGCGCGGTAGGCGTATTCTTCGGATTCTACCCTGCATTCAAGGCTTCACGACTCCATCCGATAGAAGCCTTAAGGCACGAATGAGTCGAAGATTTCTGCATCTCTGAATATCCGAAACAGTCGCCGCCGATCCTTGACAAGGCCCTATCTATCGTACATGCTTGCATAGCATCTCCGTAACAGCCGCATCACCGACAATGAGTCGCCAAAAGCCGAATCGATTGTTCTGTAGTGTTCCCCTTGGACAGATTACTTCGTTATTTGATGAACGGTCAGAAATGAAGACCGCTCGGTAATTCTTGAAAGATCGAACATGCATGTAGCAGAATCTTCAGTCCGTTATCCGATAACAGTGATCGTGCGCGTACTATTGGTGATTGTATTTGGCTACGTGTGCCTGAAATTTATCAGTGTGGAACTCAAGCCCGATACGGAACAGCCTCTCCTTGTGGTCGTGACCACATTCCCAGGCGCCGCTCCTGAAGATGTGGAGGTAGAAATCACGACCCGTTTTGAGGAGAGCATAAGCGGCGTATCCAATATGCTTTACACGCAAAGTTACTCTCGCCTGGGAGAGTCTATATTACTTGTATTTTATAAATCCGGGACAAACCTCGATGTGGCGGCGTCCGAACTCCAGCGAAATTTGGATCGAGTCAAAGATCTCCCAAAGGAGGTAGACAAGCCTCAAATTTTCAAAGCAAGCGATCGAGTCAGCTTGCCTGTCTATCAATTTGCCATGACAGGTTCGGCTGACATCGTGACCATGTCCAGCTGGGCTGATCGGGACATAGCTCCTAGAATCAGAAGAATCTCGGGAGTTGGAGACTGTCAGTTTGATGGAAACAAAAATCGCGAAATGCGTATAACTTTCGATCCGGAAAGGCTTAAGGCCCGTCAACTGACTATCTCGGACATAAAACGTTTTATTGATCGTACTAATCTCAATCAGAGCGGGAGTTATTTTGTTGAAGATACCAGAGAATGGACTGTTCGTACAGTAGGATTACTCCTAAACGCTGATGCCTTTCGACGGGTACGGATTTCAAAACCGGGCGCCGCCATAGTTTACCTCTCGGACGTTGCCACAGTCGAGGACAGATACGAGAGACCGAATTCGTATTGCCGTATAAACGGCACACCCGGGATTATTTTTGATGTCTTCAATCAAGTAGGCGCAAATATCATTCAAACAATAGATTCGGTGGACCGGGAGCTGGGGCTGTTGCAAAAGGAATACGGTCCTCAGGGGGCCAAGTTTCAAAAGATATATGATCAGAGCAACTATATTCGCGATGCGGTAACCATTGTCAGGGAAGCCTTAATCGAAGCCATTCTCCTGGTATTGCTGGTGCTCTTCATTTTTCTCAAGAATTGGAGAAGCATTCTCATAGTCGCCACGTCCATTCCCGTCTCAATTATTGGGACCTTCATCGGGATGTATCTGTTTGGCTATTCGATAAATGTACTATCGTTGGCTGGTTTGGCTCTTTCCATTGGAATGATTGTGGACGACGCTATTGTTGTGCTCGAAAATATCTACAGACACAGATTTGAAGAGCACAAAAGCCATAGTGCGAGCTTGCGTCGACGGAACCCGCGAGGTCGGCATGGCGGCGTTCATGTGTACGCTGACAACCGCAGCAGTGTTCTTGCCCGTGCTCATGCTCAAAGGAGAGGTCGGCACGCTGTTCGGTCCCGTCGCCTTCATCATTTCTTGCGCAATATTCTTGTCTCTTTTCGATGCCTTCACCGTGGTTCCTATGCTCGCAGCCCGCTGGATGAGCCGCGAGACGGAATTTGTCGGCTGGCTCAAACCAATAGCAGTCCCTCTGAAATTTACTGATAAACTAGGCGCAGCAGCAGCTCAGATCACTATCAGGTCCTTGGAATTCTTCTTAAGCGGCCTCCCGCGGAAACTCGTGCTCGTTGCAGCCGTCCTGGCGCTATTTGTTTTGTCCTACTGGGCTCTACCAGGGATGGGCTATTTGCCCACGGGAGGAACGAATCTGATCAGAGTGCAAGTCGAGACCTACGAGGGCACGAGCCTCGACGAGAATAGTCGATTGATGAGTATCCTTGAAGAGAGATGGAAAAACATCAAAGGAGTTCGGCATGTGGTTGCGACTCCTAATCGAACCATGCAGCGAAACAGAATATATCTTGTTTGCGATCGCGAGGAGGATAGCGGCGTTCCAATACAGGAGATCGCAGTAGCAGCTTACCAGGCGGCGAGAGACCTTCCCGTGAAAGCGATCAACCCGATTCGTTTCCCGCTCTTTGGGAATATTATGACCAGATCGAATATAGTAGATGTGCGCATCATGGGCAAAAGTTACTCCACTGTGGACGACCTTGTAAAACAGATTATGGAAATCGGTAAAGACACCAGGGGCGTAATTTTTCGTTACACTGACCTGTATCTGAACAAACCTGAGGTAGAAGTAAGAGTCGATCCGGAACGAGCCGCCCATTTTGGTTTTGACGTCAAAGATATTGCGGACGCGGTTGAATCATATATTGGTGGGCAGCGAACCACCTCTCAGTATCGATGTGGAAGGTCGTTATTACTATGTCAGAGTTATGGGCCCGGAAACCAATTTCAAGACTGTCGCAGATGTTTCCGGCATAATACTGACTTCTCCGGGTTCTCCCGAAACCCATGTCCCTCTGACAAGCGTTGCGTCAGTGGTGACGACACTCGGGCCCCTCCAGATAAATCATTATAATTCAAAACGCAGCGCCCGGGTCCAGCTTACTGTGCAGGACCGTCCTCTTTCTGATGTGTTTGAAGAAGTAATAGACAGGATTCGATCCACAGTCGCATTTCCCGCCGGATATGAAATGGTACCCTTCGGGGCCGTCAATGAACTCAAGGCCCTCAAAGAAGCAGTTACTTTCGTGTTTCCGCTGTCGGTGATTGTGGTTTATCTGCTGCTCGTGATGCAGTTTCAGTCTTTTCTTAGACCTCTTTCAATTCTTCTCAGTGTGCCGCTGTCCGATAATTGGAGCCAACTTTCTCGTTAAGGTCACAGGAACACCGTTCGACTCTTTCACAATACTAGGATATATTATGATGGTTGGGTTGGTGGTGAAAAATGCCATTCTTCTAATCACCTACGCGGTACAACTCATCGAAGATCATGGTCTGGAGCGAGATAAGGCCCTTGTTCTCGCGAGCAAGAGACGGATGCGGCCTATCTTCATGACAGCAATAGCTATGGTTCTTGGCATGCTGCCCCTGGCTTTGAAAAGCGGCGCGGGCGCGGAAATTTATAACGGCCTGGCAATGGCCGTGTAGGAGGCCTGGCGCTGGCCACTCTGTTTACGCTCATTTTTATACCCATAATTTATACTTTGCTGGATGATCTCAAGCAAATCTTCTGGAAAGTAAGGCCTCTTCGTTTTGAAGATTTGGAAAAACAAGATGCCGGATCCAAATGAATTGATCGCGAATATCGCAACTGCGCTCTTTATTGGCGCTATTAAGGCGACGAAATGATTCATGCTCCCATTCTTCATCTTGATGCTGGTTCTGCTTTTGGCGCCTGGCTGCTCTGATAGGCGGGACAAGACTCCGCCGCCGCCACCCATAAAAGTTGGAGGCATGACCGTGGACAAAGGCTCCATCGATATCAGCCTGCAGCTTTCAGGAGTTATGAAATTTGCCGCCAATACTACCTTGGCTGCGGAAGTCTCTGCCCAGGTCGCTGCCATTGAGGTCGACGGATGGTCAGCTTGTCAAAGAAGGCGAACTGCTTCTTAAATTGGAAGAGAAGAAAATCAAAGAAGCGGCCGCACAAGCCAGCGCAAATCTGAAGAAGGATGAAGCCTCGCTCGTGTTCAATAAGTCCGAGCTGGAAAAAAATAAAGGATTATATGATAGTGGATCTGTAAGTCACAGCATATATGATCAAAAGCTTACGACGTATCAAAACTCAATAGCCCAAGTGGATGCGGATAAGGCCCTCTTGGAACGTGCTCTCGAAGATCTCAAAAAGACCCGAGTGACCGCGCCCATCACGGGAGTGCTTTCAAAGAGGTATGTAGAGAGAGGTGACTGGGTATCGGAGGGTAAAAGACTTTTCCAGATCAGTGACTATCATAGGATTTATCTTGAAGCATTCATTACAGATCTCGATGTGGGTAAGCTCTCCTTGAAAAAAATTCGATCCGGTGGTCAACAGGCTGAGGTCACGCTCGATTGCTACCCGGGCGAAATATTTACTGGTCGGCTGACTTACATTGAAGCCGTCGCAAATGACAATAGGTTGTTCGAGGTCAGAATCTATGTGGAGAACTCGGATATGCGACTGCTGCAAGGCATGGTGGGCCGCGGGCGAGTTGTGGTGAAAACCATTCCTGAAGTGCTTCGTGTCCCTGTCGTGGCGCTTCTGGATCAAAACAGAAGCAACGGTGACAATTCCGTTTATCTGGTAGGGCACGAAAACAAGGCTCAACTGACTCGGATCAAGATCGGCGAAAGTAATGAACGCTACGCCGCTGTGCTCGCAGGATTGAAGGAAGGAGATGTGGTGGTTGTCCAAGGCAAAGAAGTTTTATCCGACGGCCAGCCGCTGTCGGTAAAAATGCTCCCTTCGACAATCGGCGATAATCGGCCTAAGTGAGTCTTAAGCACTTCACGCGCTTCAACAGCATGCTGATAATGAGAGAAACTATCGGGACGTAAATCTTGGAACTAATCCGCATAAACGATACCATTCAGGCAGTAGCCTATTGAGCGACGATGCTTCCGTTCGTCCGAATTTCGAAATTGCTTAAATTGATTTTAGGTTACGGCCCTGTACACGATCAGTAGGATAATTGACCCGCCCAACCGCCAGCGCCACGCTACGCAGATCGATTCCATGTACCGCGCCCACCCTAGGTGTGTCCCTATATAGCCGCCGATGAGCGCTCCAACGATACCTATTATTATTGTGACAATAATTCCACCCGGATGCTCGGCCCGGAACCAGGAGTTTCGCAATTACCCCTGCGATAAGCCCCAAAATTATCCATGTCAAAATTCCCATTGTTTGCCCCCCTGTATTAGTGGATTGACTTCCAAGATAATTTACTTACGGCAACCTAGTCAACTATCATGTCGAGCGCTCATCAGGATGTGCCGCAATGATGCCATTTTGGCTGGCCCGCCCCCAGCCGCCCAGCCGGCAGATACTGAACGCCTGACCCGGCTTCACTACAGCATGATAAGAGTCTTAGGGAATGTCGAAACGCCGTGGGTCAGAATCCCATGAAATGATTGAACTAATTGGGGATTATCATGGCATTGATTCTCTTCGGTCGGAAACGGGCAGATAAATACTAAAGGTCGTTCCTTTACCCACCTCGCTTTGCACTTCTATTCTACCTCCATGCTCATGGATGAACCCGTAGCTTATGCTCAGGCCCAAGCCGACCCCCTTCACTTTCTTCTTGGTTGTAAAGAATGCCTCGAAGATCCTGTCTACATTTTGAGGGGGGATACCGACACCTGTGTCCGTAATAATAACAGCTATCTCATTCTCTTCGGGACGGGGCTCGCTGGAAACTCTTAGCGCGCCACCGGATGGCATTGCCGTATTGGCATTGATGACCATGTTGATGAACACTTGCTTCAAGTGACTGCCGACAGCCATTATTTGTGGGAGATCAGGAGCGAGATTGATTTCCACCTGGATATTCAAGTTCTTGAACTGGCGTTCGTAGAAGAGTAGCGTCTCTTCCAAAAGCTTATTGACGTCTGTGAGGCTCTTTTCTTCGTCATCGGGCTTGAAAAATTTCAGCATCTTAATCAATAACCCGGATGTACGTTTGCACTCATTGTAGGCCAGATCGAGGTATTTCCGCTTTTCGTTGGTTTCCGGAACGACATCTTTGAGCAAATCGAGGCAATTCATAATGCCGTAAATTGGATTGTTAAGCTCGTGAGCTAGTTGTGAAGCCATTCTTCCTATGGCCGATTCGGTCTGGATCAGTTGAGCGCGCAGACGCTTTGATTCGGTCACGTCGCGCATGAGCCCCTGAAAGTTCACTATTTCGCCGGCCTCTGTCTTTGCTTGCGTAGCCGCTCATGGAGATGTCTCGCCTGCCGCCGTCCTTCATGAAGATCTGTAACTCGTAGTCCTTGACTGATCCCTCGTCGGTGACGTGCTTCCTGAATTCCACAATGTCTTCTTGGCTCACGAACAGGTCCCGGTAGTAGTCCATCTTGAGGAACTCATCTCTGGTATATCCAACCATGCCGCACAACGCGCTGTTGCAATCGAGCACCTTTCCCTGAGCGTCCGAGATGAACACCCCATCCTGAATATTCTCGAACAGGTCGCGAAACTTGATTTCCGATGCTTTGATCTTGTCCTGTAAGATTTTCTCCTGTGATCGGTCAACTATAAAACCCCGATACCCTGCTATATTGCCGCGTTTATCGCGCCAAACTTGACCGGAGATCGACACATAGAAAGGTGATCCATCTTTTCTTTTCCATTCGGCGTCGTAATCCCAGACCTCTCCTTTGCTTTCGATCACAACTTGAAAAGCCCGCCTGTCTTCCGATCTCATCCAAAAGTCTCTCAACAGCTCCAGTGTCAATACTTCCTCTGTCACACGGTATCCCAGCATTTTTACTAGAGCGGCGTTGCAGTCAATAAATTGACCTTCTCGAGTTGAAATAAAAAAGCCTTCTCTCGCGACCATAAAAAATTCTTGATAGCTGCGTTCCAGTTCATCCAGGCGGTCCTGAATTTCTTCCATAGTCATATCAATGACCGAAAGGAATTCTCGCTTGGCCATGGTTGTCGCCCTCCAATCGGCAAGCTATTCGTTAATTTATTTCAGCCAAGTCCAAAATTCGTGGAACGGCCTCTTCTTTACCGATAGCCATTATATGGACCCCGTCTGCAAGTCCTTCATCCCGAATGGTCTTGATGGTCCTGGCCGCTATGCCAATTCCGGTTTCCAGCGCCTTGCCCTTGGGCGCTCCCTCCAACTCCTCGATTAGTTGTTTGGGAACGAATATTCCGGGAACGTTCTTGTTCATGAATTTGGCCATGCCTGCGCTGACGAGCACTACAATCCCGGCCAGTATTTTGACCTTGTGCTTTCGCGCATAATCCATGAAATTCGCAAAATTGTTCAAATCGTAAATGGCTTGGGTCTGAATGAATTCCGCGCCGGCCTCGATTTTCTTTTCGAATTTGAGGAGTTGAGGCTCAAGCGGCTGCGCTTCGGGCGTTACGATGGCCCCTTTGCAGAAAGTGGGCGCCCCGTCCAGAGGGTTGCCTGCCAGGTCCTTGCCGTCAGCAAGTGTCTGGATCGCATCCAGTAACTGAACCGAATCCAAGTCGAATACACCCTTTGCATCCTTGTGGTCTCCCACAACAACCGCGTCACCCGTGAGACAGAGCACATTTCTAACGCCCCGACTGTAAGCAAAGAAAAGGTCAGCCTGTAGCGCCAATCGATTGCGGTCCCGGCACGTCATCTGCAAAATCGGCTCGCCTCCTAACTCCTTGACCAATATCGCGCCGCCCAGCGAAGGGTACCTCAGGACCGAACTTTGATTGTCCGTTACGTTCAGACCGTCGACACGGTCCTTAAGCAACTCAATATGGTGTTTCACCGGTTCAAGGTTCACTCCCTTGGGGGGCCCTATTTCAGCGGTGACGACGAACTTTCCGGAGTCAAGAGCTTCTTTGAATCCACTCATAAGCCACCTCTTTCCGAGTGACGGGCTCTATGCACGCTCGTTCTGTTGCAGCGGCCCTCTGGAATTTGCTCCAAATCTTCCTTCTACTGCGCGGCAGCCTCTTCTCGGGAGTGAGTCAGATTAATGATTCCCGGTCTTAGGACGGCATTGTGAGACTTGGGGGCATGGTACCGCTTCATGCGATCAAGTCGCCCCTGACTTCTAAGCCGGTTATAGATCAAGGTCCACGCGCACTCGCGGCCATTGCCGACTTCACATTTCCCATTGTTCGTCCCGCCACAGGGACCGTTGAGGAGGCCCTTGTGGCAAGCTGTCACAGGACATATTCCCGCTGTGTCCACCAAGACGCACTCGCCGCATTGCATGCAGATTTCCGAATATTGGCCCGCGGGCCCTTCTTTTCCAATGAAGAGCGTGTCAAGCGCGGGGGCAACAGGTTTCTTGAGTTGTGAAGCGGTGGTCTGAACGCCGAATGCGCAGGACATGACCAAAACCACGTCCGCTGCTCGCAACTCATTCCTGAAGGCCTGTTTCATCTCGCCGGTAACTTCATCGCAGCCTGTCGGAGGCACAGCGACACCTGTAACTATCTTTCCGGCTACTGTGAGTTTTTCCGCCATAGCCGCGACTTCATCAACGCCGCCGGTGTGACACAGAGTTGCGCATGTTCCACAGCCCACAATGAACACTCTGGTGTCCAACGAAATATCCTCCAGAATTTCCTCGAAAGGCTTCTGACGTGTGATTGTTTTCATGTTCGTCCTCTCGTGGAGAAACTTCCTATTATTGCCTTACAAATAATGATGCTTTTCAGGCTGGCGCCTTGGGTTCCGGCGCTCAGCATGTGTTGCAGACGAGGTGTTCCTCCGAATCCTCCTCCATTTCTCTCATGTGTTCAAGATCGCATCTCAAACACCGGGATGCCTCGGCGCGAGCTTCTTCAGGAGTGAAGCCCATTTCGAATTCTTCAAATCCGATAATCCTGTCTTCGGGACGCTTGCGTGGCATAGAGACTCTGCTTCTGACCGAGTCCAGCTTCTCCGGGTCAGTAGGCGGTTCAGGGCGGAGAGCATACTGTTCGTCTCTGATGATCAAAGGTTCTTTGACGCCTCTAAAATAGCGATCAATACTCAACGCAGCCCGTCGACCGGCGGCTATAGCGTGTACAGCCATAGACGCCCCTGTAGCAAAATCTCCACCGGCAAAGATCCAGGGAATGTTGGTCTGGAGTGAATGCGGGTTTACTTTCAGCGCTCCCCACGAGACTTTCTCCAGTTGGAAATCGGGTGGCAAGAAGCTCAGATCGGGCGCTTGGCCCACCGCGGGGATGACCATGTCAGCTTCAAGGAAGAACTCGCTGCCTTCTATGGGAATGGGCCGTCTGCGCCCTGAATCGTCCGGTTCACCCAATTCCATGCGGATGAAGCTTACTCCTTTCAATTGGCCGTCGTCAGACTCTATCCTGGTCGGCGAAACCAGAAACTGAAATTCCACCCCTTCCTCGTGAGCCTCACGAAACTCGATGGACGATACAGGCATCTCCTCTCTGGAACGGCGATAGAGCACAGTGACGTGCCGCGCTCCTTTGCGCAACACGCTTCGTGCCGCATCAATGGCAGTGTTGCCTCCGCCTATAATGAGGACCCGATTTCCAACGGGCACGTGCTCTAAGATCTTGACGTCTCTGAGTAATTGTATCCCTTGGACAAGCCCTTCGATGTCTTGATCCTCTCCTGGAATGCCTAGTTTCTGACTCCTATGCGCTCCGGCGGCAATGAAGACTGCATCAAATCCTTCGGCCCTGAGATCGTCCACTGTGTGATATTCGTTAATTGGGCTATCGTATAGGATCTCCACACCTTTAGCCTCGATGTACGAAATCTCGCGTTGCAGGACTTCTCTGGGCAACCTGAACTCCGGCACACCGACCGCCAGCATGCCTCCACCTGACGGAAGCGCCTCGAAAACAGTCGTTTGATAACCCATCCTGGCAAGGAAATAGGCGCAAGTCAGCCCGGCCGGACCGGCCCCGACTACTGCCACGCTCTGCTTCTTTGTGATGGGGAAAGGCTCAGGATTTTCCTTGAAGTTTTCGTAAAACCAATCCGCGGCAAAGCGTTTCAAATATCTTATGGATACGGGCTGATCGACTTCTCCCCGGCGGCACTTGCTTTCACACGGGTGATGGCATATTCGGCCGCAAATCGCCGGGAATGGATTGTGCTCACGGATGACCTCGACCGCTTTTGCATAGTCGCCTTGACCGATAAAAGCTACATAGGCCGGCACATCAATTCCGGCCGGACAAGCGTGCTGACACGGAGAAAGAACCAGCGCATCGCAGACCCCGGCCGGACATCTCTTTGATACGATATGAGCCTCGTATTCGCTTCTGAAATGACGCAAAGTCGAAAGCACCGGATTCGAACAGGTTTGTCCCAGGCCGCAGAGGCTGGTTTTCTTCACCAGTAGGGCGATACGTTCCAGCCGGTCCAAATCCGCCATAGTCCCTTCGCCCCTGGTGATTCGCGTCAAGATTTGCAGCATTTGGCGAGTGCCGATGCGGCAGGGTGAACACTGCCCACAAGACTCCTCAGCAGTGAACGAGAGAAAGTACCCGGGCAACCTCCACCATGCAAGTGTTTTCGTCCATCACCACCATGCCGCCGGAACCCATGATCGCTCCGACAGCCTGAAGAGAATCGTAATCCACAGGCAAGTTGAGAAATTTCTCAGGGATACAGCCTCCGGAAGGTCCCCCCATCTGAACAGCCTTGAATTTCCTGTCCTTGGGAATTCCCCCTCCTATATCGAATACGATGTCCCGAATGGTCACGCCCATGGAGACCTCTACGAGACCTGTGTTTTCCACCTTGCCTGTAAGTGAAAAGATCTTAGTGCCCTTGGACTTGTCGGTCCCTACGGATGCGTAAACCTCGGGCCCCATCGATATTATGTGAGGCACATTGGCGAGAGTTTCGACGTTGTTGATCACAGTCGGGCAGCCGAAAAGACCGCTCTGAACAGGAAACGGCGGCCTAGGTCTCGGCATTCCCCTTCTTCCTTCGATGGATGCGATGAGAGCCGTTTCCTCACCGCACACAAAGGCTCCGGCTCCCTGGTAAAGACGGATGTCAAAGTCGAAGCCGCTATTAAGAATGTTCTCGCCGAGGAGTCCAAGCTGTCTGGCCTGGTCAATACCTATCGCTACACGTTCCACTGCCAGCGGGTACTCCGCGCGGCAATATACATAACCTTGCCCCGCGCCTATTGCATAAGCTCCAACGATCATCCCCTCTATCACGGCATGCGGGTTCCCTTCCAGGATGGACCGGTCCATGAATGCTCCAGGATCGCCCTCATCCGCATTGCATATGATGAACTTTCGGTCCCCGCTCGCCGACCGTGCGAACCGCCATTTCACGCCCGTTGGAAAGCCGCCGCCGCCTCGTCCTCGCAATCCCGCTCTTTCAATGGTGTCTATGACTCGATCCAGGTTCCCATGAAAGGACCTCTTCCAAAGAAGCGTATGCGCCAAAAGCAATGGCATCTTCGATAGATAATGGGTCGACGACACCATTGAGGGATAGAACAGTCCTATGCTGCTTGGCATAAAACGGCACTTCCGACTCATACACGAAACGCCGTTCGGCGCCCGAATCCGAGAGCAGTAAGCGCCCAAGAATATTACTCTTGCCAATGGTCTCAGAAACCACCTCAGGGACATCCTCAGGCGAGACTCTCTGATAAAAGATGCCTTGGGGCCTTATCGTGACCAAAGGACCTCGTTCGCAAAAGCCCCGACACCCGACTCGTTTAACAGCGACTCTCTTCTCGAATCCCTGTTCTCGCAGTTCCTTTTCAAAACGCAATATTACTTCTTCCGCTCCCCATGCCGCGACAGCCTGTGGCCGCGCATACAGCTATTTCCACCACGGAAGGATCTCGCTTGCGTTTTGCTGCTAACCGGAAACCGGCAAGATCACTAGCGGACATTAAACGACCCATAGCATCACCATATTATGGGAGGCCTTTGAGTACGGCCTCAATCCTCCCGGAGTTGAGCTTTCCATAATAGGTCTTGTTGACTACCATGACTGGACTCAAGGCGCAGGCCCCTAAGCAAGCTACGGTTTCCAATGTAAACCGCATATCGCCCGAAGTCTCGCCATCCTTCAGTCCAGTGAATTTGACCACCGACTGGAGCACTGTGCGTGCGCCCCGGACGTGACAAGCGGTGCCCCGACAAACGCGTACGACATATCGGCCTCGAGGCGCCGTATAAAACTGCGCATAGAATGAGATTATCCCTGAGATCTCGGAAGGGAAGACGCCCAGGCGCCCGGCTACCGGTCCTATAGTCTCCGGGGGAACATAACCAAATTCATCCTGGATGGCTTGGAGCACCGGGATCAGGTTCTCTCTAACCGGTTTTACTCCATCGAGAAGCTTCATGAGTCGTCCGATATCCAAGTTTTGCGTCATCACTCCTCCAACAGCTCAACGGACGCGAAGATGCTATCCCATCCCGGCGGATGCTCTCCGTCAGACCAGGACAGGAGACGCTCAAGAAGATATCTGGGACCGCCGCTCGGAACGACGATTCCCGAGCGCGGAACCGCGGGATCAAACTTCAGTCGTAACTCCACTTGGCCCACATCGGTGCGCAGCGCCACCCTCTGTCCCTCATCAGCGCCTATTGTTGAGGCATCCGCCGGGTTTATCCGTGCCACGTCTTCTTTGGCAAATCGGGCCAGCCTGAACGATCGGCCTGAAATCACGCCGTAACCGGGATGGGTGAGCTGCTCTTCAGGGAATATTTTCCAAGGACGCCCGGAACACTCTGCAGGCCCAGGACAGGAATCGGGAGGCACGTAGGCGACGTACCTGAATCCACCGGTTGTTGAACCGCGTCCGCATCTCGGCCGCCGCCGATCGGCAGTCGGAGGCCTCCCGCCCTTCCGGCGCCTCGCCAAGACAGGTCTGACCACGTCGGACAGACTTCCCGCATCTCCTCGAATATGTCTTTTGCAGTCAGGAAGCCCATAGCGGTCCCCATTTTTCCTGCAAGGTCCACAAGGAATCGAGCGTTGGGGCGTGCGGTTCCCGGTGGGTCAGCGATCTTTGACACCCGCTGTACCCGACCCTCAATATTTGTGTATGTCCCATCGGCCTCAGTGATCGCTGTCAGCGGAAACACGAATCCTGCCGCTTCTCTGTCTCCAGCGGGAAACATTCCCGTCCGAACAACGAGGTCCATTCCGTCAAGCGCCTTCTTTGTCCGCACCGTATCGGGGAAACAGGTCAAGGGATCGACTCCGAGGAACACGAGCGCTCGGAGTTGGCCCTCTTCGGCTGCGCGAAGCATTCCCATGGCGTCAAGTCCTCTATCGATTGAAATCTCCGATTGCCATATTTCGCGCAAAGTCTCTCGGGCCTTGGGGTCTTCAAGAGAAAGTCCGCCCGGAAGACGAGTCCGGCGCACATCCCATCTCCCATGCGCCCAGTTCGTTGGAACCTTGGAAAAGGACAAAAATGCTTTCGGGCTGGCCGCACAAGAAGGCGAGGTTTGCCACCAGGCGCCCCAAAATAACGCCCTTAGCGGACCTGCCAAGCATCGGGCCGATCATGAAGAACAAGCTTTCTATCTTTGCCCATAAGGCGTGCGGCTTCTCTTATGTCTTCTCGAACAACGGGCTCCTCCAGGTGGACGCGGGAGAAAAGCTCATCAACGTTTTGCACATGATTCTGAAGAAAGTCGTCATGCTGGAGACCGGTAGCGAGCAGTTCCTTCATCAGTTGCATCATGAGCCGTGGAAGGTGGTTGGTCTCTTCCTTGAAGTGGATGCGAGCAAATGGGCTGAGACTGGTCTTGAGGTCATCGAATTGAATAAGGGCTGCCCCCTTGTTGCGGACGGCCTGCCTTATGTTCCGTGCTACTATGGGGTGGGTGTAATCGGGCCTAGCCCATAGCAAGCAGATAGTATCAGCTTCCAGTATCCGTTCCAGAGACCCCAGCGGCCTAACCCTTTTGAACGACATGGCAAGACCCTGTTCAAGGGCGCTGGAAGAGAATCTCGCAGTGGAATCAAGATGAGGTGTATATATAGTAGATCTCGCAAACCGTGCAGATAGATAGTATTCCTCGTTCGTACAATCCGTTCCCGCAATAACGCCAACGCTTGTCGGACCGTACCGGCTCACAATTGCGTGCAACCTGTGAGCAACTTGTGCGAGAGCTTCGTCCCACGTCGACTTGACAAAAATGCCTTCGTTGTTCCTGATTAGTGGATCGGAAAGCCGGGCCGAAGAAGAAAGGGCATCCTGCCCGTAATGTCCACGCACACAAAGAGACGGGCCGTTGACAGGACTTCCGGGAATCCCTCTAGCCCCAACCACTACCCCGTCTGCCAGCTCGTAATCCACGCGGCAGCCGACACCGCAATATGAGCACAGTCCTGCTGCGAACGTGTGACCGGAGCTTATGGAGATCCGGTCTCTCTCTGCCAGCGCATCGGTGGGACATACGCCAACACACGATCCGCAGAAATTGCATTCAGACCCTTCCAGAGGCTTGTCTCCCGATGTGCCGGGATGACTTTCATAGCCGCGATCCATATATTCGATGGCGCCCACCGCCTCGAATTCTTTGCACATACGAATGCACCGTCCGCAAAGGACACATTTGGTCAAATCACGCGTTATAAAAGGATTGAGTTCCTGGATAGGCCGCCAACGCCTTAGGGCGTCTATTTCCGGATCGCAGACGCCATGTTCTTTGGCTAACGCTCGCAGCACGCACTCATTTCCTTTGCTGCAGACAACGCAAGCCGAAGGATGATCGGAGAGAATCAGTTCCAGGACGTCTCGTCTCGCTGAGACCGCGGCCGGAGAGTGGGTCATTATCTCCATTCCCTGGCTGATGGGTGTGACACAGGAAGCAAGTAGTCTGCCGCTCTTTACGTCCTCCACAAGACATACTCGGCAGGCTCCTGCGCTTCGCAGGAGAGGATGATGGCACAAGGTCGGTATATCCACACCCGCCTGTTTCGCCAGATCCAAGATCGTTGTCCCGGCAGGTCCTGCAACTTCACGTCGGTTCAGAGAAATGGTGACAGTCTCCACTTTGGTCCTCCGTTAGACAAGCGAATACCAGCAGCAGATACCGAAATCCGGACAGAGACGTCCGCGGGAGGAGAGAAGAGCAGCGAGCGATGTGCAGGATCGGCCGACTTAGGAAGGCCTCATCAAAAAGCCTCGAATCAAGTCACCGTTTGATTTTCTGAATGAGTGAGCCTATTTTACTTTCCCACCCAAATGGAGCGATGTGAACCCCAGCGCACAGGTGTTTCAACGAATCTATAATCTCCAAAGTGATTTTGGCCGACCCATCAAATTTGACGGGGGCCTTCTCGATTGTTTGTATAACGTGTTCAGGAATATTTACCCCGCCGTAACGTGTCAACAAACGGGCTTCCATTGCCGTGTGAAGCATGATGACTTCAGCTATTACAGGAATGCCTAATGGAGCCACCTTCTTCACAAAGGCAGCAAATTGGTCCACATCGAACACTGGGGTAGTAATGAAATATTGAGCGCCTCCACCTGCCAACTGCTCCATCTCTCGCAGTTCCATGTCAGGAACTCTAGCACCCGCGGTCGCGTCCACCCCGGACCCTATGAAAAAGATCCGTTCAGCATCTAGATCTTTTCCGTGTATGTCCGTGCCTTTCTGCAACCCATCGATCACGGAAAAGAATTTTCCCATATCCACATGAAAAAACATTAATTCCTGAAGAGAATCCCCCGAGACACGGTAATCTTGAGTAAATACAAGGAGGTTTTGGACCCCTACCGAAGAGGCGTGGATCAGAGCGTCCTGGATTTCCAAGCGGTTTCGATCTCTGGTGGTTACCTGAAAAACCGGATCAAATTTCTTCTCGCGGAGAAGACGGCACAAGGTCAGTGAATCGCTCACAGCCGCATCCGCGGCAAAAGGCTGAAAGCGGATACCATCTACCCGCCCCCACAAATTGAAAATTTCCTCAAGGTAATCTTCGGGCGACTTATCCTGAGGAAGATACACTTCGGATGTAACCACAAACCGCTTGCTAGCCAACGCTTCCTTGAGGCTCATGATCCAAATCTCCTCCGCAACAACTATATCCGCTTAAGCAACGCCAAGAAGGCTTGACACTTCTTTCTTCAGCTTCTCCAATGGCAAAGGTTTCGAAAAACAGACATCAGCTCCCTTTTCTTTCATCTTCTCAAAATTTTCTTCATCCATATAGGCGGAAAGGACCATGATCTTTATATGACTTGTGGCGGCGTCCTGCTTGATCTTTTTGCAAACTTCGAAACCGTCAATGTCGGGCATCATGATGTCCAGTATCAATAGATCCGGTCTGAAATGGCTTACCTGAAGGCCTGCCTCGAAGCCGTCCGACGCTGAGAGAATCTCATAATTGTGTGGTTCTTCTTCGAGCGCGGTAACTATGGTCTCAACAATCAATTTATCGTCGTCTACAACAAGAATTTTCTTTCGCTCCTCCTGCTGGAATTCTGTCGGGATCGGCATGCCCTTTTTCCGCAGAAACGTGTCAAGATCCTGCTTTTTGATCCGACGGTGGCCTCCAACAGTCCGAAACGCGACTATGTGTCCCTCGTCGATCCAATTCGATATAGTCTTAGGGGAAACACTACAGTATTTGCTGGCCTGATAAACGGTCAAGACTTCCATCTGCCGACCCTCACTCCAACCCAATGGAATGGATTTTCTATTATTACCAGTATTACCGGAATTTCCAGTTTGTCAAGAAATTTTTGCGGGACGTTCTATTCAGCGGTACAACTGAACGTGCAGCGCCCGGCGCAGGTCTGTCAATTCCGTTGTTTATTACCGGGCGGTCAGGTCTCTAATCAAGCCTCGGCGGCTTCATTTAGATTCCCATTGTTGAGGATCGGGATTAGACGCTGGAAATACAATCAGGATGGAGCGGCAAATCTATTCCTGCTCCCATTAAGCGGAACTTTGTTCCACGAAGACTTCCACTCTATTTCGCCCTTTCTCTTTTGCCTTGTACAACGCCGTATCCGCTTGTTTCAGTAATGTGGTCAACTCGGGCGAACTCTGTCCGGTTACTGTTATCCCGATACTAACTGTTAAGTTCAGGTGGGGACCGCCATTTGCGATAGGGGTCTCGGCCAAATTCTCACGGAGCCGCTCAGCTACATGAACAGCCTGCTCCAATCCGGTTTCAGGCAATGCAATGACGAATTCCTCACCCCCAATACGGGCGAAAATATCAACTTTGCGAAGCGCAGCCGAGACGACTTCAGCCACTTTCTTAAGCGCTCGGTCACCCACCTCGTGACCGTACGTATCATTTACTGACCTTGAAGTGGTCCAGATCTATCATCATAATGGCTAGTGCGCCTCCATACCGTCTAGTGCGCTCCAATTCATGACCCGCAAGGTACATAAAATGTCTTCTATTCCAGATGTTGGTCAAACTGTCAGTTAGGGCAAGTTTGCTAAGTCGCTCTTCGAAGGCTTTGCGCTCCGTGATATCTCGTGCGACATGCACAAACATTTTCGTATCCTGATTTCCGTTCGGAAGAGGTGTTACTGAAACCAGAAAAGTGCCTCCCAATCGAGTTTCAAGTATTTCCGCCGTATGTTCGTTCCCGTCTTTCAAACTCTGACGGAGAGGACATGTGGGGATAGGCTCGTTTGCGCCGTGACAAACCTCGTAACAGTTCAAACCGACTCGCATCTCTTGGGCGCACATTCAGTTTTTCCGCCATGGCCCTGTTAATTCGCACAATTTTATGGTTTTGATCGATGATGGCGATAAGGTCCGGGACTGTGTCGAAGGTCTGTTCCCACTCGCGCTTGGCCTTCTCGATTGCCTTTTCAACACGTTTGCGTTCGTTGACTTCACGATGCAGGCTTTCGTTAGCCATAACCAGCTCTTCCGACCGTTCGGCAACCTGGTCTTCGAGCATGCGCTGAAAATTTCGCTGCATGATGGAATATCTGTCCGCGAGGGCCAACGCAAAAAACATCCCTTGGAGCAGGTACGCGATCTTCAGCGACTGGGTCAGCACAAAGCTGAATGGGATAACACTCGACAGCACACCGACATACACCATAGCGAGAATAGGCAACAGGATGTGAGCGAGAAATAAATATCGGGCATGGGATTCTCCCCAATACCACATCAACCCTACTACGATGGCCAAGATCCACCCCAGAATCGGGCCATAAATCATTGCCGAAAGCATTACCCCAATAATAATTGTAGAAATATAGAACCGTATTAATTACTGCAAATATCAAGAAAAGATCCAGAATCCTGTAGAGAATCGGGTACTTTGTCCTGGAATCCATAAAAGAATACACAAAAATTATATTGAATATAAAAGTTAAGCATATGCAGGCAGTGAGATCGTGCAAAATGGTTTCGGGCCTGAGAGAAGATTGTCACCCGGGGAAAGAGGCCGCGTATAGGCTAAATGGAGAGCGCCTACTCCGAGAATGAGCAGAATGTAGTATAAATAGGCATTCTGCCGCAGAATTGACCAGGCGAACAGGCTGTAGATGATCAGAAACCCCAACGCTCCGAAAAACAGTCCATTGAACAGATACTCTGCGAGTTCTCTGCGCTGATGAGCCGCTTCGGTAGCGAGATCCAAGGGTACTCTCAGAGGTGTCTGCGATTGTACTCGGATGAAAATCGTCTTCTCTTCATCAGGCGCAAAATCGAGGCGTAAGAGCGGGTAGCGGCCTTGAGAAACCCTCTCTTCCCACGGGACCCGCGCGCCGTCACGATATTTTTCGATGTGAGAACTTCGATTGGAGGTAACGTAAAAATCGACAAAATCCAGATACTGGTTGGCAAGCTGTAACATGACGGTTACCAGGCCGGGAGTCTCATTCTCCAGGACCAGTTTGACCCAATACGCTGATTGGGTGTATCCCAGGCTCGGCGCAGCTTCGGTTACGGAACGGAACGTTTTTTCCCGAACAACGTTGATGGTTTCCTTTGTAGTCTTGTCCTCATAGAGGGCTAAGTGACCTTTCAAGTCGAATTTGTCGGTTTCTCCATTCAGCTTCAAGGGGACGGACACGTTGTCCGCAAAAGCAGACAAGCAGAAGCAGGCCACCAATAGGATAATCTGTATTGATAACCCAATGCGCGCCTGCAAGCCTCGCCGAATCTCAGGAGCAAAGCCGGAATTCTCCGGATGCAATGAGGCTAGACAGTCCAAGTTCCACGGTTCAAATTTGGTACGTCCCGGCCTCATACAGACGCGTCGTCGTATCATTTTTTTGCTTCGCTGCTCGATAAGGATGAATCACCGGACCGCATTCGATGATTCGTAATACATTACCCCAATTCTTTGCGAAGCAATTCCCATACCATCTTCTAATCGGTCTTAAAGCTATCGAGGAATGGCCTAGTATTATACAATCATTTTAGTATTATAAGTAAGTTGAAATGTGAAGATGAAGGTGGGAGTGACTGGAAGTGGCGATGAGCCAAAAGCGCTCCATTTCTCGGGCATGACTACAAATGCTAATCAAGACAGCATGTTATCTCTGAGCCGATTCGGCCCTATGGAGTCGAAACCGTGGGCACTCTGCGCCTCCGCGGTGTGTGTGGACGACTGATCGCGTGCCCGCGCGTATGATACGACTTCCTCATTCTTTTATAGGAGACACCCTGAGAGGCGCCAAAGGGATCATGCTGGATATGTGCCACCAGCCCGACAAGCTTCCCGAAACCCTGGAAGCAATAATTCCTTACTCCCGAATAAAGCTCCAGTGAATTTCGTTATGCCGCCTTCTCAATACGGTCCACTAAATCTTCAATGACCTCTTTTTTGTGCACACGTTCGACCGTGCTCTCAAAGGAAAAATAATCCGAGCCGTAAAGTTCCGAAGGAAACCCTGCAAGATAACCATTCAGGATCTCTCTCAGAGTCCTCACTTCTTCGTCTGACATTTCAACCTGTGTCATTGTCTTTTCCTTCCTCTTTGGCTTGGCCTGCGCAACTTACGGAGTTAATTAAGCACGCATAAGACAAGAGCGCCTAAATTGTTGTACAGATACAATAATGATGGTAATGCGCTCGTCAAGCCTGGAGGCGACAAACCTTTTTTCTTGACATGAATATTTCGTAGACTATAAATGTATACAATATACAATATTAATCCCCCTAAACCGTAGATGACTACAATAATTGCACAATCACTGGCCCAAGAAGTGGCCAAGCGCATTCGAGAAATGATCCGAAAGGGAACTCTGAAGAAGGGAGACAAGATCGTTGAAAAACCATTGTGCCAAACCATGGGAATCAGCCGGACGCCTCTACGGGAAGCTCTGAGGCTCCTTAGTTCCGAAGGACTGGTGGAATTGATTCCGAATAAGGGTGCGCATGTGGCCGAGCCATCCATGGAAGACATTCGAGAGATGTTTCTGGGTAATGAGCATTTTGGAAGGCACATGCGCCAAAGAATGCGCGGAAAAGATGAATGAAGACGGCCTGAAGAAACTAGATAATCTTCATCAAAAGCTGGAAAGACACTGTGAAGAAAAGAATCATGAAAAGTACATGGCCGTGAATCACAAATATCACACTTTGGTTCAAGAGCTGGCGGGAAGCAAGGTCCTAACTGAAGTGATAAACGGACTGAGACAAAAAGTCCTGCTTTATCGGTACCGCCAGATCTATCAACCCAACCGACTCGAAATTTCCATGCAGGAACATCGTGACCTCCACGAAGCATTTAGAAGAAAAGATTCCGCAGCGGCAGAGAGGCTGATGAAACAGCACCTAATCAGGCAATGCGAAGCCTTGGAGAGCGGTTACTCGCATACAATAGATGTTCCCGCTGTGCAAGATGCTGTTCCCAAACAGCAGCCCCCTTCAGATAAGAAAGATCGTATATGACAGCACGATATTGCTGTTGAAATTCCAGGACTTGCCGTGAAAGGCCTAATGCGTGACATCAAAAGAAATGTGAGAAACCGGGCCGGGACAAAAAGCAAAGGGTGTGATCAGCATTGAGGGAGCTTCATACTAGAATGTCTTTCCGGATGCGCCGGATTTTGTCCATGCTTTGCAGGTCTTAATCATGAATAAAATTCATGACCTTTGGTAAAAATCTTTAATGTAAGGAGGAGGAGACCATGGGAAGCCACTTAGCGGAAATATCTCTTATTGCTCTGGCAATTGCGGTTGTCATCGGAATTGTCAGAAACGTTAATGTCGGGCCTCTGAGCCTGGCGATAGCGCTGGTTGTCGGCTACTACATGGGAGGAGTGAAAATCAAGGATATAATAGCCGGATATCCTGTGAACGTATTTCTCATGTTGGCCGGCATCACGTATCTGTTTGCCATTGCAAACATAAACGGCACGTTGGAGAAGATAACGAAATTCGCAGTGAAAGGGGTCCGCGGTAATGTCGCTCTGCTCCCTATTGTCTTGTTCCTCTTGGCCTTCGCATTATCGTCTCTCGGACCCGGCGCCATCACGATCTGCGCTTTGCTGGCGGCCCCATGCATGCTGTTAGCCTCGGAAGTAAGAATACCGGCTTTCCTGATGGCTGTGATGGTAGCCAACGGCACCCAGGCCGGTAACATGTCGCCTATAGCCGTCGCAGGGGTAATCGTCCAGGGTCTTATGCAGCCCATGGGCATTACCGACTTCAGCGTTCACCCTGTGGATGAACAGTCTTGTTTTCTTCTTCGCCATCGGATTCGGGGCCTATCTTCTCTTTGGCGGATTGAAGTTGTGGAAACAAAGGGCCGCAGGAGAAGCTTCGGCTACGGTGAAGTCGAGGTAGAGCCTTTTAATCACAACAGTACATGACCCTTGTGGGAATCGCTGTCCTGGTCATCGGAGTATTCTTCTTCAAGCTCGACATAGGATTGGGAGGATTTCTCGTCGGAACGGTCTTGATTCTCTTGGGAGCGGCTGACGAAGACAAGGCTTTCAAGGCTATGCCCTGGGGCGCCATCCTGATGGTTACGGGAGTAACGGTCCTCATTCAACTCATGAGCAAGATCGGCGGCATGGATCTGTTTGCGCAGATAATGGCAAACAGTCCACGCCTTACACGGCCACGTTGGTCGTGGGTTTTTGGGCTGCGCTGATCTCTGCATACGCCAGCACGATCGGTATCATTCTGCCAGCTTTCGTGCCAATGGCCCCGGACCTCTTGGCTAAAATCGGCGGCGGGGATCTCTTGGCGCTGATCTCCAGCGTCGTCCTGTGCGGACATATGACCGACGTGAGCCCTTTGTCCACTCTTGGCGCCATCTTCATAGCTAATGCCGCGGAGGATCAGGACAAGAAGAAGTTGTTCAGAGACATGCTCATCTGGGGCTTGGCTATGTCCCCGGTCGTGGCGATGGTGTGCTGGTTTCTGTTCACTGTATTGGGAATACCCTAGAGGGAAATGGAAGCCGTTTTACGGCCAGTTTCGCACTGAGCTGGTTGCCGGTTCAAACTTGCGGTTGGAGGGGTTGGACGAGAAAAGGTCTTTTAAAGGTCGGCGCGAATCACTGTGCACTCGAGTGATATTCATTTCGGTAGCCGCGATCATGTCTCTTCGCCCCTCACCTAAATGGATTCGAACCGTTTCCTAAATTGATTACGCCTTTGAGGTTTTCCTTTGAGAACCTCAAAGGCGCTACGGGGGTTCCGCATGAGTAAGGTTGTGCATGCAAGAGAAGACTGGGGGCTCCGCAAAAAGCAGTACCATAACCGGCTGGCAGCGGCAAAACCATTGACGGAGGGAGGCGACAGCAAGATTGTCGATCCATCCCGCGCCGTGGTTCTCCTGGAGGCCATCATTCGCCCGGGAGATCGTGTGGCTTTGGAAGGGAACAATCAGAAACAGGCCCAATTTCTGGCCGATTGCCTGTGTAATGTGGACATGTCAAAGGTCAATCATCTTCATATGGTCCAGTCCGTGATAGCTTTGCCCTCGCACTGCGAGATATTCAGCCGTGGGATAGCCGCGAAAGTTGATTTTGCTTTTTCCGGGCCTCAATCCGTGCAAGTGAAACAATTGGTCGACGAGTCAAAGATGCGGATCGGCGAGATCCACACTTATCTTGAACTTTTTGGACGCCACTTCCTCGATCTTACACCCCATGTCTCGCTGGTCGTGGGCGCCCAGGCGGATCGAGACGGAAACCTTTACACCGGCCCTAATACTGAGGACACGCCTGCGATTGTGGAGGCAACGCACTTCAAACAGGGCATAGTTGTAGCTCAGGTGGAAAAGGTGGTTGAAAAGCTTCCGCGGGTGGATATTCCGGCGACTGGGTAGATTTTGTTATCCCGACCGGAAAACCTTGTTATATGAGCCTCTCTTCACGTGAGTCCGGCCAGGATTCGCGAGATCAATGTTCTGATTGCAATGATGGTGATCAAAGGCATATACGGAGAATATGGTGTCCGTTCGCTGAATCACGGGATCGGCTATGCCGCTGCTGCGATCGAGCTGCTTCTACCAACTTATGCTGAGCGGCTGGGACTGAAGGGCAAGATCTGCACACACTGGACCCTTAACCCACACCCGGCGATGATCCGGCCATCGAATCCGGATTCGTGGATTCCATCCACTGTTTCGGTTCCGAAGTGGGGATGGAGGATTATTATCGGCCCGTCCGGATATCTTCTTTGTGGGGCCTGATGGAAACATGCGCTCTAACAGAGCTTTTTGCCAGGCGGCGGACACTACGCCGCAGACGCTTTCGTGGGGCCACGCTTCAGATCGACAGGTACGGCAACAGCTCGACGGCCGTAGCGGACCGCATCGCCGGCTTCGGTGGGGCACCCAATATGGGCTGTGATGCGCCCGGTCGCCGCCATTCGAGCGAAGCTTGGCTCAGATAGGCGAGGAGACCGGGATGCGATCGAATCTTATAGGCGACATGCCCCGAGGACGCAAGCTCGTAGTGCAGATGCTCTAAAATCGGGGACCGAAAGGAACCCAATGCTTCGTGGACAAACTCGACGCTTGGCAGTTGATGGAACAGGCTGGGCTGAAGTCCCACCGGTCATGATCTACGGAGACGCGATCACCCAGATTGTAACCGAGAAAGGGATTGCACACCTTCATAAATGCGCCACGCTTCAGGAGAGGGAAGCCAGCATCAAGCTGTCGCCGGCGACACGGACCTGGGTAAAGAGGCGAAACCTGAGGATACGGCCGAACTTAGACGGAGACGCATTGTTGCTGACTCCCGCAGACCTGGGCATTAATCGGCCCAGGCCGAGACTTCGCTCTTGGCGGCCAAATCCATGGATGAGCTGGCGGAATGGTCAGGCGGACTGGACAAAATACCTCAACAGTTCAGAAATAAGGCCACCGAGCAGGCATGAAACGCGGATCAACTTGCCCGTTTAAAATCAACAAACCGGTTGCAAAACCTCGACATCGCGTTGTCAAACGCAGTCAGGGCGCTTCGAGAAACGCCCGGATTCTGGCGGTTCACGAACCCGCCCCCCTACAAAATGACTCGATGTCGTCTTGTCCAATCGAGGTTTTGCGACCAGTTGTAAGAGGTCCATTTTATAATGTCCAAGAACAACTGGAGGGGAAGGCGCCGAAGAATAGTTTCATAGTTGGTCGCAAATATGGCAAGAAGGCGTAACCTTGCAAAGTGGGGGGCACGAAACCGTTACTTTCTCAAATGGTTTTCATTCTCGAGATACCAATTATAGGTAGCGACGAAGCCTTCTCTGAGCGGTATTGACGGCTTCCATCCTAAAGCGTTAATCCGACTGACGTCGAGGAGCTTACGGGGTGTCCCATCAGGCATGTTCGGGTTGAATCGCATATCTCCCTTAAATCCCACGACATCCTTTATCATAGCGGCTAGTTCCCGAACCGGAATATCTTCGCCGGAGCCTATGTTCACTATTTCGCTTGAGTTATAGGTTTCCATAAGAAACACACACGCATCGGCCAAATCATCCACGTGCAAAAATTCCCGCCGAGGATTTCCGGTGCCCCAGATCTCAACAAATTCCGCCCCTGAAATCTTTGCTTCATGAGTCTTCCGCATTAATGAGGGAATCACGTGAGAGTTTTCTAAGTCGAAGTTGTCGTTGGGACCGTAGACAGATTGCTGGGCATGACCGAAACAAAATTAGTCCCGGGACTGCTTGTTGTATGACTGAGCCATTACGATTCCGGATATCTTTGCCACTGCATACGGCTGATTGGTGGATTCCAGATATCCGCTTAGCAGAGACTCTTCCTTTATCGGTTGAGGCGCCAATTTTCTGGATAAATACAGGAGCTTCCGAGAAAAAGCGTCTTTC
>CAVVZX010000004.1:0-133290 GCA_963752855.1 uncultured delta proteobacterium | reverse complement strand
AGCTAAGACCGTTCAGTCTCCCGGCTGAAGAATCAAAGATGACCGGCATCTGTAAGGAAAGAGGACCTGTGTGTCCAGCCCAGGGCAGACACGTGGGTGTACAGCCTACAAAAGGGTCCGGGGCATGGAGAGAAGAATATGTACAGATGCTTTTGCCCACAAGGAGCGGGAGGATCCCCGACGAGATCTCGGGCTTTCTTACTTTCAGTTTGATTCATTTCCCGCACTTTCGCAGCAGCGCTTTTCGTTGCAATTCCAGCATATGATCCAGTTTGGACAGGTCGCTTCTCGCCCAAAGTCTCTGGAGGCTCATTTGCGCAATCATACTTCCTCCAAATGTCTGGGCTAATTGTCTGACCTGGCTGACATTACCGGCGCCTTCGAACCGATCAGGACCTCCTCCAAGTCTGTCATAGCCTGCCGCGCCTGGGCTGGGGCGGATACCGGGTCCTGCTCCTTTATGGTGTCGATCTTGGCAATGTAGTCTTCCACGGCTGCCAAACTTCATTCGACAATGTCTGACTCTGAGAAGACCGCGAAAGAAATGGTATTGACCAATTGGCCGCTGCGAAGGCGCCCATTGCTATCGCGCCAATAGCGAGAAGTATCGCAACACCCGCCGGTATCAGCACTGCGGCCACGGATTTGCCGGTGCTCGTGTTGTGGACTTCTCTGAGCCCTATGACTGTCAGCACAATCCCCCAAAGGCTGGCGATGGTACCCAGCAACAGGTATGGCGTTGAATAGAGAAGTGACAGACGAATAGGATACGACACGAAACGTCCCCTGGTATCCTTCATTCGCCCCTCCTACCAGGAGAAGACAAAGGTGCAAGATGCCGCTCCACACAAACAGAGCAATGGGGACTATTATAAACGCGCCAAGGACAACAAAGATCATGCCAATCAAAAAGCCGAATAGTCCCCCCCCACCTCTGCTGAGCAAGCTGTACCAGATATACGCGAGAACTGAAGCTCGCGACTATCGACATGACTCCGAAAAGAACCGGGTTGAGAAAACCTCCTTGTCTTGGCAGCGTCGAAAAGAATTTCGTCGGAGTAAGCAGACATTTCGTCGCTGTTTGAAAAAATGCGTTTAGGTTCCGTAGCTCCCTCGGTCTTCCCACGGGCAATCCTCTTCACGTTCCTCACCGACATCGTTGAACGCGCCATCGTGAGCGCCCATTTCCGGCTGAGGGGCCCCCATGCGAACCCCGGCTGCCCGCGGCGTGCAACCACTGCCCGCAGTGCACGCACCTGGCGGCGGATTCTTGAATCTCCTGGGAACAGAAAGGGCAGAGTTTCGTTTTCTTGGCTTCCGCGCCCAAAACGTGCACACCGCTCAGGTACCCCAGTCGGACCAACTCGTTTTTGATTTCTTTGAGTTTTCCAGGGCTCAATTCGTAGCGCCGCATTATATCCGAATCGTGGAGGCCGCTCTTTACATCATAAGCAATGGTCTGGAGCAACTCTGTGGGTCTCTGCTCATCTGAAACGGCAGGTCCGGGAGAGGCGCCATCACCTTCAAACGTATCGGGCTTGGGACCTGCCTTAGCCAGCCCTCGTTCACGAAGAGACGAGGCATTGAGAAGCCCTGCTTCGACCAGTTTCCTGAACGCGCTTTGGAGGCCCTTAGGAGTGAGTTCGTGTTTCGCCATCAGTTGGGCGTCACTCATGCCCGATTTAATATCACTCACCAATTGCTTAGCGTTGATCTTCCGTTTGTTCATATGATTCCCCGACGAAAAGGCGCCTTTGCACCTGCTGCTCTCTGAGAGCGGACAACGTCTGCCGCCGAGCGCAGATTTAATCAGATACCCCGCCTGCGAAGACACACATACCTGAATCCGATAACCGCAGGTCAAGGAAAATTGTGAAGATGTTGGCTGATAGGATCTGATTCAAGACCAGATCACAATTTTTCCGATTATGCGTTATTGATTCAAAACCATTGAGTATGCGCTATGCTCGGCGTTTGGCAGGATGTGATGTTACGGTGATATAACAGTCATGTACGGCCGACTGGACACTGACGAGGAGATGAGGATGAAGAGCAAGGCAAGATGCAGTTGGGCCGGGGAGGATCCCATGATGATTGCTTACCATGATGAGGAATGGGGCGTCCCTGTGCATGACGACCGGCTTCTATTCGAGTTCCTGGTGTTGGAGGGGGCCCAGGCCGGTTTGAGCTGGTCAACAATCCTGAAGAAGCGGGAGAACTACCGGGCGGCCTTTGACAATTTTGATCCGGAAAAGGTGGCGGCCTATGGAGAAGACAAGATCGGTCAATTGCTACTAAATTCCGGCATTATCCGCAATCGGCTGAAAATTCGCTCCGCTGTGACCAATGCCAAAGCTGTGCTGGAGATTCAGAAAAGAATTCGGCTCCTTTGATTCCTATATCTGGCGATTTGTTGGTGGACGAGACCATCCAAAATCGCCGGGAGCGCCTCATCGACGTGCCGGCGAAGACACCGGAAGCTGAAGCCATGAGCAAAGATCTCAAGAAAAGAGGTTTTACGTTCGTGGGACCAACGATCTGCTATGCATTCATGCAGGCTGTCGGCATGGTCAACGATCACACGATGGACTGCTTCCGCCATCACGAGCTGAGCGGCCAGCCTTGCGGTTCACGAAAGAGGACGTAGAACGTGGTTCCGCCGGATTGGGCGCAAATTTCGGGATCAGTGATATGCTCGCACGAGGATATTTCTCCGGAACATCTGCCATCGGGTGAGGCAAGGTATCGGCATCTCTGGCTTTCAAACCAAATGTCGAAGCAGCCTTCGTCCGCCAGGATCTTTAGCTGCATCAGCTCAAGGCCCTTTCCGCCCGCGTCAAAATCATAGGGACTCTTTGTGGAATATTGGTCGGTATCCTGAGTGTGGTGAAAAGCTTCAAAAACAAAGGCACGATCCGCTTCAGGCAATACCCATCCCTTGATCTGAAACCTTAAGCATGACCCCCAAAGGGTCCTTTTCCAAAGTAACGACAACCTTGCCTTCATCCGGTGTGTTTTCAATCGCATTCTTTAGTAGCGTCCCTAGCGCCTTCTTGAAGACGATCGGGTCAATAAAGGCCGTCCCCAAAGGTTCCAAATGCGGGACAATTTCCACGGACCGATGAGAACTCTCTTGGCGGATTTCGTCCAGAATTTTGCGCGTGAACGGGATTATCGGAAAAGCCTACAGGCTTGCACTCGCGTCGCTCGATCATGTCCTGGACGATTTCCTGCATGTCAGTTAAACGCTTCAGGTTCCGAGCTATCCTGTCAACGATCTTCTCTTTCAACTCGCGGGACAAGTTCTCTTGAGTGAGCTTTGGTACCGAGGCTCTGACGATCGAGAGGGGAGTGGTCAATTCGTGCGCCAGATGGCTAACCGCACGTTTACGGGCCCTTTCCATGGACTTCCATGCAGTGATATCGCGAAGGATAACCAGGATGCCCGCCGGATTACCCTCGTGATCGTGATATCGCGACGAGCTGACGCTCACATCAAGGACTCGGCCATCTTTGGTGTTCCTCCTCGTCTCGAATCCGCTGACAGGCTCGCCGTCACGTATGAGTTTGGTAATGCCCTGCAAAGATGTCTCCAGCTCAGACTCGGGCACAAAAGGTATCCGCTGACCCACAACTTCCTCTCTGGTCCATCCGAAGATCCGGGTGAACGCGTCGCTCACGTATATGGCGGCGCCGGTCAGGTCATAGATGACTATGGCGTCGGCTGAAGAGTTGATTAACGATCGGTAAAGGTCTTCACCGCGCTTTGACCGCTTGTAGAGCTTGCGGTATTCTTCCTCCCTCTTTCGCAACTGAGCTTCGCCCTGTTTGCGATTGGTTATATCGCGCATTATGACCAGTATCCCTGCAGGATTGCCGTCACGATCGTTATAGCGCGACGAGCTAATGCTAATATTCAATACCCGGCCATCCTTTGTGTTCCTTATGGTTTCGAACCCGGACACCGGTTTCCCGTCTTCTATGAGTCGGCCGATGTGCTCAAGGGAAGCTCGAAGTTCGGATTCGGGCATAAAGGGTATTCGCTTGCCCACAATTTCTTCCTTGGTCCATCCGAACATTCGAGTAAATGATTTGCCCACGTACCTGGCGTTGCCCTCAAGATCGTAGACGATCATGGCGTCGGCCGAGGAATCTATGGCATTCACAAGAGCTTCAAGGATTTCCCGGTCGTTCCTGGCTCGTGTCTCCGCTCTTCGAGCGTCGGGATTTTGCTTGCCAGATTTTGTGCCATTGTTTCGATCAGACATTAATGTCGGCCCGCATTAGGATTTCGTCTCGCTGAGTCGGTGAACCATCACCAAGTACTGCTACTTCACGAACGCGGGCGGTGTTCTCAGGAGCCGTCATAGCCCCGTAGGGGCGGCCCACCCGTAGCCTTGGGCGGCAACCCACGGTAAGAAGGCCTTCATGAAACCGTTCCGGACCCCAAAGGGGTCGACCAATCCCATAATCCAACTCACATCCTTGGTCGTCCCCTTTGGGGTCAATTCTTCAAATGATTGTGAGGAACCGTTGTTCCACTGGCTTCCGCCCGTGGCTACCGTTGGTCGGCCCCTGCGGGGCTCAATAGTTGCGCAGCCGACTGCTCCGTACTTGCGCCACTCTGTCCTAAGCCCCCACAAGTCTGCCCGCAAATTTCACGGCTTGTCCCTTGATTTCTTCGCCCATCGCATCGGGTGTGGTAGTAAACGGTATTACCAAGGATTCGGCCGCGCTGATCTTTGCATAGTTCATCAGTCTTTTAAACATCTGAACCACGAGGTCCGCATTTTCCTCGATTGGACCTGCGCACGTCACTAACAGTCCGGCCCGTTTTCCTTCAAGGAGAGATTTCCAGTTCGGCGTTCCGTAGCCTGTGACCAGGCAGAAATGACGGTCTATCAACGGCTTGATTTGCGAAGAGAAACCCCAACAAAACAGTGGAGAAGCAAGCAACATGGCGTCGGAAGCCATTAGTCGCTCGAAGATTTCTTTCGCGTCATCTTCTTGGGGACAGCCGGGCTCGTCGGGGATTCCCTGGCAGGTGTAGCATTCTTTGCAGCCGTTCACCTTTTTCTCGGTTATATTGATACGATCCACATCGTGCCCTTTTGCCCGAAGTTCTTCTTCAACCCACCCCAGTACCTTCGCCGTATTGCCTTTTTTCGTGCGAGGACTGCCCAACACGCTCGTAATCTTCATTATACCCTCCTACGTAAGGAAAACGGCGCCGTCCCTTGCGGAACATTGCCAAAACAATCTCCCTTGCGGCGGCCACGGGCCGCCCTACCCAGCTCGAAAACGGATTCCGCGGCGCCAAACTTGTCTAACCTATCCTAAGATACTTCCGGTCAAGTCGCCGAGTCAACTTGAACTAGCGGATCGGAGCAGGCGTTCAGCTGAGTGAGGTAGCTTGAGGCGCCATCAGTCTGTAAGTAATGAACTTCGCTCCATTACTCTTCTGCTGCGCCGGCGCCAGGCTTTCGCTGGGTCGCGCTAATACTCTTTCGGCGCTTTAGCGGAATCCCTTCGGATGAAGTTCTATAGGCCCAGCGCGCGTTATGGCGAAATGTCGCATTCCCTCACCCGCCCTGCAACCAACGAGCGCATAAATGGACAAGAAGCTCAAAGTGAATCCTTTTTACAACGCGCGCATCTGAAAAGACAAAGCGTTTTGGAGCAGATTAACGGGACTTAAAATTGAAAGAGGTGGCTAGAAATGAACGCAAAATTGATCGTAGTGTTGGGACTGCTTGTCACCGTAGCCGCGGCCGGGACAACTATGGCGAGCAATATCGGGGACAAGGGCCCATACGGAGCCATTGCATATTCCAAGTCTACCGTCACGACGACCTGGGGCACGGGAGATACGAACACCGAGGCCGCGGAGACCGCTCGTCGCCTGTGCGGCAAAGATGATTGTATTGTCTATACCATCACGTATCATAGTTGCGCTGGCTTGGCGCGATCACAAAACGACAGATCGTTTCTTGCGTGGAGTTGGTCGCAACCGAACCACAGACAGGCGGAACTTCGAGCGATGAATCGCTGCGAGAAGAAAGCCGGCTCTTGCAAAATTATCGGGGCGTATTGCACCATAAGATAGGGCCGTCGAGATTTTGCGGCTCATCACCAAGCGAAAAAGGCCGTTTTGCCATGATTTCTGTAAAGAAAGTCTGCTCCAGCGATAAGTCTTTGAAGGAAATTGCAAAGCGCCAAAACAATTTTTCATTGATTTGGCGTCATAGCGTTCTCGAACTGGCGGAAACGAGGCAGCCTATCTCACAAAGGTGGGGACGGCTGAGGCTTATGGAATCCTTTTTCGCCGAGAGGACATCTACGTTTGACAAAGATCGTATCGTCACAGTTGATTTTCATAACTCTCCTCGATTCGCGGAACCTACAGATAGTTCTCTCCTCTGTTCGTGACGGTTAACAGACAGTCCGACTCATCGAAAACCCATGCCGAATGGCGAAGGTCCCATGCGGAGCATTCCACCCGGTCCAGCCATTCCACCTGGGCCGAATGAGTTGGGACCGGTCACGCCTTGCGCCGGCGCGGAGGACTGCATTTGGCTGAAACCCATGTCTTCATCTGATTTCTCCCGTTTGTAAGTTCTGACCCGCGGCGATTCACTCTTGGCCTCTCGAGCGCCTGAGCTGGCCGCTTTAGCAGGAAAGACGCCGGGACCTTGAATCTGTCCGGCGCTCACCCATCCTTCCATCGGCGACGTTATTTTAGCCCAGTTGTTTTGGGCCGGACCCGCGACTTTTACCTTTGCGCCCATCGGAAGACACCCGATCTTGTCATAATTGCCGCCCGGGCCGCCTCTCACGCGTAGACATTGATCGGGGCTATCGACTCTGACGACCGAGGCCTCGCCGCCGCCGGATCCGACATGTTTAGCGGCGATCCAGCCGTTTACAATGGGTCCGGACAGTCTAATCCATCCATTATTTGGCTCTCCCGAGTAACTCACCTTCGAGCCAACCGGCAGATATGCCATGACATGTCCCTGTGGCGAAGGTTCGGAACGAACCGTCAGGCCCGAAGGATTATCTGCTTCGCCAATGGTTTCCGTGTGCAGTTGAGCCCCAAGAGGTTGCGCGGTCATTGCCCTAGCCTGTGAAGGTTGAGGCGCCGGAGGTTGGACCGCCGCAGGTTGTGTCGAAGTCGCATGCGGGATTGAAGTTGAAGCACTGCGCGTCTGTTCCAGAGCGGCCGACTTTAGTAAAGCGGTCACCTGCGATTCGCCTGCGGCTTCAGCCATACTAAATGCAGTGCGGCCCTGCTGGTCCTTGGCGGAGACATCCGCTCCCTTAGCCAACAGAAGCTTGACTACTTCAGCATAGCCTCCGGCCGCGGCGCCCATAAGAGGAGTTATCCCAGTACTTGTCCTGGCGTTAACGTTCGCCCCTCGCTCGAGGAGTAAGGCGACAACCTCTTTTTGACCTTTGGCTGAGGCAAAGATCAGGGGAGTCGCTCCAGCGTCATTCCTGACCTCAATATTCGCGCCATTATCAAGAAACGATTTGACCATATCCGTCTTTCCAGCCGATGCCGCGTCCAGAAGGATCGACTCCAAGTTTTGGCTTTGAGCCGCAAACAAGCACGTCGGAAGGGCTAAGAGCGCTACAGCGATTAGTGTGATGATCTTGTTCATTTTTTTCTCCTATCAATTCGATCGGGGCTTCTTATAGTGCTGCTGTTTTACTATTCCTTGCGATCCTGCTGAGGAATTCCAATTTGGAGAATTTGATTTTGCGCTATAATTTTTCGTCAAGTTGTTGTGGGGTTGATGCTTAACACCCTGCGAATATTCACTGGGGGATTGGGTCTTCGGAACGGCCTTTCCGTTAATATTGCCGCCAATCTGGCTTTTCGCAAATCCTTCTTTAGTCTGCTGATTGCCGGCAGTGAAATTTTGGAGTGTCGCCTTATTCTTGAACCGATCCAATGCGTCATTGTTCGCTTTGTTCTTGCCGGTTGTGGTTTCCTTATTCGGCTTCGCTCCGATCTGTCCCAACACGTCGGCCTTCATCTGCTGCTTGTTATTAGCAAGACTATGCTGCGGCGTGTTGCCCGCTTTAAGCGCTTTTGCGCCGCTGAGTTGCGCCTGCTGTTGACTCAGCGCCTTTGCGCATACGGCCGGCACGTGGCAGGTTACGCTGGTTAACTTGCCATTAGCATCGACGGTATCGGCGGAGGTCGGACGACCGGCGGAGTCAAATTTGACGCTTATTGAGCCGCCATCGGCGCCAAATGTCCTGGTCATTGTTTTCTTGCCGTCCTGGCCAAACGCTGTGGCGCTTGTTTGCCTTCCGTTTGCGTCAAAAGTCTGAATCCCTTGAGTCTTGCCGTCTTTGCCAAGTTCCGTTACGCTCGTTGAACCATCAACGTTCTTTGTCAGTGTTTTCGTCGAACCATCCGGGTTTTTTGTCTGAGGTTGCGCCGGAGGTTGACCATTTGGATTGCCCGCTGGCGGTAGCGCTGCTTGGCCGGCGCCGTTCTGATTGGCCCCGGTGAGGCCCTGTGGCTTCGTGTTTGTAAGCGTATTTACGCCGGCCTTGAGTTGCTGCGCTCCGGCGAGGCTTTGCGGGTTCTGATTGGTTGTGGGGTTCGCGCAGTTGGCTATCTTGTCACAAAAATGCTTGTCAGTAACCGTTCCGTTAGCATCTGTCGTAACGGAAACAAACTGTCCACCGGGTGCGCTTTGTGCCGTAGTAGTGGTGCCATCAGGTTTTTTTATTATTCTACCATTGGCGTTTCCATTTGCATCGAAGCTCCATGTGGTAGTCGTCCCGTCATTAGCGCGCGTGACGATGCTTTGAGTTTTCCCATTCAGGCCGATCGTCGTGGTGCTGTTTGGCGTAGAGATTACTTTACTTCCAGCTGTGGTAACTTGAATAGAAGATCCACCGGGTTGCGTCGTTGTCGGGGCAGTGGTTGTTGTAGTTTGATTAAATCGGGGGTCGAACTGTGTAGTTTGGACTACTTTACCTGCGCCATCAAACGTCTTTGTCGTCTTATTTCCGGACGGATCCGTTTTCGAACTGGAAACTAGCCTGTCGGTAGCATTCTCAATCTCTGCGCCTTTATTATTAAACAGTGCGTAACCCCCTTTGTCTCTGCTCGGATGTTTTACTTCCATCTTTGAACGTATGTTCTACGTCTTCCGTATAGTAGCTGTCCCCAGAGATAACGTACTTTGCCTGAGTGGTTTCTCCGGTCTTAGGATCGGTTTTCGTTGCTATAAAGGTTGTTTTGTCGCCAGATTTATTGGACTGCACCTGCCATCCGTATTGTTTTAATTGGTCAACCTTCTCCTGAGCATAATCAACCTGTTTGGGCTGCTCATCGGTATAATCATCTGCGCGGGCTTGATTCGGAAGCCATGTTGAAGACATGAGATATTACTCCGAGAACAAGTATTGCTCTCGAAATTGTTGACCGGAAAGATGTTTTTTGTTTTTTCATGGTGCGCCTCCTGGTGTCTTCATTCAGAAACGAATGGACGCCGCTTCCAATAACACGACTCCAGGTTTGGGCTGTCAGCAGCCAATAAGTAAGTCGGGATCGTGAAAAGTGATATCTGCGAGTAATGTGATGATCTTATTCATTTTTGTGCTCCTACAATTCTATCGGGCTTTTCATAAGGACGATAATTGCGCCTGTCTGAACTCGAACCTAACCCCTTCTCGAAGAATGTGCAGTTACACAACCACTGTCAAATAAAGCAGATGCGGTACTTGCGTAACTGATTCAAAAAAATAACCGCTTGATTCGCGCCCTCTACGGAACGTTCACGGAAATCTCACCTTATACTAACGAACGCTATGTCAGAATTGGCTTGAAAGTATGTCAAACGAGTGTTAGTTCGAGTCACGCATCGAACAACAAAACGGAGGCGACTCTCCGTCAGGAGGAGCGAAGTAAAGAGCATGGGTACCAGATACCGACGTAACAATGGCGTCACTCCAGGAAATCGATCGGCATCTCGTCCTATTGGATTTGTCGGAGACAGATCGGCTTTAGCGCCCGATCGCTCCAACAGCACGAATCGGTTTGCCGAGCGATCAAGTTCGAAGCTTTCAAACAAGCAGGCGCCGGAATCAAAGGAAGGCGGCGCCACTGACAAAAAGAAGATAATCGTGGTGGACACGAGCGTTCTGGTCCATGATCCGGAGTCGCTCGACATCCTTCGCTGTGATGACGCGATCCTGTCCGTTCCCTGGACGGTTTTGGAAGAGCTGGATCAACTCAAGAATAAACCGGACATTGGTTGGGACGCGCGAGAAGTCATAAAGAAACTGGAACACTTGGCCCGGAGTGAGGACGGTTGTTTCAGGATTGAGGCGAAACCGAGCAGGAAGCACTTCAGAAACGATCTTCAGAAAAACAAGGCCGACCACCAAATCATTGCCACGGCTCGAGCCCTCCAGGCCGGCGCCAACGGGAAGCATGAGGTCCTGTTGATGTCTCGAGACACCATCGTCCGGGTCCTGGCGAGGGAACTTGGGATAAGGGCCGAAGATTATCCGCACAACCAAGTGAACGCGGTTTTTCATTCTTCTCTGAAGCGCATCAATGTGCCCGAAGAGACCATCCCGCGGCCGGGGGAAACGTTTGAGCTTAATCATCGTAATTCCGAACCCCTGCAATACAATGAGGGCGTCGTCTGCTGGAGCAAATCCGGAGCGCAGTGGGAAGAATCGTTTGCAGCCCTCTTCAAGGCAGATCATTTCAAAATGATCCCTTTCGACATATCCGCTTGTGGCCTGCGACCATTTGTGCTCGAGTCCAACGGAAACGGATCGGACAAAGAGAATCCTCAAAACAAGGGGAGTCGGCAGAATTGGTCACAGCATGTGGCGCTGGCTCAGGTCCTTGATCCCAAAATCAGCCTCGTGTTCCTGCAAGGCGGCGCAGGGACCGGCAAAACCTTGATAGCTCTTGCGGGAGCATTGGAACAGAGGAGACACTATACGAACATCGTGATTGCGCGTCCTATGGTCCATTTGGAAGATCGAGACGAAATCGGGTTTTTACCCGGCGGCCTGGAAGAGAAAATGGCGCCTTGGGTCGAGCCGATCCTGCAGGCATTCTCTTTCTTGGGCGGAATTAAACCGGAAAACCGGGACTTGATAGCAAAACTGCAAGAAAACAAGAAGATAATCATCAAGCCGCTCGATTATATCCGTGGAGAAACGTATCACAAATCCTTCATGGTGATTGATGAAGCTCAGAATCTGACGCCTCATCAGGTCAAGACGATCATTACTCGAGCCGGGACAAACACTAAGATGGTGTTCACCGGGGACCTCGGCCAGATCGACCGCAACCGCAGATTGGATCGCAAATCAAGCGGTTTGGCATATGCGATGAGCAAGATGGCCAATCAATCTATGGTGGGTATCTGCAATTTCAAGGATACCGTCCGATCTCCCTTGGCCGGCTTAGCGGAGGAACTGCTGTAGAGAACAGACTGCGGATCCGATTAAACTGGGGGCGACGCTTGCACACGTGTAGGTAACATGCGTTCAGGCGGCTGCGTGACTCAGTTTCATTGATAGCGGCTTGTGGCGCCTCCACAGGCAACCTGCATCCATTGGTCGGCCCCTCCGGAGCCAATCTGTTCTTCCCGCCCGTAACTGAACGGTTACGTTTGTTCTGTGATTTTGCTTGACAACCTTGTTGCGCCGTGGCATATTTCACCATGTGATCTCTTGTTTCATTCTGTGCAACTTAATAGAGCTGCGAAGGCGCTCTTGGACCTTGGTCGACTCAAGCGCAACTGGCGTGATTCTCCCGGGAATCTTTGCGAGATTCGCTCCGAACACTTCGTCTCAGCCTAGGAACGATACACGACGCGACCTTGGGGTCTGTGTAGGAATAAGCGTTACCTCCAGTTAAACACGAGGGTCAAAATGCCAGGGAGGCGCCGGACCAACCAGCAATGACACCCGTCTCCTCGCTGGACTTATTGAGGGACAGCCCCGTAAGCGCGGTTCGGCCGCAGTGGGTAGAGCCTTGAGTTCTTGGTCTGGGTGGTAGGTCAGCAATGAACCGGAGGCCTAAGTCAGAAAAAAAAGTGTACAGCGTTCAGGTCGTTGAAAGATGCCTGGACATTCTCGACTGCTTCGACTTTCGCCATCGAAACCTCTCTTTGACTGAGATCTGCCAGAAGACGCATTTGAACAAGTCGACCGCCTTGCGCCTGACGTCGAACCTGGTCGCACGCAAATACCTGCATCTGTCTGACTCGAAAGGCCTCTATTCGCTCGGCATTCGGCTCTTCGATCTGGGTTCTGTGGTTTTCTCGTCGTTTTCATTACGCAAATCCGCTTCCGATCATATGACCCGACTCCAGCAGGAAACGTCTGCGACAGTGCTGCTTGGCGTGCTCATGGACGAACAGCTCGTATATGTGGACAAGCGGGATGGGCAGGGAGCTGTTCGCGTCACTTCTGAGATCGGTTGGCGTCGCCCGCCTCACTTCGGCATGTTGGGAATGGCGCTCATGGCTTCGTTGCCCGATACTGTTGTGGACACCTTGCTCCGGAAGTATCCTCTCGAGCCGATTACTGACGCCACGATTACCGACCCGCTCAAATTCAAGAAGAGATTGGCTCAAGTCGCCAAAGACGGCTACGTTGCTGAACATGGAGAGGCTGTCAGCGGTGTGATAGGGGTGGCGGCCCCAGTGATGGACTATAGCCGTCGGGTGGCGGCGGCAATCGGTGTGGCAATACTCGAAGCTCAACACGATCAAGCGTCACTGGAGCGTGTGATCAAATCTGTCCGCGCCGCCGGGCAAAGTCTCAGCGTCGAGTTGGGCTATTTAAATGCCGGCTAGAGCTGAATCGGAACAGCGGCGGATTGGGGCGTTGCCCCAGAATTGGGCTAGCTGATTCTTCTGACATACCATCTTCGCGGAATAATTTGTCTTATCAAGACATTGAAACTGCCTTCAACGGCGCCGCCACTACCCGTCGGAAACGGGAGAAAAATACGGTCAGGAGGCTGAACATGCACGGAAAAATTTCCAACGGTCTTATCTGCGCTTTGGTTGCGGTACTGCTCGTTTTTGCTTCTGTTCCCGCCAATTGCGGGAGCACCGTGACTTTGAGCTATTCCATTTTCTTTCCGGCTACTCATGCGCACACTATTCTCGCCACAGAATGGGCTGCGGAGGTGGAAAAGAGGACCAACGGCGCGGTGAAAATCAACATGTTCCCCGGAGGAACGCTTACCCCTCCCGATCAGTGCTACGACGGAGTGATCAAGGGCATTTCCGATGTTGGCATGTCTGTGGTGAGCTACACGATGGGCCGCTTTCCTTTGACCGAGGTAATCGATTTGCCGCTCGGCTACACAAGCGGAATCCAAGCGACCCGTTTGACCAATGCCTATTTCGAGAAGTTCAAACCCAAAGAATTCGATGATGTAAAGATGATGTACATGCATGCGTACGGGCCGGGGATTGTGCACACAGGCAAGAAGCCGGTGAAAGTCATGGAGGACCTCAAGGGCTTGAAGATCCGATGCTCCGGAACGAGCGCTAAGGTGGTTAGGGCCCTTGGGGCTACGCCTGTGGCAATGCCTCAGACCGAGGTTTACGACGCTCTACAAAAGGGGATAGTTGAGGGAGTCGTGTGTCCCATCGAAGCTCTTAAAGGATTCAAACTCACCGAGGTCACCAAGTATACTACGCAGAATTATGGCTCTTCCTACTCTCTGTCCTTTTTCGTCGCGATGAACAAGAAGAAATGGGATTCCCTGCCCAAAGATGTCCAGGAAACCATAGAGAAAATCAACAAGGAATGGAGCGACAAGACCGGCCATTGTTGGGATATGATCGACAAGGAAGCAAAGGAACTCGGCTTATCCAGAGGTCACGAGTTTATTGCTCTATCAAAAGAAGAGGACGCGCGCTGGGCCCAGGCTGTAAAACCAATGATGGCAGAGTACGTGACAGCAGCCAAAGCCAAGAATCTTCCAGGGGAAGAGGCCCTAAATTTCTGCGTTGAATGGTTGAAGCAGAATCCGTGACAGACAACCGGGAGCCGGCGTAGCCAATCAGTGATGTGGCGCAGCTTTCGGCTTTTGTCATTGAGAGGAGTAAAACTACGAAGCAATCTCAATATTCAAGAGTGAGATTGCTTCGTTCCGCTCGGCAATGACGCTACGCTCATAGGTCGAACACACCTCCAACGAAATAAGGAAAGAAGAGCGATGGGAATAAAGGGATTCACAGAATATGACGGCAAGGACGCCGAACTGTACAACCGAATGCGCTGGTGGCTCGGTCTCACGTGGGGAGATGTGCTGGACAAGGCCAGTGATCTATACCCGAGCAAAGTCGGTCTCGTCGATGACGATGGACGGATGACATATCAAGAGTTACGGCAAAAGGTTGATTGCCTTGCCTTGGGTCTCATAGACCTCGGTATACAGCCGACGGATCGCGTCCTGATCCAGATCCCTAACTGGCAGTGAGTACGTTTGGGCCTTTTTCGCGCTGGAGAAAATCGGGGCGATTCCCGTCCTGCTCCTGCCACGGCATAGAGAGACCGAAATAAACTATTTATCGCAACTTACTGCCGCCAAAGCATGGATCCTACCCCTCAAGTATCGAAATGTGGATTATAGGCCGATTATTGAAAACGTTCTACGGGAATCCTCAACCATTGTGCGCATCATCACGGTCAGGGAAGATCGGAGTAGCGCTTTTCTCCACATGGAGGAACTTGCTGCCCGGGCCAATCCAACGCGGGAAAACCTGTCCAGGCTCGCGGAGCGTCGGCCCGATCCCATGGAGGTTGCCCAGATCATGCCTACCGGTGGCACCACCGGACTACCCAAAGCCGCTCCCAGGACGCATAATAGCTTTCTATGCAACGCGGAATATCACTCCAAAGCCTGGGAAATTACCAGCCAAGATACGGTCCTAACCATTGCCCCGGTGTCTCATGCCCAGGGGATGTTCTGCGGCGTCGGCGGTGGCTTCATTAATTGCGCCAGGCTGGTGCTCATCGATTCTACCGACCCGGCCGATATCTGCCGGGTGATCGAAAAGGAGAAGGTGACGGCCCTCCCCACCGTGCCGGCCTTGGTGAGCAGGCTTGTGAATTTTGACGGTCTTAAGAAGTTCGATCTCAGCTCTTTGAAAAAAATCTACTCCGGAGGAGCGCCAAGCGGCCCGGACCTGGTCATGGCTGTTCGTGAGAAGCTCGGATGCGCTTTTGTCAATGTGTTCGGGTCTTCCGAGGGCACGAACTCAATGACGCGGCTGGGCGATGACCTGGAGCTTATTTGCAACACCGTCGGCGTCAAGTGCTGCCCATACGAAACGTATAAGATCATAGACCAAGACGGGAATGAATTGCCTCCCAACACTGTGGGCGAGTTCGTGAGCAAAGGGCCTGGGATATTCACAGGCTATTTCGGCTCAGGTGATGAGAATCGAAAACTCTTCACGCCGGACGGCTTTTTCCGTACCGGTGATTTGGCAAGGATTGATGAATTCGGAAATATAACCATTACCGGTAGAATTAAAGATATCATCCTTCGCGGTGGCGAGAACATTAGCGCTATCGAGATAGAGAATCTCGTGAGCATGCACGAACAGGTTGAAGCAGTAGCGGTAATCGGTATGCCCGATAAAGAATTGGGAGAGCGCATCTGCGCTTATGTTCAAACTCGTCAGGGCAGCGCAGAGCTAACGTCCGACGATATCATCGCGTTCCTGAGGAGTAAGGGGACATCGGTGCTCCAGCTCCCGGAGCGTATCGTGTTCGTGGACAGCATTCCCCTCACCAAGGTAGGGAAGGTTGACAAAAACGCTCTTCGGGAAGACATCAGGCGGCGTATGGGATTGGCCTAGAAATGGTTGTCGGAGGAGCTCTAGTAACCGGGGGATCGCGAATCTCTCCAATGCATCGGCCACATTTCAAGACTCCCCCGGCAGCGGCTGCCTCTAATAGAGTCCGAGTTAGTGCGTGTCACAAGTGACGCAAGAGCTTCGTGTATTCCGCGTGGGAACCTATCCAGAACCACACTATGACATCGTCAACCTTTAAGCCCAAGGCTCGCCAGCCAATACCCACGCGGATGGAGTAAGCGGGCATGCGTTTGCCAACGAGCTTGAACTGCACGCCGGGATGGCCGGGATTTTCTTTCCATAGCTTGTAGTTTTTGCGGGCGAGGCGTTGGATGCGCTCCGGGAGCGCCCTGAAGCAAGCGATAAAGTCTGGGGAGCTGAGATTTCACAGATCGTCAAATCCCATTTCCTTTGTCTTGCCGGCACGGTATTCCTGCAGGGCTTTCTCGGCCAAGTTATCCAACTTCTCCTGAGAGCCTTCTAACGTGCTGTCCCAGCAGGCTTCCCATTCTATTTCTTCCAATAACTCTCGGGCGAGTTGGTCCTGTAGTTCATTCGGAAGCCCTGATGCCTTTTCAAATGCCTCTGTCAAGAGTTTGGTCATGGGTAATGCCTCCTCGGTGGAACTCTATCGCAGCAGGGCGATTACGTCAACTCTGGGATTCAAAGCCAGAATTCGGGGTATCTCCGGCTTTTCGGGATGTTGTTGAACAGAAGGGCCACGATAAGCAGAATTGCCGCGCCTGCCGCTGCAGGTATCACGGCATACAAGAAACCAAGCGCATGCACCTTTTCCCCGCCTAGAACCGCAATCAGCGCTGTTGCTCCCCCGGGTGGATGAAGGGTCTTTGTGGCGAGCATCACCGCTATCGCAGTGGCAGCGGCTACGGCAACCGCTAATACCGGCTGTCCCTGAAAAATCTTGAATGCCGCGACACCAACGAGCGCCGATAGAAAATGGCCACCCACCAGATTTCTCGGTTGAGCCAGGGGACTCTTTATGGCCCCGTAGACAAGCACGGCCGACGCGCCGAAAGAGCCAATCATCAGTATCAGGTCTGTCCCTTCAAATATATAAGCCTGAAGAGCGGCCACAGAGCCGATACCAATGAACCCGCCGAGCCACGACCAGACTATCTCAACAATACCAACCCCGGGTGGGCTCTTGGTCGTCCCTTTCATTTTCGCAAAGTAATTCATGCCCCCTCCGGGAAGAAAGACGATTTCAGCACATCGGCTCTTGATACTATTCCGATCATGCGACCTTCGGCGTCCACCACAGGCGCACGGTTAATTTTCTTTTGCGTAAAGATGTCTGCCACTTCAAGAATCGGAGTCTCCGGCTTAACCGTCACCGCGGGCGAGGTCATGATGTCCTTTGCGAATCTTGCGTGATGAGGAGCGGCCAGACATCCCTTGCCCAGGAGACATTTGGCAACCACCATCATAAAGCTGTCGGCCTTTCCTGCCCCCATGACCTCCAGGAAATCCTTGTCAGATATCACTCCCACAACTTGCCCATTATCATCCAAAACAGGGACGCCTGAGACCTTCCTGGCGGCCATGAGTTCCGCTACTTCTTTCAATGGAGTGGTTTCCCGAACGAAAGCGACATCTCGATTCATGACACTTGCGACCGTAATCGAGCGAGCCAGCCTCTTAAGGGCATGCTGATAGGCATTGAGATATACCTCTTTGAAATCTCCCGGAGTTATATCCAAGTAACCTGGTATATCTCGCATGGCCTCGAAAATATCATCATCCGAAATGTCCACAGGAACACATGCTTCGATTGTTGTTTCAGTCATTTCTCACCCTCGCGTTTAGACGTTCGTCGGGCTTTCCCCCATGAAAGCCGGCCGCAGACTTTCGGCGGTCATACCACAATCGGTTACTCATAAACTGTTGGCGGGCTTACATGGACCTTGACCTCTTTGACTCCGGGAACTTCATGCACCAGCGCTCTGATTTCATCTGTGATCTGAGATTCTTGCGTCAGTGTAGCCCTCGCGTCCACGTAGATCGTCCCTTCTCGAGCGCTCACATTTGCGCCTGGGACCAGGTTCACCAGAGCGGCCTTCACGCGAGCGGCGCAAGCGAGGTCGTCCACTTCTTTTTGAGATTGGGGAGTAGTTTTGAAACGCTGTGACTGCATTGCTCGGCAAATGATGTCTACCGCATCATCCGCGGTAAGTTTTCCGATGTGGATCACAAGGTCATACGGACTTGCGTCCCATGTATCTACCCCATAGACTTTCAAACTCCATTGCCTTCGCTCGTCGTCGTCTTTCCTGATCACCCGGAGGGCCTCTTCGTAAGGAAGGTTCTCTCGTTCCATTTCGAGACGGACACGATCCTCAATATTGGCGAGAATGCGGACATTCAGCATATGTTTGACGCCACGCAGAATGAAATGACCGGCAAGGCCGTGGTAGACCATGTCGTCTTTTTGCGCGTGATGGAAAAGAGTTGAAGTGATGTACGCCAAGTACCGCTCTTTCCCGTAGGTGAATCGTTCCAGCACTGATGGAGCATCGTGAAGAGCGCGGACCAGCTTTATTTCCGGGATGTTAAAGTGTTCCGAAGTCTCAACGAGAAGATCACGCGAGACGCAGGTATACCCCAACCGTTCCGCCACCTTTTCGGCCACCTCTTTGCCTTTGCTGTAGGAACCCCGGGAAATCGTGATTATAGCCATCAAATACCCCTTTTATGTTGTGTGGAATCCCCCGAAAAAGTCACGGTACTGTCCGACAGAAAGATCGACGCAGTGAGGGCAGTCGTTGCGTCGCTGAAGAGTCCATCTTACCGCACTGAACCAGCATACCAACAGCTAGACAGCCAGTCAACCAGGATCTCAAAGTTGACCGAAGCGCCCGAGCAATCGAGGACAGGATCGTCGCGACGGTGAGTTGTCGCCGGTCGAGGATCTTTTGCCTCGCCAGCGCATCTAAAACTAATACACTTGGTGATTGCCAAATTGATGACGATTTTAGGCCGAGCAATAACCATGGGCATCCAAGCAGCATCCTGACACCCTCGAATCGCCTGCAAGCGCGGCGCCTAACGTCTTATTGGGCCCGCCTCGACCGCGAGACAAACCTAGCCAGAATTAAGGAGAAACGGGATGAATCATCGACTTGAAAACAAACGAGCGCTGGTAACCGGCGGCAGCCGTGGTATGGGAGCGGCCATCGCAAAGCGTCTGGCCGGCGAAGGCGCTCACGTGGCGCTGACATATGTCAGCAAACCCGACCAGGCCGACGAAACGGTGAGAGCGGCGCAGGCATTCGGCGTGAAGTCTCTTGCAATCCAGGCTGACAGCGCCGACGCGAAAGCGGTGGTTGCGGCCGTGGAGCGCACAGTAAGGGAACTGGGCGGCATAGACATTCTGGTCAACAACGCCGGCATCGCGATTATGGCGCCGGTCGACGACTATCGCCTCGAAGATTTGGATCGCACTCTCGCGGTGAATGTGCGCGCGGTTTTCGTGGCCACACAGGCCGCAGTGAAGCACATGCAGTCGGGTGGGCGTATCATCAACATCGGGAGCTGCAACGCCGAGCGCGTCCCCAATACAGGCATGGCCGTCTACGCGATGAGCAAGGCCGCTCTCGTGGGAATGGTTAAAGGACTGGCCCGCGACCTCGGCCGGCGCGGAATCACGATTAACAATGTGCAGCCCGGTCCGGTTGAGACCGATATGAATCCGTCTGACAGCGATTTCGGTAGGATGCTGATCGAGAAAGTTATGGCCCTGCCCCGCTATGGATCCGGCGACGAAATCGCTTCACTGGTGGCATACCTGGCCAGCCCTGAGGCAAGCTACGTGACAGGCGCCAGCTTCAGCATCGACGGTGGATTTACCGCGTAACTCCTTAATCGCGGCAGGGCACTGATTTAAATACTGCGAATTCCGCAATATTATGCGCCACCCTGCGTCCCGGCGCCGGCCTGTCTTACAACAAAGCCCTGTTTCTGTAATCCTGTAGTGGATGGCGTCCCGGCAATTTGGGCGAGATATCTTTCGCCAAGCTTCTCGATGTGATCGTTCACATTGTCGAAGTAGTTGAAATGAATCTGTTCTTCGTCAATAATTGTTTCAAAAATTTTCACGCTGGTGCTATCGCCGTTTTCTCGGCAGACCAACAGGAATTGATTGTATGTGTCGATTGTATTGTCTTCAAGGCCCGCGTCAAATGAAAAGACAACTTGGACCTCCTGACCTTTTTCAGCCTTCGCCGCAGCCTCTACGGTCGGTTCCCCCTCCAGTTCCTTGATTCGCTCCGCAAACATCTCCGCATGGCGCATCTCATCGATGGCTATTAGTTTGATCTTTGCCGCCATATCCCCGTAATCCATGTCGTCCAAATTGTAATGTTGGTTCATGTACTGAGCTATCGCCTGCAATTCCATTCCGCGGGCCTTGTTCAAGACTTCAATTACCTCTGTCTTCCTTTGTTCTCTAGCTTCTTGAGTCATGCTAAGTCTCCTTGTTAAATGCAAGTTAGTGAGTGACGCGATCGGACATTAATTCAATAATCCCGTAAAATTAATTTGGAGCCGGACTTGCCCAATATTCGAATTCGCAATTTGCTATTCCGTCTACCCCCCTTTGTTCCAGGATAAATCGACGGCCCTCGCTTGTCACCAGAAATTGTTAACCCCTCGCAATCGTAAAGTTTCATGCGGAGAGGAGGGGGAAACATCGGACTCCGGGAATGTCATTCCGATCCTGCTGAAAGCCTGACCCCATCAAAACAGGGAGCGAGTGAAGCTATCTCCCCGAGCAACGAGATCGACATCTAGCGAAACTCGGGATTCCGCTCCTAGCAATGACAATCCTAGCCCTGCTTGTAGGGGCGACTGGCGAGTCGCCCTCCTGCCAGCCTATGGACAGTTTGGTGGCCCGAGGATCTTTTTCGTCGTCACGGTATCTAAGACTAATAGATTATGTGACGCACAAATTGGTGAAAGATTTTGGCTGAGTGAAATTCGGTTCCATCAATTAGTTCGGCAAGGGGGGAAAATTGCTACGACTTCATGCAACGCAAAAGAATCACTATCCGCACACCTATTTGTTAGGCGCCTGGGGTCGTTGGCCACAGTGCGATGACATGGCTGCAACGGCCAAGCAGGCAAACGCTTCTACATCGTCTAACCAAAGAATGGAGGGGGAGCATCATTATCACAGCATCGAGCTATTCTTGAAGCCGCCGCTTTCGCAGGCCCACCCAGCTTCTCATCTACCCATCTTTTACAATCCAACCTTACGCACGGTTGACCCAAGAGCAAATGCTTATCTTAAGGAGGGACTAAAAATGTCGAACCATTTTACTGGACTCAGCCTCGGTCCACCTCTCGGGGACCAAAGACTCGACCTCTGCGACCTCTACGCGTTCCAGTCGCCCACTGACCCGTCGAGGACTGTGATCATCCTCAATGCAAATCCGAATGCCGATGCGCTCCACCCTGACGCCATCTACCGCCTCAACATTGATAACGACGGAGACTGCCTGACGGACATCGCGATCAGTTACGTGTTCTCGCCGCCGCAAAACGGTATGCAGACCGTGAACGTCTTCGTGGCAAAAGGCGAGGAATCCCGCTCGGTCGAAGCTGTTGGGACGAAGATCATCGCCGATGCCGAGGTCTCCTTCGGCGCCAAGCCCAACATCGTCACGTCCGGCGCCTACACGTTCTTCGCCGGTACTCGCAGCGACGCTTTCTTTTTCGACTACGACGGAATCAAGGATCTGTTCGATACCTCGGGCGGCAGAAATTTCACCGCACCCCACCTGGGCGGCAAGTCTCCGTGGACCGGCGTGGATTCAAATACGGAAGCCAATGTGTTCTCGACAGTGATCGAGCTGCCGACAAGCGAGTTCGGCGCGAACCCGGAGATCCGGATCTGGGGGCGGTGCAGCGTGCGCAAGGACGGCAAGCTGCTTCATGTCGATCGCGCCGGCCACCCGAGCGTCAGCAGCTTCTTCAATACCGACGACACCAAATTGGAATACAACGCCAGCGAGCCGGTCAACGATCGCAAGCGTTGGACGGATCAGTTTGTTCACTTGATGGGGCATACGGGCAATTACACCCGCGAAGAAGCAATCGCCGCGATCGATGCTGACCGCATTCTGCCCGACATGCTGTGCTTCGATCCTTCGAAGCCCGCGAAGTATCCAAACGGCCGCTCTTTTACTGACGACGTCATAGATCATCGCCTCGCCTTCCTCTCCAAGGGCGATATTCCTCCTACCGGTCTCAAGCCGCACACCGACATTCTCAAGGAGTTCCCGTACATTGGCACGCCGCATCAGAAGAAGAGCTAACGGCGCGCGACGGATCCGGTGTTTTGGAGAGCGAAGTCCTCGCCGACAGGGGTTGGCGTCGAGCTAGCCCCGGTTGGCGAGGATGCGATCAGGCGTCGGCGGATGATGCTTACTGACTTTGTCTTCGAGGCAATCCGATTGCGGCAGACAGTTTCAGTATTTGAATACGGATTTCCGTTGGATCGATAAAATCGTAAATCTTCACCTACTTCGGTTTCCCCGGAGGGCGCTACGTTGAAGATATATCCAGGAGCGCCGCACGGCATGTGCACGACCCTCAAGGACCACGTCAACGCGGACCCGCTCGCGTTCATCAAGGGGTAGAGATCGAGGTGGCACGTGTCCTCATGGGAAACAAATAAGGAGATAATCGAGAGCATTTACGAGAATGACATTGCAATGGCATTAATCGACCCACAAAATGATATCTTGGCCTGACTCCCAAGAAGACGGTCCAGGTTCTGAGTTAGCGTTATGGCTGAAGACGAGGGTCATAAGGCATTAGAATGCAACAGTCCGGACTTCGACCCATTGGTGAAACGTCTCACGGATTCTCTGTCTCGAGTGTCTTGCTGGTAAGCGGTGACCAGCTCTTGGACAGTCGTAAAGAAGTTGTCATTGCCCACCAAGTCGGTCAGTCCATAGCGATCCAGCTTTGCTTTCACCTCTTCTGACACCCCGGCAAACGCTAGCTGTATCCCCCGATCTTTCAGAAGAGTGTACGTCGAGCGGAGAGCTTCCGCAGCGGTGAAGTCCACATCGTCCACTCCTGATGCCTCGATACCGAACCATTTTAGAGGAGGTTGCGATCCTTGAACCAAATCGAGGGCCTGTTGGGAGAACCATCCGGCGTTGGCATAGTACATGCCATGCGTGAAACGGTAGATCAGGAGCCCTGGAGCGGCTTGAGCGGGTCTGGAAACCGCTAATCTCTGCCAGCCACTGGGTACGGCCGGTACAGGTACCCCATTCTTCGGTCTGTATCCGTGGCGAGTATGTGCGATAAGGGAGAGAGCCATGGCGAATACGATGCCTCGCTCCACACCAGCGAACACCACCACCGCTGCGGTGAGTAGCGCTACCCAAAACTCGACCGGGGCCTGAGCATGGATCTTTCGCATTCCTTCGATATCAATCAGGTTCACACCAATAAGAAGGACGATGGCGGACAGAGCGGCTTTTGGCAAGTATTCCAGTGGACCCGTAAGGTACAGCAATACGAGCAACACTATGACAGTCGTAGTGATCTGCGCGAGCTGGCTCTTACCTCCGGCGCTATCCACCATCTCCGTCTTCGTCGGGCTCCCATTTACAACAAATGTTCCGGACAGTCCCGCGCCAAGATTGGCGATGCCGAGGCCGACCAGATCGGTATCCTCTCTGAAACTCTCGTTGTACCGAGCCGCAAACGCTTGGGAAGTGGCAGCGCTTTGAGTAAGAATCACCACAAAAATTGAGAATGCCACGGGGATGAGATTCCACATGAGGCCCCAGGACCAATCGACGTTCGGTAGGCCGAGCGCCGGTAGCCCACTAGGGACAGGTCCCAGAGTGGAGACGCCGTAGGAGGAGAGATTCAGTGCGAAGCTCGTGATGATTGCGCCAATTACCGCGATTAATGCTCCCGGTATTTTCTTCGAGACCCTCTTAAAAGCGACGACGATTACAAGCACACTGATCCCCACCGCCAAATGGAGGCCGTTTACCTTATCAATGTGCCGGGCGCTGTATAGGAGTCGTGTGACCAGGTCGCTTCCGGTACCTGGATTTCCGAGAAGCCTGCAAACTTCACCGAGGGCCACCTGGATACCGACACCGGTCAGGAAGCCCACGAGTACGGGTACCGAGACAGGAAGTCCGCTAATAATCCCAGACCAACAACACGCGAAATTATGAGAAAGGCCGCAGCCATAATTGCCAGCACGCCGGCCAAGGCTAGGTGCTCGGCTGACCCGGAGACGGCAAGGCCTGAGAGACCCGATGCCAACATCGCCGCTGTTGCGGAGTCAGCTCCAACCACCAGATGCCGGGACGATCCAAAGATGGCGTACACGCCCATGGGGATCAGAATGGTATATAGGCCGGTGATTACCGGTGTCCCGGCGATCTCCGTGTATCCCATAACCTCCGGGATAGCCAGAGCAGCTAGCGTGGCGCCGGCAATAATATTGGCAGGTATCTCGGAGATCTTGATGGGCAGCATGCCTTGCAAGATTGGAAGCGCCCAGTCTCGTCCTTCACTCTTCATCTTTCCCGAGACTCCTCCACCGGTCGCGAAACCGGAAGGGTGCACCTTTCGATAGATAAGTGCAGAGAATCGCGGTCTAAAAGTACGCCACAGATTGACTGATTACGCTTGTGTCTGGTGACAAGTCAAGCCTTTCCTCCTCATGTCGGCGAGGACAGCCAAAGCAGAAACCAGCGGAACGTTGCAGGCCCGGAAATTCATAAGCATCTTCTCATTGAAGGCCCTCTCGGCATGGCATTCCGGAGCAATTGATGAAGAACATCTTGGGGATTGGGGATCTGGTAAAGAAAGCGGTTGAGTGAGGTCAATTCGGTGACCGACATCCCCTCTGCGTTTCTGCGATGAACGATTACTTACTTTGTGGACGGGCAGGATGAGCCTCAACTTCACCGCTCTCCGATTGATTGGCCGGCTGGTGCAGGTAAATGTCTCGCTGGGGCACCGAGAAGACGATTCCAGCCCGGTTGAATTCAGTGAGAATCGCACGATTGACTTCGTGCAGAGCCCTTCCTTTCTGCCTGGGTTCGTGGATCCAACACAGCAGCTCGAATTCGAGTCCCGATTCTCCAAATGCCCGGAATCGCACTCTCGGACCAGGTTCATCTGTCACCAGCGGATTTTCCTTGGCCGCTTTCAAGAGAAGCGCCTCCACCTGGTCAGGGTCGGAAGTGTACGCAACCGAGACTTTTGTCCTTACCCGAAATTTCGGGTATGGAGCGCTTTCGTTCACGATTTTCGAGTTGGCCATGATAGAGTTTGGAATCGTAACGAGAACGTCATCCCTGGTGATGATTTTGGTGCTCCTCAGTCCGATATGCACAACCTCTCCTCGCTCACCTGAATTCAGAAGTATGTAATCGCCGGTCCTGAAGGGTCTGTCGAAAAAAACATTAATGCCGCCGAAGAAATTGGCCAAGATGTCCTTGGCGGCCAAGGCGACAATGATCTCCCGCCAAACCCGCGGACGCGAGAAACGGCGTGAGATCGACCTGCCAGACCGACAGGACCGCCAGCACCCCCATAATGCCTATAAGCGCCATGCCGATGTTCTCGGTTAGGCGAAAGACCTCCGCGGCCTGAGGATGCGATTGGCTGAGTCGCGTGCAGAACAAGGAAAGAATGCGGCCCAGGGCGATGGCCCATATGATCGCCAGAGTGGTCTTGGCCGCCCCAAGTATGGCAAAATCCGCGACCGGCGAGGGCATAAGCCACCGGATTTCAGCAATGATACCGACCAGTAAGACGGTTATCCACAGCGGCGGGTGGACGATTTCGAGGAGTTGTCCCTGTATCTCATGTCCCGACCATCGGCATACGGCTCTTGCCGCTCTGTTCCCAAGGACCCGGACGATCCGGGCAACGATGATCGTTAACAGTGCAATTATGATGGCGCCACGTATAGAGCCTTCCGCCATAGTAATTCCTATGCGGGCCAGCAATTCACTTACGATTTCCATCTGTACCTCGTTTGGATAGCGCTTCCACTCCGGCAGGACCACCGTCCCCTGCCCGAAACCGCAAACGGAAAATGCACGGCCGAGAAGTATCTCATCGTCTCACGCCGCTGAAGTACTGTCGCGGGAAACAGTGCGGCAGTCAACCCGGCTCGAGTATTGTCACCCCAAAACTTCGATGAAGAGTTGCCTCCAATGTGTGCTTTAAGTATTTCTAATGATGTCCGGAGCTTGACTGAGATCCTTTTACAACCAAGGGGACGGGGTTGCCGCGACGGGGAGTTGGTTTCCGGTCTGAAGAACTTTTTTCTTGCCGACGCATCTAAACAAACAATTGTGGAATGGATCAAATCGACGAAATTTTTTGGCTGAGTGAAATTCGGGTCTATCAATTAGTTCGGAACAGGGGGGAAATTGCTACGACTTCATGTGACACAACAGAATCACTATGCAGATACTGATGGTTTGGCGCCTCGGCTCTGCTAATCCGCGAAGAAAGACTAGGGCAACAAAAGATTAGTGCTAATTGGTCAATCTGGACCGTAGCGTTGGAGTAATAAAGCAAGCCAGGTCGAGGACAGGCTCTCTTGAAGGGAAACAAAGTGGAACGGCTACTACAGAGGAGGTCAGCTATGAAAACACAGGGCAGCCATCCCGGAGGGCTGGGGCAAGCAGCCAAAGTGGCCTATCGGACCGTGAAGATCGATGGCCTGGACATCTTCTACCGCGAGGCGGGGCCAAAGAGCGGCAACACATTGCTTCTTCTCCATGGCTTCCCGACCAGCTCGCACATGTTCCGCAACTTGATCTCAGCGCTGGCTGACGAGTTCCACCTGATAGCGCCGGACTATCCCGGCTATGGGAACAGCTCGATGCCGACTGTGGACCGGTTCGATTACACCTTCGACAACCTGGCCGAGGTGATTGGAAAGTTCACGGAAAAGCTCGGACTCAAGAAATATACCCTGTACGTCCAGGATTACGGCGCTCCTGTTGGCTTCCGACTAGCCGTCAAGCACCCGGACCGCGTACAGGCGCTCGTGGTGCAAAATGGCAACGCATACGATGAGGGGATCGACAACGACTTCTGGAAGCCGCTCAAGGCTTACTGGAAGGAAAGGACTCCGGAACGCGAGAAGCCCCTGCTCGAATTCCTCGCCCGAGCAGCCACCATCTCGCAATACTCAGAGGGAGTCCGGGACAGGGAGGCGATCAGTCCTGACAACTGGAACATCGACCAGCCGCTCCTCGATCGACCGGGGAATGCCGAGATCCAACTTGCTCTTTTCTACAGCTACGGCAGCAACCCGCCGCTGTACCAGAAGTGGCAGGCCTATTTCCGCGACCACCAGCCGCCGACCCTCGTCGTCTGGGGAAAGAACGATCCGATCTTCCCCGCGGCCGGTGCCGAGCCGTACAAGAGAGACCTGAAGAACCTGGAATTCCACCTGTTGGACACCGGACACTTCGCTCTCGAGGAGGACTGCGGCAAGATCGCCGACCTGATGAGGAACTTCCTCCGCAGAAACCCAAAAAGCTAGACCCGCCGTACATGGCGCGAGTTGCTCGCCTGTGAGTTCACCATTAACACACCCTGCTTAGCGGCAAGCATGGACCTCCGGCAGGCGATTGATCAGCGTCTCCGAACCTGGCCGCACACTTCCAGCTCTTCACAACCGAGCGGGACAGGATCCCCGCGACGGGGGTTGGTTTCCGGTCTGAAGAACTTTTTTCTTCCCGGCGCATCTAAACAAACAATTATGGAATGGATCAACTTGGTGATTTTTTTTTGGCTGAATGAGATTCGGATTCATCAATTAGTTCGGAACAGGGGGGAAATTGCTACGACTTCATGTAACGCAAGAAAATCACTATCTAGACATTAATAGTTAGGCGTCTTGTCAGATCGTCAGCGGGGCAAGCTGAAAATCTATCTGAGGCCCGCCGCACGACGTGTATTCGACCCATGAGGCCCCGATCAACACCGATCTTCCCGCGTGTCTCTCAGAACGTAGGCAGGGACGGATAAGGAGTGAGCATGAACAGCAAACCAAAGACTGGCGCCGCAGCGAAGGCAACCGCTTCGTTGCCCGCGAAAAGTAGAATCACCCTCAAGGTCAATGGCGCAGTGAAACAGATAGAGGTCGCTCCATGGACAACCTTGCTCGATGCCCTGCGCGAACACCTTGATCTGACCGGGACGAAGAAGGGGTGCGACCACGGCCAGTGCGGGGCCTGCACGGTCCTGGTGAACGGCAGGCGCATCAACTCTTGCCTGACCCTGGCGATCATGCAGGACGGCGCGGAGGTGCAGACAATCGAGGGACTTGCCCAGGGAGAGGCGCTCCACCCCTTGCAGGAGGCTTTTGTCGAGCACGATGCGTTCCAATGCGGGTATTGCACTCCGGGCCAGATCTGTTCGGCCGTCGGGTTGATCGGCGAAGGCAGAGCCAAATCGCCGGACGGTATCCGCGAGTTGATGAGCGGGAACATCTGCCGCTGTGGCGCTTTCCCCAATATTGTCGCGGCAATCGAACAAGTGATGCATGGCGAGAAAAAGGGAGGCGAACAATGAACAGCTTTACTTACACCCGGGCAGGCGACGTGGCAAACGCCGTGCGAGAGATCGCCGGAGACGGAACGGCCAAGTTCATTGCCGGCGGCACGAATCTCATCGACCTTATGAAAGAGAACGTCATGCGTCCGGACCGGCTGATTGACATCTCCCGCCTGGCCTTGAACGAAATCGACTCCACAGCGGACGGCGGATTGCGGCTAGGGGCCCTCGCGAGGAACACTGACGTCGCGTATCATGAAGAAGTGGAACGGCGCTATCCGCTCCTCTCGAAGGCTATCCTGGCCGGCGCATCACCGCAGCTACGCAACATGGCGACTGTTGGCGGGAATCTGATGCAACGGACCCGGTGTTGCTATTTCTACGACACGGCTACACCCTGTAATAAGCGCGAACCCGGGACTGGCTGCTCTGCCATCGCTGGGTTCAACCGCTCTCACGCTATCCTGGGGACGAGCGAGCACTGCATCGCAACGCACCCGTCAGACATGTGCGTCGCTCTGGCTGCGCTGAAGGCGGTCGTCCGCGTTACCGGGCCATCGGGCGAGCGCGCCATCAACTTCGCCGAGTTCCACCGCACTACCGGGCGACACGCCGAACATCGACACGAACCTGCGAGCCGACGAGATCATCACAGGTGTCGAACTGCCCGCAGAAGGCCTTGCCGAACACCATTCATATCTCAAGGTTCGCGATCGCGCCTCATATGCCTTCGCTCTGGTTTCGGTTGCAGCGGCTCTAAAGATGGATGGTGACAAGATTACGGAAGCCAGGCTCGCCGTGGGTGGCGTAGCGCACAAGCCGTGGCGTGATCCTCACGCGGAGACGCTGCTGCACGGTCAAAGCGCCAGCCGGGACAACTTCGAGCGAGTCGCCGAAGCGCTGCTGCAGGACGCGAAGGGTTATGGCCACAACAGTTTCAAGATCGAGCTGGCAAAGCTCGCCATTGTGCGCGGCCTGAGCCAGGCGGCTTCTGGGGAGGGACAGTCATGAGCGCTGAACATATCGGAAAGCCGATCAGCCGAGTGGATGGACGCGCCAAGGTGACCGGCGCAGCGAAGTACGCAGCGGAGTACAATGTCCCCGGCCTCGTCTACGGTGTTGTCGTTTCCAGCGCCATTGCCAAAGGGAAGATCATCCGGATCGACGCGGCCGAGGCGCTCCGGCTGCCCGGCGTGCTACAGGTCTTCACGCACGAAAACATGCCTCAGCTCGCTGCAGTCCGACGATAGCTACCGGGACGATGTCGCTCCGCCCGGCTCCCCTTTTCGGCCGCTTTATAGCGATGAGATCAAGTACAGCGCCCAACCTGTTGCGCTGGTTGTAGCGGACAGCTTCGAACTCGGCGCGTTATGCCGCGTCGATTATTCGGGTCGAGTACAAGAGCGAGGCGCATGCTACCGATCTCAACAAGGAACGCGAAAGGGCTTATCAACCGAAACCCAGGGAGTATTTCCCGCCGCCTCCGCCGCGCGGCGCCGCGGAGAAAGCCTTCGCCGAGGCCGCGGTGCAGCTCGAAGCGGAGTATTTCGGGCCCGCCGAGCATCACAACCCGATGGAGCCTTTTGCAACAACCGTGGTCAGGGACGAAAACGGCAGGCTCATTGTTTACGACAAAACCCAAGGGGTTCAAAACGTTAGGAATTACCTCTGCAACGTGTTCGGTTACTCAAAGGAAGATCTGCGTGTCGTCTCGCCATTCGTGGGTGGGGCTTTCGGTTCAGGGCTGCGCCCCGTCTATCAAGTATTCATGGCCGTCTTGGCCGCGCGGGAGTTGAAACGTTCGGTGCGGGTCTCGCTAACACGCCAGCAGATGTTCAGCTTCACGCATCGGCCCACCACCTGGCAGCGCGTGGCTCTGGGGGCCGCGGCCGATGGTTCGCTCGAAGCAGTCATCCACGAGGTGATAGCTGAGACTTCGCGGTTCGAGGACTATACCGAGAACGTCGTCACCTGGTCGGGCCTGCTCTACCAGTGCGACAACGTTAAGCTTACCCACAAGGTCGCGCAGCTCGATGTGTACACCCCGGATTTCATGCGGGCGCCGGGAGCCGTGTGGGGCGTGTATGCGCTGGAATGCGCCATGGACGAGCTAGCCTTCAAGGCCGGCATCGATCCAATCCAGCTCAGGCTAAAAAACTATGCCGAGAAGGACCAGATGGTGAACAAGCCGTTCTCGAGCAAAGAACTCCGTGCCTGTTACAGGCTCGGAGCGGAGAGGTTCGGCTGGTCTCGACGCAACCCTCAGCCGCGGTCAATGCGGGAGGGGAATACGCTGATCGGTTGGGGCATGGCGAGCGGCATTTGGGACGCCTTCCATGTGATGGCGGAAGCGAAAGCGGCGCTGACCGCGGACGGTAAGCTCATGGTCAGCAGCGCAACTTCGGATATCGGGACAGGCACGTACACGATCATGACCCAGATTGCCGCGGAGACGCTCGGGCTGCCGATCGAGGCCGTGACGTTCAGGCTTGGTGATTCGTCCTTGTCGCAAGCTCCGGTGGAGGGCGGGTCGTGGTCGGCATCCACGATAGGATCGGCGGTCCAGGCCGTCTGTAAGAAGATAGGGAATAAGCTGTTCGAATTAGCGCAAAAAATCGATGGCTCACCGCTGGCCGGTTCCAAGCCGGAGGACGTGGAGTTTGTTGACGGACAAATCCGCTTGCGCAAGGACCCGTCTCGGGCCGTTTCCCTCATCGACGCGATGCGGAGCCGCGGGCTTGGCGCCATCGAAGAGAAAGCCGCAGCCGAACACACGCCGAACGAGATGCAATATTCGCACTACGCGCATTCGGCCGTGTTCGCGGAGGTGAAGATCGATCAAGACCTCGGCGTCATTCGCGTCACCCGGGTCGTCAGCGCTGTCGCCGGCGGCAGCATCCTGAATCTGAAGACCGCGCATAGTCAGATCCTCGGCTCCATCGTCATGGGCATCGGCGCCGGCTTGGAAGAGGAGACCGTGATGGACCAAACCTTCGGGCGATTCATGACACACAACCTGGCGGACTACCACGTCCCGGTCAACGCTGACGTGCATAGCATAGAAGTGATCTTCGTTCCGGAGCAAGACGAGATCGTCAACCCGCTCGGCGTAAAGGGTCTGGGTGAGGTCGGTATCGTCGGCGTAGCCGCGGCGATCGCGAATGCTGTCTTCCACGCTACCGGCAAACGCATACGAGACTTGCCGATAACGCTCGACAAGTTGCTATGACAAGTTTGGCGCGAAGATCAGGATTTCCTTTGTCGGGCACGGCCCGAGATGACCCTGGGCGCCTGAAGGGGAGCAAGACCGGAAATCCGCCGAGAAGGCGGGAACGGGAGAGAAGATGCGAGGGAACCCGCGGGAGGGAAAACGGGAAATGCGGGAGAACCCGCTTCTTGGAAGAAGCCGGATTCCCCCGCACCCCCTCCGGCAAGAACTTTTATATGGCTAGCGGAGTCCCCCAAGGTGTCATTGCGAGGAGGGAAGCGACGAGGCAATCTCTATTCTCGCACGGGAGAGATGTCCACGGCTAAGAATCATTAGTGCCCCTCCGCCAAAAACTCTGATTGCCTAGCGGTATATTAAGGGCCGATGCACATGTTGCGACTCGGGCTCCCAGTTCGAATTCCGGTAGCGGCCGGCGTCCCTGCCGGTCGTTCTGGAACAAGGGAACCAGCTCTCTATCGGAGTATCAAAGGTGAATGCAAGTAATCGTAAGGCGGCCGCGCGACATGGTTTTAGGTAGGTCGGGCCGTGCCCGACATGGTTTTCATGAACCCAGGCCAAAGACAACTGAAACATGAGTCAAGAGCAGACTTGACCATACAATAGGGCAAAGATTCAGCATCAAGGACTCAAGCATGGCAAACGCTCCTGGCGGCTAGAGTCAGGCACGCGCAAGTTGAACTGGAGATATTTCCATGAATATCCAACTTTCCGGTAAAACCGCCATCGTCACCGGCTCCACGCAGGGTATCGGCCTTGCCATTGCCCACGGCCTTGCGGGTAGCGGAGCGACGGTTGTGATTAACGGGCGTTCCGAGCCCGCGGTGGGGCAGGCCGTAGCCGCAGTGAAGGCCGCGTCGCCGGCGGCAGAGGTCGCGTGGGGTCGCCGCGGACCTGGGCACGGCCGCCGGCTGCGATGCCCTGGTGAACGCCGAGCCGACGTGTGACATCTTGGTCAACAATCTGGGCATTTATGTGCACCAGGACTTCTTCGACATTCCCGACAGCGAATGGACGCGATTTTTCGAGATCAATGTCATGTCAGGCGTACGACTTGCGCGCGCATACATGCCCGCGATGCTGGAGCGCAACTGGGGGCGAGTGGTGTTCCTGTCGTCGGAGTCCGCGCTGAATATTCCGTCAAATATGATTCACTACGGATTTACCAAAACAGGAGTCCTGGCGATCGCGCGTGGTCTCGCCAAGCGCACGTCCGGAACCGGAGTGACGGTGAACGCCGTGCTGCCCGGACCTACATGGTCGGCAGGTGTCGAGAAGTCGATGAAGGAATCGGCAGAAAGAAGCGGGCAAGTCGATCGAGGAAGTCGCCGCGGCTTTTGTGAAGACGAAGAGGCCGTCCTCTATTATCCAGCGGATGGCCACTACCGAAGAGGTCGCCAACATGGTGGTCTACGCCGTATCTCCACAGGCGTCGGCCACGACCGGCGCTGCGTTGCGGGTGGATGGCGGAGTCGTTGACACGATTGCCTGATTCTCGTCAGGCAGTTGGAGTGTAGGCCGGCGGTTCAGGGGGTTTTACGGATTTTTTTCGGAATGAGTATGAGACAAGAGGAATGAAAACATGACGATCAGAAAGGTCGAGATCGAACGGCTCAGCGTGACGTCTTCCAAGCCGTTCGAAGTGGTCGTGGCGGCCCTCAAAGCGTCCGTTGGTCATCCCGACATGGCTGAGTTCTCCAGGGCCACCAACAGCGCACGGACATTCGCTGAATTGGAAAACGCCGTTCAAAGTAGTCTCGGCGGCAAGGGTCTGATGATGTTTTTGGAACTCGATCTCGGCGCGATTCTGCGCAAGGAGACCGGGCTCGATACGCCGAAAATCGTGCGCTTGTTGATCGGCAATCCGCTCATCATGAAAGAAATGGCAAAGTATGTTCCCGACGCCGGGTCTTACGCTCCGGTCACAATTCTGGTGGATGAACGTCCGGACGGCGTGCATTTGACATACGACAAGATGGCCGGCCTTCTTGCTCCCTACGGAAGCCCCGAAGCTCTCGCCGTAGCTCGGGACCTGGATTCGAAAATCGAGAAGCTTCTACGCGAGTCCGCTGCTTGAGGATATTGCCGTTAGCTGACGGAGGAGCTGGACATGAAGCGTGAATTGTTCTTGTCCCATGCGCTCACGTTTCTCGATTGACGCGGAGCGCACACAAGCTGACTAACGTGTCTCCATAACTCCCTCAGAAATGCCCTGTCTTGCGTCTGTGGAAGGGTCTTGACGGCCGCTCCCACACGCTCATCTGCCAATTGTCCGGATGGCTGGACTCATGCATCCAAGGCGGGACCGAGACGTGAAAATATTGGGCAAGCGAAGAAATGTAGGGTTCATACATGCCACGTAACTCTGTAAGCTTCTCGTCGCCGTCGTTTCCTTCTCTCAGCTTCAGGCCGGACTCGCTCAACCTGGAGCGCAAGCGGGCCAGCTCGGCCGCAGAAAGCCGATCCGGGTCCGGATCGAACGGTGGGGCGTTGAATACTATGGCAAGGTCCACGACCGCATGTCGCGCGATAGCGAAAGTTCGCTCCGCCTGGCGCTGACAGCCTCCCTCCAGTCCGGTTGTCGCGAACGCCGTGGTATCCAGAATTGTCGTAAGCGCGGCAAGCCAGGACTGGTTGTCGTGCTGGGAACGAAAGTAAGCGAGCACCGGATAAGACAAGTGAATTTCGAGGAATTCCGCGGACCAAAGCTCCCACTCGTGCAGAAGCTCCCGCAGCGCCTCCATGCCGTGCGCGTCTCTGTGTCGAAGCAGCATTTCCGCCGCGGTTGGCGGTGAGCCTGCACGGGCGTCCAGCAGAGAGATACTTACCTCGCGACGAGAAAACGCCTGGTTGAGTGGTGGAACGTATCCGATGATCAGAGCAAGAAAAGCGAACCCTACTCCCGCTTCCAGGACAACAAGGAACCTGGCGAGCGTAGTGCGAGGGGTTACATCCCCTAATCCGAGCGTAAAGAAGGTTGTGCCGCTCAGATACAGGTCCGTAAGAAAACTTTGTTGATTATCCGGAATATTGAGCTGGGAACCTGCGGCCCAGTGCAGGCACGCGAAGCCAACCATTAAGCCGAGCGCCCAAAGGCCGACCAGCGTCAGCAGCGAGAGAGGACCGTAGAAGCTGAATAAGCCTTCTCTGCGCCTTCCCGAGAGCAGCAAAGATCCCAGACCGGAATACAACAGCCAGCTATACCGGTAGAAGAGACGTGTGAGACGAAGTCGGCGAGTCACACGGCGGGGAAGGATGATGGTTTCAAAAGCGTCCCAGAGGACCAGCAAAATAAGGCCACTTCCCAGCGCTCCAATGAAGATTTTCACATTCACCCCCGTTAGCCGTCCCGGGATTAAGTCGATTTACTTATGGAATCTTTACGTGACCTGCGAAGGAGGTTGGGATGGTCGCGGCCCGGCAGTCCGGCGGATCCTTTCCTGCAGGAAAACCGCCCCCGGACCCTTCGCAAATGCCTCCTAAATAACTATCTCACCCAGGCTCGTGTGCGGGTAAGCGAGCCTTGGTATACCGCCAGCCGTATAGAAGTTCTTGCCGGAGGGGCCCGGCCACTCGGCGTGGCGCCAACTGCGTCGGGCGAGTGCCCTCGACACCGCACATTTCGCTGATCATTATCGCCGTCGCGGAGACCTTCTTTCAAGAAGCGGGTTCCCGGTGGCCTTCTCAGCGCCCCTGTTGATCCTCTGTCAAAAGATCCCCGGCAGCCTATTTTGGTTGCGGCCACAGGCAGCGTCTTGCAAAAGGGTTTTCCCCCTGACGGTCCGCTTTCCGAAAGTCATTTCTTCTTCCACAAATGTAGCCAATGCAACGATCCATTTCACAGAATCACTTTGTTGAAAGCTAATCCTTACTACTATTCTGCCACGGCAGTCTATCCAAGTCCACATTTCCGCCTGAGAGTATGACGCCTATGCGCAGACCGGTCAGGTCTAATTTCCGCTCCCACAGGGCGCCCACCGGCACCGCGGCCGAAGGCTCGATGATGATTTTCGCTCGCTCCCATACGAACCTCATGGCCGCGATGATGCCCGCCTCGCTCACCGTCACTATCTGCTCCACACGCTTCTGAATGATGGGGAAAGTCAGGTCTCCAAGCGAAGTCCTGAGCCCGTCCGCGACGGTTTGCGGATTGACCGACGGCATGATCTTTCCGGCCGCGAGAGAGCGGAATGCGTCGTCAGCCGCTTCCGGTTCAGCTCCGATGACCCGGATACCCGGAGAAAGCTCGGTTGCGGCAATGGCTGTGCCGCTCAAAAGCCCTCCCCCGCCTACGGGCGCAAGGATCGCGTCCAAGTCGGGGACCTCTTGTAGCAACTCCAACGCAGCAGTGCCCTGCCCTGCGATGACCTGGTAATTGTTGTACGGATGGATCGGTGTCGCGCCGGTTTCAGCCATCACCTGCGCCTGTGTTGATTCCCGCGCTTCAAGCGTTGGTTCGCAGAAAGTGATTTTGCCGCCGTACCCGGCCACCGCGGCCTTCTTCACCGCCGGAGCGGTGTGGGGCATCACGATGTAGGCCGGGACCCCGCGCAGCCTCGCGGCCAGCGCCAGCGCCTGAGCGTGGTTGCCTGATGAATGCGTCACAACCCCGCGCTCCACGTCCGATTCCGGTAGCGAAAGCACGGCGTTGCATGCCCCGCGGAACTTGAACGCTCCCACCTTTTGCAGGTTTTCACATTTTAGAAAGACCTTCGCGCCGACCTGCCGGTCCAGACTGGCGCAAGTGAGCACCGGCGTACGATGAGCGTACGGCCGGATGCGTTCCGCTGCCTGGCGAATTTCGTTTATAGTGACTCCGGCCACTGGCCTCCTATTCTTTTACTCCGCAATGAGTCCGGGGCTCGATGGAAGAGGGATCTCGGGAACCCGCTTTTTGTGTAAAAAGCCGGTTCCCGAACCCTCCGGCAAAAACTCTAATATTTTCACGGTTAATTGCAATGATCGTGGGACCGATTCCACCGCACCGGAAAAAGTGTTTTTTCCCCTGGCGGTCCGCTTTCTGAAAGTCATTTCTCCTCCCGCAAACGTGGCTAATGCAATAATTCAATGCGTGCTAAATTCCAGTGTGAAGCATCCATCAAACCCTAACATCTCTGTGCTGTCCTCTCCGCCGCCCTTCGGCTGAATCTCTGTCCTTCAGAACGGTCCCTTCTTCTCCTCGTCCGGCAGCTTTTCCTGCATGAACAACCAGACCGGCCACAAGCAGACGATCAGCAGCCACAGCCATTTATGCGTGTAACCGAACGTATTGACCGGCGAATGGTTAAAGACGGTGTTTTGCAGTGCGTCGGATTTCTGCATGGTCAGGAGGTAAATGACAAATCCGACGATCAGGTAGATGACCGCAAGTATGATCAGAATCGTCTCCATGACCCGTTTCCACTCCCTTTCATTGTAATTCGCCGCGGAAATCGCGGATTTTCTTGTAGCGAGCTGCACAGAGTACGATTATACCATCGGACCGAACATTTTGCCTCTGACCTTTTCTTTGCTATGGGGGGACATCATACTCGATCCGCTTAGCGATCTGTGAATTAGATAAGTTGCCATGATTGGCCTCAGTCAAACATAGTGATAACAACATCTTACCCTAAACCACGGGGAGTTTTCGGGTCCGCGTAGCGCGCCGTATGGATGTTGACCCTGGGCGTGCAGCAAGACGCTCTAAGACTGATAAAAACACGTTTCTCAGTAATCTAACATACACGGCGGAACATATCGGGCCGTTTCGTTGTCAGAGGAACCAAGCCCGTGATGAGGCATCGGTCAGCGGACTCCACAAATGGCTTGACCGCAGCATAATTCCGGTAAGCAAATATCGTACACCCGGGGGGATTTCAGTCGTTGACTAAGAAGATGGATAATGAGGTTGTCTTCCCTGCCAAGGCGCCGGCTCACATCAATCCGGGCGCCGGAGCGCTACAGAAAAGCATCAAAGGTCAGGTCTTGGCCCCATCTGATTCCGACTTCGAAAAAGTTGCTCTCGATGTTTGGAACAAATATGAAGCAATAAAGCGCCGGCCCCAATTGATTGTTCGCGTGGCCAACGAACAAGACGTAGTCGAGGCGGTGAAGTTCGCACGGGCCGGCAAACTGAAAGTCACAGTGCGCGGGGGTGGACACAACTGGTGTAATCCTTCATTACGCAACGGCGGCATGATGATCGATCTGACCAATCTCAATAAGGTCATTTCGATAGATGCAAAGGCGCATAAGGCTGTGGTTCAGCCGATCATCAGCAATCGGGAAATTCAGGCTCAGCTCAACGCTCACAACTTGTCTTATCCCAGCGGACATTGCCCGCAAGTTAAATTGAGTGGTTATCTGCTCTGTGGAGGAATGTCGTGGAATCAGGGAGTATGGGGAACTGGAATCGGAAGCGTCGAAGCGGTTGAGTTGGTCACTCCAAATGGAGAACTAATCACTGCCGACAAAGATCAAAATACCGATTACTATTGGGCCGCGCGTGGGGCCGGCCCGGGCTTCTTCGGCGTAGCGACACGCTACCACCTTAAGCTCTATGATTTGCCAAAAGCGATAGCATGCAGCTCTTATTATTATCCGATCAGCGAAGTCGGAACGGTTGCCCAATGGCTTGAATCCATAGCCGGAAAACTGCCTCCCAACATTGAATTGAGTCTGTTCATGCTGACGGCGCCACCTGAGCTTGCGGAAAAGTGCAAGGAAGATGCCGGCAAGGTCTGCACGGTAACTGCAACGATTTTCGCTGATTCGATGGAAGAGGCTAAGTCATCGCTCAAGCCTCTGGATGATTGCCCGATCATTTCAAAATGTCTCTCCAAGACGGTCGCGAAGCCTTACAACTTTGAGGCTTTGTTTGACGCATCCGGGGCCCTGTGGCCTGCCGATCTCCGCAACCAGGTTGAAGCGACATTCTCCAACTCCAAGTTGGCCGATATATTCAATGCGCAACGGGATCACTTCTTGAAGGCGCCGTCACCGACCACGCTCATCATGTTCGCAATTTTTACCGGCCCCAATATTCCAGCTCCACTTCCTGATGCTGCATTTTCCATGAGCGCCCGTTATTACGGCGGTCCGTGGACGATGTGGAAGAAAGCGCAAGACGACGAAGCCAATACGCAATGGCACAAGAAATGCCTGGAGCTGCTCAAGCCATTTGTCGCCGGGTATTACATCGGCGAATCGGATACAGTCACGTATCCAAACATCGTTCAGGCATCGTATACCGAAGGTAAGTGGAAACGCCTTCAAGAGTTGCGAAAGAAATATGATCCGGATGGAGTGTTCTTCGATTATTCCGAGGGATTGAGCTGAGAATGACTGAGGGGGTCGCAATCTATCTCTGTTCCCCGCAAAGACTTCGATCAGGATCAATTCTGAATATGTTTCCGCATCTTGGGCCGGCCACAGAGGCCGAGAGCGCGGTGCTCAATGCGGCCCGGTGAGCTTCTGGTCGTCCAAGAGCCACCTCTATCACACAACGTAGCGCTTCTCAGCGTGACCATCTTTTCAGAGGAGGAACTATCATGGCCGGTGCTAGCTGCGCGATCCGAGGCACGTTTTTCGACTTCATCGACGACCCGTGGAAGAACATAGGACATGAGTGGGACGCTGCTCGCTTCGTCCGCGATGGGATGCTCGTCGTCAAGGATGGAATTATAGAGGATTTTGGCACATTCGCAGACGTGTCACAACGCCACCCCAACCTTCCGGTCACCCACCTGCAAAACCGACTGGTCCTCCCGGGGTTCATCGACGGCCACATCCACTTTCCGCAGGTTCGCGTCCTCGGGGCCTACGGCGCCCAGTTGCTGGATTGGCTGCAAACCTGGATCTTCCCCGAAGAAGAGAAATACAAGGACCGCGACTACGCGCGCACCGCTGCCCGGTATTTCTTCGACGCCCTCCTCGCCGGGGGCACGACGACCTGCCTGGCATTCACCACCAGCAGCCCGGTCTCGACGGAGGAGTTCTTCGACGAGGCGACGCGACGCGACATGCGCGTGATCGCGGGACTCACCGGCAGCGACCGTTTCGCTCCCGCCAGCTCCGTTATTACGCCGGATGATTTCTACCGAGAGTCCCAGCGGTTGATCGAGCGGTACCACCGAAAAGGCCGCAACCTCTACGCCATCACCCCGCGCTTCGCGGTTGGTTGCACGGCGGAAATGATGGAACGCAGCAGGCAGTTGAAGCAGGAGCATAACGACTGCTGGATCAACACGCACATCTCCGAGAACCCGTCTGAGCTTCGCACTTCGCGCCAATACTATCCCGATTGCTACGACTACACGCAGGTTCACGAAAAACACGGGTTGCTGGGACCGAAATTCACTGCGGGCCACGGGGTCTGGCTCTCCAATGACGAGTTGCGCCGCTTCTCGAAGGCGGGCGCTACGATTGCGTTCTGCCCGCTGTCCAACCTGTTCCTCGGCAGCGGCCTCTTCCGCCTGGGCCGTGCCACAGACCCGGACTACCCCGTCCGCATTACCGTGGGCAGCGACGTGGGCGGCGGCAACGCGTTCACCCTTGTTCGCGTGCTCGAGGAGGCCTACAAGGTAGGCATGTGCAACAACACCATGTTAGACGGTTCCGTGAATCCGCGCGAGCAAGACATGGCCGAGGCTGAGCGCAACAAACTATCGCCCTACCGAGCGTTCTACCTGGCCACCCTCGGCGGCGCCCATGCCCTCTACCTCGACGACATGCTGGGCAACTTCGACAAGGGCAAGGAGGCCGACTTCGTCGTCATTGATTTGAACGCGGGTCAGCTTGCGATGAGCTGGCACCAGTCGCTCATCGTGGAGGGCGCCGGGCCGGAGACCGTCGAACAGGCGGCCCAGCTGCTGTTCGGGGTCATGACGGTGGGCGACGACCGCAACATCGACGAAACGTGGGTCGCGGGAAAGCGCGCCTACAAGAAGAGGTGCTGAGGCTGTGAGCGCGTAAGTCCAGGGCCGAGCCGAAGCGTTCGGTCCTCTAAGCCGGACAACCGGGGATCGGATAAGCCAAGTGAAGAAATCAAGTATGGAAGTGCGTAGCTCTCTGGCCTCAGCGGTCGTGGTGCAGCGTGTCCCTGCTGCCCTCGTCGATTGGTTCATGGAATGGCAGAGCGGCGTCACTGAGGTCGCCGAGGGCTTTGCCGGCTATCGCGGCACCGACGTCTACCCCCCGGCTGACGACCAGCGGGACGAGTGGGTGGTGGTGATCCGCTTCGACGATGAAAAGTCGCTGCAGGAGTGGCTGAGTTCGCCCGTTCGGGCGCAGTGGGTGGAGAAACTGCAGGCGCAGGTCGGCGACTTCGAGCTGAAAGCGCTACCGGGCGGCTTCGGCCCCTGGTTCGCGAACCTCGCTCACGGCCCGGATGGGACGCCTACGCCCTCTTGGAAGATGGCCGTGGTGGTGCTTCTCGCTCTGTATCCCACCGTCATGCTGCTCACGCTCTTTCCAGGGCCGTACACAGCGCCCCTGGGACTAGCTTTGGCCATGCTGATCGGGAACGCCCTCAGCGTGCCCATTCTTCAGTGGGCTGTGGTGCCTCTGCTGAATATACTGCTCGCCCCCTGGCTCAAGGCAAATTCTGACAAACAAAGGGCCTTCTCGGTCGGGGGAACTCTCCTGATCCTTGTCCTCTTGGTGGGCTTGGCTCTCCTGTTCCGCCAGGTGACGGGCTAGACGGGGTATCAGTGAAGCAATATATAATGATGCGCTGTTGATCGGCGTCGGCTATTCCGAATTAGCCGCGGAGCGACAGTTGCAAGCGAAAGGCGGTATAACATGGATCTCAACACGGTTTCTGAAGTAGCTCGTCCCTCGACCAGGGATGAGATCCCCGATTGGTACGACTCAGATGCTTGGCTGGCCGGCGGAACCTGGCTTTTTTCAGAACCGCAGCCTAAAGTGCGCCGGCTCATCGATCTGGAAGGGCTTCGCTGGGAGCCGCTGCAAGTCAACGAGACAGGTCTCACGGTTGCCGCGACGTGCAAGATCAGCCAGCTCTATGGCTTCGAGGCGCCCAAGGAGTGGCGAGCGGCGCCCCTGATCCGGGAGTGCTGCAGGTCGCTGCTGGCATCGTTCAAGATCTGGAACACCGCCACCGTGGGCGGCAACATCTGCATGTCCCTGCCGGCCGGCGCCTTGATCTCCCTGACTGCTGCTCTCGAAGGCGTTTGCACGATCTGGCCGCACGACGGGGGCGAACGGCTCGTGCGGGTCGCGGATTTCGTCACAGGCGTTCAGCAGAACGTCCTAGGACCGGGAGATTTGCTCCGCAGCATCGAGCTTGCCGGCATCTGCCCTTCAGAAGCGAACCAGCTTTCGCCGAATGTCGCTGACGCACCTGGGCCGGTCCTCGGTGTTGCTGACCGGCGTCTTATGCCCGCGTGAAGGGAGTTTTACGCTAACCGTCACCGCCGCCACAGTGCGACCAGTTCAGATCGAGTTTCCCCAGATCCCCGCTGCCGATCAACTTCGAAGCAAGCTTCGCGAATCGATTCCGGATGCTTTGTACCTGGATGACGTTCACGGGACTCCCGAATACCGCAAACACTATGACCTTCTATTTCGCCGAAGAAATCCGTAGTGAACTCTCGGCCGGAGGTGGCTCATGACGTATCACGTGAATGGCAAAACGTTCTCCACCGAACCACGGCCCGGGCAGTGCCTACGCACCTTCCTGCGGGACCTGGGGTGGCTGGGAGTCAAGAAGGGATGCGATGCGGGCGATTGCGGAGCATGCACAGTCTGGCTCGATGGTGTTCCCGTCCACAGTTGCCTGGTGCCCGCCTTTCGCGCGGAGGGCCGACAGGTGACAACGATCGAGGGATTGGCCTCCAATCAGGAACTGCATCCCATGCAGCAGGCGTTTATCGACGCGCAGGGTTTCCAGTGCGGTTTCTGTACAGCCGGGCTGACCATGACCGCGGCCACCCTCAACGAGGAAGACCGCAAGGACCTGCCTCGCATGCTCAAGGGCAATCTCTGTCGCTGCACCGGATATCACTCGATCGAGGATGCAATCCGCGGAATCAAGGCGATTGAGGAACCGCAACCGGGAGAAGCCTTCGGCAGCAGCGTCGCTGCTCCGGCATCCGCAGCAATAGTCACGGGAAAGGCGCGGTATACCCTCGACATGCACATGGACGGCATGCTTCACCTGAAACTGCTCCGGTCGCCTCACGCGCACGCACGGATCCTGTCCATTAGCAAGGACCGCTGCCTGGCGGTTCCAGGCGTCCATGCGGTCTTCACGTGGGAGGATGTCCCGCGGCGGCTGTTTACCAGGGCCAATCACGACGATTATCACTCCGATCCCAACGACACTTACATTCTGGACAACGTGGTCCGTCACGTGGGTCAGAGCGTCGCGGCAGTGGTGGCGGACAGCGTGGGAGCTGCCGAAGAGGGATGCCGCCGCCTGGAGGTGGACTATCAATTGCTGCCGGCTGTTTTCGATCCCGAGGAAGCGATGCACGTCGGCGCGCCGGTTCTCCACGACAAGGGCGCGGAGTCCCGTATCCAGCGTCCGGGCCGAAACATCTTGCTCGAACTCCACGGCGGCGTTGGTGACGTTGATGTCGCTTTCGCGCAGGCGGATGTCATCCACGAAGCGACCTATTCGACGCCCCGCGCCCAGCATGCTCATCTCGAGACGCATTGCAGCATCTCATGGATCGACGAAGACCAGCGTCTAAACGTCCGGACCAGCACGCAGACCCCGTTCCTTACCAAGGCAAAGCTGTGCTATCTCTTCGGCCTCTATCCGAACAGCGTGCGTGTGTTCACCGAGCGCGTCGGCGGCGGATTCGGAGCGAAGCAGGAAATGGTGACGGAGGATATTTGCGCCCTCGCCACGATCAAGACAGGCAGGCCGGTCCAGTTGGAGTATACTCGGGAGGAGCAATTCTTCGGCGCCACGACGCGGCATCCGATGAAGATCCACGTGAAGGCCGGGGCAAAACGCGACGGCACGCTGACCGCTCTCCAGTTACGAATCGTTTCCAACACAGGCGCCTACGGCACGCATGGCGGTTCGGGTACTCTTCCATTCCACGGGCGAATCGGTTGCTGTCTATCATTGCCCGAACAAGAAGATCGACGCCTACGCGGTTTACACGAATACAGTCCCTGCCGGAGCATTTCGCGGCTACGGGCTGTCGCAGACCATTTTTGCGATCGAGTCGGCGATGGACGAACTCGCCCGAGGCTTGAACATGGACCCCATCGAGTTCCGACATCGTAATGTCATACGCCCCGGCGATCCGATAACGTCCATGAGTTTGGAGCCGCACGACTTGGACTACGGAAGCTATGGACTGGACCAGTGCCTCGATCTGGTGCGCGACGCTCTCGCCCGAGGCAATGGACTTGCCTGCCCCGAGGGAGACGAATGGCTGGTGGGGAAGGGTGTCGCTCTGGCAATGATTGCCTGTACGCCGCCCCTCGAGCATCGTTCCGAGGCGGGTCTCAGCCTGGAGGCCGATGGCAAGTACCACCTGACCATCGGGTCGCCGGAATTCGGCAACGGTTCAACCACGGTCCGCCATCAGATTATCGCCACGATTCTCGGCGCCTCCCCGGAGAGCGTGTTTTCAATCCAGGCTGACACCGATCGCACGGGCTATGATACCGGGCCGTTCGGCAGCGCCGGAACGACCGTGGCGGGAAAGGCTGTGCATCAGGCGGCCGAAGCCCTGCGGGAGCAGATCCTGGATTTCGCTGCCCGGCATTGCGGTGCCACCCGCGACAAATGCCGGCTGGAATCGGACGCTGTGGTTTGCGATGGCGTCCGTATCGGGCTGGTTGATCTTCACAACGCGGCCTGGCAGACGGGACAGCTTCTGCAAGTCGTACGCAAGGCCTATGGAACGCCGCGCACTGTGGCTTTTAACGTTCACGGTTTCCGGATCGCGGTCCATCGCGTTACAGGGGAAATCAAGATCCTCCAGAGCGTTCACGCAGCCGACGCTGGGGTCGAGATCAATCCGCGGCAGCTCCGGGGGCAAGTCGAAGGTGGTATTGCCCAAGGATTGGGATGGGCCCTTTACGAAAAGATGGTTTTCGACCAGGAGGGACGGGTCGTCAACCCGGTATTCCGCCACTACCGCATCCCGGCCTATGCCGACATCCCACGAAGCGAGGTCTATTTTGCCCGGACAAAGGATATCTATGGCCCCCTGGGCGCCAAGAGTATGAGCGAAGCGCCGATCAACCCGGTGGCCCCAGCGCTGGCTAACGCTCTGGCCGATGCCACCGGCATCCGCTTTCGTGATCTTCCCCTGGCCCCTGACCGCATCTACCGCGCCATCTTCGGGAAACACCCACCGGCGCACCACGGCCCAGCCGATCAGGGGGTATAGCCTGACACTTGATCGGAAAGCCCCAGAAACCAGCGAGACGACGAAAGGGCCTGCAGGTCGTCCGGTTCCTTATTTGTCGCACGGCGCCAGTCTCCCCGGAACTCTCAGGGAACTAAGTTTCGTCTGTCTACTTGACTTTCCCGTGTAGCCGCCCTTGCCTGCCAAGCTGTCGACGAGATCCGCTGAAAGCCGCCCAGCGCGGCCAATATGGCTAATTTGCCTGAGCAACTTCGCTAATCCCCAATGCGGTGATTCACGACGGCTCGGAGCGCCGTCCGTTCGCGTCATTTTGGATGTCTACCTCTTATCAAACGCGTGGCCACACACTACGAACCGCGGTCTTGCACTCTTTGAGCGACTCACGAAGCGATGATGTCATCGCTGGTTTGGTACGTTCGAAATCTCGAATAGCGAGGCCAAGTTCACCGATAAGTTCACTACCTGTCGTCCAGGCTGTATGATTTAAGAGGTCGTCAAGACGCCCTGCCGCTTCTTCGAACCCTTCGTCATAAAGTGCCTGAATTAGCTGCCTGAAGCAGTCATACCCGTCGTTATGTTCATCCGGTGTAGCTTTGCTCGTTTTCGCTCGTCGCAATGCCGCAGACAAATGCTGAATCGCTTCATCCGAAACCGAATACTTGCTTATACTGGCGCTGCTGATCCGCTCGGCGGACCGAGGGGAGAGCAGAAGGCTTCCTGCCACAATTAAGAGCGGAATAGCGCTTGGAAGATCGTGGAATACGGGCGTGAGAACTTCACGGCTCTGTTTGTTTGGACTTTGACCGAGCAAAAGCCGAAAAGCCTCAGCCAGACACCGCTCTGCGAGTTCCAACATAGGCCGCTGTCCCGAGCAGAATCCCGAGTGAGCTGTGAGTGCGCACGCCGGACTGTCCGATCTGCGCCTCGTCCGGGTGTTCTCCCAGCGAAAGGGCCAGTTGCAGCCCCGGCAGATCGACTCCGCTTGCAGCGGCGTTGGCCGGCTCGACCGTGCGCGGGTTGCATTCGATGTAGACTCGATCACTTCCGCGAAACAAATAATCAAGCGTCAGGCCGCCGTGCCAGTTCAGATATGCGCCGAGTTTGGCGATGTCTCTTCGAGCGAAGGGATGATCCACACTGACTCGTCCCGCGGCGCTCGGCCCGATTCCAACCGCGGTTTCGGCGCTCGTATGAGCCGCCACTAGGCGGCCGTGGTCGAACAAGCCCTGGACCTGAGCATACTCCCCATCGGCAGCGGCTTGCGCCATGAGAGGCCCGCCATAATTGGACGCAAGACGAAGTGACCGGAAGGCTTCCTTCAGAATCGACCTGCTTTAGTCACACAACGGACACCGGTTCCAGCGGTGCTGAATGGAGCTTTGAGGTAGAAAGGCGGTTCCCATTCGGCAAGCTCGTCCAGAGAGTCCACGAGCCCCCATTTGGGCTGTGGGAGGGACAACTCGTCCAATAGTCGAGCGAACTCAATCTTGCTCTGCACTCGTGAGAACGCTTCCGCTGAAGAGACTGCAATCCGAGCGTTCGGATGTAGCTCCCGCTCTGCGACAGCGAAGAGCCACGCCTGTTCGTGAGTTGGCAGGAGAACGTCGAACGACCCATTCGGCAAGCAGCCCATTAACCGCTTTCAGATAACCCACCGGGTCGATACCCGGCGCAGGGCAACGATGAACCCGCCTTGTCCACCGGCTGAACCGGCAGATACATGCCGGATTGGCATCGACGATTTCGATCCAGTGACCTCGCGGCCCCAGCACGCTCAGAAACTCACGCGCGGTGAGGCTCGAACCTTCCGAGAATAGTATCCTGATGGCGAATTACCTCCGGTAACGTGCAGCTCAAGATTCGATATTACCAGGAATCAGTAGCAGGTTTCAAAAGAAAGGCTTGAGACCAACCGCGCAGTTCTGTCAGCCGCCATGTAGAAGGGGACCGAGAAATGCTTCGTGCGTGATCAACCATTTGCCGTCAATCTTGCGGAAGCAAACGGTCGCAGGCGCCCAAGCATTTCATTGATTGCATCAATATTGACCTTTCTCTTTCGGCAGACACCACGATTCCTTGATTTTGCAGAGCTTTACAAGCATCTCTTCGTACTCTTTGTTAATTGCCGCCCTTTCTGTCAGGTCGATAGGGTGGATCATGTATCCATGGGGACCGGGCATTATAACAAAAGGATACATGCCACCGAGTTTCCCGCCTCCGATGTCTTCATTGGACACATTTGGCGCATAGTACATGACGTGTGGATAGTTCATGGTGACTACACTATCGTTTTCTTCCGGGTTAAAGTAGGTCCTCAGCACCGGAGACAGCATGTATGAGATACCGGCTCGTTCCGGCGCTTTATAGTATCCTGTTTTGAGACGGTCTCTCATGATCTTCTTTAGTTCGCCGGGAGGAGTACCCTTAGCCTGCATCTCCGCTGCGTCAAAGAAGATTCGCATCTGCGCCTTGGCGCCCGCTTGGTCAAAGGAAATGGGGTAGAGAATATCATCTCTATATTTCGTAAAGGGCCAGGAGCCTCTGAACGTATCATCGCCGGTTCGAGCAACAAAGGCGTGGAATCCATTGGTGCCCTTGCGGGCAACTTCGAAGCCCTTATCAGGGTTTAAAACATAGACTGTTGCATTATCTCTGAGATGCGGCGGTAGAGCGCTAAGCGCCAGTTGAATTTCCAGATCTCGCGGTAACGGCTCGATTTTATTCATCACGTTGGGAGTCTGCTTATCTTCAGCGCTCGCTGTAAGCGAAAGTAACAGACCTACAATTACGACAGTTATCTGAAGTTTTCTCATCTTAACCTTCCTCCCTACTTGCGTGTCTTCAGGCTGGTCCCTAAGTCGGCCACCGGAGCGAAAGAATGAAGTGATTTCTTGAGTACAAGCGTCCTTACGACAATAAACATTTTCTGCTCTACGTTACGGTACTCGCAATAGTCTGTGATCCACCTCCAATATTAGAGTTTTTGCCGGAAGGGGTGCCGGCCACTCGGCGTGAGGCCAACATGCATGTTGAGACCAAGAAGGGACAATGCCCTATGTCACGGTGGCAGCAATATTCTACTGATCCACCCCCAAACATTTAGAGTTTTTGGGGAAGGAGGCCGGGAAACACTTTTTTACACAAAAAAGGGTTTCCCGGATCTTCTTGCACCTCCCAAAAGCGGGTCCCCCCGCATTTTTCCCTTCCCCTTCTCCTCCCGCGGGCTCCCGCAACTTCTCAGCGCCCTCTGTTCGGGCTGGAGCATGCTTACCCGATTGCCTTCAGTATCAATAAACGAGACATAAAGGCCGACGCCGGGTATCTCCATCGGCTCGCCTAGCGCTTTACCGCCTGCTTCAGCTACTTTCTTCAACGCATCCTTGATATCATCCACCGCAATGACCACGGACGGATATTGAGCGGGCCAATCCGGGTTTTTGGGAAAGAAACCGCCATTGATGGTCCCGGGTGTTTTTACCATTCTGTTCTCGTCAGTTTCTGTCGTACCCGCAAGAACATAGTCGCCCATATCTTTGCCCAGGTTATTCATCTGCCATCCAAAGGCCTGTGTATAAAACTTCACGACTCGTTCCGGGTCTTCGTACGGCATTTCAAAATGCACGACCGGATTCATTTTCTTGCTCATAATTTTTCTCCTTGATTTTAATAATTTGGAGTCTCTTTATTCGTTTCCCTCATATGCCCGCTTGAGGGCGCTAATGTCGAATTTCTTCATTTTGAGAAACGCTTCGGTCACCCGCGCGAGCTTCTTCTCATCCTTGTCCTTCATCATATCGCCCATAGCGGTGGGAACAATCTGCCAGGAAAGGCCGTACTTGTCCTTGAGCCAGCCGCACTGTTCCGCTTCCGGCGCTGCGGAGAGCTTCTCCCAGTAATAGTCTATTTCTTCCTGGGTATCGCAGTAGACAATGAACGAAATCGCTTCGTTAAACTTGAAGAGAGGGCCCGCGGAGATCATCATGAATTCCTGCCCCAAAAGCTCGATGGTTACGACATCCACCGTGCCGGAAGGAGTATCATGGAGCGTCGTTATGTTTTTGATCTTTGATTCGGGGAAAACGGAAGTGTAGAATTCGGCCGCCTCTTTAGCTTCTTTGTCAAACCATAGATGTGGTGTGATTTTTTGCATGACTATCTCCTCCCTCGATGCGGGGCACGTGCCCTGCCCTGCTTCAGCCGGCCTTGTCATTCTATTGTGGCCAGGTACGCCTCCATGCGGTCCAGGGATTCGCTCCAGCCCTCGTGATGTGAATCGCGATCGGCGATCGACTCGAAGACAGCTTGGTGGAATGTGAGCTTGGTCTTGCCCCTGTGCTCGGCGAACGTCACAGTGACCAGGGTTTCGTGGCCGGGTTCGCCCTTTTCGTCCTCCCAGGCAAAGGTGAAGACGATGCGGTCAGGTTCGACGATCTCCCGATAAACGCCTCGCATCCAATAGTCTGTGCCTTCGGGCGATCGTATGCAGGCGCGATATGCGCCACCCGGCCGGAAGTCCATCTCGCAAGAGGGCGTTGTGAAACCGCGCGGGCCCAACCAGCGCGCCCAGTGCTCGGGCGTGGTCCAGACCTTGAACACGAGGCTCCGCGGGGCATCGAGGATGCGTGTTATCTCGAGGACCGGCTCCTCTGTCTTCGCAATTGAACTATTTGTTGTGGCCATTTTGCTTCTCCTTTTCTTGGAGTTCGACTACGTAATCGCCCAATCGATCAAAACTGGCGCCCCAGAAGCTGCGATATTGTTCGAGCCACTGGACGACCTCCTTGAGCGGACCGGCCTGAAGGCGGCGGGGCCGCCACTGCTTATCGCGGCCGCGCTCGATCAGACCGGCACGCTCCAGCACCTGCAGATGCTTGGAGATAGCCGGCAGGCTCATCTTGAACGGCTTGGCCAGCTCGGTTACCGTTGCCTCACCCATTGTCAGACGAGCGAGGATCGCGCGGCGGGTGGGGTCCGCGAGGGCCGCGAATGTGATGCTGAGTTTATCCTGCGCCATGTTGTGTTAAACCATCCGGTTAATTAACCTAATGGTAAAATAATGCGCAAAGAGAATGTGTCAAGGGAGAAGGCCACCGAGAATCGCGGGAAAGGGAAGAGACTGGGAACAGCGGGAAAAGAGAGAATGCGGGGGAACCCGCTTCTTGAAAGAAGCCGGATTCCCCGGCGCCCCTTCCGGCAAGAACTTTTAGATGGTTGGAGGTAGATCACAGAATGTTGCGAGTACCGTCGGAATGACAGATCCGCCGACACCACCTGGGAAACATACCGGCAAAGGCGAAGAATGCACGCAACACGACCGTGCCTCGGCAGGGCAACAATAGCTGTTTCCTCGCCAGGAGAAGCGTTTTCCTTGACAGAGGGGGCCTCTTAATGGGTGACCCCATGCCCGAGACTCAGACTTCTTTCCCACGAAATAAACTGGCGCTAGAGCGCAATCCTGGGCCAATCTGTGCGACGGTTGCTTGTGGTGGCTAGTTTCTTTTCACAAAATCAGTAGCCCCGCGGCATACGATTACCGACGCCCCCAGTGTATGGGTTGAAATTCCCCCAGGTTCCGTAGTTGTACATGGGAGTCTGATATGGATTTGTTTGATACTGGCCAGGCACGAGGGGACCAGGACCGAAACCGGCGCCAGGACCGAAAACGGTGTTCGGTATACCGGGCACCGGCCACTGGCTGACCGTATAGCCCCAGCAGGCGCAAGCTCCAAATGCCAGCAACGCAAGGATTGTAAAAATTACGGTTGATTTCTTAACCATACCCTTATCCTCCTTCCAAGTACAATAGCCAGGACCATTCTTGTCATGAATTGGCCCTCCCCGCAAGCATTATCACTTTGATATACCGCTGGCAAATATAAAAGTTCTTGCCGGAAGGGGCGCTGTGTCCGCCGAACGCGGGATTTCAAGAAGCGGGTTCCCCCGCATTTCCTTCTCTTCCAGAGAAGCGGTTTCCCGGATTCTCTTTGCCTGCCGCCCTGGAGCGAGATTACATCTATGTATCGGCGAAAACTCGAAGTTTTACGAAGAAGCTTTTCGTCGCCTAAGCGTAGACTCGGAAATTAGCCCCGACTTGGTAAGTTTCGTATAGAGACTTTGTAGGCCGCGAGGAGAGAGTTTATACTGAGACATAAGCTGCTCGTCCGTCATTCCATTAGAAAGACTCTTCAGCACATCTGACGCATTAATTGTAACTCCCTTCGCATCTTTAGTTTCTAGAACCAAGCTGAGGTCCGCCCGCTGTCCTTTGATTCTTCGTTCAAGCTTTCCGCGGAACTCAAGTCCCTTGGCCTGTAATTTCTTATATAATTTCTTCAATCCTCGTGGTGACAGATTGTGTTTTTCCATCAACTCGTTATCCGAAAGGTTATTCTCAAGATCACCCATTAACTCACGTGCGCTGATCGTCAGCTTTGTAGGACGGGTCATCACTACAGTGATATTGGAGACTTCTACATAAGGTTGAATAGCAGGATGTACATTCACGAATCTTACATACAGACCATGTCTTTTCACATTCTCATAGTAACGGGTCAGAGCGACCGTGAAATCCGAGCAGACTGACTTCACTCCCTCCAAATCGATCAAAATGCCTTTTTGCGGATTCGTACTGAGCCATTCCACAGTCTTGTCCATAAATTCTTCCACATGCTTCTCTTTGAGTTCGGATATATCAATTTTTAGTCGGAACAAATCTGTTTCTTCAGTCAATGAAAAAATCTGTTCCTCACCATTCATAAGGCGCTTCATGCGGGTGTCTCCTGACTCTCCTTTGGATTCTTATTTCATGGAAGACTGTTCCAGCCTGTTTCTTAGGAACTGGATACAGCGTCCCGGAATACAAAGACGCCGGCAAATTCCTGTTGACCAGGATAACCTGGGCACATTTGATTTTCATGAAGATCGTTTGAGTTCGCCGGGACCACTACATTGATACTATAGAATCGCCAAATTTGTCCAAGTGAAAGGCTCGTTTTAGGCAGTAGTAGGATGGGATCAGGTCGGCTCTTGACTCAGGCCGCAGGCTCGCACGCTGAAAGGTGAGTCAAGAGCAGATTTGACCCGGCAACGTACTTCATTGGGTTCGCGATCTGCTAATAAGATAAACATCAGGTCCTACAAAAACAGGGAAGCCGGATACTGAAATCCGAAGCCGCCAGCATAGTGGTAGGTTCAAGAGACCTGATTACCTGCTTTTCCATTTGGTGTCCAGATGCGGATCGTATTCTTGGTCCTCATCCGGCCGGAACCCTTTCTCATATTCAAAAAGGTCAACCACGTGCCCTTGCATAAATGGGCGGCCGGTTTTTGGGCAACGGCGAAATTCCCAAGTATGCTCTAGATAAGCCTTGATAAGTTTACTCCTGGGACTCCGTTCAGGTCGGTAACGGTACGTCCAGTTCATTTTTGTCTTGGCGGTTGTTTTCTCCGGCCCCACGTCCACCCGAATATCGAAATAGTCGTGTACCTCGTCAAAAAACTTGCGTTTCGTAATCTGATGATCTTCGAAATCCGCATACCCCTCCCATCGCTTTGTTCCGAATTGCATATAGAAACCTTGCTCGGCAATGATGGGAAGAAACGCTGAGAGCCCCGCTTGAAGATCGTGCAGCCGAGCCCATTCCAGAATTATCTTCTTCGCCTCTTCTTCTGTTACTGGAGCTTGTGTCATAGAATTCCCCCCGAAAGCTAATACGATAAGACTTTAAAACTCAAATAGCGCCCCCGCCGAATTCCGTGGACTCCGTACCTATTTGTAGCCGGCGGATTTGAATGCGCTGGAGGAGCTGCGGCGCCTCAAACCGTCACGGTCACTCGTCAAGCCACGCTTCGGCTTCTGCCCTATTCTTGAACACTTTTCTCTTGGCGCTGTACTCGCCGTCCTTTACTTTTTGAGCCGATGAATCAATGAGCATTTTTGCAAAACTCTCATGGCTCCAAACCGATGCAGCTTTCTTCACGCCTGCACTTTGAGAGAGTCGTCTGAAGCTCTCGGGCTACGTCCGGCAACCCCATCAAGTTCATTTCAGTGAAGTCGCCCAAGGCCGTGAATCCCGGCTTCATAAGGGTGATCGCTGCTTGGAGCGAGTCCCGCAGTCCGGCGGCAGCGGCGTCAGTCAAAGCGTCGCCGAAGAACGTAAGGTAGATACGGTTCTTCGCCGCATCTACCTCAACTCGATGATGGGGTCCGGTTCCTATCTCCTTCATCACATCCTCCTATTGCTTCCGTAAGGCCTTGGATGACCGGATATTTATCATATTACGCTTCAATTGAAACGCTATTTCGCTTTATTGGCTCTCGCCCCATTAACCAGGGCGGTCTGCAGAAATCAGACAACAGAACTCTTTTGTCCCCAGAAACGTGGCTCGGTGGGGCGATGGCCCAATCAGACCGGGCTTTTCACGGCCCGGCGAACTTCTTTCGTTTCCACGACAGAATGGTTCCTAAAGCCGTCTACTTGCTAGGCAGGAAAACATTTAGCGAATGCCTTCATGAGCTTGGGCGATCCCTTGATCCTTATCCTTCGGGAAATCAGGGCCCAGGGCAACCCGACCTCCTTTGCCAGGAACTTGACCCAGGTCCGACTATCCGCAGTGACGTGGAGGTCGGCAGTTACCCATGAGACCATCCTGGACGGTCACGGTCTTATCTCTAATTATTACGCTTCCGTCGCAGCTCTCATCGCCGTAAAATGTAAAATGAAAAGTGGCATTGAGCCCCTCAGCCTGGCCCCGCTGAAACGCAATCTGAAGGCTCTTCAGGAACATTGCAGCAGAATTGGGGCGCATCGCGTTTGAAACTCGCTTGATCGCCTTGTGCGGAAAATGGGCTCTCACGTGAGCCTCCGCATCAGATCCTGGAACCACATACACCGTCTCCACTTTCTTGCGCATTTTGGTTACCAAGCCATCAATGTATCCCTTTCGATCCTCCAGGTAATCCCCTATGACCTCTTCTCCCGCAGGGCAAACTGCCATGCATCTGTCGCACCTGGTCTGACTCCCCACTGAAAGATTCTGCCACATGGACACCGTTTCGGAATCACTTACTTTTTTCCGATATTCTGTCACGGTGCGGCTGGCGACTATTCTTTCCACCCAGTCGGCAAAGCCGCCTATACGCTCCCTGTAATTGTGCGCGTAGCAAGACACAAAATCGAAGTGTCCGTCCGCGCCCACAGCCCCTACAGGACAGACCGAGACGCACAATTTGCATTCTATGCAGGGATTATGATCCAGCGGCGCATCGTATGAAGTAAGCTCAGCGTCAGTGACCACCGTGCCCAAGATCACGCCGGAACCGAACTTGGGATGCAACACGAGCCGGTTCCAACCCATCCGCCCGAGGCCAGCTTCCACGGCGTTTGTCTTATCCACGGTGAGCCACGGTCTTTCAGGCCAGCGATCCATCTCCATGGGGAACCCCACGGGAATGTTGAGCGCCCGAAACTTGAGTCTCTGCAATCGGGCCGCAACCTCGCGGGTCTTGCGGTTGGCGTCTTTCCAGACTTGCTGGAATTCCAGATTGGTTATGGAATGAGCAGGAGTCCTCAGATGCTCCCGGTTGACGCGGTAGACCAGGTAGACCAGCGTCTTGGCTCCCGGAAGCACATCGAGAAGTTCTTCTCGTTGATCGGCGATCGCAGGGCGGTCAATATCCACAAACCCGGCATCGTCTGCCCCGGCCTCCATACAGAGAATTCTGAGGCTTTGATGTGCAAGGTTCCGTGACCCGTCACCCTCTTGGCTGGTTTGTCCTTTTTCGCGGTACCATTTTACTGTGGGATGATCCTCAAGTTTCATTCGTTCCTCCTGATTGCCGGCAGATCTGAGTGAGTGTCTAAAATAATGGCTGGGCTTGCCTTCCAGAACCCGCGATGCGCGCTTGTCGGTACAAATTCGCGGAGACAGCATCGCTGAAAACACAGATCCCTAGCCTTATCCGTGAGGATTCCCGGTTTTTGGTTCGTTCGGGATCTGGCATGCGGCCAAGGTGACCCGACCATGAAAGCTGGCTCATCATGATTGAATCGCTCGGGTTCGTCCTCCGCCATAACGTTAATGATCTCAATTTTTCTCGTGACACCATAGGGTGAAGCCAGATTGTCGCTATGTGACGCCAATCTCTTACAGTGTTCCTGGGAGGACACGAACTGGTAATAACTCCGTTGCTTGGAATGGGTCATCCAGATGTCTTTTCCCGAAAATCGTTCAACTTGGGTGTCCGTCAATCCCTGTCGATTTTGAATGTGTCGAAAATGATGTTGGTCCCCACCATTCGACCTGCATGGGCGACTGCGTCAAAAATATCGATGTCGCGCCATCCGAGAGATCGAAGGTTGTCCACATCCGCAGCCGAGACCGCGTGGGGGTTGTCCGATGCCTTTAAGACAAACAGCAGAAGCGCCTTTTCCTTTTCATTCAGTGGCGCCTGCGAAGGATCGGCCTGCATCGCCTCAATCTTTTCCTTTGCGAATCCTGCCTTCATGAGCAGCCCCGCATTCAGGTTCTGGCAGTAGGGGGACTTGCACGCTCTTGAAACGAGCATGCGTATCATAGCCAGAAACGGAACGCTCAAAGTAGGGTGCGCCATGAAATATCCGGCAAACTCCAACTGATTCTCAAGAATCGCCGGACTCACCCCCAGCAGTTGTACATTGTTGGGAACGATGCCGAACATTTGTTCGGTCTCGGCATACAGTTCCGCGAGCTTTCCTTCAGCCTTCTCGGGAGGGATCGTCTTAATAAGCGCCATAGTATCTTCTCCTAGTTTTAATGTAGAGAGACCGACGTCTCTGACGCCAAGGTCTAAGAGCGCCTTGGGTGTTGACCGGTCTATTTGACCGACAAATGAATTATCGTTTCAGTATTCGATCGAAGATCATCTTCTCGAAGAGAATCAAAGGCTGGATGTTTCCTTCCGCCTTCATGCGCAGAAGAGCGCCCTCCCAGCTATTGAGAATAAAATCCGCGGTCTCATCAACCTCCAGGGCTGGGCTCGATCTCCCCTTCTCCTCGCGCCGCTTCCAGGCATTTGGCGATTCCGGCCTTCATCCTGCTGAATATCTCTCTAAGTTTGCATTGAAACGCGTCACTGAGACCGCCCATTTCTTGCGTCAGATTGCCTATGGGACACCCCCCTTTGCAGCCCTGGTCCTCGCAGACGCCTCGAAAGCCTTCGAAGAATCTTTGGAGCCGTCCCAGGGGTGAAAGGCCGGCGCCTTTCAAGCACGCTTCAATGTTGAGGGCAAAGCGGTCGAAATAGTAGTCTACCAGCGCCAGCCCGAACTCTTCTTTACTCTTGAAATAGAAATAGAAAGATCCCTTCGGCACTCCTGCGCTCTCCAAGATCTCCTGAATGCCCGTATTGTGGAACCCTTTGCGGTGCACGATTTGTGCGCCGTGATCAAGGATTTTTCTTTTGGTAGTTTCTTTTTCCATTGGGTTATTTTTGTGAATAGTAGACCGGTCAACTACAGATGTCAAGTCCTTCCTTCGTGACCATTGGGCCTGCTGGTGAGAAAACCGCTGGTTCGCTCCCTGTGACTATGTGAATTGCGTAAAACCGGTCGAAAAGGGCCGCCCGAGAATTCTCCGGCCCGCCTGGCCCTGCAATACTGTTTATCCCCTCATTCCGGACGGTATCGTTGGCCACGGAGATAAAAGAAAAAGAATGTTAGAAGTCCCTATGTTACGATGAGCGAGCGGCAGAGATGGCCTCGATGAAGTTTGGCTGGGGTGTGACTGAGGACCGACGTCTTATGAATCCGACCATGATTTGAATCATGTGCGTCGCTCGATGCGTTTTATTTCGTGGCGCCGTAGTTTCTCAGCAGCTCCGCAACTTCCGTGTGGCCCTGCTCTGAAGCCCACATCAAAGCAGTCCGGCCGTTTTTGTCCGCGGCGTTGACATCGATTCCTTTCTCCAGAAGTAGTTTCACGACGTCCGCCTGGCCAAGCCACGAAGGGGTCATCAAGGCGCTGCGGCCGTTCTTGTCCCGTGCATTGACATCAGCGCCCTTTTCCAAGAGCAACCTCACAACGTCGATGCCTCCCTTCCCGGAAGCCGAGAGCAAGGCTGTCTCGCCGTTGTCGTCCCGTGCATTGACATCGGCGCCTTTTTCCAGGAGCAACCTCACAACGTCGAGATGACCTCTCAAGGAAGCCCACATCAAGGCAGTCCGGTTGCTCTCCTTTCCCTTTGCATTTACATTGGCGCCTTCATTCAGGAAGGCTTCCACCTTTTTCAGGTCACCCTCTACCGCGGCGTATATGAATATCTCATCCTTGTCCTGCGCGGCGGCAAGACCCGCAAAGGCGGTCAAAAACAGAGTCACTATTACAAGGAGCGTTGTTTTTGTAGATCGCTCAGAAGCAAGCTCTTGCGTTCGCATGGCAAATCCTCTTTTCAGCTTCATTCGACATCGGGTCGTGTCTGAAAGACTTCCGCATACTCGTCACCACTCCCACCATTTCTGAAAACTCATGAAACGGTGATATTCCTTACGTTCAACTTATCCAGATCCATGCGGCCCAATCCGCGCTCTGCGGCAAGGTTGATGTACTTCACCTGACGGGGCTGAAGTTTTTTTCCGTACCAAGTTCCCAAAGTTACCATCTGCGCATCCGCCGATACCATGTCTGTTGACGCTATGATGACGTTGAGCGGGAGAGTTTCGCCCGGACCGGTTGGGCCGCCCGAAGCCAAAATCCGAGTGCCGTCTATGACCACCAGATGAGGCTTCAGAAACAGTGACCATATCCACGATGGACTCGTGTAGGCCCTTGGTATGGAATGTCCTTCTGTCATTGTCAAAGACCAGCCCCATCATTCCTTTCATGGAAAGGCTCACGCCTGCGCCCAAATGGGTCTTCCCCACAGGAACGGCAATCAGCACGTCCGCATCCAAGACTTCCGAAGCCACTCCCATGGACTTGATGAGGACGCCTCTATCAACCTTGACCTCTCTGAACAGCCGTTGCTCCTTGATCACGCTGGACGCTAGTGTTAGGAATGCTCTGACACTGTTCGGGGATTTTTGAGTAAGACAGGCAATCCTGCGGGTGCTGCAACACATTATCCAGGATTGAAATCCTGGAAGCGCCGGCCTCCACGCACATCTTCGCAACCTCGCTCACCACCGCCGGGTGAGTAGTGGAACCGACCTGCGGTCCGGTTGCAAAGCTCATGTTCGGTTTAATCACCACTTTGGCGCCAGGTTTCACGAACCGCTTCATTCCCCCAAGGGCATCCACCGCGGCACGGGTCATGGTCGCGGGGTTACGGCCATGAGAAATCACAACGTCCGGCGCATTTTGAGTTGTTGCCTGGGCGTAGAGATGTGCCGGCCCCGAATAGAGCGGCGGGTCCCGAGGCGAACACTGCTGCCGTTGTGATCAATCCCGTCTTCATGAATTCCCTGCGATTTGTTTTCGCCGCCATTGATTCGCTCCTTCAATTCCCGAGTAAAGGCTGTAGAGATTATTAGACGCATCGATTTGCAAAAAGTCAATACGACGGACTTTCTCTCGGGCAGGCCCCATCGGGCGCAAAGGCGTGTGCATCAGGGAAACGGAGTAATCGAAGCAAAAAGCCGAGGCGCCCTGCCCCCCAAAACCGATCCAGGATCTAAGTTAGTGTAGGTTAAGACTTGGGCCAAACCAGGAGGTCGTCTCCTGACAAGACAGGGCTCTATTTGCCATTTTTTTCCAATTCGCGTTATTTCCTCCGTTCCTGACCGCCCATCATGAATTCCTGTTTTTTGGGCAGCCTATCGACAACTCCCTTCGGCAAATGGAAGTTGGTCTCCAGAAGATAAGCAGGATGGACGGAAAGAACTGTGCTGAGGCTAATTTCCTGGTACTCGCCACTGTTGAAAACAATGAGCATCTCTGCGGGTCCGCTGCCAATGTTTTCCAGAGCATGGCCGTACCCCATCGGAGCAAAGCCGACATCACCAGCGTCGAGTTCCACGACCTTCGCCAGCCCGTGAGACGCGAACACGGTAAGGCGGATCTTGCCTGAAAGAATGTATTGCCATTCATCCGCGTTTGGGTGCCAGTGAAGTTCTCGCAGCCCACCAGGCGCAAGATTGATTAGCCCTCCCGTCATGGTCGTTGAAATGGGAAACTCTTTGGCCGAAACCAGCCGGACCTCTCCGCTGGAGTCTCGCTTGAACGGCTTCTGCGAAGCGAGCGAATATTTGTGCGACAGCGGCGAAACAAGCGTTGTGCCCTGTCCTGAGATGGGAGTCACCGGCAAAGGCGGCGGCACAGGACCCAGCGCTATGTAAACCTCCTTGTCAGGCAAGTCCTTTAGGTCCGAAGGACGAAGATTCAGATTTTTGGCCACAATTTCCTTCGGGGTGTGAGCCAGCCAGTCCGTAAAACTGAACGTCGCAAACTCCGAGAAATAGCCGTTGTCGAATACGAGCAGGAACTTGGACTCACGGTTTCCAGGGCCAAGCCCTTGAATTGAGTGGGCATGTCCCCTCGGAAAATACCATACATCTCCAGGGGCAAAATCCGCCACCTCTATTCGGCCTTCCGGATCCACGACAGTCACCCGCACGGCGCCATCGATCACATAGGCCCATTCAGCCGCATTGGCGTGCCAATGAAGTTCTCTGAGGCCGCCGGGCTTTAGTGTCATGAGCACACCTGCGATGGATTTTGATACCGGAAATTCCCTTGCCGAAGCCTCTCGCGCAGAGCCCCCCGGCATTTCCCGCGCAGGCTGTTTTATCAGAGGGAAACGAAAGTCGGGCAATGTGGTTTCGTCCTTTTCGCCTTTTGAGGCGCTCTCAGCCGCGGCCGTTTTTCCATTGGATGTCAAAATCAAAGGAAGCGCCAATGCCCCTCCTGCAACCAATGTTGACCGCGCGAGAAAACTTCGCCTGTCCATTGCGCTTCCCGAATGTTGCGATACGTCCCCATCCTGCGGATCATCCTGGTCTTCTATTTCTTCTTCCTGGTTTTCTATATGTTCACTCATGATTGCGTCCCTTCTCCAGCTTGAGCCGTGCTTTCCATTGATTTGGAAGCTCAGCTTCTCTTTGGATTCAGTAATAAAGAAAAATTCTGAAGAATTGGATGCGCTAGGGTGATTGCGCATGTGGATTCAAGGAGAATGTAGAGGTTAATGTGAGCGAATGTATTGGGAAAAAAACGGAGGATCTTGCGCTTAGCGCGCCAATTTGCGACAATATGCAGGTCATGACCGAGCCCCGCACACTATGGACATTCGAGTTTTTCGGCCTGTGCATGATTGCCTTCCTGGGTGTCTGCAACGTTAGCGTCTTCTACAACCTCTTCGACTATCTGCAGACCCTGGGGATCCCCCCAGAGCTGCGCGGACTGGTGATTGGCGCCTATTCGTTGACCGCTATGGCGCTCTATCTGGTGGCGAGTCCTTTCCTCAACATCGGCAATGCGCCACGCGTCATGCTACTGGGTATCGTGATGATGGCAGCCAGCGGCTTCGCCTATTTCTTCGTTCACTCTTTCTGGGGGCTGCTGGCATTGCGTATGTTAAACGGCGCCGGTCAGTTCTGCATGAGTGGCGGCGCCATGGCCCTCTTCGTGTCGGTCATCCCTCCCGAGAAGAGCGGTCAGGCGTTCGGACTCTATTCAGTGGCCATCCTGCTGGGCTATGCGGCAGTTCCGACCCTGATGGATACCCTGGCCCCTTTTATCCCCTCCCCTCCATATGGATATGCGGCTGCTACGGTATGGCTGGCGCCGGCTGCTTGGATCGTCTGGCGGATTCGTCGACGGCGCAGCGGTCGATTGGAAGCTCCCGTAGCAAAGGGACAACTGCCGGCGTGGGCCGACATAAGCTCCAATGTGAGGCGCCTGCCTGTGGCGCTGCTGCTTCTGTTAAACGTGAGCTACTTTGCCAACTGGAGCAGCATCTTTTTCCTCTTCAAGGGATTTGCGCAGCGGCAGGGACTGGCCAATGTGGGGGCGTTTTTCAGTGTGCAAATGGTCTCAATGATACTGATCCGCCTCCTAGGCAGCCGGCTGTTCGACGTATTCGACAAGGCAAGGATGGCGGGAGCCTGCTTCATTATCGTGGGATTGGCCCATCTGGCGTTGGATAACCTTCCAGGGACGTGGGCTGTGCCGCTCGTGGGCGTCCTGTTCGGGCTGGGGATGGGTTTAGGTTATCCGGCTATCAACGGCCTGATGTTACAGATCTCCGCCGAACGTTTCCGTTCCCTGAACGCAAACCTGATGCTCTTCGCTGTGCAAGCGGGATTTTTCCTCGGCCCCGTGCTGGGCGGTGTGCTGGTGGCCCATTGGGACTACCGTGGTTACTTCCTGGCAAGCGCGGTAATGGCGTTCTCGGCCGCGACTTTGAGCTTCGTGTTGGCCTCCTTTTTAGTCCGCCATCCCGGCTCCCCTGTTGATTGATCGAAACTTGAAGACCAGTTGCCAATCCGGGGACACCATACTTATTACAAACAGGTAAGATGAGCCAAGAAGAGACTTGACCCCTACTCTGACCAAATTTAAGTATGGCGTCCCCGGAATTCCGGAATTCCCATTCACGGAAGACCTATTTCAAAAGCCTGTCCAAGACCTTAGACCAACTGAGCCCCAGACCTTTGTACAAGGCGTGACCTTTCTCTCCGAGATCTTTCGCCTTGATGCGATCCTCCCATAGTTCGTCCATCGCTTTCGCTAATGCTTCAGGTGTTGCCTTCACCACGGTTCCGGTTTCGCCATGTCTTACGAATTCGAGAGGACCCCCTGAGTCGGTACATGTGATAACAGGCTTCGATGCCAGCATCGACTCCAATGTAACGTAACCATAGTCTTCGTCCTGGGGCGGGTAGACGACGCCGAGGCAGTGAGCGTAAAGCTGAATCTTTTCTTTTTCAGCTACTCTCCCCATCCACTCTACACGATCCGCGATTCGGAGTGTGGAGGAGAGTAGCCTCAGTTCCTCTCCGTACTTGCGTTCATCTGCTTCGCCTATGAATGTCAGGCGGACAGCGTGTCTCGTGCCAGAGTGAGGGCATTCAGGGCCAGTTCCTGGCGTTTCAGACGGGTTATGCGGCTGGGAAACAGCAAATAATCATGGGCAGGCCCCTGGAAGAAGCTTTCTTCATTGGGGGGAGGATGATAAAGCGGAATCGAATCTATGTCACAGTATTCTTTGAGGCGACGAGATACATTCCAAGAATTTGCGTAAATAGCCCTCGCCTCAGGAATGCCTTGTATATCAGCTTGCCTTATGGCTCTGACGGTCTCCGAAGGCAGGAAGCCCCTTGTCTCGTCCAAGAGATCGTATGCCGCTCGGGTACTGGTGAAGGATCCAAAGGACCTTGTTGGAATGCCGAATCAGGTAAGCGGGAAATTTGAGCCCTATCAATCTATCAACTTTTACTCTTGAAATCTCCGTCAGATCTATTTGCCGCGCAAAACGCATGCTCTCTAATATCTGATCCGGCGACCTGGTATTAAAAGGAATGGTGACAATCTCTGCCTCGTGCCCGTCGGCGATCAAAGCCGACCGTAATTCTTGCGCATGGAGTTCGGCGCCACCGCAGATAAATGGTACTTGGACGGTTGCGATCACAATTCTCATCAGTCGCCTTTGATTGGCTTTTTTGGCATTGTCAAAGCTTTAAAGCTGCGCTATGGAAGCGGCCAAATCGTCTCACGACCCAGGGGGGCCTATTCACTGGGTTTCTCGACACGGAAGTCCGGCTCAAAAATATTTTTGAACGGCAACTACATGCCGCCAGCTTGTCCGGTCCTGGCTGAAACGATCTTTGTCTTGAGAACTTCCATTTGGTAAGCTTGCTCAAAAATGGATAAGTGTTCTTCCGCCACTCTTCTTGATGTGAAGTGGTTTGCCATTTTCTTGCCGATCTGTGCACGGCTATCAGCCTCGCGTGGATTATCCAAGAAGTGTCTGATAGTTGCCGCAATGTCTGATGGGTCACTCGGATCGAAGTACAGCGCCGCCTTTCCCGCTATCTCCGGGATGCAGCTTGTGCGCGATGCTATAATGGCGCAGCCACAGCTCATAGCCTCGGCCAGGGGAAGTCCGAATCCCTCAAAGAGGCTGGGGAAGACGAGCGCTGGCCGCGTTCAGATACAGTCGCTTGACAGCAGCAATCGGGACTGACCCAAGGTGGAATACCTGGTCATCCATGCCCCTTAGATGCGTTTCTCGTGCGATGTCAAAATGGTTGTGCTCTCCACAAAAAAGTTGGCCGGTTAAAACAAGCGGGATCTTGACGCTAAATTGTTCTTTCAGCTTCAGCAGGGCATCTAGCAGGCACTGGTGATTCTTGTGTCTCCACGAATTAGCAGGGTAAAACAAATACCTGCCAATCCCGGCCGGCAAGTCGGGCGTCATAATTTTCTGATCCGCGCTTTCGAAAAAAATTGGATGCAAACCGTGATGCACGACCTTCACCATCTCCTCTCGAATTGCAAAGTTCCGCATTAGAGTAAGCTTAGAGTAGTTGGAGGGTGTAACGAGTAAGGTCGAGCAGTCGATGGCCTTTGAATATTGGGTATTTCGATAACTAAGGTCCACAGCGGAGAAAAACTGAGGATAGTACATGTGCTGGATATCAGGAAGAAACGTTACGACCGGAAAATCGGCTGCGTGAATGAAACCGCGATAACTGAGGTTGAAAAGTAGGTCAAAGCGAGATCGTCTTGCAAGGATCTGGTGAGGCTCACTAACTTGGATGACGGTGAGGCTATCGAACCATTCACGGTTTCTCAACCACCTTTCGGCGTCAGGTCGAAGGAAAACGACTACATTGCGAGACCTGAGGCTGGCAAGTTCCCTGAGCAAGTTCAAACTATGATACAGCACTCCTCCCCGCCGTGTTGTGGAAAATGGCAGGAAATTAATTCCTATTTTTAAATGCTTATTCAACACTTTCTCAGTGAGGTGACCGTCGCCGGACTTCTGCCAATTACAAGGATCCATGCCAATCCGACTCTTGACCTAAAAATTGTCAAAAGGCGCCCTAAGCAGCGAGTATGATATCGCTGAATTCCTACAAACCGGAGGAGGCAAGACCGCGTCCCGTTTCCTGAAAGCCTGTTTTCTCGATTGAGTCTACCTCTCGCCAAGTTGCTACGTCAAACAGTTTCATAGCCGCTGATAGTTTCCTGAACATTCCTGCAAGCATTCAGTAGCGTCAACCCATAAGAGTCCGCCTGGTTTCACACAATCGCCGTCCATTTCCTAAGTGTGATGGGTGTGATGGGGTCTCATGATGGGGTCAAGTCTGCTCTTGACTCATGCTTGAATTCTGGGGACACCATACTGATCTTTTGGGAGGGCTCGATGATGTTTTGGCGCCGGGCATGCGGTGCCCGAATTGGCTACACGTAATAATCTATCCATGACCTGACAATAAAGTTTAGGCTACGCTCGCATGGCTTCAATTAATTTACATGATTCCGGTTAAAAGCAACCGATAAATTACAATCATCTCTGGTCATCGGCGTGGCAAGTGATTAAACTAAAAATAGTAAATATAGAATCCAGGAAAATTCAGCGATCCTTCTAACAATTAAGCCTTAAATTCGTCTATATGTTAAAGAAATGAAGGATAGGGTGGCTGCATAATTGCTATATTGGTTTTTTTGAAGAATTGAAAAACGGAGGCAGGGAAGGATTTAAAATGAGATTTCAAACATATGTCATTCCAATACTAGTCGCATTGGCAATGGCTGTAAATATACCAAATATAGGCCTGGCGCAGGATACTCAGCCTGCTCAAGCCCCGAGCCAAACCGGCGTTCAGGCGCCTCAGCCCAAAGGCGGGGTGGCCACTGTTATTGGCGTGGACCAGCCCGACAATTGTCTCCGCATCAGGAGCGGGCCGGGCAACCAGTACGACGTAATCGGATGCGCCAATATGGGCGACCAGTTGAACATTACCGGCGTCTGGACATCAAATGATTGGGCCCAACTAGCCGACAATGGATGGGTTTACGGACCGGAGATCCAGACTGATTTGCGACCTCCACGAACCGCCTATTCCGGAACACCGACTTACGTCAGCGAGGAAGTAGTTCCCGATTATGACGACTGGGCTTATTTGCCGGATTATGGATATGATACGTACTGGTATGGAGACGTGCCGATTTTCTTCTATAACGTGGCAATATGGCGCTGGTGGCACCCGTGGTGGTGGTGGCATGGCCTTCAGGCCTGGTGGTGGCATGACGGCTTCCATGGCCGAAGACACTGGGATAATCACTCGTTCAGAAACTTCGCAAGGACTAGAGGCGTAAATTTTGCTACCGCTCAGCGTGCCAATATATCTGCGCTCAACGGAATGCGTAGAACCACTAGGAGCGCCAGTATCGCATCATCCAATGTAAACAGATTCAATGTGAACCGTTCGAACATTACATCGCCCAATGTAAGCCGATTCAATACGAATCAATTCAATACGTTGAACCGATTCAATGCGAATCAATTCAATACGAACCGTTCGAGAATTACATCGCCTAATGTAACCCGATTCAATGCAAACCGCTCGAACATTGGATCATCTAATGTGAACCGATCCAATGTGAACCGATTCAATACCAATACATTCCGTTCAGGATCTACCAACGCGTTTCGGTCGCGGAGCTTCTCAAGCCCGACACGAACCTTCTCAACTCCGAATACATTTCGTAGCTTCTCAAGCCCGCGTTCATTTTCTTCTGGTAGTAGCGGAGTTAGATCTTTTAGCGCATCACCTGGGCGTTCGTTTAGTGGCTCCGCAAGCATGGGCGGTGGACGTCACAGATAATTTCAATCAAATCAATTCCAATGACCGGAGGCTGTCTGTTCTGAAATGGCTTCCGGTCTTTTTTTCGTCTTTGCAACGGCGCTTCTTGCGTCCGACTCCTGGGACATCATACTTATCGTTTTTTGGACCGGGCATCCGAGACCCGAATTGGCTACATGTGATCATCCATCCATGACCGGACAATAACCTGGGCCGCCTCCCCTAGCACAAATTGAGTATTACTTCCCCCGGCATTCCGGAAGGTCGTAGTATCGCATTCAGGCACATTGATAAGCCGACTTCGATTTTGTATTATCCGCTACACATCGATGGTAACCGAATGGAGGAGCAACAATGGCAGCGCTGAAAAAAGGGGCCAAAGCGCCTGATTTCACCTTAATGGATCAGAATGGCAAAAATGTGAAGCTGGCCGACTTCAAAGGAAGAAAAGTCCTGCTGTACTTCTATCCGAAAGCCAATACATCCGGGTGAACGAAGCAGGCCGGCAGCGTACGTGATGCGCTCCACGATCTTCGCGAACTTGGAGTTGTGGCGCTGGGGATAAGTCCGGATAGCGTGGACGTTCAGAAGAAATTCGACGAAAAGCAGGCCCTGGGATTTCCCCTCCTTTCAGACCCCCGACCATGAGGTTGCAGAGCTGTATGGCGCCTGGGGTGAGAAGAAAATGTACGGCAAATCGTTCATGGGAATCGTACGTTCGTCCTTCCTCATCGATGAACTCGGCAAGATTGTGGCTGCTTGGTATAAAATTAAGCCGGAAGATACTGTTCCGGAGGCCAAGAAGGTCTTGGGAAATCTCCAGTGACGGCAGATTCTTCAAAGCCCTGAGTCGGACCTGCGTCCCCGTCTTCATGATCTCCGGTATTGTTTTGTGTAACGAGTCAGGTCTTGGCAGCCAGTTGGCGCCATTTGGTTATTCCGGCAATCATTCTTAGAATTAAGGTAGCGGCCGGATCAAAATCGCCCTTGACTTACCGCTAGCCATGTAAGAGTTTTTTGCCGGAGGGTTCGGGAATACGGGGACCGGCTTTTTTGCAAAAAAGCGGGTTCCCGAATTTCTTCCTTCCCAAAAACGAGGTTCCCGGTCTGTTTCCCCGACTGTAAATAACAGGAGGCATTTTGCCATGAAGATAGTCCGAGTCGCCGTGGTGCAGGATTCTCCGGTGGTATTCGACAGGGAAGCCACCCTTGCCAAGACTGAGAAACTGCTTGAAGACGCCGCGGAAAAAGGAGCGCAGTTGGTCCTGTTTCCGGAAGCCTTTGTTAGCGCATATCCAAAGGGTCTCGACTTCGGAGCTAGATTGGGAATGCGATTTCCTTACGGGAGAGACGATTATCTGCGTTACTTCGAAAGCTCTGTGGAGGTTCCCGGAGAGGCCACCCGTATTCTTGGAGAAGCCGCCAAGAAACAGAAGCGTGTATCTTGTTATCGGAGTGATTGAGCGGGACGGGGGAACTCTTTATTGCACGGCGCTGTTTTTTTCACCCCAGGGCCAACTACTGGGAAAGCATCGCAAGCTCATGCCCACGGCTATGGAACGTCTGGTCTGGGGATTCGGCGACGGTTCCACGATGCCGGTTTTTGACACTCCGGTGGGCAAGATAGGCGCAGTGATCTGCTGGGAAAACTACATGCCCCTTTTCAGGACTTATATGTATTCTCAGGGAATACAACTCTATTGCGCTCCTACCGCGGATGATCGGGATACGTGGCTCTCTTCGATGCAGCACATTGCTCTTGAAGGCCGGTGTTTTGTTCTGAGTTGCTGCCAGTATTTGCGCAGAAAGGACTGCCCCAAAGAGTACGCCGGTATCCAAGGCGCCGACCCGGAAACCGTGCTCATGCGAGGCGGTAGCTGCATCGTTGGACCATTAGGCCAAGTGATTGCCGGCCCCAATTTTGATGGTCCGTGCATACTGACCGCTGACCTGGATCTGGATGATATTGCAAGGGGCAAGTACGATTTGGACTCGGTGGGTCACTATGCCAGGCCGGATGTGTTCCAGTTAAATGTGAACGTGCGCTCGACGCCTGCCGTAAAAGAGTGGAACCGTGTCGATGAAGATCCTTTCAACCGGAAATAATTCGGAATCCGGGCACACGGCGCTTATCTTTTATCGGTGAGGAGCTGTCTCAAAAAAAGAAAGTTTTATCAACAAAAAAGGTAGCCCTTATCAACTAAAGACATGAAAAAGAGTTGAATCACGGCAAACTCTTAGGTAAAGTGATAATTGGTGAGTTCTTCCCTTGATGAGTAATTAGGAGAGATCCTTGAGAGGCTGCTGAAGGCGGACGCCAAGAAGCCGCTGCTTAGTGTTAAATGGAGGTGAATGATGAGAAAAGTGTTGTTGATAAGTGCGATAGTCGTTTCCCTTGTGACCCTGACAGCTGTGATGCCAAGCGAGTTCCATGGCACGGTTTGGACGATGGGGGGTCGGCTATGGAGGCTACTCAGGGTACGCGGGCTATGGAGGCTGCGGCCTAGGCTATGGAAGCTACGTCGGCTATGGAGCCTACCCAGTCTATTCAGGCTATCGAGGCTACGGAGCTGGCTACTATGGCCGCTATTACCGCGGTCGCGCATGGTACCGGCACAAAAGCTACCGTACAGCCCGCCATGTGGCCTATCGTGTAAACCACCATGGAAGGCGGCGGTAATGATTTTGTCCGGGCGTGCCGCGATTTCGCGCGTCTGACAGCGCAGGCCGGCTGAAGCGCCGGCCAATGTCATGCAATTTACCTGTAGGGAGGGAGAGGCTGAAGGCCTGAAGCCGAAGCCACGATAACCTCCCAAGAACCGACAGGACAGCCAGCGCCTGTCCGCTGGGGCTTCGCCAGTCTTGATCTCGGTCTTTCTCAGTGAATTGAAATGGTTGGCTCCCTGTATTTCGGAGGTACGGTACTTATCTTTTTGGAATGATAATATTTGTGGACTCGGGATCCTAGACCCGGATTCGCTACACGTGGTAATCCAGGCCATGACCTGGCAATAAACTGGAAACCGCCCCCATCGCGCAAATCAAGTAAATGCGCGCCCCACTGCTATGCGTGTCGCCGGCGCCAATTTCGAGAACGACCGGCAGGGACGCCGGTCGCTACCAATCCGAGGCCATGAAAACTATGTCGGGCATGGCCCGACCTACCCCTGAATTTTCAGACCCCGATTGTTAATAATCTAAGAACAACCGAGGATAACTGTCATTTCGGCCCAATTATGAAAACGCTGAACTCTGAAAGGGAAGCTGTACGATTCAGCCTATCCTGAGCAAGCGAGCGGCGTTGTCATACGCTATCTTCCTCTTGTCGCTCTCGTCGAGCGCAAGCGCTTCAAACCATTCGTTCGCTTCACGGCTGTCCTCGTAGGGGTAGTCTATGGAGTAGAGGACCCGGTCAGCCCCCATTACCTTCAGCGTGTGCTCCAACCCGGCCGTATCAAAGGAACCACTGGTCGTGAAGTAGAAGTTGGACCGCAAATATTCAGTGACGGTGCGCTTGCGTGGCCGGTCCTTGGTCTCGGGCCTGTTACGCCATCCTTCTCGTTCAATACGATGATCGATCCGCCAGGTCCAGTAAGGCAGCAGCTCGCCCATGTGACCGATGATTATGCGGAGACCCGGCGCCTTATCGAACAGCCCGCTCAGTATGAGCCGCAAAACGTGCTCCGCGGTCTCGACGTGAAATCCCCAGGCCGCTCCCCTCAACTCCGGGTAACCGCTGTACGTGGTTATCCGATCATCCGGAACCGACCGGGGATGTATGTATACCGGCACGTCCATCTCGGATACGGCGCTCCAGAAGTCGAGGTAGTGGGGAGCGTCGTAGTATAGAGGTTCAGATCCTCCCCCGTTATCATATCCGTTGATCAACGCTCCCACGAACCCGAGATCCTTTATACAGCGATACAATTCCTCCGCAGCGGCTTGGGGGTCGCCGGTGGGCAGCGCGGCAAACACCTTCAATCGGTCGGTATGTCCCGAGACCGCTTCCGCGAGATAGTTGTTCCATTTCCGTGCCAACAGCGGGGCCGCAGCGCGATCGTTGACTCCCTGAAGGCCCGGAGCGGTCACCGAGAGCACGGCCACCTCGATCTCGTTCGCATCCATATCCTGGAGCCGCTGCCCGGTAATATCAACCAGCTTGGCATAGTTGTCCCGGAATTCCGGGTGTATGGCATGCTCCGCCACGACATCCTCTTGTCCGGGAATGACCACTGCTTCTTCAAGGACGATCTTCTTCATGGAAAACTACCTTTCGGTTCACTTTTTTGGGTCTTGGCGCCCCTGGTTATCACTTGATTAAACTGGGCGCCAAGCCCGGCGCCCGGAACTCAGCTGCAGGTCGTGTCCCAGGAATTTCCGAGACTTCGGACGTGACTCTCCTCCCCTGCGTCGCAAGATCGTGTAGGGTTCACAACTAGCGGTCAAGATCGTTTCTCGGAAAGGGACATTCATCACAGCTCTCGACTTTCCGCGCATTTCCGTACGACTATCCAGCGGGACACACGCAAATTTATCTATGAAGTAACAACCACGGGGCATGTCCTCGCAATTGCGTTCAGGACAATCAAAACGGCAACAATAGACCTTGCCCAAATCCAATGAGTCGGCCTTCACGTCTGCCGGAATTAGGTTTTGAAGACTTATTAGGAATAATGCCGTGAGTATTCTCAGTAGAAGCGTCTTGGCCATTTGCCGCGTCCCTTCCTATTTTTTATGAATGATGTTTCCCAACAAGCTGAGATCTCTGAAAGGATTTTACTACAGTCTTACAGTCCAAGCGCAAATAATTTCAATGCGCTCAAATCGCGTGCTCCACCTGGGCTATCCTCTGGGCCACAGCGTCACGCAATTTCATTGGACGCGGCTTAACTGTTCATGTAGGATTTCGGTCCGATCATCCGCCAGCTAGCCCGCTATGAGACTTGCTTGAATGACTTGAGATAGCTCCGTGTAAGCTCCTGGTAAATCGCGAGGCCTTCCGCAATTCTCTTGAGATGCTCCGGACCCGCGGCCTTGATCACTCTTGCAGGCGACCCCACCGCCACACTTTCAGACGGAATCTCGGTCCCGAAATCGATGAAGCTCCCGGCCCCAATAATGCAGTGGGAGTTGATCTTGACGCCGTCACCAATGATAGATCCCATTCCCACGAGCACGTTTGAATGGATCTCGCATCCGTGGAGAATGCATCCATGTCCAACATGAGTATTCGGATGGACGACCGTCGCTTTGTCGGGAAACGTGTGGAGAACACAGTTCTCTTGGATATTTGATCCCGTTCCAATCTTAACGGAGCCGATATCACCTCTGAGCACTGCGCCTGCGCCAATGTAGCACCCGGCTTCGATAGTCACGTCTCCGATAAGCACGGCCAGTGGATGAACAAAAGCTTCGGCGTCAACCATAGGCCTTTTGCCTTCAAATTCGTACAGTGGCATGCATACCTCCACATTTGAGGCCGGCGAGAGCAATGGCGCAGCTTCGGCGCCTCGAACTGTTACGGTCACTCGTCAAGCCACGCTTCGGCTTCGACCTCATCCTTGAACACTTTCCTCTTCTCACTGTACATGCCGCTTCCTGCTTTTTGAGCCGACGAATCAATGATAATTTTTGCAAAACTCTCATGACTCCAAACCGATGCAACTCTCCGGAGGCCTGCTTCTAAGAGAGTCATCTGAACCTTTTGAGCTATGTCCGGCAAACCCAACAAGTTCACTTCCCTGAAGTCGGCCAAGGCCGTGAATCCCGGCTCCATAAGGGCGGACGATGCTTTGGTCGCGTCCAGTAGTCCGGCGACACTGGCATCTTTCACAAGGTCGCCGAAGAACGAAAAGTAGATACGGTTTTTCGTCTTATCAATCATAATTCGATAAGTGGGACCGGATCCTATTTCTTTCATCACATCCTCCTATCATGTCGCTAAGTTATTGGCTGACAAGACTACTCAAATCAACTCTTTATAGGAAGAGCTGTTTCGTTGTCTTGGCTCTCGCCCTATTAATCAGGGCGGTTGGCCGATCTATTATCCCCTTGCTAACTGAACGATCACGGCGCTTCGTCCCACTTGAAAGAGCCGATTGAGATTGGCCGCGGAGGAACAGAGCCACCGTTATTTTGATGAAAAGGCTCGTCAGGTGTAAGCATACCGCTCCACGCCGCCGCATGTCAATCTTAGTCTTTCAAGATTCCAAACGCCTAGGCCATAGAATTCGATTACGAACTCTTAGGGCTTGCAGAGAAAATTAGGTGTCCCGGAGGTGCTTTTGAAAGGCAACTTCTCTTGTCACATTCAGAAATGCCGACAGCACGGGCGATTCGTCGTCCCGCCGCCACGCCATAGCGAGTTCGGTTGTTCGGTCAATTTGAGTTAAATTCCGGTACACCACGCCTGCCAACCGAAGCTTCTGTACCGAGGCGGGAACCAATGTTACGCCCATGCCCGCGGATACCAATCCCAGGACTGTGGGGATTTGAACGGCTTCTTGCACGACATTCGGACTGAAGCCGGCCTGATGGCACAGGCTGACAACTTGATCATGAAAGGTCGTGCCTTGCTGCCGCGAGAACATGACAAAGCCTTCCGGCGCCAGCATCTGCAACGGTATGCTCGTATGAGAAACCAAAGGGTGGTGCGAAGGAAGCGCCACTATGAATGGTTCCTTAAACAGAGTTTCAATGAACAAAGCATCGTCTTTTATCGGCAGGCGCACGAAGGCGGCGTCAACAGCCTTCTGGTGCAAAGCATTCAGTTGCTCGTACGTAGTTAGTTCCAGCAACATTAGTTCGACATGAGGGAATCTATTTCGAAAAAATCGCAACGCATAGGGTAAGAAACTGTAGGTGGCAGACCCGACGAAGCCCACCGCCAGCCGGCCGATCTCTCCACTATCAGCTCTTCGCGCTGAACGGACAGCCCTTTCAGAAAGTTCAAGGGTTTGGAGAGCGTCTTTCAAGAATGTCTTTCCGGCATGCGTCAGACTGACAGAGCGTTTAGTCCGCTTGAAGAGTTTCACCCCGATCTCGTCTTCAAGGTCTTGAATCTGCCTACTGAGTGGCGGTTGAGCAATCCCTACACGATTGGCGGCCCGTCCAAAGTGCAGCTCTTCCGCCACCGCGACAAAATATCGGAGGTGTCGAAGCTCCATTGACTGATACCTTTTAGATCTTAATTTAAGACTTATAATATATTGGACATAAAATAATGTCCATTTATACTAGAGCCTGTTGCAAATCCTCAAACGCATTTTTTCAAGGTAACCATAGCACAGGCGACCTCTAAGAAGGCCATGCGCATATTGATATAATTTTCGCATTTTGACTAAACAAACCTGGCAGTTAAGTCATGCACGATTTCGAGCGGTTAACCGTCATCCAAGGTTTTGAAACACTTTTAATAAGGTGGATGTGTATTTGTAGTTTCTTGCTCACGCCCGGCGGTCGGCCGGCATTGCTTGAAGGGAGGAAAGGGTAATGAATGCTGGAGGGAATCAGGTCACAACCTCAGACGTCCCGTGGTATCGCGAGATTGACGCATATCAGTGGCGAACCTTAATCCTGGCCATCTTGGGCTACACGCTGGATGCCATGGACTTCCTGATGTACGCGCTGGTCATGCCACTCATTATGAAAGAATTTGCCATCTCCGGCGCCACGGCCGGTTTTATCGCCACAGTGGTGCTAATTGCGGCGTCGGCTGGAGGGTACATTTTTGGTGTGCTCACGGATTACATCGGTAGGGCTCGTACTTTGGTCTTCACTGTTATTATCTACTCTGCGGGCACTTTCGGTTCCGCCTTCTCGGGGGATTGGTGGCAATTGCTTTTGTGGCGGTGCTTGTTGGGCCTGGGTATGGGCGGCGAATGGGGGCCGGGTATAGCCTTGGTGGTGGAAACCTGGCCGGTAAAGCATCGCGCCAAAGCCCTGGGAATGGTTCAATGCTCATGGGCATTCGGATGGCTTCTTGCATTGGGGGCTTCCGTATTAGTCGTTCCGTATTGGGGGTGGCGCGGACTTTTCATGGTTGGCATTCTGCCTGCGCTTATCGTTTCTATCGCCCGGTGGCGCTTGGTCGAACCTGAAATCTGGGAACGGGCTCGCAAGGGAGCCAAGCGAATGTTTGCTCCGGCGGAACTTTTTACCAGGGAACACCTAGGCAGGACTATCCTATTAAGCGTCTTGGCGATTCTGGGCGCCATGCCTTATTATGCTTTTGCTATCTGGCAGCCGACGCTGCTAACTGCGCCGTTAGCCAAAGGCGGCGCTGGACTGGCTGCTTCTTCGTTGACCTATTATCTCATGTTAACGTACTTCGTTGCAATCGTTGGGTATAATACTTTTGCCTGGTTCTGCGACAAACTGGGCAGAAAACCGGCCTTCTTCCTTTTCACCATTATAACAGGCCTGGGCCTGACTGCTTATTCCCTTAACGGTGGAAACCACGGGATCTTCATCGCCGGTATGGTAGGGATAGCCTTCGGAACCACGTATTATGCCGGCTACGGTCTGATTATATCTGAACTTTATGAAACTCGAATGCGCGGCTCGGCTCTTGGTTTTATCTTCAACACCGGCCGACTTATCGGCACGTCGCAGGCTCCGGTATTGGTAGGCGCCCTGGCAGGCAGCATGGGATACGCAATGGCCACCATCTCTGCGCTTCCGGCGGTGATCCTCATGCTTATTTGTCTCGCCTGGTTGCAAGAAACGAAAGGGAAAGAATTGGAATAGAAACAATATACGTTTTGGCAACGAAACGGCATGAAGAAATTTGAATGAGACTTGCTTAGGGCTATTGCCTAAGTGGCGACAATATGGGAACTAAAAGCCCTTTCGCCTCCTTAACATGTTGCTCCTGCAACTGAGTATATTGAAGGTGGAGGATACATTTTGAAAACTACATATCTTGCGCCTAGCAATCTTGACGAGGTTTTGGAACCATTACGGGAAGACCCGGATGGAACGATGCTAATGGCAGGCGGCACAGGGTTGTTGTGGGCAGTGGGAGTATTCGGAAAACCAGTGTCGCCGCAAAGGGTGATCAGTCTCCACAACCTAAGCGAGTTGCTCGGGCAGGTAAAGCGAGGGCCGGTGATTGAATTGGGAGCGCTGGTTTCTCTGGCCACAATAGCAGGAGAATTACCCGGGGAAACGGTGATGCCTTCTGTTTTGACCCAGGCAGCCAAATCTTGCGGCTTTCCGGCAATTCGTCGAACTGCCACCCTGGGAGGAAACCTGGCGCATGATATGGTTTCTCAACTGATACCGGCGCTGGCGGTCCTGGGAGCCAGCGTGCATATGCGTTCAAGCTCTGAGAGCCGATCGGTGGAATTGGCGAAAAGCATCAGTGAAGGAGTTGGTTACCCGATCTGCGATTCGGGCGCGATCATAACATCCATTTCTCTTCCCGCGAATAGCGTGGAAGCGCCCCAGTCTTACGTGGACTTTACGTGTCCGGGGAAGTTCCCTGTGGTCGTTGCGTCGGCCTTCTCGCAAGGCCTCCTGCGAGTGGCCCTTCTGGCGGATCAGAAGCTGTCTCTTTGGATTACGGAGACGGACGGCAGTATGTTGGAGAAACAGGATGCTGAACTGTCCGATGAGGCATGTGTGTCTTTTGGACTTACCGATGCAAGCCCTCTTGGCGAAATTGATGTCTACCGTCGACGGAGAATGGTAGCAAAAGCGCTTAAGCTAATGAATGTCGACAATTCGACAATCGGCGGGGCGTGAGCATGGCAAGCCAAAACGGAAGGAGTGGACGTAGATGTCAGTAGATATAGAATTCACGATCAACGGCCGGCGGGAGAATCTTGCTGTCGAACCGCTAGAAACGCTCCTGACGGTCATCCGCGATCGTCTGGGTCTCACCGGGACGAAGAAAGGTTGCGATGGAGGAGAATGCGGAACTTGTACCGTATTGTTGGATGGAGAGCCGATCCTTTCATGTCTTACACCTGCCGTACAGGCTCATGGACGCGCAGTGACCACCATTGAGGGTCTCGCAACCGATGGGCATCTGCATCGCATCCAGAAAGCTTTTATCGAAACGGGGGCTGTGCAGTGTGGTTTCTGCTCGTCCGGTATGATCATGGCGACAGCAGGTCTATTGGCGAAAAATCCTAATCCGAACGAAGCTGAAATCCGTCAGGGCTTAGCCGGAAATCTGTGCCGCTGCACCGGATATCAGAAAATCGTCGATGCGGTGCTGTGCGTTGCAGAACAGTCGAGGGAAAAGGAGGGCAGACCGCATGAGTAAAACCCTAATAGGCGCATCGACCCCACGTTTGGAGTCTTCGGAAAAGGTCACCGGCCAGACCCAATACATCGACGACCTTCGTTTCCCAAACTTGTTGGTAGGACGTATCCTGCGCAGCCCACATCCCCATGCCCGGATTCTTGCCGTTCACACGGAGGCGGCGCTGGCTATCCGCGGGGTGCGGGCAGTGGTAACCGGCCGGGACTTCCCCAAGAAATACGGCCTGATGATTCCCGATGAGACCGTGCTGGCGGTCGATAAGGTTCGTTATATAGGTGACGAGGTTGCAGCGGTCGCGGCCGAAACCGAAGAGGCTGCGGAGGAAGCCATAGACGCCATAACTGTGGATTACCAACCTCTGCCCGCCATATTCGACCCGGAAGAAGCCATGCAGACCAATGCTCCCTTGGTCCACGAGAATGTCTCAAAAAACATTACCATAGAGTACCACATCCAACGCGGCGACGCGCAAGCCGCCTTTGCGGCTTCCGACTGTGTCATCGAGCAACGGTTCAAGACCCAGATGCAGCATCAGGGCTACATGGAACCTTACGGTATCGTGGTGTCATCAGAAGGCGGACGATTAACAGTCTGGGCGCCGGTCCAGGACCCGTTCACACTTGCCGATCAGTTGGCGGGCTTGTTTGGCTTATCGGCCACCAAGATTAGAGTAATTCAGACATATATCGGAGGCGCATACGGTGGTAAGGTTTCGTACCAACGGCTGAACTATGTGGCTGCGCTGCTTGCCTTAAGGGCCGGCCAACCGGTACGCATGGTCAACAAGAGGTGGGAAGAATTTGCAGCCGGACGGCCTCGGATCCCCGTAATCACCGACATGAAGATGGGCTTCGACCGGGATGGGAAAATTCTTGCAAAGCAGACTCGCCTGATTGCAGATAATGGAGCGTGCTGCGGCTTCACGCCGGGCATTCTGCCGGTCCTTACGATGCGGCATGAAAATCAGTACAGGATTTCCAATATACACACCGATTCCTATCTCGTTTATACCAATAAAGTGCCTACCGGCCCGTTCCGCGGGTTCGGGAACATCCAAATGATCTTTGCCATAGAGTCCATGATGGATATGGCGGCCCAACGACTGGGCATCGATCCGGTGGAGATACGACTGCGCAATGTTGTCCACGCGGGTGATCTTACCGCACATGGATACCAGATCCAGACCGATGGACTAACCCGCAGTCTCGAGGCGGTTCGGGACCGGATGGAATCCAGCCGTGCGCAGCGGAAGCCAAACCACGGTTTCGGGTTCTCCTGCGCCATTCATTCCAGTAGCAACAGAACAAGGCCATTTGATGGGACTACAGCAAGGCTCCGGCTTAATCCGGACGGGACTGTGCATGTCGCTGCCAGTGACCCGGACCTCGGCCAGGGGAGCCGAACCATTTACGCCCAGATCGTTGCCAGCGAATTGGAGATTCCGATCGAGCAATTGGCGGCGCCATTGGTGGACACGGATTATTCTCCATTCGGGCTTGGGACTTATGCAGATCGGCTTACCACAATGGGAGGCCATGCCGTACTCGGGGCAGCCCGGAAATTGAAAGAAGCGATTTTGGAGGAGGCGGCCTCCCTCCTGGGGGTACAGAAAGAGGACCTTGAGTACCGGGACGGCTCAGTGGCCCCACACGGGCGCCCGGAACAAACAATGACCCTCTCCGACATCGCCAAACGATTACTGTGGCGGCTGGGAGGAAAAACGCTTAGCGTAGAGCACACTTACGATCCACCTAACACGGTTCAGCGGGACCCGAAGACACTAATGGGAAATACTCATTCGACCCATAGCTTCTCGGCTCAGGGCGTTGAAGTGGAAGTGGATCAAACAACTGGTAAGATCAAGGTGCTTCGGGTCGTTTCAGCCCACGACTTGGGTCGCGCCATCAACCCTCAATCTGCCGAGGGGCAGGTCGAAGGCGCTACATCGATCGGCATAGGCTATGCGTTGTCGGAGAGTTATGAATTCGACCAGGGACAATCGCTTGCAAATACGTTCAGGGATTATGGTCTCCCGCGCGCCACGGATATTCCGCGGATTGAGACCATCTTGATAGAAACGAATGACCCGATGGGACCTTACGGCGCCAAAGGGGTGGGACAGACCGGCACATTGCTTCCGGCTCCGGCCATTGCCAATGCCGTGCAAGACGCGTTGGGGGTACGACTTACGGAATTACCCATGAATCCGGATAGGGTTTTGGAGGGAATTTTGAAAAAGCAACGTCTTGATAAAAGCACATGAGAGCGGGGCTCATCTTCCTAAAAGAAATCCGGAGGCGCCGAAAAATGCCGCCAGGCGCTTTAGTGTGAGCGCTGCTTCCCGGCGGTAGGAGGACATTCCGGATGTAAGATGGGGACAGAATGATACGGCTGAAAGCCGGAAAATTGTTTGCAAAGATCTTAGAGAACACGAATAAATTGGTGGCATCAAAGGAGGAGACACAATGCCTGTTGAGATGATCGAAGCTTTTCTATCACTTAGTACGCCGACGATTTCGGACGCATTAGATGTGCTGCTCCTGAGTGGCGGATGTCTCGGGTTGCGGCCCGTAGTGATGGGGCATAAGATTGCAGGTCCAGCCTTTACCGTGCGTTACATTCCGGCAGGTACCGAAAAGACGGGCGCCGGCGATTTCCTGGATGATGTGCCGGCGGGCAGTGTAGTCGTCCTTGATAATGGAGGGCGCACATACTGCACGGTTTGGGGCGACCTCATGACGCGAGTAGCCAAGCGCAATGGAGTGGCCGGCACGGTCATCGACGGTGTGTGTCGGGACGTGGACCTCATTCGAGAACTGCGCTACCCGATATTCACCCGCGGCGCTTTCATGGTAACCGGAAAGGGTCGAGCGCAGTTGGCGTCGGTTCAGGAAACAGTAACAATAGGAGAGCAGTCGGTACAGTCCGGAGATATAGTGATTGCAGATGACAGCGGCGTGGTTGTCGTGCCCAAATCGCGAGCCGAGGAGGTGTTGCGGACCGCCCAGGGTATCGCCGAACGAGAAGATCGGATCAAAGGCATGATAGAAGAAGGCTTGACCCTTAAAGAAGCCAGGTCCAAAGAGGGGTATCACCAAATAGGCAAACAGTAGGGCAAAACCGATCAAATTTATGGCCACTCCATTGGGGTGTGGTGGCCGAGATTTTAGCTGACAGAGTAAGACAACACTTCCGAGAAAAAAGAGGGACATAAAATGAGACAAGACTTAGAGCTTCTCAAAGGCGCTATTGAATTACATGTTCATTCAGCTCCGGATCTATTTCCACGATTGCTGGATAATATGGAAATGGCTCAGATGGCAAAGAATGCGGGGTATCGCGCCCTAGTGCTCAAGAGCCAGAATATGGGGACCGCTGACCGAGTGCCCTTTATTCGCAGGCTTGTGCCGGATATCGACATTTTTGGCAGCATAACCCTGAACTACTCCGTGGGCGGAATCAATCCCTTTGCCGCAAACGCGGCCATAGGATTTGGGGCCAAAGTTATATGGATGCCTACCATCGACGCCCGGCATCACATGAACTATTTTGGCGGACTAGGACAATTTGGGGCCTCAATCAAATCTGAAAAGAAGTTACCGGAATTTTACAAGCGGGCAAAAGGATTAACACTTCTTTCGGACGATGGAAAACTACTTCCGGAAGTGCGGGACATATTAGATCTGATTGCCGCAAACAATATCGCTCTTGGTTTCGGGCATGTGAGCGTTGATGAAATGTTAGCTCTTGCCAAGGGCTGCAAAGACGCGGGCGTGAAAAAGATGTTTGTTGATCATCCTGACATTGCCTTCACCAAAGTTCCTATAGAATCGCAAGTTGAATTGACGAAGATGGGTGTCAAGATGAACTACGTTGCGGCGCAAATTTCACCGCGATTCTATTGTATTACGCCAAAGGAAGTCGCCAGTAACATGAGACAGGTGGGCGTGGAGAATGCCCTGATTTCTACGGATGTCGGGCAGATAACTAACCCTGACCCGATTGAAACCATGCGATCGTACGTTCAAATACTGCTGGACGAAGGATTCACGCCCGGCGAAGTGAAAACCATGCTTCACGATAATCCGGCGGCGTTCCTATATGAGTGAAACAGGAAGGGCATGGTCTTCTAGTCTTGAATTGTTGGCCGGACAAAGAACAAAGGTATATTTTCCGGTCAATTATTTAGGTCAACGTTACGCATCATGAGGAGCCCTCATGTGCGTCCGAACGGCGGGGAGATAGCGGGCCTCTTAGATACTTACCGGTTCTTGGAATTGAGACAACAATTGTCCGACTATCTACCCCGCCCTTCGATCCTTTAACTGACAGCGGCGAAGCCGGCGCGCACCCGGCGCCGGCCCAAAGGCCTCTAAGACGGCATGAAGGCCGCATAATTCGGGATTAGCCTGAGCACGGAGGACGATATAGATGCTTCATGTCATTCACACTATCCAAAGGGTTCCAACGGAATTGGTTAGCGAGTACAGACAATTATCTTCGGCGACAGTTCATGAAGCCGCGGGCGCTATAGGGGCGCTGTCGGCTAATATTAAGCCGATCTCTCCCGACATGGTGGTGTGCGGCCCTGCGATAACGGTAAATTTGCGGCCCGGTGATAACCTGATGCTCCACAAAGCCATTTATGTGGCCAAATCGGGAGATGTGATCGTGGCCGACGCCAAAGGCTTCACGGAAGCAGGCGCCTGGGGCGAAATTATGGCTGTAGCCGCTCAGGCAAGAGGAATCGGCGGGCTGGTTTTTAACGGGGCCGTGCGAGATTCTCAAGCTATGACCGAACTGGGGTTTCCTGTATTTTCCCGCGCCCTCTGTATCAAAGGAACGGAAAAAATATCTTTGGGTTGGATTAATCACCCCTTGATTCTTGACAACGTAACCATTTACCCCGGTGATTTGATCCTGGGAGATCGGGACGGAGTGGTGGTCGTCAAACGCGAGGATGCCGCTGAAGTCCTCCAAAAATCCAAAGACAGGGAAGAAAAGGAAAAAGGCCTTAAAGAGAGATTGAAACGAGGTGAATCCACCTTGGACATCCTTGGGTTCGGAAACATCCTAAAGGAGCGAGGGTTAAGCGAGGAAGGCGTCTAAGACTTTCCTGATTTGTCGTATGCGGCAAAGTGTGGCTTATAGCAGATGCCGGTCCCACACAAGATTTCCGTGGGCGCCAAATCCTTTTCTTTTGCCGCGATTATTTTTGAGAATCACCTTAGGTCCCCAATTTTCTTTGCTACGGATATTCGGCGCAATTCAGGGGGCTTATTGATTTTATGGTTTGCCGATCCATCTCTATAATGGAGGACATCTTGGCTCGAAGAGGAAGAATAGTAATAGATCAGGAGCGATGTAAGGGATGCCACGTTTGTTTCGATTTCTGCCCATTGGGCATGATTTCTGTGGCCCCCAGTCCCAATCGAAAAGGCTATCAACCCGCTCGGTTCGAGGAACAGACCGGCGAAGATAAAAAGACGTGCACGGGCTGCGCTGTGTGCGCAACCGTTTGCCCTGAGATTGCAATTGAGGTGTATCGTGAGAAGTGAGCGTGTTCTGATGCGAGGCTCCGACATTGTCGGAGAGGCGGCGGTTCGGGCCGGGTGCCGGTACTATTTCGGCTATCCCATCACGCCCCAGAACGAACTGCCCGAGTATCTGGCGTCACGCCTTCCTGAAGTGGGCGGCACATTCATCCAGGCAGAGAGTGAAATCGCGTCGATCAACATGGTGCTGGGGGCCTCCGCAGCCGGAGGAAGAGTTATGACATCCTCGTCTTCACCCGGCATCAGCCTTATGCAAGAAGGCGTCTCTTACCTGGCCGGGCTCGAGCTGCCCGCGGTCATTGTCAACATGATGCGAGGCGGGCCGGGGTTGGGCAACATAGCGCCGTCAGCCGCGGACTATTTTCAGGCGACCCGGGGCGGAGGGCACGGCGATTATCGCACTCCGGTCCTGGCGCCGGGCGACTGTCAAGAGTTGGCGGAATTGACTTTCGTTGCGTTCGATATAGCCGACAAGTATCGCACCCCGGTTTTATTGGCAGGAGACGGCCTCATGGGTCAGGTCATGGAGCCTGTGGTTTTCCCGGACCCTATAGATCCGGCGGATTTGCCGGCCAAGGACTGGATCGTTGAAGGTTGTGAGGATCGTGAGCCGAGGATGATCTTCTCTTACCATGCCCAGTACGGTGAGCTTTACCGGCACACTGCCCATCTTCAGGCCAAATATGACGCAATAACCGCGAGCGAGACGCGTTGGGAGACATATTTAACAGAGGACGCGGACATAATCGTTGTCGCGTACGGGACAGCCTCGCGTATCGCCAGAAGCGCCATTGACGATCTTCGCGAGCAAGGATTGAAGATCGGATTGTTCAGGCCGATCACTCTGTGGCCTTTCCCGAAAGACGCTCTCAGAGAAGTGGCCAAAGAAGGGCGCTCGGTGGCCGTATTTGAACTTTGCCTCGGCCAGATGGTGGAAGATGTAGCTCTTTCCGTGAACAAACAGGATGAAATCCACTTTCTGGGAGTGCCCGGAGGCGGAATCCCTACTCCTGCCGATGTGACCGAATTCCTCGAGTCCATCCTGGAAGGTAACGGCCGAGTTGGCCGGAGGATAGCCCTATGACCAGCGTGGCTATGCAGAAAGTATTTGGATTTCCCAAGAGCCTTAAGCCTGCGGAAACCCATTATTGCCCGGGATGCGGGCATTCCATTGCGCATCGTCTGATGGCCGAGTGCCTGGACGAGCTTGGCCTGCGGGAGCGTACCATAGGCGTGCCGGGGGTCGGCTGCGCATTTTTGGCCTACCTCTACTTCAACTTCGACGTGGTGGAAGCCCCGCACGGTCGGGCATTGGCCGTGGCGACCGGCGTAAAACGGGTCCACCCGGATAAGTTCGTGTTGACCTACCAGGGCGATGGCGATTTGGCCGCCATAGGCACAGGCGAGACAATACATGCGGCCAATCGGGGTGAAAAAATTTCGGTCATTTTCATAAACAACGCAATTTATGGGATGACCGGAGGGCAGATGGCGCCAACCACCATCATCGGCCAAAGGTCCACGACCACACCGGGTGGACGCGACGCCAAGCGGGATGGAAGCCCCATCGACATTGCCCGCATGTTGGCAATCGCGGATGGGTCTGTGTACATCGAACGTTGCGCCCTGACAACAATAAAGGAGATCCGGAAGGCCAAGCGGGCCATACTCAAGTCGTTCCGGTGCCAACTCGAGGGCCTGGGCTTCTCGATGGTCGAACTGCTCTCGCCCTGCCCTACGAACTGGAAATTGTCGCCTAAAGACGCCTGGAAATGGGTCAACGAAGAGATGCAGAAAGTATTCCCTGTGGGAGTTATCAAAGATACGACAGGGTTTGAGGAGACAGCATGACTACCGCAACCATTTTTGCCGGATTCGGAGGACAGGGCGTGCTCCTTATGGGATATGTCCTATCCCACGCGGCAATGTTGAAGGGGCTCAATGTAACTTACTTTCCGGCCTATGGGACCGAGATGCGCGGAGGAACCGCCAATTGCACGGTCATCGTTTCCGATAAGAAAATCGCCTCACCTGTCACTTCGCGGCCGGACATCCTGGTGGCCATGAACTATCCTTCCCTGATCAAATTTGAACCTACGGTCAAAGAAGGCGGGCTGATTTTCATCAATTCCGCTCTCATTGACGCTAAACCCGAGCGCGAGGACATAACTCCTGTTCCGATTCCAATAGGAGTGTTGACCAACGAGTTGGGTTCCGACCGTCAGGCCAATATGGTCATGATGGGCGCCATCATGGCCAAAACCGGGCTGCTGTCGCTCGAAGAAACACGGTTGGGCATGGAAGCCGCTCTTAAAGGTAAGGAAAAGCTGTTCCAGGCAAATATGATCGCTATTGAGAGAGGCGCCCAATACATTAAAACAGGCAACTAGAGCCCGCAAACTACCATCAACCGCCCTCGGGATTTTCCGTGCTCCAGCTTGGAAACCCTCCTTCACCACCCGAATTCGGGGGCGCCATACTTTATTCGTGATATTGCGCTGCGACGAGTGTTACTGTCAGGTCATGACTAGATTGGCGCGTGTTGGCACCGCTGTCCAGCATTCATGCTTTTCAACTTGACCGGCAATATGATGATACACTATATTAAATTTCCCATTCTGAGCAGTGGCGCCATTCCAATAACTTAACTTCTTCTAACAGCCGCCCCCCGGAGTACGGAAGCGGGAATCCTAACTAGCGGCGACGTTGTTCAGCGATCAAGAAATTAACCGCAGATGTCACAGATGAGGAGGGAATGCTTTTTACTTTCCAAGAACATGAAAGGGATTTTATCTGTGTAATCTGTGGATGGTCTTAGCCTGCCTTTAATTGCTAAAATTCTGTTCAAACGACAACTTGGGGTTGATGGGATCGGGCAAGTCGCCCGAGAAGGAGAAGATTTACCGCAGAGTGCGCAGAGGACGCAGAGAAGAAAATGGCTTTAATAAACAACTTGAAATTTGCTTTCTCGGAACCTGCCCCGGACCTGGGTCCGAGCATCGCTGTAGTGGTCATTTACCATGAACCGGAGGTTTTTGATGAAAGATCGACGCATTTCCAAGATCACAAAGAAATGGCTGGCAATCCTTGTGATTATGGCATTGCTGCCGTGCGTAGGGATAGCGCAGGATGCGGCCGGTCCCGATGAGCAGCTCATAGCAGCAGCAAAGAAAGGGGATTTCGATAAGGTCGAGAGCCTTCTAGAAGAAGGAGCAAATGTCAATGCAAAGAACGGCGACGGCCAGACCGCTCTCATGGCTGCTGCCTACGGAAAAAACCTGGAGATAGTCAAGCTTCTCATCGAGAAAGGAGCTGACGTCAATACCAAGGATGATACCAGCCACACGGTTCTCATGCATGCTGCCGTGGGAGGCAACCTGGATGTGGCCAAGTTCCTCATCAAGAAAGGAGCCGACATCAAGGCCAGGAGCAAGGACGGCTTGACGGTTCTCATTCCCGCCGTGCTGATGGACCATCCGGAGATAGTCAGGTTCCTCATCGGCAAGGGAGCTGACGTCAATGCCAAAGATAATAACGGCTGGACCGGTCTCATGACTGCTGCCGATCAAGGCAGACTGGAAATAGTCAAACTCCTCATCGGGAAAGGAACTGACGTCAATGCCAGAGAGAATACTCATGACTGGCTATCGGCGTTTCTCCTATCTATAGCAAAAACCTTAAAGGACAGAGATCCTAGCCATCTGATGCGGGGCACTGGATGCACCGCTTTGGAAATTGCTCAACGAAAAGGTCACAAGGAAATCGTGGAATATCTGAAAGCCCATGGAGCTCAGGAATGATCCGTGTTTATACCGGCGCTCCATTGTCGGCCCTTTTGATCGTCAATGGTTGGTGGTTGCTAAACTTCCTATCCGGGCGCAAGCCGGATCTTGCCTGAACGAGTGGTGCCGAATGGGGGAACCAGTCATGATGACGTTGAGGGGGCAAGTCTGCTCTTGACTCATCTTCAGCCTCGTGACATTGCGTGGCCATGTCGCGGCAAATGTATGGTACCCGCGCAAAGCGGGATCAGAGGCATCCTTAAATTGGGTCTTTTTTTCTATCCGAACCCACTCCAGATCCACCCACTCTTGGAATTCCGCTCGCCCCTCCTCGGTCAGCCCTTTTAATCGACCTTGCGGAGCCAGATATTCCTCCACCAGCGTTTTGGCCGGGTTAAGAACTCAATACATTGGTCTCAGGCTAGTCAATTCCTCGCAAGCGCTAATCGCCCCTCCGCGTGTGGCGTTGGCGCTTCCCTTGGTAGGACATTGCCGCGCTGTGTTGGGGTGAGGATCAAGACATTCTGGTTGACGGAATTTACAGGCGTGAAGTATGCTCGATAAGGGAGTAAGAGACGCTTTTCCGTCAACATGACGGGGGTTTTGTGGCTGTCGGGCCTTCCGGTGGACCATCGGAGGGCTTATTCGACGTCACAGGGGGCCCGCCCGGCGCGGATTCGACTCAAACACCCCAGAATCGTGCAGACCGCGGCATAATTCCGGATAGATCACGAAAGGGGACAAGATAATGAGAGAAGTGGTCATAGTAAGTGGGGCTAGGACGGCCATAGGAGATTACATGGGGTCGCTTTCAGGCATCACCCCCGTCCAACTAGGCATTCTTGCTCTAAATGGCGCAATTTCCAAAGCGGGAATCGATAAAAATGCAATTCAAGAAGTTATTTGCGGCCAATGCAATCAGGCTGGGGCCCCAGGGAATACCGCGCGACATATTGCTCTGGGCGCGGAACTGCCCGTCGAATCTTTTGCCTTCACCGTACACCAGCAGTGCGCATCGTCCATGCGTGGTTCCGAATTGCTTTCTCAGGAAATCATGCTAGGGAAAATCGATGTTGGCGCCGCAGTCGGAGTGGAAAACATGAGCAATGCCCCGTATCTTTTGTTCGGGGCCCGCAAAGGCTATCGCCTCAGTGACGGCGAAAAGATTCAGGACAGTTTAATGATTGGTGGTCTGGTGGATGCCCTTCTTGGTTACCATATGGGGATTACCGCAGATAATATTGCGGATCAGTACAAAATTTCTCGTCAGGAGCAGGATGAATGGGCGCTCATGAGTCATCAGCGAGCGGTTGAAGCTGCCAATCGGGGCTGGTTCAAGGATGAAATCATTCCTGTGGAAATCAAAACCAGAAAAGGTTCGACCATGTTTGAAGTTGATGAACATCCCCGCGCCGAGACGTCGATGGAGCTTCTGGGGCGTCTGAGGCCCGCTTTTAAACAGGACGGCACTGTCACAGCAGGCAACGCTTCCGGTCTGAACGATGCGGGTTCGGCTGTGATCATGATGGCTGCTGAAACTGCGAAAGAAATAGGCGCAAAACCTATCGCCAGAGTTGTCGCCTCTGCCCCGGGTTCCGTCGAGCCCCGTATCATGGGCATGGGTGTTGTGCCCGCGGTGAAAAATGCGCTGAAATTTGCGAACATGAAGCTGGAAGACATTGACTATTTTGAATTCAACGAAGCCTTTGCTGCACAGGTTATCGGCTGCAATCGTGAATTGAAGATCAGCTTGGATAAACTCAATGGAGTCGGTTCCGGCATTAGCCTCGGCCATCCAGTCGGCGCAACCGGCGCTCGTCTGATCATCACCATGATCAATGAACTCAAACGGCGCGGAAAACAGTTCGGCTGCGCCGCTCTATGCGCCAGCGGCGGCCCCGCTCATGCATTTATCGTGGAAGTATTGTAAGCAATAGTTCCGGATTACGTGTTCTGGACGTGGTCTGGGATCAAGTCTGCTCTTGACTCACCTTTGAGCGTCCGGATATTGCGTGGCATTGTCGCGGCCTTTACTCATTGAGTATCCGGACGCCCGGTATCACGTGATGTCTTAGTTGGGAAACGTAGGCTACACGTATAAAGCGGGCTCCCCGGCCGGTTGGAGTTCACTCTTTTTTTCGACCTGATCCCATTCCATGTCCACCCACTCTTGGAATTCCGCCCTCCCCTCCTCGGTCAATCCTTTGAATCGACCTTGAAGATCAAGGTATTCGTCCACCGGCGTTTTACCGGCATGGGGTTAAGGACCCAGCGAACGCCTCCGAACACTTCAAATAAGGGAAAGACTCGACATTCCACCGCCTTGCGGGCGACTTCAAGGGTCAATTGGGTTTCGTAGCGCCATCCCGTGGGACAGGACGCCAAGAGGTGAATGAACCGGGTCCCGGTCATATCCTTGGCTTTTCGGACCTTCTCCATAAGATCGTGGGGATATCCCACGGAAGCGGAGGCCGTATAGGAGATTTTATGGGCAGCCATAATTTCGACTATGTTTTTCTTGGGCTCTTTCTTCAGCGCGGCAAACGGCGTAGTAGTAGTCCAGCAGCCCGGCGGCGTGGCCGAAGACCGCTGTATACCGGTATTCATGTACGCTTCGTTGTCATAGCAGATGTAGATAATGTTTGCGCCCGTTCCGTGGCCCCGCTCAGAGCTTGAAGCCCGATGTCGAATGTGCCTCCGTCACCGGCCCAGGCCAATACTGTGACTTCCTGGCGACCCTGGCGATCCAACGAGGCGCGAACGCCGGAGGCTGTGGCGGCGGTTGTAGCAAAAGGAATCGACATCACCGGCACGCGGAGAGTAGTGCTGGGATACAGTCCCACAAAGGTGGACCAGCATCCGGCCGGCATGACCACCACCGTCTCGGGGCCAAGGACCTCCAGGACTTACCGCATGGCCAACGCAGGGCCGCAGCCTGGGCAACCCATGTGCCCCGAGCCACTAAATCGTTTTGAAAAATGCTATTGATCATGGCTTTACTTCCGTCCAGATGGATGCGCCAAGAGACATGCCCTGCCCCGACGCGGAAAGCGCCTGATGAGTCATGCCCACGAGGCCTTCGACCGTAATATCAACTCCACCGATCCCGGCCACGAAACCATTAACCATTGCGGTGGATCTGCCGTACAGGCACGATTTCACTTCTTGAGCCACAATGCCTTCGGCGCCGAAAGAAACGTCTCTGTCAACGACCACGAGGCGCTTCACGCCTTCCACCGCTTTCAACAAGCTCTTGCTCGGAAACGGCCTGACTAGTCCCAACCGAAGACAGCCGGCCGCCAACCCCTGCTCTCGCAAGGCCCCGACCGCAAGGCGAGCGGCCCCATCAGCCGTGCCCACAGTTACAAGAACTACCTCGGCGTCTTCTGCCAGGTAGGTATCCACCGCGGCACGCCGACGACCGAACCTCGACGCGAAATCCTCCGCTTCGGCCTGCCAGACATCTTCCACAGTCAGCATGTCTTCTTGGCGACGATATTTCAGGGAGGCGTACCAATCCGACCCGCATACGGTCCCGTACGTCGAGGGATTGTCAACATCCACCTTGGTTGGAGGCAGATAGGGAGGTAGGAATGCGTCTACTTCCGCCTGCTCGGGGATATCCACTACCTCGGAGGTGTGCGTCAGATAGAAGGCGTCCAGATTAATCATAACGGGGAGCATTATCTTTTCGGCCACTTTATAAGCGATCAGAAGCCCGTCGATAACGTCCTGGGCGTCACAGCAATAGTACTGAATCCAACCTGTGTCTCGCTGAGACAGGGAGTCGGTGTGGTCGCAATACAGGTTCCACGGAGGTGACAACGCCCTATTGGCGTTAACCATGACAATCGGCAAACGGCCCCCTGCGGCGTGGTGGAGCATCTCGTGCATAAAAGCCAACCCCTGTGAAGAACTGGCTGTGAAGGCCCTTGAGCCCGTCGCCGAAGCTCCCACGCAAGCGGCCATCGCCGAATGCTCGGATTCGACCGTCAGGAATTCCGCGGCCAAATCTCCTCGGCCGATATAATTGGACAGGTCCTCTACAATTACCGTTTGAGGGGTAATGGGATACGCTGCCACCACCTGGACCCTGGCCAGGACAGCCGTGAGCGCCGCTGCTTCCGCTCCCATGACGACTTCTTTCATTACAAGCCCTCCATAACCAACACGCTGCGGGGGCATTCGTAAGCGCAGATGCCGCAACCTTTACAATGATACAAATCGATGACGATTTTGCCTTCCTTTTCATCCAACTCGCAGGAGGAGTCCGGACAGGCAAGAACGCAACTTTGACATAAATTGCACGTCCCGCACGACAGGCACCGCTTAGCCTCATCCACAGGGCCTTCTCCCGGCGTTAAAACGTCGGCTGCGCTGATGTCGGCGAAGCAATGGAATTTCATATCCTCTTTGTTTGCGACCTCCGCCGAACCTTCTTTTGTCTCATCGGCTCCGAGGTTCAGTTGTTGGCACGCCTCGGATGCGGTTTCCCGACCCAAGGCCACGGCGTGAGCCACCTGAACAGGTTTTGAGCCAATGTCGCCCTTCTGAATCTCTATGTTCAGCCGTCGGCCTCCGCCGTTCGCCAATGCCTCCACGGCAAGCGCTTCCTCGCTTCCGGGCTGATAAGCGGTCCGGTCCACAATGGTCACGTCAAACTCCTCCGAGTTGAGGCCGACCGCATTCATCCTGAGTTGGACGCCGCTAATAGCGACCAGTCGGTTTATCTCCCGCTCCAACACCTCGGCCGGCAGCTTTTCCGGTTTTGCGTTCTTCAGGAAACCTCCTCGTTGGTGGCCGGGATCGAGAAGAGTGACTTCGCAGCCTTGAAGCGCGAGGTGATAAGCGGCAGTCAAACCAGCCGGGCCTGCGCCGCAAACAGCGACCTTCCTCCCGGTTGGGGCCTTGCGGGGGACTGCGGGAGTCGCCTCGCAGTCGGCCACTAGCCTTTCCAAACCCCTGGATCGAAACGGGCCGGTCAAGTTCCTTTCTTAAGCATTTCGCCTGGCAAGGGTGATAACACAAGCGCCCGGTCACGCCGGGCAATGGGTTGATCTCCAACAGCATCTGCAACGCGCGGTTCCAGTCGCCTTCCGAGACAGCGCTCATGATATTGGCGATGGGCTGGCCAATCGGACAGGCCGCTCTACAGGGCGACATCTTTCCCTGGACCTTAGGAGTCAGGAGACGCCACGTTCCGGTCTTGTTCCAGGTCATGTCCTCAACGGTCAAGGGCATTACGGGCAAGTCCTTAACCGATTCGATCTTCCTTTTTTCCATCAGCGTTTCTCCAGGATCGTGGCCCGCTCGAACGCCTGACGTGCGGCTACGACATTCTTTTCCTGTTTGCTCGGGATGACCTCTTCAATGGCCTGAATCAGGTTCTCCAACTCCAGTGGAATTTGTCGAATCACCTTGGCGTACACGCCCAGAATAACCGTGTTGACGATCGGGGCCAGCCTTGAGCCCAAACCGCTACTCAAGGCGATCTCCGTGGCGTTTACTGAAGCGACGGTTTTCACGCCTTGGAATTTCGGAGCGGCTGTCGGGTCCGGATAGTTGAGGATGACCGTAGCCAGCGGGGTAAGGCCCTTGGTGATATCGATGAGCTCCAACAATTTTGGGTCCGATACCACGCAAACATCCGGATGCGGCACTTCTCCTCGGGCCAGAATGGGCGCAGTGTGGACTCGGACATAGGCGGCCACGGGCGCGCCCGGCGTTCCATACCAAAAGCGGGAAAGGCCTGGACGAACAACCCTTGCCTGAAATATGCCTTGGCGAGGATTTTGGACGCGACCACTGCTCCCTGGCCGCCTCGACCGTGCAATCTCACGCCTAACCCTGTGAATCCGATTCTGTCAGTCATAGTCACTCCCTGTGCGCAGATCTCTTGTGTAACTCGCGTAGCAAAGACATGCCTTTCCGAAAACCATTACCTGCGCAGCTCATGGGAAATCCCTTGAGTCGCCTCACGCAACAGCGGCTCCAGTTCATCCATTTTCCCAACCGACATACGCTCCCGCGGCCCTGAAACGCTAACAGCGGCCACCATTTCACCACCTCTGCCTATAACCGGCGCGGCGATGCAGTGGACCCCGACAAGGCACTCCTCGAAGTCACGAGCTACGCCTTCACGCCTCGCCTCGGCCAAAGCTTCCCTGAGCGCCACCATGGAGCTGATTGACTTATCCGTCGACTTCCGGAGATTTTTCCTGCGTTCCAAGCGCAAATCCAATTCCTCTTCAGTCAGAGCGGACAACAGGATCTTTCCTGTCGCGGTGCAATGGGCCGGAAATCGCGTGCCGATATGAATGTCGACCCGCAAGATCATCTCCGACTCGTATCGCTCTATGTATTCAATTTCATCTTTCACCAGGATCGCGACGCTCAGTGTTTCTGTGCATTTGGAGCGCAGGCCATGAAGCATCGGAGTGATGAAGGCCCGTAACATCTGCCGTTTTTCGAAAGGCGACCCGATATCGAGGAAACGGGCGCCCAAGCTGTATTTCTTCGTTCGCGGGTCTTGTCGGGCGTATTTGAAGTCAACTAGTGAGGCGAGAATGCGGTGGGTCGTCCCTTTGGGCAAGCCCATTTCTTTGGATATATGCGCTATAGATAGGCCCTGCCCTTGCGCGGCAAAGAACAAATCCATAACGGCTAAGGCTTTTGCTAATGACTTCATTACCGGCTTGCTTTAATTGGACTCGGCTGGCAAGGGGAATTCGCAGCTCAAGTTCCACAATGTGAAACTGTCTAAAAACAACCCTTGCTGATAGATAAGGTTTAACAGCCATGACATGGATTGTCAAGAGTCTTAATAAGTCTTGGAGTGATCACAGTGTTCCGTATTGTGGAACCATAGTCTAACTTCGGATTGTCACACGGGGATTCTTGCCATGAGACTGAGGGCATAACAACTTAGATGAAGCAAAATCACAGTGGCTTTACAGAGCCCCTTGTCAATTCGAACTTAAGAAATTCGCATAATTTCACTCGACGTTTCTATCCGAGGCGCCCGCTTCCATTCTTGGAGAGCGATCTTGCTCAACAACAGTGTTCAGTCCGATTGAAAGTCGGCCTAAACTTGCAATGGATTACGAATATTCCGTGTTATAGCGAAGAGTAGGTCATGGGCCCGCAGACAAAATTTCGCGTCCCTCGAAATTGATTTGAGGTTGGCGGTTTGTATGAGCCATGAGCGTCCGAGAACGCCCGTGGCTCCCATGACTTATTGCCCTGCTGCTGAACCATATGCGGAATAAGCGCAGCCCATCTGGCACATGCTTTTCATAAATCTTGATCGCGTCTCGTCAATCCTACAGGTTTGAAAACATTCGTCCAATGAATCTGGGGCTTTGTTGGAGTTTGACTTTGTGATGTCTCTGGATTCGCCTGCTTGAGGCCCGGATGTGGCCGGGTGGTTCATCACGTCGGATCCTGACGCGGACGCTAGCCCGAATGCAAAACCACCTGGGCAAAAAGCCAAAGCGAAAGTCGCCATTACAGCGCTTACAAAAACGACTGAAGTCATGATTGCCGGAATTAGTTGTCGGCTCATTGCCTATCTCCTTAATTCATTGAGATGGAGATTTGTCCCAAGTGTCGGAACCTCCGTTCTTATTGGATGCAAGGATGCGAAAGGGGATTCGGGTTTGAAATGAGCGGTAACTCTAATTTGTTCAGACTATTTGCCCTTTTCTCGTTCTTCCGTAACACAGTAGATGCCGTCGCCTTGCAGGCCGGGACTGAAACACATATTGTCCGATTTACACAGCGCTCGCCTGCGATCACCGGCTTTCCACCGGTTTATCAGATCGGGTTCTCTGATGAACGGTCGGCTCATGGAGATATAATCCGCCACTCCGTCATCAACTAAGCGCTCAGCCACTTCCAATGACCGCACACCACCGACCAGAATCAACGGAAGCTTGATTTCATTCTTGAAAGCTTGCGCATCTTCCCTGAAATAAGCTTCCTCTTCCTCTGTTTTTATCCCCGAATCGGCTGGGAGACAACTTACCGCCGCTGGGCAAGTCCGCCGCTCAGCTCGATCGCGTCCAATCCCGCGTCGGCCAGCATACGCCCGACCTGCAGCGAATCCGCCAGGGTTAATCCGTTCTCGGTGAAATCTTGGCCGTTTAACTTGATCAATACCGGGAATTCTCGGCCGATGGCCTTTCTGATGGCCTGTAAAATTTCCAGGTGGATTCCGGCCCTATTCTTGACGCCTCCTCCGTATTCATCCGCTCGGCGATTAAATGCGGGAGACAGAAACTGGTTCAGGAGGTAGCCGTGCGCGGAGTGGATTTGAACTCCGTCAAAACCCGCGGCCTTGGCCCTCCGTGCCGCATCGGCAAAAGCGACAACGAGCTCTCGGATATATTCTGTTGTCATCTCTTCGCGAGGTGATTTGGATAGCCCCTCATAATTTGAGACAACCATCGGAGGCCTTCCGGTTAATGGCTGCGGCGCGAAATTGCCCGCGTGGGAAATTTGCATTACGATTTTGGCGCCGGAGCTATGAACCGCTGTCGTCAGCTCCTGGAGCCCATCAATAAGCTCATCTTTGTAAATACCGAGTTGCCAGGGAGCGGCCTGGCCTTCCGGTAAAACATAGGCGTGGCTGGTGATAATCAGGCCTACGCCTCCCTTGGCCAGAGTGGCCAGTGTTTCAGTTAATTTCGGAGTAACCGATCCGTCCTTGGCAGCCATTCCCTCCCATGTGGCGGATCGAACGAAGCGATTCGCCAACTCCATGCCGTTGATAACACTGCGGTCAAACAATTTGCTCATGGCGTCACTCATCCCTTTCAATTGAAATTGTACGGCAGGCGCCTCCATGCAGGTCTACCCGAATGAACTCCATTTTCGCGGACGATGAACTCATCAGCTTCTTGATCGGCTAACTCTCCGGAAATCGATATATCCCTGCTCGACGTCTACGGAAATGAGCTTCACACGAATTCGCTTGCCTACATCAATTCCTTGGAATCCGTCGACCAGCATTCCTTCAATAGGCATCGTGAGAAGCCTGACCCAGGTCCCTTTGGAAGAAGCGCCGGTGACTATACTATCAAATTCTTCTCCAATTCTCGATTCAAGAAGAAGAGCCGCAGCGGATTTGCCAACCCGCCGTTCTACTTTCCTAGCGGCATCCTCTTCTTCGGTGCAATGTCTCGCCAGAGCATCGAGTTCATCAGCGCTATATGGAGAAGGCATCCCTTCCACAGCGGCTTTCAATAAGCGTTGGGTGATCAGATCGGTGTAGCGGCGGTTAGGGGCTGTAGAATGGGTATAGTCCCTGGCCGCAAGACCAAAGTGTCCTGGGGCGATCTCTCCTGGAAGTTCTGCAACGTATTCACCCGGTCCCAGGAGTTTGATAACAGCGAGTGACAGGTCGGGAAATCGAAGCGGGTCAGCTGCTCTCTCCTTGGTCAGAAACTCCTCAAGCGATTTTGAATCCGGGTTATCAGGAAGCTTAGTCCCGTGTTCTCCGGCGATCTCGACAATCCGTTCCCATCGTTTTGGGGCTCGCACCACGCGGCGGATCGAAGGGAATTTTTTTGATGAGAGATACTGGGCGGTTACGCCGTTTGCAGCTATCATAAAATCCTCAATAATGTCTTTGGCGCAATTCTTTCTCTCCACTTCGAGATCACGGATTTCATCGCCATCAAATATTGGCCTAGCTTCAATCGTTTCCAAACTCAGAGCCCCATGAACGTGTCGAAAATTCTTCATGCGTTGCGCTATCCTGTCCTGAATGCGCAGGTTCTCATCCAGTCCATTTGCGGCGGCAATGGCCTCAGGCACGCTTCCTTTTCCTTCCAGCCATGCGGCAACGCTGTTATATGCGAGCTTCGCATGATTGCGGACACGCGCCCTGTAGATACCGGAATCCTGAATAGATCCGTCAGCGCCAATAACCATTTCAACGACAATTGAGAGGCGTTCCTCATTGAAATTCAGGGATGTGAGGTCGGTGGAGAGCTTTTCAGGAAGCATTGGGAATATCCGAGCCGCTGTATAAACAGAGGTAGTATTGTGCCGTGCGTGTTCGTCAATGGCTGATCCATCTTTAACGAGACAATCTACGTCAGCCACAGCAACAAGGATTCTTGCGTTGTCTCCCGGCATTGCCTCGGCAACGGTGAGCTGATCCAGGTCAAGGGAGTCATCGTTGTCGATGGAAGCCCACAAGAGATCACTCATGTCACGAACATGCTCACCGGTCTTTGCGGCAGCTGCCTGAATACTGCCAAGCTCGGCAAGCGCTTCAGCAGAAAAATCAGGGAGCAATCCTCTCTCAAGCATCGCTCTCTGGGCGATGCTCTGTAAAATGGCACGGTGCTGTTTATCATTCGTACTCATAAGGCGCCCTTCTCCGCTTCATTTCAAAAATCGACCTGACGCCAGATTATGTACCACTTGTTAAGCTAGAGATATAGCTCCTTTTCCTTTTTCAAGAGGGAGACAGTTGAAATTCGACCGACGGAGACAAGGAATGGGTCCAAAAATAAGACCGAGTGAAGGGGTTCGTCGGGCAAGGGGCTCTTTGGGGGCCTGAAGTCTTGTGAGCCCACAACAGGGCGCCGGTTTTATCCCGGCTTCCCTGTTATTTTAGATGGTTTGGTGGCGGGAGCGACGAGACTCGAACTCGCGACCTCCGGCGTCATGCAGCCTCTATTGCCCTCCGCAATCAGTGAGTATCCTGATGATGCCGGATTAATGACTTCCGCCTTTCAGGCGCCCGTGCCCTAAACAAGCTGTCTAAGTAAAAACGAACTGTGATTATTATGGTTGACGACCAGCCTCTAGCGAGGTACTTTCGGGAGTCGGTGAAAACCGGGTTTGAAAACAGCTTGACGATGATTTGTCCGTCGAGAGTCACGGCAGCCGCTGGCGGCGCTCATATGAGTCCAAAATCTTGCTAGACGGAAATGCCGCCACTGAATATGGTCAAAAAAAGAATCATGAACATGCGGGAGTCGGCATGTCGTCGCGAGAAGAACCGAACCGTATGTATAGCTCAGGAGAGCGTTGAACCACAGTTCAGAAACTTTTGGGATTGTTAAAGGGATTTTCGGCCTATAATTTTGAAAAATCGTCATAAGAATGGCGCGAGAAAGAGGAGGAGAGCATGAGAATAGGATTCATCGGCCTTGGAAGCATGGGATTACCGATAGCAAGCAACCTGATTAAAGCCCAACACGTGTTGACAGTCTACAATCGGACCAGAAGCCGTGCCGAGGAGCTGCAGCCCCTGGGCGCAAAAATCGCCGAAACCCCGAGTGAAGCCGCCTCCGATTGCGAGGCCCTCATCACCATGTTATCGGATGATCGGGCCGTGGAAGAAATCGTCTTCACTCAAGGCAAAACCATTGAGGCCCTTCCCAGCCGGCGCCGTTCACATCTCCATGAGCACGATCAGCGTGGCCTTGTCTCAGCGGCTGGCAGAGGCTCATCATGAAAAAAAACAGCGCTATGTCGCCGCCACAGTCTTTGGCAGGCCCGACGCCGCGGCCGCTGCGAAGCTGTTCGTTGTTGCGGGCGGACAAACCGGGCAGATCGAATTTTGCCGACCAATTTTCGACGCCATTGGGCAGAAGACATTCGTAGCCGGAGAGAAGGCTCATGCAGCCAATGTGTTCAAGCTTGCAGGCAATTTCTTGATTTCAACCGTCATCGAAAGCTTAGCGGAAGCTTTTGCGCTGATCCGGAAAAACGGACTGGATCCGAACGCATTTCTGGAGTTCCTCACGGGATCACTCTTCTCCGCCCCGGTGTACCGTATTTACGGGAGCATAATTGCCTCCGATAAGTTCGACCCCCCTGGTTTCAAATTACCGCTTGGATTCAAGGACAATCGTTTGCTGATTGCCGCCGCAGAGGGGTCTTCCGTTCCGATGCCAATGGCCAGCCTCATACATGATCGGTTTCTGGCCGCTTTGGCGCAAGGACTGGGTGAATCCGACTGGTCTGCGATCGCCCGCATCTCCTATGGAAACGCGGGGCTTTGAAATCCTCAACAACCATCAGTGGAATGGCTCGGCAGCGCACGCGAGAAGTGTCCGCCATCGGAGCCGGCGGTTGGCGTCTCGGGTTCAGATGGGCTGATGAGCAGCGCTTACAATATTCCGGCGCTGTTGGAAGACCAAGGCCATGGGAAGCGGTCTGCATACGCTTATGGCCGATGCGATTGTAGGTCCTTCTCGAACCCTGCCGTGTATTTATGAGGTACAGCTCCAGCATTATTCCAGTCATGTGGTTTCACCATGCGAATGGAGCTAGCGGGTCAGTACGAATAAAAACGGTCCAAGCCCTAGAAACGTTTGACACCGCCTCTATTCTTCTTCCTGAAATACCTCTTTCGCAAGAAGGACCGCAGACATCGCTGTGGGCCATCCTGAGTAAAAGGCTAGGTGCGTAATCAATTCAATGATTTCCTCCTTTTTCACGCCATTTTCCAAGGCGCGCCTGAAGTGGAATGGCAACTGTTCAGTGCGATTGAGGGCAACAAGAGTCGCTACGGTAATGAGACTACGGTCGCGCTTGGAAAGGCCGGGCCGTTCCCAAATGTCACCGAAGAGAACGTCCTCACTGAGTTCAGCGAGCTTCGGAGCGACGTCCCCAATAAGCTCCCGAGCGGTCGGTGTGGGCTGCTTCGATCCCATTGACTCCTCCTTTGTGTACACGCCCCGTTCCCTCCGAATCCTAACTAATCCGGAGACATGAGGCTGCACATCTGCAGCGACGGATAAGCCCCTCCACAATCATCCTTTTGAATGTGAGCTTCTATGACTTCAAATCCGAGGCGTGAATTGGCGATGTTTGCGAGCGCTTCGCTGGCATAAGTCCTTACGACTACAGATTCCTCAAGATTCATACTTCCTTCATCCTGTTTGAAAACCAGAGTAGTCCCCGAAGTGAGCCAAGGGAGGCGCACTCCTATACCTCTCCCTGCAATTGATCTGCCACGTCCCTTACTGCGGGGTGAGCGTTTCTTTCCCCTGACCCCCTGACCATACGCCGCGCAGAATGCCGTCACTACCAATGGTGTATGTGACCACGTCGTCGAGATGACTAGGATCCTTGCCCCACTTCAAGCTCAGACGGTCACCTTGCAGCGTGCCTTCCCCATACATTGGTTCACCATTAACGGTCCAGTTACAAGTGTAGCGATCTCCGTTCCGCTGGATGACAGCCGTCCCCTGATATTCCGTGCCATCCGGATTTGTGCCTGTTACTTGATATTGTCCTTCCACGGTCATTGCCACAGCGGCCCCCAGACCCAGGGCAGCCACCACCAGTACCACCATGATGAATCTCGCTGTTCCTCTCATCGTCATTCCTCCTTATCCCGGATTATGCGGCGGTCTTCGGAAGCCTTGGCTGTTTGTATAGCGGTTTTCATTGTTTTTCTCCCTTGATCTATGCGTATGACTGAGAACTCACTTCGGTTTGGCATATTCTCCCATACCGGATATGTCGATCACCACCACGGGGTCTTCTCCTACGACCCAGGCATCATGACCCGGAGGCAGGTGCGAAACATCGCCGGGTCCGAAGTCATCTTCAGAGCCGTCATCCATCACTACATGGAGTCGACCGGATACATGGTACTGGACATGAGGAGCCTCGCAGCTCTTGGTCTTCACCAAAGGCTTTACCGAAGTTGACCATTTCCAACCAGGTTGCAAGGTGGCTCGTCCGAACAAGACGCCGCCGATAGTGACGAGCTCCAGTTTTCCTTTGTCAAAGGTCCGAGTCTCGTCAGGATGTGACAAGTTTCTCTTTTCCATTTTAGCCATGAGGGTGGCCTCCTTTCAGAGCAATAAACGGTTCCTATCTCCTGGCAGATCATTCGGTTACGCAGCGGGAACCTTGTCATGTACCAGAAAAATGGACACCGCGAGGCTCGGCGTCAAGCACATCCCTATCTGCAACTTCCGGATTCTCTCCGTCGTTGTCACGGATACCAAAGACAATCTGCCTCGATGAATCACATCTCCTCAGGGCCGCTCCACCCGAAACCCGGCTCCATCAGAGACGATTACAGACGATTTTTTAGAATCTGAATGGTTTGAGTAAGCGGAGGAAGGAGACCCCGCAAATCGCACCTGGTTGGCTCGTCGATGCCGCGCTCCCGGAGCGGATTGTAGAGGCATCGTGTAGTTGTCGGAAACGAGCAGCGTGGATATCCGGCGGAGGATTCCTCTTCTCTTCCTCATCCCCAGTGGCCTTCAAAATCTACCCTCAAAAGGATGTCTTCCGCTATATTCTATCAGGGTATTGTAAATGGGAATAAATTTGCGGTGTTGTTCCAGCTCTTGAAGTATCGAGTATTAAACTATACGGTTTTCGCCTGCGCTTGGCCCTTCGGTGGTCGTCTACGACGCGGCAACGCCTCCAAGTCAAGCGTTTCAAGCTGGATAAATATCTTGTCTACTTCGGAAGCAACCCTCTGGCGAAGCCCGGGTTCCACGTCCAAATTCAGCAGGACGCTCTCGACAGCTTTGTCGTAGTCATTCCGAAACCTGCGATTCATCTGTTTCCAAGCTATCCCCGATAATGCCTGCGCCACTGTTCCGTCGAAATCCAGCCTTCCAAGCGCCATCAAGACAGCGATGATCGGATATCCGATGTAGCCCTGCCAATAGGACGCATTGTCATTGGACGTGATCTGCCCGCAAATCAGCCGACCATTCCACAATGTATGTTTTTGTGCCATCGGACGACAGCACTTCTGCGGTTTCACCGCCCGTGAGCTTTACCCTGCCGTCAGCCACAGCGGTCAGCGCTTCGTATATCTTTGCTTTCGGCGGGACCTTCCAGTCGCCCATGTGGAATGTCCTCTACTGCATAACGTTGGTATCGTAAAGATACCTCCCGATTTACTCAGAAGATTGATTTTTATTCGTTGAAACCTCTGCGTCCTTATTTTTGTCTTTGTTAGCCATGTCCCATAGTGAAGTTATTGCTTTGTCGGCTATACCTAGGAGAACTCCGGTTAGGAGCCATCGAATCACAGGACCTACTAGTGAAGTGGGAGTCATTAGTATTCCTTAATTTTTGAGATGACCTTGTGTATCGGATTCCGGATTTTCGGCAGTCGCCTCGTCAGGTCCGCTCCTGCCAGTCCATGTAGCCTTAAGGTCGGCTGGGAAATTTTGTATGTCCTGGCTCTGTGAGACAATGTCGAAAAGATACCCACCCAGTTTCCATCCAATGCCTAACACTACTCCGGAAAATAGTAGTCTTAGTACAGGTCCCATGATGACCCTCCTATTAATGGTTGGGATAGTTTTGCTTACCCTTGAATTCGCTGGCTCGCATTGAAAAACCTCCAACGGCATGTCGATGAAAAAGCCTTTTATTTGGCGGTCTTCAGTGTATCTCTCCGTACGCCCGTCGGTCAAACAGAATCTTTGCTACTGATGCCTACTTGAAGAGAGGTCACCGGTATCGAATAAGAGGCGCCTCTCCCACTGTTGCACTCACCTCCGGAATTATGATAGGTCCTCAACCAAAGGACAAAAAATATCCTCACGGAAAACACTGAATCCTTGTTGGCGAGGAGGAATGCCTTGTTAAGAAATACTTTCTGCCACATACCGGGAATAGGAGAGAGATCTGAGCGCAGTCTCTGGTCTAATGGCATTTTATGCTGGGATGATGTGCTAAACACAGATTCAATCCGACTTTCCAAAAAAAGACACCAATTATTGAAAAGCCGGATACAAGAATCCATCGGCCATCTTAAAGATAACGATCCTAACCACTTTACCGATTCGTTGCCATCCAGTGATTACTGGCGGCTACTGCCGGATTTTCGTCACTCGACCGCCTATCTGGACATTGAAACCACGGGCTTGGGAGGACCGGGAGACTACATAACCACCATTGCCCTCTACGATGGCGCATCCATATTCTCCTACGTGAAAGGACGAAATCTTGATGACTTCCGAGTGGATATAGCAAGGTATAAAGTCATCGTGACCTACAACGGCAAATGCTTTGACGTGCCGTTTATTGAGAATGATCTGGGAATCAAGATGAATCACGCCCACATTGACCTGAGGTACGTGCTGAAGAGCCTCGGCTACACCGGGGGCTTGAAGGGGTGCGAAAAGAAACTGGGACTCGCCCGCGAAGAATTGGAGGGCATCGATGGTTATTTCGCGGTCTTATTATGGAAGGATTTCAAGGCTAAAAAGAATGAAAAGGCGCTGGAAACCCTGCTGGCTTACAACGTAACTGATACCGTAAACCTGGAAACCCTGATGTTCACAGCCTATAACATGAAGCTTAAGGAAACCCCGTTTCTTCAGACCCATCAATTAGCCGTACCCGAGGCTCCTCAAAATCCTTTCACGCCGGACATGAAAACGATCGGAAGAATCATGGAATGGTAGGCGGGGCGGGGAGATACCAACATGTCTGGACTTCCTAAATAATGGATTGATACCGATTCGCGATCTAACGTGGAACATCGGAACGAAGAATCACGGACCTGCGATGCAGGTCCGTGGCACCCCGGCCTTGTGAAATGGTGAGTTTTTGGGTGCCACTGACCTGGGAACCAGGTCAGTGCTGGAGTTAATTTCAGTTCAAAATCACTTCTTTGAAAGCGAATCGGTATCACACAGTCCCTCGGCGGATGAAAGCCTGGAAAGAAAACAAAGACTTTTCGGTCCGGTCTTGCAAGACATGTTATTTTTGGTCGTTGCTGGGACTCGGAGGAGAGAAACGTCCGGGAATCCCGGATTGAGCCATCGGAATGGTGAGGGAGAGGTTTTGTCATACGTTTTTCAGCAGAAAAGGAGTCATTATCATGCAAGTGAGAGCGCCTTTGATGATCGAACATCGTCTCATTGAAAGAATGCTCGCACTCATAAACAAGGAAGCCATACGCGTTCGAAAAACGAAGGTGATCAACCCCGTGTTTATCGACAATGCAGTTGATTTCATCCGAGTTTACGCTGACAAGACTCATCACGGCAAAGAAGAAGATATTCTTTTTCGAGATCTCGCTCAAAAGGACATGACCAGTGAGGAACAGAAGATTATGGGCGAACTCATTCAAGAGCACGTCCTCGGACGTAAGACCGGCTGCCGACCTAGTGGACGCAAAGAAGCGCCATTTCGCCGGGGACGATTCAGCCGTAGATGTGGTAATAGAAAAACTTGAATTTTTGATTACCTTCTATCCCCGGCACATTGAAAAAGAAGACAAGGTATTCTTCCCTGCAATGATGCAATACTTCACTGTGGAAGCTCAGGAAAAAATGCTTCAAGAATTTTGGGAATTTGACAGGAATATGATTCACAAGAAATACAGGGACTTGGTTGAGGAACTGGGGAGATGACAGATCTATCGGGGAACAGGCAAGGTGACAAGCGCCTGCCTTGATTATCCGGCGCTCTTGCCATTTCAGGGGTCTTTGATAGGCTGATGAAGGCTGCGTGCAATGGATCGGATCATTTAGACCTGGAAGAAAGTTTTCTCGACTAGGCTGATTCCTAAATGAGACAAGGCAATCGTTCAATCACGAGCGATTTCTCAGGTGGTCAAGATCAACCGGGACACTGCTGCTTCATTATCATGCAAGACACGTGTGACGGTGCGGTCTGGCGACCCGGAGTGAGGCCCCAACCGCAAAACATATCCGCAAGCCAGGTCCTGCCGCTCTCGGGCAGGAAAGCGGCCATTCAGACTTTATGACTCTAGGAGGATTGGAATGAGTCGGGTGTTCCTTGCGCCAAATCGTTACGTTCAAGGGGCTGGCGCCATCGCTGAAATTGGGACCCACGCCGCCAGGATGGGTACCAATGCCTTGTTCACAGGAGGAAAGACCGCGCTCAACGTGTGCGGTTCCATGGTTGAGGCCAGCCTTAAAGACAACAAGGTCGGCTGCCACACGGAAGAGTTCAACGGCGAATGCTCGGACAAGGAGATCAGTCGGTTGGTGGGCGTGGCTAAGGCCAACGGCGCTGATCTTATCATTGCCGCCGGTGGAGGCAAAGTAATCGATACAGGCAAGGTGATGGCATATGAAATGAAAATCCCCGTAATAATTGCCCCCACCATTGCCGCCACCGATGCCCCGTGTTCGGCTTTGTCCGTCATCTATTCGGAGCACGGTGTTTTCGAACGTTATCTGGTTTTGCCAAAAAATCCGGACTGCGTATTGGTAGATACAACTCTGATAGCGAATGCCCCGGTGGAGTTGCTGGTGTCCGGGATGGGCGATGCTTTGGCTACTTATTGGGAAGCGGACACCTGCGCCAAAAGCTGTAAACCGAATGCTCTCACCGGAGCGTGCCCGCCCACCCTATCTTCTCTTGCGTTGGCTCGACTCTGCTATGACACGTTGCTGGAATATGGTCTCCAGGCCAAGCTAGCTGTGGAAAAGAAATCCGTGACACCAGCCGTAGAAGCGATAGTCGAAGCCAACACCTTGCTCAGCGGCTTAGGGTTTGAGAGCGGAGGCTTGGCCGCAGCTCACGCTGTCCATAACGGCTTGACGGTTCTGGAAGCGTCGCACGACAAGTTTCATGGACAAAAGGTGGCTTTTGGCCTAATCGTGCAAATGGTGTTGGAGGGTCGATCATCAAAAGACGTGGACCAAGTCCTAAATTTTTGTCTGAGCGTGGGATTGCCGGTCTGTTTGGAGGATCTGGGCGTATCCGACCCGAGCCACGAGGACATAAGGAAAGTAGCCGAAGCAACCACGGCAGAGGGCGAAACTATTCATTCCACCTGGTTTCCTGTAACCGCTGAAATGGTTGAATCGGCCATCTGGGCCGCAGACGCTCTGGGCAGACAGCGTCAAGGAGCTACGCCTCGAAGCTCCTGTCAGGCCCTATACGCAGACCTAATCGGGCAATGGTTGCGGATGTCGGCGCAGGCAGGTCATTGAGGTCTTCCGGCTGCTACAGGAGAAAACGTACTATACCTCTAACTTAACAAGTGGTAAATAAACTGGAGGCAGGTCACCTGACACTAGAGGAGGATGATATGCGCAAGCTTGCCGTTTGTTTGGTTATCGCGTCGGCGCTGCTGTCGGCGTTTTCAATAGACGGTTGGAGCCGTAGCCGCGACAAGGCGATCAAGGTTGGCCTCAATGTGCCCATCACCGGCGACATCCCCAAGGTAGGCGAGGGCTCCAAGTTCGCCGCTCAGTTGTGGCTGGAGGACATCAACAAAGCCGGTGGTCTGGAAGTGGGCGGGAAAAAGTACCCGGTCGAGCTGGTTGTCGAAGACAATGAATCCAAGGCCGAATCGGCCGTCAAAGCCAATACCAAGCTGATCACGGAGGACGAGGTCATCGCTATTGTCGGGCCCCAAGCTTCCAGCCAGGCTATCCCCGCCGGCGATGTGGCCAACAACTACGCGACTCCGATGATCAGTCCGTGGTCCACAAATCCCAACACCACAAAGAACCGACCGTACGTGTTCCGAGGCTGTTTCCTGGATGACTTCCAGGGGCCCGTGGTAGCCAATTTTGTCAAAGACACCTTCGGCTTCACAAAAGCCGCGGTCCTGTTCGACGTGGCCAGCGACTATCCGAAGGGATTGGCCGAAATGTTCAAGAAAGCGTGGGAAAAGTTAAACGGACCCGGCTCCGTGGTGGCGTACGAAAGCTTCACCACCAAGGACACGGACTTCAGTTCCCAGTTGACGAAGATCATCAACTCCGGCGCCGAGTTTTTCTTCACGCCCCAGTACTACAATGAAGTGGCCCTAATAGTGAAACAAGCCCACGAACTTGGATGGAACAAACCCATTGTAGGCAGCGATAGCTGGGGGTCAGCCGAAACCGTCGCTCTGTGCGGGAAGGACTGCCACGGCCTCTATTTCAGCACCCATTACGCCGCGGCAGGCGCCAAAGGGGCCACGAAGGAATTCATTGATCGATACAAAACGAAATACGGCTACGTGCCTGACGACGTGGCCGCATTGACCTGGGATTCACTTCGGCTGGTCCAGAAGGCTATTCAGGACGCGGGCGCAATTACCGGCAACATAAAAAACGATCGCAAGGCCGTTCGGGATGCTATGGCTAAGATCAAGAACTTCGATGGAATTACCGGCGCCATGACATTCGCTGGAAACGGCGACCCGATCAAATGCGCAGTCATAGTTCGTATCAACGATAAAGGCGAATTCGAATTCTATAAGTCGGTATGTCCCTAGAGTCCGATCTTTTCCATCCAAAACAAGGCCCCAAGCCCATCAGCGATCAATGGGCTCGGATCGAGTGACAGACGCGCTGGGCGGAAACGGAGGCATTGTAGCCTGCTACTCGCACGCGGTGGCCGTTCGCGCCGCTTGCGTTCCGCCCTCAATATGGAGCACATCCATGGAATTCTTTTTGCAAAACGTGGTCAACGCTCTGCAATGGGGCAGTTTCTATGCCCTCATCGCTCTCGGTTATTCCATGGTCTACAGCATCATGATGGTGTTCAACTTCGCCCACGGCGACATCTTCATGACCGGAGCGTACATCGGTTGCGGCATTGCCGCTCTGTTGCTGGCGCTTTTCGCGGCACTCGGATTGGATGTGCCCGGATGGGCGATCCTGTCCATCACCATCGTGATCTCCATGCTGTTGACGTCGTGCCTGGGCATGCTGGTAGAGCGTATCGGGTATCGACCGTTGCGCGAAGCCCCCAGAGCGTCAGCCGCCATCACGGGGTTGATGATCGGCATCATCCTGGAAACCGGTAACCTGGCCATTCTCGGCGCTCGACGCTTGAGCTTTCCCGAACTGATCCAATCGACCACGTACAACCTTGGCGGTGTTTTCGTAACCAATAAGAAGATCCTCATTGTCGGAGTCTCCCTGGCGCTCATGTATGCGTTGAGCCGCTTCATTCAGAAAACTCGCTGGGGTATGGCGATGCGGGCCATGTCCTACGATTATCAGGTGGTGCCATTGATGGGCGTCTCACTTAATGGCATCGGCCTCATGACTTTTGCCATCGGCTCCGCTCTCGCTGCGGCGGCAGGTATTCTGTATGGATTGGCCTATCCGGTGCTCGATCCATACATGGGGGTGTTGCTCGGTTGGAAGGCCTTTGTGGCTGCGATTTTGGGCGGACGCGGATCTATCCTGGGCGCGGCTCTCGCAGGTTTTTTGCTTGGATTCATTGAGATATTCGTGCCTGTGATCTTTCCCTCGACCCTACGAGACCTCATCGCGTATTCGATAATCTTGCTTATCTTGGTGTTTCGGCCGTATGGCTTTTTCGGTCAGGTCTACAGTACCCAACTGCGACTGTAGAACCGCATATAGAGTCGCCGAGTGGGAAACGGCGATCTCGCGAATCGATGATAAGGATGATCATGGAAGAGACTGTCGTGCGGAAGCGGGCCCTGTCAGCCAAAATCAGTTCCATTCGCGCGGCCTTTGCCAGGACGCCGATGCTCGGTTGGCTGGTCGGCATCTTGTGCGCGGTATTCCTTGAGCGTCAGTTTGGCGATCTCCTTGCATTTGAGTTGTATCTACCCAAGATACCAGTGCTGTTCGGTTTCCTGATCGTGATGAAAAATCCTGCATTGATACCCGGAGCGCTGGCGTACGTGTTGCTCATCTATGTCGCGCCCGTCGCCGTAGTCGCAAGGCTCAGCGCCGGCCTTACCAACCGACTGGCAGCGCTGCTGGACCGCGGTCCACTCTGGTTGTCTGCACTGATACATTTGGCCCTGTTTTACATTGCGCTGCACTACTGGGCCGACCTGAGCGACTATCGATTGGTGGTGCTCAAGCTGACGATGATCGCCGTGATGCTCACTTTGAGTGTCAACGTCACCAACGGATACTTGGGAGAATTCTCGTGCGCTCATCCCGGCTTCATGGCCCTGGGCGCATACTCGGCATCCGTCTTCAGTCTGTTTCTTTTTACCGATAACCCCATGTTCGGCCAAGCCGTGCTGCCTGCCTGGCTGGGCCCTTATCTTTTCCCGTTGGCGCTCATCATAGGCGGGATTGTGGCCGCTATAGCCGCTCTTGTCGTCGCCATCCCTTCTTTTCGCACTCGAGGCGACTATCTTGCGATCATCTCGCTGGCCTTCATGTTCATCGTCAAGAGCCTCATCGAGAATCTGGAGTGGGTGGGCGGCCCCCGGGGCTTGTCCGGTCAGCCCAGTTGGTCCTCTTTGTCCGTTGTTTTTGTGTGGATGGTTGTGTGCGTCTGGATCATCAATAACTTCGTGCGCTCCGTGTTGGGCAAGGCGATGAACGCCGTCCGAGACAATGAAATCGCCGCAGACGCCATGACCGTCAATACTCGCAAAACCAAAATAGCCGCATTCATGCTGGGCGCGTTCTGGGCGGGTGTGGCCGGCGGACTTTTCGCCCACGTCATGCGTTTTGTGAATCCCGGGACATTCGGCATTCAGCGTTTGGCGGAAATCCTGGCCATGGTCTACTTTGGCGGGCTCAATTCGGTGGTGGGGTCTGTCTTTGGAGCGGTGAGCATGAATCTTATCAGCGAAATGTTGCGGCCGCTTGCACGTGTATAAATGGATTGTCATTCCGCTGATATTGATTCTTGTGATGATCTATCGCCCCACCGGACTTCTGGCGTTTCGAGAATTTGATGTGAAAGAGATCCTGAAACCCAAGGGATAATTGAAATGCGAGGAGTGTTGTCCATGCCCTTACTTCGGGTATCCGACATGACCCACTACTTTGGCGGTTTGAGGGCTGTTTACCGACTATAACCTCTCCATTGAGCCTGGGGAGATTTGCGGCCTTATCGGTCCCAACGGCGCCGGCAAAACCACGGTTTTCAACCTGATTACGGGACTCCATCGGCCCTCGGAAGGATCGGTGCAACTGCAAGGCCGCAGCCTGTTGGGCCTGGAACCATACCAAATCGCAGCCCGAGGATTAGGCCGCACCTTTCAGAACCTTCTACTGTGGCGTCACATGACCGTCTGTGAACACGTGAAAATGGCCCACTATTCACAGGTGGGTTATGGTTTGATAGGCGCCCTGTTCGATACACCGAGACGCCGTAGGGAAGAACAATGGGTTGCGGAAAGCTCGCTCCGTCTCATGGAAATATTTGATGTGGCCAAATATGCAGATCTTCTGGTGGGCAACCTACCCTACGGCGCTCAACGCAGAGTTGAAATGGCTCGAGCTATGGCGACCAACCCCAAGATTCTTTTTTTGGACGAACCCACCGCCGGCATGACCTCCGAAGAGCTGCTTCAAATGGTCGGAACGATTCGTCAGATCAACAGGGACTTCGGTGTTGCGATCTTTCTTATCGAACACCGGCTCAGGTTCGTCATGGAGTTATGTCAGAGGATTCAAACGCTGGTTTTCGGAGACACCATCGCGGAAGGAACGCCGGAGGAGATTCAGAATGACCCGAAGGTGATCGAAGCCTACCTCGGCAAGGAGGATATTCACTAGTGCAACTGGTTGTTGAAAACCTTCGAGTCAGCTACGGCAATATTAAGGCGTTGCACGGCATCGACTTCACTATCGACAAAGGCGAGATTGTGTGCATTATCGGAGCGAACGGAGCCGGCAAGAGCACCACACTGAAAGCGCTCTCCCGGATTGCGCCGGCGGAACCCGGTTCGCGCATGATCTTCATGGACCAAGACTTGCTTCAATACCAGGCGGACAAAGTGGTCAGCCATTTGGGGATCTCACATGTGCCCGAGGGCCGTCGCCTGTTCGGCAATCTCACTGTCATGGAGAATCTGCAATTGGCCGCTTTTGCCCGGAAGGACAAGCAAGACGTCAAACGCGACATCGACCGGGTCTTTGCCATCTTCCCTCGCCTTGAAGAGCGCTATAAGCAAGTCGCAGGGACCCTGAGCGGCGGTGAGCAGCAGATGCTGGCCGTCGGCAGAGCGTACGTGAGCGGCCGTAAAATGATGTTGCTGGACGAACCTTCCATGGGACTGGCGCCGTTGCTTATGCTTTCCATGTTCGATGCCCTCCGGGAAATCAACAGGGCCGGCACAACCATCTTGCTCGTGGAACAAAACGCCAGGCTGGCTCTCAAATTTGCCCAGCGAGGATATGTGATGGAGAACGGTCAAATAGTTCTGGAGGGCGAATCCGCTGCATTGATGGAAAACCCGGACGTGAAGAAGGCCTACTTGGGCGGATGATTAAGATGAGGGAATGGCCCATACCGCTACATTGCAACGGGAGCAGCACTCAGCCATCAGTTCGATAAAAGCCAACTAATCATCGTCACCAAAGAAAGTTAGCTGCCCACGATCAGCACGCTGAGTTACATGGCGCCGAACTCCCGGAGCGACAATTGGCGCCAATCTAGCCCTGCCCCCCTCAAAATAGCGTTCGCTGCCGCCGGATGTCACGAATTGAGTATGGTGTCCCCGATTAGCACACTCTGCCACAAGAATAAACATACCATCTAACTAAGTAATTTTATCCTGATTGTAGACCGACAACCAATATTGGTCTCTGTCCCATGCAAATTAAGGCCAATTCAGATGTTGTCGAGCCTGTTCACTCGCAATCGCACCGACAACTGCTCCAATAGGCGCCCCGAACATACCGGCATTATATGGGTAAGTCGATAATGTCAACGCAGAGATCAACCATCCGAGAACAGCTCCAACTAGGGTTGCGGCTATCAGTGGCCGACGTGCCACGGTGACTCCTCCGGCAATTGCTCCGCAGCCACCAACGATAGAAAGTATATATAGCGCGAATCCAAAATCTAGGTCTTGGCGCCATGTATTATGAACATCTATTATTAGCCAGAATATTCCCCACGCAGCGGCCAAGATGCCTCCAACAACAGCTGATATAAATCTTTGGCGGGAAGGAATTGGAGGGGTCGGAGCGAGAGACGTGGGTTCTGTCGGAGCGGGCTGAGATATTGGGGGCCTCTGTGACCCCCTTTCATCGATCTCAGCTTGGGCTTGAAATGAAGAAGGTTCTGTCTCAAGGGGCGCATCGCTTGTCATGATTGCGGAATTGACCGATTCCATTAGATGTTTTTCCGGTTTCTCCTGTGCATCGGACCCAGGTAGGCGATTTAGTATGGCCCTCAGGATCTCGGCTTGCACCGCTTGCCATCGCGCCGGGTCTCCGATGTAATCTACCAGGGGCGCCGCTGTTCCGGGAAGCATCTGTCGGTCAGCTATCCACCTCAGCTCAACTTCGAGGTCCCAAACCGTATGTCCAACCAGGATGGGGACAATCTTGAGCTCACCAATGTCCAGCCTCGCCTTGATTGCCGGAATCTCGAACTCCCGTATGAAATCGGAATTCAGGAATTCCTGACTGATGAGCAAAATCGCCATCTGTGAGCGGGAGATTTCCTCGTCAATCCGCCGCTTGTAGTCCTCGCCCGGTAGATCCTTGAGAGCGTGGTCATGCCACAAATCTACCCCCTTTCTCTTGAGTGAACGCTTCAGCCAAGGTATCAGTCCATATTCGCCTTCCTGAACCCAAAGTGCATCCTTTCGGCTATAGCTGACAAATATGTTGGTCATCACTTTCTCCCACTACCCATGCAATTTATCGGATAAGCGCAAGACTGGGTGATTCACCGACAAAGAATGTGAGGAGCCGGCAGTAAACGCATGTCCTGAGGTCAACTATCGATTCCTGGATTTCTTGCTGTCGGTGGCGTAATGTTCTTCTGAAACATTGTCGACCACGTCTCCCCACTCATTTTGTAGGACGATTCGCCCTTGTTACCGTATACGTCGGCCGCATCGGTTCTGTCAATTAGGTATTCGCAACCCGCGAGAAAACGTTGCAATAAATAAGCGTTCGCAGATAAAGGAAATGAATTCTGGGGACACCGTACTTGTCTCAGAGGGTCTTTGCCGAACCTTCAGGACCAGGCTTTCCGCGGCGCATCGACCTCCCCGGGGCCACCTCAAACTTCGAGAGAAAGTCATCACTCGAACGGTGCGGATCACGAGCGACTGTAAGCCGTCGCCTGGGTAATTCCGGGTACACCTTACGCAACTCGGTGGCCGCTATCGGCCCGAGAATTCACAGCGATACCCTTCCTTTGCTTTGGGCCCTTTGCGGGCACTGGGTACCATGTTCACGCCTGAGCCGTCACGCGGCCAAACCATTTCTCCACAAGCTGCATCACTTCTTCCGGTTCTTCCACCCGAAACACCTGCCGCCGAAATTCGGCGCCGCAGCTCAAGCCGTTTGAATACCAAACCAGATGTTTCCGCATCCGGCGAACGGCCCGTAGAGTTTCGAGCGCTTCCAGTTGATAACGGAAGTGCGTGCGAATGACCCCCGACAACGATATTGTCCGTTCCTCGACCGACGACCTCTTTTGCGAGGGCCTTGAGAATCCTCCCCGGGACCCAGGGCCTACCGAGAGCGCCCCTTCCCACCATGACGCCTTCGCATCCGGATCGCTTCATCATATCCAGGGCATCGTGGATCCCGCTGATCCCTCCGTTTCCAATCACCGGTATCCGGACAGCATTCTTGACTTCTCTCAGAATGTCCATAGATGCGGGGCCCGAGTGCCGCATGGAACGGCTGCGGGAATGGACGATCACCGCATCCGCGCCCTCGGCTTCCATTGCCCGTGCGAACTCAGGAGCATTCTGATCTTGTTCGCTCCAACCCGATCTGATTTTCACAGTGAGAGCCACTGGCGCTGCTCGGCGCACGGAACGAACGATTCGAGACGCCAGGGATACGTTCTGCATGAGAGCAGCGCCGGATCCCTTGAAGACAATCTTGCGGGCCGGGCATCCCATGTTGATGTCAACAGCTGCCGCGCCTTGGTCAACGGCTACACGCGCCGCTTCCGCTATCACATCCGGATCCCTGCCGTAGATCTGGAAGACAGTGGGGACCACATGTCCATCCAGGTCCATTGTCCGGAACGCGTGCCGATTCTTGATGAGGCCTTCAGCGTTCATCATCTCAGTCCAGACTGCGGATACCCCGAACTGTTGCACGACCTTCCGAAACGCTGTATCAGTGATACCCGCCATCGGCGCCAGAAAGACGTTTCCGTTGACTTCCAGTGTCCCTATCTTCATCTAACAAATGTCCTATTTCTCAAGCCCAATGTCCAGAGGCGACAGGTACGTGCTGACGGGAACAGACAATTTGTGCGATGCCAAGCGGCCTGCATTCGCTTATAGCCGACGCCGTTGTAGCACATGGAGACAGGAAGCAAAGATCACGACCCCTTCCCGCTGTGCCACGATCTCACCCCATCAGAAATTCAATCAGAAAGTGCCGTGATCTGGTAATATGGAACCATCGACAATACGTCCACCAAAAGAAGGTGACAGGCCATGAAGGGAATCATATGTTTAATACTCCTATGGACTACAATGTTGATGGGATGTGGGCCAAGTGAAGAGGCGAAAAGACTGGAACAGGAACGATTGCGGGGGGTAGAACCTCAGGAAAGGTTGGACCGCTCAAGGGCAGAGGAACATGCTAAGAGCCCAGTCCAAGTTTATAGGGGGACAATCGAGGCAGCAAAAAAACTCAATGCAGATACTGCGAAGCACAATAAGAATTTGGAGCAAAATATAGACCATTAGATATTTGTATAGCTGGATGTACATAAACTGATGTGGTAGTGTACACATAAACCTATTTCATAATAAATTACCTACTAAATAATATTTATTTGAAGGTGAAGGGGTCTGAAGGGGTCAGATCTGCTCTTGGCTCATGATAGGGCTCGTTCGATCTGCTCGACTTTCCGCCTCAAGTCCTGTCATTTGCGGTCGTCCTGTGTGTATGGGGTCAAGTCTCCTCTTGACTCACTTTTAGACCGAGAACAGAACTAAGACTACTAGCACAGCAGTGCTACCAGCCTGGTTTGTCGCATAAACAATGAGGATCAGGAAGATGCCATCCTGCAGAGGCGAATAGAAGGCATCGAGCGGGAACTCCAGATGAGCCAAGAGCAGACTTGACCCCTTTTACTTGCTTGGACCGATGCCGGGGGTTGCCCGTCGCGAAAGCATCGCTACCGGGTAGGGAAAGCTGCTTTGATTTCTTCTACCGCTGTGTGACGGAGCGATTATCTTAACTTTCTGACCTATCCTTATCCGAAAGGAGAAAATCGATGGGAACTATTTATTAATTATCCTCGTCCTTCTGCTTATAGGAGCGCTACCGACCTGGGGATACAGTCGTAGCTGGGGGCGTGGCCCCAGCGGTGTCCTGGGTCTGGTTCCGGTTATTGTGTTGGTGCTCTTTTTGATGGGCCATATTTGACACCGATATGGGGAAATTCCGGCGAATTAACGCCGCACGCGACAAGGAGGGGCCCAGTTGACCAGTTCGGCTTTCGTCATGATCAATACCCCCTAAAAGCATAAGGATTTGATGAAATGAAGATGTCTGTCAGAAAAGGGGAATCTTATTGATACCGGATCGCATTGTCCGGAAAAATTGCACGGAGACGCAAACTTGATGGCACTGTCGCGGCGTCCTGGTTACAAGCTCCCCTCTTTTCATGGACTGGTTTTTCGCCAAGGCTCCTTGGAGCCGTGCCTTTCCTTCTCCCGCCTTGTCTGTGAACGAATGTACGCAGAAAAAATCCCAGACCTCGCAAAATAGTTGCCCTCCTTCCCAACTTTTTGATATCAACGCAAGACTGAGGTAGATGTGGGTCTCGTCTCTTGAGACGGGTGAGCCCTGGGCGATGAACATGGAAAAAGGGACGCGATCAGACCAATACACGGCTAAAGGGGGGCGCAAAGATGCCAAGAAAGAAAACCGAGGGCGTCCGCAGAGACCAAACCACTTCCAAACCAAGGAAGGCCGGCAAGCCCACAAGAACGCAAAAGGATGCCTCGGCCCTGGAAACAAGGGTCGTCTTTCCCATCGTGGGTATCGGAGCTTCAGCCGGGGGCCTGGATGCTTTCGAGAAGTTCTTTACCAACATGCCGCCGGACACGGGAATGGCCTTTGTCCTGGTTCAGCATCTGGACCCCACCCACAAGAGCATCCTGAGTGAGCTGATTAAGCGGTACACCAGTATGAAAGTCCTGGAAGTGGAAGACGGCATGCTGGTGACACCCAATTCCGTGTTCGTTATTCCCCCCAACCGGTACATGGGTATCCTCCAAGGGAAACTACACCTCCTGGAACCGACTGCACTTCCCGGTCATCGAACGCCGATTGATTACTTCTTCCGGACTTTGGCGGAGGATCAAAAAGAAAACGCCATCTGCGTTGTACTTTCTGGCACCGGGACCGAAGGGACCCTCGGTTTGCGGACGGTCAAGGGCGAGGGCGGCATGGGGATGGTGCAGGATCCTGAGTCTGCCAAGTATGACGGGATGCCCAGAAACGCGATATCCACAGGACTGGCCGACTATATCTTGCCTGTCGAACAGATGCCGGAGCAGCTTATTGCGTACGCCCGACACGCCATCATCAAAGTGCCTGGTAAACCCGCCGAGCTAACCCTCAAGGATGCCGATCATTTGGAGAAGTTATTCATTATCGTGAGGTCTCAAACAGGACACGATTTCTCCCATTATAAGCAGAACACCATGCTCCGCCGCATTGAGAGAAGGATGGCGGTAAATCGTATCACCGAACTCTCTCGCTACGTTCGTCATGTGCAGGAGCAGCCCGGCGAAGCAGACAACCTGTTCAAAGATCTGCTCATAGGGGTCACCAGCTTCTTTCGGGACAAGGAGGCTTTTTCAGTCTTGAGAGAGAAAGCGATCCCAAAACTGTTCGAAAACAGAAGCGCAGATCGGCCAGTACGGATATGGGTTCCTGGTTGTGCCACCGGGGAAGAAGCGTACACGATCGCCATATTCTGCCGGGATTTCATGGACAGTCTTAAGAAGCGCTTCTCAGTCCAAGTTTTCGCCACCGATCTGAATAATGAGGCAATCGAGACGGCTAGGCTGGGCAACTATCCGGAAAGCATTTCCACTGACGTTCCCGTGGAATTCCTAGAACGTTACTTCACAAAGGAGGACGGTTTCTACCGCATCAAGCAGGAAATACGTGACATGGTGGTGTTCGCCTTGCAAAACGTAATCACTGATCCGCCATTTTCCAGGATAGACCTCGTATCATGCAGGAATTTGCTCATTTACCTCGGCGCCGAGTTGCAAAAAAGGGTACTGCCGCTTTTGCATTACGCCTTGAACCAGCACGGCTTTCTCTTCCTCGGTTCCTCGGAATCCATAGGCGAGTTCACGGACCTGTTTTCCGTCTTGGACAGAAAGTGGAGACTGTACACGCGCAATGATCGGGAGTTTGGCCGGGAGACGGCCCTTCATCTTCATAGACCCACCGTGACCGATCGCAGAATCACTGCACCTGCAACAGGATATCCCACTGCTATGGAAAGACCCGGGCGCCGTGAGGTCGTGGAGAAACTCATCATGGAGTCCTACGGACCCGCAGGAGTCCTCGTCAACGAAAAAGGAGAAATCCTCTATATTCATGGTCGAACCGGCAAATACCTGGAGCCTGCCTCGGGGGATTTCGCCGCTAAGAATAGCATCCTGGATATGGCCAGGCAGGGCTTGAAGATCGAATTGGCTAGTTCCATCCGAAAGGCCGTCACGCGGAAGACGGAGATCCGATTTGACCGCTTGCTGGTTAAGACGGACGGGGGCGAATCACTCATCAATCTGGTGGTGAAGCCAATATCGGAACCGGCATCCATGAAAGGGCAATTATTGGTCCTGTTTGAGGATGTCCCGTTTGAAGAAGCGGACGAGGCGCAAGCCGAGCGGACCGACGTCACGGAAGCGGAGGAACATCCTAGAGTCCGGCAGTTGGAGCATGAACTCTCGTCCACCAGGGAATACCTTCAGTCCACGATTGAGGAACTGGAGACCTCCAACGAGGAACTCCAGTCCACCAACGAAGAGTTATGGTCGGCCAACGAAGAGTTGCAAAGTACCAATGAGGAGATGGAGACGTCGAAGGAAGAACTGCAATCCGTCAACGAGGAACTGAATACGGTGAACTCGGAATTACAGCAAAAGATTCAGGAACTCACGAGGACGAGCAACGATTTGAACAACCTTCTTGCCAGCACTGACATCGGTACCATTTTCCTGGACACCCATTTGAATGTTCAGCGCTTTACTCCTACCATGACCGATTTCATCAATTTGATACAGACGGACGTGGGTCGCCCATTGGCCCACATCGTTACCAAGCTCAAGTATGGGAGATTGGTGGAGGACGCACAGGAAGTTCTCAGGACGCTCGTTCCTAAAGAAGAAGAAATCCAGACCAATGACGACCGCTGGTACTCGATGCGGATTCTTCCTTATCGAACCGTTGAAAACGTGATCGAGGGCGTGGTGATTACATTCGTGGATACTTCCGTCTTTAGACTGGGGATGAAGGCTGCTGCCGAGGAGGCTGAAAGGCAGGAGGTGAGTATCATCAATACGGTACGAGAGCCTCTGCTCTTGCTGGACCGGGATCTGAGGATTGAATCGGCCAACGAATCGTTTTACCGCACCTTCAAGGTCAAGCCGAAAGAGACCAAAGGTAAGCTGCTCTACGATCTGGCCAATCGCCAGTGGGACATTCCTGCTCTCCGAGACCTTTTGGAGAAGATTCTCCCTGAGAAGACCAGCATCGCGGATTTCAGAGTGGAACATGAATTCGAGACCATCGGAAATCGGACAATGCTGTTGAACGCTAGGATGTTGCAGACGGAGCCCGGAAAACCTGAAAAGATACTCCTGGCCATCGAGGACGTTACTGGTCGGAAAAGACCTTGAACGTCCCTCCAGATGGGCCAATCGGGATCTCATGGACCATGTGAACGAAACCAGGCGTAATTCCCTGGAGCACGGGCCTGGGATCCCTAGGCTGATATGGTCGCCGGTCCGATTAGCGAAGATGCAAGGGAGTCAGGCATGACGCAAGACGGGAATTTCAAAGAGAAATCAGGAGATCTACGGACGCGAGCCGAGGAATTGCTCCGTCAGAAGGTTGCTGATGTGGAGGACATATCCGGATCTTTGCCGGAGGATGTTCAGAAGCTCGTGCATGAATTGCAGGTCCACCAGATCGAACTTGAGATGCAGAACGAGGAACTCCGTCAGGCTCAACTGGCACTGGAGGAATCCAGAGACAGGTATCTGGATTTATATGACTACGCGCCGGTTGGATATTTCACGTTAGATGAAAATGCGCTTATTCTGGAAGCCAATCTTTCAGGCGCGGGCCTGTTGGGAATGGAGAGAGGATCTCTCATCGGTAAGCCGTTGACGAGTTTTGTTCATAAGGAGAGCCAGGACACCTTCTATTTCCACCGTAACCAGGTCCTGCAAACCGGAGCCCGACACATTTGCGAGATCAAACTGGTGAAACCGGATGGAAGTTGGTTCCACGCTCAACTGGAAAGCGTAGGAATAGCGGACTCTGACGGTGAATTCAGCCGATTCCGAACAGTCATATCGGACATCAGCGACCGCAAGCTCGCAGAGGAGTCATTGCAGCAGGCTCACGATGAACTTGAACACCGGGTCGAAGAACGCACTTCCGAACTGCTGAAGATGAATAAGCAACTCAAGCGGGAAATTGCCGAGCGTAAGAAAGGCGAGGAGTCTCTGCGGCGCAGTGAAGAGCGCTACCGGCAGATGTTTGAAAGAAATCGGGCTATTAAACTCCTGGTGGATGCGCAAACCGGGGCCATTGTGGACGCCAATCCGGCAGCGGTGGAATTTTATGGATACACCCTGGATGAGATGAGGCAGCTGAAAATCACGGACATCAACATTATGGCTACCGAGCAGGTTGCGGCAGCAATGACCGCTGCAGATGCGGAAGACATAACCTCCTTTGTTTTCCGGCACAGGCTGCGTTCAGGGGAGATACGAGACGTTGAGGTTCACTCCGGTCCACTCGAGATCCAGGATCGCAAGCTGCTTTATTCGATCATCCATGACATCACCGAACGGAGGAAAGCGGAAGAGGCGCTGAGAGAGAGTGAGCGGAGGCTGAACCTGGCATTGAGCGGAGCGGCGCTCGGGGCGTGGGACTATAATATTCAGACCGGGGAGACTGTTTTCGACCAACGCTGGGTCGAGATGCTCGGGTTTTCTTTGGAGGAAATCGAGCCGCATTTTAGTGCTTGGGAGGGGCTGATCCATCCGGAGGACAAGACTCGGGTCATTGCGAGATGGAATGCGCACCGGAAAGGACGTACGCCTTTGTTCGAGGCCGAGTACCGGCTCCGGGCCAAGTCAGGCCAATGGAAGTGGATACTGGCGCGCGGCATGATCGTTGAACGAGACAAGGACGGCAAAGCGTTGCGGGCAGCGGGCACGCATCTCGATATCACTGAACAGAAGCTGGCGAAGCAAGCCTTGCGTCTCAGTGAGGAACGATTTCGAGCACTCGTTGAGGGTGCACAAGACCTGATTTTCATGAAGGATCGTCATCTCAAATACACCCACGTGAATCCTGCGATGGCAAGAATGTTCGGACTGGAAGTGTCCGAAATCATCGGCCGCAAGGATGAGGATATCTATGGCGAAGGGACCGGGAAACATATCAAACAAGTGGATCTGCGCGTGCTCCAGGGAGAATCCATCGAAGAAGAATATACCGCCTCCATAAAGGGCGTCCAGTTCACCTTGAATACTGTCCTCACGCCGCTTCGTGACGCGGAGGGCGCCATCATCGGCATCTATGGTATCTCTCGTGATGTGACGGATCGCAAGAGAACCGTGCCTGGCCAAGGACCGATCCCCGAGGCGTACCCCTCGCAGGCCATGAGAGCTGCGCTGAGCGAGGCTCGCTTGGCTGCATCCACGGACAGCATCGTTCTGCTCCAGGGGGAGAGTGGGAGTGGAAAGGACTATTTGGCACGTTGGATTCACGACCATTCCAGGCGTGCTCCGGGACCCTATCTTGCGGTTAATTGCGCTGCCATATCCAAGGATTTGGCGGAGTCGGAGCTTTTTGGGCACGAGCGGGGCTCCTTCACAGGAGCGCACGGCCGGAAGCGAGGACTCCTGGAATTGGCCGAGGGCGGGACCCTCCTGCTCAACGAAATTGGAGAGCTTACCCTCTCCTTGCAGTCCAAGCTCCTGACCTTTCTGGACACAAGGTCATTCTTTCGTGTTGGCGGTGAAAAGAGCATTACCGTGAATGCCAGGATCATTGCAGCGACGAACAGGAGTCTCGAGACAGAGGTGGCAGAAGGCCGATTCCTTTCCCCCCTGCTCTATCGTCTGAACGTGTTTGCGATAAACGTGCCGCCGCTGCGTGATAGGATTGAGGACATTCCTGTACTCTTGGAAGAGATCATGTCGAGGCTGGCGAAGGAGCTGCAGCTGACTTCTCTCCCCGCGATCGACCCCGCGTCGGCCATTGCGCTTTCCAGCTACCATTGGCCGGGAAATGTCAGGGAATTGCGAAACGTGATCGAACGAGCATTGATGTTATCCGACGGGCAGAATTTGAACGTTGCGCTCCCCTCGATTGACGCAAGCCACCAAAGCTGGTCTCACGTGTCCAGTTTTCCGGTAGACGAGCACACGCTCCACGACGTGACGGATGAGGTGATCAAATCCCTGTGTTTGGAGGCCCTGCGGCGCTGCGAAGGCAATAAAAGACATGCTGCCCGCGTGCTTGGCATAGCCCGAGACTCTCTCTATCGACATATGAAGCGTTTCGGAATTGAGGAGGACGATCCGACCGCGGATTAATTCGATGGACCGACTTTAAGACACCCAATGAATTTGTAACCTATTGATAACAGCGCGACAGTAATTCTATGGCCCGTTTTTAGGACACCTACCCCTTTCTTGCCGACCCTTGGTATCTCACCCCATACTCCGTCACTGTGGCTAACTAACTAAAAGCACGGCCTTTATATAAAACCTCATCCATTGGGCACAGTTGGCACGCAAAATGCTTAGATAAGCTCAAGGGTTATAAACATCACCACTCGATAATCTGAACCGCTTCTTGGATCTGTGGACCAGGGTGTAGTCTGAAGGCTCACCGGACACCCGGCCGTCCCGCCCGAGAGAGGGCCGGCTCAAGGTGCGACTCCGGTAGGACCCGGGCATTCGGGTGGAAAGAACAAGTAGCCGTAAGGTTTAGGAACACGCATATTACCTCGACTACCAAAACAGGAGGCCCGACTATCTGGATGCCTTCATCAAGAATTTGGTCAACTGGGACTTTGCCAATTCCTGTATTGATGAGCGATAGTTACAGAATCTGTCGGGTATATTTGATGCGCCGTAGGTGGTCCCGTGACTGTCGGATGGCGCTCCGATGCTGTCAACGGTGATGGAGTGGAAGGTGATTCATGAACAAGACTATGCCGCTTCTAAGACTCACAACTTTGACTTGGCTGCTGATCCTGGGATTCGTCCAATTTGCGTGGGCTGTAGACGAAATCGTTGTGGGTGGCTGGAATATCGAAAACCTTGGACGCCCTGATCAGCGCGGAGGCGCCGGTAAAGGGGTGCCTCAGCAACCTGCCGACCTCGCGAACTACATCAGAAGCAGCGGGGTTCACATCCTTGGACTCGAAAAGATTTCTGTCGACAAGAGCGAGGGCCGCTCTCTTACGAATGACACTCTGGATGATGTGGTGAAGATGCTCAACTCAGACTCCGAAGCAAATTGGCGATACAGGGTATTCGGGCCGAAGGGGTCTAGGGCGCGCGTAAGACTCACGGCTGTAATGTGGAACGAGGCGATCCTCAAGCCGGTCGGAGACCCGTTGCCTCTGAAAGTCCCTGGCAAGCCAGACTGCTGGAAGCATCCGCCTACGGTAATGAAGTTCTCTGCGGGGGAGAGGAAGACAGACATTGTTATTATCCTCATTCACATGAAATCCAACCGCGGAGGTGTGGGACAGGCAATCAAACAGAGAGCTGCAGAAGCGAAACGTCGGGTCGAGTGGTTCGGGAAGGTACTGACAAAATTCTCGGACCAGGACCTTATAATCATCGGAGATGTGAACGCTCTGAACGGTTCGGAGGATGCACTCAGAACGTTTACTGGGACCGGCTTCGTCGATTTGAACTCGCAAGATGCGCCAACCTATATTGGCAAGCTTGCCGGTCCTCTGGACAGGGCTTTTGTCCCGAACAACCAACCCGAGTTCTCGGGTTCCAAGATGGAGGTCGTCAAGTCGGCGGATATGTCTCCTGAGGAATTCAGGAAAAAACTTTCAGACTACTACATGGTAAAGTTTACCCTGAACGTTATGGACGACTACGATTGATCGAACGGGGAAAAGGACTTTCAAGAGGGTCGTGAACTGTTGTGAGAACCTGTCTACCTTGCTAAGTTGGTCGGTGGCTATATTCTCCTCCTCGGAGAGATTTCTCTTTTGGCCGGGTGAGATCTATTGGCTCATCATTTTAATAATTCACCTGGAAAAACCGTCAGTTGGATGTAAATGTAGGACTCCAATGATCCCATCAGGGTTCTTCTTTGTTTTACCGGACGGAAATCCGATTGTCTTAAGCATCTGAACGGATCGGGACACCCATCGGTAAATAAAGATTCCCAAAAAGGTATCGCACAGCCGGGACGATTGTGCTTGCTCCACGGCAGCAGGGAGAAGTATGGTCAGAAAAAGGACGACACAGGCTTTTTCGGCGACGTGGCGAGGGTTTTGCCTCCGTCGGCGCATGTGGGAAACCATATGGGGGCCTTTTCGGGGCCAAAGAAAACATGTCTCCTTTTTTATCGTACCGAAGACCTCAAGACGGCAAGAGCGCCGCATAATTCAAGCTTAAGAAAGGAAACCGTAACACGACAAGGAATGCGTCCAGTAGAAACGCTGCCAATTTCTCCAAGGCACGCGGATCTGGGTTCCTAAAAAGGTCGTTTGGCAGTTACACTCTGCCTGTTTCAGAAGTGAACTTGAACTATCGCCCTTAGTCAACCCATTCAATGTAATGGAGGTTAGCCATATGACGGAGATCATTGAAGATATTAAAGCTGTAAAAGTACGTAATCGCCGTGTTCACATGGCAAACGAAAGGACATTTCTTGCCTGGATCAGAACAAGCATAGCGGTAATGACATTCGGTTTTGTTGTTGAAAAGTTTGCTCTGTTCATAAGACGATTATCATCTCTTATTGGGATATCAGGCCTGCCAGAAACCCATGTGCCTCAGCCTCTCCACGGATATTCATCAGTCTTTGGAATACTTCTTGTGGGTCTTGGGGCTTTGATGGGCATGCTTGCATTTATCAGATATAAGAAGCTCGAAATAGAAATTGACGAGGATACATATCAATCATCTTTGATACTTGACGTACTGCTCGCCATATCAGTCCTTACAGTCGGAATCTTCCTGGTGCTTTATTTGATTCATAGTGCTTGACGCAGGTGCAGTTGTGGAAGCGCTGACACACTATTTATGAAAGCGGTCATCCACTGCTTAGATAGGGGGTCGTGTCGACTCACACACAGTTGAGGCAATACGTTTGTGGCTACTTTGAGATTCATCCGCCCCTATGGTCTATCCGAGAAGATCAAGGGCACCCCGCCACGGAGATCTGCTCTAATAATCGGCGCGGGTCTCGCTGGCTTTCTCGTTTTTCAAATGGTGGGAGGGAAAAACGCCCCTACTTCCAAATCGACATATGAAGCGTTTCGGAATTGAGGATGACGATCCGACCGCGGATTAATTCGATGGACCGACTTTAAGACACCCAATAAATTTGTAACCTATTGATAACACGAGGAGACAGGAATTCTATCGCCCGTTTTTAGGACACCTACCCCTTTCTTGCCGACCCTTGGTATCTCACCCCCTACTCCGTCACTGTGGCTAACTAACTAACAGCACGGCTCTTATAGAAAACCTCGTCCGTTGGCCACAGTTGGCACGTAAAATGCTTGTATAAGCTGCAAGGGTTAAAAGCATCACCACTCGATAATCTGAACCGCTCCTTGGATTTGTGGACCATGTGTCGCAACCGCAACCGTCTCCGGTGGTGTCACGGTGGGTGACCGGGACGAGACTAATTCCCGCCCAAAACAAATAAGGGGACAAGGGAATGAATAAAATTGCAGAGAAATTGCTTACAAATGCCCCGCCGATTATCTTACTAATTTTGGTAAGCATTTTAGTCCTCCCCGCTTTCATAATGGCAACCGGCCCTAAACCGAGTAACGTCGGACTACCTCAAAAAATTCAGGACCCGGAGAAGCTTCAAAGCGCGGTATATGCATTGCTCCAGAAAGCCGACGGACAAAGCAAAATAATAAACAACTGGCGCCGAAAGGCGCGATTAAAAACTGCCCCCATGGAGGCCAAAAACCGCAAACAGGACACCAAAGCCATTGCAGCGGAGGCATCGCGAAGGGCCTTCGATTCACTCACCGCCATGGTTGGGCCGGATCACATGTATACCAAACCAGTCGAAAACCTTTTTAGAAACAGGGAAAAAACAAAGGCCTTTCTCACCGCTGTCGGCGGCGTACCTGGCGTCGGCCGAGATCAGATTCGCCGTAATCGTCCGAAACAGTTGAGGGCTGACGAGAACTTCATGCCTGCCAAGGCTCTCTGACCAAAATCAGGGGGTCGTTAAACAATCGGGAGGTATTCTCAGATGAAGACCAGAATTAGTGAAATCGCAATGGCGCTGACGACGCTCTTTCTCTGTCTAGGATTAACTATTGCCGCTACAGCCGAGGTCATAAATCAGGACTCCGAAGAGGCCATGATCAAGAGCAAAGCGATGATTATAGAGGGTTCGCGGATAATGATCGTCGCTGACAAAATCATGAATGAAGCCAAACACATGACAAGAGACGGCCAAGATCCTGCCAAAGCGCGCCATATGATGGCCAAAGCTTTAAAAATGATGTCCGCAGCCGAAAAGATCTGGGAGCAGGGCCAGGAAATGGCGGACCGACATGAACAAACCAAAGAAAAGATGATGGCAATACCGGAGTCACTACAAGAACGTCACCCATGGGTCAAAGATCATCCGGGAAGGCATGATGATCGCGCTGAGGCAATGCTGGCTGAGAACTCGAAGCCCTTGGAAAAAGGCCCAAAGATGGCGGACGGATCGGAAATACATAAGGGACATTGAAACCCTCATCTCCTAACTGTTCCCTCGATTCTCGCGGCGCCAAAGCACACCATTTCGAAAATACGGTGACCAGTTGGTTCCGTGATCCCGCCCCCCCGGGATCGGTGGGGCCGGCGTCCCTGCCGGCGCCGTCGCTTGCTCTATAAGCAATACCTGGCGCATCAATACGCAAATCGCCTTTTTTCGGAAAGCTGTCAAGAGCTATTGGTCATACTGAATCGCCAGTATTAGCTCTCTTTTCCTTAAGCGTGCCAGTATGTCTTTATCTCGGATTTGGCTTGTTGCCATCTCGTACGCCTCGTGGTCATCCCGCGCTTCTACCTCGCCACCGAAAACAGTCTCTTGAGTGTAGCGGTCGTTCACTACGAAAGAGTAGCGTTTCACCATTCCACTTTCTATTCTATCAACTACCTTTGGCTTTCGTTGCTGCGGTAAATTGGCTTTGGCAGCATCCTTTAGTGCTTTGGCGGCCCGAAACACCGGAGCTTTGGTGGCTGGAATCTTTATTTTGGCTCTGGTTCGAGGGTTCACACCCGTGCGGGCCTTCCTGTCTGCAACCGCAAACGTACCCAACCCATAGATCCGTATTTTGCCACCGTCCTTAAGGCCCGCTTGCAGTGTTTTCACCAGTGAGTCCAGCATTGCTGCGGCAACCTTTTTGGTTACCTTCGTTTCTTCCGCCAACTTCGACACTAGTTCAGCCTTTGTCATCACGATACCTCCTGCCGGATTTGAGTATTCGAAATCTCCGCCTGTTTGACAGGTAACGAGAAGCTCCTTTTCGGATTTGTGTAACCGTTTAATCCTGAATTCTTCTTTGAACCGGAATTATGCGGCGTCTTGCCATTTGTGCAGTCCTTGGGCCGGTGACAAGGTCGGGGATGGTTCCTCCGACTCGAAAAGGCCACCGCATGTCTCCCACATGCGCCGACGGACGCAAAACCTTCGTCAAGTTTATGGAAAAGCCTGTTCTGTCCTTTTTTTTTGAGCATACCTAGCAACAGGCGACTCCGTCAACCGGTTTTCACGTCGTCGGCCCTTACCAGACCACCGCCTGGCAGTGTAGAGCCAAGGGAAATGCCGAGGCCAAATGATGGAAAAGGTACTATACCTCTAACTTAACAAGTGGTACATAATCCGGGGGACAGGTCAATTGACGGGGACAACCCGGCCGCGGATCAATTCGATGGACCGACTTTAAGACATTCAATGAATTTGTAACCTATTGATAACAGCGCGACAGTAATTCTATGGCCCGTTTTTAGGACACCTACCCTTTTCTTGCCGACCGTTCGTATCTCACCCCCCACTCAGTCACTGTGGATAACTAACTAACATCACAGCTTGTTATATAAAACCTCGTCCATTGGCCATATTTGGCACGCAAAATGCTTGAATAAGCTGCAAGGGTTAAAAGCATCACCACTCGATAATCTGAACCGCTTCTTGGATGTGTGGACCAGGTGTAGCAACTGCAGCCGTCTCCGGTGGTGTCACGGTGGGTGACCGGAACGAGATTAATTCCCGCCCATAACAAATAAGGGAAGAGAGGACACTACAATGAGTATTTTTGGAGTAGGCATTGGGACCATCCTGGTGATTGTTTTGCTTATATACCTCATTTTCTAACAGGTAGACATGCAAATGATTGCTCACAATAATTTCAATTTGGGCGATTGACTCTGCTCAATTTCGCACAACAGGTTGTGGCGGCAGTTGCAGACCGGAAAGTAGCGGAATTTACCAGGGTCAGTCACCCACATGAGAGAGATCAGCAATGACTGTCGAACAACGAATCGACGATTTGATAGAAGCGGGCTTGCGTCCACTTGGTTTTGATTTCGGTCCAGTGGCTCTTCAATACTGGAGGAGAAGGGTCTTTGATTACATGACCGCGCTGTATGGTCGGATCACGTTTACTCCGGACATTTCGAAAATTGCCTTCGCCGGCGAGAAAAAGGAGAAGGAAAAATGATGGAAATTAAATTGCCTAGGAGAGTGAGTGAAATACTGAAAACCACCGTGGAGAATCGTCACGGGGAAAAACTTGGTACGATACAGGATTTCATTGTGGGCGTGGATGGGCGCCTAAAATACGCCATCCTGTCTCACGGAGGTTTCCTGGGAATAGGTGACGTGTTGATTCCGATTCCGTTTGACTCTCTGATGGCGGGCGGTGAAAAGGGAACAGTAGTGCTCGACATTGATAAGCAGACCTTGGAAAAGTCCCTCAATTTTGAGAGCAAGACATGGCCCGACTTCACTTCGGCCGAATGGGAGGAAAAAATCGATAGATACTTTGCGGCCTATGCGGCTGGCGCAAGGCAACCGCAAGCCGTGGATGGGGGTGTTTATCGCGATCAGCCCCGCGAACAGATTTAAGAAAGGGGGTCGGCAATGTCGGCCGAACAACGAATCGACGATTTGATAAAAGTAGGCTGGCGTGTGCTTGAGTCTGATTTTGATCCAGTTGCCTTTCAGCTCTGGAGGCGAAGCGCTTTCGATTGCCTCAACGCCATGTTTGGGCCGGATCATGTTTACACCAGACATTTCGAAAATTTCGTTCGACAAGGCGGGAAAACGGACCTTCTTGCTGCCGGCGGCATACTGATCGCAGCCAAAGAACAGGCGGTCCTGCAACAGCCTGTGACCGGTCAAAGCCAATGGCAACGTGAACGGTCCGTCCCCCTGACTGAAAACATCGGAGGCTCCATAAATCGGAGAGCCATATAAATAATTAGTTGCACGGCCACTTGTTGCCGAGATCCGGCCGGACGAAAATTGTGCCGGGCTGACGAGATGGATTCATGTCAATTTATACCCCAGCAGGCGTGTAGCTCTGTTCGGATGGATATGACGCTCCATCTCGTCTCATTGGGCCCTGGAGTGACTTCTACCAACCACCGGGGGATGGGGGAACAGCGAAATGACGACGAAAGCAAAACTCCTTTGTTCAACCTTATTGCTCTCGCTAATTATTATGTTGCCGGCTACTGTCCGAGCGGAATCGGCAGTACTACTGTACGAAAGGGCTAATCAGCTTTTCGAGCAGATACAAGACCTCGAATTGATGCAGCGTAATATAGAGGAGTGCTATCAGGCGGAGAAGGGAACCCTCGGGGTCGCGTCTTTTGCCCGACCAATCCCCGGGAGAACCCGCGGAATTGGACGGCAAGCTCATCAATCGAGTGTTCGGTCATCTCGCCGATACCCCGGAATATGAAAGGTTTGTTAAGGCCCACGGGGCGCTTATACAGCGTCCGGATTATAGGCGGCTCCATACAGACGAACTGTTTGCCGAATACATGCGGCTACTGGAATCGGGGCGGATACGATTTTTGACTCAATTGAAGGAATGGCAACAAAGTTTAGCAGAAAAGGGTTCGGCTCAAGCTCGCGAAGGATTGGCACAGTCCATTCCAATGAAAACGGTCACGTTTGATGACGCGGAAGGTTCGCAGAGAACTGAAAGCGGGCCAGTAGCGCCAACCATACGGTTACAAGTACAAATGCCCCTAAGTGGCTCCACACCTTTGGCTGTGGGCCAGAAAAGTGTTGTTAACGTAAGGGGCAGTGGCGGAAGGCACACTCGCGAATTAAAATAAAGGCGAGAGAAGGCGTTCATAAGAAGCGATTATAGTGCAGCTTATGTTTCTGACCTATCCTTATCTGAAAGGAGAAAATCGATGGGAACTATTTTATTAATTATCCTGGTCCTTCTGCTTATAGGAGCGCTACCGACCTGGGGATATAGTCGTAGCTGGGGGCGTGGCCCCAGCGGTGTCCTGGGTCTGGTGCTGGTTATTGTGTTGGTGCTCTTTTTGATGGGCCGTATTTGAGACCCATGAAACAGGAAAACCCCGGCGAATTAACGCCGCGCGACAAGGAGGGTCCATGAACTGGGATCAGGTCGAAGGCAACTGGAAACAGTTCAGAGACAAAATAAGACAAACATGGGGCAAATTCACCGAAGACGAATTGGATGTCTTGCACGGAACACGTGAACAATTCGTAGGGAAGCTCCAAGAGAAATACGGGCTCAAACGTGAGGAAGCGGAGAAGGAGCTGGATGAGCATCTGAGCAAATGGTAGCTCCGGCCGGCCTCACAGACAACGAGAGGGTCCGAAACGGCGGGACTGGAAAAGCAAGCGCCTGAAAATGGAGGCCCGAGTCATGAGGGTCTTACCGTAGAACTTGGCCAAAAGGGCGAGAAGGCGAAATAGGCATCGTAAAATGTCGCCGTTTTTCCCCCGAAGGCTGCGAACTCAGTCTTTCTGGTCTTCTCGTGTAAGGTTGTAACGAGGAGTGATTTCATGAATCGGAATCGATGTGAAGAAAACCTGCAACAGTTGAAGGATAAGTTCCGATGAAACCTACGAAGTCTACATCTCGGTTTACTCGCTTCGCCAAATGGACGGCACGTGCAACCGGTCATCCGTCGGCTTTCGTATTTGCGGCATCGATAATTGTCGCGTGGGCCGTGACAGGGCCGATCTTTGGCTTCAGTGATACCTGGCAGTTGGTCATCAATACCGGCACGACGATTGTGACCTTTCTCATGGTATTCCTCATCCAGAATACTCAAAATAGGGATTCCGAAGCTATACAAGTCAAGTTGGATGAATTGATTCGTGTGATGGAGGGTGCACACAACGCGCTCTTGAATTTAGAAGAATTGGATGAAAAGGAACTGGACCTCATACGAGTCAGCTACGTGAAATTAGCGGAAGAGGCAAGAAAGGCCTTGCAACAGGGGAAGTTTGATACTGGAGTCCCCGAACTCGAGAATGGTAAACAGCCTAAGAAAAAAGCCCGGAGTGGACCCAAATAAGCATGGGCCTTAAAGAATGAGGCTGTGTGCAACTTCCTCGAGCGTTGGCCCGCAGTGGGTCCTTTCTCACAAAATGAGTCGGATCGTCGCAAGATGCGACAGGAGGAGGAGCAAAAATGCTTTGGACAATAGTGGTAATCTTGTTGGTCCTTTGGCTACTTGGTTTAGTCACCTCGTACACCCTGGGCGGAGTCATTCACGTTCTCTTGGTCATCGCACTCGTGGTGATAGTGATTAATTTACTTCAAGGTCGCAGGGCTTTGTAGCGGCCCGGGAATGCTTCTATGCAGCAATGCAAGCCCACGTTCCTGCAATCGCGTGACAGTGGGAGTGAGTAGTGAAGAAAGGAAGAAACTAAAACCAAGGTCCAGACTTATTCGCGGACTTCTCAAGGACGAACATTCGTACGACTCGGGCCATGTCGTGGGACACCGCGGTATGCCACGCCTGCGGTAGTACGACTCGCGGTTCTCACACAAGGAGGTGAGCAACATGAACCTGAACCTGACAAAGAGCTTGGGAATGCTCTTGCTTGGCATCTGGCTCATCGTGATGGGCCTGCTGACAGTTTTATCGGTCGGTAATCCTGTCGTCCATGTTTTACTGGCTCTGCTTGCTATCGCTGCTGGTGTTTTCATCCTGCTGGGTCGGTAGGCTGTTCGGTTTCAGCGATTATGGAAAGGTCATCAGAATCAATCATGAAAATGTTGTTTTCCTGTTTGGCTGTTCCAACTGAGACGTTGGCTTAATCGCTCTGACGTCTATCAAATTATCCCGTGAGAGAAAGGAGCAACCCTATGAAGAGATCGACAAAATTCATAACGCTGTTTCTGGCAATCTGTGCCTTCTTTCTAACCCAAGCCCTCGCCGCTGAACAAGAGGTGGGCAAAACTCCCAGCGTCCAGGGTCAAACCGATCAAAAAGCCGCGACGACTACGGGACAGGTTCAAACAAGCGCAAAACCCGCCATGGAGCAGGCTGACAGGGTCAGTAAGATACTAGGGAAAAAAGTGATAAGTCAGAAAGGAGAGGATCTTGGAACGATCGAAGATCTCGTGCTGAGCAAGGAGACATGTCTCGACTATATAATTTTGGCTCCCGGAGGTTTACTTGGGACCGGTGACCGATTGATCCCGATTCCATGGAAAGCCGTGAAGACAGGCGCTCAAGCGGACACGATTATTATCGACATGGACAAAAGTCAGTTGGAAAAAGCTCCCAGCTTTGAGAGCAAGACATGGCCGAATTTCACTGACTCCGAGTGGTATGGGAAAATCCGAGAGTTCTTTGGGGGACAAAGGTAGGCTGAGACGAAATTTCAACATGAGGATTGTCCTGGGTCTGCTCGTCGAGAAACACGGAGCGTGATTTAATTGTCCAAAACAGCAAATTAATATTTGTAACGAGGAGTAATCCTATGAATCGGAATCGATTTGCAGGAAATCTGAAGCAGTTGAAGGGTAAGGTCCGTGAACAATGGGGATGGTGGACTCATCGCTATTCCAGCGTCTTCACCGGAAAAATCAATCAACTGGCCGGCAAGATACAATCACTGTATGGAAGAGGTAGAAGATGATTTGAACGGGGCGCACGGCAGTAGGTGTTGGAGCAACTGTCTCAGGAGGAAAACATGAGAATCAATATGGCAATTGAGCCCTTGATTGGGTTCTTGATAATAGGACTTGTCGCCGGTTTTCTGGCCGAACAAATTATAAGAGGAAGAGGAGCCGGTCTGGTTATCAATCTGGTTGTAGGAGTCATAGGCGCGTTCATCGGGGGCTTTCTGTTCGGCTTCTTGAAGTTGTCCTTTCACGGACTCATAGGACTCTTGATTAGTGCGACGCTCGGGGCGGTGGTACTCCTGCTCCTGCTCGGACTGGTCAACACTATGCTCTTTCCGCAGAAATCTGGGTGGCAAGGTTGGAAGAACTGGGGCCGGGCCCTTGGGCGCCGTTAGAGAGGGAGTCCTCAAGCACGAACCGGCGCTGGATTCCATGAATTAGAATAAATGCAGTTTCTGCGAATCAATTATCTCATGGAGGAAGACATGAACATAAATCTGCAACTTCAGCCGGTGGTGTCAGTGATAGCCGGCATTTTGATACTCATAGCGCCCCGATTGCTGTCATGGATCATCGCTATTTATTTGATTGTAATAGGCGTAATGGGTCTGCTTGGCAAATAAGAGTACGGGACTGAGTCTCATGCCAAGACGAATATAGGACATGCCTCGTCGTTCGAATTAGAGGCTCAGTGGTGTAACGCGGGTAAAACATGTTCGTACCAGAGACACCCACGCTAATTCCGAGATAGGAGTCCTATACAGGAATATAGGCTTTCTTATCATTTCCGGATTGCCGGACAAGTAAGTGCGTCATGACCGCAGTCCCGGATTTTTACTTGGTTACTGCTTGAGTATACTCTATGCGCAAGACACACTTATCGGGGAGCTACCTTCAGCTCGCCAAAGGGACGTATTCATGAAAGCACTATTTATTTACCCGTCGATACCCGACACTTTTTGGAGTTTTAAGCACATTATGAAGTTCATCCGTAAGAAAGCGGCTCACGTGCCTCTGGGGTTGCTGACGGTAGCGTCCATGTTTCCCGGCGACTGGGACCTTAAGCTTGTCGACACGAACGTTGAAAGCCTCCCGGATGAAGTGATCCAATGGGCCGACATGGTCTTCATAGGGGCAATGATCGTTCAAAAGGATTCGGTGCGACAGATTGTCGCCAGATGCCGCGCCTTGGGCAAGCCAATAGTGGGTGGCGGACCGCTTTTTACAAGTTGTCCGGAAGACTTTGACGATGTGGATTATCTGGTCCTCAATGAGGCGGAGATAACGCTCCCACTGTTCCTGAAGGACCTGGTCGCAGGAAGCCCACGCCGAGTCTATACGACTGATGAGAGGCCCGACATCACTTTGACCCCCCTGCCCCGATGGGACCTTATAAACATGAAGCTCTACGCTTCAATGTCAGTTCAGTATTCCAGGGGATGCCCGTATGACTGTGAGTTTTGTGACATCGTCAACCTGAATGGCCGGCGTTCCAGGGTAAAATCGAATGACCAGATGATACGGGAGTTTGAGATACTGTACGACATGGGTTGGCGTGGGAGCCTCTTTATCGTAGACGACAATTTCATCGGGACTCGATCGAAGGTGAAAACGCTCCTTAGGGAACTCAAACCCTGGCAGGAGGCCAAAGATTTTCCATTTATACTGTACACTGAAGCCTCGGTGAACCTCGCCCAGGATGAGGAACTCATGAGACTGATGACCGCGGCAGGCTTTGACTCTGTCTTTCTTGGGCTGGAGACGCCGGAGGAAAAATGCCTCGTAGAATGTGGCAAGAGCCAGAACCGTTCGATGGACCTTGTAGAAGCTGTCAAGACGATACAGCGAAACGGAATGGAGGTTATGGGCGGCTTCATAATAGGCTTTGACAACGATCCGCCCGACATTTTTGAGCGCCAGATAGAGTTCATTCAAAACAGCGGAGTGGTAAGAGCAATGATCGGACTGCTCGAGGCATTGCCGGGAACCCGGCTTCACCGGCGCCTCAAAGAGGAGGGTCGACTCCTCGATGATTGCTCCGGCGATAATTGCGACGGGTCCATCAATTTCGTTACCAAAATGGATCCTCGGCTCCTGAGGGAAGGATACGACGCTGTCCTGAATTACATATATTCCCCGAAAGAATACTACACACGGGTTTCTGGAGTTTCTGAGGACTTACAAGCCCATTAGACGTCGCCGAATTACGTTATTGGGCACAACCGCTTTCCTCAATTCCATTCTTTACCTGGGTATTCTCGATACATGGAATAACAAGATCTATTACTGGAAGCTCCTGTTCAAGGCTTTGATGTCTCATCGTCAGTCCTTACGAGAGGCCGTGACGCTCATGATTTTCGGCTACCACTTCCGAAAGCTGTT
>CAVVZX010000003.1:0-189802 GCA_963752855.1 uncultured delta proteobacterium | reverse complement strand
CAAGTCTTTAAGAAGCCACAGACTGAATCAGAAATCTCAACTCTGCGCAATCATGAATATTTTGGTTGACTTGCACGCGTCATGAGGCATATTGGCGAAAAAAGAAAGATTAACCGCAGAGTCCGCAGAGAACGCAGAGAGGAAAAAAAGAAAACGATTTATCTGTGCGCTCGGAGCCTGTCCCGAACTCCGATCCGGGGATCTGTGCTGTGAGTCACTTAGCGTGAACCGGAGATCTTCCATGAAAACTGAACAAGTTCTGAGAATAACAAGACTGCCGTTGACAGTGTTTTTGGCTTTAGCTCTTCTGTGGTCGGCTGGGCCAGCAGCGGGCACTGCGCCGCTCGACGAGCAGCTCATGGAAGCAGCGAAGGGCGGAGATCTCGCCCTTGCTAAGGCCCTTCTGGATAAAGGGGTTGATGTTAACGCGAAAGACGATCATGGCACGACGGCGCTGATGGCGGCCTCCGGCCAGGGTCACGTGGAGGCCGCCCAACTGCTCATAGACCGGGATGCTGATATCAACGCAAGAGACTCCGCGGGGGCGACGGCTCTGATGTACGCGGCCTCCAAGGGCCTGTTTGAGGTAGTAAAGCTGCTGGTGGAAAACGGTGCTGGTCTGGATGCAAAACAGGGCGGCGGGCGACGGCGATGGAGATGGCACAGAAAAATGGCCATACGGAGACCGTAAAGTTCCTGAAAGTACGCAGCTACGTCCTTCCGCGGGAGATGTGGTTTGGCAAGGTGATCTCATCTACACCAAGAGCTTTGGGCGTACAAGTCCTATTCACAGAGGAGGTGATAATGATGAGACTTGGGCGGAGCACAACATCCTCTAGCTTGCGCAGACCCCCGGTGGGAGCGACAATTGAGGTCTCGTACCGAGAAGCTGGGGGCAAAGTGGATCAGGTGATGAAGGTATTAGACCGTCAATAAGCACGTGGCCGGGCGCTGAGTGATAGCCGCCCGTCTCTGCGTGCTCCGTGTCCTCTGCGGTGATGCGGATTCCCCAGCGAATCGCCTATCATTCCCTGGCTGAGATCAATTCTTCCAGCCAGCCGTAGGCTGCGATCACGTGCAATGGGTCAAGTCTACTCTTGGCCCATACGCAATGATTAAGTGTTATTCCCACTGACGGCGTCTCTATGCACTTAGGCAACATGGGTCAAATTTGACTCTTGTCGTCCAATTCTCCGCCTAACGTGCGTTTCAGATCATAAAACATGGCTCTGGAGTTTCTATTCTTATCCTTCTGAGTCACAAAAGAGAAATAGGACTTTTCGTAAAAGCGAATGACCCGAGGATCATTGTACACATCGACCGTTATGATGCGGCATCCTGTACGATTTCCCATAAGAAAAAACTTTTTGACCATGTTCAATAACAAAGTGCCGACTTCGTTGCTTTGGTAGCGGCTGTGGACTCCCAATCTCGCAATTTTTACGGCCGGCAAATTGGGGTATCTCTTCGGTTCAGGGAGGTCTACGGAATCTTCGATGTCTTTGAGGCGGATGGAATCATTGGAGAAGCTAACAAGGGCCACGGGCACGAATCCGTCTTTGACGCGAGCCTCTTGGGGAGTCAGAGCGTAAGACTTTGTAAGCAATTCCAGTTCATGGGGGATTAAATCTTTGCGGAAAAACTCATTGAGGTCCGCGTCGCCACAGTCGAAGTCGTAGGCACGAGAATAGACGAGAGAACGGCTCCAAAATCCAGCCGTCGAATTCAAAACTATTTCTGTCCCTGTCGGGCATTGGCTAGGATTCGTTCACGTACAGTCTTGGCTTTTGGCGTGGGGACTAAGGGCCGCTTGTCCTTTTCCTCTTCCAGGAGCTTTCGCAGAACTCGCGGGCTTCTTCTCCCTCCAAGATCGGTGTTGGAGCAATGGGCAACGCCACAGCGCACCTCCCGTAACCGGTTATCCTTCGTTCAACCTTTCCTCAGCCGGCCACAGTTGGGACCATCAAAGATGGTTCTCACACGGCAGACTTATATAATAATGATAGCACAACGAGCGAGCAAAAACATGGTTCCTTGAAAAAATTCTGTCTGACAGAATGCGGAATGAACTCCCCTCTTGGCTCAGGACCAGTGGTTGTCAGCCTTCTCTGAATGATCTGTGTCCTCTGCGGTGATGAAGATTCCCTGGCGATCGCCTATCATTCCCTGGCTGAGATCAATTCTTCCAGCCAGCCGTAGGCCGCGATCATAGCGGGAAATCCTACGATAGTCGCGGAAAGTAGCACGGTCTGCAATAATTGCTCCTTGGTGGCGCCTGCATCCAAGGCCCTCCGAGCATGAGATCGGACACCTCCCTGCGAGTTCGCGCCTACCGCGATCCCCATCCGGATCAAATGCTGTGTAACCTTGTCTATCGGTCCGGCTTGCGAACATAGCTCGCCCACCCTAAGCAGAGCTTCGGAAATGTCTCGGTTCCTCTCCACAAATGTCTTGAAGATATCCGGTAAATACATTGCAATGCCTCCTCTATTTCGATTGATAGTGGCCACTTCACGATTTCTGGTGAAGGCTCATAACAGTATACAACACCCTTGGTTGATCTTGGTTCATTTTCTAATCCGCAGATTCCGCAGATGTTCGCAGATGGAAAAACACAAAGCGCTTGAACTCAAGACGAGTGCAGCCGACGTTCAGCAGAGGTTCTCGCCCGAGCCTTTCCATTGCGCATGTATTTGAGTCGGGTTTGCCCGTCTCTCGAATCTGCGACCATCTGCGACATCTGTGGATCCATTTTCGCGCAAAATAAAGTCTCCGTCGCGCGTCCGTTGACACAAGACACAGGAAAATCGATAATCTACCGCAATAGATAACCAACATTCCTTGCAAGGCAACACAATGAATAACCCTGGAGAATCCGCTCTACAGCTTGTCCAGTCGATATCGAGCGTTCTGATTGGAAAGGAAAGTCAGATCAAGCAAGTTGTGGTAGCTCTTTTGGCTCGAGGCCACATCCTGATCGAGGACATCCCCGGCGTCGGAAAGACCCTATTGGCGCTGGCGACTGCCGCGTTCAATGGGCGTGCGGTTCAAGCGCATACAATTCACAAGCGACACCCTGCCATCGGATGTGCTCGGAGTAAATGTTTATAATCCGCGGAATTCCGAATTTGAATTCAAAGAAGGCCCGGTCTTCACGGAAGTCCTCTTGGCGGATGAGATCAACAGAACGTCCCCCAGGACCCAGTCCGCGCTGCTTGAGGCCATGGCCGAAGGACAGGTTTCTGTGGATGGGAGCACTTACGCTCTCTCTAAGCCGTTCCTGGTGCTGGCTACCATGAATCCGATCGAACGATTCGGCTCTTTTGACCTTCCCGAAAGTCAGTTGGACAGGTTCATGATTTCCATCAGCTTGGGTTATCCGGACAGGGACCACGAGCGGGAGGTCTTGGTCCGGGATGTGGAGCACGTCCATGCCGACCAGCTCAAGCCGGTCACGGACGCATCCACAATCAAGGCGCTTCAGGACAAGGTCCGCGAGGTCAAGATAGACTCATCAATTATGGAGTATCTACTGGACCTGGTGAGGTCCACCAGGGAGCATCCTTCCATAAGGCTGGGAGTTTCTTCGAGAGGCGGATTGCATCTCAGGAGGGCGATGCAGGCGTCGGCTCTTCTGGAAGGCCGCGATTACGTCATACCGAGTGATCTCAGAGAAGTATTTCTCCCATTGACATCCCATAGAATACTTTTGGCCTCGGGAGCGGCGGACGGCCAAGCGCGAGAAAGAAAAAAGGAAATCCTAAGGCAAATCCTTGGGTCCATTGTGGCCCCCATATAATGCCGGCCGCGCCTTATTATGTTACGAGACTGCGCCGGCGGATCATGGGCCGCAGAGGAGTGTCCGAGTGCGCTCACACAGATAGAGCGTGAGGTCATAAGTAATTGAAACAAAACAGAATCAAAGTCAAGCTCACCATTTACGGTAAGATTCTACTGTTCCTCCTTGTCTGGATACCCATAGCGGCTGTGGTGACTGCGAATAATTTTCTGTTCATAATCTTTCTTATGATGATCGGTCTGGGGGTGGTTTCCGATCGAATGGCGAGAAACAACCTGAAATTCCATGAATTATCCAGACGCTTTCCCGAGGACATATACGCCGCAACCCCTTTCCCGCTGGAATATATTGTCAGAGGCCCCGGCAGAAGCCGACCTGCATTCGCCTTGGAATTCTTGGAAAACGCTCCTCTGGAGAACCGTGATCTCAAGGTGAATTTTTACCGCGTCGAGTCCGGTGAGCCGGGCCATGCCACCAAGTTTTTCTCGATTTCGTCGCGAGGCGATAAGCGTATCGAAACCGGGACGCTCTCTTCAGCTTTTCCGTTTAACCTGGCGGTTTATTCTCGCCCGTGCGGCTTGTCCGAAGCAATCGTCGTTTTTCCCCACGTCGAGCCCGTAGGCGCCGACATACCGCCGGAGTTGGGCAGGATCGGGTCGGGCATGGAGCGAGCCGATCCTTTCGGAACCATCCCATATAATTTCAGAGAATACGTGGCCGGCGACCCTTTTAAACACATAGACTGGAAGAAAAGCTCTCGGACAGGCGTTCTGATAACCAGGATTCTGTCTGAATACGGCGGCCGAGAAATCTGCGTCAGCTTGCCTCCAGGAGCTTCCGAAAGGGCCATTTCGCGAGCGGCTTCGTTGATAGTCCACTTTGGCGAATTGGGAACACCGGTTTCTTTTCGAGGCCCGGGGATAGAAATCGAAGCCGGTAGCGGTCGGGAATTCACAAGGAAGTTGCTGACCATACTGGCAAGATGGGACAACAGCCCTGTGGAAACCTCCGACATTCAGCATCGTCGCGGAACCACAGTGACGATAGATAGAACCGGAGAATTCGTCTGGACACATCCGGGAGAATTGGATGAAGGACCTGAAAAAAGATTCCAAATCCGCGCGTAAGGACTTCGGGAATGCGGCTGACCGAGGCGCGGGAAATATTACAGGCCCCCTGTCGGTTGAGCGCTTGCGTGTTCTGAAGCTTTTTCTTACGGCTTTGGTCGCTCTCTCGGTGGCCGCCGTTTGCATTGAAAACGGACTTCACCCGCTTGCATTGATTGCTCTCTTACCCATATGCGCCGCTCTGATGCGCCGCGATTATAACCAGCCCTATATATCGTCCGAGACATTCATCTCCGTGTCTTTTGCTGGTCTATGTCGCCGCCGTCGTCGTTGGAATTCTGGTTGTCCAGCGACGTTTGGTCATACCTTCGTTCATGGTTTACTTCACTTTCGGTATATTGATAGCCAGATCGCTTGCGCCGTTGACCGACCGCTCGATACCGCAATTGATCTTCCTTTCAGTTGGTCTCATTCTCATTAACTGCATACTGACCAACCATCTGGTTTTCGGGTTGCTCCTGCCTGTCTATTTGTTTGTTTTGATGGGAACACTGATGGTGTTTCTTCTTGATAAGGCCAAGAGAGCCTCTGTGGGCGCTGTGGATAGCCACGAACGGGACCCTGGTGTTGCGCGTGGCGTTTGGAGCCGACTGGCGCGATCTTCAGCGATTGTCCTTGCGGTAACGATATTGCTTTTTGCGATGATACCGCGGCCGTTTCTTGTGCCTCCAAGCCTTGCTGCGGCTATGTCCGCGATGGGCGGCCAGGGAAATCTGCCTACATACATCGGTTACAATAGACACATGCCCAATATGGCGGATCGGCACAGGATCGCTTTTTACGCTGAAATGGAAAAGGGATTTCTTTCGAGGATGCCGTACTGGCGAGGGCGGGCATTGGAAAAGACCGACGGTCAGGGGTGGTTTTCAGTTCCCGCAAGAGGCGCAGGTAGCGGCCCTATTAGAGCCAAGAGCGCTGAGACATTCATTTACAAATTCATTCCGTACAGACTTCCCTCGCGTACGATATATGCCGCGGGCTTACCCATAATCGTTCAAGGTCGCATGGAGAAGCCATTGCATTTGAACTCCCGAGGAGAGATCGTGATTGATTCTCCATTCCTTGTATCGGATTCGTACAGAATAACAGCCGTCAACCGTCCCGTCCCGGCGAAGTACGGAATAGATCCGGTTAATCTCGACAGAAAAGGAGTTACGCCCAAGATCGAGGGGTTGGCCAGACAATGGACGTCAGGACTAAAGTCTCCCGAGGCCAAGGCAATCGCGCTCGCTGGGAAACTCCGAAGCGAGTTCAGACACACTCTGCAGACTCCTAAGCCTCCGGAGAACGTATCGCCTGTGGAGTATTTTCTGTTCGAAAGTAAATTAGGGAACTGCGAATGCTTTTCAGGCGCCCTTTGCCTAATGTTGCGCTCCATCGGAATACCGGCTCGCGTGATAGAAGGATTTGCAGGCGCAGAAAAGACGCGGCGAGAAGGTCAGTTCGTGGTCCGCTTCTCGAACTATCATGTGTGGGTCGAGGCTGCCCTGGGGGACGGCAATTGGACCTTGCTCGAACCTAGCCCGTCGGCCCCGGCGCAATGCGAAATGAGCTATCTTACCGAACTCATGGACGTGTATGACGCCGCAGAATTTTATTGGAACAAATACGTGGTGTATTTCGATAGAGCGGATCAGGCACGCATACTCAAAGCTCTTTCTGCAATCCTCCGGACCGTCGTGGCGGCGTCTCTTGCAATCAAGTGGAAAACGATTTGGGTCCTATGGGCCTTGGGGATAGGCGCGATCGCAGCCCTTGCCTGGTTCGCGGCCGCCCGTATACTTAATCGAACCGCCGGACCTTCGAGAATATATCTACAGACCATGAATGCGCTTAAGACGCAGAGGTATCCTGAGTCGGGTGGATTCTTGGCATGAAAACAATTTGGCCCAAATAATCGGAAAACTCCCTCAGTCGAAGGACGCTGCGCAAAAGTTCATGGAGATTTATTTTAAGGCAAGATTCGGAACAGCCACAAGCAGCTCTTTAGCAGCCTTGAATGAAGCCGGCAAGAAGTTGCTCCTCAGCGTCAGACACGCCAACTAATACAGATTCGCTTTCAAGAAGTGATTCTGGACTCAAATTAACTCCAGCACTGACCTGGTCCCCAGGTCGGTAGGTGCCCAGAAACTCATTTCACGGAACCAGGGCGACACGGACCTGCTCCGTAGGTCCGTGATCGTTTGATATCACATGTTTTATCGCGAGTTGGTCTTATACCGATTCGATCTTAACCAATTCGACCGGCACGGAGGCCGGTCGCTACCAAGCGATCACAGGGCCGGCGTCTTTGCCAAGCCGGTGCATGGAAGCAATCGTTTGCGAATAGACCTTTACTTTATCTCAGAATAATAACGTTGGATTGTCTTTTGATTCGGGGCCTCAAAAATCGGGAAGTGGGCCAGGTTGAGTTTCTGAAGGCGAAAACGCACTGAGGTCGTCAAGACCCCAAGGCCGTATATCACTGATCTCTTGAAATTTATGGAAGAGGCCTCCGGAAAATAGCGTGTGGGGCAGGAAATCTCGCCTATTCTGAACTTAAAGAATATCACCTGAGTCAACATCTCATTATCGAAAACGAAATCGTCAGAGTTCGCATAAAGCGGCAATTCTTCTAATACCCGGCGAGAAAAGGCCCGAAACCCTGTGTGAAATTCGGAAAGTTTAGATCCGAGCAAGAAATTTTGAACAAGCGTCAGCGCCCGGTTGGCAAAATATTTATAGGCGGGCATTCCCCCTTGCCTTGCCCCGCCGTCGAGTATTCTCGAACCGAGCACAACGTCGTACTCTCCGGAAACCGCCATAGCCGCCATTGCGGATACTAGCTTCGGCGAGTACTGGTAATCGGGATGCAACATAACTATGACGTCCGCGCCCGATTTTAGAGCTTCCGTATAGCAGGTCTTTTGGTTGCGGCCGTACCCGTAATTCTTGTCGTGAAGAAATGAACGTATCCCCAGCTTCTTGGCCAATTTCACGGTTTCATCCGCGCTGGAGTCGTCTACCAGAAGGATGTCATCCACCACACGCCTATCCAGTTCGGAAACGGTCTTTTCCAGCGTCTTGGCCGCATTATACGCGGGCAGAACTACTATTATCTTCTTTCCATTCAGCATGTGAGCCTTGATTGCTGGCTATTGATTTTCAGGACCACAGGACCTCTCCCCCGAGTCATCCGTGGACGCCGCGCCCAAATGCTTGAGCTGATCTTTTCGATTTCGGATCTGTATCATTTCCGCCAATATGGAGATCCCTATTTCTTCGGGTGTTTCTCCGCCTATGGGAAGGCCTATCGGGGCATGAACCCTTTCAAGGTCCTCGCGGGTGAATCCGTCGCTCAGCAATCGCTCGAATACAATGCGGTTTTTCCGACGCGAGCCGATCATGCCTATGTACACGGCTTTGGTCCTCAGCGACTGGTCGAGAACGATCCTATCGTGACTGTGACCGCGGGTCACAATCACTATGTAACTCTCCTCGTCGACCACAAGGTCCTTAAAGGCCTCGTCGAAAGTTCTAAGCGCCACAAGATGTTCCGCGTCCGGGATCCTTTCCGGGGTCACGAAATCCGCCCTATCATCCATCACTACGACCCTGAAATTCACATAAGACGCCAGATGGGCCACACACACCCCGACATGACCAGCGCCGAAAATATATACCGTGCCTCTCGGACGCAGCCATTCCAGTAATATCGGATATTCCAGCGCCTGCGTTTCCAATATTTGAGACGGTTTTAGCAGCCTACGATCCGGAACTGCCTTGAGCGCTTCTTCCTCGCCGGGAATCCGGCCAATCTTCGCTCCATGCTCCTCGACAAGGAGATGGTCAACCGAACCGGCAATTTGGCCGCCGCGCGGCATCGAAACATTCGTGAACAAATATCCGATTGACCGTTTCTCGTTCAGCGTGAGGACTCGGGAGATTATGTCTCCCAGAATCTTGTCCTCAGCGGATACAAACTCGACCAGGACTTCCACTTCGCCACCGCAGATCATTTGTGAGGATTGGGAATCTTTACCTGTAAACGAGAATAGGGCCCTGTGCGACGTGCCGGATTCCAGAGCTGAAGCGGCAAATTTTTGGACTTCCGCTTCGAACAGGCCACCGCCGATGGTCCCTACTATGGAACCGTTTCTCCTCACCAGGAACCTAGTGCCGACATGCCGCGGAGATGAACCCCGAACATCCAATATAGAAGCAAACACAAAATCTCTGCCCTGCTGGAACTCTTCCAGAGCGGCTCTCCAAACTGATATCATGGCTATCTTCTCTTCAAGTAAGAATAAACCGCTGTCCCAATGTGAAGTTAGGATGGCATTTTAGCGCAGCGGAATCCTTAACGTACGTATACACGGCCATATTGTCAAGATTTCGCTATACCCCCCGGCCACCCCCCTCCTTGCCGATCTCGGCTTATATTACCAGGTGTTCGGGGCCGGGCTACTCTGTGGGTGAGACTTTGCTAGCGTAACGCCGGAGGGCCTTTTGTAGCCGTTCATCCTCTTTCAGGGTGAACATTAAGTTTTTTTCGTCGGAAATATCCTTCTCGATACGTTTGACGTACCTGAGAGGATTGGCTTTCAGGGCCTTTTCCAAGCGCTGAAAGACCTTCTCCTCATCATTTAGAGCGAGATAGCATTGGGCCATAAGATAATACCCCAGGCCTTTCTCATCGTCTCGCTCATACTTATCGAGATTCTTGAGTATGTCTTCAGCCGCGATAAGCACTTTGCGTGCGCGGTCAGGCTCATTGAGATGAAGAAAAGTTCGGGCGATCAAAATCAAATAAAGAGGATTCTTGTCAAATTCCCCTGCAGCCTCTTTGTAATAGCCCAACGCTACCTGTGGCGAATTGGCTGCGAAGTATAAATTGCCCATATTGGCAAAGACTTTTGCTTTCTCTTCTTTGTCATCAGCGAATTCCAACGCTCGTTCGAAATTCTGCATGGCTTTGGCGTGATCGCCCATGTTTTTGTAGCAGATTGCTATCGCGTTGAACCCGAAAAAACTTTCCGGGTCTTCAACAACATGCTTCGTGAAGGATTCAATCGCCGGCTCGAATTCGCCTTCTTTGGCTTGGCGCATACCTTTTTCTTTCCAGGACTCCTCTAATGGCTCCTGTTTTCCTGCAAATACGCTATCCAAGTCAAAGGGGACCCCACTGCGAGTGACTTTCTTGGCGCAGCCACCAGCCGTGGCGAGCACGCAGAGGCCAACGAGCATTGTGCGAATCAAGTGTGAGCGGAATGAAGATCCTGTGGACGCCGGGGCGCATGCAATAGCCTTCAGGCCTGGGAGCGCCTTATCCAAGTTCATCCGCTGCAACCTGGCGGGGAACGACATATTCTCCGTGATTCTGTCCGAAAGTTTGGCTGCCGTCGATCCGGGTTCCAACATCGTGTCAAATGAGTTACCGGAAACCGATTTCACAACTAATTTTGATCCTTCATTCATCTTAGAATTCGGGCTTGCAATGAGAAGTGTCAAAATCTCAGTAATCACGGTAAACTCTTAGAAAATTAACGGCTGTTTTGCCCGATTTCTTCGAGCCTGCGGCCAACACAATACTCAACTAGCTGTCTTGTGGCAAGCGCCCGGATGTTCTGCAATGTTGACAAATTAGCTGTCGATCTCTAACATTTGGGCGACGCGTGAGTTAGGAATTAAATCGCACAAAGAAACTTCAGCGCCCTTAGTGAACCGATTCCCAAGGGCTATAAAGCTGCGCAGAATCGCTAGCCTGCACTATTGAGACAATCAGATGATGGATGACGATAAGAAGGTTGTAACCATAGGATCTCGCGTAGCTTCCTACATCGGGTCGAAAGCTACACGAGAAAAAAAGATACAGGCTGCCGCCATGCAGGTGGAATTCACCCTGCGTGACACCCTGATAATCCTCTGCTACCTCGCCAAGGATTCCGACCCTGAGGTAAGCGGCCAAGCTCGCAAGAATTTGATTGCAGCCGCCAGAGGTTGGTTCACTCGGCCGGATCGACCCGATCTCCCCGAACCTATTCATCAAATAGTCACACAAGTAATCGACAGGGTAGGATTGGCGGAAACAGAAAAGGAGTCAGAGGTCGAGAAAGAGGTAGTAATAGGCAATATAGGTCTTCTGGGACTGGGAGAGATAATCCAAACTATTGATCATAATCATCGCACGGTCCGTATGACGCTCAGTTGCGCCGGGGAGACGGCTACGGTTTACACCGACAAAGGCAGAGTCATTGGAGCGCTGGTAAATGAATTGGACGGTCTGGAAGCGTTGTACAAAGCCTTTGGTTGGATCGAGGCCGATTTCAGCTACGAGCATTCGGATCCGGGGCCATTTCAAAATCGGATAAGCGTCAACACGCTCAACCTTGTCATGGACGCGCTGGAGCGCAGCACTGATCAAGACCCATATGACATGGAAACCAGCCGAAGTTGGAAGGTTAGCGGACATCTCAAAATTATGAACCTTTTCGAGATTGCCGAAATTTTCGAGATGAATGCTAAGCAGGCCGTGTGCCGATTGAAGCAGAATGGTGAGGAGGGATTCTTATACTTTCGAAACAGTCGAATTATAAACGCGTCGCTGGCCGACCTGACCGGCATGGATGCAGCCTGCCATCTCTTCGCGTGGCCCAGCGCACATTTTGAAATATTTCGCGGAGGTGAGGAGGCCCAGGAAGTAATTCATCTAGGCATGCAGAATTTGATCATCGAGGCCATGAGGCTGTTGGATGAGGGTGTAACGGTAACCGACAGGATCGCTAACGAATTGGCCCTTGTAAATGAGCTTTTTGATGGCCGCGATGTTATCACCCTGCCGATTCTGGAAAAAGTTCGCTTGGTCTTCAGTGAGGACGAGAGGGCTAGAGAAATCCTGGAAAATGATAGCAATCCTCTCGTGCGCAAGGCCTTAAAGGTAAAAATCTCGAAGACGGTATATAGGTACCTGAATCCTGCCACAGACCACGACCAGAGACTCAAGGCCGCGCGAGGAGTAGTTCCCCTTTCGACCACGGAAAAACTGGTTTTGCTGAGCTATCTTTCGCATGATGAATCCGTCGAAATCCGTGATCAGGCCAAACAGACCTTGGCGTCACTGGATATTCCAACCTACCGCAGAGGGTTGGGCGCTGATTTGCACCCGTCAGTAATGGATTTCCTTGTAAGAGAGACGATTCAGGATGAATCTCTAATAAGAGTGGCGGCTTCTTCCGAAAATATTTTGGAAGAGACCGCTTTGTATATTTTGGATAAATGGAAAAGTCCTGAATTATTCCACGCAGTGCTGGAAAACAAAAAACTTCGAGAGAGAAGCCCTTCAGTTGTAGCCAAGCTCATGCAAGCGACCGGCGACGACCCCCAATTCCGGGACCGTATACACGGACTGGAAGAATCAATGTTGCAGGGAAGCACGGATATAAAAGTCGAGGGCCCTATCAGCTACTTCGGCCTGGGCGGTTTGTTGCGGGCGGCCAGACAAGGCGGCAGGTCCGGCGCCATTATCCTCGAATCACCAGCCCGGGTGGCGCGAGTCTTCTTCAGGAAAGGCAAGATAGTTGGGGCAATAAGTGGATCGCTGGAAGGAATACCTGCTCTTAAAGCTATGATAGAGACGCGAGATTTCCGTTTCCGCTATCTCTTAAGAACCTATTTTCAACAAGAAAACCTCGATTCTTTACAGGCCGACGAATTATTAAGCACAGCCGCTGCGGGACCCCATCAAGGGGCTGCCCCCTCCGCAGGACTTTTTCTGGTAACAGGTCACCCCGCTGCAATGGACATATTCGAAGTCCTCTCGGGCCTGGAGGGAATTCCCGAACCGGTGGTCTTATCTTTGATGTGTGAGGAGGGAGCGGGCGAAATCTACAGAGACCGAAGCCACATTCTCGATGTTCGGGTTGAAGGGATAAACGATCCTCAAGAGGCAATGGCAGCCCTGCTATCCTGGACGGGTGTCCGATTTATTGTTCGTAAAGCGCCCACGGATCAGCCGGCTAGATTGAGCAAATCGCTCCATGAATTTTACTCAGATTCTTTAAGATTGATCCCTGAAGACGCCGTTCGCATGTCCAGCCCGGGCCAATTGCCGGAATGGGAGCTGTCAGAGGCCGAATTCGAAAGCCTGTATCATAGAATTCTCCAAATGGGTGTGGGCGACAAGATTAAACTTGCTCTCTTCGGCAACAAGGAGGCGCGTGAGCTTCTTGTACACGACCCGAACAAGATTATTGCCGTGTCCGTCGTAAAGTCTCCCAAAATCATGGAAGCGGAGATTGAAACCATAAGCAAGTCTCGGCATGTGTGCGAAGATGTTCTGCGGCATATATCCGCTACAAAGGAATGGATGAGGTCCTACACCATTAAGCTAAACCTGGTTGCCAATGCCAAAACGCCCGTTCCCATCGCCATGAAACTATTGGGTCAGATCCGTGAACCTGACCTGAGGAAGCTTGCCAAAAACAAGAATGTCTCGCAGACAATAGCTACCCATGCCAGACGGCTGGCAGAGGCCAAATCGTCGAAATAGTGGACGGAGACAGGCGTTGTTTCGCTGGAGCGCAGATAAAATTGATTATCATTGCCTGATATGCTTACAAAAAAGCTTCACAATGTGCTAATGTCTCAAGGTGATTAGGTCACGGACAAATTTACCCGGAAAATTCTCCTTGTGATCTATTTGGTTGTTTTTACGAGCTAATTCCCATTGGCATTGCCGGTAAGGGACATCGCTTTGAGGATTCGGAGGTTCGGGCGTAAACCGAACTATTTCGTATGAAAAGGTCAACTCTAATGACTGAACAAGACGGCATTTCTCGGGACATCTTCAGAGGAGCCGAAAGGATCGAAATCTTTGGAAAGCTGCCTTCGCTGCTTTGGTCCTACATTGACACAGGTCGAATCCTTATTCAGGAACTCAAAACGCGACCTGACTCCGGCTCCGGATCGGTTCAAACAATGTGGAAAATGCTGGAGATCCTAAATTCGGCCGCGGACCATCTGGAAAACCGGGAATTAAAAGAGCAGTTGGGCAAGCATTCAAACATGTTAGGGTCATTAAACGACGGCACACTTTCCGGTGACGGCTTCATCAATTCATTCGAGGCGGATCTGTCGAAGCTTGCCGAACTCGCGGGTCAACGTGCAGATTCATCCTCAAGCGGCCTGCTAGATCAGGCGATTTTCGATCTGGAGTTCGAGAAAGCTGAAAAGATAAAAGTGGGCCGCAGCGCAGATCTGATCGTGAGCGTAGCCATACTGGATGATGTGAAGAATTACTTAATGCAAGAAATTATGGGCGAAGGGATTTCGTCCATACTTATTATAGATAATGCGGGATCATTAATTGTAAATATCGGAACCAAGCCTTCTCTTGACGCGACATCTCTCGCTGCCGTGGCTGCCGCTAACTATGCTGCAACTCAACAGATTGCTCGTCTCATAGGAGAGCGGGATTTTGTCCTCCTATTTTACAAAGGGCACAATGAATCGTTCCATTTCAGTCGTGTCGGTGAAGAATACATAATTGTAACGGTTTTTCAGAATTCGCTTTCTCTAGGGCTTCTCAGGCTGAAAATATCAGAAGCCGTCGTTGCCCTGGAGAAGAAGCTCCCTAAAAGGGAGGCGTGACATGGCGTTCATAAATAAGAGCGCGAAAGAAATACAGGTAAAGATAGTCTATTACGGTCCCGGCAGGTGTGGAAAGACAACGAACCTGCTCTATGTGAATCAGAAAATGAACGCTCGCTTCATGGGAAAGATGATTTCCATTGATACCAGAGGTGATAAAACGCTTTTTTTCGATTTTCTTCCCCTATCCTTGGGAGCAATTCGCGGATTTAACATTAGGGTCCAGCTTTACACGGTTCCGGGGCAGGTGCTCTATAATGAGAGCCGGAAAATGGTCCTCAAGGGAGTGGATGGGGTGGTCTTTGTGGCGGATTCGATGGAAGTTCAGCAGGCGCCGAATAAGGAAAGTCTTCAGAATTTAAGGGAGAATTTGCGCGAAGATAACCTGGATCTGGAAGAAATTCCGCTGGTGATTCAGTACAATAAGCGGGACCTGGAAGGAAGTGTCATTCCGGTGCTGGATAAGACTACGCTGGACCGGGACTTGATATCAATCTTTCAAAATCCTGTGCCTGCAATCATGGCCAGCGCCCTCCAGGGAACCGGAGTGTTTGAAACATTGCGAGAGATAAGCAAGATCACTCTCAAATCCGTCCATCAGAAGATCAAGGCTTAGGAGATTCGACAGGAAGGCTGATGGCCAAATCCGACGACATAGAAGATCTGGACAGACTCATCGACAGGGCCGTCGATACCTTCTTTGTCGAGGTTTCTGAGGAAGACGACCAAGATCCTCAGTACGAAGCTTCGGCCACCGAGCAGACCGCCGTAGCGCCAAAAGCTTCTCCCCAATCTCATGTTAAGGAAGGGTCCTTGGATGAGAGCGGCACGGACTCTTTGACATTTGAGTCGTTTTACGAAGGTGAGGTTTCGGGGTCCGGCAGGAAAGTCACTTCCGGCGATTTTGAGACTGATCGGGCCATTGATCTCGCAGTGGATACGCTCTTTGTGGAAGAGCCGGATGTTCCCACTCCGGAAACGGCCGAAGTGGAAGTGGCTGAGGCCGAATCAGAGGGAGGGGTATCGGCTGTTCTTGATGAAGACATCATTGTGGAGGAAATTCAAGACAAATTAGCCGCCCAACACGATCTGAGTTTCCAAACACGCGGCTGCTGTCGCCCCAAAACAGCCAATCCGTGCCGCTCAGCAGGGGTTGCCGTTAAAGAAATTGCAGGAAGCGATTCTTACTCTTGAATGGGAAATCTCTCCCAGATCGGTTGCGGTCCTTTCGAAAGAATTGGCAAAATTGCGGGTCAGGTTTCAAGACAATGTCACCGTGGATTTCGCGGTTCTGGCAATGGGGCTCGTCCTGGATTATGTGACGAAGCGGATGTCGCGCTCCCATCCCGAGTCTATCCGCTTCCTCCTCGTGGTTACAGGCTTTCTTCACAGGAACGCAGGTTCGGAAGAAATGGATCCGTTGGCAGCGTTTCATCAAATCCTGACACGATATGAAACTTTCAAAACGCTGGTCCGAAAGGCCGAAGGACTTCCGGAACGGAGGACTGTTTCCCAACATGATCTGGCAATAGATGACCCTGAGACTTTTTCCAAAGTTGTCGAGGCCCAGGCCCTCAATCTTTTAAAGGCCGGTCAGTCCCTTGCCAAGAAATTGGATGGCGCGAAAGATTCTCGAAATCTCATTCGGTCCTTTAGATTTCTGGTTACCCGGTCAGTGAATCGAATTTTCGAGAGTACGCATAAGAAAAAGTCCGTTGCCGCTGGCGGTAGAAGATCGCGTGGCCCGGCCTAAATATATTCGATTTGATAAATTCGGTTCCCGGCGTTTATTGATCGAGCGCCCATTTCCGAGGAGCGCGAAATTTGGATGACGCCAGGCGACCCTACGGAAGCGTCGTTTACAATTTTTGGAAGATGACTGAAAGCTCCAGGAGCGAAAAATGAACAAAGATGAGTCGGAAGCCCGGAGTCGGAGAAAATTCAAGCGAAAATACTCATTGTTCAAGATTCCAGTGTATGACGCCGAGACGAAGAGATTTTTGGGGCTCGTGCAAGACCTAAGCGAGAACGGTGTTCAACTCCTAGGCATCAATATCGATGTAAACTCTACTAAAACGCTAATCATTCATGCAAATGATTACGTGAAAGGAGCGCCAATTTCTTTCGAAGCCGTGTGTCGCTGGGTGCGGAAGGAAGACCCACAGGGATATTATATCTCGGGGTTTGAAATTACGTACATGCCGGAAGAGACGCGAAAGAATTTGATTAGTCTTATGGAATACGTGACTCTGGAATAATTGGGCGCATATAATGTTTAGCTTCCTCATAATAAGGCCTGACGGACAAGAGGTGGAACAGGCGTTTCGCACGGACAAGACCACCGTGGGTCGGCACGAGAAAAGCGATCTGCGCCTCTTGGACAGCATGGTTTCACGACATCACTGCCTGTTGACGAAAGAAGGAGAAAAATTCGTCGTAAGGGATTTGGAAAGTCGTAATGGAACATGGATCAACGGGCGCAAGATCAAGAACAGAAGGCATATCAAGCACGGGGACATTATCCAGGTCGGCCCATTCCGATTGATTTTCCGTGAGCGAGACACCGATAGCCAAGTCCACAGCCACACGCTCGAAATGACACAATCGGGAACCAAACCTTTTGTCCACAAGCATGAAACTGAGCGGGTGGTCAAACCGATCGGAATGATCAGTAACTATTTGCAGGAGACTTCGGGCACACAACCGGTCCGCGCCCGGGTAAGAAGACAGCGCCTGAACCGGAACCTTTTGTCGTTGTACAGCATCACCGAGCAACTCGTCGTTACCCGCGATCTAGATGAGATGTTGGATTATCTCGTGGATAAAATTTTTGAAATCTTTTCTCCGTCGCAGACGACCATAATGCTAAAAGATTCCGGTGAGATGCCAATTCCCAGAAAAGAAAGGTCCGCTGATGGTAAAGGAGCTGTCAGGCCGATAAGCAATACGATCGTAAATCGCATCCTCAAGGACCGTGTGGCTGTATTGACCGATAATGCCTTAGAAGATCCTCGTTTTGACATGGGTGACAGCATTGTTATCGACGGCATTCGATCGGTTATGGCCGCTCCGATTTGGGAGGATCGTACTATTTTGGGCTTGATATATGTGGACAGCCTTGACGTGGTCGGCGGCTATCAGCCGGAGGACCTTGACCTGTTGACCGCCATCGGTCACCAGGCTGCGCTCGCTCTCCAGAGATGGAAGCTCACCGAACGCTTGAGAGAGGAGGCGATCAAGGGAGCGGTCATTCAACAAAATCTTGCACGTTTCCATCCACCGCCGGTCGTGCGACTCATTCTTCAAGGCGCAGCGGATTTGGAGGTCAAGGAGACACTCGGCACGATATTCTTTTGCGACATAGTAGACTTCACGTCTCTCTGTGAATCCGCGGAGCCGAAACAACTCCAAGCGATCCTTAACGCTTTTTTTAGGACCGTCAACAAGATAGTGTTCGATGAGCAGGGCACGTTGGACAAATTTGTCGGGGACGCGGCCATAGCCATATACGGCGCTCCGTTACCGCAGGAAGACGCCCCGATAAGGGCAATTCGTTCCGCGTTGCGAGTCCGTGAAGAACTTGCCCTGTCCATGAGATCCGTGGCGCCGGGTTTGAAATTCCAGGTACGATACGGCATAAATACGGGAAACACCATAGTGGGAAACTTCGGATCGGACGAGCGCATGGATTACACCGTTCTGGGGCATGCAGTAAATATGGCATCCAGAATTTGCGACACCGCTGAACCTGACCAGATCCTGATCGGACCGGAGACCTTCGAAGAGATCAAGGACCAGAAGCTGTTCGTATTCAAGAAGATCGGAACACGTCAACTCAAGGGCCTCAAGCACAAAATAAAACTTGTTGAAATCAAAGATTTTCTTTAGCAGCGCCTGGCTCACCGTCGTTCCCGCCCGAACAAACAGGTAAGCGAGATCATGAACAGAACTTTGAATTTCAAACTCTTTGTCGATTACTGTCTGTTTCTGCTGGTTCGCCTATTTGAAGAGGTGTTTTGTCTGCTCCCGGAATCCTGGGCTCTGGCAACAGGGCGCTTTCTGGGCCGATGCGCTTTTGTTCTTATTCCGGATCGTCGCGAAGCCGCTGTGGAAAACCTGACCATTGCTTTCGGCAAGGAACAATCTCGTCAGTGGATACTAAGGACAGCGCGAAAAAGTTTCGAGCATCTAGGTATGTTAGGTGTGGAATTCTTCCGCATTCGCCGATGGGACCAAAAAGAGATGGACAAGAGAATCGTGTACGAGGGAAAGGTCCCTCTCAACCTCACCATGATGCCCGGAAATCACGGCATCCTTCTTTTGAGCTCGCATTTTGGATGTTTTGAGGTTTCCGCCGCCACAGTCAAGTTTCTCGGGATTAAGACTCATCTCATTATGACCCCCTTGAAAAATCCTTTTCTGTCAAAATATATGTTCAGTCGAGCCGGCAAAGAAACCGGTATCACCACTCATAGCGACAAAGGAGTCGTCCAGGAAATGATCCGGAACATGAGAAACGGCGAAATGCTGGCCGTCCTGGGTGACCAGAGAGGAGACGCGGAGAGAGGGATATTCGTAAACTTCTTCGGCAGTCCGGCCCCGGCTAATGAAGTTTTCGCCAAGCTGGCAATAGACAGCCAAGCCCGAATTCTTCCACTGTGCACTTACCGGCGTGATGACGGGAAATATCAAAGCATTTGGTGGGACGAAATACCGATTCAGGTCACCGGCGATACAAAGCAAGATCTTGATCACAGTCAGTCAGCAATTTCACAATATGTTCGAACAATGGCTCCGCATAAGGCCGGAACAAGGTTATTGGGTGCAGCGCAAATGGCGGCGGAAACCGTCACGCAGGCGAGCACGGCAGATTGCGGTAAAGTCCGGAGAGAGCGCCAACGTCAACGCGGCGACAGACGCTCAAAGCCCAATGCATGATCCTTCCCGTAACCCGCTCAACACTGATTGACCAAGAAAGTCGATCCGCCGATGTCGCAGATTCGATTAGAGTCCGACAAACTCAACTCCGCTTCACCGCAAATAGAATGGTCCGAGCGCTAGGGTGGTCAAGAAGCACATGCGCCGAACTATCTCAAGGCAATATTCCGGGACGAGGATTACCGCTGAACCGCGACTGACCTCGTCTTGAGTTCAAACGTTTTGTGCTTCTTCATCTGCGCACATCTGCGGAATCTGCGGATTAGAAAATGACTTATGCGGAGGCCATAGGTGAAGCTAAAGGAAATTGGTGAATTCGGCTTTATCGACCGGATAGCGTCAATGGGAAATGTCCGGCCTGAAGGGGTGGTCAAGGGCATCGGCGATGATTGCGCAGTGATTCAGGTTCAAGCTGACGAATACCTACTCGTTACAACTGATCTACTAGTGGAGAAAGTTCATTTCTTAATGGATTGGGCCCAGCCTGAAATTATAGGCGCAAAGGCGCTTACGGCAAATCTGTCGGACATTGCGGCTTGCGGAGGCAATCCTCGCGACGCGTTCCTTAGCCTTGCGATTCCGGACCGGATGGAAGTGGAATGGCTCGATGCTTTCTATCGAGGGCTGACCGATCTTGCGCGCCAATATCAGGTAAATGTGCTTGGCGGAGACACGACGTCTTCAAAGACGGATTTTGTGATCAATATAGTGGTTACAGGCATGGTCCCTGCGAAACAAGTTCTGTTTCGACACACGGCCAATGAAGGTGACATTATTATATTGACCGGCCCCACCGGCCTATCAGGCGCAGGCTGCGATATTCTCCTCAATCATCACGACTTGAAGAGTGAAACCGCCATTGCCGCTATCAAAGCCCATCTGGAGCCGAGGCCGCATGTTGCCGAAGGTCGTATGCTGGCGGCCTCCGGGTCATGCGCCGCGGCCATCGACGTGTCGGACGGGATTTCATCCGACCTGGGGCATTTGTGTCACGACTCCGGCCTGGGAGCTGTCCTGTATGAAGAAAAAATCCCCATGCGTCCGGAGCTGACCGAACTTGGAAGAGTTTTAGGGAAAGATCCTCTGGACTGGGTCCTGAACGGTGGAGAGGATTATGTGCTCCTGGCGGCCATCAAGCCGACCGCGCTGCAAGCAATTCTCGATCAAGCTGAGGAAAATGGTTGGAAGTTCTATCCCATAGGCGAGTTTGTGTCGGGCCGAAAGATGGAGCTTGTGAGAATCGACGGCAGCAAGCAAGAAATCGCGCCCGCCGGTTGGGACCATTTTGCTTAACCGAAAAAATAATGGGAATTATCTCTCGGCGAACAAATGGAATCCCGAGTAAACATGGAGAAACAAATTAATGTTGGTTACAAGGAGCCGCACAATGTCTGGTTCCAATCTCAGCCAAGCGATGGATCTTGACGACTGGCATGCAGATATAAAATCCTGGGTCATTACACACTGGAACGATTTCCACTCCATTAGCGATGATATTGTGTCATTCTTCGAGGTTGTTTTTGAGAAACACACGTTGCCCGAATCGAGCCTGGTTTGGTGTGATGAGGAGTTCTGTCAGTTTGGTCGTAGGCGGAATATACTTGGCCAGCATTGTGAGTAAGTCAAGTTCAGATCAAGGATTCTGGCTATTAGTCGATGAGAATGCCCCGACAATTGAAGGAATCGATTATAGGCCCGTTAAATCCACTAAAGGATCAAGATTTCCATTAACCTGGATGCATTCTGAGTCATTATCTGCCATTCCTAACCTGATTGCGAATGGTCTCATTTGGAAATCCTTCGCGGCGGCTTCCGAGAAAATTCTCCACTCTCGGCGAGTTGCCGGCAATCGAGACGCCCTTCAGGAAAAGCGCAACAAAAAGCGCCTGAGCGAGTTTTGGTCCAGGAGACAGCCAGCAAACCTTTTCCCAGACGAAGTGGAGGACGATCCGCTCATCCGCGAAGGGGCGAAGCGCCAGGTCACAATCAATGCTTACGAACGAGATCCCAGAGCGACCGCAAGCAGTGTATCGATCATTACGGGGCAACTTGTTCTGTCTGTGGTTTCTCGTTTGGAGCAACCTACGGTGAGGTGGCCGAGGGATTTATCCACGTCCACCATTTGAGACCACTTTCTGAGATCGGATTAGGGTCCACACTTGATCCGGTGAAGGATCTTATCCCGGTATGTCCAAACTGCCACGCGGTCTTCCATCTCCGCAAACCTGCATTCAGCGTGGCAGAAGTCATGGCGCTCCCGCCACCCAAGCAAACTGCCCAACCATCATCAGCACGTGTGCGTTTGCAAAAGCAACAGAGTAATTCCTGACTCTAGCTATGTCTTCGATTTTAGATCGAATGGATTGTTTATCTGGTCAACTTATATAGCGTGTCCGTTCAGGCAAGGTTACAGATTTTCTCATTTATAACAGGCTCGCCCGCAGATGCTCCTGAAAAACCGGAGGCATGCGGTAGGGGCGGACCAACGTGTCCGCCCTTCCAATCTCCAGTGGCCCGCTCGCGGGAGCGCCCTTATACCACTTCGCGTACAAAGAAGTAACATGCCTTTGGTAGGGTGGTGCCTGAGTGTGCGCCCAGGGAACGGGCAGACACATAGGTCTGCCCCTACAGAGACTGCCATGTTACCGTGGGAAACTGAATTCATCTCATTTGCTCGAAAGCGCATCGGTGTCAGAAAAGCCCTTCCGCCATTCACTTTCTATCCCGATGTTCTTCGGGCAAGTCACTAAGATTATCAAATTAGACGGACTTGCCCTGGCGTGCTTTTTTGAGAAAAATCTTTCGCGGAAAATCTTCTTGACTTAATATAAATATACCTATATCAATATAACTATGATCCGATAACACTCGGAGGAAATATGAAGAAACCCGGCATCACTCGCCGAAAATTCATCGCCGCTTCCGCTGCGGGCGGCGCTTCACTTGTCGCAGGATCGTATCTGACCTTCGATTCCTGGGCAGCCAAGAAAAAGCCGGCTCAGGATGTCAAAATCACTCCCACACTCTGTGACGGATGCGGAAACTGGTGCGCGATCAATGTTTACACCCGGGGCGGCAAAGTCTGGAAAGCCGAAGGCAACCCTATCGCGGGCAATAATCTCGGTCGAATCTGCGCCAAAGGACACGCGCTTCTCCATGAAGTATATAACAAGGATCGCATCAAATCGCCGCTGAAGAGAGTCGGCCCAAACAAATTCGAGCCCATTTCCTGGGAACAAGCATATCGAGAAATTGGCGCCAAAGTCAGGGCAATTTCGGAAAAACACGGTCCTGAATCATTGTTTTGGCTTCATTATCCTGAAGGCATTGCCGACATGGCGACCCGCTTCATGAAGGCGCTCAAGTCTCCCAATGTTTTCTCGCACGCCAGCACCTGCTTTCTGCCGAGAAATATCGGATGGTGGCTGACCGTCGGCGACAGCAAACCTGAACATGATTTCGAAAACAGCAGGTTCATAATGCTCCTGGGGCGGAATCCGGGAGCGGGTTTGCAACTGAGGAAACTGAGAGACATAGCTACCGGCAGAGAACGCGGCGCCCGCTTGGTTGCGGTGGACCCACGTTTCAGTGAGTCGGCTTCGGTCGCGCACGAATGGATACGAATCCGTCCCGGAACCGACCTGGCATTCATGCTCGCCATTGCGCATGTCATGATTAAAGAGAAAATCTATCAAAAGGAATTCGTAGAGAAATATACTGAAGGGTTTGAAGAGCTTAGCAAAGGGATCGAGGAATATACCCCCGCTTGGGCTGAAGAGAAGACCTCCGTTCCAAGAGAGACTATTGTAAGGATCGCTCGGGAAATGGCGTCGGCCGCTCCAAGGGCGCTGATACATCGTGGATACCACGGCGCGATGGGGACCCAATACAAGAACAGCTTACAGCTTGTAAGGGCCGTAGCATGTGTGAACGGGCTCGTGGGGAATTTCAATCAGCTCGGTGGCTTATTTCCCGCGCCGAAAGTGAAATTAGGCAAGCTCGATCCGGCCAAATTTCCGGCGCCTGGGTCAGTCTCCGACACGATGGTCGATGGCAGCGGAGACCCGGAACGTTATCCGCTCACGCCCGCGGGGCTTGGTCTCACGCACGCCATACCGGAACTGGCTATCCAGGGCAAATTGAAGGCGGGCTTCGTGTATCACAACAATCCACTGCGCACGAATCCGAATCCTGCGAGGGTAATCGAAGGCTATCGAAAGCTTGAGTTACTGGTCAGTTTCGATTACGTCCCTTCCGAGACTGCATCGCTATCGCACTATATTCTTCCCGAATCGTATTATCTGGAGCGGGATGATGTTGTGCACACGAATCATTCATACAACACAAAGCAGGTCGCGATCAGACAGCAGGTTATTAAACCGCTCTATGACACGAAGCCGCTGGCTCAGATCCTCGAAGGAACTGGCGCCGCATCTTGGTATAGGGGAGTATTTCAACTTTACGCTGGACGAGTGGAACAGCGCTGCTTTGAAACCTCTGGGTATCACACTGGAACAGCTCAGGAAAGAGGGCGTGATCGACCTCGGAGGCAAATGGCAGCCCGGCGAGCCGGTGTTTAAGACTCAAAGCGGAAAACTTGAGTTCGCATCGAGTGTTCTGCGGGACTTGAATCTTCCGGCAATTCCGCAATGGGAAGAGCCGCTGGTCATGCCGGACAAGAATGACCCGCATTCATTCAGACTGATTCACGGCAAGCAGGGGCACCACACCCATGCTCGGACAGTGAACCAACGGTATCTCCTGCAGATAACCACCATGAATGACTGGGGCCGAGTTTGGATTCATCCGGACAGGGCCAAAGCGCTTGGCATTAAAGACGGGGACTGCATGACCATCTCCTCAACTGTGGGCAAGGGCCGCGCCCGAGCGCGGGTTATAGAAGGAATCCATCCTGATTGCATTTTCTTGCCCAGTGGGTACGGAGTGTTTTCTCGGAACCTTCATACGGGCTTTGGCTACGGCATTTCTTATAATGATTTCCTGCCCACTTATTTTGAGCCGGTCTTGGGGCACACAATGTCATGCGAGATTGTCGTGCGTGTGGAGAAGACTTACGCATAATCCGCAGAATGATGAAAGTCTTTACTGGAGCCTAATATGCCGCGATACGGAATCGCTATTGACACTACCAAATGCATAGGATGCCATTCCTGCAGGGTTGCCTGTCAGAATCAGCAAGATCTGGATTACAAACACGCGTTCAATTGGATCAAAGAAAAGGAACGGGGCAAGTTTCCGTCATTTTCCAAAGAATTCATTCCCATGCAGTGCAACCATTGCGAAGATGCCCCGTGCCAGCGTGTTTGCCCTACAGGCGCTATTTATACATCTCCGGAAGGGGTTGTCCTGGTTCACAGAGAAAGGTGCGTAGGTTGCAAGTACTGCATAGAAGCCTGCCCCTACAAGGTTCGGTTTATGGATGAACGGGAAGGCATTTCCGTAAAATGTTGGCTCTGCATAGATCTGGTTCGGAAAGGTGAAGAGCCGGCCTGTGTGAGCACCTGTCCTACTCAGGTCAGAATTTTCGGCGACCTGGATGATCCGAATAGCCGAATTTCCAAATTTATCGCAAAAAACAGAGCAGAAACTTTGAGACCGGACCTCGGGACTCGTCCCAAAATCTTTTACAAAAGGAGTTGACCATGCCGGAGAGCGCATGGGGATGGCTGATCATCACTTATCTTTTCCTCGCAGGCGCGGGCGCGGGCGCATTCCTGGCCGCGGTCGCTTGCGATTTGCTGGCGCCTGACTGGTCGAAAGCTCTTGGCACGGGCCGGATCTCTGGCCGCGGGGCCGTTGGTGGCAGTGGGGACCGCCTGTCTCGTCCTGGATCTTGAAGCAGGATTCTGGCAGCCCTGGCGTCAAATCTACCTGATAAGTAATCTGTCCAGTATGATTACGTGGGGCGTCATTATTCTTTCTCTGTTTATTCCAGTGGCGCTTTTGTACGCCGCTGCCCTCAATAAGATCACGATCGTGGGCGCCTATGTCCGCAAGTATCTATTTCAATTGGAGATTATCGGTAGTTTTCTCGCAGTGGCCACTGCCGTCTATACAGGAGTGCTTATTGCTGTCGTCAATGGAGTCCCTTTCTGGAACACTCCGCTCATGCCCGTCTTGTTTCTGGCGTCCGCGGTTTCAACGGGTCTTGCTGTAGCCATGATAGGGGCCGCAATCCTCGACATCACGAGCATACGAACATTGTCCAATTTTGCTTTGGGACACGTCATATTTCTCGCCGTCGAGGGCTTTGTGCTAATGCTCTTTATTTTCATGTCGCTGACTCGGTCTGTTGAAGCGGCTACTTCGGCCGGCATGTTGATTTCGGGGATTCTTAGCCCGTATTTTTGGGGGCTAGTGGTGGTCGTGGGCCTGCTGGCGCCTTTTGTGCTGAGCATCGTGGAATACTACGAGTACGGGGAGATGTCCAAGTATCTGGTTGTCGGAGCGGACCTTTGCGTACTGATCGGCGGCATGAGTCTGAGGGCCGTAATTATTTTTTCAGCGACACCGCCGCAGATAATTTCATGAAACCAACGGCGCACAAGATTTTCAAATCATAGGAGAAGCCCAATGGGCGAAGAGGAAAAAGATACTCTTTTAAACGCAGATGACGACTGAAACGAAACCCGCTAAGGAAACCCAGCCGGTAGAGAGGCCTGTGATTGAGGAACCGGCAGAGCCGCCGGCCGAAGACGAAAAGCCTGTTATCGAGGTGAATCACCTTGCCGCAAAGAGAGGCCGCATGGTGGCAACAGGGTTGGTGACCGCTGTGATTCTCACCTTCATTGCCGTAATTGTGGCCGGGATATTTCAGATCACGTCAAGACTGTTGATTCCATGTCCTGTGGACCTGCCGGTAAACGATCCGGCTCCGATACTTTGGCGGAACATCACATGCGCCGGAGGTAGGCCCGCAGTCATTGGGGATTTCAGATAAAATCGCCGGCGAAGTGAAACTTAAAGAAGCGTCGGCAGCGCCGGCGGAATCGGAAACAGAGGTCAAATCTGATGATAGAAAATGAAGACAGAATAGTGAGGCAATCATGAAAGAATTGGAATATGCCAAGGGGTACTGGAATCCCTACGTGGCCGGTGTAGCGCTGGGGTTGGTGCTCTTGCTGACGTTCTATCTTATGGGCACGGGGCTGGGAGCTTCCGGAGCGGTTGCCAGGACCTCCGCCGTAATAGCTCATGCGGCCGCGCCGACAGCCGTCGAACAGAATTCTTACTATAAAGAATTCTACAAACCGGGCGGCAAAAATCCTTTAAACAATTGGATAGTAGTTGAAGTGCTCGGGGTTTTTCTCGGAGGGGCCGTAGCCGTCCTGACCGCCAGAAGATTCAATCCCGCAGTTGGCCGCGGTCCTTCAGCGGGAGTCGGGCTGAGGTTGACTTTGGCTTTTGTTGGAGGCGCTATCGGGGGCATCGGGACCAGGTTTGCCATGGGATGCACAAGCGGCCAGGCTCTTAGCGGAGGGGCGACGATGGCTGCGGGGAGCTGGGCCTTTATGATGGCGGTATTTGCCGCTGCGTTTGTCGCAGCCTACTTCGTCAGGAGGGAATGGTCATGACAGGACCTCTTTATCTATTAGGAGCTTTTGACGCGGCAGCGAGCCTATGGGTCGCCCTTGGCGTAGGATTCCTCTTTGGGTTCGTGCTGGAGCGCGCCGGGTTTGGTGACGCTCGAAATCTAACAAATATATTCTACTTCAGGGACATGCGAGTACTGCGGGTGATGTTCTCTGCGATAGTCACTTGCCTGGTTGGTTTGACAATATTGAGTTGGCTTGGCCTGTTCGACTATTCCGCGCTGCTCGATTATTCACTCCTACCGACTTACCTTTGGCCTCAAATAGTGGGAGGGCTGATATTCGGCGTTGGATTTGCGGTCGGTGGGTATTGCCCCGGAACGGCCGCTGTCGGTGTCGCATCCGGGAAATTGGATGCTGTCATTTTCTTAGTGGGCATGATTTTCGGGATATGGATTTTCGCGGCAGGGTTTCCGATCTGGGGAGCGCTGTACAAGAGCGGGGCATTCGGAAGAATAACCCTGTGGCAGGTTTTCGGATTAAACAGCGCACTGATGGCCGGAATTATCGTAATCATGGCTCTGGCCGCTTTCTGGCTTGCCGGCCTGGCGGAGAAATGGGCGCCGTATGATAAATAATGTGTTGACAGAACACAGCTCGTGCTAGGAAGATTGTTATATAAATTTTTAAGGGGGACTGGTTAATGAAAAAGATGCTTCGTTGTTGCATTATTGTGGCCGCTCTAATTGCTTTCGGAATGGCTACAGTCGCGGTTGCGGAAGATTTCTACGTGGTCAAGGACGCTGCCGGGAAAATGATGGTCGTTGACAAAAAACCTGCGGACGCCAAATCCATCGTAAAAGGCCCGTTCAAAACCAAGGCGGAAGCGGACAAGGCGATGAAGGCCGGTGGAGCAGCAGCCAAACCGATTAAGCCACCTACCGAAGGGTGCTGAGCAGGCCAATTCTGGGGCTGAAAACCGGAGATGTGTGATTTCGTAGGGGCGGGTTTGAAACCCGCCCCTACTGTGCTAAGATTGGGCTGCCTGCGAATTTACGTTATCCTCTTCTTGTAGTCCAAAATCATCTCTTTTTCGGAGGCCATTCGTTTTGAGAACGCCGGGACGGGCCGCAGGCAGGAGATCCTTTCTCAAGCTGATGTTGTTGGGCCTGACCTCGGCCGCGGGTTTGATGATAGCCTGGGGAATGGGTCGGTTTGCGTTATTTGGGACCCGACAGAAGATCAAAAGAGAAATATCCGCAGAACTCCTCGATAAACTGCAACCCGCAGTCCCTTTTCATGTTCCTGAAGCGGGCGCATGGATCCTGAAGACTGAAGCGAACCCGCCACAGGTTGCTGCTTTTGATGATCGCTGCACTCATCTCGGGTGCCGCCAAAGGTGGAATCAAGAAAAGGGACTCTTTGAATGCCCATGTCACGGCAGTGAATTCGACCTGGATGGGAATGTGAAACGCGGACCGGCGAACCAGCCCTTGCGGAGGTTCTCTTTCACCGCATTGGGGGAGAACAAATTGCGCCTACTGGAAATTCCGCCGGAAGGAACGGGCGCCTCATGACGAGTGGGTCGTCCAAAGGATCGTTTTCGGCTCTCCTTCTACATCTCCATCCTTCCACAATTCCGGAATCATCCGCCGGCGTGCCATTTACATGGTGTCTAGGTGGATTGGCCGTCTTGATGTTTCTGATCGAGACACTTACGGGAATCCTGCTTCTGCTGCATTATATCCCCACGGCCGGCGGCGCTTACGCCTCGATGCAGGACATCACGCACGTAGTCCCATACGGTTTCTTCCTAAGAAATATTCATTACTGGGCGGGCCAGATCATGATCGGACTGGTTGGCTTGCATATGCTTCGAGTCTTTTGGACCGGTTCATTTGCGCCGCCCCGGCAGTTCAATTGGATAATCGGCCTGATGCTTTTGGTTGGCGGCGCTGCTGGTGGATTTCACCGGATATCTGCTGGTGTGGGATGGTCGTTCATTATGGGCATGGACTATTGCCAGGAACCTTTGCGGGACCATTCCGGTCATTGGAGCGGCCATAGGGTCTCTGCTTTTCGGCCCTGAGCAGGTGGGGGACGCAGCGCTCATTCGAGTGTACGTGTGGCATGTCGTTCTGCTGCCGGCGCTCATGGCGCTTCTCATGGGCTGGCATTTCTGGCGCATCAGAAAGGACGGTGGAATCTCTCAACCACTTTGAATTATGAAAAGCTTTAGAAATTCACCCCCAGCGTGATACCGCCTCCGAAGACATATTTCGTCATCGTAGCTGTTACGTTTCTGCTACGAGAGATAAGAGGAACAGGCGTATTCTCGGATTCAAGCACTGCATCTTGGCGCATCCGCATCCTCTTCATCCAATCCCCAACTCAACAAAACCTTAAACTATTTTTCCATGTAACCCTTCAGTTAGCACGTGGGTCTGTCATTGCGAGGAGTGAAACGACGAAGCAATCCCCGAAGCTAGGAGATTGCTTCCGACTCTCGCAATGCCAATCTTTGGCCGCCCGTAACTGACGGGTTACTTTCCATATTCTTTTTTGTATCTTTTCTTTTCTCTCTGATGATATTTTTCAGCGCTTCTTCAATCATTCCTTTTTTCGTTATCAGCTCAACAGAATCCTTTGTAACGTATCCGCCTGCGCCGGTAGGGGGCCTGTTCGAGATCTCACTCGTTTCCTTGAGAAATGTGTCGAGAACGTTTTGAGTGTTGTAAATGATTCTCCACATTCTGTCGCCGGATTGTGCGCTGAAGAAGAGATCATGCCGTTCCTGCGGGTCCCATTGAAGATTATAAAGGGCCGGAATGTTCTTGTCTTTTCTGTAATCAAGCCAGGTGTCCCGTTGAGTGTAAATAGTTTTATAATTCCCCGCGCGGATACCGCCGAAATCCAGATCTTCAAAATAGATAAATGAATTTCGTTTAGAAGGGCCCTTGCCCAGGAATAAATCCGTCTGATCAACGCCGTCAAAAATCATCGGCTTGCCTGCTTTGTCCTTCCACACATGAGGAGGCGCCGGCAGACCCGCTAAGTTAGCCGCAGTCGCAAAGATATCCATATTGGCCACAATTTCGTCACACCGGCCGCCTGCCGGCACATGACCCGGCCACCAGACGATGGCCGGAATTCGGAACCCGGCTTCAAAATTGGTGCCTTTAGCGCCCCTGAACGGCGTGTAACCGGCGTCGGGCCAAACATCCACCCAAGCTCCGTTATCCGGGAACCAGACTACCAAAGTGTTTTCCGCAATCCCGGCGTCTCGGATAGCCTGCACTACCCGGCCCGAATTGTGGTCCAACTCCATAAGCGAGTCTAGATATGGATGGCCGCCGGGCGCTTTACCTTTCCACTCAGGAGAAGGGATAGTCGGATTATGCAATTTCATAAAGCATAAGTACATGAAAAACGGATTATTATCTTTGGCGTGAGCGTTTATCCATTTAATAGCCGTCTCGGCCATTCGGTTGTCGCAAGTGGCCAGGTCCTCGCTGGTGAAGACTTTGGTCTTCTTAGGGGATTGACCCTTTACGCCCTCCCATTCTCCATCATTGTAAGTTTGCTTGAACCATTTCATGTACTCAGGATCATTCCTCGGAAAATCGGGATAAATCTTGGGGTCGGTCCAAGTATACGCATTGGCGTAGTAGGGAAGCATGTGGTACATCTCGTCGAATCCCACGACCGTCGGGTAGAACTCAGGCCGGTCCCCCAGGTGCCATTTGCCGATTTGAACGGATCGGTAACCTGCTTGTCCCAAATACTCTGCCAGAGTGATCTCGTCTTTGTGAATGCCTCCCGGGCTTGCGATGGTAAGCACTTCGCTCAATCCCGAACGCACGGGGTATCGTCCCAGAAGAAATGCCGCTCGGCCTGCGGTGCAACTTGCCTGGCCGTAGAAGTTGGTAAAGTACATTCCTTCTTTGGCTAGACGATCAAGGTTAGGCGTGGGCGCTCCTCGATTGGCGCCGCCACCGTAGACTCCCAGGTCACCCCATCCTACGTCATCAGTCATAATGACTACGATGTTAGGTTTTTTCGGTTCCGTTTTAGTTTGAGCGGCCGTAAGGCCGGGAATCATAATGGCCGCCAGAAAAGAAATGATTGCCGCCGAGGCCATAATTCTTCTGTCGCACATGCTATTCCTCCCGAAGGAAGCCGGCGCATGAAAATCTTCACACCCAGCTCACGATTCCATTAGGATAAATGGGCTCAAACTTAGTCCCGCGATGATTCCTCAAAATCAAAATACGATGCGGAATGTAAACCGAGCCCCTGGCGTCAGCGAACCCACGCCCGTGCGCCTTCTATCGGGGGCTGAGCACAGCCTCAGGCCCCGAAGCTAACCGGTTTTTCCTTGCTAGATTTCCCCAAAAATGCAGATGCGCAATTGTAAATAAATGCCCCTGGCAGCGCAAGAATTTTCGCGCTATCCTCTGCGAAGTGGAGCGCCGAAACAGCCTTTCCCTTTCGTTATAAGCCCACGGACTGCGGAGCTACCTGGGCTTCTGTAATAAACATTCAGACCCCAGCCTATTTCTCCGCACGGATGCGCACTTCTCGCTGCGGAAATGGGATTTCGATTCCACGTTTCTCGAACTCCTAGCCGATAGCCCGGTTTATCTGATCTATTGCTTTCAAAATTCTGGGGACACCATACTTAATTCTGCGGCCGTATTCTTGGCAGAGTAAGCGAATGTCTTAGCAGTCTTCTCTATAACCATTACACCTTTCGGGCTTCTCGAGCCTGGATGGCGAAATTCCACTCTCCGTGGAAATCGTTCCTCGAAATATTGATTTGGGACATCCTTCTTTTTTCGATACTTTGATCCCGTGGGGCTCGGAGCCGTTGTCTAGTTCGGGCAACGGACCGTCAGGCCGGTCTTGCCTACAGAGGTCGAAGCTATCTCACGATTGAAAAATCGACTTCGTGCCATATCAGCGGTTTTCCGCGCCAGTTTTGCGTTATGAATGAAAACAGTCGATGCTCAATCTTGTTCCATTTGTTGGTTCCCGCGGACAATGACAGACTGAAATTCCCATCCCTGTGTCGTTTGCGAGGCTTTGCAGCTCCAATTTCCAGAGTCGCACCCTGGCCCCATTGCTACCGCCAGAGTCGGCGGTGATAAGTAGCCTCTTGGCATTGGGATAGGTCTTCTGACCCATAGAATACCACCATCTCCGTATTGTTTCCACAGCGAAAGCAGCTGTGTCGTGATCGGTCCCAACGCTCACCCATCCCGAATTTTCCCCCATGTCGTACACCCCTTAGGAGCTACTTTCCCAAGTTTGCTCATCATGAAGTCGTGAACAAGTACTTCCTCGGGATCGCCTTGGGTTCGAAGTTCCTTACCGCCATTCTTGAAATTCCCCACCAACTCCTTCTTCTTCGTGTCCACTGATATCGCGCGCTGGTCTCTTTACTGATATTCTTGAACCTTGTCACTGATATGCTCAAACTGCGCATTCCGATCTGTGTGCTTGCTGCCTTCAATAGTCTTGCTATGGTCCAGTCTTGAAATGACGGTGCCTCGCTTACTAATAGAGCAATCGGGAGGCGCCTGAAAATTCCTTACAGTATTGGTAAACTGATTTCGGCGACAGCCAAAGATTGACAATTGGATTTTCAATCTAGCCCATATATATTTGCTCTATAATGATCAGTGATCGCGATTAATTGCTGAAAGAGGTGTTCCGAAGAAAAATGCGATGGCAGGGCCGGAGTACGGCATGACTCGAGCATGAGGTGCACGAAACTCTTCAGGATTAGGCATGGCGAAGGACTCAGCTATGTATAAAGATTATGGGGCTATCCGGATGATTCAACCGGATACTACATGTTGTGGTTAGACATTTTCAAGCAATCGGCCCGTAACATGGCGCCCGTTATGGGCTCCATGGCCACGGCTTGCTGCACCAATCGGTAGAAGAGCTTGCCCCGGGATCTAGACGTTCTTCGGTTGAACCGAAACGTATATTCGTCCAGGTAGTAATCAAGGTGAGAGGGGCGCACGGCTCCCTGATGAGTGCCTCCAAGCCAGCGTTTGAGGAGCGAGGCAACCCGGTTGACCATCGGCAACAGGTTCTCCCCCACGATGGAATCCTTGCGAACCACAATATGCGTGAAGCTTTCTCTTGCCAAAGGAGCATAACCTTGCCACCCATCGGTGCGAATCAGGCTGCCAGGTTCCACACATTCTCTCAGGACCGGTATAAGGCTTGCGGCCGATGCATCGTCTACACGACGAAGACGAATCCGTCCAATACGATTGCCGTCTTCTTGAGCAGCTATGACAACCAGAGCTTTGCCCATTGCCCCACGGCCCCGCTTTCCAAGTTTTACACCACCCAAGTAGATCTCATCGACTTCCACAGTACCAGACAAGCGATCGCGTCCGGGTCTAACCATCGCTCTTCTCAGTTTATGCAACCAGGTCCATGCGGTTTCATAGCTGCCCAATCCCAGCACCCGCTGAAGTCCCAAAGCACTGATACCCTGCTTCTGGCTGGTTACATACCACATCGCCCGAAACCACAGGGTCAGGGGCTTCCTCGAAGCTTGAAAGATCGTGCCCGCAGTCACAGAGATCTGGAAACGGCAACGTCCGCACAAGTAAAGTCCCCTGGACGTTCGCCAAGCACTGCCAAAACCACACCGAGGACAACGGAAGCCCTCCGGCCATCGCAGATCAAAAAGGTATTGACTACACGCGTCGTCCGAGTGAAAACGCTCTTCAAGCTCCACAATCGTCCTCGGGTACTCAGCCATGCCCACATACTACAGGTAGTATGTGGTGGAGTCAACCGGATAGCCCCAAAGATTATATCACCAGATTAGCTAAGCGATTCCGTAAAGCGCTTGATAGCATCGAAGCAGAACATGGTTTTGAATATGGTCCAGAATTCGAAATGGCTCTTTGTAAAGTGCTGGGCAATGCTCTCCCCGACAAGTTTGGCATTGCACGGGGCTATGCGGTAAATCATCTCGGAAAATCTGTTGGCGATGACATATTCATATATGAACGAATTCGATTTCCGACCTTCCGGGGATTGCATGATGCCGATTATTCCTCTAAAGAGCGCATCCCGGTGGAGGCAATTTATTGCTATATTGAAGCCAAACATACACTGCACATTGATGGAGACGATGGCCAGAGTCTGAAGAAAGCTGTTGAACAAGTCAAAGCTGTCAAGGCACTATGTCGCGAGCCACAGGCTGTTCCTTTGACGGACCTTGGATCTGGTGTTAATTTCAGTCAGGGCATCACTGTTGCCGTTCCCGCAGGTTATCCCGATTACCGCAATCCTTTCTTCGCCGCGATTGTCGCTCGATACGTCAAACAGGCCAGAGGAAAAAAGTCTTTATCGACCGCCGAGCAGATCAGAGAGGCCGTATTAAGCAGAAAGCACTTGTTAGAGGCAAAAAACGAGGATCTCCCTGATATTATGGTGCTCGGTGATAGTGTAGTAGCCTTGCCGGCAACCAAGATTTCAGCAAACGAGGCATTAGTCGGTCCTTTCCTGCTTCCAGGTAGATCATTTTACCATGTGTGTGAACTTGACAAGACCGCTTTCGGTGTCGGCTTTTGTGCCCTAATGGCAGCATTGGACTGGGTACAATTGGACGCAATGCCGTGGTCAAGCATCGTGGGGGCGGCTCTCGGGATTCCGCCAAGAAGCAAGTGCAGCGACTAAAGTTTTCTTGTGGAATTCGGGGGACACCATACTTAATTCTTGAAGCGGCAGAGTGTCAGAGCGTAGCGCGGGGTAAGTCCGATCTTGACTCACCTTTCAGGGTGCGAGTCTGCGGGAGCCTTCCAGAACGACCGGCGGGGAGGCCGGCCGCTACCGGAGCTGGGAAGGTATTGCCGGAGAAACATTGGGTCACCCATGCCAACGGTTCGCACTATTCTTTGCACTACCGCCAAACATATTAAAGTTCTTGGCGGAGGGGGTCGGGGAATCCGGCTTTTTCAAGAAGCGGGTTCCCGCCGCTTTTTTGCCTTCCCCTTCTCCTCCCGCGGGTGGGGTTTAGGAATCATTGCTGCTCCCAGACTTTTTGTTGAGCCTAACCAGCAGCCACTCTTGAGTCCGGTCCTTTCCAATGTGCATAAGGGCCGGGCCTTCGTCTTTTGTGAGGTTTGCCAAGCCTGTATCAATCACTGTGCTCTTGTTGTCTCCCATCGTCCACGAGACTCGTTGAGTCTTTTTGTCTACTGCTCCTTGAACGGGGAGCGTTGTATCCGTTACGCTGTTGTAGTAGTTGCCTCGGATGATGCCCTGATGGTTGACAGCCAACTGGAAAATCATCGTGGGGTCAGTCTGTTGACCCTGCACCATGCCGAATACCCCCAGGGACAACCAGTCGCCTTGGTCGTCTTGCTTGGCATCGCCGGAAGCTGCAAGCGAACTGGCCTGATCGTAGTATTGGGCGTCGGATCCCGCGGGTTGTCCCTCCACGTATACGTTGCCTCCCTGATAAAGAATGGTATTCCCGTAATCGTAATCTTCGGGAGTCGAATCACAGCCCACCCAGTCCGAGGCGCTGCTCCAGGTGGCCGTATTCCAGCCCGACGCAATGATAACGGGGTTGGTCCAGGCTCTTCTGTGCCTTGCATACCATTCGCGATTGAATATATCGTGCCTGTTGAAATTGTTTCTCACCATCCAGCCTTGCCCGACAGCCTCACCCCGTGAAATATAATGGAACGGCGCGCCAGGGACCGTCGCTGTTCCGCGCAGAGCGCCTCCTTCCCGTTCGGCAGCCACGCGGCCCGCTTCAGATAAGTCACCGCGTGCAGGGGCAATGTGGTTAAACCCCGCGTCTGTGGGTAGTCCGAGAAACTTGTCCAACTGACCGCGAGACGCCCCGGCAGTATGACCAATTCGACCATTATCAAAGCCGCTAGGACGACTAAACCTATCTCCGGAAAAGCTTCTGGTTGGCTCCGAGCGATAGGCTTCACCCCGTGATCGATCCATGTCGCGACCCTGGAAATCGTCAAAGCCCCGCTCATTGAATCCTCCAAGTCTGCCGGTGTCAAAGCTGCGGTCGTGGAATCCTCCGAAATCGCCTCGGTCAAAGCCGCCTCCTCGAAGACCGCCGAAGTTGGCCCCGCCAAAGCCTCCTCTGAATCCGCCAAAACCACGGCCCAGGGCATCCCCAAGTGGAAGGGCGCTAATCAATAATACTGCCAGCAGGAATCCTATTAGCTTGTTCATTTCCGACCTCGTGTTTGAAGTTCCCTTGTGCGAACCTCATTTGCTTATGATGAAACTCTTTGTGAAAATTAATGTTTTTTTCTTATTGGCGCTTTCGTTTCAGTACCACTGGTTCCTGATCGCTCAATCTTTGTCCGGCTACGATTCGATTGACGGACTGCCAGGAAAAGCTGTCTCCATCGATTCTCGAAACAATGTCGCTCGATGCGCTGAGAGCGCCGTCCGGCATAATGCCGCGAGATTCGATGACGACCCCTTTTTTCAGGAGCCTCCATTGCCCTTGGCCATAGCCGCCGGTGGAATCGAAGCTCCACGAGATCACTTGGCCTGACGAAGGATCGCGGCCGATAATCTGTATGCCCGACCTGGCGGGAGCATCCTTGTCCCGAACGCTGTACAAGCAGTTCGATAAACTTCTTCTCCGCAATCCATTTGAAACTGAAGTCCAAAGTCCTGGAGTCTTTTGCTGCGGTCCAGTCTCCGATCAACCACTCTAGATGTTCGAAGTCCGGCCGTTTCGACAGCGAGGGGGTAGCACGTTCCCGAACGCTGGCCATGAGCCACTTGTCACCCTCTTTCAGGTGAATGGCCGTGTAGGAAGCCTGCGACATGATTACGCCGTCTTTGTTCTTGACTGATCGCTGCACCATCCTCTATGGCGGAATGACCGCCTATGACCTTAATGGACGAGATGGAGTTCTCCATTTTCAGCCCTGGGTTGGCTGCGAAGAATGCTGCATATTCCTTCTCGATTGCATCACGTCCTTTGAATATCCGACCCGTCTCGTCAACATATTCACAATCGGGCGTCCAGAAGGCTCCTATTTGTTTGGCGTCACCCTTATTGAAGGCCGCGACAAATTCTTCCGCCGACGCTCTGAATAGCCTTCTCATCAGCCGCCTGATTGCTTTGAGCTTGAGTCGAAACTGCCTTCTTGTCGGTCGCCTTGCTTACCTTCTGCCGCCGAACCCGCCGCGATGCAATATACATAGAATTAGCCAGATCAGCAGAATTGTATTTTTCATAAAACGCCTTCCTTTCCTTATAGGCTCACGGACTGCGGAGCCACCCGGGCTTATGCAGTGAACATTCAGATTGCCAGCCTATTTGTCCGAACGAATGTGAACATCTCGCTGCGGGAATGGCATCTCGATTCCCCGTTTCCCGAACTCCTCACAGATAGCTCGGTTTATCTGATCTGTTGCCTTTGCCCTGAATTCCGGCTGAATGATCCAGACCAGCACAGCAAATTCAAGCGCTGAATCACCAAAACTCACGAGCCTGACCGATGGCGGCGGTTCAGGCAACGCGTACTCGCTCCTCTGAGAAGCGATGAGCAGCGCCTGCTCCACTTCGTTCACAGAGGATCCGTAAGCTGCTCCTACGGAAACAGTAATCTGACATTCGGCCACCGGAGCGCTTTCGTTGATAATGTTCATGTTTGCTACACTGGCATTAGGGATTGACACGAGCACGCCGTCGAGTCTCTTAAGACGAGTGCTACGGAGACCTATTTCAGTTACCGTTCCAGCCTCTCCTTTTCCCAATACAACGAAATCGCCCAATTTGAATGGCCTATCCAAGAGAATGGCTATGGTGCCGATCAGATTTGATAGAGCTTCTCGCCCAGCCAAAGCCACGGCGAGTCCACCGACGCCTAATCCCGTGACCAAAGAGTAGGTAGGCAAACCCAAGAGCGCTCCCAGTCGGATGGCCGCGGCAACAACAATGACGACAGTCACAACATCAAATCCGAAACGGATGAGTTGCCCATGCATACCCATTGGTTCGAGCCTGGCGATGGCGATTACAAATCCCGCGGCTCTATTGAGGACGGCGCCCACGAACCACATCCTCGAGCCATAGGAGATCAACAAGAATGTGAAAGCTATGACCAAATATGTATCTGCATCCCGAAAGTGCAGACCATACACGACAAACCAGAGGCCGGTCTCCGCACACAGGACCAGCATGATCGGTATGACGAGACCGCCTATTGAATCGCTGAGGCTTGAATTAAATCTCGCGTCGAGAATGCCGAGCGCCTTTTGTACGCACGTGTACGTGAGTAGCACGATCCCCGCGCCGACCAAGAAGTACAGGATCAATCCTAGCCATTGCCATACGGTCTGTCCGAAGATTTGCGCCCTAGTCCATCCCGGCAGCCGGTCCATGAGTTTTTTCGAGACCGACGGCCCTGCCGAAGAAGTCAACTGCTCATAGAGCGCTCCTTGGGCGCCGGGTTTGTACGGCAGATTTCTGACTTTGTCGTAGAATTCTTCCGATCTTTTTACAGTGTCGGGTGAAAAGAGGAATCGTCCGCCTGGAGGTCCATTTTTGACGGCCGCAATAGTGATCTCCGTGTAGGGGATTGTCCAACCGGTCAGCTTGTCGGTTTCAATAGTCTTGGCGTCAGGAACCTCATCGAGGGGAGGAATATCTATTCGATCAAGTGTTTCCTTGAGGCACAGAGCAGCATAGATACCCATGACAGGCCTGAGGGCCGGCGGTTCCGCGTCGAGACTGAGGCAGCGCACTGCGCGATCTAGGAAAGCCCGGGCCTGGTCTCTGTGGCCGGCCTTGTGGGCGTCTACGGCCTTGTTCATTTCGGTTAGAAACGTATTGAGCGTTGCCCTCGGACTTGAAACGTCCGGCGGCGCCAGAGGGTGAATCCCTTGGGCTGCTTCGACCCTGGCGCAGCAGACACACAAGAAGAGCGAGAAATAAGATGGTTAGAGACCAGCTAAGACGTAGAAACAATTTTGCAGTCCTCGTAGGCCAAAGAGACCTATCGATAATCAGCGCTTCCGTCCTCCAATAGTCGCATTGGAGACTCCGCGCCTGGGTCAAGCCCCAACTTTAGCTGCTTCGCCACTTGACCCTCCAGCTTCTTGAGGTTGTCTCAATGCCTTTATGGCTTCGGTTACCGGTCCTGGCGATGGAGGATTTGGGCTGCTTCGGCACTGGCGCTGCCGAAGCCCAATAACAGTAAACACAACAGGGTCATCGAACAGCTATGGTGTAAAACCAATCTCATTCCTCGCGAGCCGAAAAAACTCGTAGATTCCAAGGCCCAGCTTGAATCACCATTTTCCTGACAAGCCATTATTTTCCCTGAATATCTACTGGCCTCCCATTACGCTCGGGAGTCCCTGTGCCTTCACGACCGGTGGTGGATTCCATTTGCCGACGAGAACGTTTTGCTTCGGAGCGTAAAGTCGCATGGTCAGATTGAAAGGTCCTTTCGGAGCCGGAAGCCAGTTCCCTTCCTTGTCCTTGCCCGGGCTCTGTTCTGGAAATACAGGTCCAGCGAACCGTCCGGTTGTACCTTGAACGGCATCCAGCTGCTCACCGCAAAACGATTCAGGCTGTTAGCGACCTGAAAGCCGTCCTGGTCATAGAGGTGATCGACCAGAAAGCGTTCACAGGCGGCATGGCGCCTTTCTCGAAGTGGATCGTATACTTGTTAGCGCCGTCGAGAGGTTTGCCCGACTCGTCGGCAAGATTCAGCGGGTAAATCGCATCTTCGGGCAGGTTCGCTCCGAGGCCCTGTTGCGCGACAATGGCGCGTTTGAGGTAGTAGTTGCCGTACACGCCCATCGTATCGGTGTTCATCGACCAACCGTTCACGACCCTCGCGAGAGTAGGGACCTTCCACTCCATCAGCTTCTGAGCTGCCTCGCGGCACACTTTCTAGGCCTTTCTTCACGGCAGGGTCGACCTTGTCAATGTCGAAGCTCTTGCCCGGCTCAATTCCGATCCGCTTCATCATCGCGATGATCGGTTGATCCGTGATGTGCGGCGGCTGCAGCTTCATGAGTTCTGCCGCTACGCGAAGTATTTGCCGGCCGACATTGTGTCCACCTGGATCTTCGGCGGCGTCTTCATGTCTATCGTCGGGGTCAATCTTGGCCTGAACCGGCTCGGGCGCTTTGCCCCACCGCGAGAGCGGCGTGATTTTGTAACCCGCCTGGATCTTGTGAACCGCGTCGTAATCCTTCGGGCCGTCCGTCTTCGTGCGGCCTATGATCCAGACATAAGGCGTCGGAGCATCAATGCGCTGGTGTCTTTCGGGAGCTTGAGCTCCTCGATGAGCCGATCTTTCAAATCGGGCCGCCAGCCGGGAGGAACGATGATGAAATTGCCGCCTGTCGTGCCGGTCGTGCGCCATCCCGGCGAGGCGAACACATCTGTCCACATGTCGAGCATCGGCATCAGGTAATAACGGCCGCCGGTGTCAGGAACCGACACGATCACCGGCTCCTCGGTGAGATCCAGCCATCCAGAGGAATACGAGGTGTCGAAATTGGGCCGAACAACCACTTTCAGGTCTGCTGTCGGATACTCTGGGACATTGACGAACATATTCATCGGCCACTTGCCGAATTCTTTGCCAGGTTCGATGTTCGTGATCTGCTTTCGCGTCACATCCATCGTGATTATGGGATAGAAATAGACGTAGGCTTCGACGCCGATGGCGTGCGCTTCTTCTTCGCTGATTTTGGAGGCTTGCTGGGCTATGGCCGGTTGGATTGCCATCAGCGCTACCAAAACAAACGCGAAGCCTTTGATCACACTGATTTCAGTTCTCATGTTGCAACTTTCCTTTCCGAAGGCAGTCTTCGCCCGAGCTTCCCTCAGATACTCAGTCCTACTCACTCACCCTATTGTTCCGTTAGGACTCCATAAGCTTTTCCTCATCTTCCGGCGTGAGCCTCGGCTGGTCAACCCCGATATTTCTGCGCCTGTGGCAGTCGGCAATCGTTCCGATAACTGCCGCCTGCACACCTTGTAAGCACGCGGTTATTACGGCGTCAATACCCTCACGGGGAGGCAACTCCGAAATTATGGCTATGGCTTGTGGCTGCATGACCTTTCGCCACCCTCCTCAAAGCACGCGTCATACGTGTTTTCCAGGTCATCCTGCACGATTCGCGCATGGCCCTTCACAGCACGAATCGTAAGATCCTGGTCCAGGACCTTGACCCGATACTTCCACCCAGGCGGCAGCTTGAGCTTCTTGTCGAGTGTTTGGAGATCAGCGTAAGTCAGGTTCGGGTCCACTATGTTTGAGTAAGCCTGCATGACCCATGGCATACCGTCGGGGTCTTCCAGAATGAAGACAGGTTTGCCTTTCTGGAAGCCCATTTGGGATTTGCGCGCGACCGTGGTCGGTTTGTAAGCGCTCGAACCTTTCTTGTGAAGATCGACGCCTTTCGGTAGCTGCACCTGGCCCATCCACCGCGCTTGCAAGACCATCGAAGTCACGCTGCTTCCCGACGGGAAGCTCTATCCAATCCATGGCCCAGTGCCGGGGACGTTCTTGAACACGCCCAGTACTTCGTATTGCTTCTTCAATGTCTCAGAGTTAACTTTTCCCCAAATGGCGGGGGGGCATGTGTCGCGAGAGTCCCGAGTGTTATTGAGGTCCGTGGTGTTGTAGAAATTCGCCTTGAGATCATGCGTCACAGGATCACCACCGATCAGGAAGACCTCGCAGTAGCACATGTCGCGCAGATTGTCGAACCGCATGACCTTGGCCGACTTTCCATCATCCGGAAGCTCGGTGCGCGCTGCGATCAGTTCGCCGAGCGCATCCTTGCAGTCCGTGGAGAGTTCGGCGAACTTCTCCTTGATGCACGCCCTGATCCTGCCCTCGCCTGGCTCTATGCCGGAGCAATGCTTTCTAATATCTGCGGCGCAATCTCTGGCGACCTTAAGGCCATCGATCAGGATCTCTTGAGCGATTGTCGGCTGGGCTTGGGCCAAAAAGAAGGGCGCCTAGTATAAAAATGAGCTTCTTCAAGTTCTTTTCTCCTTTCATCCGATGAATAGTGGCTCCGGCAGATTCGGTCCGATCATTCTTGGGCGTACAGCAGGATGGATCTTCCCGGTTTCACAATAGAGTTCTGAACTTTCTTCGCAACTTATTTCATCTGATTCTTTTTTATTGCGACATCCTTGCCGGGAAGATCACTGCATTGGCGGCGAGCCCTTTACCGCACACTTCAAACTGGCGGCGGCGTCCAGGTTCCGTCGAGGATCGAGGGCGGTGACTTTGTCGGCCAGTACGAACCGCAGCACTAGGTTAAATTTTCCCTTCGGTGCAGGCAGCCAATTGGCCTCCTTGTCCTTCCCTGGTGATTCCGCCTGGATATAAAGGTCTACCGAGCCGTCAGAGTTAGTGATGAACTCGGTGCGTTGACCCACATCGTACCGATTGATCGGATTGTCCACGAAGAAGAAGTCGGTGTCATACATCGTGAGCGACCAGAAGGCTTCGACGGGCGGCATCTGTCCATCCCCGAAACGTATCACATATTTGTGCTCGGCCCCGTTATATTCGTCCCCGTTCGCGTCCTTTTGCGAGAGGGGATACACCGCGTCCTGCGGGCGATTCCATCCGGGGCCAAGAAGGTTGGCCATGCCCCGCAACAGGTAGTCGGTCCCGAAGTTGCCGACGCCTCCAGTGAAGTAGAGCCACCCGTTCGTGGTCTTTTGCTTTTTCAAGTGTCTTGCCAATTCCAGGAGCCCCAGCTTGGGAACGAGCTTGATCGTCTCTCGATCCAGGAACCCAAGCTTGCGTAGTCGAAGTCCTGCCCCGGGACCAAACCGATCCTAGCCATCAGCGCAACGATTGGCGCATCTTGTGCGGTCGGTGGATTGGTCTTCATCAGTTTCGCCAGGCGACTGAAATAAGTATCGATGTCCAGGCCGTTGACCTGTTTGCGCACTGCCGTCCTCATGTCCACGCCGGGATCGACCTCGCCTCGCGGCGGCGTGTATGGCTTGCCGTAAGCGCTGAGCGAACGACCGAGAAGTTGTCCTGCAGGGCATGCACTGCCTTGTAGTCCTCGGGCGTACCAGTGCAGTAGATGCGTCCGAGTATCCAGACCATTCCGGTGGGCGATTTGACTTCGGTCACTCCCTGAGGGAGCGTGCCCGACCAACCCGGACCGGTAATGGCGTACGTCTGTGCTTTCCCGCCCGTCGTAGGCAAACTGGCGTCAGCGAAGACCTCCGACCAGCCATCGAGCATTGGGACGATATAGTAACGATCGCCCATTTCGGGAATGCTGAAGATCCAGGGTTCCTTGGAAACATCCAGCCAGACTTCGTGTACAGCGTATCGGCGTTGGGAGCGGCACAGCAGTGGTTCTCAACCGCAGGATAAGTTCGCATCTTGATCATCTGCCCCATGGGGCATGCTCGGCATCCGGGTAGCTACGTTAGTCTGCTGCATGCGCACCATGTCAAACGTGACTAAAGGGTAGCCGTAGATGTACGCCTCCGTGGCGGTGCTGACCACTTCCATCACGTCGAGTGATGGGATCTCATCAGCGGAGGCTACGTCAAAAGAAGTGAGGCTCCCAAGACACAGGAGTGTGATTGCGAGTCGGATCGATTTCATAGCGCGCCCAAACAACGAATTCATTTCTGTCTGCGTTTCATGGCAATCGGAATAAACGCCACCGTCCTCATTGGTTATCTAGCGCTGTAAGTCGAGCGCGCCAACAGCGCCGTTAGGACAGCGTGTAACACGACCGCCGGCCACAACAGCGGTCCGGCCCATTCGCCACGGATGCCGATGTAAGCGAGATAGGCCATCACCAGGACGCTGTAGGTCAACATGCCGAGGAATGCCGATCCCGGCAAGCAGGCGATACCTAACGCAATGAGGGCGATGCCGGCCACACGAGCTACCGGAATCGAAACTCCGGTAAGCTCGGCGCCGAGCAATAACCGCCCGACGAGCGCTGGAACAACCAGCAGCGCCAAACCCGTGGTCGCTTCGGCCACGGCGGTGAGAGTCAGCAGTTTTTTCATTCGTCGAACCGAGTCTCGCTACCGGGCGACAGCCTCAGCGGCTTGTTTGTGTTCCTTTTCGGCGTGCTGCGCCGGTTCGAGTTTGAAGGTCAGCTTGTTGATCTTGCCGGTGAACTTGAATGGGACATCGTAGCGATACTCCAGCATCGCGACCCCGGTACGCGTGTCCTGGCCGATGTCGAAGGTTTCGTCCTCCGGGAACGTGATCGGGGTGGTGTGTTCCAGGGAATTCCTGGCTACTTCCTGACCGTCCACGTACAGCACACCCGTGCCTCCCTTGCCCAGGCCCGGGCCATCGGACTTGAAGTCGAAGACGATCGTGTGCTTCCCCGATTTCAACTCAGGTCCCTCCCATGTCGTGCGCTTAAGGTCGAGCAGGTTGTAGAGAAACACCACCTTGCCCCGCCCTAAGCCTAACTCGCCCTTGCTCAGGAACAGGCCGTAGCCGCCGAAGCGTCCGCCGTCGGTGACGATCATGCCTTCCGCCCCACCTTCAGGAATTTCGACCTCGGCAGTGATGTTGTACGACTTATTCAGAATGTTCGGCGCGCCACTGTTGGGGACGCCGGTCAGTTCCCCTGAATAGGTGAAGACCGTTCTTCCCGCCGTGAGGCTCGGCCGCGGCGTATTCCAGCGGCCGAGCGACGAGTTGTCGAGCGGCAGCACGTCGTACTTCTTTGCCTCCAGATAGAAGAGGCCCTGCATCTGCTGGAGCTTCTCCGGCATCTTGGCGGCCAGGTCGTTGAACTGGGTAGGGTCTTCCTGGACGTTGTAAAGCTCCCACTTGTACCCGGTGATAACGTCCGGCGCCGGCTTCGTGCTCAGTTCCCACGGGAGAGTCGCCGGTGTCGTGCACGCCACCCATCCGTCGTGGTAGATGGCTCTATTGCCGAGCATCTCGAAGTATTGCGTGGAGTGCTTGGTCGGTACGTTGGTGTTCGCCTTGTCCCACGTGTACACCATGCTTACCCCTTCGATGGGGCGCTGCTTGATGCCGTTAATTGTATCTGGCGCCTGGATGCCGGTTGCTTCGAGGATGGTCGGCACGATGTCGATGATGTGGTGGAACTGGCGGCGGATGCCGCCCAAGTCGTTGATGTGGCCGGGCCAGGACATCGCCACGCCCTGTGCCGTACCGCCGAAGTGCGACGCCACCTGCTTCATCCACTTGAACGGTGTGCTCATCGCCCACGCCCAACCCGCCGCAAAGTGCGGGAACGTCCGTTCCGAGCCCCAGAACTCATACCAGAGAAACTGGTCCTTGACCGGCACGGCAACGCCATTGAAGGTGGTGAACTCGTTCGGCGTGCCGTTGAGCATGCCTTCAGCGCTGGCGCCGTTGTCACCGCTGATGTAAATGATCAAGGTGTTGTCGAGCACCCCAAGGTCTTCGACGGCCTGGATGACCCTGCCGATCTCGTGGTCGGTGTACGCAAGGTACGCTCCATAGACGTCGGCCTGCTTGATGAAAAGCTTCTTCTCCTCCAAGTTGAGGGAATCCCACTCCGGCAGTTCCTTCGGCCACGGCGTCAGCTTGGCGTTCTCGGGCATGATGCCCAGCCGCTTCTGGTTGGCGAAGATGGTCTCGCGGAGCTTGTTCCAACCCTGATCGAAGAGATGCATGTCGCTGATCTTCTTGATCCATTCCGGAGTAGGATGATGCGGCGCGTGCGTCCCGCCCGGCACGTAATAAACGAAGAATGGCTTGTCCGGCGCGATCTCTTTGAGCTGCTTCATATACTGGATCGCCTCGTCGGCCATGGCCGTGGTAAGGTTCCAGCCGGGGCTGCTCTGAAAGGGGTAGATGGCCGTTGTGTTGCGGAACAGGTTCGGTTGCCACTGGCTGGCGTCACCGCCGACGAAGCCGTAGAAATACTCGAAGCCTAATCCGTTAGGCCACTGATCGAACGGCCCTGCCTGGGTTGCCTGATAGAAAGGTGTGTTGTGGTTCTTGCCGAACCAAGAGGTTGCGTACCCGTTCTCCTTCAGGATGGTACCGATGGTGCCGTTCTCCTTCCGGATGATCGAGTCGTAACCCGGGAACCCCGTCGCGATTTCGCCCACGACGCCGAAGCCGTCCACGTGATGGTTGCGTCCCGTGATGATCGCCGCCCGCGTCGGTGAGCACAGCGACGTGGAGTGGAAGTTCGTGTACCGCAGCCCGTTTTTCGCTATGCGATCCAAGGCCGGGGTCGGGACAACGCCGCCGAACGTGCCCGGCGCGCCGAAGCCGACATCGTCGGTCATGATGAGGAGCACGTTGGGCGCACCCTTCGGGGGCACGATGCGCGGCGCCCACCAGGCCGTTGACTCCGAGGCCTTCTCCTTGATCACCCCACCAAATTTCGGGTCTGGTGGCGGAAGCTGCTTTCCGTCAATGGTTGTGGTTGAGGTAGGCGAGCCCGGTACGCCGGTGGTCTGCTGGGCCGTGGCCGGAACGACGGCCAGCAGAAAACATAGGCATGCAATAGCGCACCATGAAAATCTTAACTTCGAGGAGGTCCTCGTCAAGAACAACACTATCTTACTCCTTTCCTAATCAATTTCGGCGAATCAACCAGGCCGCGTATCCTCGAATACGCTACTGCTCTTCCATTCTCGAGGTGTTACGTACGAAGCGGTCGCAGCAATATTCCCTCTCACAGCGAAATGGTCACAGTATTGTGTTTCACAAAACTTCGTGTAGACCACCCCAACGACCTGTTTAGGTACATATAAGTATTTGTAACTATGCCTATATTTGTTCATGTGTTTCTGCATGCCCTCATCTCTACGTTTCTGATTGCAGCATTTCAATCCACAATGCAGTCAAACAGGCATCCCATACGGCAATCGGTGCCTTGGCCACACTTTTCCTTGCAATGTAACCAGCACCCGGATGCCGCCGAGAGAGGAAGGACGATCACGAGCGGGGTTCCCCTTGAGTTTCCCTCGGTGGTAATGATCCGGACATCCCGAAGATTCCTCTCAGAGTCCAGAGCTGCTTCAAGTACATGTAGGGTTGCGGACCCATCTCGTTCCACCATCAACTCAGCTCTCAGCAAGTCCGAAGGGTCTTTTTTGACTTTGATTATCTTGCCGCCCAAACGAGATTCGATGTACTCCCGCGGACTTTGAGCTCGTTCAGGGTCTGCCGGTGACTTTTTTGCAATGCTCCCGGACGACTGATCGTTGTTCGATGCGCTTTGGGCATGAAACGTGACGGTCGTCAGGGCCGCCAAAATGGCGAGCACGGCCAGACTGTAACTGAAGGGTTTGTTTTGAATCATGGTCTTTCACCTCTCGTCGCTCGCTTGGTCCTGCCTCTTCAGCGCTATGGCTCGAACGCGAAGATGCGTTGCCAGTCTTTCTTCATACTGATCACCGCCCAGCCTTGCTTCTTTGCCTCGTCGTACAGCGCCTTAGTGAACTGCTGTTCCAGCTCAGTTGTGCGGCGGCGAGAGGCTTTCCAATTCCTTCAGACGCTTCATGGCCTGCATCGCCTGAAGGGAGTTGTAGTTGATGCCTGCCGCGTTCAGACTGCTCCCTTGCTGGAACGGATATTCCGGCAGTGTGGAGAGGAACGCCTTGAGCTTCTGCTGCACGGGCACGAAGAGCCAAATGTTGTCAGCATACCAGCGCAGATACAGCCCGGACTCGTGTGGCGCCTTCTCATAGGGATCGGCCCTCAGGTTGACGAGGACGGGCCAACCGGGCACGTCCCGGGTGGCCGTGGCAATGTTTCCATTGGTCACAGCGAAGTGAACTTTCCAGTCGTTCCAGCGGACAGCGTTCAGTTCGCCACCCTGGCCAAAGTAATAGATCTCCTCGCGCTGCCCCTTCTTCGCCTGGCCCTTGAAGAACGGCAGGAAGTTGTAACCGTCGAGGTGGACTTTCCATGTTTTGTCGCCAGCCTTGTAACCCTTCTTCAGTTTCTCGACGATGTCCGGATCGCCCGCCGCCGCCAGCAGCGTAGGCAACCAATCCTCCTGAGAAAAGATTTCGTTGATGATCGTGCCCGGTTTGATCACGCCCGGCCAGCGGACAAGCATCGGCACGCGGAAGCCGCCCTCCCAGGTCGTGCCCTTCTCTCCGTGGTACGGCGTGATCCCGGCGTCCGGCCAGGTGCCCGTCTCGGCCCCGTTGTCGGTGCCATATACCACGATGGTGTTGTCGGCAATGCCTAGCTCATCAAGCCGTTTGAGCATCGCTCCCACCATGTCGTCGTGTTCCACCATGCCGTCAGGGTAGAGCCCGATCCCGGTCCGCCCCTGTGCGGACGGCTTGAGATGGGTCCAGACATGCATCCGGGTCGTGTTGAACCAAACGAAGAACGGCTTTTTTTCTTTCACAGCCCCGTCGATGAACTTGTTCGCAGCGTCGTAGATCTCGAGGTCGACGGTCGGCATCCGCTCTCGCGTGAGCGGGCCGGTATCCTCGATCTTCTGGCCGCCCTTGCCGTCCGACCACGAATGGATCACGCCACGCGGACCGTATTTCTTCTTGAACTCAGGGTCCTTCGGATAGTAGTAGGTCTCCGGCTCTTCCTCTGCATTCAGGTGGTAGAGGTTGCCGAGGAACTCGTCGAACCCGTGCACGGTCGGCAAGTGCGAGTCGCGGTCGCCCAGGTGATTCTTGCCGAATTGGCCGGTGGCGTAGCCTTGAATCTTCAGCAAGTCCGCTATGGTGGGCGCCCAATCGGGAATCCCTTGTGGTGAACCAGGCATGCCGATGGTGAGCAAGCCGGTGCGGAACGGATGCTGGCCTAGTATGAAGGAGGCGCGGCCCGCCGTACAGCTCTGCTGAGCGTAGGCATCCGTGAACAGCGCCCCTTCCTTGGCGATGCGGTCAATGCTCGGCGTCTTGTAGCCCATCACGCCGAGGTTGTAGGCGCTGATGTTGTGAACGCCGATGTCGTCGCCCCAGATCACAAGGATGTTGGGCTTCTTGTCCGCCGCCCGCGCCTGAACCGCGACGTACATCAGGGCCGCCAAAATGGCGAGCACGGCCAGACTGTAACTGAAGAGTTTGTTTTGAATCATGCTCTTTCACCTCTCGTCGCTTGCTTGGTCCTGCCTCTTCATCGCTATGGCTCGAACGCGAAGATGCGTTTCCAGTCGTTCTTCATGCTGATGACCACCGAACAACCGATCAGTCACGGTCTTCATCGTTTTCCTCCCTTGCGCAATTTCATCTGACTTGGCGAACGGTTGTAGGACACCAGCGGGCGGCCCTTTCGGACCGCCCGCTCGTGACTCATACTTGTCTAGGGAGTTAATCACTTGGGTGACCCCCCTTCTTCATCGCATCGAGGATCCCCTGCAGGTTGTAGGTCTCCGGCGCCTGCAGCGGCGGGAACTCCTTGTAAGACATGAGGTGCTTCTCCCACAACAGCTGGCCGATGGGCAGCATGTTCCAGTCGTACAGAAAGCCGGTAACCGGGCCGCCAAGTGCACCGCCGAAGCCCAGCACCGTCTTCTGAGATACGCCGACGGCCTGCTCGAAGGGGTCGCGCTTGATGTTTTGAACCAGAGTGAAATGGAAGGAGGTGAGCGGCATTACCCAGCCGGTCGCACCAGGTTCTGACATGGTGTAGTACATCTTCCAGTTCTTGTACCGCACAGCGGACGGCGTCGCGCCCGAGAAGTAGAAGAAGTAGTCACGCGCGGACTTTTCCGACTTGCCTTCGAGATAGTCGCGCTGGTTGACGCCGTCGAGCGTGGTCTTGACGATGCCGGGGTACTTGCCGGTCTCGATCTGCTTCTTCAGGTCATCACCTTTCGGCCCGCCGGCGATTTCCACCAGCGTGGGCATCCAGTCCAGGGCTGCGAACAGCTGGTTCTTGATCGTGCCCGGCTTGATGTGCCCCGGCCAGCGAATGACGCACGGGGCGCGGTAGCCGCCCTCCCAGGCCTCGCCCTTCTGGCCCTTGAACGGCGTGACGCCGCCGTCGGGGAAAGTGATCGCCTCGGCGCCATTGTCGGTGGTGAAGACCACGATGGTGTTGTCGAGCTGGCCCATGTCCTCCAGCTTCTTCAGGACGAAGCCGATGTTGTCGTCCATCTGCTTCATGCCGGCTTCGTTGACGCCCCAATCCTTGCCGCCCTTTGTACCCACCATGTCATAGTACTTGTCCGACAGCACGGTCGTGACGTGCATGCGCGCCGGGTTGTACCAGACGAAGAAGGGCTTGTTTGTCTTCTTGGGGTCGTTGCGGTCGAGGAAGTCGATGACCTTGGCCGAGATCTCCTCGTCCACCGTCTTCGACCGCTCCAGGGTCAGCGGGCCCTCGTCCTTGCACGTCTGGTTCTTCGCCGTGCCGTCGGAGGACTTGCACCAGAGGCACGGCCGCGGGGGCGTCATGCACACGCCGTCTTTGGGGTCAATCGCGCCCGGGACCTCCGGGATTCCGGGTATGGGCGTGTTCTTGCAAGGCGGACAGATGCCCTGCTCGGTCGGGGTCTTGTTGATGTCGGGGAAGCTCACCTGCTGCATCGCGTCCAGGTGGTACAGGTAACCCCAGTACTCCTGGAAGCCGTGCGCGGTCGGCAGCGCATCGGTATGGTCGCCCAGGTGGTTCTTGCCAAACTCGCCGGTGGTGTAGCCGAGATCCAGCAGGAACTTGGCGAGCGCCGGGGTGCCGGGCCGCAGATAGGATGGGCTGCCGGGGAGCTGCGGCGGGATCATGCCCGTGCGCAGCGGATACATGCCGGTGAAGAAGGCATTGCGCCCGGAGGTGCAGCTCTGCATGGCGACATAGTCCATGAAGATCGCGCCCTCGTTCCCGATGCGGTCGATGTTCGGGGTCTCACCGACCATCAGGCCGCGGTGGTAGATGCTCGGCTGCATCCAGCCGATGTCGTCTCCCATGATGAACAGAATGTTGGGTTTCTTGTCTTGTGCAAATGCCGGGCCGGCCACCAATGCCAGAGCGACAAAGAGCACGGCAAAAACCATAGCGGGCTGTCCCTTTCTTCGTATCATTTTTCTCTCCTTCCGTAAGATTTATCAATTGTTAAAGCGATGCCCTGACTCTCCTACGGTCATCATTGTCAGGTCATTTTCTTGCTCTCGTGCCGTTTCCCTCACCCCCTTCCTGTCGAATTTATTGTTGTCAAGTTTTCGAACGAGTCACTTCTTTTGCTCATCTTGAGCAGCAGCCTTCAGGGCTTCCAGGCGCTCCTTCATGCGAACCTTGTACTGGTTCGGTATGCCGTCCACGGCCAGTCCCTTGTTGTACACTTCCTCGGCCTCGGCCTTCTTTCCTTGCTTCTCATAGACTCCGCCCAGGAGCACATACGCATCGGCGTAAGCCGGATATTTGGTAATGAGGCCATCCAGTACGCTTGCAGCCCCAGGGAGGTCTCCCTTCTGTTGCTGATAAAAGGCCAGCGTAAAGGCATACCTGGGCACAGTCGGCCTCGTTTCAGTAGCCTTCCTGCAGAATTCCACCGCCTCGTCGAGCCGGTCCTTAGAGAGAATCACGCAGAGGTTGTGCGCGGCCTGAGCCATCTGAGGATCGGCTTTGAGGGCTGCTCTCAGATGCTTTTCAGCCAAGACGAGATCATTCTCCTCTGCCTTGAGCAGGCCCAGGTTGAAATTCGCCGCCGCGTTATCGGGGGCCACTTTCAATGCCTTTTGTAACGCGTCGTTGGCCTTTTGGTTTTCTCCCATACGGGCATACGCCATTGCTTCGTTGACCATGGCCAGCACCCCGCGGGGCTCCATCTGGAGCGCCTTCTCATACGAAGCAATTGCCTGCTTGAAATCACGGCGCTCCGAGTAATAGTTGCCCAAATTGTAATGGGAGTCCCACTGGTCCGGCCGCGACAGGATTGAAGCCAGGTACTCCTTGTTTGCGGCCGCGACTTTTTTCTTGTCCTCATCCGTCAGCGGGAGGTCCTTGTAACCGGCAAGCGAGGCAGCTGCTCGCACGCGAACAAGGCGGTAGTCATCCCCGGAAGCTTCCACGAGAGCTAGAACAGACTCTTCAGTCGGGACGTTTTGCAGGGCTGTCGCAGCTGCAGAGCGTATGAGCGGAGAGGGGTCCCTGATGGCCTTGAGCAGCGCCGGTACCGACCCGTGGGTCCCCGGAAGCCTGAATGAGTCGGATAAGTGACGTGGTAAAGATTTCGTCCCGATCTTTGCTTGTCACGTAGTCGAGCATCTCCGGCAGCTTGCTCCAGTCGCGCTTACGAGCCGCCTCGATGAGGGATGCACGATTGACCAGCGGCGCCTGGTAGTCCCGGCTGCGCCATTTGCGGACCGTTTCATCCGCCCACTGGAGTGTTTTGTCCTTGTGGCACAGGTTGCACGCATTTGGCGAGTTGAAAGCGATGGTAGCCGCGGGTGAAGGTGGCAGCATTGAGTGGTCGCTCCTGCGCATCCGGGCGAAGTCCGTCATGGGCATGTGGCATGCAATGCATTTATTTCCGGGGCTTTGGGCTTTGTGGCGCGTGTGTTCGGTGGGATTGTCGACCCTGTCTTTATGGCAGGGCATGCACGCCTGATTGGCCTTGTCCTCCGCCTTGAACTTGTATCGGCCGCTGGACGTGTGACAGTGCAGACAGTCGAGCTCCCCCGATTTCACGCAGGGGCTCATGAGCCAGGAAGTGTACGTGTAGTTCTCGCCCAGGTCTCGGCCGTCCGGGTAATAGTCAGGGTTTTCGAGAGTCACCAAACCAAAATGATCGAAGAACTTGTCCCCGGGTTGGAAGGTATCCGTGAGCACGACCGCCTTGGAATGACAGCTTGAGCATGTTGCGTTGTTCTGCTCCTTGGAAAAGTCTCGACCGCCTCGTGCGATTTTCAGATCCTTTGGAACAGTTCCTTTAGGCGCCTCTTCGCACACTCGAACGTGTTCACCCGCGGGACCGTGACAGGTCTCGCAGTTGATGCCGGGTTCAACCCATTTGGTTTGGTACGAATCGGTTTTCAGATCGTAGTTGGTGGTAACCTGGCTGACGTGGCACCCGTAACAGGCTGTGTTGAAGGTGTACTGCCAGTCCGTCCAGTTGATGGGTTCATCGGTCTGCCCAGGAAAGTGACGCACCCCGCTGGCAGCCATGTCCAACCATTCCTTCTTGTTCACGTCGTAAGCCACGGGCAGGGTCTGGAGCCGTCCGCGATCTAGGGCTGTAAGAAGGTAGTAAACGTTCTTGCCCCCCATTACATGGTCAATCCGGTATTTTTTCTCGCCTGCGGGGCCTCGTTCAATAACCCAGCCGGTGTCGCCGGTAATCTCAGCTCGGTACCGAGAGTCTCCGATTACGATGTCGTCCGTCTGAGGAGAGAGCTTGTTGCGGGCCAATTCAGCGGTATAGGGCTGCATGGCCAGCCCGTGATGAGAAGGAGCCCACAACTGGTAGAATTTCTCGTGGCATCGGCGGCAACTTATTGAACCGGTATATCTTTGTGGAGTTGAAAACGAAGCGGGGGATGTCTCGGCTGCGATTACGGCTGTGCGCTGTTCGGGCGTCCAAGCGCCCACTACAAGGAGAAACATGGTGCCAATGACCACGATCACGCCGGATTTGTTCATTATTCTCCCCCATCACATTAGCTAAATTGGTTCTCAAACAAGCCAAAGATTCCATGACCGACAATTGCTAAAATTAAAGATCCATGCGTTGCGCCATGGTTACGCAATGGTTGAGTCAGATGAAAGACCAATGACAGCCCCTGATCTGCGGCCTCATTTGTCCTGAATGCCCCAGATGCTATCGTCTGTAGCATGAGAAAGCTTCGTTCAAACTCAAATTCACGGGTCTAGACGGATCTTGCTTCCCGCACGCAACATAATGCGTGATATCAATTCGCCCTCAGTCACAAATTTACGGTCCTATGTAATTCCAGTTTAATTTTAGGGTGATGTGCTGTCCCTGTCAAACAAAAGATTCCACGATCCGGAAACCCTCTCTGGCAAGTGCTCAGAATACGAGTCCGAGGGTGACCTCGCCCCCGACAAGGTATTGGGTGTTGGTAACGGTCACATCCCTTGTGCGGACAGCGCCTGGAGCCGTCGTGGTAAACCCGAGATCCGTGCTTCCCCTAATGCTCACGAGGCTGCCGATCACTCACGCGCTGAACATCACCGGGGGCTTGAAGAGGAGATAGTGTTCGGCAGTAAATGCGGCAAAATTGCCCGGCTGGTTCAGCGAATAACTCAGGTTGGACAATAACGGAATTTAGCCGGAAAAATATGCTGATCTTCAATGATGTTCCGGTCGACTCACGAAAACGCATTTTGATTTATTCCTCAGTCCCTCACTCCTTTGGCAATCAACAAACGGCAGGGCGAGCGAGCTGGTACGGTTCGACATCTTAGTGACGCTCACCAATGGAACTCGATTCCGACCATCGGGCCGTTCATGTTGATGTTTTCCAGCCTCTTTCCCGACTGGAAGTTGTAGTCGAGATACCGCCACATAGCGAAGACAGAACGCGAATTGTAGGAATAGCCCATTCCGCCTGCAATCTGCCACGTCAGTTGTGATTGGCCGGCGCCGATATCGAGGTAAAACGGCGCATACCATCTGGGATCTTCCCTGAACGTGTAGCGACCCTTGACCCCTACGACCCCGTCCCAGACGCTTTTGTCGACGTGCTTGCTTCCGTTGGGGCCGCCGGGGATGACGATCGGGCCGGGGTCGCCGGTGATCGAGTACCCAAGAGTCGGCTTAATCCACATCATTCGCGCGCCGCCGAGCAGGTCCACGGTCCATGCGGGGTCGGACATGACCCGGTACTCGCCTGCCACCGTCCAGATCAAGTCCTTGATATCGAGGCTCAGTTCCGTGGCGGCGCTGGCCGGAATCACGATGTCGCCGATCGAGAAATCGCTCGTCTGGGACTTGGACCCGGCGAGGGCGACGTAAACGACGTCGCTGTAAATGCCCCAACGGCCTTTATGCGCATCGAGTGACCCCTGGAACGTCATCTTGAGGTGTCTGAGGAGATCGATCGCGCTGGCGTGGATGCTGGTACTGCCCCTGTCACCAGGAAAATTCACCCTGCCGTTGATGGCGGGAAGCCAACCGTAGACAGTCGCTGAGATTTGCCACTTCTCGGCTTCACAGCTGTATTGCGTCGTCTGAGCCGCCGCGGACATCGATAACAGCGCGCTGGCGGCAAGCGCCAGGACCGTCATTCCGGCTCGTGGCAACGTGTAGGTTTTCATGGGGCTCCTTTACGTGTCGGATGTTAGAAGTGCAAACGAATGGGAACAGGCACATCAGAGCCAAACGGCGCGCGCCTTTTGTTACGCTTTCTCGAGGCTACCCGAGCCGCCCTGTAGTTGCCAGCGGCGCCAACGCCTGGGGGAGCTTATCTCCGGTCACCTTCTGCCGGCTTTGCTGGACCAGTTCTTTCGCCTCCTGTTTCAGGAATTCCGGCGCGGCCCACTTGTAGACGTCGCAGTTGTCCTTGATGTAGCCGTGGCTCAGCATGAAAGTCCTTCCCGATCTGCCTTCTATCCGTTATGGTTAGCGCACAATATCACACGCTGTTCTAGGCTGGCAAGAATAAAGGCCGCACCTAGTGGTTTCCTGCTGGTATAAGATAAGGTCCTTGAAGTTCCGGGTTAGTTCGCGGGTTATCGTACTTGTCCGCGCCAACCAATCAGATCATCCGGGCCTTGGCCGCGTGCATGGTAGGAGGACCCGCACGCAAATGGCTTGCCTGATTCCTTACTGACCGCCCGTTACACTCGGGAGCCCCTGTGCCTTAACGACCGGTGGTGGATTCCACTTGCCTACGAGAGCGTCTTGCTTTGGAGCATAAAGGCGCATGGTCAGGTTGAATGGGCCTTTCGGAGCGGGAAGCCAGTTCGCTTCCTTGTCCTTGCCCGGGCTCTCATTCCGGAAATAAAGGTCCAGCGAACCGTCGGGATTGTACTTGAAGGGCATCCAGCTGCTCACCGCAAAACGATTGAGGGTATTAGCGACCTGGTAGCCGTCTTGGTCATAGAGAGTGATCGACCAGAAGGCGCTCACGGGCGGCATGGCGCCTTTGTCGAAGTGGACCGTGTAATTGTTCGCGCCGTCGAGAGGCTTGCCGGTCTCGTCTGCGAGATTCAGAGGAGTAGATCGCATCTCCGGGCAAATTGGCCCCGAGGCCCTGTTGTGAGACAATGGCGCGTTTGAGGTAGTAGTTTCCGTACACGCCCATGGTATCCGTGTTCATTGACCAGCCGTTCACGATCCTCGCAAGGGTAGGGACCTTCCACTCCATCAGTTTCTGAGCTGCCTCGGGCACACTTTCGAGGGCCTTTTTGACAGCAGGGTCGACTTTGTCGATGTCGAAACTCTTGCCCGGCTCAATTCCGATCCTCTTCATCAGAGCGATGATCGGTTCATCGGTGATGTGCGGCGGGTGCAACTTCAGGAGTTCAGCAGCATAGGCGAAGAACTTGCCGGCCGGCATTGTATCGACCTGGATCTTCGGCGGCGTTTTCATGTCCACCGCCGGATCGATCTTGACCTGCATCGGCTCGGGCGCCTTGCCCCACTGTGAGAGCGGACGTGACCTTATAGCCTGCCTGAATCTTGTTAACCGCGGCGTAATCTGGTGGGCCGTCCGTCTTGGTACGACCGATGACCCAGACATAAGGCGTCGGAGCATCAATGCGCTGGGTGTCTTTCGGCAGTTTGAATTCTTCGATCAACCTATCTTTCAAGTCGGGCCGCCAGCCGGGCGGAATGATAATGAAATTGGCTGCCTGCGTACCTGTCGTTCGCCATCCCGGAGACGCAAACACGTCTGTCCACATGTCCAGCATCGGGATCAGATAATAGCGTCCGCTCGTGTCAGGGACTGACACGATCACAGGTTCCTTCGTCAGGTCGAGCCACGCGGACGAATAGAGAGTATCGAAGTTTGGCCGAACGACCACTTTCATGTCCGCAGTCGGAAACGCCGGGATGTTGTTGAACATGTTCATGGGGCCACCAATGGAATCTTTGCCAGGCTCCACGTTGGTGAGCTGCTTTCGGGTTACATCCATCGTAATGAGTGAATAGAAATAGACATAAGCATGGATACCAATGGCGTGCGCCTCTTCCTCGCTGACTTTGGACGCTTGCTGGGCCATGGCCGATTGGACTGCTATCAGGGATACCAATGCGCATGCAAAGGCTAACACTTTGATTACACTGATGTTAGTTTTCATGTTGCACTCCAGCGTTTTCTTCAGACTTTTCTTTCGGAAGGCAACCCCCAGCTGGAGCCGCCCTCAAATACTCAGTCCTATCACTCACCCTATTGTTCCGTTGCGGCTCTCCATGAGCTTTGTCTCATCTTCCGGCGTAAGCTTCGGCCTGGTCGATCGTCAGGGTAAACCGGGTCGGCCAGCCGGCCATGCTGCCGGACTAATGAGGAGCGGGCTGCACACGATGCAGCGGCTTGCCGTCGAGCGCTTCCGCTTGCGCATTCTCAAGTTTCTTGATGTCCTCAGGCGACAACTTCGGCCGATCCACCTTGATCGTCAGCTTGTTGAGCTTGGCGGTCAGCGGGAACGGCGGTTTGTAGTCCGCGTCGTTCACACCGGTCAGGGTGTCGGAGCCGATGTCGAAGCTCTCGTCCCATTGCAGGATCATCGGCAACGTGCGCGGCAGGGTAATGGTCTGGACTTCCTTGCCGTCCACCTTGAGCGTGCCGGTACCGGAACGGCCCAGGCCGCTCAGGTTGTTGAAGGCCAGCGTGCCCACGCCGAGGCCGTCATACTTGAAGTCGAATTCAATCGTGCGCTTGCCGGGAGCGAGCTCTGGTCCTTCCCACCTGACGCGCTTCAAGTCGATGAGGTTCCAGAGAAACACCGGCTTGCTCTTGAGGAGGTAGAAGCCGTAACCGGCAAACCTCCCGCCCGATGTCAGGATCATGCCCTCGGCGCCTCCTTCCGGCACTTCGATGTCCGCCGTGATCGTGTACGAACTGTTGAGCAGGAACGGCGAATCGCCCTGCGGCAGGCCGACCATGGGTTTGGTGTAAACGAACTCAGTGCGCCCGGCAGTGATGTTCGGCCGCGGGGCCACGATACGGGCCGCGACCGAGGCGTCCATCGGGAAGACCTGATACTTCTTCGCTTCCTCGATGAACATCTTCTTCATCTCCTTCATCTTCTCCGGATGCTTGTCGGCGAGGTTCTGGGATTGGCTGAAGTCCTTGTTCAGGTCGTAGAGTTCGAGAACCTGATTGTTGAGCGGGTCGGGATTGGCTGCGCCGAAGGCCTCCCACGGCGCGCGATTCACCTTGGTGCTCAACAGCCAGCCTTCATGATACAGGGCCCACTGGCCCATCATTTCGAAATACTGAGTCTTGTGACGCGAGGGCGCTTTGGCGTTGTTGGCGTCAAAGGTGTAGGCGAGGCTCGTGCCCTCGATTGGCGCCTGCTTGACTCCATCCACAAATTCGGGCGCCGGGATGCCGCAAACCTCCAGGATGGTCGGCACGATATCGATGACGTGGCAGAACTGCTCGCGGAGACCGCCCTTGTCCTTGATGCGCGCCGGCCAGGAGACGCACATCCCTTGGCGGATGCCACCGAGCTTGGAGGCGTTTTGCTTGAACCAGGTGAAGGGCGTGTCAAACGCCCAGGACCAGCCCGCGGACATGTGGTTGTAGGTCTGTTCCGTGCCCCAGACGTCGTACCATTTCATCTGCTCGGCGACGGGAACGGCAACGCCATTGAAGAACGCTACTTCGTTGGGTGTGCCCAGTGGGCCGCCCTCGGCGCTGGTTCCGTTGTCGCCGTTGATGTAGATGATGAGCGTATTGTCGAGCTTGCCGATGTCTTCAATGGCTTGGATCACTCGGCCGATTTCATGGTCGTTGTAGGCCGCATAGGCGGCGAAGATTTCCACCTGTCGTATGTAGAGCTTCTTCTCCTCGGGCGTGCAATCATCCCAATTCTTGATGATGTTCGTCGGCCAAGGCTCCAGCTTGGTGTCCGGCGGGATCACCCCGAGGCGCTTCTGATTCTCGAAAATCCGCTCTCGCAGCTTGTTCCAGCCGTCGTCGAAGAGACGCATGGCCCGAATCTTCTCAACCCACTCCTTGGTCGGATGATGCGGGGCGTGCGTAGCGCCTGGAGCGTACTTGATGAAAAATGGCTTGTCGGGCGCCGTCTGGTGGACTCGATACAAATAGTCGATGGCGTCGTCAGCCATGCCGGTGATTAGGTTCCAGCCCGGCTTGCCGTCGAAGGGATAGATCTGCGTCGTGTTGCGGAACAGGTTGGGCTGCCACTGGTTCGCGTCACCGCCAACGAAGCCGTAGAAATATTCAAAGCCCATGCCGGTAGGCCACTGGTCAAAAGGGCCCACCTGACTGGCCGCAAAAGCCGGCGTGTTGTGGTCCTTGCCGAACCACGAGGTGGCGTAACCGTTGTCCAGCAAGATGCGGCCTATTGTGGCCTTGTCCTTGGCGATGATGCTGTTGTAGCCCGGGAAGCCGGTGGACTGCTCCGAGATCACGCCGAAGCCGGCCGAGTGATGGTTGCGTCCGGTAATCAACGCGGCGCGTGTCGGCGAGCAGAGCGCTGTGGAGTGGATGTTATTGTAACGTAGGCCATTATTCGCGATGCGATCCATAGCGGGCGTCGGAATGACGCCACCAAAGGTAATCGGGACGCCGAACCCGGCGTCATCCGTGATAATCAGCAGGATGTTGGGCGCCCCTTTGGGAGGCACGATGCGCGGCGCCCACCAGTATTTTGACTGCAAGGCATCGTCTTTGATGACGCCGCCGAATTTTGGGTCTGGTGGCGGAAGCTGCTTTCCGTCAATGGTTGTGGTCGCATTCGGTGAGCCCAGGTACGCCTGTGACCTGCTGGGCGGCTCCGGGATGTACAGAAATCATGCCAATGCTAATGATAACCAGGATTGCTGCAAGCCACACTCCCGTCTTCATATATTTTCTCCTCTCGCATCGTGACTTCATTCTAAAGAAAATGCGCTTGAAACGACGTTTATGATCAAGCTGGAGACCGCCGATGTCTTGATGTGGACATCAAGCCACGAAAAAGCAATTCGCGTGCCATCTTTCATCATGATCAGTTAGCACATAACTTACTAGATTATCAAAGTAAATAAGCCTGAGCCGATGTGTGTCAGGGAAAGGCTAGTGAGTCCAAAAGGCTCAGCGTTCATCACAGAACCAACAATAGTAAATGAAAACAGCGCCGTTTTATAAGTCATGTGGGTCAATTCGGCTCTAAGCTCGGCCAACTTATACAAGCTCGACATCCGATAATTCACAAGCTAGATGGCCACGCTCCAATTAATGCTTTTCATTTCGAAAGCATTTCTCTCAGCATCTCGTAGGCGGAAGCAGAAACCGATGTGAAACGAACGAGCGCTTCGGCGCCAACATCGAGCGGGGTCACGGAAATGATCTTCCCGTAGATCTCGGGGATTGATTCAGCTGACGAGCCGACTTTACAGAGCATCCGTACGTCTTCCCACTTGGTTATAGCGTCATGGAACATGACTTTGGCTGACATCAGGGAGGCGTGTGTCATGATTGCGGTTTTTCCCGCGCCCGTAATAATCTTCTGATCGATCCCGTACACCAGGAGCGCAACCTCTTCAGCCAGTCGGACCAGCGTTTCATCCCTGTCCGGCAATTTGGCTTCGTGAGACCCCAAGATTCCTCTTACATCATAAAGTTTGACTGTTCCAGCTACGCCCTTCATCTCCACATCGACGGCATCTCTGATGTCGAGTTTCTGAGACAGCGATTCGTATGTGGTCTGACTTATCAAAACCTGACCACCAACAGTAAAAGATTCCACCCGTCCGGTGAAGTTGACCTGAGACCCCACGGCCCCGTACTTGGTTCGTTTCTCTGATCCGATGTTCCCAACTATAACTTCGCCCGTGTTGACGGCAACCCCCATTTCAAGGTGAGGCAGTCCGTCAGCTTCGTTCTGAGTATTTATCTCGTGCATTGCAATTTGCATGTTGAGCGCACAGGCTACCGCTAATTCCGGATGGTTCTCCAATGCCTCAGGCGCTCCGAAAAAGGCGAGTATGCCATCCCCGATTATCTCGTCGATGATGCCGTGGTGATCCAGGATTGTGTCGACCATCCTGCCCAGATAGCGGTTCAGGAACTTGATCACATCCTCCGGCTTCATGCTTGAAGTGAGGGATGTGAATCCTCTCAGATCAGACATCATGATGGAGATCTCTCTGGTTTCGCCTCCAAGTTTGAGCCCGTCTTTCGAATCGAGGAGCCGCTTGACCACCTCCTGAGTCAAGTAGCGGCCGAATGTGTCCTTTATCCGTTCCCGGTCTTTGAGACCTTCCGTCATAGTGGTAAAGGCACGCGCGAGTTGACCGACTTCGTCGATAGAACGTATGGCGCTTAGATCAATGTTAAGATCTCCCTGACCGACCCGCACTGTTTCAGCGGCCATGCGGCGAAGCGGGCGGCTGATGGATCGTGCAACGAGTACGGAGATTACTACGAGGAGAGCGATCCCCGCGGCGGCTAGCATCATGGTCTGGTGATGCAGGGATTCAACCTTTGCAAACATCTCGCTTTTGGGCAGGATGGTTCCAACTATCCACCCTGGTGGATTGATGCGGGTGAAAGCGAGAAAAGAATCGGCCCCGGTCATTGCGGAGCCGATGTCTTCAAAACCCTGTTCTTTCGACAGCATAGTCCTGGCTATTTCCTGACCGTTAGGCTGTTTGTATAGCTCTACGACATCAAAAATCGACATCCGACCAATGCGTTCCGGGAACCGACTGGTGATCGCTACTCCTTTGTTAGAAAGGACGAAGCAAAAGCCGGATTCGTACACCTTCTGTGAATTGACCAAATCGTTCAGAGAGTTGAGAGAGATCTCGGCAGTGACTATAGCCACGATGTTGGCTCCGGAGCCATCCGATTGTCTTTTGAACATTGGACAGGAATAGGTGGTCATGACTACTCTCCCCGCGCCTTCATCGACGTAGGGTTCGGTCCAGACTGCCTTCCCCTGATCCCGGGAAACCCGGAACCAGTCTTTGGCAAAATAGTCATATGATGCCCGTGTTCCCAGTTGATCGAAGCGGATTTCTCCTTCTGACCAGCGGAAATAGGGAGCGTACATCTCGACCCCTGGCTTGAACTCGAATGGCAGGAAGGCGACCACGATCCCGTGTGCCCGGGGAGTCTGCTGAACCATCCGCCGAATCTGATTCAAAAGGGTTTCCTCATTCCAAGGGAGAGTCTCCAGAGAAGAAGTCAAGTCCTGAACTGCTTTGGCAACGACGAGAAACTCCTGCTCTATCTTATTGCCCAAGGCCACGGTAAGATTTCTTGCGCTGATTTCTGCCTCCTGACGAATCAAATCACGGGAGTTGGTGTAACTCCTTCCCAGAACGAGCGCCAAGACGAGGCACGTGCTGCTTAGCACAAGAAGACTTATTTTAATCGTGATGCTGCTACGCAGAAATCTCATATTTGACCTCCCGTGCCAGACTCAGTCAATAATTACAGTCCGTTTCGGCTTAAGATCTTACCATTCCTGTGAGGCGTGGCTAAATCAAGCGATAAGTAGGTTATCCTGTGTCTTCCGATTCTTGCTCTTATCCAATTAAGCTTGTTCAAAAATTGTCGGGCGCATTCGTCTCCTTCTTCTCAGAACTATCGACAGAAGTCCGGCCGAGCCGACCCTTTGGATCAGTCTCATCGCTGATTACTTCCACCTTGTGTCCATTGAAGAGTAACCAAAAGCCAGCCCCAAAGCGTCCCTTGAGAACATTCGGAAATGCCCCAAGTAAAGACCGCTAGAATTTTATCCGTAGCGCAGCGGCAGGTCCTGTCATCCCAGCATTAAAGAAGAGGCTCCTTTTCTCAAAGCTATAGTGCAGATACCCGAACTCTATACCAGCGGATGTGTTTTCCGACAGTACGAAATCGAACCCAGCATTGACGTGGTACATAAATGCGATTAGTCCACCCGCTTCACCTCTGACTGCGAATCGCACCCCATGTCCCAGATCAAAGAAAAGTCTGGTTCCTACCAATAAGTCAACCCAGCCTGGGCTCAATTCGATCTTTTGGTTGAATAGCGCCGACACCGGAGAGCTCGCGAGGATTTTTGGGTACAACCTCAAAACAGGGTCCCTGAGTCGAGGAGGCAGCTGGCCCACCCTAGTCGCTATCTTACTGTCTATCAGCTCTCCTAGATCAAGGTCCATCTTAAGGTCCATAGATGTGTACTTGCCGCCGGCAAAGAAATCGATAGATGCTCGTCTATGAGCTACTTTGTAGCCTGCCAGGATATCTGCGGAAAAGATCTGCACGTCAAGCGCAATGTCGAGAATTGGACTATCGACACTGGGGGACAATTTCGCGTACGCGACATCTGACATTAAAAAGAAGGCGTCCTTGCTGACTTCCAATGTTCCCATGAGCGCTGGACCGAGATTCTTGGGATGTCGGAGAAGCCAACATTAAGAGGAGCTGTCTTTCCCTTGAATCCCATGGCGCCATTGATGCCGACTATTCCCAAAGACCCTGTGAGTGTCAACTCAAAGCCGCCGGGCAGTAGTTTCGGGGGAGAATCGGATGGGAAAAGACCAAAGAGCCTACTCTCAGCTTGAGCAGACGCTGTCGCGACTAGTCCCAATATTATTACAAACACGAACTTTAGTTTCATGCAAAGGTTCCGGCCGCCGAACACTCTCCGGTTCGATGAATCACCGCGACATGTATCCGAAAATCGTTTTGCCATCCTATCTGTGTTCTTGAGAACCACCGCGCAAACGAGGACGGCGGCGATGGGGTTTTGTATGCGAGTGGTTTTCAGTGTTGCATCCCGGTCGGTGTTCGGTTGGTAGCTGGGTTGCTTTCTATTCCGTCCAAACCCGATCATTTTGCCTTGATCGCCCGGACCTCTGCGGCAGCGCTCATCGACCGGGATCGTGGGTAATTCGCCCTTGTTCTTGACCGGCAGACTGCGGAGGTAATCCATGATCGCCTGCCATTCCTTGATCTCGCTGACAGCGTCTTTTCCCGTCCCGGTGGCGACACTGCCCTTGTCCATCTTGCCCGGCGGTGGCAGCAGGTAGCCCGAGTTTTCGCGAGGCACATCGAGTGCCTCGACCCTCGACTTGAGGGGCTGCCCCGCCTTGTTCTTGGCGACAAGAGCCAGTTTGCCCTTGGTGACCTTGGGAATGGCCACGACAAATACGCCGAGCATCAGGGGGCACGTGAGGCTATACAAGCGTTCGTCCTTGCCGGTGATGTCGATGGCGCTGTAGCCGCGATCGAGGTCTCCCAGTTCGATAGCCGTCACGGCGTCGAACTGTGGGCGGGACATGTCGTACCGGAACCTCATGCCGGAAGCGCGGGGGAAAAACTCGCCGGGGTGGGTTGGGTTGTCCACGAGAAAGAACTCGAGCAGATTCTTCAGCTCCCGGCCGGTGAAGTAGCCGGTCACGAGTGCGCTGCCGGCCGTCGTATCCACCACACCGAAGCCGAGGGGCGCCACGGCGAACACATCGTAGACCGTTTCACGCCTGACTTTCCCCGGGTCAGGCCGGTGCGCATCAGCCCGTTGACGCTGAATCCGATGTCCACTTTCGTGGCGTTTCTGAAGGCGTCGGTGACGAGGTTGGCGAGGAGCGTGCTGGCGGCGACAGTCGAGTGAACGTGTTGGGCAGGTCCTGCGGTGATCACGGCACAGCGGCTGATCAATGCTGTAACCGCGCGACGCGAACACCGCCGCGGTGACTCCCTTCTTGAGCTTTTCGATCTCGTCGGCGATGGTGCGGTCGCCGGCAATGGTGTCGTCGATCGGGTAGAGCCGGTAGGACTCGACCGTAAGCTTGCCGCCGTCCAATGTGATCACCAATTCGCCGAGGTTCTTTCCTTCCTTCCCGGTCTGGACCACGGGTGTGCGGCCGTTGACGATGATCGCTTCCTGCAGCTCGGTGTGGCTATGGCCGCTGATCACCACGTCGATGCCCGGCACGGCCTCGGCCAGGCGCACGTCGTCGCCCTCGGTGTAGCGCCCGTCCTTACCTTTCTCCACGCCGCCGTGGCTGAGAGCGATGACCACATCCACCTTCTCGGTTTCGCGGAGTACCTTCACCATTTCCCGGGCAGCCTCGATGTCGTCGGAGAACGAAACCGCACCGCCATTGGTGTAGATGATGGCCTCCTTGCCGATCACCCCGAAGATGCCAAAGCGAATGCCGCCGCGCTCGATCACGAGTTGACGGCGGATCAACCCCATCCCTGGCCAGTCGCTGGAGATCGGCCAGCGTGGCGTCGCCGCTTCGAGAAGTTGGTGTTCGAGGCGAGCACTGCCGGAATCCGGCCGGCTTTGGTGGCCACGCCGATTGCCTTGCCCAGGCCGTCAGGCCCGTAGTCGAATTCATGGTTGCCGAAGGTGGTGGCGTCGTAACCCATCCGCGACATGAGCTGCAGTTCGCCGCCGATCTGCGGGTGGCGGCGCCGAATGCGGTCCCCATGCTGTAGTCACCCGCGTCAAGCACCAACACAGGACCCTGGCCCTTGCGCGCCGCCTTCCTCTGCGCGATCAGCGCGCCAGGCGCGATACCCGCCCCGGGTCTTGTCGTCGTTGAGCGTGAACGGCGTGTAGTCCGAGGCCGGGCCCAGCCCGATGAAGGCCGAGTGCATGTCGTTGGTGTGCAGGATGGTGAAGGTCTTCTTCCCGTCCAGGGCTGCGGACAGTGCTCCAGGTAGGAGGATCGTCGCGCCGGCTGCCGCTGAGACAGCCATGAACTCGCGGCGGGAGAGTGTTTTCATGGATTTGGTTTTCATTGTTGGGTCCCTTAGCTGCTGTTTTGTGTGCGGGTGCTTTTCATTGTTGTCGTTTTTTGAACTTGAACAGGAGCAAACAGAGGAAACGGAGTTGTCAGTCGGTAACTGGCCAGCCTTAACGAGCCGGCCAACTAGTCCTCCGAGTCCAGGAACCGCGAGAGTTCACAGCACTGGTGGCTTTCGCTTGAAGTTCCCCCGATTGCGAGACTCGACAGAACCGAAGCACTCGGCATCGTGTACCCCGAGATGTCCCTCTTGTGATCATCGTCTTCCTTAGACAACGCTCACCGGAGATTCATTACCGGAAAGAGAGAGGAGGGGGACTCCGTATCGCACCCTCCTCGCCCGAATCATCTCACTTGGCCATCGGCGCTTGCAACATCTCCATGACTTGGTCGATCGTGAAGCTTGCCGCCTTCTGACGGGGTGGAAACTCCTTGAACGTCTCAAGGAATTTGCCGACATATCCCTGAGCCGGCAGCAACAGGAAAGCATGGTCGATGTACCAGTCCCAGTAGGTATTCGAAGTGATGCTCGCCCGCTCGTAAGGATCCATGCGCAGGTTGAAGAGCCAGGGAATACGTGTCTTCACGAAAGGCTCACCCCAGATGGCCAGAGTGCCGGGTGTTCTCTGCTGGGCAAAGACTACTTTCCAGTTGTCATAGCGGAGCCCGGTCAGATCACCGTCGTCGGAGAAGTAGAAGAACTCTTCTCGTGGGCCCTTTGGCTCCTTGCCAGTGAGATAAGGCAGGAAGTTGTAACCGTCCAGATGCACCTTGTATGTCATATCCCCGGCCTTGTAGCCCTTCAGCAACTTCTCCTTTACGTCCGGAACCCCCGCTGCAGCCAAGTAGAGTCGGCAGCCAGTCCATGTGTGACATGATGTCGTTGGAGACCGAACCGGGCTTGATCTTGCCAGGCCAGCGGACCATGGCAGGAACCCGGTAAGCCCCCTCCCAATTGGAGTTTTTCTCATTGCGGAATGGCGTCATGGCTGCGTCTGGCCAAGAGTTCATGTGCGGGCCGTTGTCGGTGCTGTAGAGACACGATGGTGTTGTCCGCGATGCCAAGATCGTCGATCTTCTTGAGCACACGTGCCGACGTTCTTGTCGTGGTCGATCATGACATCGTTGTAGACTCCCTGCCAACGCCCCGCCTGTCCAATACTCTCCGGCTTGGCGTGAGTGCGGAAGTGCATGTGCGTGAAGTTCACCCAAACAAAGAACGGCTTACCAGCCTTATGCTGCTTCTCGATGAAGTCAACTGACCGGGTCGCGATGTCGTCATCGATGGTCTCCATGCGCTTCTTGGTCAGCGGGCCTGTGTCCTCGATTTTCTGCTTACCGTCCGCCAGGGCAAAGCTGTGGATCACGCCCCGAGGGCCGAACTTCTTGCGAAACTCCGGGTCCTTTGGATAATCGGGATGCTCAGGTTCCTCTTCCGCGTTCAGATGATAGAGGTTTCCATAGAATTCATCGAAACCGTGATTGGTAGGCAAAAACTCGTCCTTGTCACCCGAGGTGGTTCTTGCCAAACTGCCCGTGGCATAGCCCAGGGGTTTTAGCAGTTCGGCAATAGTCGGATCCTCCTTGCGTAGGCCGACGTCCGCGCCCGGCATGCCCACCTTGCTGAGGCCGGTGCGGAAGACGCTTTGGCCGGTGATGAACGCCGCACGCCCCGCAGTGCAGCTCTGTTCACCATAGTAGTCGGTGAAGATCATGCCTTCATTGGCGACACGGTCGATGTTGGGGTTCGATAACCCATCAGCCCCTTTGTGTAAGCGCTGATGTTGCTCTGGCCGATATCGTCACCCCAGATGATAACGATGTTGGGTTTCTTCTCCTGCGCAAATGTCGGGCCAGCCGCCAATGCCAGAGCAACAAAGAGCACGGCAAAGGCCATCACTCGAGTTCGTTGTCTACGCTTCATTCTCCTATCCTTTCGTAAGGTTAACCAGGTAACAATGAATGGGACGCCTCTCCTAATAATTTGCATCCGTCCGTTTCCTTCCTCTTGTGGCTTTTCCCTCACCACCTGCTGTCGAATTCACTCTCGTCAAGGTTGCAAATAATTCAGTTGTTTTGCGCGTCCAGATGCACATCCTTCAGGGCGTTTAGGCGAGCCTTCATTCCGCACCCTGTACTGGTCTGGTATGGCCGGGATAGGCCGGATATTTGGTAATGAGGCCATCCAGGAGATAAAAGCAATTAGCGTGCCATTCTTTCATCAGAATCACATATGGCATAACCTACTGAAGTGTATATACAAATAAGCTGACCGACACGTTGTAGGTGGAAAGGATAGTGAGCCAAAGAAGCTCAGAGTATCATGACAGGACTAATAAATAGTAAATGAAAACAAGCGCCGTTTTTGAGGGGTCAATTCGGCTCTAGAGGCAAACCCGTAGTCCGATTCCGACGAGAAGGCCCACGGGCGCCACGAGCGAAACGAATGGCTCATTGCTCGAAAGCAAAGATGCGTTTCCAGTCGTTCTTCATGCTTATAACTATCCATCCCTTGTTTTGGGCCTCGGCCATCAGCTCTTCGGAGAACCTGCCGACCTTGGTGTCCGGCTGTCCCCCGGCGGGACCATAAGCGTACTCACGCTCAGAGTCATCGTGAAGGACAAGCATCTTGAGCCGCGCTCCTTGACCCGCGGCCGTCCATTCCAACATCTCTCGATCGCCATCGGCATTACCAAATGCAGCGAATGGCCTCTTGCCGATGAACAGGTTGATACCGACCGGTTTGCCCGCGCGGTCGCTGATAAGAAACTCTTTGGGCAATATCATCAGCATCGGTTTGCCGTTCTGATACTCGTACTTGGTAGCCATGCTCGATCCCACAACTTGTTCGGGTGGGACGCGATAGACGCGGTCACTGTAGACTCGCACGAATTCCTGGCCGCCGCCGGTCACGATGTAGGTTTTGAAACCGTTGGTCCGAAGGTAATTCATCACCTCAAGCATGGGCTGGTAAACGAGATCGGTGTACAAGCGCCGGAAACGGGGGTGTTTTGCAGTTGCCAACCACTGCCTGACGATCTCCTGGAACGCCTCGGTGGTCATTCCGGTCTGGGTGGCTGCGATGATGCGCTCCCAATCCTGCTTATCGAACTTGGCCATAGCTTCCCTGTCGCCGGCAAGCACTGACTTGAACGGCTCGGTGGTTTTCCATTCAGGGCGCTCGTTTGCTAGAGCCTTCACTCGGTCCAATTCAAATATGGCCTGCGTGTAGAGCGGATGCTCCACCCACAACGTGCCATCCTGGTCGAAAGTGGCAATCCGATCTTCCGGAGCAACGTAATCCGGACCGGACTTGTCGCCGGTAGCCTGAACGAATTGAATAACGGCCTGCTTGGCTGGCCCGTCGTTCCAAGAAGGGAGAGGATCGTCCGCGGCAAAAACCGGAACATTGAGCCCGAAGCATATGATCGAGATGATGATGGATACACCAAGCAGTCGCTTCATCATGGCTTTCATCGTTTTTCTCCCCTGCGCAATTTGACCCGACCTGGCGAACGCTTGTCGAGTATCAGCGAGCGGTCCTTGGGGACCGCTCGTCGTGTTGACAGTTCGACTATTGCCCTCGCTGGTTCCTGATGGCCTCATCGATCTTCTTTTTTATCGCATCGAGGTTGAACGAGGCGGGGTCCTGCATAGGCGGATACTCAAGGGCCGTTTTCGCGAGCTTCGCCACATATTCCTGAACCATCACGAAGCGCCAAAACTCGCGCGCATAGAAGTCGTTCATGTAGCCACCGCCGAGGTCGTTTATGCTCTGGCCGCCAATTGACGGCGTCCGCTCGAAGGGATCCTGGCGGAGATTCACGATCGTGGGCATGTCGGTGGTGACCTTAGGCCCAGGCCAGCCGCCCGGCTGCTGGTAGAACTGATACTTGAAATCGCCGATCCGGACGGCGCCGAGGTGAGGGCCGCCGAAGTAGAAGAATTCCTCGCGCTTGGACGGCCCCTTGCCGACGAGCAGGTCCAACTGGTTGTAACCGTCGAGGTGGTTCTTGTAGGTCCGGTCCCCGAGCTTTACGCCCTTGAGCAACTGGTCGGTGATGTTCGGATTACCGGCGGCGGCGAGCAAGGTGGGGAACCAGTCTAGGGCGGAGAAGATGCCGTTCTGGACCGTGCCCGGATTGATCTTGCCGGTCCAGCGGACGATCGCCGGAGCGCGGAAGCCGCCTTCCATGACGGTTCCCTTGGTGCCCTTGAACGGCGTCATGCCTCCGTCCGGCCAGGTGAACACCTCGGCCCCGTTATCCGTGGTGAAGACGACGATGGTATTGTCCGCCTCGCCGATGTCCTCCAGGTGTTTCAGGATGGCGCCGATACAGTCGTCCATTTGCGCCATTCCTGCCTCTTCCAGGCCGTAGTTGCTCTTGTAATTCATCATCGCCTGATACTTCGGCGAGAGGTAGGTGAAGACATGCATGCGCGTCGTGTTGTGCCAGATGAAGAAGGGCTTTCCTTCCTTCTTGGCCTTGTCCATGAAGCCCTTGGTCTGTTCGACCAGGACTTCATCGAAGGTCTCCATGTCGTACTTGGAGCCCTTGGGTCCTCCCTGCCAGTTCTGGTGGTCGGCCGTCATGTTCTTGAAGGGGCGCAAGGGTCCCTCGTCCACGATCTTCTGCTTGCCGACCTTGCCCCAGCGCGGCATCTCGCGTGGGGTCATCCACATCCGTCGCCCAGCAGTGCACCAGATTCCGCGGCCCGTATTTCTCGAAGAAGGCCGGATCGGAGGGGAAGGAATACCAGAACGGGTCCGACATGGCGTCGAGGTGGTACAGGTAGCCGAAGAATTCGTCGAAGCCGTGCAGCGTCGGTAGGAATTTGTTCAGGTCGCCGAGGTGGTTCTTACCGAACTGCCCGGTAGCGTAGCCTTGCGCTTTGAGCGCGGTGGCGATGGTGCAAGCCTGGGCCGGCATTCCAACGTCTGCGCCGGCTTGGCCCACGGTTGTCAGGCCCGTACGGAGGGGAATCTCGCCCGTGATGAAGCTGGCCCGACCGGCCGTGCAACTCGCTTCAGCATAGTAGTCGGTAAACATCATGCCTTGGGACGCCAGCTTATCGAGGTTCGGCGTCTTGCCCGACATGATGCCCCGGTGGTAGGCCCCAACGTTGAACCAACCAACGTCATCACCCATGATGAACATAATGTTGGGTTTCTTGTCTTGCGCAAACGTTGGGCCGGCCACCAATGCCAGCGCGATAAAGAGCAAGGCAAAGGCCATTACTACCGTTCGTTGTCTTCGCTCCATTTACCTGTCCTTTCCTAGATGTTGTCAATTCGAGAACAATTTGTGAAATTAATCGCTTACAATAATAAGCGTCGAACAATTTCTTCTTCTTATTATTCCCTCTTACGTCACCCCCTCTCCAGTTCAATTCAATGAACTTCTTTCAGTCCCGTGGCAAGGCTGGTTTTGTTTACTGAAACCCTGAAGCAATTCCTATGCCACCATAATAACGTCCCCGCCACGCGCAAACAACTTTTATTTTCAACTTCTTATTTGGCTCCCGGTCAAAACGGTCTGCTTTACTAAGGTTTGCCCGAGCCCTTCGGATGAGCCTAAAACGCTCAGCAAATCCGACCCGTTGTATTTTTGATAAGTTAAGGCTCGCGGCAAGGAGCCGATCCGGCTCACCGTCGGGAAAATATGTACGGTTTTCGGACATTCGCGTTGAGACAGAGGCTTAATATCCACCGAGCAGTATCATGTTCTTCTTACTCTTCCCTGTTACGTCACCGCTCTTCGGGCTCAATTCAATGACCTTCTTTTGGTTCCGTGCTTGGGAGCCATTGTGCACACGTCACTTCGGTACGAGATCGCTGCACGATTTGAACATCTAATCACGTTTTCTTGCGATTCATTTCTTTTGAGCGTCCGGAAGGGAACTCTTAATGGCATCCAGGCGCACCTTGATGCGAGCCTTGTACTGGTCCGGTATGCCGTCCACGGCCAGCCCCCTGTTGTAAACTTTCTCGGCTTCACCCTTCATTCCCTGTTTTTCATAGATACCACCGAGGAGCACATAGGCGTCGCCATATCTCGGGTGCTGATTGATAAGGCCATCCAGTGTGCCCGCAGCGCCGTCAAGGTCTCCCTTCTGTTGCTGATAGAAGGCCAGGGTGAAGGCGTACCTCGGCTGGTCAGGGCGCAGTTCGGCCGCCTTCCTGCAAAAATCCATCGCTTCATCCGGGCGGTCTTTCGAGAGCATGACGCAGAGATTGTACGCTGCCTGCGCCATCTGAGGATCGGCTTTTAGTGCCCGTCTCAGATGCTGCTCCGCGGCTTTGGGATCATTCTCCTCGGCCTTGAGCAGGCCCATGTTAAAATTCGCGGCAGCGTTGTCGGGAGCCACTTTCAATGCCTTCTGCAAAGCGTCATTTGCCTTTTGGTTTTCTCCCATACGAGCGTATACCATCGCCTGATTTACCATAATGAGCACGCCCTGAGGCTCCATCTTCAGCGCCGTTTCATACGAAGCAACGGCTTGCTGGAAGTCACCGCGATCAAGGTAGTAGTTACCGAGATTATAATGGAATTCCCACTGGTCCGGCCGCGACACGATTGAAGCCAGGTGGATCACCGGAAAGCGCTGTCGACGGGCTCAATAAGCGCCGGTCTTGCATCCGTACAAAAGTGGCGCAAACTGTTGAAAAGGAGCCGAGATACTATCTTGAAAACAATGTTCGGCCTAATCTGCGCCTTCATTGCGATACTCGTTCCGGTCTCGGCAGGAGTGACGTCAGAGCCGCGGGATATCAAAGGAGCTAGAATTATGGGCGAAACCGGCAGTAGTATGAAATCCAAACAACAAAGCCAACACAAAGCCAACCGCTTGGCCCTGGAAAAGAGCCCTTATTTGCTTCAACACGCATACAACCCGGTTGACTGGTATGCTTGGGGAGATGAAGCGTTTGAAAAGGCCAAGTCGGAAGACAAACCGATATTTCTCTCGATCGGATATTCGACTTGTCACTGGTGCCATGTCATGGAAAAGGAATCGTTTGAAAATGACGAGACCGCAAAGCTTATGAACGATACATTCGTGTCGATCAAGGTGGATAGAGAGGAACGCCCCGACATCGATCACGTGTACATGACCGTGTGCCAGATGATGACAGGGAGCGGCGGCTGGCCCTTGAACATAATTATGACGCCGGATAGAAGACCCTTTTTCGCAGGCACCTATTTTCCCAAGGAAAGTCGTCAAGGAAGGCTGGGATTGGACGAGCTTTCGCGAAAGATTAAAACTCTTTGGACCGGGAGCCGTGAGCAGGTATTGGATTCGTCGGAAAAGGTCATGCTTGCGCTAAATCGGATTCAGGAGGAACCGCCCGGCCAGTCATTGGGCAAAGAGGTTTTGAATACGGCGTTTCGCCAGCTTTCGCAACGTTATGATCCGAAGCATGGCGGCTTCAGTAACGCTCCGAAATTCCCGACCGCGCATAACATGCTATTTCTGCTTCGATACTGGAAACGTACTGGAGACGACACTGCTCTCCGCATGGTGGAACTGACACTTGAGGCCATGCGGCAGGGCGGAATCTACGACCATGTCGGTTTCGGGTTCCATAGATACTCGACGGACGATCGGTGGTTGGTACCCCATTTTGAGAAAATGCTCTACGATCAGGCCATGCTGGCCATGACCTACACCGAGGCGTATCAGGCCACCGGCAAGGAAGAATACGCCCGAACAGCGCATGAAATTTTCGCTTATGTGCTCCGTGATATGACCGCGACACAGGGCGGCTTTTTTTCCGCGGAAGATGCGGACAGCGAAGGAGTGGAAGGCAAATTCTACGTCTGGACAATGGATGAGATTCGGAATCTGCTCGACGGCCCAGAGTTGGAACTCATGACCGAAGTGTACCGGGTCGCTGAGGAGGGCAATTTCCACGAAGAAGCCACCGGCCGATCCACCGGGACCAATATTCTTCATATGAGGCAGACGCTCGCTCAAACAGCTTCGAGGCTCGGGATTTCGCCGGCAGAGCTTGAAGGCAAACTGGACCGGGGCCGCGAGAAGCTCTTCAAGGCGCGAGAAAAGCGAATACATCCTCATAAGGACGACAAGATTTTGACCGATTGGAACGGGCTCATGATAGCGGCCTTGTCCAAAGCGGCCCAGGTCTTTGACCGGCCCGAGTACTCGGACGCTGCGATGAAAGCCGCGGATTTCATCCTGACACACTGCGTGCGCCCGACGGCAGACTTTTGCACCGATATCGTGACGGAGAGGCCGGTTTGCCCGCGCACGTTGATGATTACTGCATTCATGATATGGGGACTTCTGGAATTGTATGAGGCCACTTTTAAAATTGATTATTTAAAGACCGCGCTGGACCTGAACAAACTGTTTGTCCAACATTTTTGGGATGCGGAAAGGGGCGGGTTCTATTTCACCTCGGCTGACGGATCAGAGCTGCCGGTGCGAAAAAAGGAGATCTATGACGGGGCAACGCCTTCGGGAAATTCAGTGGCCGCTCTGAACCTGCTTCGGTTGCATCGTATTACCGGTGAGCCTGAATTTGAAAAGCTTGCGGACCTGTTAGGGCGGGCCTTCTCCGCGAGCGTTGATCAGTTCCCTTCCGCTTACACTCAATTGCTCGTGGCGCTGGAATTTAGCATGGGGCCTTCGAAGGAAATAGTAATAACAGGTCGAGCCGGCGCTACAGATACCGCACTCTTATTGAATGAGCTGAGAAAGCCTTTCCTTCCCAACAAGGTGGTTCTGTTCCGTGCTGCCGATGGCGAATCTTCCGAAATCGCCAGTATCGCGCCCTATACAAAAGATCAGAAGCCGCTGGACGGCAAGGCAACCGCTTACGTGTGCGCAAATTTCAGTTGCGAAATGCCCACCAGCGACCCGGCCAAGATGATGGAATTGTTGAGTCGATAGGCCGAGAGAGTGTGTGGGGCAGACTTTCCAGCCTGCCATGATTGAATTTTTGGAACAGGCAGGCTGGAAAGCCTGCCCCACAAGAGGCAATGTCTCTGTAATCAAGCCTGTTGCCCATACCCCGACCGCTTCTGTAGGCGCAGACCCATGTGTCTGCCCTGGGCGGACACGCAGGTCCGCCCCTACAGAAGAATGAATTGGGATTCACCTGATTCCTTCTACCTTCAAGTTTTCTCCTCGCCAACTTCGTCTCCCCCTGCTATAAGACTAGGTTGCATTTATAAGCACACGCGTCATCTTCCCTAGTTGGACCGCATTGTTAAACGGTCGTATTCATGAGTTCGGTGACGTGTTTTTCGCGGTGGGGATTGCTTCGTCGTTTCACTCCTCGCAATGACATTGCCCTGACCTGTCATTGCGAGCGCAGCGAAGCAATCTCAGCTTCGGCGCCCGAAGCTCAACATCACATTATTTGTGAAAAGGCGTACTCAGAAAGAAAAACAGCTCCCATCAAAGACCTGGAGGATCTTTTATGACTCTTTTGGATAAACAACCACTAGATGAACTCTGCATCAATACCATGCGAATGCTTTCCATCGACGCTATTCAGCAAGCCAATTCCGGGCACCCCGGGCTCCCGCTCGGGGCCGCGACTATGGCGTACGTGCTCTGGACGCAGATATTTACGGCACAATCCTTCAAATGCGCTTTGGCCGAATCGAGACAGGTAAGTTCATTCCGCGGGGCACGGTTCCGCGCTCCTTTACGCGTTCCTGCATTTGAGCGGGCATGATTTGTCATTGGATGACATCAAGAACTTTCGGCAGTGGAAAAGCAAAACGCCGGGTCATCCCGAGCGTGACTTGCGTATAGGTATTGAATCCACGACCGGGCCTCTAGGCCAAGGGTTCGGTATGGGTGTCGGTATGGCGTTGGCTGAACGATATCTTGGCAGCGGATTTCAATCGACCGGGATTCCCCATAGTGGATCATTACACGTACGGAATCGTATCGGATGGTGATCTCATGGAAGGTGTCGCTTCCGAGGCCGCTTCGTTCGCGGGACATCTCCGGCTGGGAAAGCTCATCTATCTGTATGACGACAATAATATTTGCATCGAAGGAGATACTAACCTGTGTGTCACCGAGGACGTCGCCGCACGCTTCTCGGCATACGGCTGGCACGTCCAAGGGATAGCGGACGGAAACGATATTGCCGCTATAGATGGAGCTATCCGCAATGCGCGGGATGAGACCGAACGGCCTTCCCTGATCCTGGTCGGAGCCACATAGGTTATGGCAGCCCAAAGCAGGATAAGTCGTCCGCGCATGGGGAGCCTCTCGGCGAAGAGGCCCTCAAAGCCACAAAGGAGTTCTTCGGTTGGCCGCAGGAGCCGCGATTCTATGTTCCTGAAAAGGCGCTGGCGCATTTTCGTCAGGCTGTCGATCAAGGTCGAAAATGGGAAGAACAATGGAAAGAGATGTTTGCCAGGTACCGGGCGGAATTTCCGGCGGAGGCTGAAAGGTTCGAGCAGCAGACAAAGGGTGAACTCCCGGCCGGTTGGGACGCGGATATCCCGGTTTTTGGCCCGAAAGACGGCTCAATGGCGACCCGCGCGGCTTCGGGAAAAGCGTTGAACGCCATTGCGAAGCGTTTCTCAGGTTTAATAGGCGGTTCAGGCGATCTGGCCCCTTCCACCAATACGCTGATCTCCGGGTCCGAGGACCAGGCTTTCGAGAAACCGGCCGGACGCAATATCAGATTCGGCGTCCGGGAACATGGTATGGCCGCGGTAGTAAATGGTATGGCTTTGCATGGCGGGGTCATACCTTACGGAGCAACCTTTCTTGTCTTTTCGGATTACATGAAGCCGTCTTTGCGCTTGTCGGCCCTGATGGACGCTCATTCCATTTTTATTTTCACCCACGACAGCATAGGACTGGGAGAAGACGGCCCGACGCATCAACCGGTGGAGCACTTGGCCGCTCTGAGGGCGATACCGAATTTTACGGTAATCAGGCCGGCTGACGCGAATGAGACCGCGGAAGCATGGCGAGTGGCAATGCGGCGTAGCGGTCCGGTGGCGCTGATACTGACGAGGCAGAAGCTGCCTATTTTGGATCAGGCGCGATATCAGGCCGCAAGCGGCTTGGCGAAGGGAGCATACATCCTGTCCGACACGGATGGAAAACCGGACATGCTGCTGATAGCGACCGGCTCGGAAGTGGCTTTAGCGCTTAAAGCGCAGGAAAAGCTGGCATCGGAGAAGGGAATCAAGGCTCGAGTGATTTCGATGCCGTCCTGGGAGCTTTTTGAGGAACAATCGCAGGATTACCGTAATACTGTTTTGCCGCCGGACGTTCCCGTTCGCCTGGCGATTGAGGCCGGCTTCGCCGCTGGGATGGAAACAGTGGGTGGGGGATCGAGGCGACATTATTGCCGTCGATCGCTTCGGCGCTTCAGCTCCGGGGGACCAGGTGCTGAGTCACTACGGATTCAATGTTGATAATGTGGTCGCCCGTGCAATGGCGCTACTGGGGGCTAAAATCCCCCTAAATCCCCCTTTAGAGAAGGGGGACTTTGAATGGCGTTTTCGGCCGCCAGGCTAGACGGATTCTGGCGAAGGTTTCCCCAAATGCTCACCCCCTTAATCCCCCCGTCAACGGTGGGAAGCGGTCTCCCTCCCCGTTGACGGGGAGGGCCGGGGAGGGGTCTGAGCAGCAAAGGTAGGATGTGGTGAGTGAAGCAGCCGCATCCATACGGGATCTTCTTGGCGATGTCTCTGCGCTCTCCGCGTTCTCTGCGGTGAATGTCTTCCTATCCTTCTTCTTCCAACAGCATTTTGCCTATTTGTTCGATTATGGCTTTGACCCAGTGTTCCGGGTAGGTTGCGGTAAGGAACCGGATATTATAGTGTCGGAGGCCCCACCGCCAGACCATAGCGTCCGCGCGGCATTCCAACTTTTCCCTGAATCGCGATCTGTCGCCTCGGGACGTCGGCCACTCCTTTTCCGGGGGCCGTTCCGCCACCACATGGCCCAATTCCCGCAGAAAAGCCCCGATGAAGAGGTCTTCCGGCCACTGGAAGTGCTCTTGATATACGACAATAGTGTATTTCCGGAGGCGGATCGGTCCCTCAGTCCTTGTTTGCATACCCAACGGCAGCGAAGGATCCGGCATGACCTTGACCGACAATGATCTCTCGCCCGTCAGGAAAAGATCGAGGACATCTTCGGGCAGAATGGAAAATATCTTTTCAAACCGATCCGTGGAAACAGGGGATGATCCGTTATCATTTCGCGAGCGTTCTATTTGCACATGCTCCCGCACATATTTCGCGACAGCATCGGTTTTTTGCGTCATCTTCTGGTGTTCCGTGGAAATTCCGAGAACTCGAGCATTACCACAAGCTCGTGAAAGGCCCGGTTCCCGTGCGGCGGGGCTCTTCTTCGCGTGTTACGGCCGTCCTTCGCCATTTCGCCAGAAGCTCACGGTACTCCTGATTCGCCGGATCCATTGCCAGAGCCTTCTGTAGTGTTCGGACAGCGTCCTCATTCCTGTTCAGGGCTTGTTGCACTTCGGCAAGAGTTTCCAGCATGTCAGGGCTGCTACCCCCTGTGAGTTCTACCGCTTTTTCGGCCATACTCAAGGCCAGTTGAGGATTATGAATTGACGGGTCAGTCGTCAGGGCATATAAAAGCGCCAGCGACGCATAGGCAGGAGCAAATTTCTTGTCCAATTCAAGGGCCTTTTCAAAGTCTTTCAGAGCAAGCTCATATTCGCCCAACTTCCTATAGGCGGTTCCCCGGTCCTTATATAGAATCGGAGACTGACTCATTTCAATTACCTTGCTGAATTCCTCCGCGGCTTTTTCGTGACGCCCTTTTCCACTGAGCGCCATGCCCCGGTTATGATAGGCCGACATTGATTTCGAGTTCAATTCGATCGTCTTGTCAAAGTCTTGGAGCGCTTTGTCGAATTGCTTTTGTCTCAGATAAGCTACTCCTCGATTGTTGAAAAACATATCTTTGGAGCTATCAAGCTCAATGGCTCGATCAAAATCCTCCAGAGCGGCGCCGTATTCATGCTTCCCGTTTAGAGCGAACCCTCTGTTATTATAATAACGAGCGTCTTTGGGATTAAGTCGGATTGCTTTATCAAAGTCTTTTATGGCGTTCGTATAGTCAAGCTTCGCATTGAATGCGAATCCTCTTGTGTTGTAGCCCTCCGGAGACATCGGGTCCAGTTTTACCGCTATATCCAGAGCTTCCAGCGCCTTGTCGTAGTCGTTGGTCGCGTTGTACGCGAATCCGAGTCGGGTAAAAGCAGCGGCAAAACCGGGATCAAGTTTTGTGGCTTGAACCAGGTCACCGATCGCGGATTGGGGATTTCCCCGCTTCAAGTAGATCTCGCCTCGCTTCGCCCAAGCATGGGCTGATTTGGGCTGCAGTTTAAGCGCATCAGAAAATCGGTTAAGGGCGTCATCCAGATTTCCTGCGTCTTCCGCGTCCAGCCCGGCGCGAAACAAGTCCGCGAACCCTGTTGCCGAGGCTTTAGTAAAGCCCATAACAATTATCGCAAGGGCCGCTGCGATTGGTAAGAGCGATTTGGTCAGGGACATGCTTTCTCCTGGCTATTGCAACAACCGGAATCAGATGGCTAATTGGCCACGGCTGCTGAACAACTCCCCGTTGTCTATACTTTGTTTGGTCGAGCTTGGCAAGAGAGCGGATCGGGCGGTGTAAGGATTCAGTCTTTCGGGAGCAGGGGCTTTCTTTGTGGGGCAGGCTTTCCAGCCTGCCGATCCCTAAATGCCGATGATGGCAGGCTGGAAAGCCTGCCCCACACTTTGCAGCCCAGTAGCCAGCAAGTTTTCATTCCAGCGTAACTGAATCCTTACGGGTGGGTTTGAAACCCGCCCCTACAGCGGCCGTTCAAGTCTGCTTGGCCGGACCCGGCATGATGCCGGTCACACCACGAAAATCGAGGGAAAAGATGAGGCTCCCGAATTTTAGTCAAATCGGGAGCCAGGTTTGCGTTTTAGAAATCGCCTACAAGCGGGCGCGGGCTTCATCAAAAACCGTCGCTTCTAGTGGACGTACCGGTATCCCGAAGGATAATAGGTATAGTAACTGTATGGATAAGAGTAACTATACCCGTACGGCCGATAGAAGTAACGGTAGGAATACGGTGTATAATAGAAGGAACGATACGGATAGTACCCGCCCCAACTATAACCGCCGCGCCAGCCCCCTCTCCAATGGACCAAAGAAGCCGGGACTGTCCCACTCGAGTTGTCCACAGCGAGAGAGATCACTTGAGGATTAACTCCGGTGGTCGATCCGGCGTTGGTCCAGCTGGGGTAAAGCATGGCCATTGCCATGAGGGCGACGCCTACCATTATGTATGTTGAAACTCTCATTTGTTAACCTCACTTTGGCATTTCCGTACAAGGAAATCCGCAGGGCGCATAACTAGTCATTCATGCGCCGGATAGTGCTGAGCGCACTGGGCCGCCACGAGGCTGCGCTGGCGGCTGCGGAGGAGGCCGTTTCCATCCGCCGTGAACTTGCCAAGTCTAGTTCTGACACATTCCTGCCTGACTTGGCACGGTCTCTCCACGTTTTGGGCTCTTGCCTGCGAGCGGTGTCCAGGCCGCAGGACACGACTGAAGCCTTTCGCGAGGGTATACAGATCTTAGAGCCGTTTCTTGATGCGTTCCCGGACGCGTTCCGCAGGCTGGCGGCCGGTCTGGCGAAAGGATATCTGGACGTTGGGGATTGCCACGTCACTGACGCTCCTTGGAATGACAGGCGACGAGTAGCGGGAGATAGCTTCGCTGCGCTAACGCAGAGGACAGTAGCCATGCATCGGCGATGAAAGTTGACAGGCGAATTCCTTAGCGGCTTTATTCCAAATACGATCGGGCCTGTTCGTGGACCGTCGCGCTGACGTCACGGGGCACTTTATCAATAATCTCAGCCAGGGCTGATTTCACTTTGGCCTGCAAATCCGGCTTTAATCTGCGGACCTGCTGGAAAGTATTTAACAGCCGACTGGCTGTATAAGCGTTAATTCCAGCTAATTCAATCAGTGCGCTTGTCAGCCATTGTATTCCTTGATCCGTCCACACCATTTTATTGTTTGCGGCCATTGAGAAGAACAGCGCCCTTACCCATGTCGGTTGATTGATATCGAATGTGGGGCGCCTTTTCTCGGCTTCGATCATGTCGAAAACGTCTTCACGCGTGCCGCCTCCCACAATGCGCAGATAATTGGCGTAGCCGCTTACGTGTCCATGCCAAGCCTTGTACGCCTGCTCCAGTGTCTCTCGACGCAATTCGGAAGAGCTTCGATTCAGAATCAATAGGGCGGCGACCCGGTCCGTGGCTGTGGTCGCGGACTGAAAGTGTTTCATTATCAATTCATGGCTTTCCGCCAGATCATCAACAGCGATCAAATCCAGCAGCACATTCTTGAGAATGCGCTCCTCGATCCCGTCCCGAGGCGATTGACGAGGTCTGTAGGAGTCCAATTCCTGGAATGATGCCAACAACTCGCCTCTGTAGGCCCTGTTGATCTCCCGCATGAGCTTTTCCCTTGCTGCGACTAACTCGGGGTACCATGCAGCGTATTTTCTATCCAGTGGTTGTTCCTCAATACGGAAAAGGTAAATCCTCAGACCTGGCGGCAAACTTCGGTCAGCCAGGATTTCTCCATAAAGCGAGACCCAGTCGCTCTCTACTTCATGCGCCGGGTCCAACAGCAGCGCAATACGCTGGTCATCCGTAAGGCGGCGCATCGCTTCCACTCGATTGAACGCGTTGTTATCCAGGCGGGCCTGTAGCCGCAGCGCTTCAGGGGTGGCATTCTCGTGTCGGAATCCGCCGTAAAAGGAGTAGTCGCGGTTCAGCGATACAACTGCCGGAGGTCCTTGTATATTCTTGAAAATCAGGTCCGTTGTTTTTTCTTTGATCTCGAATATCTTTTCCGTTCCGGAAATTGTTTCACCCCGTTGATCTATCAGGGCCAACTCGATGGGAAGGTGGAACGGCGTCTCCTGTGCGTCTGAATCTTGAATGAACTGGATGCTGAATTGCTTGGTCGATTCGTTGTATTCAGTGGCCGCGGTTACTTCCGGATAACCGATTCTATAGAGCCACGCCTGTTTGAATTGATCGAGAGATCGCCCTGAAACTTCCTCGAAGCATGAGAAAAACTGATCGGTGTTGGCATTAGCGTGCCTATAACGTGAAAAATACAGCTCTTTACCGGCCAGGAAATTGTCTTTACCCAGGATTAGCCTTAACATCCTGATGACTTCCGCGGCCTTGACGTAAGTGACTCCGTCAATCAATTCATCAGGATCGTTGAACGCCTCCCTCACGATCCGGCCGGCCCTTCCACTGTCCTCTATGGCCAGTGGACCCATGAGAGGATTCCTAATGCTATCTACCTGAGTTAATCTAATAAATGCGGGGTTGAAAAGATCGGCCGAGAACTGGCGCTCGACATCAACTGTGTAAGCCTCGTTTAGCCATACGTCGAAAGGCGTCTCCATAGTGGTTTCGCTGCCGCACTGGTTATGTTCGAACTCGTGGACAATAACACCATGAACATACAGCAGATTTTGGTCCAGAGTGTGCTCATCTATAAGAGCGGCGTCCGTAACAATTGTCGTGTTTCCCATATTTTCCATGCCGCCGAAATTGGACTTTGTCATACAGATAGTCCGGTACGTATCTAAGCGGTATTCGTAATTTTGCGTCTGTTTGGTCCAAAGCACAGCCTGTTTCAATATGTCCATCGGGATCCGGGCATGAGCAGCCCGCCCGGGCGGAACAAGATATTCCAATCGCACGGTTCGACCATTCTCGTAGGTGACGGTGTCTACCAGCGTGTCCCATGTCCCGACACAGACTAGAAACAAGTACGGCGCCATAGGGATGGTATTCTCGTATTTAATAATCTGTCTCGATGGATCGCCCGGCTTAAGAACTGGGCTTGCCTTCCGGATTCAGTTCACGGCTGATATTGCCGTTGCTAATCAGATGGGTGTATCTCGCGTCCGCCTCGATAGTGGTGGTCATTGTGCATTTTGCTCGACAATCATCATAGATCGGCATTATGCGCTGAAAGCCCCATTGCTGGCATTGGGACATATACTGTTGAGGCGCTCCCGGCGGCGTCGCGTCTTTATAGATTCCTTCCAGGATATGATCTGAAGGGATACATCGGGTCGTGGTTCGCACACGAAATCGGGCGCCGGGATGCACGCGGTTAGGCGCCGGAATAACAAGTTTGTTATCCTGCCGCCGGTAGTCAAACTCCAGCGACATCCCCGTGTCTTCGAGATGGTGGTCCTCCGACAACCATTCTATTTTCACGATTTCGAGGTCCTTCGCGTCGAGTTCGATCTGATCCAAAGGGACTTGCGGGCTGATATCCAGGACATTGACAGCTTCTACAATATCATCCCTAAAATTCAGATAAATAGTGAGATGATTTAGCTTTACCGGCACCTCGCCAAAATCTTCACGTCTGTATTTGAAAAACTGCTCTGCCAATGTCGTTTACTCCTTTCTAAACAGCCGCCCGCATTTCGCTGACGCTCACTTCGGCCTTTGCCGGCTTATTGGTGATGGCGATGAGCAGCAGTATGGTAGCGGCAATTAATATAGAAGTGACACCCAAGGTGGTGAAAACAGCTTCTAGTCCCCAGACGGACTGAATCCGGGAAGCCACCTGGACCGCCAGTGACCCTACGCCGAAAGTGAGGACGAATTTCAGCCCGAATGCGGAATGATGCCACCTCTTGGGTGCGTATCGTGCGACAAGGCTGTTTTCGCACGGTTGGTTTCCTAACAGGAAAAAGAAGTACGCCATGGAAAGGCCGGCCAACGAGAATCCTTGAGTCGCCGCCAGAAGGAACGCCAGCGGAATGCAAGCGGTATGAAAAGCCAGATACGTGAATCTGGGATCATAGCGCTCGCCTGCATGACCTCCAGTATATTGCCCGATCATTCCCACCATGTACACCACGGATGTAACCAAGGTAGCGACGAGGTTACTGGATAGATCCGCCGGACCAAAGAGCCGACGCGGTTTGCAGAATATGCGCCCCTTTTAACTCAAGATACGAAGGAAATATCACTGTGGCGCCCGTAAAGGCCAGGCCCGCCAGCCCACCCGCTACAAGCAAAACAACCAATGCTCCTATACGACCGTTGTCATTCTTCGATTCTGTCTTCTCCGCTTCCCCCTGTGTCTTGACCAGGGGGAATATCGTCATAAGCATTAGTCCGGCCAAATTCAATACTCCCAGCGCCAGGAAAGCCGCCCGTGGCCCCGAGATCCAGTTGAAGATACCGGTCGCTAGAGGAGCAATTACTAATCCCAGGCCTCCAAAGACCGCATTGTATCCCATTGCAACCGTGAGGCGCTTGACCCCTTTCGAGATAAGACCCATTCCTATGGGGTGATAAATCCCCGAGAATAGTCCGATCCCCGCGAGGGCCAGTGAGAGCGCCCAGGGGGAATCGACCCATAAAGCCGCGGCGAGGCCGCTCATTCCGGCCCCGAGAAACATAACCATCATCAATTTCCGTCCGTCTACACGATCGCCGGCCAGGCCCCAGGGAAGAGCGGTAACTCCGAAAAGAAGATACTGCCAGAAAGGGAGAGCCAAAGTCTGCGCGAGATCCAAGTTTAGAGTGGCAGTCAGAGGAAGAACAAGATTCGGAAAGACAAACATATTGTAATGCGACATCATATGTCCGAAATTAGCGGTTATCAGTATCCGTTTTTCAGAAGATTCCAAACTGCGCGACCTCCGAAAAAAATAGCGAGCGTCGATCCCCCGGCCTCCCGCGGGGGCCTCAATATATCCTTTTTTTGGGGCTTGGTCGATGCTCAGCCCGCGCCGGCCGGTTGACGCCTTCTCGCCAGTGAACATATTTAGTCTTAATGAATTAAAAAAGGGGGAATTGCTTTGATCCCCCGGGGGAGGAGATGGCATGGCAATCAAATTCGAGTGGGAAACCGATTTGGAGAAGGCGTTATCTCGCGCCAGAAGTGAAAACAAGCACGTTATTCTGGATTTTTTCAATCCTGGCTGAATCGGCTGTCAACAAATGGATGCGGTTACGTATCCCGACGACAAAGTTGGTAGCTTCATGAAAGACAGGGTGATTCCAGTCAGGGTAGCCTACAACCACAAGCCCCTGGCGGACGATTTCAACGTTCAATGGACTCCCACCATCGTCACCCTGAATGAAGAAGGCAAAGAGAGCCATCGAACAGTCGGGTTTTTGGCCCCCGAAGAATTGATCCCTTCGTTACTGCTGGGAATCGGGAAGTCTCATTTCGAGGCCGGCCGGTTTGAGGAAGCAATTGCCGTTTTCGATGAGCTTTTGGGCCAATATCCGAAGAGCGACTCCGCGCCTGAGGCGATCTATCTTCGAGGAGTGTCGCTTTACAAAAACACACATGACCCGAAACCTCTCAAGGGAGCATATGAAAAACTGGCTGCGGAATATCCTGATACACAGTGGACAAAGAGGGCTTATCCATATAGATTGCTTTGAAAGAAAATAGGTGAACGTTACCGGGCGAACCGATTCGCGGTTTCTCACCCGGAGCGGTTTTTCATCAGCGTCACAATTGCCTTTCACAGGTAATGGTGAATATTTTTATCTACTCTCCGGGGCCATATCCTGCGATGAATGAGCAGATAATTTCCGGCGCAACAGGAAAGCAACGTGTCACTTCCGGCGTGGCCCAATTGGATCGTCTCTTGGGCGGCTTGTTTATCGGCGATAATGTCGTCTGGCACGATGACGCGGGCAGTCTTGCGTCCGTGTTTTGCCTTAACTTTCTGCAAGCCTCAGAGAAGCTTGCCAAGCCCATAATATACGTGAGCTTCGACCGCTCGCCTCGCAATTTGTTGGAAAAACTAGGGCCTCTCGCGGAATATCCGAACCTTACTATTCTTGATTGTTTCACATGGGGTAAGGGGGCCGGCTCGGATGTTTTCTTGAGATTTTATGCCGACAATCATCCTGAATGGCCTTGTAGAGTAGTGCGGGTGGAAGAACCGCGTAACGTTAAAATGGTAATGGAGGCGGTATATGGGCTACACGCCACTTTGACCGATGACGTTCGGCTCGTCTTCGAGAGCATCACCGGTATGCAGGAACTCTGGGGGGGTGAAGACCATATTGTTAAATTTTATAGCCATTCGTGCCCCCGTCTCTATGAGCTTAATACGGTAGCTTATTGGGTCCTGGAAAAGGATGCGCACTCAACCCGACTTCGGGCTCAAATAAATCAAATTGCGCAAGTGGCGATTGAATTGTCGATAAAGAGGGGCGCCACATCATTGACCATATTGAAAGCGGAGAATCGAAGCCTCGACGCTCAGCACAAGCCTTACGGGTATTGGACAAAAGACCTCACCGTAGCCTTTGAAGATGAAAAACACACCTCCGGAAGAATCGAATTAGGACAGCGCCTGAAGGAAGTGCGCACCAGAAGAGGGTTCTCTCAAACCGAGCTTGCCCGACTGGTAGGAGTAACGCCAAGCACCATCTCCCAAGTGGAAAGCAATCTTATATATCCTTCCCTCCCTGCGCTCCTAAAAATGGCCGAGGTCCTGGCCGTTGACGTCCGGTCATTCTTTGAGGCAGGCGCCGGGTCAACGAAACGGCTCGTCTTTCCTGCTAGCGAGGCGACGGATGTCAAGATTTCGGAGATGCCCGGCGGGACGGTTCTGGCCCGTACTTTGATCCCATTGGATTTCGACGGCAATGCCGAGCCGTACCTTATCGAAATCCCGCCTGACACCAAAATTTCTTCTCATTTCTTTGTGCATAAAGGAGATGAAATCGGCTATGTGCTTGGCGGGAAGCTCCAGATGAGGGCTGGTAATACTGTGCACAAGCTCCGCACCGGCGACCTGGTTTACCTCACCTCTGAAACACCTTCGGAGTGGATGAACCCCGGTCCGGCTTCAGCGCGATTGTTATGGATTAAAATTAAGAAATAAGGGAGAGGGGCTCGGCCGAGACTCGACAAAAAGGATTTTGAGACAGTCCCGGCCGTGCGACCTCACCTTGGCTTCAACGCTCAGGTTCAGCTTCCTAAATGGCCGATATTCTCCTGGCCATCTGCCCGTCCCCACTCAAAATAGCGTCGATTTCTTTGCGATCAGAATCCATGACATAGGGTATTCCTGAGACCTCTGTCGCTTCGCGAGTCAAGGAGACCAGATCGTCTCGATCGATATACTGAAGAGCGAATTTCCGGGCCCCGGCCATTAGCTGCTGCAATCCCTGACGCAGTCTGTCAACGTACGAATACAATCCGATGGCGCCGGGGGGCAGCTTCATGAAATCGTTTCCAAAACGTTCCTTAAGCTGGGCCCCCACAGCGAAGAGATTGAGGTAGCCTTCTTCAACATTCTTGCCTTCCAGCTCCATTTTTTCGGCTACCTGCCTTCCGTTCGTCTTACCCACCATGGCCGCGGCCATCAGGGCTCGCCCAAGGCATATGGCCTTAACATAGGGAGCGCCAAGCGCCAGAGCTTTGAAAATATGGTCTTCGAGAGACAAACCGCCTGCGATGGCTATCGGCGGCACATAAGCGCCTTGAGCATTGAGGCGCTCGCACATTTGGTAAGTCAGAGACTCGAGGTATACTGTGGGGATACCCCACTCGTTCATCATTCGCCACGGGCTCATGCCGGTGCCTCCGCCGGCGCCGTCAATGGTCAAAAGGTCGATTCGAGCGTTGGAGGCAAACTTGACGGCCCTGGCCAAGTCCGCAGGCCGATACGCGCCCGTTTTCAAAGTTACATATTTGGCGCCCAGTCCACGTAGCCGCTCCACTTCTTTATAGAAAGATTCCTCTTCAACCATTCCGAGCCTGGAATGACGCTCAAAGTCACTGATGCCACCTGATTCGAAAGCTTTTCGAGCCGCGGACGTTGTCGGATCGGGCAAAACGATATAACCGCGTTCCTTCAACTGCATGGCGCGTTCAACCGTCGTAAGTTGGACCTCACCACCTATATCTTTTGCGCCCTGGCCCCACTTCAGTTCGAAAATTTCCACCCCGAGCTTTTCGATCACATACTCGGGAACTCCCAGCTTTGTGTCCTCCACATTGGCCTGAACAATTATGCCGCCCCTGCCTTCATTCCACCGCCTGTACGAATTCACGCGACGTTCCATTTCCGGCGATTTCACAACCTTTCCGTTCTTGAATTCTGCGTGTTTGTCCATCCCGCAGATATTCTCGCCGGCGACAACCACCACTCCCGAAATAGCCGCGCCAGCCGCCATGTCCTCCCAATTGATTCGGCCTATGTAGGTCGAACCCACGGCCCCGGTAAAGACCGGGAAGTCCAGTTTAATACCGCCATCCGCCCCCAGCGCGGTTTTGCAGTCTACGACCGGAAAGATTGCCTTATCCGAGTCAGCCTCAATACCGACCGCTCCGACGCATGTTCCCTGTATGTTAAAATGCGAATAATCCACAGGGTAGTCTTTGTCAGCCCCAGCAGTGATTTTGCCGTACGGCGCGGGATAAATAGTTTCTCGCCCCCGAATTGCGGAACGTCCGATTTCACACGGTCCGGGGCACCCGTCCAGGCAGGTTACGCACATGCCGGAAATAGGCGCGGGTTCCACTCTTGTTTTGGTTTTAGTAGCTGCGCTTCGGTTAGGTTTGCTGAACGACATAGGTCTGCCTCCATTTAGAGTATTTGACGCCTTCTTTCCGTGGGGAAATGGACGCTTACGATTTCGGCGCGATAGAGACCTTCACGGCTGATTAACTTATACTAAGGTTAAACAGGGCCATGTTAGTTCTAATGTGCCACAATGATTTGAACTAAGTTTAAAGTTAACAGACATTAGTATAAAAGATATTACATCAGCTAGACTAAGCTAGCCGAATGTGATGTTAGTTGTAATTAACCAACCTGTCAACAAATATAACTACTTAAATAACCTAGTTATCTTTTAGTGTAACTAATAATAATCGGTCCGGATACAGCGCGTCCATATTGTCCGGCGCGGAAAGTTGTTCGTTTGTTTATTAATCCGGAGCAGCGTATGGTAAAATGGATGATAGATCTGAATACGAGCCGGACGAAGGCGCCTGTCGAATGTCGGCGCATTTGTTCGCAATCTGAAAATTCGAACCTTCTCACAACTAAATCGCAGAAGAGGTTGTCATATGAGCGACGTCTATCAGCAGTTGGCCAAGAAGCTCGACGAAATGCCAAACGGATATCCTGCTACGGAAAGTGGAGTTGAACTGAAAATCCTCAGAAAGATTTTCACCCCGGATGAAGCTGAGTTCTGGCTGAAGCTGAAGCTGATTCCCGAAACCGCGGAAGCTATAGCTGAAAGATTAGGCGCTCCGTTGGGAGAGATTCAGGGCCGGCTCGACAATATGGCGCTAAAAGGCGAAATCGCTTCTGCAAAAATATTTGGAAACTCAAGTCTATATGCAGGCGCCATTTGTAATAGGGATTTTCGAGTTTCAACTGAATCGAATGGACAAGGAATTTGCCGACATGGTGGAAGAGTATGCTCCGGCCTTGATGTCGCATGTTGGAGGCTTCGCTCCGGCGCTGACCCGCGTCGTGCCCGTGAACGCCGCGATTGACGCCCAGCATCAAGTTCATCGCTACGAAGACGTCAGATTGATGCTCGAAAAGGCAAAGTCCTTTCAGTTGCAGGATTGCATTTGCAGGAAGGAAGCCGCGCTGCAAGGCCATCAGTGCAAGCATTCCGTGGAGGTCTGCCTCGGTCTTTCCAGCCAGGAGGACGGATTTGAAAAGTATCGTATGGGCAGGCTCATTTCAAGAGAGGAAGCTATGCAGGTAATGGCCAAGGCGGAAGAAGAAGGTCTTGTGCACACTACCTACAACGTAAAGTCAGGTCACATCTATATCTGTAATTGTTGTTCATGCTGCTGCGGCGTCCTCCGCGGAGTAAAATACTTCAAAGCCCCATATCTGATGGCCAAAAGCAATTTTGTCGCTCAAATTGACCAGGATGAATGCGCCGCGTGTGGAGTATGCGCTGATGAACGGTGCCCGATGAAGGCTATAACTGAGGAAAATGGTTCATATAAAGTGCTGCCTGAGCGATGTATCGGCTGCGGTGTCTGCACGGGGACGTGCCCTACGGAGGCCATCAGCCTGATCCCCAAACCGGAAACAGGGCGAGATGAGCCGCCGGCAAACCTGATGGACTGGGCCGGCAAACGAGCAGCCAGCCGAGGAATCAAGATAATAGTCTGAAGCAAGGGAAGCAAAAGAGCCCGGATTCGAGAACTAGGGGGAAAGCGCCATGAACGTACGGAGCAGGTCCCTGCCCAGTGGCTGGTACCCTGATTCAGCCAGTGAGTGCAATCTTGAGATAGACAATTTCCTCCAGGGGTTCATTCCGCCGGAAGGGAGCTGGATAGGCGGTGTGATCCCTCACGCGGGCTGGTATTTTTCGGGCCGGCTTGCGGCCCGCGTGATGAGCGTTCTTTCGGCAGGTCAGCGACCCCGATCGAGTCGTGATTTACGGCGGACACCTGAGCGGCGGCCGCCGACCCCATAGTATACACCGAGGACGCTTGGGAAACTCCCCTGGGAGCGCAATCCATGGATTCCGAGGCGGCCCGAGAGTTGATCGCCAAGGGTCACGCCATAGCGCCGCCTCGCGGATTCGAGGACAATACCGTTGAGGTTCAGCTTCCGATGATACGGCGTTTTTTTCACAACGCGCCTTTGATTGCGTTTCACTCGCCTTCATCGGAAAAAGCTGTCCAGCTTGCGGCCGCCGTGGACGATCTCCTCAAATCGCGGAACTTGACCGCCATTTTTTTGGGATCCGCGGACCTTACGCATTACGGCCCTAACTACGGATTTATCCCGCATGGGACCGGAGCGTCCGCGGTAAAGTGGGTCAAGAATGAAAACGATGGTTCTTTGATTCGGAAAGCCATAGATATGGACACCCAGGGCCTGCTTGAGGATGCGCGGGCCAAGCGCAATACATGTTCTGCGGGTCCCATCGCTTCGGTAATGGAGAGCGCCGCCAGGAACGGGGTCAAGGCGGGAAAACTCCTCGAATACTACACCAGTTATGACATCATGCCGGGCTCCAGTTTTGTGGGATACGCAGGTATTATTTTTTGAGAACACGACAACTGGGCTACCGACGGCTATTATCCTAACGCAACGTTAGCGCACTCAGGAATTACCGATTCGACCTCGTACAACTTTTGGTCTTCTTCCACCCCTTTGAGACGAACCACAAATTCATCGGAGACATTTATGTTGGCCGAGACCGCTTGTATGTGGCTTCGGAAATAACGACCCTACCATATCCGGCCACGTGCTGAATTCGATCGGTGAGATTCACGGGAGAGCCCACGATACCGTATTTTGCCCGGCTTTCCGTCCCGATATTGCCGACAATTACTTCGCCGGTATGGATCCCGATCCCCATTGACATCTCCGGCAGGCCAAGACTGATATTCTCAGTTCGAAAACTTTTCATTTCTTGCTGCATTTCCATTGCGCATTTCACTGCATCTGTGGCCCTGTCGGAGACATCGGCGTCCGTTCCGTTGAAAAAGACAAGAATAGAATCGCCATAAAAATCGACAACTATGCCTCGATGCCTCTCTATTACAGCTATCATTCGGGCGAAATAGCTATTCAGCATCTTAATGACATGCTCAGGCTGAAGCCGTTCCGATTTTGCGGTGAAATCTCTCAAATCCGACATCATTATGGTTACCGTGCGTTTTTCTCCACCGAGCCGCAGCGCCTCTGGTTTGCTCATCAATTCTTCGGCCACTTTCTTATCCACGTAACGCCCGAAGGTCCGCTCAATCAGGTCTCGCTGCTTGAGGCCGTCTATCATGACGTTAAAGCTCCGCTTCAGTTCGCCAATCTCGTCGGATCGGTCCTCAGACAGCTCTACGTCGTAGTCTCCGGTACTGACCTTGGCGGCGGCCGCCCTGATATCCGAGATGGCGCTCGCCACCGAACGGGTCGTTGTCCTAATAAGAATCAGAATGACTGACAAGGCGACTATGCCGGCTATAGAATAGTAGAATCGGAAGTCGATAATCGGTCGGAGCACTGCTCGACCCTTGGAGAACAGCACTATGCGCCAGTTTATTGAGGGGATCTTATAGAAGCCTGCAATATACTCAGGAGGATGTCCATCCCCCAAAACCGTGCCGAAAGGCTTATTACGAATTTCCTCCAGGACCTTCTTCTCGAGAGAATCGCCTGTTTCTCCAAGGACCCTTCCGGATGAGATTGATTTATCAGTATGAGCTAAGATTTGTCCCGTGTCCGTAACCAGATAAGCGCTACTGCCTTCCGTGTTAAGCATCTTCTTGATTGGTCCTATAACGGAATCAAAACTGACACGTACAAGCAACTTCCTGGACCTTCCGGGACTATCGTCTCCCATTGACCTCGTTATTCTCAAAGTCCTGTCCGGGGCGTCGGGGTCTGTAGTGGGGACACACAATTCCGATTCTCCACTGACATCCCTCACACACAATCCGTCAACCGGACCGCTATCGATCTCAGTTCGACGGGAGACGCCGCCATTCGATGATTCAGCCTCGACACTCGTCTCGTTTTCAATGTCCACAAAAAGGACGCCTTCCTGTCGGGCCAACTGCTGAATTAGGTAGGCCTGGGTTAAGTTGTCTGAAGGGATACTGTCGGACTTTGCTATGAGGTTAATGAGTTTCAGTTTGTCGTTTAGTTGCATGTCTATAGTGTGGGCGGCCTTTTCAATAACAAGCGCGACTTCCTTCCATTGTTTGAGAGATTGTTTAAGGAGATAGTCTTTGGAGTAAAAAAAGCCCGAGACGCCCGCCAGAATGAGGATCAGCGCTACGGGAAGTAGAAGCAAAAGAAGGAAACGTCGCTGTAGAGAAAAGACCATCTGATGCGCCACCCGCGTTGAAGGGGAGGGGGCGTTACCAGTGAGACCGATAGCCCGGATCTTCAACAAGGTCTGCAATATTTGCCGTTCATCCGAACACGTTATTAAAGACGAGCTAGGTGATTCACTCGAATAGTTACGAATGGTATGGTGAGAGATAATCAAATAGGTTCATCATCGAAAGGATTTGGTCATGCTAGGGACCTGAACGTTACATCGTAGTCGATTTTTGCTAAGACAAGGTAACGAGCGCCAGGAATAGGATTGATGCGGGAAGAGCTGACTGACTTCCTGGTCAGCCGCGCCCAATTGTTTCACAGTTCTTAGGACCGGATGCTACAGACCGGCCCATATTGCGCTGGTTCTATCGGTTTGTAAGGGCAGAGGGCTGGCGGGAACGGCGTGAGCAGACCTTTATCCTAACGCGACCTGGGAGCATTCAGGTATAACGGATTCGACCTCATACAGCTTTTGGTTTTCTTCCACTCCTTTGAGACAGACCACAAATTGGTCGGAGACATTTACGCACGTCGAAATTGTATTGTAGGTAGCCTCGGAAATAACGACTCTACCATATCCGGCCACGGCTTGAATTCGATCAGTCAGATTCACCGGCGCCCCAACAATTCCGTATTTTGCCCGGCTTTCTGTTCCTATGTTGCCCACAATGACTTCGCCCGTGTGAATCCCGATACCCATAGACAATTCGGGCAGTCCCAGAGCGGCATTCTCTCTTTGAAAGCCCTGCATCTCTCGCTGCATTTCCAAGGCGCAATTTACCGCCGCCATGGCCCTAGTTTCCAGATCGGTCCCGGCGCCGTTAAAGAAGACCAAAATTGAATCTCCATAGAAATCCACAATAATGCCCCTGTATCGTTCGATTACGGCAATCATCCTGGAGAAATATCTGTTGAGCATTTTGATGACTTGCTCAGGCTGGAGTCTTTCTGTTTTCGAGGTGAAATCCCGCAAGTCGGACATCATTATCGTCACTGTGCGGGTTTCTCCGCCAAGGCGCAGCGCTCCAGGTTTGTTCATCAATTCTTCAGCAATTTTCTTGTCCACATAACGTCCGAACGTCTGCTCAATCAGGTCTCGGCGCTCAAGACCTTCCATCATGATATTAAAATTACGCTTCAGTTCTCCTATTTCGTCGGATCTGTCTTCAGACAGCTTCCCACTGTAGTCGCCAGTGCTGACTTTGGCGGCCGCTGCCGAAATATCCGCGATGGAGCTACCCACTGATCGGGTTGTTTCTCGAATAAGGATCAGAATAACTAATAAGGCCACCATTCCGGCAATAGCGTAATAAAACCGGAACTCAATTATCGGCCGCAGTACCTCTGAACCCTTCAAATAGAGAACTATGTACCAGTTCACTGAAGGAATTTTGTAAAAACCCGCGACAACGTCCGGCGGATGCCCTTGTCCAAACACGGTGCCAAAGGCTTTCTTACGAATTTCCTTTGAGCACCTGTTTTTCCACCGGATCGCCAGTTTCTCCCAGCATTCTCCTGGATGACATTGACTTGTCAGTATGAGCCAGCAACTGTCCCGTGCTCGTAACAAGGCAAGCGCTGCTGCCTTCAGTGTGAACCATTTTCTTTATGGGTTCCATAAAGGAATTGAAGCTGATACGTACTAGCAGTTTTTTGGTCGCGCCTGTGTTTTCATCTTCTATCGGCTTTATTATTCTCAAGGTCCTGTCCAGCGCGTACGGATCGGTGGTCGGGGCGCAAAATCCGAATTCTTCACAGACTTCCATTACGTACAGCCCTTCAACAAGATCGCTTTCAGGCCTGGGTTTCAGTGGACGAACCTCTCTGTGATACATTTGTCTGGGGCTTCCCGTTTTCGATATCTACAAAAAGAACTCCCTCTTTCTGAGCCAACTGCTGGATTAGGTAAGCCTGGGTTATGTAATGGTCCGGAATGTTTTCTGATTTTGCTATAAGATTAATAAGTTCCAGTTTCTCGTCCAGTTTCATGCTTATAACATGAGCGGTTTTTTCGAGTTCAAGCCGAGCAATGTCCCTCCATTGTTGGAGAAGATACTCCCTCGCATAAAAGAATCCTGCCACACCCACCAGCACCAATATCAGCGCTACGGGCAGGAGCAGTAAAAGAACAAAACGTTTCTGCAATGAAAAAATCATCTAATGAATCACTCTCTGTACAAGAGCCCCGGCGCTGACAACGATATGGCCCGAAAGAGGCCTGCGACGGGTTTGCCCTGTCGGGAGGGCGCTCTAAGCTTTACCTTTCTTGATCAAAGTCAGCAGCATTTTGAACCGCTTGGTCGCTTGAACCGAGTGCGGAACATCCACAGGCATGACCACTACTTCTCCCGTTTTTGCTACCACCTCTTTACCGCCGATAGTGAGCAAGACCTCTCCGTCGAGGACCTGGACCAGCGCATCACCAGACGCCGAGTGTGTGCTCAGCCCTTCACCTTCATCAAACGCGAAAAGTGTCAAGCTGATGCTCTCGGTCTGCGCCAGAGTTCTACTGACAACTTTTCCTTCAGAGTAATCGACGAGATCCGTCAATACATACGGTTCCGAAAACGGGATATTCTTGATTAGATTCTGTTGAGTCAATTCTGCTCCTACTCTTATTCTCGGCCAATTCACGGAGTGGTGAACGGCAGACAGTTCGTTACCGCAGTAACACATTAAAAGCAAGTCCGCGGGGGGAACTCTTCTGAAAATTAAGTTCCCCTCTGACGGTTCTTTCTCTAATGCTTGGGCATGTTCATGGGCATGGAGCCGTGGCCCGCATCCGGCATCATTTTCAACATCTTTTTCTTCGGCTTCAAGGCTTCCGCAGTTACTTCCGAATATGGGACAATCTTCTCGCCCTTATGTTCGGTTTTAAATTTCTCAGCGTCTTCTTTCTTGGAGAATGGAACCACTTCCGAGCCCATTGAGGCTTGGACATCGCTTTCCAGGACATAGAACGCGCTTTTCGCGTCCAAGAATTTCTTAGTGGTGTAATCCGTCACATAAACGTTCTTGATGTTTCCAGCATCAAATTCGTACTTTGCCGGTTCGAGGACGTACCGGAACATGTCCCCGGCCCCGTCAAAGCCGACCACTTTGCCGTCCTTGAAGACCACGGCCGCCGGTCCTGGAACACCGTGTTCGTGCTCATGTGACAGATGGGGCATTCGGTCGAAGTGTCCAATTTGGAACCATCCGGAAGATCCATCACCTTGGCTGTTGCGTTGCCCGCCATCCAGATGACGCAGGCGAAAACGAGCGCGGGAATCAACAAAATCCTAAAATTTGGTGACATCTCAAAGCTCCTTTCAGTTAATTGATGATTCGAGATTGCCTCTTGAATTCAATTTCCTTGATGAGGCAGTAAATGTTGGGAACTACATAAATCGTTATTATATCAATGGTCATTCCACCGAAGAGTGGCAATGCCATGGGGACCGCAACATCAGCGCCTTTGCCCTGAGAGGTCAACACAGGAATCAAAGCAAGCACGGCGGTGGCAGTAGTCATGAGAGCGGGCCTGACCCTCTTCATTCCGGCCTCAACCACGGCTTCTCTTATCTCATCCACTGAATGGAAGGTCCGGGAGGCGAAAACCTGATCCTGATAGGTTTGCATGATCACACCGTCATTGGTGGCGATCCCGAAAAGGGCTAGAAACCCGACCCAAACCGCCACACTGAGGTTGTATGGTCTCACCTGAAAGAGGTCTCGCATACTGACCCCAAAGACGTCGAAATGCATGAACCAAGGCTGAGAATAAAGCCAGAGCATCAAGAAGCCGCCGGACCAGGCCACAAAGATCCCGGAGAACACGTTCAGCGAGGTGGGGACCGAGTGAAACTGGACGTAGAGAACCAAAAAGATCAAGGCAAGCGCTATTGGGATCACAAGCCGAAGTGTCTGTTCGGATCGAACCTGATTCTCGTACGAGCCGGCAAACATGTATGAAGACCCGGCCGGAAGCTTCAGTTCACCTGTCTTAATCTTGTACTGCAAATATTTGTCCGCTGCTTCTACAACGTTCACCTCGGCTTTGCCCGGCTTCTTGTCGAAGAGCACATAACTTACGAGAAAAGTGTCTTCGCTTTTGATCGTCATAGGGCCAGGGGTGTATTTGATAGTGGCCAAGAGTTTCAGCGGAACCTGGACTCCATCGGCGCCCGAAACCAGTATATTCTGGAGGGCCTCAAGGGAATCCCGCAACTCTCTCTGATATCGAACCCGCACAGGATAACGCTCCCTACCTTCTACTGTGGTCGTAAGGCGCTTGCCGCCGATGGCTATCTCGATGACGTCCTGCACGTCCTGGATTTTAATGCCGTATCGGGCAATGGCTTTGCGGTCTATTTCGATTTCAAGATACGGATTCCCGATCACTCGGTCCGCGATCACTGAAGACGGCTCTATCGAGGGAACTTCCTTGAGGAATTTCTCGATTTCCATGCCGACCTTCTCTACATCAGAGAGACTCTTTCCGCGCACTTTCACTCCCATGGCGGCCCTCATCCCGCTCTGTAGCATCACGACCCGAGCGGCTATCGGTTGGAGTTTCGGCGCTGAAGTAGTTCCAGGCAAGCTCGCTGCTTTCAGGATCTCCTTCCAGATATCCGCGGACGATTTGATTTGCGGTCTCCAGTTTCTAATCGGCTTGCCCGTTTTAGGGTCCATTACCCGCTCGCCGGTTTCCGGATCGATTTTGTACTCAGGCACGTAATTGATCACTGTTTCAATCATGGAGAGAGGAGCCGGGTCCAGAGCGCTTTCGACTCTGCCGATTTTGCCTACCACGGATTCTACCTCCGGTATGGCCCTGATGGCCTTGTCCTGAGTTTGAATCACGTCCAGGGCTTCACCGATGCCCGCATGCGGCATGGTGCCCGGCATGTACAAGAAAGAACCTTCGTCCAGATCAGGCATGAATTCCTTGCCCAAACCGGGAAACGCATGGGTCAGCTTGGACCATAGCCAGGTCTGGCGTACGGGATCTCGCCCCTCAGGGATTGGGGTGGAGGGCGCAGCATCGGTTTTAATCTCAGGCACGTGAACATGCTGAGCTGTCGCCACCGGTTTGTCCCACACTGCTACCTTCTTCACGGTCCATGGGATGAAACTGAAAACAGTATCGAATCCGAGCCAAACGGTCGCGCCGAAGAGCGCCAGACAAAGCGGGAGAGCCAGGAACTTGGCTTTATGAGCTAGGGTCCACCGCAAAATCGAGGTGTAATAGTGAGTGACAATTTTTCGTATGCCTAACAACCCAAAAATTATTCCCGAGCAGAAAATCACGTTACGGATGAGACCCGCGGAGGGTCCGAGTGGCAACCAATGCTCTGAGAGCAAGACGACAAAAAAAGCTAGAGCGATCCAATTAAGCGCAGTGGGCGCTTTCTCGGAATATGTCTCAGGCATAAACTGACGGGCAAGTCTGTAAGCTCCCAGAAATAACACTGCCGCTCCGACCCACCAGGAAAGCGTTACGCCAAGCCAGATTCCGATTACCGCTATTACGATGTTGAAAACAAGGAGGGTGTTGCGTCGCCAAGTCCTCGGCGAGAACAGCACGTGGGCCACCGGCGGTATTATAGCCAGCGCGAGAACCAGGGCAGCGCCAACTGCGAACGTTTTGGTATAGGCGACCGGCTTGAACAGCTTCCCCTCAGCGCCGGTCAAGGTAAACACGGGAAGAAATGAGATGATGGTGGTGAGTGATGAGGTTATTACCGCGCCCCCAACCTCCGCAGATGCATCCCGGACAATTCGGAACATACTTTTTGCGGAATGCTCCCCCTTCTCCTCGTCCATATGCCTCAAAATGTTTTCACAAAGGATGATCCCCATGTCCACCATGACGCCGATCGCTATGGCGATTCCGGTCAGCGCCATGATATTGGCCTCAATTCCAACCGCTTTCATCACTATAAACGTGCCCAGAATAGCGAGAGGTAATATCATGGAAATCAGGGCGGAACTCACTAGGTGACTAACCATGACAATAACGACGATTATCGTTACCAGTGTTTCTTCACCGAGGGCCCTTCTGAGAGTATCCAAGGTCTCATAAATCAGGTGGGTGCGATCGTAGAAGGGCACGATTTTTACTTGCGAGACCCTGCCGTCCGGAAGTACCTTGGTGGGCAAGCCCGGGGCGATCTGCTTGATTCGTTCCTTGACGTTTTTTATGGCCTGAAGAGGATTTTCGCCGAATCTCACCAGCACAACGCCGCCCACTACCTCGGCGCCCTCTTTGTCCAGCGCCCCACGTCGCATTTCCGGACCCAAAGATACAGTGGCCACATCTTTGACATAAAGTGGAACGTTATTAGTCATTTTGACGACTGCGTTTTCCACATCTTCGACGGAACGAATGAAACCGAGTCCCCGTATCGTGTACTCCGCGCGGTTCACCTCAATCGTCCCCGCGCCGACATCTCGGTTAGCAAGTCTTACAGCGTCAAAAATCATCGGGAGAGTTATGCTGTGAGCCCTCATGGCATCCGGATTGATGTCTATCTGATATTCTTTGACGTAACCGCCGATGGAAGCAACCTCGCTTACACCGCCGGCGGACTGCAAAGCATATCGAACAGTGAAATCCTGAACAGTCCTCAGTTCGTCCAAGCCGAAGCCTTCCCCTTCCACTGTGTACCAGAAAACCTGGCCCAGAGCCGTTGCGTCCGGTCCCAGTGTGGGCTGCACCTGTTCGGGTAGAGTGCCGGCGGGGAGGGAATTAAGCTTCTCGAGAATGCGAGAACGAGACCAGTAGAACTCGACATCCTCCTTGAAGATTATGTAAATGGTGGAAAACCCGAAGAATGAGTTGCTCCGGATGGTCTTGACCCCCGGTACGCCCAATAGGGAGACAGTCAAAGGGTATGTGATTTGGTCCTCAATGTCCTTGGGCGAACGTCCTGCCCATTCAGTGAAAACTATTTGTTGGTTTTCTCCGATGTCGGGGATAGCGTCTACCGGCACGGGATTCCTTGGCAGAGCCGGGGATCTGCCAGTCAAAAGGGGCCACCATCAACCCGTAAAGAACGGTTCCAACAAGTATCATACACCATTAGAAGCTTCTGTTGGATCCAAAAGCCCATGAACCTGGCGAAAAACGTATCCCCAATGGGGGAACTGTGAGTAACCTGCGTGTCTTGCTTGGGGGTCTTCATTTTGCTTCCCCCTCGCGATCGGGCTGAGAGCTGTGGTTATGCCCCTCTTCGCCCTTTGCCGAATCCTTGGCGTCCGGTTTAGATTCCGGCGCCTTTTCAGATTTCTCATCCCCAGGAACTTTTTCTTGACTCTTTTCGGCGGATGCTTTCGCCGGGCCTTCAGGAGGTATGGTTTCTTCCAGTGTTCCGCACTTGAACATGTCCTGACCCTTAAAAGGTTTACGACCAAAGTACGGATTCTTGATTTCCTTGCTGTCCTCTATCCAGTAAGCGCCCTTCTGATCAAAGGCCATAGGGCAGTGGTACAAGAACAGAGGCTGAGGCATGACGTGCCGGAAGCCCATAATGGTCCGCGCGAATGACTCGGAAAACGGGTCGAATGCCTGTCGCTGGATTTGTACGTCCACGTTCTCAGAGATCTTCTTGAGATCTTTGAGCATCTTCTCCGAAAGCTTATTCCAGGATTCTTTGGCTTTGGGATCCAGCAGGTCCGTCTTCACTCCACTTAACGACGCATCCAGACTTTTGGCTTTGTCGGTGGCCAGTTCGCTGTTTTCTTCCACCAGAGCGTCTTTGAGACTCAGGTATTCCTTTATAGCGGGAGTCAACTGTTGTAAGAACTCGATAGGGGCGCTTGTCTTCTCGATTATTTCTTCTTCCGCCGCCGGAGTTTCTTTGGTTTCCTTTTTCTCAGGCGGATGCATCATACTGGGCTTACCGACTATTTGCATCGCGCTGTCAATTTTGAAATTGCCTCTGGAAACGACCTTCTCCCCTTCTTTTAGTCCCTTGTACACGACGTACTTGTCACCGGCCCGCGGACCGAGTTCTACTTCCCTCAGCTCGTAAGTGGGCTCGTCTGAATTTGGGACCTCCACATAGACTATCGCTCTCTTGCCGGTTATCAGAGGGGCCGACGCGGGTATCACCAGAGGCAATTCCGGATCTTTGATGTCGGCATAGCCGTACGCGGAAGCGGGCCTCAGCGGCATCTTGCTATCAGGGCAGATCCCGGGCTCCGAGCTAGGATTATCGGACGGATGGAACGGGCAGATGTATTTGCCCGCCCATTCTCTCTTGATCACATGACCCTGGGCGTCTACTTCGGCTTCAAGTTCCGCTGTAACGAACATTCCCGGCCTCAATGTCAGATCGGAATTGTCCGCTTCCACGCGAACCTTCACCGTGCGAGTCTTCGTATCCAGCATGGGATCTACGAACAATACTTTGCCGGAAAACTTCCGTCCCGGCGCAGCCGGAGTCGTAAATACGACATCCTGACCGTACCTGATCCACGGCAGATCACTCTCGTAAGCGTCCATTTTGACCCATACAGCAGAGAGATCGTTGATCATGTACATTTCCTGCCCTTCTTTTACGAATTGGCCGAGGTTTGCCAACTTCTGGGTGACTACCCCGGTAATGGGGGCACGGAGAGTTATGTACAAGTCCGGTTTTTGGTTTTTCTTTATTTCTTCAACCTGATCCTGCGTAAGGCCATATTGGATCAGCTTTTCCTCAGATCCCTTGATCATGGATGGATCGTTTCCTTCACCCCCTCGAAGCGTTTCAAAGAGTTCGACCTCCGACTTGATCAGCGTCGGGCTCCAGATCTTGACCATAGGCTGGCCCTTGACGACCTGCTCCCCTGTGAAATTAATGTAGACCTCGTCCAGTCGGCCGTCCACCCGGGACACAAGGGCCGCTACCCTGGGCTCGGCCTCAACTACCATCCCCACCATTCGCATAATTACTTTGGCCCGCTCCCTCTTGGCCTCTGCGGTTTCGACCTCAGCCAACTTTTTGGCGGCATTCGACATAGAGTATTGCGCCAGCGCTTACGTCTGACTGGACCCCGCCCGTCTCAAGAGGAATAAGATCCATAAAGCAGATGGGGCACTTCCCGGGATGAGGAAGTTTAATCTGCGGGTGCATTGAGCAGGTCCAAAGAGTGGGCTTCTTAGCCTCTTTCGTGGCCTTGTCCGATGCATGGTCGTGTTGATCCACTGACGGGGCTTCCTGTAGGACTGACGTAGGTTTGGGTTCCTCGCCGGTCGGCCAATAATGCCCTAGAGCGAACGCCGCAATGATAAGGCCCACAACGAGGACCGTTTTTCCGCGGCCCGTGGATAACAAATCTCTAAAATCGCGCGAATTCATGATCTGCACCTCGCAGTCAAAGAGGCGATAACGTCCGCAGGAGCCAATTCTCGGGAAACGGTTACCGTCTGCGGGAAAATAATCTTCGGAAAGAGGGCGCGCCGGGGAGTTCTACTCCAAGAATAAGTTGTGTTCTGATTGTTCAACGTCAATACTTCCTTCAACAGCGGCCGGGACTTTCGTTACATGTTGATTCATTGTGGAAGCGGTTCGCTCCGTTCGCGAACTTCGTCCGCGAGGAGTGAACCATGCTTCACCACTTCTTTCTGCTTACCAGAGGCTCCCAAATCGCAATGCCGGCGCTCCACTCGACGGGACCTGCATTGCGGAAGCCATGTTTGACTGAAAGCCTGCCGGAATTGCCGCGGGTTGGGCGTGCAACGGCAAGTATGAATACGGCGCGTTGCGTGCGCCTTTGGTAAATTGCGGCACGGACCCCGCGGTTTTGGGCCCGACTGCGCAGCAATTCGGGACCGGAGCGGCTGCCTTGACCTGGCGTGCTCGAGCAGGCGCTGCGGCCTTGACCTTGCCGGCGCAGCAACTCGAGACGGGCGCGGCGGGGTTGACCCGGCCCGCACAGCAACTCGGGGCTGACTCAGAAGGTATTACCACCTGCCTCGGCACATTGAGTCCGCGGCCGCTACAGCAATTCCCGCTCGGCGCCGGAGCGGCGGCTTCAAATCGGCCACCGCATGCGCACGGCCCGGGAGCGGCGGCCACGGGAGCAACCGGCGGATTCACCGAAATGGCTTGCACCGGAATGACCGGCCCACGGTAGTACGGTGGTCGGACGGCTGAGATGTCAGTATATTCCGAGGTCCAGGAGCCGTGGCCCGCGTAGTTTGACGGCACAGGCTGTACGTAGGGGCTCTTCGGGGCTACCGGAAAGGCGCCGCCCACCCCTGGCGCAGACGGGAACATGCCGGGTCGGCCTTGGGCCTGGTTTGGATCGCAGCAGCTGGGCGCAGCCTGACTCGTGGGGACTAAGAGCAGCCCGGTCAGTATAACCAAGCTCATTAAAGCTATTGTTTTCATACGATTTCTCCTTGTTCAAATAGAGGCGACGTTATTGTCCTCTGAGTGGCAGTCCTTTTAATTCACACTACCGCACGCATAATTTGGCGCTCCAAAAGCGTTCCATCCGCGACCTCGACGAGCCTGTGGCTGTAGTCTGCGTTCTTCCTGCTGTGGGTCACCATGACTATCGTCTGACCCTCCGAGTTGAGTCGTGTCAGCAGATTCATCACTTCCGAAGAGTTCCGGGAATCAAGATTTCCGGTAGGCTCATCTGCGAAAAGTATGGGCGGCTCGTTGACCACAGCTCTTGCGATAGCAACCCGTTCCTGCTCGCCTCCGGAGACCTCGTTGGGCAGTCGATGGGCCTTGTCCTTCAAACCGACCCTCTCCAGGGCCGCCATGGCCAGAGACTTCTTGTCCGCTTCGGAATGGTGGGTCACCGCCAATGGGAGTTGAACGTTTTCCAGGACATTCAAATAAGGAATGAGCTGAAACGATTGAAAAATAAAGCCCATGAACTCACGCCGGAAATCCGCGCGTTTGTCCGTGCTCAGTTTGTATATGTCGATTCCTCCAATCAGGATTTCGCCGTTTGTAGGGCTCAGCAGGCCTCCCAACATGGAAAGCAGTGTGCTCTTGCCCGCGCCCGATTCTCCCATGATGGATATAAATTCGCCCTGCTCGATGGAAAGATTGATTCCTCGGACAGCCGTCACTTTGCCGTCACCTTTGCCGAATTCCTTCACAACTTGATTTGCTACGATGTAACTCATTGAGCAATCTCCTTATAAAGTCCGCAGAGCTTCACTGGGATCCATCCTGGATGCAGTCATGGCGGGGTAGATCGAGGCCAACATGCCTATCAACACTGCCAGAAAGACCGCTCCCGCAGCCACAAAAGGATCGATAGAAAAATGGGGCATTTCCTCGGTCAGGAATGAGAGCAAAGCACTTGAGTGGTTCCGATTCCGACGAGATACCCGGCGATCCCGGCCAACAGTGACACGACAACGGCTTCCAACAGAATAATCTTCATTATGTGGGTCCTTCGGAATCCGATTGCGCTGAATATACCGATTTCTCTCGTGCGCTCGGTTACGCTGGCCATCATTGTTACAAAAACGACCATAGAGCCCACCAGCAGGACCAAGCCTGAAATACCAAGAGAGAATTTACGGAAACTGTGCAAGGTATCCATGCGTCCGGCAACGACTTGCTGTACCGCGGTAACCTTCGCTGTGGGCATTTTTTCTGCTATCTGACTAACTATGTCCGAAATAGGGCAGTTCTTGCAAAGAGCCGCTACCTCGACCATGCCTATTTTCCCTTGTTTACCGAAAACGTGCTGGGCCACGGGGAGCGCCATGAAGAAAAGATTGTCATCCTGCGAACCTGTGGGCTCCAGGATCCCTGCCACGAAGAATTTCTTGCCGTTTATTTCCAGGGATGAACCGCTATTCAACGAGAACCGGTCCGCGGCTTCTTTACCCAGGATGATGTCGTTAGGGGATGAGGGCGCTTGGCCGTTAATTTTCCACCACTTCTTCAGCGACAACTCTTCGCCGAAATCTACTCCCACGACTAAAGCTTTTTGATCTTGCTTTTCAAAGACCGCAAAAAACTTGGGGCTTATTATCCTGAGATTGGCAGCCATGGCAATTGTGCTGATTTTGGCCACGTCTTCCTGGGAGATTTCTTTCGTGTCGAATGAGAGTCCTCCCAGATTCAAGCCGCCGTATGTAAGCGACAATCCCTCGGACCTGGGAGTTATTATTATGTTTGCCCCGAACTCATCCATTTTATGAGCAATGTCTTCTTCCAAGGTGCTGGTGGTAGTCAAGAGCGCTACAACAGCGGCGACTCCGACCAACAGACCCACAACTAGAAAGAAGACCTTAGCTTTCCTACGCCGCAGATTATTTAAGGCGATGTCGCGAAGTTTCATGATAACCTCCTACTGAAAGAACCGCAGTCCGGACATTACATCTTGCTGAGTGATGATTACGTTGCCGTCCTGGACGGTCCTCTTCAGGGCGCCAGGATTGCAGCCTCCAGTAACTTCATTGACCTTGTCGGTGCGGAACTTGAGGCCGCAGTTGACGCAAATCATCTCATTTCCCTGCTGAACGTAACCTTTCTTTGCGCGCCAACAGACGTCGCACGCATCAAAAGCGGCACGGATGACTCCATCGGTGCTTTTGACCACGAAAAACCGAATTTTCTGGTTAGGCGACGGGACTGAACTGGAAATATTTCGCTTTCCCGTCCTGAAAGCCACTGACAGGAAACGCAAAGACTCCATTTGAGGGCTTGACTTCTTGGGTAGGCACAGAGAAATTCCAGGCCAATGCCCCGGGAACGGTGATGAACATTATCACGAGAATTGCTAAGGCCGTCAGGGCGATGGGCGCTAAAAATCGGATATTGAATCTTCTGTATTTCATAATCTTTTTCCTTTTCTTTTATATAGTTGGGGAACTGCGACTTCTGCGCTACTGGAGCAAAAAGCTCTTCAATTCAGTTTCACCGGAAACCATACGCGGCCAGAATGATTTTCCAGTCTTCCTGACCTGCGACAGTGGTCACCTTGTTCTTGATGGATGGATCAAGTATTTTCACGTCCGAGTCCTTGAAGAGAGCGCCGGCCCATTGGAGCGTTTTGCGCGTCCTTTCTTCCTTGTCCTGAACGCCTTGCACAACGTACTCGTCCAAAAGCTTTCGCAGCGCCAGCCTTTGGGCTACGATCTGTAAGTACTTTTCCCGCGAACCAAACTTGGAAGTGACCTGCTGCAGTAATTCTTCAGGCGAAATTCCCTTTTTCTTGGCGATATTTCCGATCTCTTCATCGATTTCGGACGGCTGAACGACGATGGTTTTGGCGTCAGCAGCCTGAAGGAGAATTTCCTTGCCCACGACGGAAAAGAAGGCGGATTCCGGATTCATCGGCGAGACTTTGGGGTCATCAACGGTCATGGGTATCTTCATATCCCCTCCGAATATCGGTTTCCCGTTGACGTTCGCCACCACGGTATCGTCGATTCCACCGGCGGAAGGCTTAAAAGTCCCGTCCAACATTGTTGGATAGCCGGCCTTGACTATTGCCCCTTTGATCTGATCGGGGCTGGTCCGATTATTTCGGAATTTGACCGTCACGTCCTGGCCGGCCAGGCTTATGTCGGTCTGCACAACGCCGGGCAGCTTTTCAGTTACTTCTTGTGACAGTGATGACACAGGCCGGGCAGTACATCTTGGTCACTGTGAATCGCGATGCCACCACTTCGCCGGCCACCAGCCGGTAGGCCCCGTATGCGCCTCCGGCAATGACCAGAATAACGACCAAGGCTATAATTCCCTTGCGCAATTTGCCTAGGGAAACCTTGCGACCTTCCCGGTCCAGTGTTTCAAGATCAATTTTCTTCATCTGTCTTTCCGCAGACATGTTTCTACTCCTATTAATTCTCATGACGTTCAAACCCTTGCCGGGACGTTGAACTGTCAGATAATCATCGATACGTAATAACGGAACAGCGCGCGATCCGGAGTTCCCCCGAATCGCTCGGGTTAAACTACGAAAGAAAAGTCAAGATTGTTGGAAAGGTGAGATTAACAGCGGAGAGAACAGGTCCGAAGACCGATGGGGGCGCCGCGGCAATCTGAATCGGCCACAGGCGCGGACATGTGGGCTATCTCGGCACAGGAAAAAACAACCGAGACGACTGGAATGCCTAGGGAATTTCGGATATTTATTTCGGGGACTACAGTCCCTGAGAGCGCCACAATTTGCATCTGCTCCAGGCAGCGGCAGATTGGGCAGTCTTTTTTTATAGTATTGCCGGAACAGCATGATTGATCGGAACGTAAATCCGACAACGATGCCGGGGCGCAGCAGGACCGCATTTTATTGGAATGGGACGGGGTATCAAGGGAAGGTTTGCTCTTACAGCAAGTGTTAGCTTTCTCGGCGACGGCGGGTTTGCTCAATTTCTTGCAGCAGCAGGGCAAAGCAAATCCCGGAGCGGCAGTGACGCCTACCAAACAGAAGCATACAATAAGAGCGATTGAACGTTTCAAAATTGGATCCTGATCGGAACAGCCCTATTCCTTAGTGTTATAGTCTACTCACTTCTGCTCTGAAGTCAAGGAGCGCCGAAGGAAATTGTCTATAAACAGCCTCAATAACAGGTTCCGGATTTTAGGCCGGCGCTCAAATGTCTATAATGCATTACCGACTAGCCGCCAGATTCCCGCGAAATTTTTTTCAGAAAATTTGGGGCAGGCCGGAGAGGGTAATGATGCGTTCACATGCGGGAAAGACGGGAAGATGCAGGTATGTGGATTGATGGAGCTTCAACTCGAGCCCCAACGACGTAGCCGACAGTAGCTCACGGCCGTTCATTCCTGGGTAGTTGCGACGGGAATGATTCGTTGTCGAGTCCCAGCTGGAAGACTGAGCCCGTTTTTTCCAAAAACATTACTTCTCAGTCGTCCCTAACGGGACTTTCTTGGTTGTGGTGTCGTTCAGGATCCTGCGTTGAATTGAAATCCTGACGCTAACGTGATCTATACTCGAGTTAGTGGGAGCTACTCCATGAATCTTGAGGAACAAAAGAAACAATCGATTTTCAAAAACGAAGAAGCGGGAGCAAACTTTCCCGCGGAACGCGGGATTTCACTCCTCGCAATGACAGAGCAAGCCCCAGGTTATGGGATAAAGAGCAGCGTCATTCAATAACTATCAGGAGGCGTCATCCGACATTTCTTTCAGTGTAACCGCCCTGAAGCACTTTGCCTTCCTGCATAATTACCCAGTCAAAAATTTCTCTTTCACTTATTTTTATCACGCTTCCTTTTTCTAGGTCTTTACGCAGGACAGGGGTATTTTCGACATGTCCGGCCAAAAATTCTCCTTGCCAGGTGTCCAGCGAGACCCACATCCACTCGAGCTGTCCACCCTGCGCCGGAAAACCGATCTTAACCGCGTGGACACGCGGGTCCGTGCGTCCTGCCTGCTGAAAGCTTCTTTTGAAAATCGACAGCTCTTGTCTGGCTCTCTTGTGAGCGTTAAGCAGATTTTGTTTTAAGCCGGTCGAACCATCAGGCTCCGGGGTAGTTTCTGGTTCACTCTCCCTTTTTCCTGGGCCGCTGCATAGATTTTCCGGTAAGTACATGACAAGCGCTTCGAGAATTTTCCCGATCGTTTCCCGATCTTGTGGATCATGCTTTGCGCTGTAGGGAATTAATTTGACACTTCCTGCCGGGAAATGTCCCTCCTCATCGCTTGGACGCTTCTGCAATCCCAAAAGAAACGGTGTTCCTGCAATCACAAGCGGAGGCTGAAGATTTTTTCCGCGATCCCGCATGGACAGCATGGCCTGCGCGGCCAGAACCATCATCGCTCGACCGCTGTGGGCCAATTGAGCCGGGACTTCCTCCATCTCCATGTCACTCAAACCGAATTTTTGCATCCCGTGCGTGTGGAGCCAAAGCCGCCCTTGGCCTTCATCCACGCTTTCAAATTGAACATGCGATTCTATCGGGAATGTGGCGGGATTTTCTACCATTTTCATCCAGGCTTCCGTGCCCCACAAAGTGTGGGATACAGCGTCTTGCACCACTCCCCCGGTCAAGAACCGGACTGCTTCCACCAACCGAACCATGAAACTCAAATGACTCGTTCCTGAGAAATCCACTAGAGACAGCTTTAGTCGAACTATCATGGTCGAATCCCGAAGAATCCTGCGGTCAGCCTCATTTACTTCTCTGGAATTATGGGGAATGATTTCTTCGGGATATTCAAAAAACTCTTTAGCGTCACTCTTGCGGATGTACTCGACGGCCAGGGAATTATTTTGGATAAACAAATCCAGAAATACCAAAGCGCGTTCGGTCTCTTCTTGGCGCGATTTCCGGCCCGCGAGCGCGCTTCTGATATCTTGCCACTTCGGGATCTCATTTCCGGGACTGTAGATCCAATATTCCACCAGCGCTTGAATTCCTGACGGCTTAGGAGTAACCGGTCTCCGAGTTCCGGGCCCCTGGTCGGTCTTGGCCGGTTGCGCAATGTGACCGCCCTTCTTGGCGCTTTCTTTGACCGCGCTTTTCGACGCAGGCGGCAATTTGGAACCACTTTCTCTGCGCGCCACTTCTCTCAGCCATCGCACCGGCGATCTAGCTCGGAAAAGCGCCAGAATCCCGGATCCGGATCCTCTCGCCAGCTCACGACGAACCTGTTTTACAGCCGCATTTCGATGATCCAGGCCGGGATGTGAATCCAACAGCTCCTGGGCGTCATCTTTTTCGCCTATTTCAATCAGCGCCATAGCCAGTCCGGCCACATCCTCGTCGTCAACAGCCGAGCCTACGGTTTGTAAGAGGGTCACCCCCACGTCCACAGCGTCTCTGAATTTCTTCTGCGCGAGTAATACGCCAAACAAGCTATGAAGTATCTCGGGGTCTCCAGGCGTCTCTTGTAGACATTGGGTGAGGAACTCTTCCGCTTTGCGGCGCTCCCCCACCAGGGCATATCCTATCCCCAGGGCCTTGTGGGTCCCCTCCGCAGGGCCATAATGGCGCACGAGCGATTCCAAGGCGTATACCACTTCGAGGCGAACATCTCGACCGTTGAGAATTCGCTTGGAAAAGGCTAGCATCTTGTGACGAACCTCTTCCGGGACTGATTCCTCTTGCTGAGGCGTCCATTCCTTTGGGACCTTGGCGTTACAGTGCGGACAGTTGAGAAAATTATCGGATATGGATAAGAATCTTTCTTCGGATAGCGTTTGGAGGTATCCGCATTCCGGGCATCTGACCTGCAGCATGAGCGCTCCCTGAATTGATGGATAAAGGTCCGTGGCTGCGGAGTGTTACAGCCGTTTTTCGAGATATGACTTTCATAAATTGAGCCAAATGTCAAGAAATACAATGCTAATTACGGAATAAGTTTCATAAGGAAGCATCCGGACCTATGTGCGGTATCTGCGGAATAGTCGATCTCACCGGAAATCCGGACGCTCACGCGGTCGAAGCCATGACTCAGGCCCTGCTCCATCGCGGACCGGATACCGGCGGAATTCACGAGTACCCGGACTGCATTTTCGGGCACAGGCGCCTGTCCATATTGGATCTCACCGAATCGGCCAAGCAGCCCATGATTTCGCAGGACGGCATGACAGCTCTTGTGTTCAACGGCGAAATATACAATTTTCAGGAAATCCGCTCCCGACTGGAGGGCCTTGGTCATCAATTTCGGACTCGATCCGACACCGAGGTGGTTCTCGAGCTTTATCTCGAAAAGCAGGAGTCAATGCTGGATGATTTGAACGGCATGTTCAGCGTCGCAATATGGGACCAGCGTCGGAAGCGCCTGTTTCTAGCTCGTGACCGCATGGGCAAGAAGCCGCTTTATTATTGTTATCAGGACGGTCGGCTCAGCTTTTCATCGGAGCTTTTTTCGTTGCTCCGGGACCCGGCGATACCGAAGGAGCTTTGGGACCAGGCGCTTTTCGAGTATCTGCTTTACGATTTCGTTCCCGCGCCTCACACCATCTTTCGGCATATAAACAAGCTCCCGGCCGCGCATATGGCGATTTTTGACGCGAACGGGCTGCATGTCAGCCGATATTGGGCCCCGCCCATGCCGTCGGAGGTCCCGGATTATCGAGCCCAAACAAAGCAGCTTGAAGAATTGCTCGCGGATTCCGTCCAACTGCGTCTGATCTCGGATGTTCCTTTGGGCTCGTTTCTGAGCGGCGGTTTGGATTCAACTCTGATTACCGCGCTGATGCAACGTAACAATTCGCAGAAGGTGAAAACGTTCAGCATTTCTTTCCCCGGCACGAGCCATGACGAATCCGCCTGGTCCGACATGGCTTCATCCTTCATCGGAACGGAACACAGGTCTTATCCGGTGGAATACGATATCGAGAAGGTGTTTTCGCAACTGGTACGACACTTTGGGGAGCCGTTCGGTGATTCGTCAGCCATACCGACCTGGCATTTATGCGAGCAAACCCGGCGGCATGTCACTGTCGCATTGTGCGGTGACGGCGGAGATGAGCTTTTCGCAGGGTACGAGCGTTACCTGGCGCGGCGCTTACAGCTCATCTATGATGCTTTGCCCGCGCTGCTTCAGGAGCGGCTTATCGAACCTTTTATCGATCGGCTGCCGGCCACCACCGACTATTACGGGACGAGTTTCACAAAGAAACTCAAGCTATTCTCGTACGCGTCCCGCCGCATGCGCGAAGAGCCTCTTGCGGTCATCCCAAGAACTTTTTCATTGAATGAAGCCCAGCGCCTCACCGGAATAGACTATCACGTGGATGCGGACCCGGCGATTGCCGCGGCGCGAGAATTTGTAGGACTCGATCCGGTAAGCCATATGATGTTCACGGACCTGTACACGTATTTGGCTGAAGACATACTCACCAAATCGGATCGCATGAGCATGGCCCATTCGCTGGAAGTCCGCAGCCCTTTGCTGGACTATCGAATAGTCGAACTAGCCTGTCGAATGCCCCTCAATTTCAAGCTCAAAGGCATGACCACCAAAAGAATTCTCAGAGATGTGGCCCGCCAATACGTGCCGGAGCCTATTCTCAAGAGGTCCAAGTACGGGTTCCAGGTCCCTCTGGGCCGATGGTTCAAAGGAGACCTGAGGAATTGGGCCGAACAGAGGCTTATGGATTCCCGGAACAATTTTTTCGACAGGAGCGCGGTGGAACAGCTTTGGACGGAACATCTAACGGGAAGGGCCGATCACGCGCACAAGATCTGGCTGCTCCTGTTCTTCAATGAATGGCATGAACAACTTAAAGCCTGGTAGCATCCGCAGATGACGCAGATGAACGCAGATGAGAAAACACAAGACGCTTGAACTCAAGACGAGAGCGGCCGAAGTTCAACAGCAGTCCTCGGGCGAGACCGGTTGCCTTGAGATAATTTAATACCTGGGCTTCTTCGACCCCGGTGATCGCTTTGAGAGCTTTTAACTCGACTATAACTTCGTCGTAACATACAAAATCGGCACGATAGGAGCACGCCAGCAGCTCTCCCTTATAGTACACCGGCAATTCTGCTTCCTGCACAAATGGAACGGTCCGGGCCGAAAGCTCGAACGCCAGGGCTTGCTGATAAACAGCCTCCAAAAACCCCGGACCAAGTTGTCGGTGAACCTCCATCGCAGCGCCGATTATTGCGTGGGTTTGTTGGTCTCTTGAATCTGCGGCCATCTGCGACATCTGCGGATCGACTTCTTTGGTTTTGGAGTTCATCTTCAGGCCCTCCGATTGGAATCGGCCGAAGGCAGTTTGTCAATGAAGCTTCTGAATTTCCGAAAATATTCCGAGCCACCGACCATGTAAGTGTCATTGTGCCCGGCGCCGGCGAGAGTCACGAACTCTTTCGGGGCCTTGGTCGCTTCGTACAGTTCTTGTCCAAGACGCAATGGGACTATGTCATCGCAGTCTCCGTGAAAAAACAGAACCGGAGCAGTCACGCGATCAATTCGATCCAGGGAATTCAGTCTGTCTCGCAGAAGGCTTTCCGGGACAGGCAACGGGAAGTGCTCCCTGGCCATCGCTGCCATGTGGGTAAAGGTTGATTCGAGTATCACTCCTTCACAGGCGCGGGTTGCCGCTAAATGCACCGCGGCTATACCACCCAAAGAGCGGCCGAATATTACCAACTTCTGACCCGCGGCTTCAGCGTGCTTCCGGGCGAGCTCGTAAGCGGCTTCCGCATCCAAATAAAACCCGGCTTCGGTGATTCGGCCCTTGCTGAGGCCGTAGCCTCGGTAATCGAAAATCAGGACGCTAAGCCCAATGTCATGCAGTCTGCGGATATTATCGACTCTGTGAGAAATATTCCCTGCGTTACCGTGGCAAAAGAGCAGGAGCGCGGGGCTCGATGGGGCCGGCACGATCCAGCCGTGGAGGCTCACGCCGTCACTTGTTTGGAACCTCAAATCCTCGTACGCAAGCCCCTCTTCTGCCGGAGTGCAATAAAGGTACGGGTCGGGGAAAAAGATTTGTTTTTCGATAAAACCGGTCAGAGCGTTTGCTGTCAGGCTCATGGGGAATCTCCATACCATCAAAAAGCCCACCGCAGAGAACCAACAGTGGGATTGGCATTTGAGAATGTCTCAATAAATGACTGTCGCATTAGTTGTGTAGGGACGCTTCGAGAAGCGCCTTGATTACGGGCGGTTCACGAACCGCCCCTACAAATAGCGCCGCTAGGACATTGATTTTGAGTTAGTTTCATCTTGCCGGTCATTCCGATAGACAGGCTGGAAGCCTGTCTCACCATGCATTCCTCGCAACGACAAAGCTACCCCCGCATAAGCGAATGTTGTCCTTTAACGGGAACCGTCCAAAGCATAAAGGGCCGCTCCCAGAGCGCCTGTTATTTGAGGATGCGGTGGGATACGAATGGGATTCGGGGTCTGCTGCTGAATCAGTTCAGCCAGGAACGGGTTGTGCTCGATCACGCCGCCGGTAAGCACAACTGTATCCGTGAGGGTATCCATCTCCATGACCCGTTTCATCACTGAGGTGAAAACACCTCGCACGATGCGATTCACCGGATGGCCCGCCTTTATCTTCTCCAGGACCTCGGTAGCGGAGAATACAGTGCAATAACTGCCCAGGGAAACCTCACCGTCGGCGTTCCGAGCTAATGTATCCAATTCTTCGAGCGGCAGCCGAAGTCGAAGGGCCATTTCTTCCAGAAAAGCGCCGGTGCCCGCGGCGCATTTTCGATTCATCTTGAAACTGACCCGCTGGCCTTTGGCGTCCAGTTTAATGATCTTGTTATCCTGTCCGCCGATATCCACCACAGTGATGGGACCGGGGAAAAAGTGCAAACAACCTCGACCGTGGCATGAAATTTCCGTGAGGTTCGAAGTCGCGAAAGAGACGCTCTTTCGGCCGTATCCGGTGGATACCACGTCCGTAATATCTTCACTATTGACACCGGCCTGTCGAAGGCATTCGTTCCATGCTTGGTCGGAGGCGTCCTGGAAATCGGTCCCGGAGTAGAGGACGGAGCTGCCTAAGATTTGCCTTTGATTATTTACAATTACGGCCTTGGTGGTGCAGGAGCCTACATCGACTCCGCCGGCCAATTCAGTGGTCATTTTTTTGCCTCAAAGCGGGAATTCACCGCAGAGGCCGCGAGTAGGACCGGCATCTTGCCGGTCATTTTTCAATAGACAGGCTGGAAGCCTGTCCTACCAAGACCATCTTCTCTCTGCGGACTCCGCGGTGAAAATATGGTTACTGTCGTTTTTCGTCGAGCTGCTCTATAAACGCCTCGATGTTGGTCTTGGCCTGTTCTTCGGAATAGCAGCGCAGATCGTTCAGATCGCCGTTGATTACCAGCACCGGCAGCGTCAGGCGCTCGCTCATCCGTTGCGGCATGCTGTAGCGGCTGTTGGAATTATTGGGGCAGGTCCTTGCGTCATGATAGATCACGCCGTCTATTTGGAAATTCTTGATCCACTGATCCATGTACGCTTCTTTGTACGATTCGTCGCGGACAATGAACAGCTCCGTGTACGCCCGGGCCATAGATTCGAATGGCTCGGCCGGATCGAACGCCTCAAAAATCCAACTGTTACAGTAAGTCGATGCAATGACATTGGTCTTCAGGGATAAGAACATTTCGCTCAAGTCTCTCAATTTTCCCCAGATCGGCATCCCATCCCAATACACCCTGTGACGCTCTCCCGGAACCGCTTCGATTTTTTGCTCCACACGCTCATCAAGCTCTTTCAGCAGGACTTTGTAGTACTCGACCGCTTCGGGCAAGCCTCTGAGGACCACCGCGGGCGCCATATGTATGGTCGCGTCAAAGAAGGTCAGAGGCGCGGGTTTGACCGCTCCATATTCCAGTACCTGGCGCCAGAGCTTTGTGCACTCCAACGAGAGCCTCACGACTTCCCGCAGACGATCCATATCGAACCGATTGCCGGAAACCTGTTCCAGCGTGGGGATCATAGCCTTCATCTGCTCGACAAGGTCCGCAATATGATAACTCTCAACAGATCCCACGTTACGATGAGTGTGCACACCGATGAGAGGGACGTTCCATTCTCTCGCGTAAAAAGAGAACCAGTCCTGGACGTCTCGACACTGATTGGTGTTGTAGACGAGCACGTCAGCTTTGGGGATTGACTGTATCCCGTAAGCCTTTGTCAGCGGAGTTGAGCCTTTCAGGTATGCGCCTACATCGGAAGTGAGATAGGAGCATATGTCCGGCGAGTACCCGATGGCGTTAGCCGCAGGAATAAAATCCGTGGCCATTCTGGTGGCGCCCAACAGAGCGCCGTGATTTTCCGGATAATAGACCTGGAACCCCATAGCATGGAGCAGTTCCGCCGGGCCGACCGAAGTACACCACGCCACCTTGGATGTTCCTTCCTTTTTGGCCCTGTCCAGGGAGAGGAAATGATCTGCCATGAGATTCTTCATGAGGGAGGTCGCGGCTATAGGCCGCCGAGCTTGAGCTTGGGATTTTTCGGTCATAACTCTCTCCTGTGTCAGATTTTTGCAGTGTTACCCGTAAGTCCAAGTTAATAAATGCTGCTCCGGAAGTCAAGTTGGGAGCATGATAGCATCTCACCGCGGAGATCGCGGAGATCGCGGAGACGAGAAGGTCTCGTTGGGGCAGGCCACCAGCCTATCCAATTTCCCGCCTTGACATGGTCTAAGAATTACAGTACGGCCTTTAACAAGCGCTGAAAGCGACTGTCCACTCAACAATGAAAGGAATATGAAATGAAATTGATACGACTGGCGGCTGCCCTATTATTTGTAACATTTGTCTCTGCATCCGCATTCGCCGCGGAACCGCCGACTCCAATCGAAAAAGAGGTCAAAGACTGGCTCGATCTCTATGCCAAAGCTTACGAGAAAAAGGACCTCAATGCTCTCATGAGTATGATTTCGCCCGACCCTACGACGGTGTCTGTGGACAGCGATCCTCAGGGGCGACACATAGGCGCTGATGCTATCAAGAAAGCTTATCAGGCTGAATTCGGTCAGACACAGTCTGTGGTCCTGGAATATACCTGGCTTTCCGCGGGTTCTAAGGGAGACCTGGCCTGGTTCGCCACCGAATTAACCGCCAAAGTGGATTTGGGCAAAGAAAAATTCCAGGTCCCGGGCCGCTGGACCGGCGTTCTTGAAAAACGCGAGGGAAAATGGATGATGATTATGTCCCATTTTTCCTACATAGCGCAGGATGAGAAGGAAGAAAAATAGGTTGCATTTCCTCGTTGGCCAGCATGGCGATTCAGGGCGTGGCCACTACCAGTGAGAGGATATCACCGGCCTCCGTCACGCCGGCTCTACAATGAATCTGCCCGACTGCAGACGCAGCCTTCTATTTGCAGTTCGGAACTCTATTGGAGGGGCGACTGCCGGTCGCGCCTCTCGGTTTCCACGAACGCCGAAGTCCCTGGACTCCCGTTTTACGGGATGACGGAGTTGAGCGTCAGCGAAATCGCCATGCCGTGCCGTAAGCTGCTGATAACATGAAGTCTTTGGGAAGGGGTCCGGGGGAACCTTTTCTATCCCGCAGAACACGGGATTCCCCCGGGATCTTTGTTCCATAGGCTGCCTACGGCCCAAACCTTCGCCAGGCGCGGCGGTAGTATTTCGCCAGCACCTGATCGTCCAGTCGGTTGGGCTGAATGTTTGGAGGGGCTACACTGTCCTTGGGGAATATAAACAGGGTGGGTAACAGATCATTGTTGAGAAACTTCAGAGGAATTCCCTGCGGCAGTTTTAGACGGGCAGGCTCGAGGGTTCGCCTGGAAGCCATGACAAATCCCCAATCTCCAAACGACGGAACATAAGCGTGATACGGATATACATTGAAGCGGCCGGCGCCTTCGGGACCGATAGCGGTTTGCTCGAAAGTCGCCACCACGCACCAAAAAGCCTCCGCCGCGTAGTATGGGCTCGTGGCCTGTGTAACCACGATCCCGTTTGCTCCCAGATGCCGTGAAAGCAGCTTGTAAAAGCTCCTCGTATAAAGTCGAGACAATGAGAGATTATTAGGGTCTGGTAGGTCCAATATAATCAGGTCCCATGATTCGCCCGATTGCTCCAGGAATTTCCCCGCGTCCTGAATATGAACACGGACCTTCGGGTGCGAAAGAGCATTGTCGGAAAGGCTCGCCAATTGCGGGCGATCTCGAAACAAACTGACCATCTCCTCATCAAGATCCACCAGATCTATGGTTTGAAGGCTCGGATATTTGAGTAACTCGCGCACAGCCATTCCGTCTCCGCCGCCAAGGACTAATGCCCTGACCGCTCCGGGCGACGCGGCCATAGCCGGGTGGATCAGGGCTTCATGATAGCGGCTCTCGTCCACAGATGAGAATTGCAGCTTCCCATCAATGAACAATCTGACATCATTCCGCCATCTGGTAACTACCAGTCTTTGATATGGAGTCTGTCGGGCCAGAATGATGTCGTCCTGATAAAGGAGGTTCTCCGCCATTGAAGTAAAAGCGCCGGAGCCCGCGAGCCCGGCGCCCATGATAGCGGCGGAAATAGCCGCCGCTATCCCCAGTGTCCTCTTTTTGCGAAGCATCGGGGCCAGGACACGGAGCGCTACGGCTCCCACCGCGATATTGATTAGGCCAAAGAGAAAGGAGGTCCTGAGAAGGCCAAGATACGGGACCAGCAGCAGAGGAAAAGCGCAGGAGGCAATAAGCGCCCCGACGTAATCCAAAGCCAACACGTTGGAAACCGTAAGCCGCAGCGCTTCGTTGCTTTTTAGAATTCGGATGAGTAACGGGATCTCCATGCCGACGAGAGTTCCGGTGATGGTCAACACGATGACGAGCGCGGGCAAATAAGCGGGCAAAACGGCAAACGTGAACAAAAGCACAGCCGCGGACAAACCGCCTGAAACCCCGATCCCTATTTGAATGCCGACAAACACGTCGATCAGGTTTTTCCGGAAAAAGCGCGTAAGGTAGGAGCCAAGACCCATAGCGGTGAGGAAAATTCCGATAACAATTGAAAACTGTGTGACGGAACCGCCCAGCAGATAGCTTGAAAGCGCGGCCGCAATGAGTTCATACACGAGACCGCAAACCGCAATGACAAAGACCGCGGCAAGTAGAAAAATTCCCGGAAAGCGTTGGGTCATTAATTGAGATTACCTTGAAACCCTCGGAACCGGCTTACTCTTTGGCAGGATCGAAGTCTTTGCCGGTAGCGAGCCGAGCAGATGACTTCCTATGACTTCGGTCCGGGTTTAGATCAACCCCTTATTGCCGATTGAATAATGATGGCCAACGAGATAAAGACCGACCCAATAATGATAGCCAAGGCCACGTTCTGGTCCTCGCCGATTTCCTTGGCGATGGAAAAAGGCGTAATTTTGCTCATGATGTACAAGGACACTGCGAACACGACCAATCCTATGACGGAGTAAATGACCGTGCTCAGCATTGCCAGAGGCTTTAAATCGTACCAAAACAGCTCCATATCCGACCTCCCGGTAAAAAAATTGGGTTTGATGTCAGAAGCGTTCGGAAATAGCGACTGGCAACCCGGACTCGATCCGGGGTCCAGACTCCGGATATCGGTTACCTATTACGCAGACGAGAAAGTGACCGGCAAGATGCCGGTCCTACTACAACCGGTTGCAAAACCTCGACATCGTGTTGTGATGCGGTAGGGGCGCTTCGAGAAGCGCCCTGATTTCGGGCGGTTCACGAACCGCCCCTACAAAACAATCCGACATCGTGTTGTCCTAATACAGGTTTTGCAACCAATTGTAGTATTCAGTATACATTCCGACTTCTGCGCAAAGAACTACTTTCCTCCTCGGTATCCGCCGCCCGCGTGAGATCGGCCCAGGAAATACAATCCATGACCTGTTGTCCTGGCTCGAACAGACTCGTCCCGAAGGCTTACCGGCTTCTCAAGGGGTTTCGGCAAGAACCAACCATAAAAAGACCCGCCGTAAGCTGTCACGGTGACCGCTGCAAGAATTGCAATTATGATGAGCTTAGGCCCGAGTCCCTTCATTAAATCAGCTCACGTGCCTCAGTCGTCGGAATCCCACCGTTGCCGTCATCATCGTCGCTATCGCTCGTAACCGGACGCCACCGTCTAGCTTCGAATGCCATCCGGCCGAAAGGCTCCATAACCAGCGCCACAGTGGACAACAAAAGCGGGAAAATGAAATACCAGGATATTGTTTTGTCACCGGCTCAACTTGATTTTCAGAGGCTCTTTTTTGGACGGCCCTGAATTACCACTGCCTCCTTGGCCGTATACCAGGAGACGATACTGGCCGGCTTTATCCACCCTGAAACAGGAACTAAACGATGACGATCCTTCGGACCAAGCGCCCTCCGAATCCCGGCCGTGATAGAAAGAGGATTCACCCCCAAATTCCGAAATCACCCGATCCTCCGCGTCCACAAGAGCGAAATCCGCGGCCAACCATGAGTTGTTAACCGGAGCTTGCCCTTGCAGGCACAATATGGTTCCGTTACGACTCACGGTAAAAGGATTTGTCGTGTATTCCTGAGAATACTGTTCAGCGGTGATATTCTCCTGCATAAGGGCAGTATTTTTGTCAGCGGTAAAGCTGTAAAACAGAAGCAAGATGTTCAAAGCCAGAAAAGCTACCCCGATTTTCCACGTCCCTGCCACCCAGGCCGAGGGAACGTAAGGTTGGCAAGAATATACGCCCTTAGCCGGTGGCAGCGCCACTTTATCCCCGACCGCCGCCTGCATTTCATCCCGCCCGACATAGCGGCCTCGGAATAGCTCCACTTCTTTGCCGGTAATCTCCTGGTCTATATAATCGGGTGGTTTGATCAGATGCGTATACCGTGTCTTCTCGCCAACAGCGGCCACCCAGGGCAGTGCGCCGTCGACCCACTGTAGGGTCAAATCTCCGCTTTCATAGATCTTGAATGTCTCATTGCCGATCCGCACCTGCATCTTAGCTACCGGTATAGGAGGGATGGGGACTCGCGTGTGGATCGTGCGACTTAAGGTAAAGTGTCCGTTTTCCTCCGAGAGCCATAAGTAGCCGGATTCAGGATTGTACAAGACATATTCCATGGAAACGTATTGGGCGCCTTCTTCCGTTTCCACATAGTAAAGACGGCCCATGACTTCGTAGCGCGTATTTTCCAAGGTGACAGGCGCTCCAATACTAAGCGTAAAGTTGGGTTGCTTGCCCTTGTTCTTGCCGACGACTCGAATTTCAGCCTCATCGAGTTGAAGGCCCGCTCCACAAGCCGCGCAAACCACCATCCCGGTAGTCTCGACTCGAGGCCCTTCATAAGGCTTTCCGCAGGATCGACAGCGGATGACCTCCCCAACTCGGGATACCGGTGTTTCGCGTGCTTCCTCAGCGGGCTTGCCCTCCTTGAAATCAATGATCCGGCCGTAAAATGCCTTGGCATCGCCTGTCTCGGGATCGTATTCCAATCCGAAAGAAGAGCTTCCGTCGGGCGAGGAGCCGTCCGCATAAGGATATACCTTGCCGATTTCCACCTGGAATGGTATCTGGCCTTCACCCCCTAGGCATTTGGCTTCTCCGATTTCTTCGATCACTGCTTCCTTGCCGTCGAGTTTTATGCGCATGCCGGGCGTGAGTTCGGAGTGCGGCGGGACGGGCCCTGTCAGCTTCAAGGGCGATTCCAGGAATAGTTCCCTCTCATCTTCCGTGAGCCACATGATCTCGCCGTTTTCCATTTCGATGAACCACTCGTTCCAGGTCCCTTTCTCGTGCGCGTAATGAAGGCGGCCCAGGACCCTAAACGAGCGACCTTTGATCTTGCCTGTCGCGCCGACCTTGAATTGAGGCGAGTCGGGCAGGTCCACGGATTTCTCGCCTGCTCGGAGGGCTGATTCTTTGTCCCAGTACATAGCGGTCTTGCAGTAGTCACATATGCGCATCAACACGCCGGGGTTGGTGACCGTGTTTGACGCTCCGCAAGAAGGGCACTGGAATTCGCGTTTCATGTTCTTCCGCTACTTGCTTGCCTGCAATTCTTCGGCCCGGAGTGTAGCCGCCTCGATGGCGTCCATGATCAAGCCCCGGAGCCCGCCCGATTCGAGGACTTGCAGTCCCGCGATGGTCGTGCCTCCAGGAGAAGTGATTCGGTCCTTGAGTTCACTAAATGTAAAATTTCCCGAAGCGGCCATTGTGGCGGCTCCCAGGACCGTCTGGACCGCAAGCGCTCGGGCCGTTGGTCGATCCAGTCCCATCAGGACCCCGCCATCCGTTAGGGCTTCCATAATAACAAAAAGATAACCGGGACCACTGCCGGACAAAGCGGTAACCGCATTCATCATTTTTTCGTCCACAGGGACAGCGGCGCCGACTGCGCCAAACAGGTCCACCGCTCCGGAGAGGTCCTTATCATCCGCAGCGCCCGCCTTGCACAGGGCCGTGGCGCCGGCCGATACCATCGCGGCCGCGTTCGGCATGGCCCGGATCACACGGGCCGGGCCTTTGAGTTTCGACAGGATGAAGCCCGTAGTTATTCCGGCCGCTATAGAAACTACTACCAGTCGTTCGTGCGCTTGATGAGCGATTGATTCCAAGACTTGTCCGATTACTTGTGGTTTTACCGCGAGTATGAGGACGTCGGTATCAGGCGTCACTGTATCGCTGAGCCCCGGAGCGGCTTCTATGCCGAATTCGTTGACTGCGGCCTTCAATCTTCCCGAGTCGATATCAAAGCCACGGATCATCGCTGGTAATGCCTTACCCGATGAAAGCAATCCACGAACCAGAGCATAACCCATATTCCCTAGGCCGATTATTGAGAGCTTCTTCAAATTTCTACCCTCGCGATCATGATTGTGTTATATTGGTGAAGGTGATGTCTGCCAGAGGCAGAAGCTATTTCTAAGCGGACCTGAATTTACGGCCCGAAATACTATCATGAGACACCAAGGCTGGACAGTTATTTATTGGAGGATTTTTGATGAATAATATTGATACAATAGATGCCAGAGGCTTGGCGTGCCCTCAGCCGGTCCTGCAAACCAAGAAAGCGCTTGAAACAGGGATTTCAGGGTCTCTTAGGGTGCTCGTAGACAATACCACAGCGAAAGAAAATGTTATGAGGTTCGCCCGCAATCAAGGGTGCGAGGTCGAAATTCAAGAAAACGAGCCTGAACAGTTCCAGCTTACGATACTCAAATGCGGCGAACCTGTCGAACCCGCCGCTCAGCAGGAATTACTGGCTTGCCCGGCGCCGGAAGCCCAGCCGGTCCGAAATGTCTTATACATAGGCAACAATTGCATGGGGCGGGGGGATGATGAATTGGGGGCGAAGCTGATGCGCGGGTTCCTGCGGACGATAATCGACTCGACGCCTTTGCCGTGGCGGATGGTTTTCATCAACTCCGGAGTGAAGCTCACGACGATTGATCAGGAAGCTTTGGAAGCGATTTCGCTCTTGGAAGAGAAAGGCGTGGAAGTGCTCTCGTGCGGTACCTGCCTCGAACACTTCAACTTGAAGGACAAACTGGGCGCGGGCAAAGTAACCAATATGTTCGAAATAATCGAATCACTCAACTCGGCCACGAAAGTGATTTCACCTGACTAGAGCCGCTCGGATTCCGAAATCCATTTAATCTGCCATCGTTTTGCGCACAGGCCGTTTTGATTGACCGGCTAGATCTTTCGACTGAGTTTCCACGTAAGCGTCAAGCAACTGCCTGATCATACGCTGATATTGGGTATGGTGTTTGGTTGCTTTCGGATTTGAAGAACTCAACACTCTTCTTGCTAAGGGAAATGGTTACCTTAACTGATTTCTCTCGAAACGCCAGTTCAGCAGGGGAAGGCAAAAAATCAGGAATTATTTTGACTTCACCCAATGGTTCATCCGTGTACCTTATTTTCGCGTTCATAAATTGCCTTACCTTTCCGCCATATCCGGCGCCAATTATGCGGATCACGTCTTCGCGGAACGTAAACCGGACAGTCAAGAACTCCGTCCAGCTACCTTGCCAAAGCAGTAGTAGCGTTTTTCCTGGCCACTGTGACTCACGTCTTCAGCGATGACACGGAGCGCGGTCCGCAAAAGCATATTGAGCATTTGCAAAAGAGACTCCATGCTTTTGTTGGTTCTCTATGTCCTTTTTCGGGTCCCAATCAAAACGCGGCTTGATCATGATTCAAGTTTATCATAAAGGGGACGCCTAAGCCATACTATAATATGGCTATATATATGGCTATCTCGGGCCTGAGAGTAGGACAACGTAAGTAAGACGCACTGCATTTTGCTGGTTTGCTGTATCGTCCTCGATCTGCATCCATGAGGGTAGATCGGCGCCGGTGGCCTGCCGCGTAAAGCGTCTCTGGGGCTATATCGAGTTCGTTTCCCCAGGTCAATGTACCAAGTTGTCTATGCACCTCAAATCCGCGGAAGAACTCAATATCCTTGAATCGTTCAAATACTCCGCCCTTTTCAAAGGACTTTTCTAGGTACTCCCCTCCGAGAAATCCACTACCCCCCGCTTCCCGTCATTGAACTCCAACTCGATGTTGTAATCACCTTTATATACGGCCCGAACGACATCATGAATCATGATGTTTCTCCTATTGGCATACACTTCTTCATTTTGGTGATGCCCCATTCAGGTGAAAATTAAAGGTGTGCAGGATCATCCCGAAAAGGTAAGTCCAAACTCCGCCTAATTGCCAACAGGAGTTCTTTCAAGGCTTTGTCATGTCCTTCCTGCGACTTGTTAGGATTTGAGAATTTGACTTCGTCGTGAAATTGCATCAATGCTTCAATCACATACGGGGGGGCAACGAGCGCAATAGTATTGGCGGCGGTCGCAAAGCGTTGGTTTGCCTTGTCCTTGTCTATGCCATTAACCGCAAGATCGGAAAGGGAATTGAGAAGCTCTTGATAGTGAACAAGTTTGCGTTGCTGCAGTGCTGCCTTTCTTTCCGCTCGTTTATTCAAGGCAAACGAAAGAGCCGCTACAACAACGCTTGCTGAGGCAGATATAATGGCGACCATGGCAACAAATTTTGCCTTGAACCATCTAAGATAGTCTAATCACATTAGGGTTCCTTGTCCCACAAAAGCTTAGGAATTGGAATAATATAGGAGTTTTTGGGAGAGGGGTCTGGGGAGGGACTTTTTTGCAAAAAAGTTCCTCCCCAGAATTCTCTACTCTTAAATCTCTATTTCCAGGCCTTCGTAGGCGGCCAGGGCGGCGGGGAATCGCTCTTGCGCTCGTTTTTCAATCTCGCCCACGACTTTGTCTTCATTGCCGTGATGGAACAGGACGAGTTTCTTGACGTTCGCGGCTTTGGCCAGTTCCACTGCGCCTTCCCAGGTGCTGTGCCCCCATGATTCCCGGGACATATCGTCCCACATTCCGAGGTACTGTTCGGGAGTAAACATGCCGTCATGTATCAGCACGTCTCCGTCGCGAGCCAGTTCGATGGCCTTGGGATCGCAGCAAATATGGAATTCGGTGTCAGTCGCATAAGTTATGCTTTTCCCTTGAACTTCAATTCTGTATCCGAGGCTTCCGCCAGGGTGATTTAGCTCCTCCACCTGAACGGTTATGTCGTCAATATTAAGGCGGTCGCCTGGAGACAAATTGTGAAAAACGATGGACGCTGCCATTTGCTCAAGAGTAATCGGCCAATTCGGCGGGCGCATCTGATCACCAATTATTTGCTGGATGGACCTGTCAAGACCGGCCGCGCCGTACAGGTGGAACTCGTTACCCTTTTTGAATGCGGGAGCGAAGAAAGGGAAGCCGTGCACATGGTCCCAATGCAGATGGGAAAAGAATAGGTGGCCGACTATTCTAAGAGGCTTGCCGGATGAGTCTCTGTAACTGCGCAGAAGGTCCTCGCCAAGGTCTCGAATGCCAGTTCCCGCGTCCAGTATAATCAGACTGTCGCGGTGACGAATCTCAACACACGCTGTATTTCCGCCGTATTTCAGAGTGGAAGGACCGGGTCTCGGCAGGCTGCCGTGGACCCCCCAAAATCTAATATGCATATGGTTTTCCGTGTCCCGATTTTCACCGGAACCGTCTCACAGTTAGACCACAATACTTTGAAACTACAGGAATATTACCACATTTGCTCAAGTAAGGTCAAGAATAAGAATTTGCCACAGAGCGCGCGGAGAAAGCAGAGAAAAAACGTATGCTTCCAGGAAGGCGCAAACCGAACACTCGGTTGCAAACAGTGAAAAGACATTAGGTGGGACGGGCCGTGCCCGCCAAATCCCTCCTTAATCCGTAATCCTTCAGTTACGGGCGGCCAAAGACCGTCATTGCGAGCGGAGCGAAGCAATCTCCAAGCTTGGGGGATTGCTTCGTCGTTTCACTCCTCGCAATGACAAACGCGTCCCGCGGCGAATTGGCGCCTATTTCTTGTACAGCTTTTTCAGCCTGTTAATATGCCCGCGGCCGAGTCCTTTCACTTCGCATCCCAGCTCGAAATAGCGCTTAATGGCTTCATCGCTGAGCATTCCAAAGCAGTCTATTATCGCGAGCGGACCACCTGCTGCTTCCACTACTTTTTCAGGGGCCAGGTTCATAAGCTGCTTGTGTCTCACTGCGAATATGGCGACATCGGCGTCTTTGAGAGATTTCCACATGTCCGGCTCGACGTGCAGCGCCTTGAGTTTCTTTTGACTCCTGAAGAACCTTCCGCGACTCTTTCCGGGCGTCGGGTAGAAGTCCTGCGCCTCGAATTCCCACCAGTGGTCCACGTACGGATCGTGCACACATATCTCCGCGCCCATTTCAGCGAGCCTGCGAACGATCAGTTCCGAGCCGCTGTATCGGGTGTCTCCTACGTCTTCTCTGTAGGCCGCGCCCAGAATAGTGACTTTGGCGGCGGCAATGTAGCGGCCCATATTTCTCAGAGCGTCCCTCGCCAGTTGCGGCACGTGTAACGCCCTGCTGTCATTAATGTTTATAGCCATCGGAGTGATCTTGAACAGCTCATCCTCGAAGCCCATCAGATGCCTGTAAGACCACACTGCGAGCCCCCCGTCCTTGGGAAGACAGTAGCCCCCGATCCCGGGTCCGGGGAATATGATGTTCGAGTGCGTTGGGCGCACTTTGATCGCGTCGATCACTTTTACAAGGTCCACTCCGTTGCGTTCCGCAAAGAGGCTCCATTCATTGAGGAACGCCAGTATGGTCGCTCTGAAGCTGTTCTCGACTATTTTCGCGGTTTCCGACTCCATAGGCCGTTCCAAGACCGTAAGAGGATGGTTTACAGTATCAATGACTTCGCTTAGGAACCTGACAACTCTTAGAGTTGATTCAGGATTTATGCCGCTGCAAACCCTCCAGAAATTCCTGATGGAAGCGACATAATCCGCGCCGGGCATAACTCGTTCATAACTGTGGGCGATTATAGGCTCACATTCAATGCAGCGCTTTTGGAAAGCTCGTTTAATGAGCGGGTAAGCTACCTGTTCCGTTGTGCCGGGGGGGACCGTAGTCTCGATCAGGACCAGAGTTTCGGGCTGGATTGTTTCGCCGATTATTTCCAGAGCTTTTTCGAGTTCCTCCATTTGCACGTATCCCGTGCTGATGTCGTTAAGGGACTCCTTGATGAAATCGCACTGAACATCCACCACCACGACGTCGGCGAGGCTCAGCGCCTGGTAAGTAAACGACGCTGTCAGTGTTTTCTTCTCGGTCACGCACCGCTTTATGATTTCAGGGACTTCAGGATCTTCCGATTTCATCGGAGCTATACCGCGGTTGATCAGCGGTATTTTCCAGTAGCTTCTGGTGCTAGGTCTCTGTATGCCGATGACGAACTTGCCGGAATTGCCCGAAGCGTCCGTCGAGTCCGCCACAACAGCGGCCATGACAGCTCCAACGAACCCCATACCCACTACGGCCACTATTTCCCGGCCGTTTTCGCGGTGGCTCGCGGCCAGAGCCTCGAGCCGTCGGAATTCTTGATCGTAATCTTCCTGCGAGGGAAGGGGAAATTTCTCGCCCGCCGGGCTGACGGAATATTCTGACTGCATGGATTACCTCTCAGTGGCGGCATATCGAGAAATGCCGTTTAGACGTTCTGGCCCTATCCCCCCTCCCCCTTGCCTCTCCCGCCGGGGGAGAGGGTTTTCAAATCCCCCCTCCCTTGACGGGAGGGGCAGGGGGAGGGTAGCTTTGAAGCGGAGTTTACCTGGCTACCCGCCTTCTTTTCGCACGATAAGCGCAGAATATAAAACGGCCCCTCTTCTGCGTCAAGAACGAAAGCCGTTGAAGAGGCGCAGCGCGTATGTTATGAAAAATCAACTGAAACCCCGGCTGCGGTGGTTGAGGAGGCTATATGAGCGAAAAGTACAATCCCGGAGTTATAGAGAAGAAATGGCAGAAATTCTGGGAAAAAGAAAAACTGTTCAAAGTCGAAATAGACCATTCAAGGACCAAATATTATCTGCTGGAGATGTTCCCTTATCCTTCGGGCCGAATACATATGGGGCACGCCCGTAATTACTCCATTGGGGATGTGGTCGCCCGTTTTCAGATGATGCGAGGCTACAATGTCCTGCATCCGATGGGCTGGGACGCGTTCGGAATGCCTGCGGAAAACGCCGCCATAAAACACGGCGCGCATCCCTATCAATGGACTATGGATAACATCAACGAGATGCGTCGGCAGCTCAAAAGTATGGGTTTCTCCTACGATTGGGATCGGGAAGTCACAACGTGCGACCCGGAATATTACCGCTGGGAACAGTGGCTGTTCATCCGCATGATGGAGAAGGGCCTCGTATATAGCAAGAAATCCATCGTCAATTATTGCGAACAGTGTCAGACCGTCCTGGCTAACGAGCAGGTCGAAGCGGGGGCTTGCTGGCGATGCGGCACACCGGTAATCCATAAGGAACAGGACGGCTGGTTCTTGAAGATCAGCCGGTATGCTCAGGAACTACTCGACTGGTGCGACAAACTCCCAGGGTGGCCCGAAAAAGTGCTGATTATGCAGCGCAATTGGATCGGTCGAAGCGAAGGGGCCAGGATCCTTTTCGACCTGGAAAAAGGCGGTGACCCTATCGAGGTTTTTACTACGCGACCCGACACCTTGCACGGGGCAACCTTTATGAGCCTGGCGCCCGAGCATCCGCTCTGCCACAAGCTCTCCAAAGGCACACCGCAGGAGCAAGAGGTGGAGCTTTTTATCAACAGGGTCCTGAGCCAGGACTGGCAAAGTCGTGTGGGGGACCAGGCCGAGAAAGAGGGCGTATTCACCGGAGCGTATTGCATCAATCCGCTAACCGGTTTGAGGATGCCCATATATGTGGCGAATTTTGTGCTTTACGAATATGGGACCGGCGCGGTCATGGCCGTTCCCGCGCACGATCAGAGGGACTTTGAATTCGCAAAGAAGTACGGCCTCGACATCATAGTGGTTATCGAGCCGGAAGGCGAAAAGCTCGATCCGGCTACCATGCCTATGGCATATGTGGATGAAGGCAAGCTCGTCAACTCGAAAGAATTTGACGGCATGGACAATGTCGCGGCCATGAAGGCTATCGACGACAAGCTCGAGTCACTCGGGAAGGGCGGCGCGACAGTAAACTATCGGCTCCGCGACTGGGGAATATCCAGGCAAAGATATTGGGGCGCTCCGATTCCGATTATTCATTGCGAGAAGTGTGGCCCGGTTCCTGTCCCTGACAAGGACCTCCCAGTGACGCTACCTACTGACATAGATTTCCCCAAGAGCGGAAAATCGCCCCTTCCTGACTTGGACTGGTGGGTCAATGCCCCCTGCCCCAAATGCGGGGGACCCGGACGTCGTGAAACCGACACGATGGACACTTTTGTGGAATCGTCCTGGTATTTCGATCGTTACGCGTGTCCGCACTACGACAAGGGAATCATCGATCCGGAAAGCGACGCGTATTGGCTACCGGTGGACCAGTACATCGGAGGGATCGAACACGCTATCTTGCACCTGCTCTATTCGAGGTTCTTCACCAAAGTGCTGAGGGACATGAAGATCAAGAAGAGCGATGAGCCTTTTACCAACCTCCTAACCCAGGGGATGGTCATCAAGGACGGCGCCAAGATGTCCAAATCCAAGGGGAATGTGGTAGATCCCGAGGACCTCATCAGCAAATACGGCGCGGACACTGTGCGACTTTTCTGCCTGTTCGCGGCCCCGCCGGAAAGGGACCTGGACTGGACTTCCGAAGGAGTCGAAGGGGCTTACCGGTTCCTCCACCGGGTTTGGAACCTCGTGCATCAGCACAAACATCGCGAAGGCTCCCTCGCGACCGGACCGGAAAGCGACAGAGCGCGTTCAATTCGGAGGCTGACTCATAAAACCATAAAGAAAGTTACCGAGGATATTGATACCCGGTTCCATTTTAATACAGCCGTAGCGGCCGTAATGGAAATGACCAACGAATTGGCCCGCGTGACGCCTGAAGAGGCTGACCATGCGCCGGACATTTCCGCGGCCCTTATCGACGCGGTCGCGACGGTGGTCGTCCTCCTATCGCCTTTCGTGCCCCATGTTTGCGAAGAGCTATGGGGGGCCCTGGGTGAGAAACCGGGAATGACCCGGCTCACATGGCCGACGTTTGATCCGGCGATGCTGGAACAGGATGAGGTCCTCATTGTGGTTCAGGTGAACGGCAAGAAGCGCGCAGAGATAACCGTACCGGTGGATCTCTCCGAAGAAGAAATCAAGATAACAGCCTTGGAGGAATCAAACGTCAAGAAATTTGTCGAAGGAAAGACCGTCCGCAAGATGGTCATGGTCCCAGGCAAACTTCTTAATATTGTGGTCGGGTGAAACGGTGGGAGCAATTTTCAGAATGGGGACCACCAGGGAGAAAACTCTTTTGCAAAAGAGTTTTCCCCCTGGACCCCCTTTCAGAAAACTCCCATTCGCTGCGGTGAACCTAAAAGCCATTGAGAGGATTGGGTGTCCGCACACGAGCTGAGGGCGCATGGGTAGGGGCGCAAGGCCGTGCGGCCGAAACAGCCCGTCCTGTTCGCTTCTGCCGCAACATGCAGCGATGGTGTAAGAATTCAGGAAAGCCCATCAAGAAATCATTCAACTAGGGGAATGAATCAGCCTACACACAACAGATCATCGGTCCGCATAATTCGGTTCGGCTTGCCCGTGGCGGCGTTGGCATTGCTTTTTGGATGCGGGTACCGCTTTGCGGGCGCGCCGACGGATAATCCTTATCCCCCCGATCTCAAGACCATCGTTTTGGAAAGCGCAGTCAATAATACGATTGTCACAGGCATAGAAACCGAGCTTACCAACGAATTACGACAGGAATTCGCCCTCGGTTCGGGACTTACTCCGGTGCGGAGCGGGGGCGACGCGATCCTAAAAACGCTCATTTCATCGTATCTGGATACCCCTTCGACTTATAAGGCCGACGGCAAAGAGCTCACTCGCATAGGTGTCTTGCGCGTTGACTGCTCCCTTCGTCGTGCGGACAACAACAAAGTGATCTGGCAAAAGGAACTGTCAGCTTCTTATCCGTACAATGTGACTGACACAATTTCTGAGACACTCTCAAACCGGCGGAGGGCAATTTCCAAAATGATAAGGGATGTCACACCCAGGCTGCATCGATCCATGTACGACAATTTTTGAGGAATTATTCATATAAAGATTCCCCATGAACATTTCATGCGCTAATCTGATAAATGGGGGCAGCAGGCGATAGGAGCCGGCTTGGACTTACGTTCCGCCTTTGTAAGGGGGCAATAATTCTTTCTCGATCCCCGTTTGTTAAAGGGGAATGATTGCTTCTTGATCCCCCCTTTGGAAGAGAGGGACTTTCAATCGCCGGCATGCCAATTGTTATCGAACTGATGTCCCAATCAAGATCTATTTGGAGGGTGGAGTAATGGCCAGAAAAAAAATAACAATCATGGGGGCAGGTAATGTCGGAACCTCGATTGCGGCCTATGCATCGGCGCAAGAGTTGGGGAACCTGGTCCTTGTGGATGTTCGCGAGGGAATTCCTGAGGGAGAGGGTTTGGATATGTATGAAGCCGCTGCGGCCCTCGACTCTGATACCAAAGTAGTCGGAACAAACTACTATGAACCGACTCGCGGGAGCGACGTCCTAGTCATCACCGCAGGGATTCCCAGAAAACCCGGCATGAGCAGGGACGACCTGCTGTCGACCAATGTCAAAATCGTCGGCGAAGTCGCTGAGAAATCCGCCAAACTATCTCCCGATGCTATCATGATCGTAATATCAAATCCACTGGACGCTATGGTTTACACAGCATGGAAAAAATCGGGTTTTGCTCCCAGACGAGTGGTGGGAATGGCCGGCGTGTTGGATACCGCGCGTCTCAGAAGTTTTCTTGCTCAAGAAATCGGGGTGTCGGTGAAGGACGTTTATGCTCTCGTGCTGGGCAGCCACGGTGACACTATGGTGCCTTTAACACGCTACTGCTCTATTGGCGGGATCCCTGTTACGAATTTCATTACGCGTAAGCGGCTGGAAGAAATCGTGCAAAGGACTCAGCAGGGCGGCGCGGAAATCGTAGCGTTGCTCAAGACCGCGAGCGCACGCCACGCGCCTGGGGCCTCGGCTGTGCAGATGATTCGTTCAATTCTTTTGGACAAGAAGCGCCTGCTGCCTGTGGCCGCCTATTTGGACGGCGAATTCGGAGAAAGAGGGATTTTTGTTGGCGTTCCGGCGATTCTTGGGGCTAACGGAGTGGAGCGGGTAGTGGAGTTGGAACTCGACGCCGAAGAGCAGGCCGCGTTCAACAAATCGGTGGAGGCGGTCAAAGGGCTTGTGCGGGAGGTTGATAAGCTTTTGTGATCCATTTGACGACGTTATTGTCATTGCGAGGAATGAAACGACGAAGCAATCTCTAAGGCGAACGTCGGGGATTGCTTCGCTCTACGACTCGCAATGACACTCGCCGACCGGCGGTGTTCAATCACGATCTCGACGAACAATTTTGACAGCTACCCCATATGTCCAAGGCCCTCCGCGATGCCCATCCGGGTGACCCTTATCACCGGAGGCAATGCGGCCGCGAGGCCCACAAGTAAAGAAACAGCGAAGAGTAGCGCAATAGTCGACCAGGTGATTTCAAACACCGGTAAGAATGATCGGAGCTGGGCCTGGAAAATGATGGAACCCGGGTAAGTCAGCGCCGCGCCCAGAATTGCGCCTATCAGGCCGATTGCCAGAGATTCACCTGCAATAAGAAAAAATAGGGACCGCGGACCGAACCCCAGGGACTTCAAGACAGCGTATTCCGAGGATCTTTCGCGCGCGGTCATGGCCATCGTGTTGGCAAGCACGATCAGTATGATCGCTATGACCACGACGGAAATTACCTTAATGGCTGATACAATAGCGCCGGTCATTGCCACAAAACCGAGCTGAAAAGCCTTTTCTGTTTCGGTAAGAGTTTCCGCCAGTGAATTTTTGAACAACGCGTCAATTTCTTGCGAGATTTCCGCGGCGCGGTCCGGCTCTTTAATTTGCACCAAATACCATCCCACCTTGTCCGCCCTGTCGGGCAAAGTTTTCTTGAGCATTTCATTCAGGTAATCCCATCGGAAGAAGAAGGCGGTTTCATCAACATTTCGATTAGCGCCCTTGTAAATACCTTTGAGCACTAGTTCAATTCTTCCGGGGAAGATGGTCCCTTCGAGTGGAATCACGTCCCCAATTTTCCAATGGAAGCGTTGCGCCAGCTTGATACCGGCGATCGCCGCGTTGCGTTCGTGTTCAAAGTCCCGTTTGCTCGTTTGGGAAAGGAGGAATTCCGGATAGATATCGAGATAATCGGTCCCGCTGATCGCGAATTGCGCGAAGAAGTTCTTCTTGTCTTTATATATTCCGCCGTACCAAATGCCATGACCAATCCCTGTAACTCCCTGGACTTGCAGTATTTTGTTTCTGTAAGCAAGTGGCAGTGAGTAAATTAGAGAGATATTGTTTCGGGTGACCAGGCGGTAAGCTGAGGAGGCATCGACTCCAACATACCAGGCCCCAATAAGTGTCCTGAGGATACCGAACGCCAGCACAGCTATTGCCATGCCGAGTATCGTCAAGCAGGTCCGCAGCCTGTGGCGGAAAATGTTTCGCAGTAAGAGAATAATAAGTTCCATTGATGTATTTTTCCGATGGATTGTTGCTTAGCTCCGCAGGCCGTCCGAGGAGACTATTTTCAAGAAAGCGGCCCGGCACAGCCGGAGAAAACTCGCTACAAGAGATTGTCCCCTAACGCTCGTGGACGGCTTTGCCAACTCTCATTAATTGCGGCCATCCTCTACGTCCGCAAGACGTATGGGAGTCCGCACATGAACTGACGTCCACAAGTAGGGATGCACGGCTGTGCGCACAAAGAGAGTCCCCTGGATCCGCTCTTGCTTGCAAAGACGATGCCTCCTCGGACTCCCTGCGGAGCAAATGAAATAAACCATTTCCCAAAAAGATCCGATTAGTTTCTCGCATGGTTCTCAAACTGGCAATCCCTAGGCGTTAGTGCGAAAAAATTCACCATATTTGACGCGAGGTGTGAACATTTTGTCAGTTTAGCCAAAAATTGTCACATCACTGGTCTGGCGAGAAGGTTGTAACTTACCGGAAAATAGGCAAAAAAGAAGCCCACCTATTGGAGGAGGGCTGAGGGTATGGTTAAAGGAGTCGTTGTTGATAATATAATGTAGCAAGTCCTGTGCCATGTCAATGGACGATCTCTATTCCTCTTGTCTTTTTTCCGGGCCAGTGGCAGATTCGCCATTGTTCAAATCCTGATCGGCCGGTATCCATTTTCGGGCGTATCCCACGAGCGCCAAACCAGGCAAGGAAAGAACAAAGGTTAAAAGAAAATATTGTGCAAAGCCCATATACGCAGTCATAAATCCGCTGGTCGCGCCGGCCATGCTGCCGGTCACTCTGAATAGAGCTGAAAGCACAGCGTACTGAGTTGCGGCAAAACGCTTCTCGCATATGCTCATGAGGAACGCCAGGAACGCGGATGTGCCAAGGCCGGCGCAGAATGATTCTATTGCTGACGCGACATAAATACCAAAATTTCCTGGAGAAGGATAAGCGGCCACCCACGCGTAGCCTAAATTGCTCACTGCTTGCCATAAACCCAGAAACCATAGCCCGTGAAAGATGCCGAAGCGGGCCATGAAGAATCCACCGCCAAGACCTCCCGCAATGGAGAAACCCACTCCCAGACTGTTTATCAGCCCAATTTCTTTGGCCGTTAACCCACTCTCATCCCAGAAAGGGGTCACCATTGGGCCCATGGCCAGATCTCCAAGTTTGTAGAGGAGTATGAAAAGACCGACCTGGATGACCATCGGCCTCTTGAGCAAATCGCTTATTGGCGCTGCCTAACGTTTTTAAAGAAAAAGCAGGACGTTGGATTTCGATGGGAGGAAGCCTCAGGGAAACAATACTGCAAAAACCGAGAACGCCTGCAGCGATAAAAAAAGCAAGCTGCCATCCTATCTTGTCGCTCATGGCAATCAATAGACCGCCTGACGTAATAAACGCTATACGATAACTAGCCATTCGGAACCCATTGGCTAGTCCCATTTCAGAGGTCTTAAGCAGCTCGATGGAGTAAGCATCTATCGCAACATCCTGAGTGGCCGATACTATTGCCATAAGGGCTATACAAGTCCACAGCAGGATTCCCGGGTTCGTCGCGTCCAGGAACATGAACAGACACAGCAATGCGGCCATGAGGACTTGGGATGTGGCGATCCAGAGACGGCGGGTTCCGAGGAAATCGACCGCGGGCGCCCAGAGGAATTTCAGCGCGTAGGGCAACAGAGCCAAAGCCAAAAGGCCTAGACTTTCTTTTGCCCAGCCATGTTGTAAGAAGTACCATGAAAGGGTTTTCTCGATAATCCCAAAGGGGAATCCTTCGGCAAAATAGAGCAACGAGATTAGGATTAATTTCTTGTTACGGCTCACATTTGCTCCGAAATATCTCGAATCGGGCAGAGAAGCCCCCGTCGAGGCACGCCGGATCATACAGAAATTATCGAAGAACAAAACTCTTTTTGTGAATCATATGTGATCCCTCAGTTACGCGGGGCCTGGGTGTGTCATTGCGAGGAGTGAATGGTGGGACAGGCTTCCAGCCTGTCTATTCGGAAATGACGGGCAAGATGCCCGTCCCACCGGCTATCCCCTGAGCCGGGAGATTGCTTCGCTCCGCTCGCAATGACAATCTTTGCCGCCCATAACTGAAGCGTCACAATCATATATTGACCATCAAATTTGTCGGAAATTTGAAATAGCGACATTTTCGAGACAACCTGGGTTAAGACTGAGGAATTTAACAATTTACGAATACTTGATCTATATGCTCAAAACCAATATCCAGCCGAATGAGAATAATATATAATATTTCTCTCCAAGGGTTATGGACCATGACTGTGGATGACAAAGCCAGAAACTTAAGCGCGCGGGAAGCTGTGGAAGCAATTCGCAGCCCGCTGACGAACGCTCAGATTTTGGAAAAGTTCAAAATTTCTCCTGCGGGTTTTGGAGATCTTTTGAGGCAATTGCTCTCGCACAAACTCATCACCGAGGATGACCTCAATCGCCGTGGCGTCCGATTCAAAGTGAAGAAAGAGGCCGAGGCGCCGACTCCCTCGCTATTGCCGCCCCCGCCCGACGAGACGGATGAGGAATTTCTGGACACCGTAACCTTGACGGAATTGCTCACATTCAAACCCGGAGAGTCAGCGCCCCCCCGTAAGAAAAGTGATGAAAAACAACATGTTGAAAGCCAGAAAGTCGAATCCGAGGAAGATAAGAAGAGCAAGTTCAGCCTTGGTGGGCTCTTCAAGAAAGGCAAATAACTTCCTATAGCTTCGCATCTTGGATGTCAGCAGACGGTGTAGATGGCTTCAATACCTCACGTCCGAGCAACCCGAAGGACATCAATAGTTTCATGACATCTTCCACAGGAATTTCCAGGCGTTGGAAGTCCTCCGAAGGAACCAGCATATTGAACCCAGTGAATGGAATAGGGGAGTTCGGAATAAATACCAGCAAGTGTTCTCGGCCGTCGAGCATAGTGTATGTCTCGCCGGAGGTGAGGAGTCCCAGGATTTTCACGTTTCCGACGCGTATTTGCCCCACGGCCCCAAACCGTTCCAGGCCCGCTTGATCCTTTCGCCCGAACAAGTCAACAATTTGGCCCACCCCTGAGTATATTTTTCCGATCCACGGGATCCTTGCCAAGGTTGAGTCGATGACGGCTTGAAGGCGGGCGACTGTGGCTCGCGTCACCAGAAACCCCAACAACGTAATGAGGCCGATGGCCACCAAATATCCAACAATATATCCCGGGTACTTGTATTCGGACCCTACCAGCTTGACCAGAAAAATCCCGAACGCGCTGCTGGGGCCAATATAGGCGTCCGCGAGCATCACGCCCCAGCTCACGACGAATAGGGTGACCACAAATGGCAATAATGTGGCCGCGCCGGTAAGAAAAAGTCTGATCAAAGTGCTCGCAACCGCGCTCATCGTATTTCTCCGTTGACCCGGATTGAACTAACCAATCCATGCCAAAAAAAATCTTGTTTCACCTGTTCATTTCACAGGATTGTGGTTTATAATAAATCGTCATTTCCGAAACCCCGTTCAGTTAACGGCAAGGCTAGACCGATAAGCCCGTCTGAAGGGGTTTTGTTGTTTTTATCTCGGACCGGTCTCCCCCGGCATATTCTGTAAGTGCAACGCGTTCGGATTTTTTACCGGACCACGTACTGGGCCGCCTGTTCCATTGCCGCGTGAGGCAAGACTCAAATATCCTGTAACGAGAAATAAGAATATCAATAAGACCCCGAGAGAAATCATGATCCAGTCCCGGTTGGTGCGCGTTCTCGTGGGAATTGGAGATCCTCTCTTGGGGCCGGCTAAGTTCGGTTACTGAAGGCATAAACTAAACCTCCGAATATCTGGTTAAGAAAATCACGTGGACCAGTTGAATTTCGTTGCGCCTAGCGAGGGGTCTTATTCCGTCACCCCGGCGAAGGCCGGGGTCCAGGACTGGATTCCCGCGAAAGCGGGAATAATATCCGGATTCCTGCTTTCGCAGGAATGACGATGATAGGCGGAACGAGAGTCCCTGAATCCGAAATCTCAGACTGGCCATGTACCGAAAAACCAGGGCTGTTTCACATCCTCACCACGCGTTGTCCTTTCTTTGATTCTACCATATCTTCCATGCAACGATTTGCAATCCAATCTGTCCATGCTTAGAATAAGACATCGGTTATGGGGGGCCTTTGACAGGGCACGCCGACCAGCTCGATGGTTAGATTAAATCAGGAGGAGATGATCAATGGATATCGAATCTTTTGTGAAGGAAAAGATCACCTGGTTGGGCCATGCGAGCTTCAGGATCGACGGATCTACGTCAACCGTTTACATAGACCCGTGGAAGCTGAAGAGCGCCAAGGCCGCGGACGTTATCTGCATAACCCATAGTCATTTTGATCACCTTTCTGAAGAAGACGTGGCTCGGATACTCAAACCGTCCACGGTGATTGTAGGGCCACCTGATTGCAAAGCGGGTTTTGGTTCCGCCTTCAAATCCATAGCCCCCGGCCAAAACTTGACCGTCGGCGATGTGAAGGTGGAAGCTATCCCGTCCTATAACACCGACAAGGATTTTCACCCAAAAAAGAACAACTGGGTCGGGTACATCGTAACCGTGGATGGAGTAAGAATTTACCACACCGGTGACAGCGACGTGATACCCGAGATGGCGGATGTGACCACGGACGTGGCGCTGATTCCCGTAGGCGGGACTTATACAATGACCGTCAAGCAGGCGGCGGAAGCCGTGAAGAAGATCAACCCCAAAGTTGCGGTTCCCATGCACTGCGGTGATATCGTGGGCACGTTGGATGACCGCGAGACCTTCAAAGCCGCTGCGTCATCGACGGTAGTAGTTTTGGACCCGACAGACAGGTGAACGTGGAAACAAAAGATTTGCAGGAACAGGTCAGGGTGCGGTTCGCTCCGTCACCCACGGGTTACTTACACCTAGGTGGAGCGCGTACCGCTCTGTACAACTGGCTTTGGGCCAGAAAGAAAAAAGGCGTCTTCATCCTCCGAATTGAAGATACCGATGCAGAGCGTTCCACACAGGATTCCGTTCAGGGAATCCTCGACGGTTTGAGTTGGCTGGGGCTGGATTGGGATGAAGGCCCTTTTTATCAGAGCCAAAATGTTCCCAAGCATGTGGAAGCGGCTCATGAGCTGCTGGCGCGCGGTCATGCGTTCCGATGCTTCTGCACGCGAGAAGAATTGGAAGAGCAGCGGAAAGCGGCCGAAGCCAGGCGAGTCGCTTTTATGTATGACGGCCGCTGCCGCGAATTGACACCCGAGCAGGCGCAGAAGAAAGTAGATCAGGGGATTCCGTACGTAATCAGGTTTCTTGTTCCGCGTGATCCTACCGCGACAGTCGCCTTCGAAGACATGGTCTATGGCTCCATGGTAAAAAGGGCCGTTGACATAGAAGATTTTGTCATATTGAGGTCTGACGGCCGCCCCCTGTACATCTTGAGCAACGCAGTAGATGACAGCTCTGGACCGCATCACTCACGTCATACGGGGGGCCGATGGATTGGCAAACACTCCCAAGCAGGTCTTGATCTACAAAGCGCTGGGGATCGAACCGCCCTTGTTCGCGCACATGCCTTTGACGCTGGACAACAAAAAGGCGAAACTCTCTAAAAGGACTCACGGCGAAGTCGCCACCGTAGCGTACTATGAGCGCATGGGCTTTCTCCCCTGGGCCCTCTGCAATTTCCTGGCTCTTCTGGGCTGGTCGGCGGCGGATGGGCGTGAATTCTTCACTCGTGAGGAATTGATAGAAGCCTTTGACCTGTCACGGATCAATAGGTCTAACTCAGTCTTCAATTATGTTCCGGGCGACCCCAAGAATTGGACGGACCCCAAGGCCATTCATTTCAATTCCACGTACATACGCACCATGCCGCTCGATGAGCTGCTCCCTTTGGTGGAGCAAGAGCTGAAGGAATCCGGCTTGTGGAGGGAAGCGTTCGGCGCCGAAGATCGTGATTGGTTTGCCAAAACAGTGGATCTGATCCGTGCGCGGTACTTTACTTTGAAGGATTTCTCGACCAGGGGCCGTTGTTATTTCTCCGATGAGTACAACTTCGATCCCGATGCAGTGAAAAAGAACCTGAAAAAGGCCCCGGAGCTGGCTGAATATCTTCCCGACCTGGCGCACAGGTTGGAGGCTCTTTCCGAGTTTTCCAATTCAGCTATCGAATCGGTATTCCGGTCCTTCGCGGAAGAAAAGGGCATAAAGGCTGGGCTGATAATCAATGGCGCCCGCACCGCAGTGTCAGGAACTTCGGTTGGGCCTAGCCTCTTCGAGATGCTGGAAATTCTTGGCCGGGAAAAGGTAGTTCAACGGCTCATCAAAGCTAGAGACCTCGTCGCCTAGACTGTATGGCAGAAGTTTGTTGACGGCGCCTTATCGGTAGGCCTCGTTCCTCGGTTTAATCGCGACAACGCCTATTTCCTGTCGTGTGTCGTCGATTTTGTAAATAATGCGGTATGGCCCCTGTCGGATTCGGTAAAAGCCGCCAGCAGCGTGCAACTTCTTCACTCCATGAGACCTTGGATCCGAAGCTAAGGCATTAATTCGATTTTGAATCAGTCTTTGGTATTGTCTTGGAATATTGGAGAAGTCTTTCTCTGCGGAGGAAGAGAAAACGACTGAATACACTGCGCTACAACCCTAGCTTGCGCTGGACTTCTTCCCAGGGGATTGTATGTTCTTTCCCCTCCTCGATGCGTTTCTGGATAACTAAAGCCTCAATAAGGTCTTCACGATCCTCCGGATCATCCAGCTCGGCCAAGGCTTTCTGAATTTCCGGATCATTCAGGATTTCGCGTTCAATATCATCATCTTTGGGTTTCACTGCAGTGGGCGCGGTGGACATGACAAACCTCCTTGCCTTTGGATAATACCATTAGACCTTTCTTCGCTGCAAATGATTCCGGCAGAATGATCGAAGGACGTAACTGACAGATAGATAGAGATGGGGGCGCACAAAATGTGGAATTGCCTGAAGGATGTGTCCGACTTATACGAATAATCAAAAAGCGACGGTAACGTCCAGACCTATAAATGCGAAGCTATCATTCGTATAAAGGCTCATCGGGATGCTATTGCCTGTATTGGTGAAGCCTCCAACCGCTTCGCGGAATGTGTACCGGCCGTGTAGTCCTGCGAAAACATATTGTCTTAGAGCCATGGTCCCTTCGACCTGCAGTTCCAGCAAGCTGCCCCCGGTTGCCTTGACTTGATATTCCGCCGGAAAAATTGGTTTGCTTGAGGGAGCCCGAGCCAATTTTGGTTATCCAGGGAGAACCGATCACCTCGAATCGCGCCTTCCACCAGGGAAAGAACACTGCGGTTTGAAGGCCAAGAAACGGGCCGCGAGACTGGAAATCTTCACGCACTGATGAACTAACGCCCGTAAATAATCCGAAGCCCTCGCCCTGCGCTCCCCAGAATTCCTCCCGATACCCTGCCGTAAAACTGAAGCGATAGCCTCCGTCATTCCACAGGTGAAACAGACCCGCAGCTTCCCAGCCGCTGAAACTCGGTCTTGCATGAATCTCAACGACGTCCGATCCGGACGTACCGAAACTTGAGCCATTGCGCCGGACGGTCCCCTTTTGTTCGAGAACGCTTATTATTCCGCCGATTCGGCCGGAAACGTAAGTCAGGGGTGTGATCTCGACAGTTCCTGCAAGGACCGGAAGTCGAAAATCCGAATCAATTCGGAAGCGCTCTTCCGCGATTCCTGGGGAGGAGTTGTCGCGGATGGCTTGCGATCCGAACAGGAGTTCGCCTCTAAAGGAGGAGTCTAAACCGAGATTCCAGAGCAGACTTTGGGCTTGAAGGGAAGAGGTCCCAACTAGCGCTCCCACCAACACTGATATTAATGTGATCAGTTTGCGCACAGACAATCCATCCCCGCATTGCACATACAAAAAACAGCGTCGCTGATTATAATCTTTTGCGCGAGAAATGAAAACAGAAATGTGCAATTGCATCGCGGCTATTCACTGGCGTGCAGGAACGCTCCCGACAGACGCTACGATGCGTAGGCAAATCATCCCCCCTCAATCCCCCCCGTGGACGGGGGAAGCGAGTTCCGTCCCAGTCCACGGGGAGGGCCACGGAGGGGGTTCGGACTCGCAAACCGATGTTCGGTAAGATTCTCCTCGCCCTTCATGAGTGAATTGTTGCGTTGCATTGCTTGGCCGTATGACGATACAGTTGCTCATGGCATGACTGTCGAGCCTTATTTTCTCAACAGGAGGTAAGAATATGAAAAATCGATCCATATTGGCATTATCTTTGGCCGCGGCATTGCTCATGGGGACGGTCGCTGCGGCGCAAGACCTGAAACCCGGAAAGCTGCCCGAGCCGCAACTGACAATAGGAAAGCCCCTTATGGAAGTTCTGAAGGCCAGAAAAAGCTCTCGAGATTTCAAGCATGAAAAACTTCCCGTGCAGACTCTATCAAACCTGCTCTGGGCCGCGTGGGGAATCAATCGTCCGGAAGCCGGGAAACACACCGCGCCGTCAGCGAGAAATAAGCAGGAAATTGACGTGTACCTCGCCACAGCGGATGGCCTGTTCCTGTTCGATGCAAAGAACCACAGTCTGGAACTGATTCTCTCTCAAGACATACGGGCGAAATGCGGCACGCAGGACTATGTGAAGAATGCTCCCGTGAATCTCGTGTTTGTCGCGGATTATTCCCGCATGACCGAACGCTCGGAGACTGAGAATCTGCCGACATCGTGGGCCGACACCGGGTTCATCAGCCAAAATGTCTATTTATACTGCGCGTCCGAGGGATTGGCTACTGTCGTGAGAGCTTTGATCGACAGAGATGAATTGGCCAAGGTCATGAAGCTGCGACCTGACCAAAAGATCACGTTGTCGCAATCCGTGGGACTGCCTCAATCGAAGTAGTGAGACAGGGCTGATTTTTCATTTCAGGAAAACCTTTTTCGGAACTGAAGTCCGCTGACCTTACCGTGTGTTCATTCAATTGACGTGATTATTGCCGTTAGACCGACAGGCGATATTTCCATTGTCTGGTGTGTATTAGTGTGTATAATAATCTATGGATAGCCGGGAACTCATAAAAAGGCTCAAGGCTGATGGATGGTGCAAGGTTGCTCAGGAAGGCGACCATGTCCAATTCAAGCACCCAAACAAGCCAGGTCGTGTGACTGTTCCGCATCCTGTCAAGGATATACTGGACGCCACTCTGGCCAGCATAAGGCGACAGTCGGGACTGACCTTGAGAGAAGACCTGAGGTCACGCAAAAGGACATAGAAATGGCAACCTATATAGCATTGCTTCGCAAAGAAAAAGACAGTGATTTTGGGGTCGATTTCCCTGACTTCCCCGGGTGCATAACGGTTGGGACGACCTTAGAGGAGGCTCACAAGAGGGCCGCGGAGGCTCTTAGATTTCATTTAAAGGGTATGATGGAAGACGGAGACCCTATCCCCGAACCCAACTCTCTCGATGAAATCATGGCTGATTCGGCCAATGTCGGCGCCGTTCCGTTTCTTGTTACTGTGCCGGATACCAAGACCAAGCGGATCAACATTACAATTCCTGAGCGGGACCTGGAATCCATCGACGACTATGCAAGGCGGCGCAAAATGTCTCGGTCGGCCTTTTTGCTTGAGGCGGCAAAGCGGGCTATGACACAGGAGAATATGCTAACCAGCCGACAATGAAGCGTAATTTAGAGCTTCTTGGATGTCCTCCGGTTCAAGGTATGGGTATGCCTTCAAGATAGATTCTCTAGTTTCTCCCGCTGCCAGTAGTCCCAGGAGACGTGAAACTGAGAAGCGTAACCCACGAATGGTGAGCTTGCCGCTGCAAATCTCAGGGTCCACGGTAATGCGTTGGAAGGTCATCACAGACACCTGCTGTCTTGGTGTTCTTTGTCAACCTGTACGTAGACTGAAGTTCTGCGAAAGATAATCTCACGGGCATGTGGTGCTTATTTTGCCTCCAAGAATACGGTTTGCTTTACCTATGGGCGCATAACTGGCTGGTGAGGCTTTTGTTTGTCCGCGGGAAATCACTCTTAGATCTTCAATTCCGAGCCAACGTGGCGATGTTTTTGTTGCAGTGGTGATCCCCCATATTGCAAATTGAAGATTACTCATGGCAAAACTGCCTGACATGCGCACAGCATCCGTGGCGAGTCTTGTTGAAAGCCTCAAGAATTATTCATTTGACCTGCTTATCAGTTACAATTCTCGATCCCTGTCCTGTCTCGCCAGAAGAGCCCCCATCAGCCTTCGCTGTAGCCCGGCCCAAATATTCCGGCAGTTCCAGGCCGGCCATCTTGGCCAATTCGTGCATGGGAGGCAAGACGCCCAGAAGTTTGCGTCCAAGATCGGAGATTCCGCCTCCATCAGAACCGCCGCCATCCCAGACCATGATCTTTTCAATGGGCAGGTTCTTGATGGCCCCGGCCTGTATCTCCATGAGGTCCTTGATCTTTTCTATTAGCAGCAAGGCTGCGGTGAGCTGAGGATCTGAGCTGCAAGATTCCACGAGCGACTTGTAGCCCGCGGCTTTGGCGTCGAGTTGGGCCTGGAAACCCTGAGCCTCAGCCTGCATTTTGACCAGGACTGATTCAGCTTCACCTTTGGCTACGAGCACCCTCTTCTGGCGCTCCGCGTCGGCCGCGACAACAGCTTTTTGTCTTTCCGCCTCAGCAGGCACCACCACTTCCGCGGTGAGCCTGGCCTGTTCTCGGCGGGCCCGGGCCTCTTCCGCAGCCTTCTGCGCTTCTTCCTGGGCCACACGAATCGACGCGTCGGCCTGGACCGAGGCAGTCTGGCCCTTATTCCTGGCCTCCTCTTCGGCGACTTTCTGGCCCGCCATGAATCCCGCCTTGCTTGCATTGGCTTGAGTCTCAGTATCCACAGCCTGGGCGTCGAGCAAAGAAGTCTTCTGCCGGCGATCTCGGGTCGCTTCCGCCTCACCTATTGTCGGCATTGGCTTCGGCCGCGGCAACAGCTTTGCGGCGATCCTTTTCCGCTTCGGCTTCACCTATCGTGGCCTGCGCATTGGCTGCCGCCACAGACCGCCGCTGGTCACGGTCCCGCTCAGCCACACCGATTTTTCCAAGCTTTTCCTGTTCAGCCACGTCGATCATCGCCTGATTCACCGCTTCCGCGGCTGCCTTTCGACCGAGGGCCTTGATGTAACCGCTGTCATCCTCGATGTCTTTGATATTTACGTTGATTACCGCCAGCCCGATCTTTTCCAATTCCACGGAAACCGCATCGTTCACCTTGGCCATGAATGCCTGCCGATCGCGGTTAATCTCTTCTATCTTCATGGTAGCGATCACGGCTCGCATTTGGCCTAAAATGATGTCCTGGGCCTGTTTTCGAATGTCATCGATGGTTTGGCCCAGCAATCGGACGGCCGCATTCTGCATGATGCCTTCTTCAGTGCTTATGGCCGCGGTGACGGTCGTCGGGACGGAAACTCGAATATTCTCCTGCGACAGAGCATTGGTCAGCTCAATAGGGACCACGAACGGCTCCAGGTCCAGCCATGCGGATGCCTGCAACACCGGCCAGACAAACGCTGCTCCGCCGTGGACGCACCTCCCCGCGCCCTGTCCGGTTTTCCCGTAAATGATCAGGATTCGGTTCGAGGGACAACGTTTGTACCGGTTAACAAACAGAAGCAAGATCCCGATCAAAATCAGTATCAGAATCACGGTCAAAGCGGCTGAAGTAGCCATGTCAGTCCTCCTCATTTTTTGGCGCCAGATCAACTTCCAGGGTGCGTTCATCAAGTGTTCCGACTGCTTTTATCGCGGTCCCGGCCAGGAACGGCTCACCCGACCTGGACCGAGCATTGACAAAGCATATGGTCCCGCCGCACAAAATGCGGACTTTGCCGGTACCGCCCGCAGGAATGTCCATGTAGACCGTTCCTTCCTCTCCAACAGCCTTCCAAAGCGGGACATTGCCGACTTCCTGCATTCGGAGCAACCAATACAGGAGGAATGAAACCGCGAACAGTCCGGCCAACCCCCACAAAAAACTGTATACGATCGCGAGAATTACAGAGACGCCGGCTGCTAAGTAAAGCGTGCCGGCCCAACTGAAAAGGGTCCCGAAGGCCATGATGGAGCGAACGGAAAGGAACGTCAGTGTCACTCCATGTGCGCCGTCATCTACGCCGGGCGCATGGTGAATATCATGCATATCAGGCGCGTGGATATCACCGCCCCCGATATCATGGCCGTGCGCATCCAGCCCGAGCACCATCATGATCATCTGCACAAGGAACGCCACACTGAAGGCCAGCGCAGAAATGGCGAAGACCTTATTGAGAGCGCTCAGTCCTTCCCACCAGGCTTCCATCGGATTCCTCCGGAGTTATGTGGTTTCCTGTTCTATCCGGATTGAAAGAATGCCCCACCACCGGATTTCTAGACTCTCCAGTGAGTTGTGAAATGGCCGTGAATCATAGAGCGCAAAAGAGAATTGCGCTTAAACGATAAATTGGAGACTTACCGACTTCTTAACATAGCTCTCCACACGGGCAAGGTCAAATTGAATATTCGCGGAGAAGTAACTCTTCAGTTACGGGCGGCAAAGATTGTCATTGCGAGCGGAGCGAAGCAATCTCCATATTTGGGGATTGCTTTCCCTCGGAACGCGCGATTTCACTCCTCGCAACGACGGGACCGCGCCCCGTGTAAGTGAAAGGTTACCTCATAGGAAGCGGAAATAGTTGACAACCAAGGTTTTCTTGTGAGAAGCTTAGCTTATCCTCGGGGAAGACAAATGGCTAGAAAATTCCTGATTATTTGGCTTTGCGTGATAACAGTCAGCCTGCCGGTTCAGTGCTTGGCCGGGTCATCCGAGTGCGCTGATTCTTCTTACTGGTCAAACCTTGTGCATGAGGAAAATTCTATTGCCGCAAGCATTCTTTATCTGCCCTACATAGCTTTACTTATTCCATACAGGATCATTGACGGAATTATCAGCCCCAAGCCCACCACCCAGGGCACAATACCTCCCGCAGCGCACAGAGTTTCACATTGACGGCCGGAATATTGCTTATTCCTTGAAAATAGGACCGGTCTCGGCGGCGTCCGACTGCCGGGGGAGCGCGTTAGCTGACGTTACCTTTTCTTTTTCTTTGAAATACTCTCGTATGCTCTCCAGGTCTTTTTTACCTATACCGGGCACAGCGAGGATTTCTTCGTCTGAAGCTGAAAGCAATCCCTTGAGGCTTCCGAACCTGGTCAGCAGAGCCAGGCGCTTCTTGCCGCCGATCCCGACCACCTCATCAAGGCTCGAACGTAGCACGGCTTTCAGCCGACTTTTCGTGTGCTTTGAATGAGCAAATCTGTGCGCCTCATCGCGAACGCTCATGAGCAGCATTAGGCCCGGATCTCCTTTTGGGAACAGCACAGGGTTTTTTCTGTCAGGCAAATAAAAACGTTCCTGGGTACCTTCTCCTCGAGCTTTGGCAATGGCCGCAACCGCCGGGAAGCCGACGCCGAGCGTGTCCTTGAGCGCGGCGCACGCGGCATTGAGCTGAGACTTTCCTCCATCGATGAGAAAAAGGTCGGGCAGCGGTTCCTCGTCCCTGTGGCCGACTCGGCGAGCGATGGTCTGGTAGATCATTCCCGGATCGTCCTGGTTTGGAAATCCCTTGATCTTATATTGGCGATACACGGATTTATCCGGTTGACCTCCTCTAAAGGATATTTTGACGCCCACCGGCTCCGATCCTGAAATATTGGAGATATCATATCCCTCGATAACAACAGGCGCCTCGGCCAAGTGGAATTTGGCCGCGATTCGCGCCAAAGCGATTTCCGTTGAATCTCTATGCTTTTCTTTGGTCAATTCGTTCTCGGCGTTTTTCAATGCAAGCTCAACCAGACGCGCTCCATGACCTCTCACTGGAGCGCGGAGGGTCACCTTGGCGCCGCGCAGCTCTGACAGCCATGCTTGAATAAGTTCAGGCTGATCGACGGGCCTTGAGAGCAGCACCTCTTTGGGAACGAAAGCCCCCGCGACATAATATTGCTTGATGCTGGATGTCAAAACCTCCTGTTCATCGAGCGCGGGGTTTCGAATTACGAAAGAATCAGTCGCAAGCAGCTTGCCTTGCCGAAAAGATAGAACAGCGACTACGAAAAGATTCGTGTTTCCCGAGACAATGCCCATGACGTCCAGATCCTTAAAATGGAAAAAAGACACGTTCTGCGCTTCCAATGTTCTCCGGACCGCGGACAAGCGATCACGAACGCGCGCCGCCTCCTCAAAACGCAGCTCTCTAGCCGCTATCTCCATTTCATTTTCGAGGTTCTTTCTCAGGTCCTCGCTTCGACCCAGCAAGAGAAGAGTGACTCCCTCAACCATACGAGCGTATTCCGCGGGATCCACCTTTCCTGAGCAAGGACAGAGGCATCGCTTCATTTGGCAGTTCAGGCAAGGCCGCTTACACGTGGCCATATGCCGGTCTGTGCATTGGCGCAGTGGGAAGAGCTTCTGTATGAACTTTAGAGTGATTCGCGCGTCTCGCGCAGAAGAATAAGGGCCGAAATAGCGCGCTCCATCAGGTTTTACTTTTTGCGTTCTGACCAAGCTCAGTTTCGGGAATGGATGGGAGACATTCAGCCGTAAAGAGAAAAAGGATTTATCATCTCGCAGATTGACATTATATTTGGGCCCGTGCTCTTTGATCAGATTATTTTCTAGAATCAGGGCCTCTTTCTCGGTTTCTGTAAGTATCGTCCGGACATTTTCGACCTTGTCCATCAGATACCTGATTTTCAGCCTTTCATCGCCGCCTTTGACAAAATAGCTTCGGACGCGATTCTTGAGATTTCCCGCCTTACCGACATAAAGCACTTTTCCTTTCCGGTCCGTCATAAGATAAACGCCGGGACTGGTGGGTAAATTTTTTAGAACTTCTTCGTCAACAGGCATATAGTACGAATCCCAAGAGCGCTTGATTGAACTAGTCGTGATCTGTTAATAATTAATATTGGTGGTAAAGTGACTTGTCAACTACAGAGAACGCAGAGAGGGAAAGAAGGAAAGAATGCGGGGGAACCCGCTTTTTGCAAAAAGGTGCTGCGCGCACGGCGAGCAATGCTTTTGCACAGGTAATCAGTTAATTGAGGGCAATAAGCATCAAAGTGCATTGTTGGCCCCACGCCCAGTGGACCCGGACGCCCTCCGGCAAAAACTCCCATATGGCTGGCGGAACCACCAACGCTGATGTAGGGGCGGACCCTCGTGTCCGCCCAGAGAATGACAAACCTGACGGCCGCATGGCGGACGCAGGGGGAGATCTGATGAGAAAGAATGACGATCGCAAAGTTGCAGAACAAACGTTTCTAAAAGATAAGGGACGTATCACCAATAAAGAACTGGCAGGCCGGTTGGGGGTTCATCCCGCGACGGTGGCCCGTTGGAAAAAGCTCGATGAATGGGACCTGAAACTGCTCCAATCTGTGGGCGCCTCCGAGGATACTCTCTTTGGCGAAGAGGATGATTATGATACGGACCTGCGTCATATAGCGCTGTTGAATGAAAGGATCGAAAGTTACCTTCAGAAAAAGGAGCTGCTGCCTTCCGAGATCCTGGAATTAGCGGAAGCCAAGTATCACATCATGAATTGTAAGGAAATCATTCACGATCACATGAGGTATCCTGCAATTGATCAATACGATCAGCGAGAGCAGGATTTCGACTGACCGTGCTCAAAGGAGGACGCATGATAGAAATGAGGTTTCACGGCAGAGGCGGGCAGGGGGCGGTGACCTCTGCCGAGCTTGTAGCCCAGGCTGCCATTAACTCGGGGAAGTATGCGACCGCATTTCCGAGTTTTGGGCCGGAAAGGCGCGGGGCTCCGGTGGTGGCGTTCGCCCGGATGGACGAGAAGCCTGTACGGCTGAGGTCCAAAATCTACAATCCTGATGTGGTGATCGTTCTGGATCCGTCATTATTGGAAATTGCCAATCCGGTGGAAGGATTGCGCAAAGACGGTATCCTGATCATCAATTCTTCGCAGGACGTTGAGACGCTCAGAAAGCGGCTCTCCTACACCGGCAGAATTGCCGTGGTAGACGCGTCGCACATTGCCAAGGAGGTAATCGGATTACCCATTACTAACACGACCATGGTCGGCGCCCTGGTGAAGGGCACCAACATGCTCCCCGTAGAAGCTCTCCAGGAGCCATTTCACAAACGATTCGGAAAGCTCGGCGCAAGGAATCTGGAGGCCATGCAACGGGCATACAATGAGACTGTGATACCGGACTAAAGAGTATCTGAATCTCTGTAGGATCAAAACAATCTACACGGAGGAAATATCGTGACTAAAGCCATGGATGAAATCACGTGGCAAGAAGTGGAAGCCGGCGGAATAATTTCTGAGCCCGGGAATGCTTCCAGCTATCATACCGGCACATGGAGGTCCCAGAGACCGGTCTATCTTGAAGAAAAGTGTATCCGTTGCTGGAGATGCTACATCATGTGTCCTGATTGCGCCATCTCCGGTGATATTGAGAATAACCGCATGGTCTGGAACTACGACTACTGCAAGGGCTGCGGCATTTGTGCGTACGAGTGTCCTGTGGACGCTATAGACATAGTAGAGGAGGGAGAGTAATGGGCCAAAAAATGGGAATCGAGGTTTCCATCGCGGCTGCTGAGGCTGTGGGGCTCTGCGATGCGGACGTTGTTGCGGCCTATCCCATAACTCCCCAGACGCACGTTGTGGAACACCTTGCCGAAATGGTTGCCGACGGCCATCTTGACGCTGAATTTGTGCCGGTGGAATCCGAGCATTCTGCCATGAGCGTCTGTTGCGGTTCCGCCGCGGCAGGGGCCCGGACCTTCACTGCGACTGCGTCTCAAGGCTTGGCCTTGATGGCGGAGATAGTATACATAGCTGCCTCGATGCGGCTTCCTATAGTGATGTTTCTGTCAAATCGGGCGCTCAGCGCGCCACTGTCCATATGGAACGATCATTCAGACACAATGATGGTACGCGACTCAGGGTGGATACAAGTATTCTGCGAAAACGGCCAGGAAGTTTACGACGCGATTTTTCACGCGTTCAGGGTAGCGGAGGACCCCAAAGTGTCGCTTCCGGTCATGATAAACGTGGACGGCTTCACCCTTACCCACGTAATCGAGCCGATTGAAGCTTGGACTAAGGAAATGGCCTCGAAATATCTGCCTGAGTTCAAACCCATCAGTCGTCTTCATCCTGACAAAGCAATCACTATGGGCGCATTCGGCATGCCGGAGATCTATATCGAACAGAAGATGGCCCATGATCAAGCCCTGAAGAACTCCACGCCCGTGATCCTCAAAGCCTGGGATGAGTTGGCCCAACTGACCGGTCGCAAGTATGTTCCGGTAGAAGGTTACAAGGTCGAAGGGGCGGAAACTCTCATTCTAGGAATGGGCACTATTTGCGAGACCGCCTCGCTGGCTGTGGACGCCATGAGAGAGCAAGGCAAGAAGGTAGGGTTGGTAAAGCTGCGCCTGTGGCGGCCCTTGCCGGTCGGTGAGTTGCGAAAGGTGCTCGGACAAGCCAAAGATGTGGTGATTCTCGACCGCTCGCTGAACCTCGGGGGGGCAAGCGCGCCCGTGACCTCCGAAATTCGAGCGCTGATGTATCATGAAGCGCAAAGACCGAAGATCCACTGCATGGTGGCAGGCCTGGGCGGCAGGGATGTCACTCCTCAGGACGTAGAAAAAATGGTGAACCAGGCTCTGTCCGAAACAAGTTACGATTATCACATCTACGGCGTTCGCGGTTGACGCACAGGAGAATCCCATGGCGGAAACAAGCTCAAAGAAAGTCCTCAAACCTTTAAAGAATTTTCCGATGGAAGAATATATTAACCCCGGTCACAGGGCCTGCCAGGGCTGCGCGGAGGTGCTCGCTGTGCGCCATGTGCTGAAGGCGATCGGTCCTGACATGGTCATGGCAATGGCGACGGGGTGTATGGAGATTATCTCTTCGCCGTATCCTCTGACCTCTTGGAACATCCCCTGGATACATGTGGCGTTCGAGAATGCGGCAGCGGTGGCGTCAGGCGTAGAATCCGGGCTCAAGGTGTTGAAGCGCAAAGGACGGATCCCGGACAAGGATATTACCATTCTGGCTATGGGTGGTGACGGCGGAACTACGGACATAGGCTTTCAGGCCCTCTCCGGGATGATGGAACGCGGCCATAAGGTTATCTATGTTTGTGTGGACAACGAAGCGTACATGAATACCGGTATCCAGCGCTCTTCGTCCACCCCTTTCGGCGCTACGACTACAACCTCGCCTGCCGGGAAAGTGCATCCCGCGGGTCAGATGACCTGGAAGAAAGACATGACCGCGATCGCCGCGGCTCACGGTATCCCGTACACGGCTACAGCCTGTCCCAGCTATTACACTGACCTGATGAAAAAGGTGCAGAAGGCCAAGACAATGAATGGGCCATCTTATCTGCACGTACTATCTGTTTGTCCTACAGGGTGGAGAATCCAGCCTCAGAAATCCATTGAATACGGGAAACTGGCTGTTGATTCAGGGATTTTCCCTTTGTACGAGGTTGAAAACGGCGTTTGGAAACTGAGCCGTAAACCGAAGGAGCTCCTTCCTGTCGCGGATTATTTCAAAGGGCAGGGGCGCTACCGACATCTTGACGATAGATTGATTGCGCAAATCCAGGAAAAGATAAACGAGAAGTGGGAACGCCTGGTCAAGGCATGCGGCGCGGACCAGGAACCGGAGAAAGCTGAATAGCAGGAGGCATGTGGGGGCGACCGGCGGTCGCCCCCTTTCTCAGTCAAAACGCCTCTCGGCTAAAGAGGCAAATCAACTCTCCGCGTATACTTGTCGTCTATGGGACCAACCTTCACGACTATAACCTGAAGCTCATCATCTCTGATTTCATAAACAATGCGATAAACACCCTGGCGGATTCGATATCTTTCCTGGCCGGACAACTTCTCGCAGCCCGGGAGATGAGGGTCCTCCGCCAGCGCGTCGAAGCATTTCAGAATGCGGGCGACATCCCTCTTCGGAATCCCTCGAAGATCTTTGGCGACTGATTTCTTAAAGACCAGCCTATATTTTCCCATGAGCCTTGAGGTCTTTCAGCAATTCCTCATAGGAAACTGTGGTTTCGTCTCGACGCTCATCGAACGCTGCGAGGTCCTCCTGGTCTTCTCTAAGAGCCTCCCGAACAGCGTCGTTAACGAGTTCAGACACGCTGCGGTTCGTGTGGGCAGCCTTGATTCTGAGCGCATGGTGAAGGGTCGGTTCGAAGTAAATGGTGGAACGTTTGGCCGGCTCTGTCATTGCAATCACCTCCTATGACATCTTAGCGTTAAAACGTTAAGTGGTCAAGACGCCCATGCGAAAATGAAAATCATGGAACGAACGCACAATACCGTAAATGTCATGTCGAAACCGGGCACAACAAATAACGATAATCGGTAAGACCGGCATCTTGCCGGTCACGGTCTTGAGTGTGTGTCCTCCTGAGGAAGGGCGACTGCCAGTCGCCCCTACTGACGCGTTCTCGGATACTTGGCAGTGAACGTATTATTTTTCGCCGAGCTTTTTCGGTGTCAATTTTTAAGATTGGGCAAGACGTCGTACAATTTAGGGTAGGGGCGACCGGCGGTCGCCCCGTATAGTTGAGTGCCCTATTTCTCTAATTTCACAATAAAATCACATATCGTCGTCGTCCTCGTCGTCCGGCCATTCAAGGTAAGGCTTTTCCACATCGACCATAGCGTTGACCATCAACTCGACAAGTCCGGTGTACCAGATGCCGGTCTTCTCGAAGACCTCGTAGCTTTCAAACAAGTCGCGGATCATGCCCTTGCAGTTTGAACAAGGAGCACAGACCATCTTACGTATGGACGGGTCAATCTCTTCCTGGAAAGCGTTCAGGATCTGAGTCAGCTTCTTCCTCCCTGAGACGAGTCGCTTCCAGTCGGGGAAATTGCCCGAAGACATGATGGCGAATCCTGAACCTCCGCCGCAGCAATAGTTCTCAACTCCGTGCGGAGTCATTTCGCGAAATCGGCCGGGAGGCGTTATGGCCCTAAGCACATTCCTCTGCGGTTCCACGATCCCCATGAGCCTCACTATATTACAAGGGTCGTGGAGAGTTACCGGAAAATCATTCTTGAGCGGATTGAATTTGATTTTGCCGCTTTTCACTATATCCCAGAGCAATGTGTAGGAACTCTCCCTGGGGATCATCTGTTCGCCGGGAAGGAGTCGATCAGCTATGACGGTAAGAGCTTTGTGAGCATGACCGCATTCGCCGATTACTATCTTCTTTACTCCCAGGTCTCTGGCTATTTCCAAGTGCTTCAGCGCTACACGAGCAAATTGAACGTCATCGTACCACAGACCGTAATTTACAGCGTCATACCCTGCCAGTTCCGTCGATAAAGTGTAATTGATCCCAGCGGCGTCAAAAAGAATCGCAAAGGACGCGGGGTTTTCGGGCCACGACATGAACTCGCCGGCATTGTGCAGGAGAAGTATGTCAGCGCCTTTTTTATCCACAGGTATAGTGATTCGCCTTCCAATCTTCTCTTCAATATCATCCTCGATGTACTCGATGATGTCCGCTATGGCGGCCGAGGTCATGCCGGTGCTCGATCCGAACGTCAAATGCTTGACCGACCCTTTTTCGTGAACCTCCGCAGCCGCGATTCCCATTTCCTGACTGAAGATTTTCCTCAATTCATGTGTGATAAGGCCATTATCCACTCCAATAGGGCAGACCTGAGTGCAGCGTCGGCAGAGCGTGCATCTATAAGCCAGCTCAGCCAACCTCGCTACCGTCTCCCAGTTGAGATCTATATCGTGGCCTCGGAAGCCGGCAAGCAGCCTCCCGCCCGTGGAAAGATACTTCTTGCCTATCTTGCGCAGCACGTCGGCCCGGTAAAGTAGGCCTGTAGATGTCCTTTCTGCCACTCATCTCATACGCCGGACAAGCTTCGGCGCAGGTTTGACATCTCGCGCAATATTCGAGAGACAGCATCAGAGGCTGAAGGAAAGTCCAGTTATTTTCTTTGGTCATAAGCTTTCGGAAACCCGCGAGGAATTTCTCGACAAGTTCCTGCTCCTCTTGGGGAGTCTTAGGCCGAGGCAGATTAAGAGCGCTCACTCCGTCAAGAGTGTGCTCCCACCGCTCTTTCTGGTCCTCTTTGAGGTCGGTGATAGGTTGCTCTTCAAAGTTCTCGTAGGGCGGAGGCAGAGGAGGCAGGTCCTCAAGCTTTATGGTTTCCAACGGCTGCGCCGTCTTTTTTGATATTTCTGCGGGTTTCATATTAGGTCCTCCGATTATTTTTTCTCTTCTTTTTTAGCGGCCCAGGGATTGGCTGTAGCTACGTCCGCCCAGCTTTTGGTTCCACCTTCGGCTCCTACATGGGGAGCGGCCCACGTGACCGGATAAGCGAGATATTTTTTGATCTTGGAATCCATTCCCGCGTCTCCCACGTTGGGGTTATCATCCCATTTGACTTTGTCCCACATGAAGTATTTCGAAACCATATGCGTCATGTGCGTGAACGGGAAGTAAGCCCAAAAACCGATGAAAAGGAGAAGATTGATCATGTGAATTCCGCCGAGCGGCTTAACCATGACCTGGGGAGGCTGATTTGAAAGTGATCATGCTAACTAGAAATTGTCTGGCGACCTCGAAACCGGGGTCTTTCAACCATACCAGGAAGCCGGTCACGAAGATCGCGCCCAACCATATAAGGTTCATGTAATCAATACCGGCCGTAAAATCCTTTAGCATGGGATCGTTGGCTCTCTTGATTATCAATCCCACGACCCCGACGGTTCCCAGGACGTAACCGATAACCCCGAAGATCTGCGTCAGAGCCTGGACCAGCGATGCGATGGAAGAAGCTGAAGGCGGCAAGCCCGCGGCTTCCAGAATTGCCCCGATGGCGAGAAATACCAGGCCTCCTATACAAAGGTACAAACCCATGTGGAAGGGAAACGACCAATACCACAATGGGCGATTGTCCTCATACAGCGCCCGGATGAAAAGAATTTCAGGGACCATAAAAGCGTACTGAGCAACGTGGTCTTTGTGCCTTTCCTTCTTCCAGTGGTCGACTTCCTCAAAGAAGGACCCCCCATAGGGCTTCCCTTCGTGCGGCACAGGATAAAGCTCCCAGCGGACGTGCATGGGCATCGAGAAATACCGGATAATCTTGGCGGCAAAAGCGATCACGAAGATTAAACCGCTCAGGTACGTCAATAATTTAAGCAGTCCGATAGCATCCATCGTTAGAATACCTCCCGGGGACTTATATTTTTAGTGGATCCGACCATCCAAGTAGACGAAATCGTAATGTGCCAAATTATCATATTCACGAATTTTATGCAGGAGTTTCTTCCAGCTTTCTACGGTTTTTGTCAGTTAATTTTTGGACGCACTAACCCCTCCGCTTTAGTCAACGGCTCTGCCGTGGTTAAGGCGTTGATTTTTCACAGGCCTACTAGGCTGAACGTTCTACCGACCGCATGTTTGACCGACAAATCAGTCCGTTTTCAGCCAATCGAGGCCGATTGGATACGGCGTCAACGTATGCCGACCAAAACCCAAGAAGCAAAGCGGCAACGCCGCGTAATCGGAAACGACAATCTAGAGTAATGAAGTGCAGCCGGTTGACCAGTATGCGCTGTCGTAAGGAGAGGGTTACAGGAGATTTCGCAAGCAGAGTTATGGCTGCTCATCGAATCAGAAATAGTTAAGATCCACCTACTTGTTGTTCGTCCCTATCCCAATCGGAATAATAATAGTCTTCAGGTTCCCGCTGGTCCGGTTTGAATTCGGGAAGGGGCTCATCGGCATAATCGGCTCTAAAGAATTTTTCAACCCAGTCTTGACCCCACGGATCTTCTTCAAGAAAAGCTCGCAGTTCTTTCACCCCTTTTAGATTGCGGCACTCCACCCATCCATCTTTTTCATTCATGAGAGACAATTCCTCAGGATTGTCATCGGACCAGTCTATAAAATAAGGCGAATGCGAACTGAGCAACACCTGTTTGCCCGGGTTTGCCACAGTGAAACGATGCATGAGCCCGTAAAGAACTCTAAGCCTATTGGGATTTAGATAGGTTTCCGGTTCCTCGATAAAGAAAATGCGAGGATGATCAGGAAGGTGGAAGAGCGAGCAAAGAGCCAGGTAAACAAGAAATCCATCAGATAGCTGGGGCCCCACGAAATAACCGGATTTGTTTTCTTCCTCAACACCAATGCCGACTTGATTGGGGTCCCCCAAATGGGGGGTGAAGATCCTTCTGATTCCGGGCACGCTTCTCCTGATCTCTTGAGAGATTCTGTCAAAGTTTTCCGGATAACTTCTCTCCAGATGGTGGAGGACTGCCGCCAAATTTTCTCCGGTATGATCAAGTAGATAAGAATCCTGAACCGCCGCGGGTTTTTTAATCAGGTCCGGAACGAATCTGTATCTCTTGATCTTAGATAAATATTGAGCCACCGAGCGAATTCTTCGTTCCGCGTCGTTCCAGGCATGGCCCCTTCTCATCTGAGCCATCTTCGATTCCCTTGCCTTAACGTCCGCTATGGTAAACAGGATTTCTCCCTGGACTTCCTGCAAGGTTTCCTCTTTAATTTGATATTCGTTTCGCCGAATTTCCGTGAATATAAGGGTGTAGCTGTAATTTACCCCTTCCACTTCCACTGTTATTTCAAAATGAAGATCGGGATCGGGTGGATTGGGATCGCCTTTCTCGCGACGGCTCAGGGTCTGACGAAAAGTAAAGGGGCCGGGTCCGAATGCGCTGCTGAAAGGGCCTGAGGATAAAAAACTAAGCATCAATAGTAAGTTTCCCAAATTTGATTTGCCGGACCCGTTGGGTCCGACAAACAGATTCAGTGGTCTGACCTGGAACTCCGCGTCCCGGAAATTCTTAAAATTCTTTACACCAATACTTTTTATCATTCCTGGGGTCGTTCCTTTCTCAATTTCAATGGCGCATCTTCTTTCCGACGAGCCGGGTCATTTTTCGTCCAGGCGCGAGGAAATCCAAGTCATCATGGAGCGGAGTCGTTCTCCGACGGCTTCGATCGGGTGTTCGGCGCCAAGTCTCTCCAGGGCTTTGAACACCGGTCTGCCGGCGGCATTTTCCAGGATCCATTCCCTTGCAAATTCTCCTGAACGGATCTCGGACAGAATTCTCTTCATTTCCGCCTTGGTTCTAGCGTCCACGATGCGCGGGCCGCGAGTCATATCGCCATATTGCGCGGTATTGCTGACCGAATAGCGCATTCGGCCTATTCCACCTTCGTAAATCAAATCTACGATTAGTTTGAGCTCGTGAAGGCATTCGAAATACGCTATCTCGGGTTGATATCCGGCTTCCACGAGAGTTTCATATCCGGCCTGAATGAGGGCAGTAACTCCGCCGCACAGAACAGCCTGTTCGCCGAACAAGTCTGTCTCCGTTTCCTCGGCAAAAGTTGTTTCGATAAGTCCGGCCCGAGTGGAACCCAGTGCCCTCGCGTATGCAAGCCCGATATCACGGCAACGTCCGCTGGAATCGCGATGAACGGCCAGAAGAGCAGGAACTCCAACGCCTGTCTTGTACATTCGACGGACGAGATGTCCCGGCCCTTTGGGCGCGACCATGAACACATCCGTATCCGCCGGGGGATCGATCTGCCCAAAATGCACGTTGAATCCGTGCGCGAAGGCCAGGGCTTTTCCAGGCTTCATTGCAGGGCCGATTTGGTCGCGATACAGTTTTCCCTGTGTTTCGTCCGGAACCAGGATCATCACGATATCGCCGATCCGGGCCGCTTCATCCACTTGCATGACTTCCAGGCCATCTTCAGTGACCTTGTCCCAGCGCCGGCTTTGACGATGAAGTCCTACCACCACTTTGACGCCTGAATCCTTGAGATTCAAAGCATGTGCGTGGCCTTGGCTCCCGTACCCGATGATAGCTACGATCTTACCGTCCAGGACTGCAGGGTCCGCGTCCTGGTCATAATAAATTTTTAACAATTTAACGCTCCGAAAAAAAATGCTCGATTACGCAATATTACAATGCGCGGCGCATTCTATCAAAAATGTGGAGCGCTCTCAAGATATATGCCAATCTTTTTCAGCATAACGTGCAGGAATTGGGTTTGCGCCGGATACTGGCGCTTTTTCGGAACTTCTTAAGCGCGCACGGTTCTTTGCGCGCTGTCAGACCCGGTTTCGGCGATACCGGTGTCAGTCCTCTTGATTCTCCGCTTTGAACGAGAGTCTGGGCGTCTCAATGACCACTGTTGTGTCTGGGGGCACTGACGAAGTTAACCAGACGTTTCCGCCTATCACACAACGCGCCCCAATGACGGTTTCACCCCCGAGGATGGTCGCCTGCGCATAGATCGTAACGTCGTCTTCAATCGTGGGGTGACGTTTCTGGCCTCGAAGGTAATTCCCGCCCTCGGATCCACGAGGGATGGACAAGGCCCCCAGCGTGACTCCCTGATAAATGCGAACTCGGTTACCGATGTCAGTGGTTTCCCCGACAACTACACCGGTGCCGTGATCGATAAAAAAATGCGTGCCGATCCTTGCCCCCGGATGAATATCTATCCCGGTCAGAGAGTGGGCGTGCTCGGTCATTATTCTGGGCATGAGCGGTATGTCCAGTAAGAAAAGCTCATGAGCGACACGATAAACAAAGATGGCATATAGACCCGGATAACAAAAGACGATCTCATCAAGGCTTTTGGCCGCGGGATCGCCATCATAATGCGCCCTCACATCCTGGGCCAACAATCTGCGAAGGTTCGGCATTTTTTCCATCAGGACTAGCGCATCTTCCCGACCTTTCTGCATACATTTAACACACAGGCTGTCCATTCGCCTGCATTCATGGCGGATACTCCTGGCGATCTGGGCGGACAACAGATCGAACAGGGTCATCATTTCGTTGCCCAGATGGTATTCCAACGTGGAGTGGGTCAGCTCTTGCCTTCCGAAGTAGCCAGGGAAAAGCACGTCTTTCAAGATGTTCAATATCCGTATAATCTCATCTTTGGACGGGATCAGCGCCGCGCCTACGTGGTCCACCGTCTTTTTGTCGGCGCATGAATTTGCCATTCCCTGCACCGCGGACCTGAGACGATCCTCCTGCACAGGTATCAATATGTCTTCTTGAAATTCACAAACGTTGTCTGCGGAAATCTTTGCATCAATATTCGCTGTCATCTTGTTTTTTTCTCCCCGAATCAAATTCTCCAGGTCTCTTAGTATTGTGTAACATTTTACCGGGAAAACATATGCCTGACCGAGTTGTTTTGCGGATCGGTAAAATTACTCTCGGTCGTTTCCGGTAATGTTCCCGGTCGAAATTCAAGGCCGCTTGCCTTGTAGACGCCAGGTTAATGCCCTTCGTCCTTTATGCCGTAAACCGGCGGTTCGATGAATTCGGAGCGGCACATTGGGCACCTCGCCGGCGCGGTGAGCCGCGAGCGCTTTTTGAATACAAAGCCGCACCTCCGGCAACGCGCAGGGTCGCTGATTATATTCGCATTGCTCCCAATTGAGCGCTGCACGTGAACAAGATGCTCATAGACTTCCTTTTCCGAGATCCCGAGGGCTTGTGACAGTTCTCTGGCTGTGAATTCTCTTTCGCGCAACATTTGAGCTATCCGGCGCCTTGTAGTCAGGATTGCGCCTCCAGGTGTGTGACCATCAGTTTCCGACTTTGTCCCTTGACAATAATAGTCTTTTTGGTGAGGATAACGGTTCCGCTATAATTATGACAATGTTTTTTCACGTAAACACGATAACCATCGGAGGGAGGACTTATGGCCCAGAGATCCCTAAACAAAGTGCTATTGCTGGGCAACATCGGCAGAGACCCGGAAGTGCGATACACTGCATCCGGCAAAGCCGTGGCTACTTTCACATTGGCCACCTCCCAGCGATGGCGCGATCAAGACGGAAATGACCAGGAACGAACCGAATGGCATCGCATTGTCGCTTGGGGCCGGCTCGGCGAGATCTGCGGCGAGTACTTAAGTAAAGGAAAGCAGATATTTATTGAAGGTCGGATACAAAGCCGTGAATGGGAAGATCAAGACGGTAATAAAAGAACCACGGTTGAGGTCATCGCCAATGATATGATCATGCTTGGCGGAGGAGGTTACTCGTCGAATCGCGATGTCGATGAAACGACCTCCAAGCCGTCTTCGAAACAGCCAAGATCACAGGCGGAATCTCACAAGAGACCTGATGATAGCAGGAGCTATCCTCCTCCACCGGAAGATGATATTCCATTCTGATATTAGGTTATGATGATAGCCTTTCCTGTCGATTCACGGTTCGTGTGCTTTTGCCGGACATGTTCATGGATCGTGATTTCTTTCGGATGGGTCAACCGTCTCGAATGGGAATTGAAGTTGAACCCCCCCCCAAGGGGAAGGTTTGCGTGTAGAATAGACAATGTTAGCACACGGATTGTTTGTGATCGGGTTCTGCAACAAAGGATTATCGGCAAAATGCCGCCCTAAAGGAGGAGCGATGCGAAAAAGCGCTGCGGTCCTGACGTGGGCCACAATAGTGGCCTTGGCTTGTCTACTCACTACAGGTGTGTTTAACGAAGACACTTGGGCCTTCAATGATGCGCCGATGCTTGCCAAGATGGTAAAAGACGGCAGTCTCCCATCGGTGGACAAGAGGCTGCCCGAAGCTCCAGTAGTTGTAAAACCGTGGGACAAGATCGGCTCCTATGGTGGGACTTGGCGGCGAGCCTATTTGGGTCTGTCTGATCTGGTGGGCGCTCGCCGAATCCTATATGACCCGCTTGTTCGATGGAGTCCGACAATCACGATTGAACCGAACCTGGCGAGAAATGGGATATTGACCCGGAAGGTCGAATTTTCACGTTTCACTTGGTGAAAGGAGCGAAATGGTCCGACGGCGCGGCGTTTACGGCCGACGATATTCTTTTCTATTTTGAAGACATCCTTCTGAACAAGGAACTGACGCCCTCCATTCCCATGTGGCTTGCCCCGTCGGGCGCCCCGCCGAAGGTCTCCAAACTGGACGATTACACTTTTCGCATCGAATTCGACCAGCCTTACAGTCTGTTTCTTGAGCGTCTCGCTTGCCCTGACGGCATGGCCCTGGTTACAAAACCCAAGCACTACTTAAAGAAATTTCATAAGAAATATGCCAAACCAGAGGAGCTGGAAGCGCTCTGAAGGAAAGAAACGCGACAAGCTGGGTGAAGCTTTTTCAGGATGTGTCGGACCTCTCACGGTCTCTCTTTGTGGAAAAAGGACTTCCGTCCATATGCGCATGGATCACCACAGTGCCCGCTCCAAACAAACGTTTCGTTATGGAGCGAAATCCCTATTACTGGAAGGTTGACCCACAGGGCAATCAACTCCCTTACATCGACACGATAGTTCACGATCTCCAAGCTGAATCGCAAACGATCGTTCTAAAGGCTATAGCGGGTGAAATCGACATGCAGGGCAGGTACTTGGGAGGCATGCAGAATAGTGTTCTGCTATTGGCCAGCGCCGGTCAAGGCAAATATAGGCTCGTGCCCAAGACCTCTACGGCTTCGGTCGGATTGCTTCTTTGCCCCGAATCTCAATTGCAAAGATCCGGTAATGCAAAAGATTCTGGCGGATCGCCGATTCCGAATAGCTCTTTCCCACGCCATCAATAGAAAAGAGCTGAACAAGATCGTCTATAGGGGCAGAGGGATTCCCCGGCAAGCCGCGCCGCTACCCGAATCCGAGTTCTACAGCGCATCGTATGAAAAGGCGCACCTGATGCATGATCCGGTTAAGGCCGCTGCCTTATTGGACGAGATGGGCTTAAAGATGGACAAGGCGGGCAAACGATTACGTCCCGACGGGCAGCCGCTACAACTGACGCTGGACGTGATGGTCGCCATTCAGAGTTGGGTCGACACTGCGGAGATATTAGCGTCAAATTTCAAGACCATAGGAATAGATACGGAAGTAAAATCGGAAACCAGAGAACTTTTCAGACAGCGGACCCAAAGCGCGGCCCATGAAATAGCCCTTTGGACCGGCGATGGTGGAATGGAGTGCCTATTGGACCCGAGGTGGTACTTTCCCTATAGCACAGAGAGCCTCAATGCTCCGTTGTACGGTCAATGGTGCCAGACCGAAGGTAAGAAAGGCGAGGAGCCGCCGCAGGATATCAAACAACTTATTGAGATTTACCATAAAATCCTTCGCACGGTTTCACCGGATGAGAGGAAGAAATTATTCAGCGAAATCATTGCAGCCAATGAGAAAAATCTCTGGGTCATAGGTCTGGTCCATGATCCACCTGATTATTACGTCGTGGCGAAGAACATGTTCAATTTGCCAAAGAAGGATTTTCAGAGCTGGATTTATCCGAATCCCGGGCCTATTTATCCGGAACAGTTCTCTTTCGAGCCGAAAAAATGAATTCCAAAGGCTTGGGGAGATCTTATTCTCGATTTGATTCTTGAAGGACGCGGCCATGGTGGCTTACATAATCCGCCGCATTTTCATAATGATACCCACGTTGGTGGCGATATCTATTATTTCATTCATAATAATACAGTTGCCGCCGGGAGACTTTCTTACAACTTATATCGCGAACAGGGCGGCGATGGGAGAACCCGCGGACGAGGCGGAAATCGAGGCTTTAAGGCTGAGATTTGGTCTGGACCAGCCGCTATATAAGCAGTATCTGCTACTGGGCTTGGAATTTCTTGCACGGGGATATGGGCCACTCCTTTGAATGGAACCGCCCGGTATCCAGTCTGATAGCTGAGCGGATCCCGATCACCATTCTCATTTCCACTTGCACGTTGCTTTTCACGTGGTTGGTTTCGGTCCCGATAGGGGTATATTCCGCAGTGCGGCAGTATTCATGGGTAGATTATCTCCTCACTTTCATAGGTTTTATCGGCTTGGCAACCCCTAATTTCCTTTTCGCTCTGGTTTTGCTCTGGATATCTTACGCGTATCTTGGGATGAGCATCGGCGGACTCTTTTCCCCTCACTTAGCGGATGCGCCCTGGAGTTTCGCGAAATTCGTGGATCTTCTTCAGCATCTTTGGATTCCCGTGATTATTGTTGGGACCGCGCATACGGCCAAGTTTATCCGCATAATCCGAGGAAACTTGCTGGACGAGCTGAAAAAGCCGTACGTTACTACCGCAAGAGCAAAGGGACTGAGTGAAACCAGATTAATTTTGAAATACCCGGTACGAGTAGCTATCAATCCTTTGGTGAGCACGATAGGGTGGACACTACCTGAATTGATTTCCGGAATTGCGATAACCGCGGTCGTGTTGAATCTTCCCACTTCGGGTCCGCTTCTGCTGAGCGCGCTTTTGAGCCAGGACATGCACCTCGCTGGAGGCTTCATCATGCTGCTGAGTTTTCTGACTGTGATCGGGACACTTGTTTCAGACATTCTTTTGGCCTGGGTGGATCCGCGGATTCGTTTCGGAGCGAGCGAGGGCGCATGAACCAGGACCAAGGATCGGAGAATAAATATTTAAACGCTTCCACACGTCAATTGATCTGGTGGCAGTATAAAAAGCATGCCCTTGCAATGGTGGGACTGTGGCTCATTTCGGGCCTGTACATAACGGCAATTTTCTGCGAATTCCTGGCCCCTTACAACAAAGACATGCGCCATTTCGACGTCATTTACGGCCCGCCTTCCAAAATCAGAATCTTTGACGAAAAAGGAGCCATCCATTGGCCCTTCGTTTATGGACTTAATATGGAAATAGACACGGAAACCCAGCAATTGAGTTATGAAGAAATTACGGACGAGCGGTATCCTATTCGATTTTTTGTTAGGGGCGACGCGTACGAGTTTTGGGGGCTCTGGCGGAGTGACCTGCACCTGTTCGGGGTAGAATCTCCCGGAAAGCTCTTCCTGTTCGGAACCGACAGAATGGGAAGAGATATGTTCAGCCGGTGTTTCTACCGGGAGCAGGATATCTCTTTCCATCGGGATGTTGGGGGTTTTCTTAAGTCTGCTTCTCGGGGTCACGCTGGGCGGCATTTCCGGATATCGTGGGGGATGGGCCGACGGAGTGATCCAAAGGGTCATAGAGATAATAAGATGTTTTCCGAGTATACCTCTCTGGATGGGGCTTTCCGCGGCGATGCCTCCTCACTGGCCGGGACTGAAAGTGTATTTCGTCATTACCATCATTCTGTCGCTTATTGGTTGGACTGACCTCGCGAGAATGGTGCGAGGCAAATTGATAGCTTTGCGCGAGGAGGAATTCGTCCTTGCGGCAAAATTTGCAGGAGCGGGACATGCGAGGATTATATTTCGGCACTTGCTACCGTCGTTTACGAGTCACATAATAGTTACGGCGACTTTAGCGATTCCGGGCATGATTCTTGGGGAGACGGCCCTGAGTTTTCTCGGCATAGGCCTCCGCCCGCCTATAACCAGTCTCGGCGTGCTGCTCAAAGAATCTCAAAATATCACGACCATAGCGCTTTATCCGTGGCTTTTGATTCCGGTGGCATTCGTAATATTGATCGTTTTGTCGTTCAACTTTGTTGGTGATGGACTTCGAGACGCTGTTGATCCGTATTCACGGTAAGTAGCATGACACCTGTTTTGACCGTTGATAATCTGCAAGTTCATTTTTTCCTGGATCAGGGAGTAGTGCGCGCAGTGGACGGAGTCAGCTTTTCCTTGGAATCAGGCAAAACTCTCGGCATCGTGGGCGAGTCCGGAAGCGGAAAGAGCGTAATAGGTCTCTCCATACTCAGGATCGTTCCTTCTCCCGGACGGATTGTAGGCGGCAAGATTTACCTTCGGATGGATGACAACGGAGACCAACCGACACAACTGGATGTAACTTCATTGGATCCCCATAGCCATGAAGCCAAAGAAATTCGCGGCCGCGATATCGGGATGATATTCCAGGAGCCAATGAATTCCTTTAGCCCGGTTCATTCAGTGGGCAGCCAAATAATAGAGGCATTGACCTTGCACAGCGATGTTTCCAAGCACGAAGCGCGCAACAGAGCCATAGAAATGCTCTCAAAAGTTGGAATTCCGCAACCGGAGCATAGAATTGACGCGTATCCGCACCAGTTGTCAGGTGGCATGCGGCAGAGGGCGATGATTGCTATGGCGCTAGTGTGTAATCCGCGGATACTCATAGCCGACGAACCGACCACTGCCTTGGACGTTACAGTTCAGGCCCAAATTTTGGATCTTTTGAGAGAACTCCAGGAAGAATTCGGCATGTCGATAATTTTTATCTCTCATAACCTGGGGGTCATAGCAGAAATCAGCCATGAGGTTCTTGTCGTATATTTCGGCCGTGTGATGGAGCAAGCTCCGGTTGACATCTTGTTTAAAGAACCGCTCCACCCCTATACGAAAGCGCTTTTAAGATCAGTGCCCGGAATCGACACTCCGGTGCGAAGTCATTTGGCCACGATAGAAGGAACCTTGCCGGACTCTTATGCGGTAATTCCGGGATGTCCGTTTCACGCTCGCTGTCATGTGTGTCCCGAGGGGACAGCTTGCCGTGAGGATCCGTATCATCTGACGAAGGTGGCGCAGGGCCATTTCGTGGCCTGCCCGGTGATGTGCGTGAATCAGTGAGGATTGTCTGTGTCTGAACCAAAACTCCTACTCAAAGTAGAGAACCTCAAAAAGTATTTTCCCATCACCAGCGGAGTGTTCAAAAAGGTGGTGGCCCATGTGAAGGCCGTGGATGGCGTAAGTTTCCGGATGAACAGCGGTGAAACCGTGGGTATTGTCGGAGAATCCGGCTGCGGAAAGACCACGGTGGCGCGGATGATCATGGGCGCGTACCCACCCACCGAGGGTAACGTCTGGTTTCAACCCCCTAACGGGGAACGGATGGTGGATTTGGCCCATATAGACCCGGCGGAGATGCGGTCCTTGCGGAAGAATATTCAGATGATTTTTCAGGATCCTTTCGCATCCCTGAATCCGCGCATGACTGTGAGGGAAATAATTGCAGAACCTTTGATCGTGAATAAAGTAGCCAGAGGCCGTGACTTGGAAGACCGTGTCCGAGAGCTGATGGAACTTGTCGGATTGCAGGTTCACCACCTCAACCGGTATCCTCACGCTTTTTCAGGTGGCCAGCGGCAACGGATCAGTATTGCCCGCGCTCTGGCCTTGTATCCGTCGCTGCTGGTGGCCGATGAGCCGACGTCCGCGTTGGATGTTTCAGTGCAGGCCCAGATTGTTAATCTGATCCTTGATATCCAGGATCGACTTGGATTGGCATACCTGTTTATTTCCCACGATCTTGGGCTAATACGTCATTTCAGCAAGGCAATAGTCATCATGTACGTGGGCCGCGTTGTGGAGTTGGCGCCGGCGGAACCTCTATTCGCAAGACCCAGGCATCCTTATACCGAAGCGCTGATGTCCAATGTGCCGACCACCAGACCGGAACTGGTAGGCCGTAAGATTATATTGAGGGGAGAGCCTGCGGACCCGATTAATCCGCCGAGCGGCTGCCCTTTTCATCCGCGATGCCTTTATGCTGAAGAGGTCTGTTCGACAGTTGTGCCACCCCTGGAGGAGGTCGAACCTGGGCATGTTTGCGCCTGCCATTTTTCCCGGACGCTGAACCTCACTGGCTGCGATGCCCTTGGATGCGCCATATGAGGGATGAATACGGGGGGGGCAACGCGGCTGAGGTAACCGATTCACTTACGACGGTAGAATTCAGCTCGTTAGCGACGCTACGAGGCTTGCGCAATTCTTCTCCCCCCTTGAATCCCCCCGTGGACGGAGAGAAATAGTCTCCCTCTCCGGTGACGGGGAGGGCTAGGGAGGGGCCTGGCTCGCAATTACCAATGTTCGGCAAGATCCTCTTCGCTACTCATAAGTGAATACGTACGGGCTCTGCAAGACTTTTGTTGAAATTAGCGCCGTGTATGGTAATTTAATATGTTAGCCCGGCATAATCGAGGTTATTCAATCTGATGGATCGTGAGAATATAAAACGCATTCTTGTGTATACACATAATTCCATCGGATTGGGTCATGCTTTTCGCACTCTTGCAGCGATTACCGGCATCAAGAAGTGGCGGCCGGACATTGATTTTCTCGTTATCTCCGGCACGTCGATCCAGCAGATCTTCTTCAAAGAAGGTATTGAGGTAATCAAGCTCCCTTCCATAAAACTGGATATTGATCGTCAAGACAGCCGCAATGCATTCCCGATATCTCTCGGGTTTCGATCTGGAAGCCATATTCGATTTTCGGCAGAGCATCATCATGAAGACTTTTGATTTTTTCCAGCCTGATGCTCTCATAATTGAACACAATATGACGGGCCAGATGAGTGAGCTTATTCCTCTGCTCATGAAGAAGTGGATGCGGAAAGGTGGTCCGGTTGATTTCGCTTTAGCTCATGTTTGTCGGGGAATCATGAAATGGGTTCCTCTACTGCAAATTCCTTATCAGAATCCGAGGCATCGGTCGGAATCCATCAATATAGGGGAACTCTATGATTTCATGTACGTCCTCGAGGATAGAGAAGTCATAGATATCAATAAGGAATTTCTCGGCAATGATCCTGATTTGGAAAAGAAGATCCGGTATCTGGGCAAGATTACCAATAAAGTCTATGGAGAATTGCCATCGCGAGATGAGACTCTTGAGCGTTTCGGTTTGACGGATCGTAAGATTATCTTGATTTCGCTAGGAAGGAACAATCAGGTAGGCGCCCTGGCCGAGAGCATCCTGGAAGCCTTGGAAAAGACAGGCCTAAGGACCTCTCATCAAGTTGTAATGATGCTCGATCCGTATCTTGACCCTGAACTGAGCCGATCCTTAAGAGATCATCCGTTGAGTAAAGGGGTCCGATTCACGTCATTTTTGCCGGACCTGGTGGATCTCATTCACCATTCGGATCTGGTGATCTCACGAGCCGGGTACAATATTGTCAATGAAATCCTTTTGACAGGGACGAAAGCGATTCTTGTGCCGGAAAGCCACGGAGGCGGCGAACAAGAAATGCGTGCCCGAAGCATTCAGGCAGAGAACATTCGGGTCGTCATCGAACCCGAGGTTTTGCGAAATAGCCCTGGAGACACAATCCAAGACCTTTTGAATGAACCGATCCGGCCCATTTCGCACAAATTCGACAAATATGCGATCGGCAAATCAATTATAGAAGACCTTGAAAACTGGAAATCACGCTGCAGACGCCGCTAATTTCTTTACGGATAAATGCCTCGGATCATGATGGCGTCGGCTACCCTTTGAATAGCCAGAATTTGCGCCGCTTCCCGTAACGGGACCCTGTGCCGTTGGCTGGCTTCCATAACGCTTTCAAATGCTTTTAGCATCAAATTTTCCAATTTGCGGTTGATCTCATCGACCGGCCAAAAGAAGGACTGCAAATCCTGCACCCATTCCAGATAGCTGACCGTGACGCCCCCTGCATTGCAGAGAACATCGGGAATCATAAAAACATCGTGTTGATTCAGTATCTCGTCTGCTTCCGGAGTGGTTGGCCCATTCGCGCCCTCGGCGACTATCTTGGCCTTGACCTGATCAGCGTTACGAGAAGTAACCTGATTTTCAATTGCCGCCAGGATCAGAATTTCACAATCCAGGGTCAGTAGCTCCTCGTTAGTTATGGAATCGGAATTCGGAAAATCGAGCAGGCATTTTACGTCTTCATAGTGCCTGGACAGAGCTATTGGATCCAGCCCGTCCTCCTTGATGACTCCCCCACCGGAACAGCTGGCCGCAATCACCTTAAGTCCCATATCGTGGGCCAGCCGGGCAGCTACGGATCCGACGTTGCCAAAGCCCTGAACTGCGACTCTGCATTTCTTCGGATCAATATTCTTCAGTTTTAAAGCCTGTCGCATAGTGACGGCCACCCCTCGGCCAGTGGCCTCGACCCTGCCGAGAGATCCGCCTATCTCTATAGGTTTGCCGGTAACCACTGCAGGCACGGAAAATCCTCGATGCATGGAATAGGTATCCATGATCCATGCCATGACCTGGGGATTGGTACCCACGTCAGGCGCGGGGATATCGCTTTCCGGTCCCATCAGGATACTCATTTCGGTAGCGTAACGCCGCGTCAATCTCTCCAATTCACGTAATGACAGCGCCTTCGGATCGACCACCACGCCGCCTTTGGCTCCGCCGTACGGCAAATTCATGAGAGCACATTTCCACGTCATCCACATGGCCAGGGCTCTGACATCATCCAGCGTTACTGAAGGCGAGTATCGAATTCCGCCCTTTGTCGGGCCTCTAGCGGTGGAGTGATGAACTCGGTAACCGCGGAATATCTGGATTTCGTTGTCATCCATCATAACCGGGAAGGAGACCGACAATTCCCGCTTGGGATGACGGAGCGCTTCCGCGATTCCTTTCTTGAGCGTCAGGTGTGATATTGCTTTGTCGAATTGCGCCAGGGCGTTCGAGTACGCGTTGTCTTCGGAGATTGTTTGGTCCGAGCCGCGTGAGGGCGATGAACAGAAACAAGGAGCAGCGTCTTGCTTTTCTTGGTGAACTTTTTCGGTCATGCGACACACCTCGACGATTGTTAATTCTAAGACCTGTTCTGCCTTTTATTTGTATGCGTCTGCAGTCCCTCGGTCAACCAAAATAAGACGATTGTTCAAACGGGTTGTTTACGCCCACAGAGTAAATGAAGGTAGGCGCTTGCGATTTGAAGGCCGAGGGCCAATTCGTTTGAGGCTCAGCGTAAAACAATTGAGCTTTAGTGCCGAAACGTGATATTATTTCAACAAATCATTGTGTTCGAGCGATAGCATGGCCTCTCGGAGGGGGGATGAGACTCACGGCTACCTCCATTTTGGCTCTCTTGTTGCTACTATGCCTTCCATGTATCTCCTCGCCCGCAGACACGGTTTTTCGCGCAAATGTCCTGGAAATAGTTTCCGCTGATATAATGCTGCTCAAGAAAAGCAACGGGGAAAAAGTCACGGTCAAACTTTCCGGAATTGATTGCCCGAAGACTGGGCAAAGTCATTTTATTAAGGCCCGCCTGTTCGCTTCGCAGAGAGTCTTGGGGCAAGAAGTCATCGTCAAGCTTGAGACAGGTTCATCCGAGAGCGCGCAACCGCTGCCGGTGACAATCTCCTACAACGAGGAGGGATTGCAAAGGAGCCTTAACGACGAGCTTTTGGAAGCAGGCATGGCCCGCCGGTCTGTCCCGCTCAGTCCTACGGACTTGCCACTGGGGGAACTCGAGGTTGAGGCAAGGAAACTCAGGAGAGGATTGTGGGCCGATCCGGGCCTTCCACCTGCTTTCGGATTCCTGCCTATCAAGTGACGATCCAAACGACACAACCTAAGCTTTTTTCGGGGGGGATGGCGGTGCCACGGACCTGTTGCCGTTTTGAGGGCCTCTAACAAATCCTTGGCAAGAGTTCACCGGAAGGTTCGGCCAGACCTCGACGTTTCAGGCATTTTCAGACATCAATTCTGTGAAGATTTCATATATCGGAAAAAAGGAGCTTCAGGCCATGATTGACAGAGACCAGCCCAAGATTGATCCGAAGGAATGGTTTTATACACTTCTAAAGGATAAAGATCCGAATTATCTGATTAACGAGGCGCCTCTGGATGGTCTCTTGGCGATCTTCCACAATGGCTCGAAGGGAGGCACGCTGTCGGGTATCCAGATAGAATTCTTGAAAATGGTGCTCAGTGGGCGATACACAGACGCTTCTGCAAACAGCATGGAACGTTTGACGGAATCGCTAAACAGAGCGAGCAAAAGCAGTACAATAATTGGGGTAGGCCTAATTATCGTAGGCGTTGCATCAGCGTTTGCGGCCGCCTTGACTTATTTGAAATAGCTGGTAGGGCAGGTCGCTCCCGCAATTCCCTGCGGCCGCCATGTGCCGCTCCATGCAGGAATGATGTAAAAGGGCGCATCGCCATGCGTCCCTACATTTGTCACCGGACTCCGACCCTGGGTCCAGATGGTCTCCCGCGTGCGCGGGAGACTGCCTGGATTCCTGCTCTCGCAGGAATGACGCAAAAATCCCCCTGTGTCCCCCTTTAGAAAAGGGGGAAGGAAGAGGGCGACGCGCCAGCAGCCCTCGCATGGCCGCTGATGTTCACTACCGGCAGACTTCCTTATCATTCTCTTGGCGGACACGCAGGTCCGCCTACAAATCAGCGTTGGTGGTTCCGCTAGCCATATAGGAGTTTTTTGCGGAAGGTGCGGGAACCGCTTTTTTGCAAAAAAGGGGTTCCCGTATTCCTTGCCTTCTTTCCCTCGCCTTCCTGCGCCCTAACAAATCCTTGGCAGCAGTTCTCCGGAAGGTTCGGCCAGAATTCGCGATCCCCCTATGCGCGTCTTCATGACCACTTTGCGCGGATTCTCCGAGGTCACCTCGCCGATGATTGCGGCTCCGGCGGCTATAGGGCATTCCTTCAGAAGTTCGATAGCTCGGTTTTCGGAACCGCCTGCCACCACCGCTACTATTTTGCCTTCATTGGCCGCTTGGAGCGGGTCAATCCCGAGTATGTCCGATGCGGCGATTACCGAGGGATCCAGGGGGATCGCAGATTCTTCAATGATAATCCCTTTCGAGGAAGATTGGGCTATTTCATTCAGCGTCGCTGCCAGTCCTCCTCGCGTCGGGTCACGAAGGAATTTCAGTCCGGCGCCGAGTTTCAAAAGCTTTTCCACCGCTGGCCATACCGAAGTGGAATCGGACTTCAGATCAAAATCAAACGAGAATTCCGCGCGGCTCAACATAACCGCCATGCCGTGATTGCCCACGGGTCCGGTCACGAGAATACAGTCCCCCTCTTTTATACGATCTAGACCGAGCGGAACGTCAGCCTCAACCAGACCGATGCCGGATGTATTAATAAAGATTCCATCAGCGCTGCCTTTGGGAACCACTTTTGTATCACCCGTAACTATCTCCACGCCCGACTGATCGGCCGCCTCTCGCGACCGAGTGAAGGATGCGTTCCATTTGATCCATGGGGAAACCTTCCTCGACGATGAGGGCCAGGGAGAGATAAGCGGGCCTGGCCGCGGAACAGGCCAGATCGTTGCACGTGCCGTGAACCGCCAAAGACCCGATGTCGCCGCCGGGGAAAAAAATCGGTGACACCACGAATGAATCGGTAGTGTAAGCGATGCTTGGGCCAATGCCGGAAAGAACCACGGAATCCGGGAGCGACCCCAGACGGCCGCGATCAAGTTTGGGAAGAATGAGGTCCCTGATCAGGCGGCCTGTCATTTTGCCGCCTCCTCCGTGGCTGAGCAAGACCCGTGCGGTTTTTGACATTACGCTTTTCCTTTTTTCGGAGGGGAATTTTTCGGGGAACCCTTTTTTGTGTAAAAAAGGGTTCCCCGAACCCCTCCCAAAAAACTCTAATATTACTGTATATTAGCCTCAAGGCACGCTTTGCCGTCGCGTTAATATGACGCCGATCTGTTGTCAACATCATTTCAGATCCGTCATTAGGACGAATCATAAGCGCTGCCGGCCGGTCGTGTGCGGACAACCAAAACCTCGCATCTACGATCACACTTCGCCGCAACCATTTAGGAGTTTTCTGAAAAGGGGTCCGGGGGAAAACTCTTTTGCAAAAGAGTTTTCCCCCGGATTCGTTCTCTCTCATGCCGCCCCGTATTTATAGTACGCGGCGCAGGTCCCTTCCGACGAAACCATGCACGGTCCAACAGGATCTTCGGGTGTGCATTCCTTTCCGAACAGACCGCAGTTATCGGGCGTTTTGCCGCCGGTCAGAATAGCTGCGCAAAGGCACCGCGGATCGTCTTTCGCTGGCGGCGCTTCAACAGGGAGGCGGACCTCCGCGTCAAACTTGGCGTAAGGGCCTCTAAGGGCGAGACCGCTGCCTGGGATGTTTCCCAGGCCCCGCCACACAGCGTCCGTCGGCTCGAAGACTTCATCCACAATCGAACGAGCCGCTCTATTGCCCTGGCCTCTGACTACTCGTTTATAATCATTGACTATTTTAGGTTGGTGCTCCACAGCTATTTCAGCAAGGTCTCTCAGAGCGAGCAGTATGTCCAATGGCTCGAAACCGGCCACCACCCCAGGCTTTTGGAATTCATCAACCAGGTAACCATAGGAATCCGAGCCGATTATCGCCGAAACATGGCCGGGCAGTAAGAAACCGTGCAGGTCCTTCTTTGCCGCCAGAATTTTCAATGGCTGATGAATGGTTTTGAACGCAGGCAAGACAAACAGGTTTTCGATCCCCTTGGAGAGCGCCATTTTGAGAGTCACCGCTATTGTGGGCGAGGTGGTTTCGAAGCCCACACCCAGGAAAACAACGGGGCGAGGAGCCTCCTCCTCCGCCACCCCTATAGCGTCAGCCGGCGAATAGACTACTCGCACGCGGCCGCCTTCCGCGCGGAAGGTCGCAAGCGAGCCGGATGATCCAGGAACACGCACAAGATCGCCAAAAGTCACTATGCACGCCTGGTGCTTTTCTCCGGTGAGGATCGCCCGATCTATAAAGCCTTTTTCAGTGACGCACACAGGACAGCCGGGCCCTGAGACCAGCTGAAGATTTTTCGGCAGCAGCTTTTTCAATCCTGCGGCGTGAATTGCCATGGTGTGGGTGCCGCAAACCTCCATGAACCTCAGCGCGCCTGGATGTCGCCTACATATTTCGTCGATGGAGCGCGCCAGGGCCCGCGCTGTCAGACTTTCCTCTCCGGGCTTCACACTTCCTCCTCGTGGGCGGTTGCGGCTGCCAGTTCTTTGAACAAATCGAGGCGGATTTCAGCTTCCTCCTTATCCAGGACCTCTATCCCGAAACCGGCGTGAATAATCAGGTAGTCTCCTATCCGGGCGTGCGGTATCATCATGATGTTGACATCAGCTTTAACGCCTCCGGAATTGACCTTTCCGAGTCCTTCACCGGTTATTTCAATAAGTTGCATTGGGATCGCCAGACACATGTTGTTTGACCTCTATTTCATACTGATCTGGGTGGCCGCTTGGAACGCGAATTTCGAGTTTCCTCATCCCAAGCCCGCTTCTCCATGCTTGGGAAGAAGTCGGAGGATATTGGAAACCGGCACATTGCTGATCCGATTGGGCGACCGCCGGTCGCCCCTACAGATAGCGCTCGGACCTGCGGCCACCATTCATTCCGCATTGATACCGCGTCTCACCAGGTGCGACGTCTCACGTGGGTCGATGGATACAAGAACGCCGCGATAATTACCCACTACACATTTAAGAGTTTTTGGAAGGAGGGTGCGGGAGGAAACTTTTTTGCAAAAAAGTTTCCTCCCGCATTTTCCCATCTTTCTCCTCTTTCCCTTCTTTTCCCTCTTTTCCCCTTCTTCGCCATCGTTCGCGGGCGGCCACAGCCTGTCCTAGCGCTATTCCTCCGTCATTCGGCGGGACCGATTCATGCTGTAGCGCCTCAAGTCCTTCGGCTTTCAACAGTTTCAGAGTTCTTTCCGTCAGAAGCTTGTTCTGAAAACAACCGCCCGTCAGGCCCACGGTCCTTATTCCGGTTTGTCGAACAAGCCTCATAGTGATGTCAGCAGTGAGCCGAGCGACGCTGTTGTGAAACCGTGCAGCGACCTTTTCGCACATAGCTCCGCTGATCATATCCTCAGCCACGGAGCTAATCAAGGCCGCGGGGTCAACGGTCATGCGATGGGAATCAAGATACGCGATTGGATACTCGCCCGGTTCGTCTGAGTCTGCAATTCCTTCGAGCCACATCGCCGCTTGACCCTCAAAAGTTACCTCTCTTGTGAAGCCTGCCGCGGCTGCGGCGGCATCGAATAAACGCCCGCAAGACGATGTGAGAGGAGAGTTGATTCTTCTTTTTATCGCTTCCAGCCAAAGAGCGACGCGATCGGAGCGACCGGCAAGAAGTGGCTTGAACCTCTCGGGAATCGCCCCGTCCACCGATAGAAGGCCGGCCAGAATACGTAAGGGTTCTCGAATTGCGGCTTCGCCTCCTGGCAGCGGGAAAATGCCTATGTGTGCTTCACGAGTGAAGCTCTCCAAGTCCGCGATGAGGAACTCCCCTCCCCAGATTCCTCCGTCAGTTCCGAAGCCCGTCCCATCAAAGACGGCAAAGATACACGGCCCAGTGAGTCCATGCTGAGCAAGAAGGCTCACAGCGTGCGCGTGATGGTGAAAAACCTCCTCCACCGGAATCTTCATTTCTCGGGCAAGACTATTGCTGAAATATTCGGGATGCGGATCTACGGCGAGCAAATTTGGGGACACTCCCAAATATCCGGTCAAGACTTCGATGGACTGCTGGAAATACTTCTGCGCCACCGGAGACGCGAGATCCCCGACGTGAGGTCCGGGAATGGCCTGGTTCCCCTTGATTATCGCAAGACAATTCTTGAGGTCACCTCCGGTGGCCAGGATCACGGGATCGCTGGCGGTAGACTGCTGAGAAGCCGAGTTTTGCCGCGCACGCGCGTCGTCGGCCCCTGTCAGATCTTCAGCAGCTCCGGAGGACAGCGCGATCTCTCCTGGAACGAATCCCCTGGACCGCCGGAAGATAGTAGCGCGACGGCCGATGACACGAACAATCGAATCATCAGCTCGGAGAACTATTTCACGATTATGAATCAAGAAAGCGTCCACGAGATCGCCCAGGCGTTCGACTGCTTCTTCATTTCCTCTAACGATGGGTTCTTCGGAACGGTTACCCGAAGTCATTACCAAGGCCACAGGCCTTTCAGAAAGTGGGACATCAGGGTGCCTGAACAGCAGATGATGAAGCGGGGAATAGGGGAGCATGACGCCCAGAGTCCGGACATAAGGGGCTACATTAGGAGCCAGACTTTCACCCCCAGCAGCCAAGAGAACAATGGGAGCGACGGGTGATGTGAGGATTTTCGTTTCCTCATCGGTTAGATCACAGAATCTCTTGACCGTTTCCGGATCAGGCATCATCACTGCAAAAGGCTTCTCGGCCCGACCCTTGCGATCTCTCAGCGCGGCTACCGCAGTTTCGTTGAGAGCGTCGCAGGCAAGATGAAAGCCACCGATCCCTTTTACCGCAAGGACCTTTCCTTGACGCAATAACCGAATCGCTTCCAATATCGGATCGCTCCCGACAGCTTGGCCGTTCGCATCAACCAGACTCAGCTTGGGACCGCAAGCCGGGCAAGAATTGGTTTCGGAATGGAATCGACGGTCCGCGGGATTTTCGTATTCTCCCTGACATTGCGGGCACATGACGAAGTCCGCCATGCTGGTGCGCTCTCTATCATAGGGGAATGAACGCACAACCGTGAATCTTGGTCCGCACAGAGTGCAGGTGATAAAAGGGTAAAGATACCGAGGATCGTCCGGATCGAACAATTCTTTGAGGCATTCCGGGCATACGGCCACGTCAGGCGGAATCGGCGTAATGGAACGTTCACCCGCTAGGCTCGCCTCTATGCGAAAAGAGGTCTCTCCCAGAACAGGGATATCCGACGATCGGCTTCCGTCCACCCGGCCCGGAAAGGGGACCACATCGGGTAGATCTCTCATGAATCGACAGCACTGTCCGGGGCTTCCTTCGATTTCGATGTGAACGCCACTACTGGAATTGATCACCCAACCGCCGAGGCCCAATTCGGTGGCAAGACGATAGACAGTGGGTCTAAAGCCGATCCCCTGGAGGATGCCGGTAAGGATGATGTGCTGACGAATCCTTGTTTCCGACTCGGAAAGGTCCGTTATCGAATGCTCCACGATTCATGCCTTTGGATTGTTTCTTTTGCTCAGCAGAGAGTCCGGGGCTCAATGAAAGAGGGAGAATCTCGGGAACCCGCTTTTTGTGCAAAAAGCCGGTTCCCGAACCCTCCGGCAAAAACTCTAATATTTTCACTTTCAAACTGGAACTGTGCCAATTTGCCGTGTGCGGCCGCCCCAATCAGTCATTTCTCCCCCTTACGCCGCACCCATTTAGGAGTTTTCGGAAAGGGGGTCCAGGGGGAAAACCTTTTTGCAAAAGGGTTTTCCCCCTGGCGGTCCGCTTTCCGAAAGTCGTTTCTCCGTCCACAAACTTAGCTAATGCAATAATCCGTATGCCTTTAATAACTACCGGTATTCACAGTCTATCCGTTTTGGGGGACATATGGAAGACGTATGTATTTTGGCATTGCCATATAATGAAAAGCCGTCTATTCTCAGATGCAAGGGGAACAAACTCCCTTTGCGTCTGACTCAACATGGGAGGACCGTCCGCGCAGAACGCGGGATTGCCGGTCATTCCGGTTAAACCTAAGATAATTTTCCGCAGGAGACAACTTCACCATGAAGAGATTGCTCGCTATATCATTAGCTTTGCTATTAATGTCGGCCTCCCCCCTAATTGCCGGATCCAAAGGTTTTGGAGGCGGGAACCGGTCTTTCCGTCCCTCTACACCCCCGAGGACGCTCCAGCAGCAACCAAAAACGGGCACAGTAAAGGACCTTGGAGTTAACCCAACCTCCAAATCCCCCATTGATTCGGTCAAAGGTCGGTCAGCTACCACTCCCGGTCCCGTGGCCGGGCGCCTCAGGCTGCGCCTGCGCCCCGTTCGGGCTTTTTCGGATCAAGCTGGTTTGGGGGCAGTTGGATGAACTGGGCGATTATAGGTTACCTGTTCGGCAGACATACCTCCCCGACCTCGGACGAAGCCAGAATTAAAGAGAGAGAAAAAGCCAAGAAGGCGGAAGAGGCGAAACAAAAAGAGCAGGCCAAGGAAAAGGAACAAATAAAGAGCAAAGAGCAGGATACGAAGAAAGAACAGATCAAAGAAACGGACGAAGCCAAATTTAAAGAAGAACCCAAAGACCAGACAAGGCCTGCGGCGCCAACGGATTCGCGGCAGGGAATATAGTGGGCTGGGCTGACTGATCCTGAAAAGCATTTTGTGCGCCCCCGCTTTGCCCCCGGTCACGGAGGAGAGAGCTGAGGACGGGTTTTAACAGTCCAATACGGAGACAATATGCCTGCTGTAACCCTGAAGGCGCATTACGATGGCGAGCGGATTGTTCTGGACGAGCCGTTCGAAATCCTACCAAACTCACCCCTTATGGTGACGGTGTTGCCCCCAACCGAGACAGTGATGGGTGAGGATTGGATCTCGGCCGCCCAAAAGGCGCTCTCCGCTGCGTACGGCACAGATGAGCCTGAGTATGGCGCCGAGGACCTCCGGCGATGACTGAAGGCGCCGTTGTTCTGACGCCGCTGCCCCAAGCTGACGGGCTGGTCAAGAACCGCCCCGCTGTTGTTCTCAGGGCGATGCCTCCGCACGGGGATCTGCTTGTCTGTGGAGTGAGCACGCAGCTTCACCACGAGACTCCGGGCTTTGATGAAGTGATACGACCGGGTGATCCGGATTTCTCTGCCAGCGGCCTAAAGGCTGCCTCTGTCATCCGTCTTGGATTTCTGGCGGTGCTCCCGGTCAGCAGTTTTCTCGGATCGATTGGCTCGGTCGCTCCTGATCGACATCGTCGCCTTTTGCAGCGGCTCGCCGAATACCTCGTTCGTGGCCGCGAAGCGGGAGGTGGGGTCAGGTCTTGAAATTTGACGTCAAACAATCGGCCTAACAGGGCCAATTCTACGCTGTGCGGAGGGAGCCGCATAGCGAAAGAAAATCCTCCCGCCGCTGTTTTCAGAAAAAGTCTTCGGTTGTGAGGCGCCACGACCATGGCCAAGTGTCGGGCTCCAGTATTGAAGTGGTAGCTGGTCCGCTAAAACGGACCACTAGAGATTCACCTGAATGTCAAATTTCGAGACCTGACCCCGCGCCTCATTGCGCCTAATGAAAAAGCTTCCTCACCTAAAGATTCAGATGATAGAATTCTGCGTTCCTTTCTGATCGTGAATGATAAAGGGAAAAGGAATGCCAAATGAATACGCTTAGTCTCCGGATTAAATACAGGCCATTGAGAATTGGATGGTGTGTTTTGAATGGAGATCTAGTGTAATGTCATCATAATGTCTTGACAGTAGGTTTCGGTTTTATTACAACCGGGTCTATGAGAAACAAAGCCGAGCCGTTGTCGATGAGTAGCGAGCAACGAAGCCAGTTGGAGACGTGGGTGCCCGCCAGGAGGACTCCGCAACGTGTTGCGTTTCGGTCGTGGATTTGCTTGCTGGCGGCACAGGGGCTCTCCAACAGTGCGATTGCTCGACAACTGCAAACCAGTCGTCCGACGGTCCTGGTTTGGCGCAAGCGTTTCCAGGATCAGGGACCTGTTGGGCTGACCAAGGACGCTCCGAAAGGTCCAAGTCCCAGGCGGCTTGACGGGGACAAGGTCAAGGCGATAGTGGAAGCAACACTGCACACTGTGCCTGCTGACGCCACACACTGGGGTACGCGAGTATGGCCAAGACTCAGGGCGTCGGTCATAACGTGGTGGCCCACATATGGAGAGCCCACGGTCTTAAGCCTCACCGAATAAGGACCTTTAAGCCTCCAGAAACAAACTCTTCGTAGAAAAGCTTACCGATGTTGTCGGCGTCTATCTTGATGCCGGAGAAGGCATTGGTATTGTGCGTGGACGAGAAATCCCAAATTCAAGCCCTCGATCTTACCAGCCTGGGTTGCCGCTGAAAAAAGGTCGGTGCGGCACCATGACCCATGATTACAAGCGCAACGGCACCATATGCCTCTTTGCGGCCCTCAACATTCTGGAAGGCACAGTTATCGGCTCATGCTATTCTCGGCACCGGAACATGAATTCCTCAAATTCCTCCGAAAAGTCAATCGAGAAACACCAAAAGGGTTGGATCTCCACCTTATCCTTGACAACTATGGGACTCGCAGACCACGTCAAACAGTGGTTAGCAAAGCACCCCCGCTTTCATCCACATTTCATTCCAACCAGCTCCTCGTGGGTGAATCTTATTGAGCGCTGGTTTGCAGAAATCTCTCGAAAACGTATTCGCAGAGGCGTATTCCACAGCGTACTCGACCTGGTTGACACCATTCAGAATTTTATCAAAACCTACAACGAAAACCCGAAACCCTTCGTGTGGAACAAAAACGTAGATGAAATACTCGAAAAGGTTAATCGCTGTAATCTTCTCATGGCTACACTACACTAGAGGGGTTGCGAAAAGCACTCCGATTGTCGCACACATTGTGGGGAGGGCGATATAATCCTGTCATTCCAATTGATAATTATGAGCGGGCTGAACAATTAGTAAAACTATTTAGAGTAGACGTGCTGATTTCGATCTCAGAAGGTGAACTGCTTCAAGAAATTAGTGAGCGGTTTCCTTGGTTGCCGAAGCCATTTATGTACTCGCTTTATGTGGAAGGAAGCTTCGGGAAACGCGTTCACGAGTATTAGATTTATACAGTGCAATTCATTTGTTGCGAAAAAACTATTCACCAAGAGATGTCGAGTCGGTCCTGGTACTTTACGATTGGGACGATGACGATGTATTACACACCGTTTTTTTGGCATCCTTTGGGCATTTTCCGTCTCCCGCAGAAGTTGGACTGGATTATGTTAAGCTATTTCGGGAATTCCCCGCAAATGATGTGGTCCGTCTGTCCAAAGCGGGTGAAATTCCAGCTGATTGCTATGAAAGAAAAACGCCGAATGTAATTTCAAGACTGAACCTCGAACCGGAGTTCGCATCAATTCATGATTGGGGTGTTCCTGCTCCTGGTTTTTATGTCGGTGCGGCTTCAAACTTTGAAGACTTGGTAAATTACTGGAATCTCAGAGCCGCGGATATTGACCTAGTTTTCTACGATCCTGATCTTGAAGATCGACTGACTGGAATTCGGGGTAATCTTCTCAACCGGGCACAACATTGGCAAGAAAGTACCTGTCGGTGAACCTCTGGTCGTTTGGACCCGAAAACCGCATGAATTGAAACAACTTAATGAATTAGGGCTTGGTATACGCAACTATCGACTTGATCAAGGTCTATGGACTGGTTTCTCATATGAAAGTCCCTACAATGCATTTCGGAGAAAAGGGGATTATCGCTGCATTGGATACTGACGTCGGAAAAACTGGAATTACCTTTGCTCTTCCGGATCTACCATATATTCCAGATGACCGAAGAGGGTTTAGGAAAATTGTGGCATCCATTAATTTCGGAACAGGTTTGTTCACCAATGAGCGGGAAACGACTTTCACACCCTTTATTCCTGAACTGAACAATTTCTATGGAGGAAACTGCTGTTTCAGATCCAACGCAGCTAGGGCTGAGCCTGGAACCATAGGAATTATTATTGACGAGCAGGAAAGCGATCTCACCTTTTTCGCGCTTAATGTCAGTAAGCTAATTAACAAAGTGTTTTCCTTAGCCGGGTTAACTGCAAAATCAAGCGAACCCGGACTGATTACCCGTCGTATTATTGATCAACTGGGCGGCTTGCAAGGAAACCGAGTTTTCAAAATCAGGGGTGTCAGAGATCTGATTAAACAGTACAAACCTGATAAGAGTTTCACCAGAAGCAACGCTATCCAAATCATCGGTCAAGTCAACCAAACGAAAGGGATAATTGATTTCGAGGATTATGAAAATTTGCCAATCGGGACACAGGCCGGCAAAAAGCTAACTCCTCAAGACGCATTTAACCATTTAATCAAATTTGGGGTATTTCGAGCAGGACTTGAGCTGGAATGTCCAAATTGTTTTCTAGACTTCTGGCTATCGCTTGATGAAATTAGAAGGAAAACAAATTGCGAATACTGTGGCTTTTTGTTCGATATTACTCCGCAACTCAAAGATCGCGACTGGAGGTATCGCCGTTCAGGATTGTTTGGAAAAGATGACGACCAAAGCGGCGCGCTCCCTGTCATAATTACTTTGCAACAAATGGATACAGCCTTTGCTTTACGAGGATTACCTTTTTTGTATTCCACCCAAACCGAGCTCTTCTTTGGTCCTCATCCTAATCCTAATTGCGAAATGGACTTCATAATTCTCTCGCAGACAGATGATCATCAAGTAGAGATGGTCATCGGAGAATGCAAGAATCGCCAAAAGATAGATGAGAAAGATGTTTTGAATTTGCGCACAGTCGCCGAGGCTTTAGAGGCCAAGGGAATTCGTGTTTACATTGTTTTCTCCAAACTCTCTGATTTCACCCCTGACGAGCTTCAACTGTGTAATGTTGTAAATGATTTGGATGCAGAACGTCTCATCCTGTTTACCGCAAGGGAGTTGGAGCCGTACGGTTTGTATGAAAAAACGTCAAAAAGTTTTCCCATTCAAGAAGATAGCTTCTCCCTTAGTGAAATGAGCGAAAACACACGAAAGATTTTCTACAATCACTGATCTACTGACTCCATGGATGTGGAGTCAGGCCTTGAAATTTGAGATCAAACAGTCGGCCTAACAGGGGCCATTCTACGAAGTGCGGAGGGAGCAGCGCAGCGAAAGAAGATCCTCTGCTGACTACTTTTGCCCCCAAATCTCCGTTTTCCCATGATCAAAGGTGAGCCGGTCGATCTCCCTTACAAGATCGTCGTCGCTTATCGAAAGATAAACGCTTCTGGGGGTCTTTTTCTTTTACCATCACCAACGATGGCGTTGGCTATAAGCGGATGTCGCCAGCCGACCGGCCTTGCTGGCATTGGTTTTCGTTAAGTGGCCAGCCGCCGTCACTCCAGAGGTCGCGAGTTCGAGTCTCGTCGCTCCCGCCACTTAAAAGACCGTGATATCGGGGCTTTGACGTCTAGGAGTCAGCGCCCCGATCTTTATGTACCGGTAAATTTGCGCCTGTTTTTGATCCTGTTTATCCTGGGAAAAGGACCACAGGGATTATCAGGGACCTGATCAAGCTCGAAGCGATTTGCCGGCTTCCACAGCCCGATCAGACTTCACTTGGTTCCGTAAACATGAGCGCTCAAAAAGTGCTTCCTCCTTCCGCTCGGATAAGGTATAGTCAACATCTGACGAATGAGTCATATGTGAGGCGGCGCGTTGCCTGGTCGAACAACCAGAAAACTGCTGACCAAGGCCAGAGTCACTAGGTCAGCCTTCCTGGAAGCAGCTCACGAGATTTTTCGGAAGCGAGGCTATTACGCCTCGTCCGTTTCAGAAATCAGTCGCCATCTCGGTCTGTCCGCAGGAACCTTCTACCAGTACTTCAAGAACAAAGAGCAAGTATTCCTGGAACTCAACGACCTGATTCTTGCTCGCTTCGCAGCAAAGGTCGAAGCCGTCTCCGACCGGGGAGAGAGCTTTCCGGAGCGGCTCAAGATTCAACTGAGCCTGCTGTTGGCCCATGTCACCGAAAATTTTCCTTTCCATCGAATATTGGGTGAATCCGAACTCATAGACCAGGCCACAGTCGCGTATTACGAGACCATCGTACGTCATTTTCGCGATTTCCTCAGGAGGGAGCAGCAGGCCGGGATGATCAGGCCGTTGGACCCGAACCTGATCGCTTACGCTCTCATCGGCATCTGCTATTTTCAGGCATTGGAATTGGGCGACTTTCAACGAGGCGACCAAGGCGTCTTGGATTTGATAGTAGACGTCACCCTCAGCGGTCTAAATGGTTCCAAGGCGTGGATGAACCGTCCGGACTTCCAACTGTTCCAACTCCCTCCACCGGCGCCGTCGAGGCCTCTAAACCACGAGACGCTCACCAAGGGCGAGAAGACCCGCCAGACCATATTTCGAGCGGCCGAGAGCGTTTTCGGTCGGCAGGGCTTCAACAGGGCAGGAGTGGCGGACATCACAAGGGAAGCCGGAGTCGCCCAAGGCACTTTTTACGTTCACTTCAGCTCAAAAAAGGAACTCATCACGGGCTTCGTCCAATACATCAATCGGGAGATGCGGCAGACACTTCAGCGGTCTTCCGGATTGGCCAGAGATCGCCGAGATGCGGAGCTTTACGGCATGGCAGCGTTCTTCGAGTTCCTCAAGGACCATCGCGAAATTTACCGATTGGTTCCTGAGTTCGAGATGATCAGCCGTGAAGTGGGTTTGTGGTACTACCGGAAGATCGCCGAAGGTTATGTAACACGACTTCGGTCCGCCATAGAGGCAGGCGAGATCCGGGGCTTGCCCCCGGAATTTGTGGCCCGGAGCCTGATGGGCCTCACCCATTTTGTGGGATTGAGATGGATCGTTTGGAGTTCCTCGCCTCAGGCCGAGTTGCCCAGGCGCCTCTTCGCGGATTTGATGGAATTCGTCTTTTTCGGTTTGCAGACTCCTGTGAAAGAATAGGCGTTGTTACCATTCAGTTACGCGGGGCGCATAATTCTTATCCCGAGGAGGGAAACGACGAAGAATCCCCCCAGGCTGGACGATTGGCTTTTTCGCGTTCACCCAGGCTACGTTCTTCGGGAAAATTCCGCCCGTAACTCGGGAAGTACATAGGTGTTTGAGTTTTTTCTTGACAAAAGCGGCGGGACTGTGTTTTTGTATATCTGAGAGGTGGTTCATATATCAGAAGCTCTCTCGAACAATTCTGCTCCGTTCTCGCATCGGCCGTCTCGACTCAACACCTCTGTGTGACCCTCAATGTCTACGGCCAAACAACGAACCTTCTCTCCGCGGATTTCTTCTCCGTCGTGTCGAGTGTCCAAACCGCGCCAGGTCATTAGAGCGAACCATTGAGGTGGTGTTTCCATGAATTACGAACGATTTCTGTTGGAACAACGCAAAGAGATTTGCTGGGTCCGGATCAATCGGCCCAAAGACCGCAACTCCATCGATTCACTCTTTATGGAAGAGCTCCATAATCTTTTGGACCAATTGGAGAAGACTTCGACGCGGGCCGCGGTATTCACCGGCGAGGGACAGACACACTTCATAGGTGGAGCCGACGGCGTGGAAATGATGAAGCTGCAGCCGGAAGGGGCGAAAGGTTTTTCTCAGCGCATCCAGGAAGCCTTCAACAGAATGGAGCGATCTCCTCTCATGTTGGTGGCGGCCATCAATGGGCTGTGCTTCGGCGGCGGTTTCGAGTTCGCTCTGGCGTGCGATCTGCGCCTGGCCAGCACAACAGCGAGGATTGGCCTGCCGGAGGTCAAAGTGGGGCTCATTCCAGGCGGCGGCGGAACTCAGAGACTGCCCAGGGTAATCGGCGTAGGACGAGCGATGGAAGTGATTCTTTCCGGCCACCTGTATTCCGGGGCTGAGGCGCTGAGCTTGGGCTTGATTAACCGAGTGACCGAACCGGAGGATCTTGTGAAAGAAACCACCGCGATGCTGGAGAACATTTTCCGCCAGCCCCAGTACGCTTTGTCCCTGGCGAAGCTGGCAGTCAAGGCATCCCAATCCTTTGATTTGCCTCGTGGACTTGCGATGGAATCTACCGAATTCTCCCGTTGTTTTGAAAGTGACTTCTTCAAGAACCTGATGCGAGGACAACTTGAGCAGGGGACGCTTCAGACTACCACTGAACAAAGGCAATTAGGCGCTGGACCATGAAAGTTGTCGGCATTGCAGGGAGTTTAAGACCGGAGAGCAATACGCTCAAGTTTGTGCAGCACTGCCTCGTCAACCTGAACGACCAGGGCCTGGAGACAGAGCTCATCTCTCTTCGAGACAAAACGATCAAACCCTGCCTGGGATGCTACCAATGCGTGCAGCTAGGGCACTGTGCCCAGGAAGACGACGACTTCGCACCTATACTTGACAAGATGAAGGCGGCTCAAGGAATCGTCCTTGGATCCCCTGTGTATATGTCATCAGTAGTGCCCCAGTTGATGGCGCTCCTGGATCGCGCCACCTTTGTCGCTATTTGGAACGACCGTTTCTTTTCGGGCAAGGTTGGAGGCCCGATCACGGTGGCTCGCCGTGCGGGCCATAACATGGCTTTTTCTCAGCTTCTGCTCTGGTTTTTCATTAACGGCATGGTCATCCCCGGTTCGACTTACTGGAACGTAGGTGTGGCGGGCTCTCGGGGCGCTCGAGATGCAGAAAAGGACGAAGAAGGAATGGACACCGTAAAGAACTTCGCCAAACACATGGCCCATGTGATGAAAAGGCTCTTTTCATGATGGAGGCGTTATGCAGGGCATAGGCTACTGGTTAACTAAACGCGAGCTTCTCTCGCCGGACAAAGAAGCGGTAGTGGATGGCTCACGGCGGTTGAGCTATCGACAACTGAATCGGCGTGTAAATCGCCTGGCCAATGGGCTGCGGAGTCTTGGGCTGAGGAGTGGGGACAGACTCGCAATTCTATCCTACAATTGTCTGGAATACGTCGAGACGGTGATGGCGGCCGCGAAGCAGGGTCTAATGGTCGTCCCGCTCAACTGGCGTCTGGCCCCGAAGGAACTGAGCTTCATCCTGAGCGATTCAGGCGCGGAAACGCTCATCTTCGATCCTGAACTGGCGCCGCTGGCCGAGTCTTTGTTACGGGAAACGCCGGTGGGGCGGACGCTGGTCCTCGGTTCCCTCGAAGTCCAGAACGCAACGGCCTATGAGCCTTTTCTGGCAAGGCAAATGGAGTCAGAACCGGAACCGGACCAACCGGTGAATGCCGACTCGGCTCACATAATCATGTACACCGCCGGCACAACCGGATCACCCAAGGGTGCAATTCTTTCCCAAGGGGCCAGCTTCTGGAATGCCATCAATCTCACCTTGGCGCTTGACTTCACTTCAAAGGACAGGGACGTTGTGGCGCTGCCCATGTTCCATATCGGCGGTCTGGGCCTCTTCACACTTCCTATGCTCTATGTGGGCGCCACAGTTATCATCCAGCGTGTTTTCGACGCGGCCGTCACACTGAGGCTGCTCACCGAGGAAAAGGCCAGTCTCTTTTTCGGCGTGCCGGCGATCTTTCTCTTTCTGATTCAGCATTCTGATTTCTCCAGTGGGGTCTTCCAGGATGTGCGCTTGGTGATGAGCGGCGGAGCTCCTTTGCCGGTAAGCCTTGTCCAGCGCTATCAGGAGGCGGGCATAGTCCTGCAACAGGGTTTCGGCATGAGCGAGGCAGCCCCGTCCATCTCAACACTGTCCAAAGAATTGGCCGTGCAAAAGGCAGGTTCCATCGGTCGCGCGGTATTTCATCTGGACGTGGCTGTGGTAGACGAGGCCAGCCAGGAGGTCCCCAGAGGCCAGGTGGGCGAGTTGGTCATGCGCGGGCCGAACGTGATGCAAGGATACTGGAACCGACCCGAGGCCACCGCCGAAGCCTTGAAGGGCGGATGGTTTCATTCGGGCGACATGGCGCGAATGGACGAGGATGGGGACCTCTACATAGTGGACCGCAAGAAGGACATGTATATCTCCGGCGGGGAGAACGTCTATCCGGCGGAGGTGGAGCAATTGTTGTACGAACTTCCTCAGATAGCCGAAGCGGCTGTGGTGGGTGTCAAGGACGAACGATGGGGCGAGTCCGGGCGGGCAGTCGTGGTTCTCAAGCCGGGGGAAATGCTGTCTAACCAGGAGATACTTGATTTCCTCAAACCCAGGCTGGCTAAATACAAGGCGCCCAAAGAAGTGGTCTTTTTGAAGCAGTTGCCGCGGAACGCAGCCGGCAAAGTGCTCAAGACTAAGCTTCGGGACGATCGATTCTTTCAACCGCAATCCTGATCAAGGACGCTTTCACGCACAATATGGAGGGCTTCCGGAAGGGAAAAGGTATCGGAACATTCCGTCAGAGCGGCTTCCTAGTCCCGCCGCTGACATTCCTAATGAATCCGGTCCTGCCGCCTAGATGAGCCCGAGAAGGAACATGGCGTGCCGTATCTCACTTCTGAAGATGACGTCTTTCTGCATTATACGGACGAAGGGAAGGGCAATACTATCTTCCTTATTCATGGATGGACGGTCAATCACAAGTTTTTCAAAGACAATACTATAGTGTTATCCAAAACTCATCGTGTCGTGACGCTGGACCTGCGCGGGCACGGTCATTCCTGGAGCCGCCCGCGGACGTGCAATCTCCCCCAGGCTGCACGTGATGTGCGCCGAGTGATCGAGCATCTTGAACTTGAAGACGTCACCATCGCCGGCTGGTCGATGGGCGCGGCGGTTATCTTCAACTATTTCGATCTGTTCGGTGGCGAGAAGCTCAAGGGCGCTGTATACATCGATATGACTCCTTGCATTCTCAAGCTCGACGGCTGGGAGCATGCGCTCTTCGGCAGTCTGGACTGGCGGATGGCAGTAAAATTGCAAAGTGACATACTGGTTGACCGGCTGACTTTCGCCTCCAAAACTGTGTCGGCCTGCTTCAAGGGCGGCAAATGCCCCGACGAGGCAACCCTGGAGTGGGGAATTGCGGAGTCAATGCTGACATCCACCGAAGTGACCCTTGAGTACCGGACTTCGCTGTTGAATCAGGACTGGCGAACGCAGCTCCCCGAAACGCCCGTTCCCGTATTGCTCACCTATGGAGCAAAGAGCGCTGTTTATCCTACTGCTCTGGGCGAGGCGCTTCACAGAATGATTCCGTCCAGTCGCCTCGTCATGTTTAACGACAGCGGACATTCGCCGTTCATCGAAGAGCCGGAACGTTGGAATGCAGAAGTCGTGCGATTCGCCGGCTGAGTTGCGTGATCGACTTGGCCGGAAATACCCATTTCCGCCTTGAGAGGTTGAACGAGAGATGCTATGAATCTAACTTAAAAAGTATTCATAATTCGGGGCCGGATTACCCAAGAAAAGTAAGGAGGGTGGTGCTATGAAAAGGTGGAAGCTTGTAGGAATAATGACAGCCTTTGCGCTACTGCTGACCGCGGTTGTTTCGGTGGCTGAGGAACCGATCAAGATTGCTCGAGTGGTCGGGATAACCGGGCCGCTCGAGGCGTACACCAAGCAGTCTCTCGAAGGCTTCAAGATGGGTCTAGAGTACGCGACCAAGGGAACCAACAAGATTCTTGGTCGCCCCGTGGAACTCATCGTAAAGGATACCCACCTCAAGCCGGAAGTGGGTAAGCAGCTCCTGACCGAGGCCTTCAAAGACGACAAAGTGGATCTGGCAGTTGGCGGAGTCTCGTCAGCAGTAGCCCTTGCCATGCTGCCGGTGGCCGAGGAGTTCAAGAAAATCCTCATAGTCGAGCCGGCCGTTGCTGACAGTATTACAGGTAAGGATTGGAATCGGTACATATTTCGGACCGGTCGGAACTCATCGCAAGACGCAATTGCTAACGCTATGGCCGTTGCCAAGCCGGGCGTAGTGATCGCCACCCTGGCCCAGGATTACGCGTTTGGCCGTGACGGTGTGGCCGCGTACAAAGAAGCAGCCCAGGCCAAAGGGGCCAAGGTTGTTCATGAAGAGTACGTGCCGATAGATACTGCGGACTTCACGGCCCCGGCCCAGCGCATCATCAAGGCCCTTAAGGACGAAAAAGGCGACAAGTACCTATTCGTGATCTGGGCCGGCAAGGGCAATCCGCTGGGCAAGCTCCATGAAATGAAACTCGAAGGAAAGCACGGGATCAAGCTGACGACAGGCGGGAATATCCTCGATGCGCTTAAGCTGTACAAACCGCTGGTCGGCATGGAAGGGGCCGGCTACTACTACTACGAGAATCCCAAGAACGAAATAAACGACT
>CAVVZX010000002.1:0-30949 GCA_963752855.1 uncultured delta proteobacterium | reverse complement strand
GACTGACATGGAAGCAGTGTCGATGTTCTCATACCGTAAAGATGATGATTTTGAACGAAGGCGGCATCAGCCTTGGCGAAGTCATCCGAGGCGGATACCAATGGGGGGCCAAATGGCTGATGTCTCTGTTCGAATGAGCGCCCATTGCGCATTCAGAGAAAACCCTTGTCGGTCCCTCATGATACCCAATATCAGCTTTTCACAATTTTCCTTGAGAGTTAGTCTCTTTACCACAGGTTTTAGTTGCCGGAACTGATATACAATATGGTATAGAATACAGTACTCTGGGGACGCCGCTCGTCGTCATACGAAAAAGATAATAAGCTGTGGACGATACAAGAAACTCATGGTTTGCGTAATTAGAAGAGAATTCTTCGGCAGCCTGAACTATTAGAGAAAGGGGCGGACAATGCGGCAGAGACTACTATGAGTAAATCCCGAAATGCCACAATCGATATTGTCTCTTAACTGTAGCTGTAAGAACATAGGCGCGGAATTTTTCAGTCCGCCTTTGGGACTCATTACTGTTGCCGCCCTTCTGCCGGAAAGTTTGGAAGTCCGCCTATTGGACCTCTATTGCGATGCTTTGTCGGAAGCGGACTGGCAATGGGCTGACACCGTGCTCTTGACAGGACTGATCCTGCAGGGCCCAGGACTGCTGTCGCTCCTGAGCGAGGCTAAGAAGCGCGGTAAGTTCGTTGTGTGCGGCGGGCCGTATGTGTCCTCCGTTCCTGAGCCTGCATTGGAAGCGGGCGCGGACGTGCTGGTTCGCGGGGAGGCCGAAACCGTCCGCGATGAAATATTAGAGGCAATAACCGCTCGACGCAGCGGCGTTGTCATAGAAGCATCGGTGAAACCGGATGTCACCACTTCGCCGACACCTCGCTTTGATCTCCTCAACTCTGTCTAATTACATGACAATGGCCATACAAACCTCGAGAGGGTGCCCATTTGACTGTGAATTCTGCGATGTGGTGCAGCTTTATGGACGAAAAATGCGTTACAAGACGCCTGAACAGATCAGTGGCGAATTGCAGGCGCTCTATGATCTGGGATGGTCCGGCATGATATTGGTCAGTGACGACAATTTCATCGGCAGCAAAACAAATGTTCAGCACTATACTTAAGGAAATGGCTAACATGGAGCAAATCCCACGGGCAGCCGTTCGGTTTTCACAACCCAGGCGTCATTGAATCTCGCCAAGGACCCTGAATTAATCGATCTCATGACCGATGCGAACTTCTCCTATGTGCTGATCGGCGTCGAATCCCCGGACAAATCGGTCCTGGAAAGCAACCGAAAGATGCAGAATATTGAGAATCCGATAGTCGAGTCGCTTCGGACAATAAACGCCAAAGGCCTGATAGTCATTAGCAAGTTTTGTTATAGGATTTGACGGTGAAGAAAAAGGTGTTGACGAGCGCATCTGCGCCTTATTGGATGAGGCTGGAACCGGGTTGGCGTTTGTGAATTTGCTCCAGCCAATTCCAAACACGAGACTGTGGAAACGCCTCGAAAGCTTGAGGGAAGGCTGCTTCCTCAGGTTACTACCGGCGAAGCTCATAGCTTCGCAGATGAATTTCATTCCCAGTCGTCCCGTCGCGGAGATCATGGGCGAATGGGAAAACGCGTGGCAGCGAGTTTACGAGCCTAAACGCTGTTTCGAGAGGATACTGAAAGGCTTTCTTGCAATGCGTCCAACTCGCGCCACTATGGGTATAGAAACCGAAGCGCCAGCCAACACGACCAGGTTTACTTTGCGAGAAAAACTGGCGAAGGCTCTTAAGGACCTGAAGATCTTCAGCAACCTTGTACGTGTGCTGGGATTGCTCCCGCCAACCGCGTCCCATTTTTGGAAAAATGCTCTGATCGTGAGAAGAAGAAATCCCAGCCGACTGGTGCAATATTTCATGAGTTGCTCATTCGCTTCCAACATGTTTCTGCTGCGCGACGAGATCCGGATTCGCGCCAAAGTCGGTTCTTCGGAGTAGGGCGCGTGGCGGTGTGTCGAGACTTGGTTAATGTCATTATTAAAGCAAGCATTCATCCCGACTGATTCAGCTGATTGACAAAGCGCATGCACAAGTCTAAAACTGGACTCATCATGATAGATCCAAAAGCTATTTTAATTACCGGCGCAACGGGAGGAATCGGCTCAGCTCTCGCCAAGGCCTATGCCGCGCCGGGAGTCCATCTCTTTTTGGGTGACTCTAACGCGTGTGGTTTCGACAACCTATGCCCATCTTGCACCGATCTAGGAGCAATAGTTCACAACGTGTGCATAGATGTTACGGACAAATCAGCCATGGAGGACTGGATCGCCGAAGCTGACGCTATCTGCCCACTCGATTTAGTAATAGCTAACGCCGGTATTTGGCATGGAAATCTTGTGGATGAAGAGACCGCTGAGCAGATTCGAGCGGTCTTTGCAGTGAACCTCGATGGTATGCTCAATACTGTGTTGCCGGCTTTGCCCCGCATGCGCAGCCGTAAGAGAGGTCAGATTGCCCTGATGAGTTCTCTGGCCGGTATCCGGGGCTTTCCTCATGCGCCCTCTTATTGCGCAACAAAAGCAGCGATTCGAGTTTTCGGCCAAGGATTACGCGCGCGAGTCAAACGGGAAGGCGTTTCTGTATCGGTTATGATACCGGCGTTTGTAAAAACGCCAATGACGGAAGCCAATGCTTTCGTTATGCCGGGCCGCATCGAAGCGGATCGGGCTGCGAGCATCATCAAACGAAAGCTGGCAAAGAACAAAGCCGAATTCATTTTCCCTCACCCTTATCCGGCGTTGGCGTGGGTCCTGAAAGCCGCGCCCTCTTCGCTGGTTAATCTTTTCACCGACCTCAAATAGCAGATGGAAAATCAAGGCAAAATGGTGGTGGCTCTGGCCAAATGCCGGGAATATGTAGCTACGGATGTGAGCGACACGGTCCGCGATTTATTGGAGACCATCGATTTTCGACCCGCGCGGGGAATGAGGGTCCTGGTGAAACCGAACCTCTTGACCCCGAGGCCCCCGGATCACATCACTTGCACGCATCCTCTGGTGGTCAGAGCTGTATGTGAGTATTTACTGGATGCGGGATGCCAAGTCCGCGTGGGTGACTCGCCCACCTTTGGGAAAGCGGTGGATATCGCTGAGAGCATCGGCCTGACTCGGACGCTTGCCGATCTCCCGGTTACTATTGTCAATCTGGATAAGCCGAAACTGGTGCGGTTCTCCTTTGGCGGCATAGTGCCCATGTCGCGTGTAGCGCTCGAGAACGACCTGATCGTGAGCGTGCCAAAGCTAAAGGCGCATCATCAGATGCGTGTTACCGGAGCGGTCAAGAACGTATATGGCTGCGTCACGGGGCTTGGTAAGCCATTTCTTCACGTCCTGCACGGTGACCGAGGATGCCGCTGGGAAAATATGATTCATGAAATCAGGGAACATCTTCCACCGACCGTTTCGGTCATGGACGCTGTAAAAGCGATGCATGTCCACGGACCGGTCAAGGGGCAGTCGTATTCGATGGGGCTATTGGCGGCTTCTAATTCGGCAGTGGCATTGGACACAGCCGTCATGACCATGCTCGGCCTTAAGCCCGAGGACGCCCCGCTGTGGAGGTTGTCCGTGAATCTGAACCTGCCCGGCGCCACGCCTGAAGAGATTGTTTATCCTCTGGAGACCCCCGAATCATTCAATGGCAAAGATTTCAAATTCACCGAGCGTCTCTACCCTATTAGCTTTCGGCCTTTCAAAGTGGCCGCTTATTACATAAGTCGCTTTCGGGCTCAATAATCGTGATAGCCCTAGCCGTCGCCAAGACCATGATCCGTCAAGCTCACCACCAGGATAGTCGCTTCTCTCCGTCCCCGATTCTCGAATCGGACTTCAACTTTTGGCATTATGTAGACGCTGTCGCCCTCGTGCAGAACGTGGGCCTCGTCTTCCACAAGAACAGTGATTGCGCCTGACAGACAATAAATGAACCGGTCGGAGGAGCCTTGACCGGTCGGACTAATTTGCGCAGAAGGATCGAGAGTGAGCATGACCGATTCCATGCGATTCAAAGCGGCCCCGGACGTGAGCAGTCTTGCAGAGACTTTTTCGGAATCGGTCGGCAGCCTTTCTCCTGTCCCTTTGGGGCACATCACTGCCTTCTTGTACAGAATCTCGTCGAGAAACATGCCCGCTTTCATATTAAACGCCGCCGCTATCTTCACCAAAGTGTTCAGCGTGGGAGATGATTTCCCAAGTTCGATTGAGCTTAGATTCGAGGCCGCGATACCCGTTTTCTCAGATAGTTCGGTGAGAGAGAGCTTCCTTTTATTTCTGGCCGCTCTTATGTTCGCTCCGAGATTCATCGCATCAGGTTTCATGTGGTTCTCCGCTGGAAACAGCTATCGTGTCCGTGGCCTTGAATCGAACAGCGCCTCAGTCAATTCCTGAACTCGAGAGATGCCGATACACACCACTTCGGGTGGCCATATGAGCTGCTCGGCGCAAGCGGATGGGCAGATGATTCGGCTGAATCCGAGCCTGGCCGCCTCATTTATCCTTTCGCCTACCCGTGAGACCCGGCGCACTTCTCCCGCGAGCCCTACTTCCCCGAATACCAGGGTTCCGGGAGTTATAGCTTTGTCCGCAAAAGACGACAGCATGGCCGCGGCGATCGCCAGGTCGGCTGCCGGTTCGGCCGGCGCTGACACCCCCAACGACGTTCAGGAAGATGTCCTGATCGCTCAACATGAGCCCCAGTTTCTTCTCAATGACCGCTATCATGAGGGCCAGCCGTTGCGAATCGATCCCGAGGCATGTCCGTCGCCCTTGACCGGGCACCGGCCCTGTGACGAGCGCCTGGATTTCCGCAAGAATCGGCCTGGTTCCCTCCACCAGGGCTGTAACGGTGGAGCCTGAAGCGCCTTCCGGCCTCTCCGACAAGAAGATCTCCGAGGGATTTGCCACTTCAGTAAGGCCTGAATCCCCCATCTCGAATACCCCGATTTCACTTGCCGAGCCGAACCGGTTTTTCACAGCCCGGAGGATCCGATATGGATGCCCGCGCTCGCCTTCAAAGTAAAGCACCGTGTCCACCATATGTTCCAGGACCTTCGGGCCCGCCAGACTTCCGTCTTTGGTGACATGTCCCACAATGAAACATGCGGCAAGGCCTCTCTTTACGCACTCCAGGATTCTTCCCGCGACCTGTCTGACTTGTGAGACCCCGCCGGGCTGACCGTCAAAGGACCGGCTATAGATGGCTTGGACGGAATCCACCACCAGGACGGAGGCTTTTGAGTCGGTCATCTGCTCGATAATTGCGTCAAGATCGTTCTCCACCAGGACCAGGAAATTGCCGGATTGAATACCTAATCGCTCGGCCCTGAGATTCAGTTGCTCCGAGGACTCTTCCCCGAAATATAGAGAACTGTGCCGCCTGCCAGCGCCATTTTGCCTAGGGCCTGCATCAGTAGTGTGGTTTTTCCGATTCCTGGATCGCCACCCACAAGCACTACGCTCCGGTTGACCAGACCGCCGCCGAGGACTCGATCCAATTCATCGATTCCAGTTTTCAACCTTGCGTGTAAATCACCACCGATTTCCGGTAAGGAGATTGGTCCCGGTTCCTGGTCTCCGGTAGCGTGACGCTTCGCCGGCCTGGTTCCGGACACCTGTTTTTCAATTATCGAATTCCATTCACCGCAGCCCGGGCATCGGCCCATCCATTTCAAGAGCTGTTTGCCGCATTCGTTGCATATGAAAACAACGTCGGATTTCAATCCGTCCTCCGTTAATTGTGAGGGTATCCCCTTTGGCTCCCTATTTGTACGCTTGCGCCTTCCTTTTAGAAGAAGATATGTCATGAGTCTATATCACAAAAAACCTTATGAAGAAGAAGTAAGAACGGCAGACCGGGATGAAGCCTAAGCATCTTGGCAGATCCTTTGTCTCAGCGGGTTGTTGGTAACTCGGTAGGTATTGTCCGATTTTCGTCTTGCTTCATTCCGTGTTGCGCAATATGCTATGTAACATGATCAAGACCTTCTCAGAGAAGGAATTGGAAAAGCTCTTTAATCGCAATCGGTCGAAAAGTCCGGAGAAATTACAAAGAAGGCTCAGGATCATGTTGGGGTATATGGAGGATGCGGTGGCCCTTGATGATTTAGCGGCTATCCCTGGTGGTCGCTTGGAACTCTTGAAGGGCAAGCGGAAAGGGCTGCACAGTCTACGGGTTAGTGGGGTAACTGTCTGTGCTTTGGTTGGGTAGATGGATATATCTATGACCTGGAGCTGGTAGACTACCACTAAGTCAGTGAGGAAACGGACGTGAGAACAAAAAAATTAGCGCCGATCCATCCTGGTGAGACCTCTGGAGCTAAGTCAGCATGAGCTTGCAAAGGCCCTCGGGATAAGTGTCTCGACGGTAAACCGAATAGTGAGAGGCAAATGCAGCATCACCGCAGATACAGCCATGCGGCTGGGGAGGTGTTTTCGCACCACCGCTCAGGTCTGGCTCAACATGCAGGTCAGGTATGATCTCGAAGTGGCAAAAGACCGGAGCGAAGCGGAAATCAGGAAGACAGTCAAGCCACGGCCCAAAACCGACCGTCTAGCTGTTCCTGCGTGATCCGTGAGGTCATGGACAGAATAGTCACTAGATGGAATCGTCCCCGGCAAAAAGGACCAAGAATTGGCGCAAGATGACGATCATGCTACACTTCGGGCATGACTGAGACAGGGCCAAGATATAATTCTCTTTCGTCGTGGCTGAAAAGGACCTTCGGCGAGACGGTTCGTAAAATAACTCTCGATGCAGGATTAGGGTGTCCCAATCGGGATGGGGCCATAAGCCGAGATGGGTGCCTCTATTGCAATCCGCGTGGCTCCGGGAGCGGCGCTCTGGCCCAAGGCGTTTCAATCGCCGATCAGGTGGATCGCGGCATAGACTTCCTGTCACGCCGGTATAGTTGTCGCAAGTTCATAGCCTATTTCCAGTCATTCACAAACACGTACGCTGAACCGGAACATCTTTCCGTAATCTATGGAGACGCATTGAGCAGGCCGGAAGTGGTCGGCCTCGCGATCGGGACACGCCCCGACTGCGTGCCCGACCCAGTGCTTGACCTTCTAGCGGACCTGGCTCGCGAGCGCCTCGTTTGGGTCGAGTACGGCCTGCAATCCATACACGCGCGAACCTTGGAATTGATCAACCGCGGGCACGGGCCGGACGTTTTCTTGGATGCCGTGGAGAGAACTAAGAAAAGAGACATTCCGGTTGTTGTTCACCTGATATTGGGCCTACCCGGAGAATCCCTGGATGATATGCGTCAGACAGCGAGAGCCGTGGCCGCCGCGGGAGTCAACGGGGTCAAGTTTCATCCGCTGTACGTTATCCGGGGAACCGGCCTGGAAAGGCTGTATCTGGAGGGGACATACAGTCCCATAACAGAACAGGAAGCCATCGAAGCCACTATGGCGATGTTGGAGCTGCTCCCATGGGATGTGGTCGTGCACCGGATGACCTCGGACCCGCACCCGGAAGAACTTGTGGCCCCGCTCTGGATGCTGGATCGCCAGGGCGTTAGAAAAAGGCTGGAGAAGGCCATGAAAGATGCGGATTTTCGACAAGGGTCCGTGTGGAGAGGCCCCAATCCGTGATATATCTGCCTCAATTGTTTTTGCGGGCGAAGCGAGGCAATCCCTCTGCTTGGGGGATTACTCCCGAGGCCCTTTCAATTCTTGTGAAAAATCAAAAACGAGCATATGGTACGTGGCTTTGAGAACGTGATTGAGGCGTTTTGAGTGATGTCCCAACGGACGAAATATTTATTTACGCTCTTGTTGGCGCTCTGGGAGTCTATGTTTTTTCCCAGTGGCCCGCACTGACGAACCCGTACGTCGTCATGGATGACGTGCGGCAACAGACCTATTGGATGCAGAAGTGGCGGGACCCGGAACTTTTTCAAAATGACCTGTTGAGTGAGTACGCGCAAAATTACGTGTCATGGGGTGTCCAGGCGATCTATGCGCTGGCGACGCCTTTTATTGATCCGTTGCAATTCGGCAAGATCTTGTCCGGAATCTTGTATCTCGTAACTGCCGGTTTTTTGTTTGGTCTGGGGGTGAGATTTCGGGATGAACTAGTTCCGGTTTTCATAGTTTGCGTGTTCTGCTTTTTCGGCGATTTCATGGAACGCATCGCGGGCGGCATCCCGCAGAGCTTCGGGTATCCCCTGCTAGTCTCGTATCTTTACTTTCTGTCGGGAAACAACCTCGTGGGAGCGGGTGTGGCTCTGTTATTGGCATCGGTTTTCATCCCCTATGTTTTTATGCTCTGCCTGGTGACTCACGGTTTGTATCTTGATTCACAATTACTGGCGTACTGCTGCGCAGATCTTTCAGAAACCGAGACGACAGTCCGAATCAATAGTTGGAGATTCCGGGACGCGACAGCCGACAGGATTTTCGTCCATTCCGGTAAATGTGGTGGTCAGCATTTTACTCGCGGGCGCAGGATGCGTCTTGATGGCGCTGAAATACATATTCTTCAAAGCGACCCAGTCCGGAGACCTGGTAACCGCGGCGGACATGGCGGGCAAAATCGAATATACCGACCTGGGTCGTTTCGAGATCTACCCGGTCCCGTCTGTGTTTTATGAGTTTATTCGGCCGTGGATCATTAATCTGCCTTTCCAGGAGTGGGGCCCAATAGCCGGTTGGTCCTTTGCGCTTGTCGGCCTGATCGTAATTGCTTACGCGTGCACGCTGAAGCGGTGGTTAAGCGATGTTTCAGGGTTCCGGGTGTTCGGATACCTGTTTGTCGCTTCATTTCTTCTCTATTTTGTAGCGCGAGTGGTTGTCTTGCGCCTGTTCCAGCCGAGCAGGTACCTGGAGCTTTCTCTGACCGTATTTTTCTGTGTCGGAGCGGGCGTGTGCCTGCGAGAGGCTGTCGCAAACCTGGTTCCAAAGAAACTTATCTTTCCGCTCATTACCACACTGTTGCTGGTTTTGGCCGCGGCTCGGCTGTATCATGTGGGGATATACGATTACTCTCAGTACGCCAGGCTCTACGAATTTCTCCGGACAACCCCCAAGACGAGCCTTATGGCCGGCCACCCGGAACTGATGGATAATGTCCCCACGTTTGCGCACAGAAAAGCTTTTGTCACGTACGAGTTGTCGCACACGTGGTTCACCACTTTCTGGGACCTCATCAAGAAACGGACGTTTGACTTTTTCCGAGCTTATTATTCGGATGATCCCGAGGAGATTCGCCGATTCTGCCGAGACAATGGAATTGATTACCTGCTCGTAAGGGATGAGGACTTTGTTAAAAAGCGTAGAGAATCGGGAGACGTGTATTTTCAACCTTTTGGTCACTATGTCCGCGATCTGACAAAAGCCAAGACGCATTTCGCTGCCCTGGATCGAAACGAGTTCCCGCCTGTCTATGAAAGGGATGGAATCAGGGTAATAAAGATGGGAAAATAGATTCATGAAGACCCGGCGGATTGATGCGGTTCATACCGGTCACCGCATTTTACAGACATTAAGCGGCCCGAGCCGGAGAAGAGCTTGTCTCAAAATTCGGCGACCGAGTTTTTCCCGAGGACATAGATGACGCCCGAGCTTCCCAGGAGGAAACTCAGTTTTACGCGGGTCTCTAAACTTAACGCTGAACCGAACAATTTGTATCCGGAATAGAACAAGTTAGTTGGATGGCAACTCTGAACTTCCCAGCCGGTTGCAGTGAAGAATCGTCGTCTGTAAGGCCGACTGAAAAATTACAATTCAGTTAGATGATTGCCATGCTCTCCGAGTCTTGGAACGAATAGAATCGTTGTCAAGAACCCTCTAATGTGCTCTCTCAGTTTGTTGGTTCGCAATTCGACCCTCATTTTTTCTTTCATTGTGCTCTCAGGGAGCATCTGACCTATGCTCACAAGCACTAACTGCTTGAGATAATGGGGGTAGTGACTAGCAATGGTCCAAAGGCGCCAACTGGTCGTTGGCAAAACGTGGATCGCTATGCCTGTTGGCTTTAGGACCCGTTGAATCTCCTTCTGGAATTCTCGGGCGTGCGGAATGTGGTCAAGAACATTTGAGGAAAATACCACGTCAAAGGAGTGATCAGGGTAAGGCGCCGTGTTGCCATCATAGGGCTGTATGTCCCAAATACTGTGCTGTGCAAGCGGGCTGTTTTCCAAGTCGATTGCCGTTATGTCATAGCCTTCTTTTGCGAGTCTCTCGGCCTGCCATCCTGCTCCGGCCCCTATTTCCAGAATACGACTGCCGTTCGGTATTAACGGAATAACTCGTTCAATTTCGTATTCTCTGATAGCTCGTTGCAATTCGAGGTTCATAAAGCTCCTGGAGCAGCTTTTTGCCCGGAATATACTTTAGCGTGAATTGTGTAAGAGTCGCACCTTGTCGAGCTTTCTTGGCCTGCAGGTGGACAACGCCTGTGCCGGTCACCAGCCTTATGCTGAACGACATGCATCCCATCAAAATATTTCGGAGTAAGACGATAAACAGCTCGCGTCAAGTTGATCCGCAAAAAAGCAGGAGCTCTTGAGGACCTTTTTCGTTTACGCGGCTTCAGGTGACGAAGGTTCGGCGGCGGGGCCTCTTGTGGGGATTGGTCCAAGAAATCTCTCTCCAAGTTGCCAGATCATCACAAAATAAAACAGGATCGTCGCTGCAACCGCGGGATGAAGTCCGATAATCGGTTCGCCGATAACAAAAAATGCCAGAGATATTGCCGCCAATATCAGCGGAAACAGGGCGTCCGCAGGCACAAAAAAGCGAAACCGAATCTGACAATACAGAAATGTTAGGAACGCCATGATCAGTTTGGTCAAAACTATTACCAGGCATCCCCCCATCAGTCCAAATGGCTCAACCAGCAGCCAATTGAAAAGCAAATTGAGGAGAGTCACAATAACAGTAAAGATCAATAGAGCGTTTGCCCCGCTCGCCACCATCATTACATAGAAAAACAGATTATTCTCGAAAGAAAGTGGTATCGTCCATAAGAGAATTTTTTGCATCCAGGCAGCGTCAGAGAACTCAGATGGGTAAATGAGACCGATGAGCAAATCGCTCTCCGTATAAAGAAAAAACATTATCGGGAAAGCCACAGCCATCAACCACATGGCATTACTCCGCACGAGCCTCCTCACTCGGTCTCTGTTCGTCCACCAAAGTGAGGCCAGTAGCGGGAAAATAACCCAAGCCAAAAGCTGCTCGGACGCCAATGTTGAGATCGAGTCCACAATGTTCCAGGTCGCGCTGTAGTACGCTACGCCTTTGACTCCGGTAGCGCTTTCCAGGAAAAAGATGTTTGTCTTATTGTAGACGATGCCCAGGATTTCTATCAGGGCGAAAGTCACTGCTCCACGAAACAAAAGCCATGTTGCCGGCCATTCCGGGCGCTCAAAGAGTTCTCCGGAATGAGTAGCGAGAGTATACATGATTGCGAGGCCAAGTTTCACCAAGGCTGATATAAGTGCAAATAGGCTAATCATCACTGGAGGAAACCCCAGGACTGCTGATAAGAATCCATATCCGTACCCCAAGAGTGATCCGGCAATCTTGGTACGGGCTTCCTGGTCCTGACGGCCTCTCACTCGTAAATCAGCAAAAAAGGTGTCTGCAAACGCTTCCAGTCCGAATCCCAGGCAGACCAGGATCAGCATCAGCGCCAATTCCGTGGAAAAACCCTTGAAAATGCCAAATCCGATCACGAACAACATGGTAGGTACGAGGAGTCCCAATTTGATGATGTTTACTCCATTGAGGATCTCCGACTTTTTCGCGGTGTCATTGCGGCCTAGAGCCGCCACCAAAGGATAGTAAAACCCAAACTGCACTACCTTCGTTACCACGCTGGCAGCGGCCAAGGTGTACATAATCTCGCCATAAATAGAGGGATCCAACCACGCGATATAAAGGAAGAATGCCACATTGGCCATGCTGTCCAATCCCTGAGCCGACACCAGATGGGCGAAGCGGGTCAATATCCCTCTCTCAGCCAGACTAGGATCGGGCTGAGATTGAGTATGCGTCGGGATTGGGCCTGTTGCCGTAATCAACGTGATTTCTCCCGTTTCTTCGTGTTAATTCAATTAAAACACATCAGTTTTCTTGATGCTATTGGATCTATAAGTCACTGATTGTAACTTTGACGCGGGAGCTTTATCAAGGGCTGTGTTCGGTCAAGCAAAAAGCAGGGGCGGACAGTAAAAGGGACCCGCTCGGTTGAAGAAAAAGCATCACTGTTTCTTCTTTTTGGACATGCTGTGTTTCACCCGGTACCTCGCGCCGTTCATGGTCAAGATGTGAGCATAACGGGTGAGGCGACCAGGAAGGGCCTCCGTGAGAAACCAAGGATCTCGGTCCAGTTCTCGAATTGGAGATTGGCAGCAACCAAAAGGATCTGACTATAATAGGCAGCGGTCTTGCCATTTCTGGGGTCCTCCGGTCCGCACTGCATGTCCTGATGATCGCGGTGTCCCCCTCAGGGTAGGCGCCTCGTTTCGCGCGAGGTTCATAAAGACTGAGACATGGCCAATCTGTCTAAGAATCCGGCTTCGTTCTTCGTCAGACCATACGTTTCCACCATGCGCCAACCATCAGTTCTTGGGCGTGGTGGACTCCGGACCTCCCTCATTGGTCCTTTCGACCGCTGGACTCCTCCACGTCGGGCTCATTCTGTTCCAGGTACTTTTTGGCCTCAGCAACGAATGCCTTCAGTTCAGGGCGCGACATCGTTTGCAAATCACAGCCCTCGTCCTGAATTTCTCTCAAAATGTTAGAGCGCTTGGACTGGCGTTTTTCCACCATCAACAAGGTGGCGGCAAGTTCCTCGGAGAGACCGGAAAGCGCAAGCATTCGTTTTCTACTCATCAGCCACACGGTAACCGGAAAACTCACTATTATGGCTATGAGAGCGACCATGATCCACCTCAAATACGTGATGACTTCAGCGGTGAGCAACCTGACAGAAGGGGATGGATGTTCGGCCTTGTCCTCGGTCATTGTTGTTGATTGAAGTATCTTCTCGGGTTGCTCTGTGCGTTGCGCAGTGGTGAATCCCGGATCAGCCCTCTCAATCGGCTGACGAGTCGGTGAAGTTGTCCCGGACTCAGACCGGGATTCCCCTGTGCCGACAGGAGTTGCCTGAGCGGGAGTAGCAGCCTGAAGCAGGCCGCATGAACTCACCACTAGTATCAGGCACGCAAGCTCTACAACTCGACCGCAACAGCGCCTCCCTTTTCTTTCGGATCTGCTTTGTGTCATTTTCAGATCTCCATTACTTGATTAAGCGCAGCTCCTTGCCAACTTGTCTGCAGATTTTCACCGTCCTCTCCAGATCCTCGTCAGAATGCGTGGCCATTTGAGCACATTTGAATCCGCTGTTCGCCTCGCGGAACGCCGCTGGGTCACATCCCTGACAGTGTTCTTGAGCGCGTCCAAATCCGTGTTTCCCTTGGGGCGAGCGTTGGCGTTTAAGCCGGTCAGGCAGAATTTGCACTTGTGATTGCAGTAATTGGTCAGCTCTATGTCCATTATCCTCAAAGAGGATTTTACAGAGGATGGGTTCAACCTCCGCGGCGTAAGGTAATTGTTCACAAGCTTCCGCCCTGACTCATCCGAAGACCCCGCGGCGCAGTAGCTCCCGGTAGGCCCGTCTCACCACCAGATTGCTATCGTCACAAAACATTATGCGGTGCTCCGAGGCCATATAGTCAATGCGCCTTTTCAAAAATCATACGACAAGACCCATAATAAGCGGTAGGCGGTATAAGTCAAGAAGCCTCATCCTTCGACAGAAACGGGAATATGGCTGTTGCAGATATCCGGATGCAGCCGTAGGAGCGTCCCTTGTGGGCGCCCGGTTCAGAGGGATCGGCGTCTGAGACTGTCTCAGAATTCGAGATCAGGTTGAAACCCTGGCACGATAAGGGAGAGCCGGATAGCGCCCTCTTCCCGGAAGCAGACGAGGGCTTTGAAGTCCCCCTTTCTTAAAGGAGGATTTAGTAGGATTTTCAATGTCTTATCTCAACATCCCTCCATACCCCCATTTAGCAGAGGGGGGATTGTCAGATTCCCTTCTCCTTGGGGAGGCAGGGTCTCGGAATGTCATGCTACGATTTTTGCGCGTTAGGCGATTCGGAGACAACCTCAGATGCCGCCCCTACCGGCTCGATACCACGAACAGCAGTTTCACCGGCCATTCTGATGCAAGGGCTTCAATACGTAAATTGAGCCCGGTGGGCCGGCATACCTCTTGAACGGAAACGTGCGAATTGTGTCGTATTCCGGTAGTGGACCCAGAGTCAAGAGGTAGTCCTCTTTATGGACCCACCACCAACTTAACCCTTCAACCGGCTGGAAGCTGGGATCGTAACAGTGGTAGCCGTTGAATTCGAACCCCGCGTCAACATGGCATGGATTCACAGCCTTTTCCTGAACCAGATAATCAACAGCTTCTTTCTGCGCTCGCTTCAATTCCATGAAATCGTGAACGCCTGTGACGGAGAAAAATGTCAAGCAAATGAGCGGCGCCGCAGCCAAAATTACTGCGAACGGTTTGAATACATGTTGGACGGAAGGCTCTCGATCGGAAATCAGCCAGATAATGAAAAGTACGCACGGGGCAATCAGGTAACGATCCTGGAATCCGGAAAGCACTATGATGCCCATGTAAAACATACCAGCCACTAGACACAAGCTCGGCAGGAATGCCATTTCAGAATTGTCACGGCCTGCAATGCCTTTTAGCAGCCGCACGAGGGACCGGTACGCGAAGCCCAAGAATGCCGCGACTGCAAGGGCGGCCCAATAAATAATTGGATAGTAACGACGCTGACGATAGCGTCCAAGTACGCTGAACGCCCAATAGGTACACATCCTTGAGGGCCACGGGACCGATGCCGAGATTGAATATAACATTGGAACAGAAGCTCACCGGAGCGTCCGTAATTCCTCCGATGAGCGCCACTTCAAAAAGAACAAAGATGCCGGTGAAAATAAGAAGAAAGTACCCGAATAGGGCCCACGAAATCAGGGACCGGTACTTCAGAGCGAGGACAGGCGAAAGGAATAGGCCAATATACATGAGGCCACAACTGAACAGGTTTCCGAAGAGAAATCCAAAGTAATCCGGGAAGCCTTTGTTACCTGGATTAAGAAACATTTCCTGAAGAACCAAATGACGGGACAAGGGAGTGCTGCCGGTGACCGACAAATAATACTCATATGCCAGCCACGGAATTATAGCGAGAACAAGCGTTAGGCAAAGCGCTCTCCATTTCCCTATGCGCCGGCCAGCGGGATGGACGAAGCACATCAGAACAAATGCCGCGGGTATCACCAGCCCGAGCTGTCTTGTCAAGATAGCCAGGAGAGCGAAAACGAGCCCGATTGCAATTGCAAAAGACTTGGGTCCTTCCATGCCTATGGCGAGAAACAGTACCGAGAAAATCATCATGGACGTGAATGTCACATCGGTCATGTAGGTGAAGCTTTGGGACAAGAAAAGAGGATTGAAGACCACCGCCAGAGTCGCCAAAAGCGCTTCAGCCGCGCCGGCCCTAAATAATCGCAAGAGAATTAGCAGGGCCACTGACCCCAAAATCCCTAAGACAAGAACGGAAATTCGGAGACCGGTCAGTGAGAATCCCCAAAAATAAGTGAATAGCCAACCCCAGATGAGGTGTGTCAGGAGAGCGGGCCCCCCGGGCGCAGAGCTGGGACCCCATCCTGTTGAGGCCAGCCGGCCCTCTGACATAAGGGTTTCGAGAGTTCGCACGAAGGCCCAGTCATCATTGATCATAAACTCCCCGGAAGGATTTATGATCGAGATAACGACAACCCAGATCAGTATGAGGACCGAAAGCGCAAGAATTAGTGATTTCAATCGACCGGCCCATCGCGAAGAATCACCGACAGCATCCCTATTTCTAGAGATGCCGAAACGGCGCAGGCAGTATATCAGCAACTTTGGTTTTCACTAATAAGAAAGGTTGGGACAAGTGAGGCAACGCCAAGGTCAGCAGTAACTGTATCTTGGTGTAACGAAACTAATCCTCAAGAAGAAAAATTACTTCGGCCCTGACGCGATATTCCTGAATCTTTCCCTCTTCGCAGTTGACTCTCAATTCAGTGACCTTCATTCCCGTAATGCCTCTCAATGTTTTGTTGGCTCGCTCAAAACATAATTTGATCGCATCCTCGAAGCTCTTGGGTGAACCGGCTATAACTTCTGTGACTCGCGCTACGTGTCCTTCTTGCATTGTTCCTCCTCCCTCCTTGATCGGGTTGCCTCACTTAAATCAGACTAGAGGATTGTCGCGCAATTTGTCAACTTCTGTCGGCGTTCAGCAGGAGAATTCAAAAAGAGCGGTAGGGGGGACCCGTGTGTCCGGCCGGGGCTGAGACGAGCGAAGGCGCGATTTAAATGGTAGGCCCGGCGTCCCTGCCGGAGCGAAATACAACCGACCGGCAGGACTCCGATCTGTGGGGCAGGGTTGGTCGCCGCCGGAAATAGCGTCGGGCGAAGAGAGGTCTTTTTTGACATTAATGCCGGTATCTTACCGGTCACTCCGGAGATCAGGCTGGAAGGCTGTCCCGCCAAACTCTGCCTGATTCTCGGCGTCCTCTGCGTTCTTTGCGCTGAATTCCTCTTTATTTCAGCATTGCGGTCAGTTTGGTTTGCTCTTCCTTCGTGAAAGGCCTCCATTGGCCAACAGGCAGGCTGCCCAAAATGAACGGCCCGAAACCGATCCGTCGGATCTTGCGAACCGGATGATCGATTCGGAAAAAGATTCGCTTTATCTCGTTCTTTTTGCCTTGAAAAAGGGCCAATTTGATCCAGGTAGTAGTTTTTTGCCTATTGATCACTGAAAACTGCACTTCGCCGAGACGTTCACCGTCGCCAATATCCATGCCTTTTCGAATACGTCCCAAAGTTTTATCGTCCGGATTTCCACGCACCTTTACCAGGTAAGTCCGCTGAACCCGCTGTGAAGGATGACCAAGCTTCTGGGCGAACTGTCCGTCGTTGGTTAGGATCATCAGACCCTCTGCGTCGAAATCGAGGCGGCCGACCGTGAAGAGTCTTTTCCCGAAGGTCTTCAGGAGATCCCCGATGCACGGACGCCCCTCGGGATCTTTCATGGTCGATACTACATTGCGAGGCTTATTAAAAAGGTAATAGACCTTGGCAGGCTCTATGGGCTTAAGCAGTTTCCCATCGACCTTAATATGATCCTTTTCAGGGTCCGCTGTGACCGCAGGGTCGGTGATAACCGCGCCGTTTAATGTGACACGGCCTTCGCGGATGATCTGGTCGGCAGCGCGGCGTGAGCCGACGCCGGCGTCTCGAATAATCAAATGAATCTTTTTAAGCGGCATGAGAATTCAGATTTACACCACATGCTGGAAAATTACTTTCATGGCGCTATTCGCAGAACGTTTTTTCAGCGCCTCGAACGCGGAATTGTAGTCTTCCAGTCTGAATTTATGAGTAATCAGTTCGCCGAAGGAAACCCCCGGCGTCGAGGCCAATCCAAGCGCTATATCGAAAGTCTCCATTATTCCTTGTTCGCTGAGAATCCCTCCCGGAAAAGAGGCTCCCGACCATTGTGATATTCTTAAGCCATAAAGGAGAGAAATCGAATCCTGTCGGTCGATTCATATCCAGCAGCACGAGCTTTTTGCCCTCACCCGTGAATCTGAGAGCGTGCTCGATATTTTCTCCTGTTCCGGTCGTCTCGTAAACGAGATCAGCCCCTCCTTCCAGGGTTAAGCGACCTACCTCCGGGTAGCGGACAGCCCCCTTGACAAATTGGGCGACTTCTTCATAGGCCAAATCAATACCGAGCGAGAGGGTCGCATGATTATCGCCGAACTTACTCTCCAGTTCAACCGGCAGAGGATATTCTTCCACCATCAGGACGTTGGCTTTAGGGTGTAGTAAACGCAGAGCGGTAGCGGTCAAGCAGCCAAGCGATCGAGCGCCTACTACAATTATCGCGTCACCGGGCGATGGCGGATGCTGCAATACAGCTCTAACAGCCCGTGTGAATTCCGGAATCAGAATGGCATGATCGCTTTCCATATCCTGAGGCAACACCCGGACCTGGCTCCTGTGCGCGATAAAACCATCGCTCCAGCCACCTCCTGTGTCTCTGCAAGCCCCAATGAGAATACCGGGGGCCAGAGCGCCTTTGTCGAAGTTCCGACAAGCGGACGGTTCTCCGCGGGCGCAGGACGGGCATAATGGATTTATGCCTCTGGGCCTGCACGACAAAACGGGATCCACTATCACTCGCTCACCCTCTTCGATGGAGTCCACGTCTCGCCCTGTTTGGATCACAAGCCCCAAATTCTCGTGCCCCGGAATGAAGGGAAATGAAAGGAACGCCGCATATGGAGACAAGTCTTGGTGAATAAATAGGCTCTCATCCATACCGGAAATGCCGGACATTACGGTCCGTATCTTGACCCATTGAGAACCGATGATCGAAAATTCCTGCATCTCTCTTAATTCAAGCGACAGAGCCTGCGATTCTCCGGGCCGACTGAATATCCTTGACTTGAATCGGTCCCAAACTTCTCTGCCAAGACTGAAATTTGCAACAAGGGCCTTCATGCCTGCTCCTTCCAGGGCGTTTCCTCCGCAGTCTTGTTAGTGTCCGAAACCCATTTTGTCAAACGGTAATTGTGGAAATTGGTGATTATTCGGTTGTTTCGGGGAAGAGGTTCAGAAGAGTTAATTGCATCTACCGTGTGGGAATACCCGAATTTATACCCTCTTTGTATCCCGTTCCCAGGCTCCAGCCTGGGAACGGCTGACTCCGGGCTCTGCCCGGTCATGCCCTAGACTGTGTCAGGCGGCTTGGGAGGCAGAGCCTCCCGGTATGCTTCACAGGATAACCTTTGAACCTGGAAAAACCTGTAGACTTGTGGGAATCTGAGGTAGGGGCGTTATTCATCACGCCGTCTTGTCGGGCGCAATAAATTGCGCGCCCCTACAAGCGCAGGACCGCCGAGCTTGACAATGGAGGTTCGATAACACATTTTAAATCGAGTGGCATTGCGCTTGATTGCCTGTGCCTGTTATTCGTGGTATATTAATTCCAATTCATTGGACAAATAGGCCGATTCGGAGAACTTGTTGAATAACATATATAAAAATGTCGGGCTCTGGTTGATCATCTGTCTGGTGATGATATTCATGTTTCATCTTTTCAACCAGACAAAACCATCCCCAAAAGAGATAACTTATAGCAAGTTTAGGGAGGAAGTCGACCAAGGAACCATCAAGTCGGTTGACATTCAGAGTAATCGGATACGCGGGTCTTACGTGGAGGGTTCCGGCGGGAACTTCAAAACCCTCGCCCCACAGGACATTAACAGTGAGCTTATTCCGGCGCTTATGAAGAAGGGGGTCGAGATTCAGGTAAGGGATGCTGATGATAATCCCTGGTATTTGACCGCCCTGGTGTCATGGCTGCCCATGCTTTTTCTCATCGGTGTTTTCGTTTTCTTTATGAGGCAGATGCAGGCCGGCGGGGGTCGAGCCATGAGCTTCGGCAAAAGCCGCGCTCGTCTGATAAATGAAGCTCAGAACAAAGTCACCTTTGATGATGTGGCCGGAGTTGAAGAGGCCAAAGAAGAACTGCGGGAGGTAATAGAATTCTTGCGGGACCCCAAGAAGTTCACACGCTTGGGTGGCAAGATCCCGAAAGGTGTCCTCTTAATGGGCGGGCCGGGAACGGGAAAGACGCTTTTGGCCAAGGCCGTAGCCGGTGAGGCCAGCGTGCCTTTTTTCTCAATTTCCGGATCTGATTTCGTTGAAATGTTTGTCGGTGTGGGCGCGTCACGTGTGAGGGACCTGTTCATACAGGGCAAAAAGAACGCCCCTTGCATTATATTCATAGATGAAATCGACGCTGTCGGCAGGCACAGAGGCGCAGGACTGGGTGGGGGACATGATGAAAGGGAGCAAACCCTAAACCAGTTGCTTGTAGAGATGGACGGCTTTGAAACCAACGAAGGAGTCATCCTGATCAGCGCCACGAACAGGCCGGACGTCCTGGATCCGGCGCTTTTGAGGCCCGGACGCTTTGATCGGCAGGTGGTCGTGCCGCCTCCGGATATACGTGGCCGAGCGGCGATTCTGCGGGTCCATACCCGAAAGAGCCCTGTGTCCAAGGACGTGGACCTTGAGACCGTCAGCCGAGGGACACCCGGTTTTTCCGGGGCCGATTTGGCCAATCTGGTGAATGAAGCGGCCCTGAGCGCGGCCAGGAGAGAGGCCGACCAGATCGCAATGTTCGATTTCGAATATGCTAAGGACAAAGTCTTGATGGGCATGGAGCGGCGGAGCTTGGTTATTTCCGAGGAAGAGCGCCGCAACACCGTGTACCACGAAGCGGGCCACGCCTTTGTAGCCCGGATGATGCCTGGAGCAGACCCGATTCACAAAGTGACTATTATTCCGAGAGGGCGGGCTTTGGGAGTGACCCAACAACTTCCTATCGATGACAGGCACACCTACGCCAAGGAATATCTGCTGTCACAGATTGCCGTCCTAATGGGCGGAAGGGCCGCGGAGGAGATGTTTCTGAGTCACATGACAACCGGGGCGGGCAACGATATACAGCGCGCCACAGAGCTGGCCAGAAAAATGGTCTGTGAGTGGGGAATGAGTGATGCGCTCGGTCCGCTAACCTTCGGCCAGAAGGAGGAGCAGATCTTTTTGGGCAAAGAGTTCGCCCGTCACCGAGATTACTCGGAAGAGACAGCTATCACGATAGACACTGAGATCCGCAAATTTGTCACGGATAACTACCAGAGGGCTGCGACGGTGATCGCTGAAAACAAGGAAACTGTGCATCATATTGCGGAAGCCTTGCTGGAGCGTGAAACCCTGAACGCGGCAGAGTTGGAAACCCTTATGGAAGGCCGAAACTGCCCCCAATGGAAAAACCCGCTCCCCAGCCCAAGGACAGAGAAAAGGCTGAGGTCACGCCGGCCGAAGATCGCGATTTGGTCATGACCGCTCCACCAAGGGCCCCTGATCCTGGAAAGGTGTGAAACGCGGACCGACTGGAATCGCACTGGTGTGTACGGAGCGGGTTTGAAACCCGCGCCGGTACAAATGCTGTCTACGATAATGTCGCATAGGGGCTCCATGACCCTGCCTTCAATTCCTCTCCCATCCCGTGTACTGGACCCCTCATCTCATACGCTTGTCATGGGCGTTGTTAACACTACGCCGGATTCCTTTTCCGACGGAGGAAAACACCTCGACCCGGACGTGGCCATCAGCGCGGGCCTGGAGATGCTGGAAGTCGGCGCCGACATAATCGAGGTGGGAGGTGAATCGACGCGCCCGGGTTCCTCTCCCATCGACGCTGAAGAAGAGATCGCCCGAACCCGACCCGTGATTACCGGAATACTTCAGGGCCGACCGGATGCGGTCGTCTCAATCGATACACGACGGCGTCCCGTGGCGGAAACCGCTATCAAAGCCGGCGCGCAAATAATCAATGACGTGACTGGCTTCCGGGACGATCCCAGCATGATAGATCTCGCACGGGAGTCCGGCGTCGCAGCAGTGGTAATGCACATGCTTGGATCGCCCAAGACGATGCAGATAGACATACGTTACGAATCTTTTCCCCATGACATCCACAAGTTCTTTCAGGAGCGGATTCGTGCTCTGGAAGAGGCTGGGATCGAACCCGAGAAAATCATCATAGATCCCGGGATCGGCTTCGGCAAAACCTTCGATCAAAATCTGATCTTGCTCAATCGAGTGGATATATTCAAAGACCTTGGGAAGCATGTCTTAATAGGCCCTGCCAGAAAAGCGTTTCTTGGAAAGATCCTCGATCAACCAATCGCCGCTGAGCGGGACATAGGGACTGTAGCGGCCATAACCGCTGCCGTCATGAGAGGCGCCTCGATTGTGCGGGCTCACAATGCGGCATACACTGTTCAGGCGTGCAAGGTCGCTGACGCGGTGCTGAGGGAGAGGGTAGAAGCGTGATACTTGGGGTCGGGGTTGATCTGGTGGAAGTGCCGCGGATGCAAAGGATTCTGGAGCGACCCTGGCCCGACGATTTGTCGAAAGAGTCTTCCGCCCTGAAGAAATTGCCGTCTGCGAAGGAGCGGCCAGACCTGCAGAGGCCTACGCAGCCAGATTTGCCGCCAAAGAAGCGGTTGTAAAGGCGCTCGGGACCGGCTTCTCCAAGGGAATAACTCCCGCCGCGATAGTCGTCTGCGGCGGCGAGAGGACCCGGCCGACAATACGCCTCCAGTTCAAAGCATTGGCTCTAGCCGAATCCGAAAATATATCGGACATCCATGTGTCCCTGACTCACACAGCCGGCGCTGCTTGCGCTGTGGTGGTCATCGAGAAGAAATAACAAAAATAACCGCAGATAAGACGCAGATGACACAGAGATGGAGAGATTCTGGAGTTACATGAGGCAGTCACGGCCCGCCATACCTGCCCTGATTTCGGCATATTCGGGTAGGGGCAGGGCTTGCCCTGCCCAATAACGGGCGCGGCAAGCAGCGCCCCTACATCTGCGCTGGTGGTTCAGCTAGCCATATAAAAGTTCTTGCCGGAGGGGCCGGGAACTGGCTTCTTTCAAGAAGCGGGTTCCCGGTGGCCTTCTCAGCGCCCCTACTGATTCTCCGCCGAAAGATCCCCGGCCACCTGTTTTGTTTGCGGCCGCAGGCTGCGTTTTTGCAAAACGCCCTCCCCAGAGGGCTTTGCCTAATTCCCTTCCGGCGGGCGTCTGAAGAAGGCAAAGAAATCTTTTTGATTGCCCGCCTTTAAATATCGATTAACAGTATCCTTATTCTGACCAGGCGACAATCGAATTTTGTCCGCCAATTTTCCGGTTGTATCGCGAGGATAAATGACTCCCAGACAGTTGCCGGGGTTGGCGTCGCCGTGAATGCCCCGAACGCATCCAGCCAGCGCCAACGCTTTGGCGAGATCCATCGTGCCGATATGATGGCCCACGGCAAAGACCAGGTTTCCATCAGGCCGTATGCCGAATGCGCTCCGAGTAGCCAGAAACCAGAGGTCTCCGGACGTGAAATTCATTTTGGATGTCGGTTTTTCTCCGGGAGCGGATGCGGGGACCACATTATCGGCTGTTCCTCATTCAGCAAAGAACCGAGTCCGATTTCCGCTGAGACCAGTAATCCGCTTCTAACGGTGGAGGTTATTACCTGGCCGTCTTTAACGATCAGATGCAACAATTGCCGGGCGTCTTGAACGTCTGCAACCAGGATTTGATCGCTCCATTCAGCAATGTCTGCTGAACCGTTTTTATAGAAGATTACCGTCGCGACTCCCTTTTCCATCGGTTTCAAGACTTCACCCTGAAGGATTATTCCTCCTCTCCCCGCGTGCTTGGTTATCCACAGGGCGTTCGTAACAGCCAGAAGGCGAGACTGGTCCGCGGTTTCCAGCTTCGGGCAAGAGTCCTTCCAGTAGGTTCCGCGGACCCGAGATACATCTTGGGCGAAATCCGTTTCATATTGAGCAGCATCATGTGAACAATCGCGTTGGGGTATTCACTGCTGGGGCGATAGAAAGTCTTATAGAGAAGGGGCTCCGGATCGTCGGGTTCTGACAATTTTTCTTTCACCCAAACGCCTTCGCCCGGCATCTTGGGTTCCGTATATAGTGGTGGAATATTTGTCAGCGCGACGTCTTTCCCGGCTTTCTTCGAGAATACGTCGAGCAAATCCGTTTCAAAGGCCGAAGGGTTTTTCGCCCCTTGCTCCGGAACAGCAGTTTCCTGATCGGCCGCGATACTGAAAGACGGAACCAAAAAATGAATAATTAATAAGATTGCCAGTAAGCAGCCAAAGGCTTTCATAATTTCCTTCAAACGTCCCTTACCTCCCCACTTCACTCATCGGGTTCCGGACAACTGCTTAATCGGAATTTTGGATTATCTGCCGATGGATAATAATATTAACATATTTTTAAGCGTGCGATAATAGGAAAATCAAGAATTGAGCGCATTTACCTTCCCAGAGCCTTCGGCGCACAATCGACTTCCGGAAACCGCCTAAGGTCTTGGTACTTGAATTCCCATTCCGGCGTGTTGAGTTTCCCCGCGGCTTGAGCGTAATACCAAGGACTTGATGCAGAATTGGGGCTTCTTAGCACGTGAAGCTCCTGCGTGGGCATAAAACTCTGGGCCAATAGAAAGCATCGCTCACCTGCCTGGTTGATAGCGACATCGACAGCGATGACAGCATGGCCCGGAAAGCCTCCTTGGATGAAGACATCTCCCGGGGTTGTCTTCCTGGCATCCGTAACCTTCACTAATTCTTTGCTCAAAGAGGCGCTCCCCGCGTAAAGAAAGACCTTGTCGAGGTACCGCCGAAAATTTCTATAGCTCCCGTCGGGCCTTGCGTCTTTGTTCCATGTAACCCTGCTTCCTGATACGCTGGGTCGCATCCCAGTTTTCCACTCGCCCCAAATGGCCCGATGCCCACTGGTGAACTTAAACGCAATTGCTCCTTCACACTTGCGGGCATAGAGATATTCTGCCCTTAGCCGAATCACTGCGTCAGCGCACTGCTGCAAGTCCTGATTCCCAACATCCATTTGGACAACCGCCCAGTGAGCCGACTGATTGCCCTTAAGCTTGCCGTTATACAAAAGCACGTTGCTGCCCGGAGGACGCAAAGGCAGCCCTCGGAGCCACTCTGCGAAGCTGCCGGGTGACACCGGCATTCTAGTGTAACCGGCAGGCGCGGGAATTCGATGCTCCACCGTGTCCTGGACTGGATGCCCAAGCCAAGGATAAGTGTCATTCGCATGAACCCAAGGAAGATGGATTCCTGAGATCACAAGCCACAAAAGCGCCAGTTTCACTATTAGTCTCATGCCTCACTCTATCGCCGCGGGGGCTTACTCTCACCCGAAGAGCGCACAGACAGTTGCGGATCGAGAATAACGACATGTCCGTCGAAACCGCCTTCACTCAGATATGAAAGATGCAGAGGCCACGGACCAGCGTAGATGATCAGGTCGCCTTCACTTAGAGCGCCGTCCTTGTCCGCATCGCTGTACAAAGCGCCAATGTGCTGGTACCGCTTGGCGTCCAAGTATTTTACCACGATGAGGTCCCCCGGTCGCACATCTTTACCTCATTTGAGGGTTTTGTCCGGCACGCCGTTCGTGACTTTGGCCGTGGCCCGCTTGGGCAGTCGGCTTACCAGCATGTCCACATTGTAGTCCTTAGTGATGTCTTTGCCTTTCCACTTGCCAAATGCGGACGTAAGGACGTCGCAGCAATCCGCTCCAATGTAATTGTTGCTCTGATACGGGATGGACCCGAATAGGCCGGGAACATTGACAAAAGACGTCAAGTATCCGAGATACCCCGGAGATTCTCGCACAGAAACCCTGAACACTTGCGGCGCCAATCCTTTGTCGTTGATATCCTGGATGCCCGGCGCCCGTTGGACGCGTCGGCCTCTTTCCACTTCCACCTGGAACCAAAAGCTACCGACATCCTTGTGATAGTACTCAGATTTCTCGCCCGCTGTTATCGGCGCAAGCAAAGAGTCTTGAGGTCCCTTGGAAAACGGTCCAATTTCCCAATGTCCCCGCCATGCTACCAATTCCTTTCGGGAATAATCGATTTTGGCCATGCCGACCCACTTGTATGGGTCTTTCTCCCAGGGAAAATTGCAGTTCTTGTACATTTTCGATGTATCGGGGATGATCTGATGCCACCTCGCCGTGCCGCTGGGAATTGCATCAATTTTCAGTGTCACCTTTTGGCCCTTGATGGGGTAAATGGCGGAATCGGACGTCCATGGGCTCGCGTCAATCCGGGACTTGATTGTCAGAGTCGCCGGGCTTTGCGCCATGACATCAGTCTTGGAAAGCCACGCGATTGTGCTCGCCACCGAAACGAAGGCGAGCAGGTCGATCAGAGCGTGCACTGTTTTTTTCCTGATTACCGGAATCATGATGCTAAAAAATGATGACCCCTTTCACGCCGTAGAATTCTTTCACTTCCCGTTTCGAGAAAAAATTCATTTGATAAGCGTAAAACGCAACAAGACCCATAAGGACAAATTTCTGGAAAAGCGTTTTAAGATCCGCAGCCGGAGCAAAGATGGGTAATAACGTGCTTAGCAGCCAGAAGGCTGACCAAATCAGCGCTAATACCACCACCCAATGCTTCTTGCGCCGCAATCCCAAAAAGATCAACGAGTATATGAGAATGTTTAAAGGCGCCTGTAAATTCTCCGCCTGAGAATATTCTCCTGTAAAGATGTATGTTATCGCAACTGGTATCCCCAAACAAAGAAAGATCAGATAGATCTTTTGAAGACGCCCCGCTATCGTCCTTATCTCATCGACGGTAAGCATTTGTCGATACTCCGTCGGTTGCGCGGAAACGACGGCCCCCACAGTTATCGTTTAAAGCAATGCCACTTATTGAAAAATGCTATGGCCTGTGATAAAGTCCGTAACACATGGTGGCTCATGCCACCATGACCATATAACAAGGAGCACGAAGAATGAGCGACGAACAGGTCTTGATGACTCTCGTCCTGGACAAAGACCTGGTAGTGACGGACGCGCCTTGCGCCGCGGCTACCCTTATAGCTCAATATACGGACGGATATTTCGCTTTCGCCATTAACTCCGGCAACAACACCTGCGTATTCGGTTTCGAAGGAGAACAACCCGTTTCTATTGATATACATGAACTGCTGGAAATGTTGAAGCCCAAAAACGCCGATATGCTGCATTAGCGGTGGTCAAGAATAGTCTGGGGAGGACGTTTTTGCAAAAACGCCCTCCCCAGGCCCCTCCCCAAAAACTTCTAATTTGGCTGGCGGTGAGGTCAGCACGCCGGCGCGCCCGCGGGACGCGTGGTAGGGGCGACTGGCGAGTCGCCCTTTGGTCCAGCGAAAGCCTAAACCCGACAAATCCCCCTGTATCCCCCTTTAGAAAAGGGGGAAAGAAAAGGGCGCACGCCGTCCGCCCCTACACTCGCGGCTACGTAATCCGGCCATAGCGCTAGCCGTATAAAAGTTCTTGCCGGAGGGGCCGGGAACCGGCTTCTTTCAAGAAGCGGGTTCCCGGTGGCCTTCTCAGCGCCTCTGCTGATCCTCTGTTGAAAGGTCCCCGGACACCTATTTTGGTTGCGGCCGCAGGCAGCTCTTTGCAAAAAGTCCCTCCCCGGCAGAGTTTCCTCTTGAAAAAGTGTTCGGCATTATACGACCTGGGCCACGACGACCTTGAGATAGCGGGTTTCGGGCATGGAGAGCAGGACAGGGTGATCGGGTCCTTGTCCGCGGATGTCCAAGATTCGGAGTTCACGGCCGCTCTGTCTGGATGCGGTCAGCAACATGTCTTCAAAGGTAATCCGGTCCATGTGATGCGAACAGGAACAAGTAACCAGAATCCCGCCGGGCCACAGTTTCCCGAGCGCACGGCGATTCAGGTCGATGTATCCCTTGAGCCCTTCCTTGATCTGTGAGCGGCTCTTTATGAACGCGGGCGGGTCCAGGATAATCACGTCCCAGGTTCGCTGGGCCTTTTTCAGGAAGTCTATGGCGCTATTCTTAACGATATGGAATCGGTCCTGCATTCCGTTCAGCTCCGCATTGGACTGCGCCAGTTGCAAGGCCGCGCGGGATGAATCGACCGCTGTGACTTCCTCCGCGCCGGCGGAAACCGCGTGCAATCCCCACGCTCCCGTGTAACAAAAGAGGTCCAGTACCTTCTGCTCCCGGAGCTACGTATTGCTTCATGAGGGAACGGTTCGATTCCTGATCCAAGTAGAATCCGGTCTTCTGCCCGCTCGCTATATCCACCAACAAATTCAGGCCGTGCGAATTTATGCTAACGGTCTCCGGAACGGAACCGAATACAGGTTTCTTCTCCTGAGGAAGTCCTTCCAGCGCTCTGAAAGTCGAATCATTTCGAAGATAGACGCCTTCAGGCTCCAAAATCGTTTGGAGTGCTTCCAATACTTCTTCCAAGAACCGGTCCATTCCCGAGGTGAGGCTCTGGACAACAAGAAAGCGACCGTATCTGTCCACGACGAGACCCGGCAGAAAATCGGCTTCACCGTAAACCAGCCGGTATACATCTTTATCGGGAAACAGTTTCGAGCGCCTTTGCAGGGCGGACAAGATACGCTCCTGAAAGAAGTGACCGTCTATGTCTACTTTAGTCCGGGACAGGATACGAGCTGCGATGAGGCTGGACGGGCTCGCGTAGGCCATGCCCAGGAACTCGCCGCGTACATCACGGAGTTCATGCGCCGCTCCAGGCTCCAGCTCCGAGACCGGCGGGTCCGCTATTTCATTGGAGAATACCCAGAGGTGACCCCTCCGGACCCTTCTATCAGCATTTTTCTTTAAGGTGATCATTGGGCAAAACCTGAGGAGCATTTGAAGATGCGCAGGGGGAAACTTTTTGTCCCGCGATCTGCGCGGGATTTCCCCCTGCATCCCCTTCAAAAACTCCTAATTATTGTGCTCGCTTTCAGCGAGCACTTGTTCCGAGAAGCAGAAAGACAGGTCGGCGACGCTACCAATCATTCAATCCTTGCCTACCTCACCGGTAAGATCGGAAAATAATAGGAGTTTTTGGGGAGGGGTCCGGGGAGGGACTTTTTGCAAAAAGTCCCTCCCCGGTCATTCTCCAAGAAAACTCACACCTTCGGTTCGATCCGTTCCATGCCGTTCATGAGCGGTCGTAGAGCCGGTGGAATGGTGACGCTGCCGTCCGCGTTTTGGAAATTCTCCAACAATGGGATCAGTATCCGAGGCGACGCCACAGCAGTGTTGTTCAGGGTATGGCAATACTGGGTCTTACCTTCTTTGCTTCTCCACCGGATTTTCAGCCGCCTTGCCTGAAATTCGTGTAAGGAAGAGCAGGAATGGGTTTCAGAGTATTTGCCTCGGCTAGGCATCCATGTTTCTATCTCGTGCTTGATCACCTGCCCCTGTCCGACCTCCGCGCCGCAGGCCAGCGCCACTCGGTGCGGCAAGCCGAGCGCCTGCATTAATTCTTCGGAATTGTGAAGCAATATCTGATGCTCCTGCCTGGAGACCTCAGGGTCGTTCACACAAACAGTGACTTGTTCCACCTTATTGAATTGGTGAAGCCTGTAGAAACCGCGGGTATCGCGTCCGTACGAACCGGCCTCACGGCGGAAACAACTTGAATACCCGCAGTAATGCTTCGGCAATTCCTTTTCATTCAAGATCTCGTCCATGTGATATGAGACCAAAGCGACTTCGGATGTTCCGATCAGGTAAAGCTGGTCCTTTTCTATGAAAAAGGTGTCCTCCTCGCCGAGGGGGAAGAAACCCGTGCCGACCATGGCTTCGCGGCGAACAAGCTGCGGGACTATCATCGGGTGAAACCCCTTGGAGACAAGGTGATCCAATGTGAATTTAAAAAGCGCGAATTCCAGCATGGCGCCTTCATTCTTGAGGCAATACATTCGCGCTCCGGCGAATTTGACTGCTCTGGGCATGTCCAGTATGTCGAGGGCTTCCGCCAATTCCAGATGGTCTTTTGGGGGGAAATCGAATTCCGGAGGCGATCCGAATTTCCGCACCTCTACGTTGTCCTCTTCCGATTCCCCTTCAGGCACGACCGGTAATGGCGGATTCGGGACCATCAACATTAGTTGCTCAAAACGAATCTCCGCGTCCCGCAGTTTGGGTTCTTTCCCGTTGAGCCCATCTTTGGCGGCCTTTACTTCCGCAACTGCCCGATCTTTTTCTTCGCTTTTGAGCTTCGGGATTTCCTTGGAAATACGGTTGCGGTCGGCGCGAAATTTTTCGACTTCGGCCCGCAGCTTGCGCAATTCATCGTCTACCGCCAGCAGCTCATCCAGGTCCATAAACATCTTTTTCTTGCGCATGCCGTCTTTTATGACGTCGATATTATTACGAATAAAGGCTATGTCCAGCATTTAAAATCTCCTAAAGTCAAAAAGCGTTTCACCGCAGAGATCGCGGAGCCCCGCAGAGGCAAGCGTTTCCGGGGAGGGCGTTTTTGCAAAAACGCCCTCCCCGGACCCCTCCCCAAAAACTCCTATATGGCTGGCGGCAGGGATAGCGCTTGAGTAGCGCTCCAGAGCGACGCGGCTCCACAAAGGCCGGCGTAAACGGTCTGCACTTTCATTCCAGCTTCTAGCCTGTCTTACCATTCACACCTCGCAGCGACAAATCATTCAGGAGTTTTTGCCAGAGGGGGTGCGGGGGAACCAGCTTTTTGCAAAAAGCTGGTTCCCCCCGCATTCGTTCTCTCTCTGTGGCGAATCATGATCCATCCTTGCCGGGCCTCGGTTGAACAACTCCAGTCCCGGTAAGCGCGGCCCGAAGCGCGGGCGAGGGGGTAGTCCAGGTTTTGCGCTGCATGATCGAGATGGGGTCCTCTTCCGCCTCGGGTTCCGGGCTTTCTTCTTTACCAAAATGGGCCTCTATGTGCTCGAATAGCTCCTGCTGCTCTCGCGGGAGCATTTCTTTGTATAGTTTCTCCAGGGCTTCTCGCTCACTTTTCGTCATCGGGCCTGGGCCGATTTTCTTCGAGAGCGCCAGCCATTCACGTTGTTTCTTAGTCAGCTCTTGTTCCTTCAACGAACTGTAACCTCGCGGACGTTCAAATCGGATTCAACTTATCAACTCGCCGCGGCGCCCGCAAGCCGTTTCGTGCAGAATGCCTGAATGCTTGTTTTGGCTTCAATCCCCAAGTGTGTCATTGCGAGCGCAGCGAAGCAATCTCCTTGCATGGGGGATTGGTGGTGGGACGGGCATCTTGCCCGTCATCCGGAATGGACAGGCTGGAAGCCTGTCCCACCATCGACTCTCGCAATGACAATCCTTTTCCAGGGCAACTGAACCACTAA
>CAVVZX010000001.1:0-116018 GCA_963752855.1 uncultured delta proteobacterium | reverse complement strand
CTTGGGTGATACCAACGTGGCGCGTTCGAGAATCTATGTCCATCGTGCACGGATTCGGGCGCGATAGTGCACAACAAGGCTGTGGATGTCACAGACAAGACGGCCATGGAGGATTGGATTTCTGAAGCTGACGCGATCAGCCCACTCGATTTAGTAGTAGCGAACGCGGGCGTTTCGTACGGAAACCTTGTGGACGAAGAAACTGCCGAGCAGATTCGGGCGGTCTTTGCAGTGAACCTCGACGGTATGCTCAATACTGGCATTGGACACAGCCGTCATGACCATGCTCGGCCTTAAGCCCGAGGACGCTCCGCTGTGGAGATTGTCCGTGAGTCTGAACCTGCCCGGCGCCACGCCTGAAGAGATTGTTTATCCTCTGGAGCCCCCCGAATCATTCAATGGCAAGGATTTCAAATTCACCGAGCGTCTCTACCCTATTAGCTTTCGACCTTTCAAAGTGGCCGCTTATTACATAAGTCGCTTTCGGGCTCAATAATCGTGATAGCGCCTAGCCGTCGCCAAGACCATGATCCGTCAAGCTCACCACCAGGATAGTCGCTTCTTTCCGTCCCCGATTCTCGAATCGGACTTCAACTTTTGGCATTATGTAGACGCTGTCGCCCTCGTGCAGAACCGTGGGCCTCGTCTTCCACAAGAACAGTGATCGCGCCTGACAGACAATAAATGAACCGGTCAGAGGAGCCTTGACCGGACTGACTAATTTGCGCAGAGGGATCGATAGTGATCATGACCGATTCCATGCGATTCAAAGCGGCCCCGGACGTGAGCAGTCTTGCAGAGACTTTTTCGGAATCGGTCGGCAGCCTTTCTCCTGTCCCTTTGGGGCACATCACTGCCTTCTTGTACAGAATCTTGTCGAGAAACATGCCCGCTTTCATATTAAACGCCGCCGCTATCTTCACCAAAGTGTTCAGCGTGGGGGATGATTTCCCCAATTCGATGGAGCTTAGATTTGAGGCCGCGATACCGGTTTTCTCAGATAGTTCGGTGAGAGAGAGCTTCCTTTTATTTCTGGCCGCTCTTATGTTCGCTCCGAGACTCATCGCATCAGGTTTCATGCGGTTCTCCGTCGAGAATCAGCTATCGTTTCCGAGGCCTTGAATCGAAGAGCGCGTCAGTCAATTCCTGAACGCGAGAGATCCCGATACATACCACTTCGGGTGGCCATATGAGCTGCTCGGCGCAAGCGGATGGGCAGATGATTCGGCTGAATCCGAGTCTGGCCGCCTCATTTATCCTTTCGCCTACCCGTGAGACTCGGCGCACTTCTCCCGCGAGCCCTACTTCCCCGAATACCAGGGTCCCGGGAGTTATAGCCTTGTCCGCAAAAGACGACAACATGGCCGCGGCGATCGCCAGGTCGGCTGCCGGTTCAGCGGCGCTGACACCTCCAACCACGTTCAGGAAGATGTCCTGATCGCTCAAGGTGAGCCCCAGTTTCTTCTCCATGACCGCTATCATGAGGGCCAGCCGTTGCGAATCGATCCCGAGGCATGTCCGTCGCCCTTGGCCGGGTACCGGCCCTGTGACGAGCGCCTGGATTTCCGCAAGAATCGGCCTGGTTCCCTCCACCAGGGCCGTAACGGTGGAGCCCGAAGCGCCTTCCGGCCTCTCCGACAAGAAAATCTCCGAGGGATTTGCCACTTCAGTAAGGCCTGAATCCCCCATCTCGAATACCCCGATTTCACTTGCCGAACCGAACCGGTTTTTCACGGCTCTGAGGATCCGATATGGATGCCCGCGCTCGCCTTCAAAGTAAAGCACCGTATCCACCATATGTTCCAGGACCTTCGGGCCAGCCAGACTTCCGTCTTTGGTGACATGTCCCACAATGAAACATGCGGCGAGGCCCCTCTTTACGCACTCCAGGATTCTTCCCGCGACCTGTCTGACTTGTGAGACCCCGCCCGGCTGACCGTCAAAGGACCGGCTGTAGATGGCTTGGACGGAATCCACCACCAGGACGGAGGCTTTAGAGTCGGTCATCTGCTCGATAATTGCGTCGAGATCGTTCTCCACCAGGACCAGGAAATTCCCGGATTGAATGCCTAATCGCTCGGCCCTGAGATTCAGTTGCTCTGAGGACTCTTCGCCGGAAATATAGAGAACTGTGCCGCCTGCCAGCGCCATTTTGCCGAGGGCCTGCATCAGTAGTGTGGTTTTACCGATTCCTGGATCGCCACCCACAAGCACTACGCTCCTGATTTACCAGACCGCCGCCGAGGACTCGATCCAATTCATCGATTCCAGTTTTCAACCTCGCGTGTAAATCACCACCGATTTCCGGTAAGGAGATTGGTCCCGGTTCCTGGTCTCCGGTGGCGTGACGCTTCGCCGGCCTGGTTCCGGACACCTGTTTTTCAATTATCGAATTCCATTCACCGCAGCCCGGGCATCGGCCCATCCATTTCAGAAGCTGTTTGCCGCATTCGTTACATATGAAAACAACGTCGGATTTCATGGTTGTGTTTTATCAATGATTTTGGGGCAAACGTCAAGTCGGGATTATAAAGGCTGAAGGAAGGAGGAAGAAAAGAAAGAGATGCGAGTAGAAACCTTTTTGCAAAAAAGTTTCTCCCCGCGCCCCTCTTCCAAAAACTCTTAAACGGCTTGCGGCATGGACAGCGCTTCTGTAGGTGCGAACAGCGGGCGCCTCCTCTACTCCGGTCCAGGAATTGGCGCAAGATGACGATCATGCTACACTTCCGGCATGACCGAGACAGGGCCAAGATATAATTCTCTTTCGTCGTGGCTCAAAAGGACCTTCGGCGAGACGGTTCGTAAAATAACTCTGGATGCAGGATTAGGGTGTCCCAATCGGGACGGGGCCATAAGCCGAGATGGGTGCCTCTATTGCAACCCGCGTGGCTCCGGGACCGGCGCTCTGGCCCAAGGCGTTTCAATCGCCGATCAGGTGGATCGCGGCATAGCCTTCTTGTCACGCCGGTATAGTTGCCGCAAGTTCATAGCCTATTTCCAGTCGTTCACCAACACGTACGCTGAACCGGAACATCTGTCTGCAATCTATAGAGAGGCATTGACCAGGCCGGAAGTGGTCGGCCTCGCGATCGGGACCCGCCCGGACTGCGTGCCGGACCCTGTGCTTGACCTTCTAGCAGACCTGGCTCGCGAGCGCTTCGTTTGGGTCGAGTACGGCCTGCAATCCATACACCCGCGAACCTTGAAATTTATCAATCGCGGGCATGGGCCGGACGTTTTCTTGGATGCCGTGGAGAGAACTAAAAGAAGAGACATTCCGGTTGTTGTTCACCTGATATTGGGCCTTCCCGGAGAATCCCTGGATGATATGCGCGAGACCGCGAGAGCTGTGGCCGCTGCGGGAGTCCAGGGAGTCAAGCTGCATCCGCTGTACGTGATCCGAGGGACCGGTCTGGAAAAGCTGTATCGGGATGGCAAATACCGTCCCATGACGGAGGAAGAAGCCCTTCAAGCTACTATAGCGGTATTGGAGGTCCTGCCGTGGGATGTGGTCGTGCACCGTATGACCTCAGACCCGCACCCGGAAGAACTTGTGGCCCCGCTCTGGATGCTGGATCGCCAGGGTGTTAGAAGAAGGTTGGAGAAGGCCATGAAAGAAGCGGATTTTCGACAAGGGTCCGCGTGGAGAGGCCCTAATCCGTAATATATCTGCCTCAATTGTTATTGCGGGCGAAGCGGAGCAATCCCCCTGCTTGGGGGATTGCTCCCGAGGCACTTTCAATTCTTGTGAAAAATCAAAAACGAGCATATGGTACGTCCCTTTGAAAAAGTGATCGAGGCGTTTTGAAGGATGTCACGCCGGACGAAATATTTATTGTACGCTCTTGTTGGCGCTCTGGGAGTCTATGTTTTTTCCCAGTGGCCCGCTCTGACGAACCCGTACGTTGTCATGGATGACGTGCGGCAACAGACCTATTGGATGCAGAAGTGGCGGGACCCGGAACTTTTTCAAAATGACCTGTTGAGTGAATATGCGCAAAATTACGTGTCATGGGGTGTCCAGGCGATCTATGCGCTGGCGACGCCTTTCATTGATCCTCTCCAATTCGGCAAGATCCTATCGGGAATTTTGTACCTCGTAACCGCGGGCTTTCTTTTCGGGCTCGGAATGCGGTTTCGGGATGATTTAACGCCTGTATTTGTAGTGTGCGTTTTCTGCTTCTTCGGCGATTTCATGGAACGCATCGCGGGCGGCATTCCGCAGAGCTTCGGGTACCCGCTGCTCGCTGCGTATCTGTATTTTCTGTCCGGAAACAACCTTGTGGGAGCGGGCGTGGCTCTGTTATTGGCATCGGTTTTCATCCCCTATGTTTTTATGCTCTGCCTGGTTACGCACGGTTTGTATCTGATCCACAATTACTGGCGTACTGATTGCGCAGATCTTTCACAAACCGGGACGGCAGTCCGAATCAAGAGTTGGAGATTCCGGGACGCGACGGCCGACAGGATTTTCGTCTATTCCGGTAAATGTGGTGGTCAGCATTTTACTCGCGGGCGCAGGATGCGTCTTGATGGCGCTGAAATACATATTTTTCAAAGCCGACCCAGTTTGGCGACCTGGTAACCGCGGCGGACATGGCGGGCAAAATCGAATATACCGACCTCGGTCGTTTCGAGATCTACCCGGTCCCGTCTCTGTTTTACGAATTTATTCGGCCGTGGATCATTAATCTGCCTTTCCGGGAGTGGGGCCCAATAGCCGGTTGGTCCTTTGCGGTCGTCGGTCTGATCGTGATTGCGTACGCGTGCACGCGGAAGCGGTGGGTAAGCGATGTTTCAGGGTTCCGGGTGTTCGGATATCTGTTTGTCGCTTCATTTCTTCTCTATTTTGTCGCGCGAGCGGTCGTCTTCCGCCTGTTCCAGCCGAGCAGGTATCTGGAGCTTTCCTTAACAGTATTTTTCTGCGTCGGAGCGGGCGTGTGCCTGCGAGAGGCTGTCGCAAACCTGGTTCCGAAGAAACTTATCTTTCCGCTCATTACCACACTGTTGCTGGTTCTGGCCGCGGCTCGGCTCTATCATGTGGGGATATACGATTACTCTCAGTACGCCAGGCTCTACGAATTTCTCCGGTCAACCCCCAAGACGAGCCTTATGGCCGGCCACCCGGAACTGATGGATAATGTCCCCACGTTTGCGCACAGAAAAGCTTTTGTCACGTACGAGTTGTCGCACACGTGGTTCACCACTTTCTGGGACCTCATCAAGAAACGGACGTTTGACTTTTTTAGAGCTTATTATTCGGATGATCCCGAGGAGATTCGCCGATTCTGCCGAGACAATGGAATTGATTACCTGCTGGTAAGGGATGAGGACTTTGTCAAAAAGCGCAGAGAATCAGGAGAGGTGTATTTTCAACCGTTTGGTCACTATATCCGGGATCTGACAAAAGCCAAGAAGCGTTTCGCTCTCCTGGATCGAAAGGAGTTCCCGCCTGTCTATGAAAGGGATGGAATCAGGGTAATAAAAATGGGAAAATAGATGCATGAAGCACCGGGTAAGTTGGTCTTTAGGAGGGAAACGGTAGATATTTGTATCCAAACCGAGAAATAAACAAAATGGAGCAAATCAGCCAAGCCAACGCGCGCCGAAGTTGCGCCCCCAAAAGCCTCTCATGATACGGCTCCCTCGCGGTGAGTTCGTCTAACCGCATCGGTCGTGAAGAGGCCGCAAGTAACGCGGTTCAAATTGGTCACGGTATCCTAACGGTATTATTAAGTTTAGACGTTTTTTTGGGAGGGGTCCGGGGAACCACTTTTTTACACAAAAAAGGGTTCCTCGAAAAATCTTCCAGCCGTTCAGGCGACGTCGCAACGGCGACACAGTTCAATTTGACCGGGGTTCTCGAAGTACTTTCGGCGGAACTCGCATCGACTTGTGGCGGTATTCAGCAAGTCAACCTTGTTTTGGGCATTGACGTTGCCATAGACTTCCCTTCCGGCCGCGTCCTGGCAACAAATGCTGACATCGCCGTTCCACAGCACTGTCATTCCGCCCCAAACCCATTCGCAGTACGGGAATAACCGCGATTGGAATACCTGGAATACTCGAGCGCCTCAAACTCGCTAATCTTCCGCTCGTCAGCAAATGAATTATGCGTGTTAAGCTGCTTCAATCTCGGAATGAGATTGAGACCTCTAATCGTCTCAATAAATGACTGAGACTCATGGAGATTCTTCTTGCTGATCTACCATTTGAACCATCAGTTCCTGCCGAATCTTCTTTCGCTTCTTCACCTCATCGGACAATATTTTAATGTTGTCGAAGACGCGATCGAAGTCGTCGCAGCCCCTGTATTCCATGAAAGTCTCTCGGCTCATGGAATCCAAGGAGATCACGAGCCTTTTGAACGGATAATCCAACAGGTTCCGTATTCTCTTCTCGGAGATTGCCCCGAAATTCGACAGGATTTCGATATCTTCAGACAACCCGAGAGTCGCCGCATGCTCGATGAACTGCTCAAGATTCTCATTCAAGAAAGGCTCCCCAAATCCGGCGAATACGAGCGTTGTGCCTGGCGCCACATCCTTGAGAGTGTTGGTGAACGTGTCTAAATCCATTCTTCCTTTGGGACGAGCGTTGGCGCTTAAGCCGGTCAGGCAGAATTTGCATTTATGATTGCAATGATTGGTCAGCTCGATGTCCATTATCCTCAGAGAGGATTTCACAGAGGCTCGGCTCAACCTCCGCCGTGTAAGGTAATTGTTAACCAGTTCCGCCCTGATCCATCTGAAGACCCCGCGGCGCAGTAACTCCCGGTAGGCCCGTCTGACCACCAGATTGCTATCGTCACAAAAAATTATGCGGGGCTCCGAGGCCATTTCGTCAATGCACCTTTTCAAAAAATCATATGACAAGGCCCATAATAAGCGGTAGGCGGTATAAGTCAAGAAGCCTCACCCTTCACCCTTCGGCAGAAACGGGTATATGGCAGTTGCAGAAGTCCGGATGCGGCTGTAGGGGCAGGTTTGAAACCTACCCCGTTTTCATTAGTCGACCACGGGGGGGCTTAGCCTGGCCTTACGCTTCATCGCACTACCATTCTTACGCCTTGGCAAATTCTGAGACAGTTTCATCTTCCCGGTCTTTGCCTTGTCTTTTTCATGAAACTGCGGGAACCCATAGATGACCGGTGAGATGACGCCCCTACCGGCTCAATACCAAAACAGCAGTTTCACCGATCACCCTTCTCATTGGGCTTCAACACATAAATTGCGCCCGGCGGGCCGGCATACCTCTTGAACGGAAACGTGCGGACTGTGTCGTATTCCGGCAGCGGACCCAGAGTCAAGACGTAGTCCTCTTTATGGACCCACCACCAACTTAACCCTTTGGGCGGCTGGAAGTCCGGATCATAACAGTGGTAGCCGTTGAATTCGAAGCCCGCGTCAACATGGCATGGATTCACAGCCTTTTCCTGAACCAGATAATCAACAGCTTCTTTCTGCGCTCGCTTCAATTCCATGAAATCGTGAACGCCTGTCACGGAGAAAAAATGTCAAGCAAATGAGCGGCGCCGCAGCCAAAATTACTGCGAACGGTTTGAATACAGGTTGGACGGAAGGCTCTCGATCGGAAATCAACCAGATAACAAAAAGGACACAAGGGGCAATCAGGTAACGATCATGAAACCCGGAAAGCACAATGACGCCCAAATACAATAGACCGGCCACCAGACACAAACTCGGCAGGAAAGCAATTTCAAAACCATCCCGGCGAGAGAACCCTTTTAGCAGACGCCCCAGCGACCAGGACGCGAGACTGAGGAATGCAGCGGCCCCAATCGCGGCCCAATAGACTATTAGATAGTGAAAGGCCGGTGGCAATGCCCAAGCTCGCTGCGCTTCCATTATGTAAACATCCTTGAGTAACACCGGCCCGATGCCGAGGTTGAATATCACATTGGAACAAAACCTCACTGGGGCGCTTACAATTCCTGCGATGAGCGCCACTTCAAAAAGAGCAGACATGCCAGTGAAAATGAGAAGAAAGTACCTGAAAGGGGCCCACGAAATCAGGGACCGGCACTTCAACGCCAGGACAGGCGAAAGGAACAGCCCAATATACATTAGGCCGCAACTGAACAGGTTTCCGAGCAGGAATTTAAAGTAATCCGGCAGGCCCTTGGCAACCGGATTAAGGAATATCTCCTGGAGCACCAGATGGCGGGAAATGGGAGTGCTGCCTGTGGCGATAAATAATACTCATAGGCGACCCACGGAATTATTACGAGAATAAGGGCCAGGCAAAGGCCCTTCCATTTCCCTATGCGCCGGCCCGCGGGATGGACGAAGCACATCAGAACAAAGGCCGCGGGTATCGCCAGCCCGAGCTGTCGTCGTCAAGATAGCGAGGAGAGCGAAAACGAGCCCGATTGCAATTACAAGAGTCTTGGGGCCTTCCATGCCTATGGCGAGAAACAGTACCGAGAAAATCATCATGGATGTGAATGTCACATCGGTCATGTAGGTGAAGCTTTGGGACAAGAAAAGAGGATTGAAGACCACGGTCAGAGTCGCCAAGAGGGCTTCAGCCGCGCCGGACCTTGAATCATCGCAAGAGAATTAGCAGAGCTACGGACCCCAAAATCCCCAAGACAAGCACGGAAATTCGGAGACCGGTCAGTGAGAATCCCCAAAAATAAGTGAATAGCCAACCCCAGATGAGGTGTGTCAGGAGAGCGGGCCCCCCGGGCGCAAAACTGGGGCCCCACCCTGTTGAGGCCAGCCGGCCCTCTGACATAAGGGTCTCGAGAGTTCGCACGAAGGCCCAGTCGTCATTGATCATAAACTCCCCGGAAGGATTTATGATCGAGATAACGACAACCCAGATCAGTATGAGGACCGAAAGCGCAAGAATTAGTGATTTCAATCGACCGGCCCATCGCGAAGAATCGCCGTCAGCATCCCTATGTCTAGAGATGCCGAAACGGCGCAGGCAGTATATCAGCAACTTTGGTTTTCGCTAATAAGAAAGGTTGGGACAAGTGAGGCAACGCCAAGGTCAGCAGTAACTGTATCTTGGTGTAAAGAAACTAATCCTCAAGAAGAAAAATTACTTCGGCCCTGACGCGATATTCCTGAATCTTTCCCGCTTCGCAGTTGACTCTCAATTCAGTGACCTTCATTCCTGTAATTCCTCTCAATGTCTTGTTGGCTCGCTCAAAACATAGTTTGATCGCATCCTCGAAGCCATTGGGTGAACCGGCTATAACTTCTGTGACTCGCGCTACGCGTCCTTCTTGCATTGTTCCTCCTCCCTCCTTGATCGGGTTGCCTCACTTAAATCAGACTAGAGGATTGTCGCGCAATTTGTCAACTTCTGTCGGCGTTCAGCAGGAGAATTCAAAAAGACGCGGTAGGGGCGGACTCGTGTGTCCGGCCAGGGCTGAGACGAGCGAAGGAGCGATTTGAAATGGTAGGCCCGGCGGCCTTGCCGGTGCGAATTATAGCCGACAGGCACGGACCCCGGATCGGAGTCCGGGGCAGGGTTGGTCGCTACCGGAAATAGCGTCTTGCCGGTTCATGCCAAATAGAGCGGTAGGGCCGGTGCCGTGCCCGCCAATTATGTGATTCGGCGGCCATGGGCCGCCCTACGATTGGCCTCATTTTCTCTGCGATCTCTGCGATGAAATGGTCTTTCATTTCAGCATTGCGGTCAGTTTGGCTTGCTCTTCCTTCGTGAAAGGCCTCCATTGGCCAACAGGCAGGCTGCCCAAAATGAACGGCCCGAAACCGATCCGTCGGATCTTGCGAACCGGATGATTGATTCGGAAAAAGATACGCTTTATCTCGTTCTTTCTGCCTTCAAAAAGGGCCAATTTGATCCAGGTAGTAGTTTTTTGCCTATTGATCACTGAGAACTGCACTTCGCCGAGACGTTCACCGTCGCCAATATCCATGCCCTTGCGAATACGTCCCAAAGTTTTATCATCCGGATTTCCACGCACCTTTACCAGGTAAGTCCGCTGAACCCGCTGTGAAGGATGACCAAGTTTCTGGGCGAACTGTCCGTCGTTGGTTAGGATCATCAGACCCTCTGCGTCGAAATCGAGGCGGCCGACCGTGAAGAGTCTTTTCTTGAAGGTCTTCAGGAGGTCCCCGATGCACGGACGCCCTTCGGGATCTTTCATGGTCGATACCACATTGCGAGGCTTATTAAAAAGGTAATAGACCTTGGCAGGCTCTATGGGCTTAAGCAGTTTCCCATCGACCTTAATATGATCCTTTTCAGGGTCCGCTGTGACCGCAGGGTCGGTGATAACCGCGCCGTTTAATGTGACACGGCCTTCGCGGATGATCTGGTCGGCAGCGCGGCGTGAGCCGACGCCGGCGTCTCGAATAATCAAATGAATCTTTTTAAGCGGCATGAGAATTCAGATTTACACCACATGCTGGAAAATTACTTTCATGGCGCTATTCGCAGAACGTTTTTTCAGCGCCTCGAACGCGGAATTGTAGTCTTCCAGTCTGAATTTATGAGTAATCAGTTCGCCGAAGGAAACCCCCGGCGTCGAGGCCAGTCCAAGCGCTATATCGAAAGTCTCCATTATTCCTTGTTCGCGAGAATCCCTCCCGGAAAAGAGGCTCCCGACCATTGTGATATTCTTAAGCCATAAAGGAGAGAAATCAAATCCTGTCGGTCGATTCATATCCAGCAGCACGAGCTTTTTGCCCTCGCCCGTGAATCTGAGAGCGTGCTCGATATTTTCTCCCGTTCCGGTCGTCTCGTAAACGAGATCGGCCCCTCCTTCCAGGGTTAAGCGACCTACCTCCGGGTAGCGGACAGCCCCCTTGACAAATTGGGCGACTTCTTCATAGGCCAAATCAATACCGAGCGAGAGGGTCGCATGATTATCGCCGAACTTACTCTCCAGTTCAACCGGCAGAGGATATTCTTCCACCATCAGGACGTTGGCTTTAGGGTGGAGTAAACGCAGAGCGGTAGCGGTCAAGCAGCCAAGCGATCGAGCGCCTACTACGATTATCGCGTCACCGGGCGATGGCGGATGCTGCAATACAGCTCTAACAGCCCGTGTGAATTCCGGAATCAGAATGGCATGATCGCTTTCCATATCCTGAGGCAACACCCGGACCTGGCTCCTGTGCGCGATAAAACCATCGCTCCAGCCACCTCCTGTGTCTCTGCAAGCCCCAATGAGAATACCGGGGGCCAGAGCGCCTTTGTCGAAGTTCCGACAAGCGGACGGTTCTCCGCGGGCGCAGGACGGGCATAATGGATTTATGCCTCTGGGCCTGCACGACAAAACGGGATCCACTATCACTCGCTCACCCTCTTCGATGGAGTCCACGTCTCGCCCTGTTTGGATCACAAGACCCAAATTCTCGTGCCCCGGAATGAAGGGAAATGAAAGGAACGCCGCATATGGAGACAAGTCTTGGTGAATAAATAGGCTCTCATCCATACCGGAAATGCCGGACATTACGGTCCGTATCTTGACCCATTGAGAACCGATGATCGAAAATTCCTGCATCTCTCTTAATTCAAGCGACAGAGCCTGCGATTCTCCGGGCCGACTGAATATCCTTGATTTGAATCGGTCCCAAACTTCTCTGCCAAGACTGAAATTTGCAACAAGGGCCTTCATGCCTGCTCCTTCCAGGGCGTTTCCTCCGCAGTCTTGTTAGTGTCCGAATCCCATTTTGTCAAACGGTAATTGCGGAAATCGGTGATTATTCGGTTGTTTCGGGGAAGAGGTTCAGAAGAGTTAATTGCATCTACCGTGTGGGAATACCTGAATTTATACCGTCTTTGGTATCTCGTTCCCAGGCTCCAGCCTGGGAACGGCTGACGTCCGGGCTCTGCCCGGACATGCCCTGAGACTGTGTCAGGCTGCTTGGGAGGCAGAGCCTCCCGGTATGCCTTCCCAGGCTAGAGCCTGGGAACGAGGAAAAACCGTAATTGTGGGAATCTGAGGTAGGGGCGTGATTCATCACGCCGTCTTGTCGGGCGCAATAAATTGCGCGCCCCTACAAGCGCAGGACGGCCGAGCTTGACAATGGAGGTTCGATAACACAATTTAAATCGTGTGGTTTTGCGTTAAATTGCCTGTGGCTGTTATTCGTGGTATATTAATTTCAATTCATTGGACAAATAGGCCGAATCGGAGAACTTGTTGAATAACATCTATAAAAATGTTGGGCTCTGGTTGATCATCTGCCTGGTGATGATATTCATGTTTCATCTTTTCAACCAGACAAAACCATCCCCAAAAGAGATAACTTATAGCAAGTTTAGGGAGGAAGTCGACCAAGGAACCATCAAGTCGGTTGACATTCAGAGTAATCGGATACGCGGGTCTTACGTGGAGGGTTCCGGCGGGAACTTCAAAACCCTCGCCCCACAGGACATTAACAGTGAGCTTATTCCGGCGCTTATGAAGAAGGGGGTCGAGATTCAGGTAAGGGATGCTGATGATAATCCCTGGTATTTGACCGCCCTGGTGTCATGGCTGCCCATGCTTTTTCTCATCGGTGTTTTCGTTTTCTTTATGAGGCAGATGCAGGCCGGCGGGGGTCGAGCCATGAGCTTCGGCAAAAGCCGCGCTCGTCTGATAAATGAAGCTCAGAACAAAGTTACCTTTGATGATGTGGCCGGAGTTGAAGAGGCCAAAGAAGAACTGCGGGAGGTAATAGAATTCCTGCGGGACCCCAAGAAGTTCACACGCTTGGGCGGCAAGATCCCGAAAGGTGTCCTCTTAATGGGCGGCCCGGGAACGGGAAAGACGCTTTTGGCCAAGGCCGTAGCCGGTGAGGCCAGCGTGCCTTTTTTCTCAATTTCCGGATCTGATTTCGTTGAAATGTTTGTCGGTGTGGGCGCGTCACGCGTGAGGGACCTGTTCATACAGGGCAAAAAGAACGCCCCTTGCATTATATTCATAGATGAAATCGACGCTGTCGGCAGGCACAGAGGCGCAGGACTGGGTGGGGGCCATGATGAAAGGGAGCAAACCCTAAACCAGTTGCTTGTTGAGATGGACGGCTTTGAAACCAACGAAGGAGTCATCCTGATCAGCGCCACGAACAGGCCGGACGTCCTGGATCCGGCGCTTTTGAGGCCCGGACGCTTTGATCGGCAGGTGGTCGTGCCGCCTCCGGATATACGTGGCCGAGCGGCGATTCTGCGGGTCCATACCCGAAAGAGCCCTTTGTCCAAGGACGTGGACCTTGAGACCGTCAGCCGAGGGACACCCGGTTTTTCAGGGGCCGATCTGGCCAATCTGGTGAATGAAGCGGCCTTGAGCGCGGCCAGGAGAGAGGCCGACCAGATAGCAATGTTCGATTTCGAATATGCTAAGGACAAAGTCTTGATGGGCATGGAGCGGCGGAGCTTGGTTATTTCCGAGGAAGAGCGCCGCAACACCGCGTACCACGAAGCAGGCCACGCCTTTGTAGCCCGGATGATGCCTGGAGCAGACCCGATTCACAAGGTGACTATTATTCCAAGAGGGCGAGCTTTGGGAGTGACCCAACAACTTCCTATCGATGACAGGCACACATATGCCAAGGAATATTTGCTGAGCCAGATTTCGGTGCTAATGGGAGGAAGGGCCGCGGAGGAAATGTTTCTTAATCACATGACCACCGGGGCCGGCAACGATATACAGCGCGCCACAGAGCTGGCCAGAAAAATGGTCTGTGAGTGGGGAATGAGTGATGCGCTCGGTCCGCTAACCTTTGGCCAGAAAGAGGAGCAGATCTTTTTGGGCAAAGAGTTCGCCCGTCACCGAGATTACTCGGAAGAGACAGCCATCACAATAGACACTGAGATCCGAAAATTTGTCACGGATAACTACCAGAGGGCTGCAACGGTGATTGCTGAAAACAGAGAAACTGTGCATCGTATTGCGGAAGCCTTGCTGGAGCGTGAAACCCTGAACGCGGCAGAGTTGGAAACCCTTATGGAAGGCCGAGAACTGCCTCCAATGGAAAAACCCGCTCCCCAGCCCAAGGACAAAGAGAAGGCTGAGGTCGCGCCGGCCGAAGATCGCGAGTTGGTCATGAGCGCTCCACCAAGGGCCCCTGATCCTGGAAAGGTGTGAAACGCGGACCGACTGGAATCGCACTGGTGTGTACGGCGCGGGTTTGAAACCCGCGCCGTACAATGCTGTCTACGATAATGTCGCATAGGGGCTCCATAACCTTGCCTCCAATTCCTCTGCCATCTCGCGTACTGGACCCCTCATCTCATACGCTTGTCATGGGCGTTGTTAACACTACGCCGGATTCCTTTTCCGACGGTGGAAAACACCTCGACCCGGAAGTGGCCATCAGACGCGGGCCTGGAGATGCTGGAAGTCGGCGCCGACATAATCGACGTGGGAGGTGAATCGACGCGCCCGGGTTCCTCTCCCATCGACGCTGAAGAAGAGATCGCCCGAACCCGACCCGTGATTACCGGAATACTTCAGGGCCGACCGGATGCGGTCGTCTCAATAGATACACGACGGCGTCGCGTAGCGGAAACCGCTATCAAAGCCGGCGCTCAAATAATCAATGACGTGACGGGCTTCCGGGACGATCCGAGCATGATAGATCTGGCACGTGAGTCCGGCGTCGCAGCAGTGGTAATGCACATGCTTGGGTCGCCCAAGACGATGCAGATAGACATACGTTACGAATCTTTTCCCCATGACATCTACAAGTTCTTTCAGGAGCGGATTCATGCTCTGGAAGAGGCTGGGATCGAACCCGAGAAAATTATCATAGATCCTGGGATCGGGTTCGGAAAAACCTTCGATCAGAATCTGATCTTGCTCAATCGAGTGGATATATTCAAAGACCTTGGGAAGCATGTCTTGATAGGACCTGCCAGAAAAGCGTTTCTTGGAAAGATCCTCGATCAACCAATCGCCGCTGAGCGGGACATAGGGACTGTTGCGGCCATAACCGCGGCAATTATGAGAGGCGCCTCGATTGTACGGGCTCACAATGCGGCATACACTGTTCAGGCGTGCAAGGTCGCTGACGCGGTGCTCAGGGAGAGGGTGGAAGCGTGATACTTGGCGTCGGGGTTGATCTGGTAGAAGTCCCGCGTATGCAAAGGATTCTGGAGCGCCGCTGGGCCCGACGATTTATCGAAAGAGTCTTCCGCCCTGAAGAAATTGCCGTCTGCGAAGGAGCAGCCAGACCTGCAGAGGCCTACGCAGCCCGATTTGCCGCCAAGGAAGCGGTTGCAAAGGCGCTCGGGACCGGCTTCTCCAAGGGAATAACACCCGCAGCGATAGTCGTCTGCGGCGGCGAGAGGACCCGGCCGACAATACGCCTCCAGTTCAAAGCATTGGCTCTAGCCGAATCCGAGAATATATCGGACATCCATGTGTCCCTGACTCACACAGCCGGCGCTGCTTGCGCTGTGGTGGTTATTGAGAAGAAATAAGAAGAGGCGCCGCAGAGATCGCAGAGGGCGCTGAGGCAAGAGGCAAGAGTTCGCTGGGGAGGACGTTTTTGCAAAAACGCCCTCCCAGGCCCCTCCCAAAAACTCCTATCTGGCTGGCGGAAACACAAACGCAGATACAGGTACAGACTTGTGTCGGCCCAAGGAACGACAACCAGGGTCGCCTTGTTTACATCTGCCCTCGTGCTTCCGCCAGCCATTTTGGAGTTTTCTGAAAGAGGGTCCAGGGAGAAAACTCTTTTGCAAAAGAGTTTTCTCCCTGGTGATCACTTTTCCGAAATTCAATTTCCTTCGGGCGGGCGTCTGAAGAAGGCAAAGAAATCTTTTTGATTGCCCGCTTTTAAATATCGATCGAGAGTGCCCTTATTCTGCGCAGGCGACAATCGAATTTTGTCCGCTATTTTTCCGGTTGTATCGCGAGAATAAATGACACCCAGACAGTTTCCGGGGTTGGCGTCTCCGTGAATGCCCCGAACGCATCCAGCCAGCGCCAGCGCTTTGGCGAGATCCATCGTGCCGATATGATGTCCCACGGCAAAGACCAGGTTTCCATCAGGCCGTATGCCGAATGCGCTCCGAGTAGCCAGAAACCAGAGGTCTCCGGACGTGAAATTCATTTTGGATGTCGGTTTTTCTCCGGGAGCGGATGCGGGGACCATCATTATCGGCTGTTCCTCATTTAAAAGAGACCCGAGTCCGATCTCCGCGGGCATAAGCACCCCTCTTCTGACTATAGAGGTTAATACCTGGCCGTCTTTAACGATCAGATGTAACAATTGCCGGGCGTCTTGCACTTCTGAAACCGGGATTTGATCGCTCCATTCAGCAATGTCTACTGACCCGTTTTTATAGAAGATTACCGTCGCAACTCCCTTTTCCATTGGTTTCAAGACTTCACCCTGAAGAATTATTCCTCCTCTCCCCGCGTGCTTGGTTATCCACAGGGCGTTCGTAATAGCCAAGAGGCGAGACTGGTCGGCCGGTTCCAGTCGTGGGCAGGAGTCTTTCCAGTAAGGTTCGGCGGACCCGAGATACATCTTGGGCGAAATCCGTTTCATATTGAGTAGCATCATGTGAACAATCGCGTTCGGGTATTCGCTGCTGGGTCGATAGAAGGTCTTATAAAGAAGGGGCTCCGGATCGTCCGGTTCTGACAAGTTTTCTTTCACCCAAACGCCTTCGCCCGGCATTTGGGTTCCGTATATAGTGGCGGAATATTCTTCAGTGAGGCTTCTTTTGGGGCTTTCTTTCGAAAATACGTCGAGCAAATCCGTTTCAAAGGCCGAGGACTTTTGCGTCTCTTGTCCAGCAACGGCAGGTTCCTGATCAGCCGCGATACTGAAAGACGGAACCAATATCTGAGTAATTGACAAGATAGCCAGTAAGCAGCCAAAGGCTTTCATAATTTCCTTCAAACGTCCCTTACCTCCCCACTTCACTCATCGGGTTCCGGAAAACTGCTTAATCGGAATTTTGGATTATCTGCCGATGGATAATAATATTAACATATTTTTAAGCGTGCGATAATAGGAAAATCAAGAATTGAGCGCATTTACCTTCCCAGAGCCTTCGGCGCACAATCGACTTCCGGAAACCGCTTAAGGTCTTCGTACTTGAATTCCCATTCCGGAGTACCAAATTCACCGAAGTCAGCTATTGTTGAAAACAATAACACTTATTGAAAAACACTATGGTTTGTGATAAAGTTTTCCATACATAGAGGCCCATGCGACCATGTTCCATATACCGGAAAAGAAGGAGCACGAAGAATGAACGACGAACAGGTCTTGATGACCCTCGTCCTGGACAAAGACCTGGTAGTGAGGGACGCGCCTTGCGCCGCTGCTACCCTTATAGCTCAATATACGGACGGATATTTCGCTTTCGCCATTAACTCCGGCAACAACACCTGCGTGTTCGGTTTCGAAGGAGAACAACCCGTTACCATTGATATACATGAACTGCTCGAAATGTTGAAGCCCAAAAGCGCCGATATGCTGCACTAGCGGTAGTAAAGAATAGTCTGGGGAGGACGTTTTTGCAAAAACGCCCTCCCCAGGCCCCTCCCCAAAAACTCCTAAATTGGCTGGCGGTTAGATCAGCGCCGAAGGATTCTCGGAACGCGAGATCACCGCATCCTCCGGGACTTAGAGATTTCTTGGGCGGACACACAGGTCCGCCCCTACCGTTTGTCTGTTGTTATTCCTGCGTTCCCGGAAAAGACCTACAAATCCCCCTGTATCCCCCTTTAGAAAAGGGGGAAAGAAGAGGGCGCACAGCCGAAGGTGTCTCAAAAGTCTTCATGAACCCCAGATCGTGCCACGATTTCCTTCACCCTTTCCCTCTCCCTGTGGGAGAGGGAACTCTTACAGCGGCTCCCCATGCCCCCATCTCCCTCTGGGAGAGGGTCGGGGTGAGGGCGAGGAATGTCTCCGGCGGGCTCAATTTGAGACAGCCTCAGCCGTGCGCCCCTACCAAATGTTTACCGTTATCGGACAGGTCGTGCCATCGGATTGTCGAGTATCAGGAATGAAAGGTTCTGTAGGGGCGACTGGCGAGTCGCCCTTTGTGTTTTCATTCCATTGTTTTGATTTCCCTATGGGCGACTCGCCAGTCGCGCCGTACAAACCGCTCTTGCCGGCTTCGCGATGGTCGCAACGAATGGGAGTTGTCCGCCATTTATCCGTTTTCGGAAAGGCTTCTGCTACACCACCTGGGCCACGACAACCTTGAGATAGCGGGTTTCGGGCATGGAGAGCAGGACAGGGTGGTCGGGTCCTTGTCCGCGGGTGTCCAAGATTCGGAGTTCACGGCCGCTCTGTCTGGATGCGGTCAGCAACATGTCTTCGAAGGTAATCCGGTCCATGTGATGTGAGCAGGAACAAGTAACCAGAATCCCGCCGGGCCACAGTTTCCCGAGCGCACGGCGATTCAGGTCGATGTATCCCTTGAGCCCTTCCTTGATCTGTGAGCGGCTCTTTATGAACGCGGGCGGGTCCAGGATAATCACGTCCCAGGTTCGCTGGGCCTTTTTCAGGAAGTCTATTGCGCTATTCTTAACGATATGAAATCGGTCCTGCATTCCGTTCAGCTCCGCATTGGACTGCGCCAGTTGCAAGGCCGCGCGGGATGAATCGACCGCGGTGACTTCCTCCGCGCCGGCGGAAACCGCGTGCAATCCCCACGCTCCCGTGTAACAAAACAGGTCCAGTACCTTCTGCTCCCGGAGCTACGTATTGCTTCATGAGAGAGCGGTTCGATTCCTGATCCAAGTAGTATCCGGTCTTCTGCCCGTTCTCTATATCCACCAACAAATTCAGGCCGTGCGAATTTATGCTAACGGTCTCGGGAACGGAACCGAATACGGGTTTCTTCTCCTGAGGAAGTCCCTCCAGCGCTCTGAAGGTCGAATCATTTCGAAGATAGACTCCTTCAGGCTCCAAGATCGTTTGGAGGGCTTCCAATACGTCTTCCAAGAACCGATCCATTCCCGAAGTCAGGCTCTGGACAACAAGAAAGCGACCGTATCTGTCCACGACGAGGCCCGGCAGAAAATCGGCTTCACCGTAAACCAGCCTGTATACATCTTTATCTGGAAACAGTTTCGAGCGCCTTTGCAGGGCGGACAAGATACGCTCCTGAAAGAAGTGACCGTCTATGTCTACTTTAGTCCGGGACAGGATACGAGCTGCGATGAGGCTGGACGGGCTCGCGTAGGCCATGCCCAGGAACTCGCCGCGTACATCACGGAGTTCATGCGCCGCTCCAGGCTCCAGCTCCGAGACCGGCGGGTCCGCTATTTCATTGGAGAATACCCAGAGGTGACCCCTCCGGACCCTTCTATCAGCATTTTTCTTTAAGGTGATCATTGGGACAAAATCCGAGCAGCATTTGAAGATAATGTTGGGGGAAACTTTTTGTCCCGCGATCTGCGCGGGATTTCCCCCAACACCCCCTTCAAAAACTCCTAATTATTGTGCTCGCTTTTAGCGAGCATGCGTTTCACAGTTGAAATGTAGGTCTGCCGATTCGTCAACTATTCGCCCTTGCCTTTAGCTCCCCACCGCGATCAAGGTAAACTGATAGGAGTTTTTGGGGAGGGGTTCGGGGAGGCCCTTTTTGCAAAAAGGGCCTCCCCGACTAATCTTCCCAAACTCATACCTTCGGTTCGATCCGTTCCATGCCGTTCATGAGCGGTCGGAGCGCCGGTGGAATGGTAACGCTGCCGTCCGCGTTTTGGAAATTCTCCAACAATGGGATCAGTATCCGAGGTGACGCCACAGCAGTGTTGTTCAGGGTATGGCAATACTGGGTCTTACCTTCCTTGCTTCTCCACCGGATTTTCAGCCGCCTTGCCTGAAATTCGTGTAAGGACGAGCAGGAATGGGTTTCAGAGTATTTGCCTCGGCTCGGCATCCATGTTTCTATCTCGTGCTTGATCACCTGCCCCTGTCCGACCTCCGCGCCGCAGGCCAGCGCCACTCGGTGCGGCAAGCCGAGCGCCTGCATTAATTCTTCGGAATTATTCAGAAGTATCTGATGCTCCTGCCTGGAGACCTCAGGGTCGTTCACACAAACAGTGACTTGTTCCACCTTATTGAATTGGTGAAGCCTGTAGAAACCGCGGGTATCGCGTCCGTACGAACCGGCCTCACGGCGGAAACAACTTGAATACCCGCAGTAATGCTTCGGCAATTCCTTTTCATTCAAGATCTCGTCCATGTGATATGAGACCAAAGCGACTTCGGATGTTCCGATCAGGTAAAGCTGGTCCTTTTCTATGAAAAAGGTGTCCTCCTCGCCAAGGGGGAAGAAACCCGTGCCGATCATGGCTTCGCGGCGAACAAGCTGCGGGACGATCATCGGGTGAAACCCTTTGGAGACGAGGTGATCCAACGTGAATTTAAAAAGCGCGAATTCCAGCATAGCGCCTTCATTCTTGAGGCAATACATTCGCGCGCCGGCGAATTTGACTGCTCTGGGCATGTCCAGTATGTCGAGGGCTTCCGCCAATTCCAGATGGTCTTTTGGGGGGAAATCGAATTCCGGGGGCGATCCGAATTTCCGCACCTCCACGTTGTCCTCTTCCGATTCCCCTTCAGGCACGACCGGCAATGGCGGATTCGGGACCATCAACATTAGTTGCTCAAAACGAATCTCCGCGTCCCGCAGTTTGGGGTCTTTCTCGTTGAGCCCATCTTTGGCCGCCTTTACTTCCGCAACCGCCTGATCTTTTTCTTCGCCTTTGAGCGTCGGGATTTCCTTGGAAATACGGTTGCGGTCGGCGCGAAATTTTTCGACTTCGGCCCGCAGCTTGCGCAATTCATCGTCTACCGCCAGCAGCTCATCCAGGTCCATAAACATCTTTTTCTTGCGCATGCCGTCTTTTATGACGTCGGCATTATTACGAATAAAGGCTATATCCAGCATTTAAAATCTCCTAAAACAAATCGATCCGCTTAACCGCAGAGAATGCAGAGAGGCAAAGAAGGGAACAACGCGGGGTCCCCTTTTTGTGAGCGTCATTCCTGTCTTCCGGGCGAAATGGCTAAATTGGCCGCGTGGCCATGCGTCCTCACACATGCGTTGGTGGTGTTACGAGCCGTATAGGAGTTTTTGGGGAGGGGTCTGGGGAGGGCGTTTTTGCAAAAACGCCCTCCCCAGAAACTTTCACCTCTGCGCCCTCTGCGGTGCGTCATGGCCGATCCTTGCCGGGCCTCGGTCGGGACGCTCCAGTCCCGGTAAGCGCGGCCCGAAGCGCGGGCGAGGGGGGAGTCCGGACTTTGCGCTGCATGATTGCGATGGGGTCCTCTTCCGCCTCGGGTTCCGGGCTTTCTTTCTTGCCGAAATGAGTCTCTACGTGCTCGAATAGCTCCTGCTGCTCTCGTGGGAGCATTGTCTTGTATAGTTTCTCCAGGGCCTCTCGTTCACTTTTCGTCATCGGGCCTGGGCCGATTTTCTTCGAGAGCGCCAGCCATTCACGTTGTTTCTTAGTCAGCTCTTGTTCCTTCAACGAACTGTAACCTCTCGGACGTTCAAATCGGATTCAACTTATCAACTCGCCGCGTCGCCCGCAAGCCATTTAGCAGAGAGAGGCAGAGACAAGAACTTTCTGGGGAGGGCGTTTTTGCAAAAACGCCCTCCCCAGACCCCTCCCCAAAAACTCTTATATGGCTCGGCACCGAAAGCGCTTCTGTACGGAGGGCATGGCGACGCAACCCTTATTCTTCCTCTCTTTTAAAAGGGGTAGAAAAGGGATTTTAGGTCATTCCCGCGCAAACGGATTGTGACCAAGAAGGGCGCATCGCCGAGGCTGTCTCAAAAGTCTTCATGAGCTCAAAATCGTGATACGATTTCCCTCACCCTTACCCTCTCCCAAAGGGAGAGGGAACTCGTACAGCGGTTCCCCATGCCGCCCCTCTCCCTTTGGGAGAGGGGCGGGGTGAGGGTGAGAAACATCCAGCAGGCTCAAATTGTGCTACGATCCGAGCCTAATGCCGACTTCTGAGACAGCCTCCGCCATGCGCCCCTACATCTGCGTTTGTGGTTCCGCTAGCCGTATAGGAGTTTTTGCCGGAAGGGGGGTGGGGGAACCCGCTTTTTGCAAAAAGCGGGTTCCCCCACATTCTCCCTCCTTTCCCTTCTTCTCTCTCGGCGGACTCCGCGGTGATCGTTTTCTTCCATACTTGTCTTCGCTTTTAGCGCGGTTCACGATATAACATAATCAATGAGGTGGACCTGACTGCACAGTGATGTTGTCGGATGAAACTAGACGCGCGTTCAAGAATCGATCCCGGTTTCGAGTGAGAGTATGGAAATCATCACCACACATGTGAATGCGGATTTTGACGCCTTTGCTTCAATGGTGGCGGCCCAGAAGCTATACCCCAACGCTGTGGTGGCTTTTCCCGGTTCTCAAGAGAAAAGTCTGCGGGATTTCTTCATGGAATCTACTCTCTACATATTATCCATCGAACGCGCCAAAGATATTGACCTCGATAAGGTCACGCGCCTGATTCTTGTAGACACGCGACAAATGAGCCGCATCGGCCGGTTCGCCGCGCTAGCGGAATCCCACAAACCCGAGATCCATGTTTACGATCATCACCCGGACGCAGAAGACGATGTAAAGGGGGACTATGAGCTGATAAGACCCGTTGGGGCTACCACAACTCTTCTAATCAGGTTAATCCGCGCGCGCGATATCGAGATTAACGCCGAAGAAGCTACGATTCTCTCCCTGGGAATTTACGAAGACACGGGCTCTTTCACCTTTTCATCGACCACCGCTGAAGACTTGGAGGCAGCCGCGTGGTTACTGGGAAAGGGCGCCAATCTCAACATCGTTTCCAATATGATGACCACCGATCTTAGCAAAGATCAGATCGAAGTTCTGCACCAACTGATAGAGGGCTCCGAAATCGTGAACGTCGGTGGTGTCGAAGTCGTGGTCACCACCGCGGGAGCGGAGGGTTATGTCGGGGATTTGGCCATTCTGGTGCACAAATTGAAAGACATGGAGAACTACGACGCTCTGTTTGCCGTGATAAGAATGGATGATCGAATTCACCTGATCGCGCGCAGCAGCGTTGATGAAGTCAACGCGGGTGAAATGGCCGCGGAGTTCGGCGGGGGAGGGCACGCCACCGCGGCCAGCGCGAATATTAGGGATATGACGCTACACCAGGCGAGAGACCAGTTGATTGCTCTCATCGGCCAGCGAGTCCGGCCGAAGCGTACGGCAGCGGAAATTATGTCTCGTCCGGTCATTACCATAACGCCCGATCAGACGATTGAAAGGGCCGCGGAACTGTTGAGTCGCTACCAGATCAGTTCCCTGCCGGTTGTGGTGGATACGTCCATTCTGGGGATACTGCACCGTAATGCAGTGGAAAAGGCTCGGCATCATGGTCTGGAAGAGGCCCTGGTTTCCGAATACATGAACCCCGAGATGATTTTTGTGACTCCGGAACAGACTATCGAGCAGGTCACACGCACTACTGTGGATAGCCGGCAGCGAATTATCCCGGTAGTGGAAGATGGCATGATAATCGGAGTCATAAGCAGGAGCGACCTTCTGGAGCACATGAAGCTGCCGCGGCGGAGCGATTCCGCAGGTCCGGATGAGTATCCGGGCGGGCGTGTGCGCAGCCGAAGCGTACGCAAACTTATGGAAGAGCTTCTGCCTGAGCGTGTTATAGGCATTTTACGGCACGCGGGAACTATCGCCGACCGTCGGGGAGAAGAGGCCTATCTCGTCGGCGGAGCGGTCAGAGACCTATTGTTAAGAAACCAAAATCTGGATATCGACCTTGTAATAGAAGGCGTGGGTATCGCCTTTGCCCGGGAGCTTGCCAGGGATTTCGAGGGTTGCAGGGTGAGAGGACATGAAAAATTCGGCACTGCCGTGGTTCTCTTCCCGGACGGATTCAAGATCGACGTAGCTACGGCCAGGCACGAATACTATGCCAGGCCAGGGGCGCTACCGACGGTAGAAACCAGTTCTATCAAGCGAGATCTTTATCGTAGAGATTTCACGATGAACACGCTGGCTGTAAGCCTTAATACTAAGACATTCGGACAGTTGATAGACTTCTTCGGCGGCGCGAGAGATATTAAGGAAAAAGTGATCAGGGTGTTGCACAATTTGGCCTTCGTGGAGGACCCGACAAGGATTATGAGGGCAATCCGTTTCAGTAGCCGTTTCTCTTTCGGTATCAGCAAGCACACTCTTACCCTGATGAAGGGCGCCCTTAAGATGCTGATGTTCGACAAAATCGAGGGCAAACGGCTTCTCAATGAACTGATTCATATACTGAGGGAGAAAAATCCATTGCCTGCTCTGGCTATGATGGCGGGATTCGGGATCCCCCAGGCCCTGCACGCGTCTCTCAGTTTTACGACTCGCACATCGGAACTCATGGAATCGATCTCGGGCGTGCTCTCCTGGTGGAAATATCTCTACGCAAAGGACAGTCTTGAAACATGGGTGGTATATTTTCTTGGATTCACGGAAACGTTGGGCGATAAAGAATTTGAAGACGTGATGAAACGTCTGTCTATTGTCAGGCCCAAATTGAAAGATCTGGGGCAGGAGCGAATGCGAATGCGCCGGACTCTTGCGGCGTTTTCACGAGGTCAGTTAGATCGTTCCAGCCGGGTCCTTGAAGCTCTGAAACAATTCAGTATGGAAGCGCTGCTGTTTATGATGGCCCGGACGGCGCGTGACGTGACTCGGATTGCAATTTCCGAATATATTACGACTTTGAGGCATGTCAGGCCTATATTGACCGGCAAAGACCTTATAGACCTGGGATTTGAGCCGGGTCCCGCGTTTGGCAGGATTCTTACCGTATTGCGAGACGTTCGGCTCGACGGCGAAGTGGTCACAAAACAAGATGAAATTGACATTGTTCGGAAGATGTCCATAGCCGGGTTTGAGACACGGCCGTGCTCAACCCAAGATCGCATCCGCCTAACGCGGTGATCTCATTCAATCCGGAGGTTTTTTTATGAAAGTCGACAGCCCCAAGAAAGTGAAGTTGTTCGATATCACGCTTCGTGATGGCTCTCAAAGTAAAGTAGCTACACGCATCAAACTTGACGATCTACTCAAACTCGCAAATAAGCTGGCGGACACCGGGATCTATGGCGCTGAAACATGGGGCGGCGCTACATTTGACGTTTGCGTGAGATATCTCCGGGAAGACCCATGGGAAAGGGCTCGTCGAATCAAAGAGGCGATGCCCAAAGTCAAGAGCATGATGTTGATTCGAGGACAAAATCTGGTCGTGTACACCAACTTCCCTGACGATGTGGTTCGCAAGTTTGTGCATGCGGCCGCGCGTAACGGCATAGACGTGTTCCGTATATTCGACGCTCTGGACGACGTGAGAAATCAGGAGGCTGTGATAAAGGCCGTCAAAGAGGTGGGCAAGGTGGCCGAGGGAGCGGTGTGCTACACTATAAGTCCGGTGCATACCATAGAAAAGTTCGTGTCAAAAGCCAGACAACTAGAGGATAAAGGTGTGGATCAGATCGCGATTAAGGACATGGCCGGCCTCATCGATCCCTACACCACTTTTGAGCTTATATCGAGTATGAAGAAAGCCGTGAGTGTCCCGATACATTTGCATACGCACGACAGCTGCGGCTTTGGCATGATGTCCTCGCTCAAGGCAGTGGAAGCGGGCGCTGAGATGCTGGATTGTGTGCTTAGCCCGTTTTCTGGCGGCACCGGCCACCCCTGCACCGAGTCGCTGGTTTATGCTCTGGGCCGATTCGGATACGACACCGGCTGCGACCTGGCTAAACTCACTGAAGCCGCAGAAGAAGCAAAGACAATTAGAGACGCATACAAGGAGTTTGAAGCGCCATACAGCGGAGTGGATTGCCGAATGCTGGTCACGCAGATACCCGGCGGAGTCATGTCCAACCTGACCAGCCAGTTGAAACAGCAGAACGCCTTGGACAGGCTGGAAGAGATCATCAAGGAAATACCGCGGGTGAGGGAAGACCTCGGTTGGATACCGCTGGTAACTCCGACTTCCCAGATAGTGGTGTCACAGGCGACATTCAATGTTCTTATGGGCCGATACAAGATCATCGCCAATCATACGGCGAATCTTCTCAAAGGCATGTACGGTGAAACCCCCGCTCCGGTGAATAAAGAACTTCAGGAACGGGTCCTCAAAGGCGGGGATCCGATTTCGGTTAGACCTGCGGAATTGATTCCTCCACTGTGGCCTGAATTGGAAAAGAAATTCCCCGGATTGAGCGACGAAGATCTGCTCATCCATGCGATCTTTCCGCATGAGGCCGCGGAGTACTTCGAGGCAAAAGCGAAGAGTTAGGGGATACGGTAGTAGGACCCGCATCTTGCCGGTCCGTCACGGACATGACCGCATAGACTCTAGTGTCATTGCGAGCGGAGCGAAGCAATCCCCCACGCGAAGTAGATCGCCACGGGCTACGCCCTCGCAACGACAAGAGACCGGCAAGATGCCGGTCCTACTGAGGAATAACTTTACCGGAATGGTTATGTAGGAGCGCCATTATGGCTGACCCAAAACCGCTGCAAGACCGCCTGAACCCCGAAGCCGAAATACGCCATTGCTACGGATGCGGAGCGGATAACAAAAATGGATTACAATTAAAGAGTTTTTTCGACGGGAATGAAGGCATCGCCAAGTGGCAGCCTCAGGAGCATCATTGCTCTTATCCGGGCTTTCTCAATGGAGGCGTCGCCAGCACCCTGATAGATTGTCATTCCGCATGGACCGCGTTCGCCGCGGAATGCCAGGAACAAGGCATCGACATGGAGCAAGGGATCGATCTCCCCACAGGCTGGACTCGCGCGCTCAAGATCGACTTCCTGAAACCTGCCCGCCTGGACACGGAATTGCTCTTGCGGGCCAAAGTAGTCAAGAAAGGTCGAACAAGCCGGACGGTGGCTTGCTCGGTTTATTCCGATGGGGAAGAATGCGTGCGCGGAGAGGCCACAATCGTCATGATAGCGGCCGGCGAGGCTGTGAAAGATAAATGAGCAAATAATGCTGCTCGTGTAACTTCAAAGGCTTGTGGGGCAGGCTTTCCGAAACTGTGTCAGAAGTCTTGATGAAGACAAAAGCGTGCCACGATATCCCTCACCCTGTCCCTCTCCCACAGGGAGAGGGGACTTGCAAAGCGGCTCCCCATGCCTCCCTCTCCCTCCGGGAGAGGGTTGGGGTGAGGGTGATGAAAACTCAGTTAAGCCTTGATCGTGCCACGATTTGAGACGAATCCCGAATTTTGAGATAGTTTCTTCCAGCGTGCCATTTCAGGCATTTGGGCATAGGCAGGCTGGAAAGCCTGCCCCACAAGAGCATCCGGCCGCCGGCAATCGACCTGCAAGATGCCGGTCCTACTGATATACGGTAGACTCAATTCGCGAATCCTTGCCTAACAATTTCAATATATTCTTTCCCAGAATGCCGTCTCTGATTGTCTCGTCCAATTCCGTCTTGTCCAATTCCTTCAGATACCGGGGCAGAGACAGCAAAGGAAAATCGCTCCCGAAGAGAATCTTTTCCGGGCCTAAAATCCGGCACGCCACTTCAAATACTCTAAAATCGTATAGAAACGGCGAGGCCGCTGTGTCGAAGTAGGTGTGAGTAAGGATTTTGCCCACCTCGGGCATAAGACCGTAAAAAAAGATTCCGCCACCAAAATGCGCGAGAATAAAATTCAGATCCGGACACGCGGTTATGAGCCGCAATAATCCTTGAAAATCGACGGGGATCTTTCCCGGGTACGAATGGCCAACAGGCTCATTGACATGAATCATAACGGGAGCGCCGGCCTTTTCAGCCACATTAAGACACGTAGAAATAGCCTCCAAATTCTCAGCAGTCCACCCGCCATGATACATGGCTAATTCGCCTATACCGGCGAATCCGTCGACAATGGTCCGCTCGGCTTCCAAGGAATCAGCTTCATTACCCCTTGGAGAAAGCACCGCAAAAGGGATTACGCGGTCCGGGTACCGCTGGTGAAAATCCCATACTTCATCGTTGTTTCGCCGAATGAGATCGGAATCTACCCATGGAAACCCGAATACCACGGCCCGATCAATACCGGACGTGTCCAGATACTCGATAATTTGGTCTCCCGAGGCTAACTTGGCTTTCTCATGTGAATAAAGAGACGCGAATGCAAAATCGCGGTGGCTGAACAGCGACCGGTCCTGCTGAACTTCACGAGGCAGTAAATGAACGTGACAATCAATGATCATGCAGATACGCTCCCACTGAAGACCAGAAATTCACCGCAGCGGCCAGTGCGGCTTCTGTAGCGGTGATTGGCGGGTCAACCTTACAGATCCCGATGACAGCGTTCGCGAACCTAGGAGTAGAAGGGCGCATCGCCATGCGCCCCTACATCAGCGTTAGTGGTTCCGCCAGCCATATAGAAGTTTTTTGCGGAGGGAGCGGGAACCGCTTTTTTGCAAAAAAGGGGTTCCCGCATTCTTTCCTTCGTTCCCTCTTGCTCCGCAGGAAAATCTCCTTCAGCGTCCCGGCTTGACAAGAGCCCGAGAGTACTTAATTATTCAACAGCGCGAGACTGGACACTGTATGAGTAAACGACAATATGAGTATCATATTTCTGAATTACCTGCCTCAATTACAATGCGATTTACTTCAGTCTCCTCGCGTGTTCAGGAGGCCCTAGTATGGCGGGAGTTGATTTTTATTCGGTCCTTGGCGTCAAGAAAGACGCGACCACCGACCAGATCAAAAAGGCCTACCGCAAACTTGCGCGGAAATATCATCCGGATGTTAATCCAGGTAACAAGGAAGCGGAAGAGCAATTCAAACGTGTATCGGGAGCGCATGAAGTATTATCCGATCCTGAAAAGAGAAAGATTTATGATGAATTCGGCGAAGAAGGATTGAAAGCCGGGTTTGATGCGGAGACCGCCCGGCAGTACCGAGACTGGCAAAAGGCGGGAGGATTTCGAGCAGGGTCTGGCGGGCCGGGTGGGACCTTCTTCTATGATTTCTCAGCCGATCAGGGGGGACAAAGATACAGCGGTTTTGAAGACATATTCAGTGAGCTATTTGGGGGAGCCGGCCGCGCTGCTCCGAAAGGGCCAATGAAAGGCCGTGACATTGAGAGCAGCCTGGAAATCGATTTCCTCACGGCGATCAAGGGGGCCACAACTCGAGTTACGATACAAAAGGAGAATATCTGCGCTCAATGCGGTGGAGAAGGTCGTATTTATTCATCTACCGAGTCTGTGTGTAAAACGTGCAAAGGAACAGGGCAGGTTCGAGTGGCGCAGGGCCCGTTGAATTTCAATCAGTCCTGTCCCGAATGTGGAGGGACGGGACGAGCGGGCGAGAAATGCAGCGCATGCGGAGGTTCCGGGAGGGTCCCGGCCTCAGAAACGATTGATGTAAACATTCCTCCTGGTGTTAATGACGGTTCCAAGATTAGGTTGGCCGGCAAGGGCGAGCCTGGTAGACAAGGGGGGCCGTCTGGTGACCTGTACATAATCACGCGAGTCCCACCGCATCCGATTTTCAAGCGTGATGGGGATACTCTGAGCCTTGAGCTTCCGATCACGGTCGGTGAAGCGATGAACGGAGCAGAAGTAGTTGTGCCGACTCCGGACGGACAGGTCCAATTGAAGATACCGCCCGGCACGAAGTCGGGCCGGCGGCTCAGGCTCAAAGGAAAAGGGGTCCCGAATCTGAAAACGAAGAATCCGGGGGACATGTACGTCACGATTCGAGTTCAGGTCCCAAACACCGACAATCCGGAGGCCCTTAACGCAGCCAAGAGTCTTGACCGCTATTACGAGGGCGATATACGCCGGGAGATACATTTGTAACGAAAACAGTGCAGGAACTGACTTGCATGTATTATCGTTCAGCGGAGAAGTCAGGAAGTCCCCCTTTTTTAAAGGGGGATTTAGGGGGATTTTCAAAGTCAGATCAAAATCCCTCCTGGCCCCCCTTTAGAAAAGGGGGTAACCCAGCATTATCTGCGATGAGTTGGCATTCTCCAGCATAACCGAGCAGATTCAGGACAACCATCATGGCGCCGGACTATTATTACAGACGACAGATTATTGAGATCTTCGAGTGCGACGAGGGTTTTATCGATAGACTTGAGGCCGAGGATCTGGTCCAATCGGTTGAGGCTGAATCCGAGCCCGAACGGGTTTTTCCTCCGGATCAAGTGGAGCGCATACGCATAATTAACAATCTTATGCGGGAGTTGGAGGTAAACCTCGCGGGAGTCGAGGTGATCCTGGCCATGCGGGAAAACATGATACGCATGCAAAGACAATTCGATGAGATTCTTGACATTCTGGTGCAGGAATTAAAAGGACGGATGCCCGGGTAAGGTATGTATTCGGTCACGTGCGGAAGTGAAGCGCCTCCAACTGTCATTGCGAGCACATCTTGAAAAACGGGGGAAGCAATCCCGATAGCTTCGGGGACTTGCCGGTCACGGGATACGGCATACCCATGATCGCGGAAGATTTGGTGGCGACGGGCATCTGCCGGTCATCCATAATATACAGGCTGGAAGCCTGTCCCACCGTTAATTTCTCGCAATGACATAACGAGACTCACGAAGGAATGATTCAGCGATGTGTCGGTCTGCATATCGAGGCTATGTCGGATGTCGGCTTGTGCTGCTGCTTTGCGTTTCAACCGTTCTGTTGGTTAATTTCCCATTATCTTCGAGGGCCGCACAGAATCCACCGCCTGTGTTGAAAGAAATCCTGGAGATCAGTGATCCGATTCGCCGCATCGAACTTCTGGACGAGGCCCTAAAAGACTCATCCATTAAGGGTGAGTTTCTGTCCAACTCTGTACTTCGAACGCGCGCTCGCGTACAGGGAAATCAAAGACTACTTTCGAGCCGTTGAGGATTTCAATCATTCGTTGGCTTATACCCGCAAGATCATTCCACCTCTGATTGAAAAGGCCCATTGCCTGATTATACTCGATCAACTCGATGAAGCTTCAAAGGTATTGGAAGTAGTGTTGACCACGAGTCCGGGAATGGCCAAAGCCTATGTCCTAAAAGGGATGATATACGAGAAGGAAGGCTTTCTCATCAAAGCGGAAGATGAATACACCCGCGCCCTGCATTATGAGGCACAATCCACCATGGCGCTGGAAATGAGGGCAAAGTTGCTGCTCCGAGAAGGCAAGCCAAGAAAGGCGCTCGAAGATGCAAACGTATTGAGCCGTTGGGACCCGGATAATCCGGAAGTGTTTCTGACGCGTGCCCGCATCAATGTGAAACTGAAGGACTACCGCGCAGCCTTGGCAGACTATGGAAAAGTCGAAGCCATAATGCCGGGTGACGACAAAGTCCTTGAAGAGAAAGTTCTGGTATTCTTCAAGACCAATGAGCCCGGTAAGGCTTTGGAAGCGCTATCGGCCTACGCGATCAAGCATCCCGGCGAGGTGGAGCTTTTGGTTCTCCAGGCGAGGGCGCACATAGTGCTCAAGAATTATTCTGAGGCGGACCGAATCCTCAAACTCGCGTTGGTGAAGAATCCGTTGTATGCGCCCGCCCATTTGTATCTGGGGGTAGTGCGGTCGCGCAATCAGCAGTGGGACCAGGCCTTGGGGAATCTAAATCGGGCCATTGAACTCGACGCCTCCTTGCTCGAGGCTTACAGAGAACGGGCTCGAATATTCATGGATATAGGCGAACCCGTCCGGGCGGCGTTGGATTTGACCGCAGCCGCAGAACTTGATCCCTCGGACGGTGAAATCCTGGCAATGCGGGGGCTGACCTTTATGACTCGTTCGCTCTACGATGCGGCCATAGCGGATTTCACCCGAGCTTTGGAATCACTTTTCGGCGATCCTCGCATATTGTATGACAGGGCTACAGCTTACTTGCAGGAGGACGAACAGAACCTGGCGCTGGCGGATCTTAACGCAGTCTTGCGAGTTAGACCAAATGCCGCCCGTGCGCTCAGCTTGCGGGGGGTGGTTCGCTTCAATCTGGGTCGCACGAGCCAGGCTAGGGAAGATTTTAATAAGGCCGCGACCGCAGATCCGAATGATGCGTTGGTATGGAATAATAACGGATTTTTTCACTATAAGATGAAAGAATACGACGCGGCCGTAGATTGCTACAGTCGGTCGCTTAAACTGAATCCGGGGTACAAGGAGGCGCAATACAATTTAAGTCTGGCGCTTCAAAAGAAAAATTCCCCGGAATTGACCACGGTTGGCTCAAAGCCGCCCCAAGATTAATGCCTGGGACAAATCTCCGATCATGAAAAAACCTTATCAGGCCATTCTGGCCGACTTGGATGGGACAGTAAATAGAGGGGAACTCCTGATTGATGGGGTCCAAAGCGTGTACTCCAGGCTGTCCGCCAATGGCGTTCGCTGGTTGTTCCTGTCGAACAATGCGCAAGCATTGGCGGAAGATTTGGCCAAAAAACTCTCCGATCTGGGGTTGGACGTAACGAGCGAACAAGTAATAAACTCAGCTTCCGCTCTGATTAACTCATTGGAGAAAGATCACGCCGGGGCTCGAGTAATGGTTGTAGGTGAGCCCGGGCTCATACGGGGGATTCAAACAGCGGGGTCAGTGATTGAAAAAGAACCGTTGAAGACCGACATAGTTGTCGTGGGCTTGGATACAGGATTAACATACGAAAAGATAAAACTCGCTTATCTGGCCATAAGCCACGGGGCTCTGTTCTGGGCCACCAATCTGGATCCGATATTTCCAGTGCCCGGCGGTTTTCGTCCAGGGGCAGGCGCGGTAGTAGCTTCCGTAGCCACTGCGGCGGGTCCGCCGGATCGAGTTTTCGGTAAGCCGCAAACGGACATGGCGGACCTGGCGCTGGATCGGCTGCAGGTTCCCAGAGAATCTTGCCTGGTCGTGGGCGACCGGATGGATACGGACATTCTCTTCGCTAAGAAAGCTCGTATGGATTCAGCGCTTGTCCTGACAGGGGCGACGTCTCGTGGAAATCTTGGGGAATATGACTATTCGCCTGACTATGTTCTTGACACTATTGCAGATATAGAAAGGCTGTTCGACTGATAAAGACCACCAACCGGACATGGAGGCCCTAATAAATGGACGAAGTTGAGAAGCTCTATGAAACCTTGAGAAAACTCCAGGAGCCCAAAGGATATTTTTTCAATGCGGACAAGAAAAAAGTCTTTGAACTGCTGGAGGGTCTTCTCACGAACAGGAAACGCTATGGATATATGTGTTGTCCGTGCAGGCTGTCAGCCAACGATCGACAACATGATAAGGACATCATCTGCCCGTGCATATATCGCGTTCCGGATGTGGCGGAATACGGGGCCTGCTATTGCGAGCTTTATGTTTCTCGCGAGTGGAATGAAGGCGAAATAGAGCATCAGTACGTGCCTGAAAGACGGCCCTCGGAAAAGTTCCTGTTCTAGAAGCTGTTCAAGCCCGAATCTCCCCTGTAGCCCTCGTGTGGAGGAGGGGACTCGTTCCCTCCTCCACGGGGAGGGTCAAGGAGGGGGTTTCGGTAGTCTGGGGCCAACTCATAACCGCGGTCATCCAAAACCAACACCAGTGTCCCATTCCTCACACTGAACATGTCACACACAAAACCAGCTTTATTCTAAGAACGTTTCGCGACCTAAAGCATACCATAGCGTAATCGTCTGTTCAGACAACGGAAATATGCTGAGCGCAAGAACCCTCGACATTGCTTCTTGAGCATGACTTTTGGCTGGAGTTTTTCGCTTCTATCTAGTATTATACCGTTTTTCTTAAAGATACTAATCCAGCTACGAGGTGTTCGGAATGCATGTTGGGGTGATCGGGGCAGGTTATGTGGGATTGGTCACTGGGACCTGCTTTGCCGAAATGGGTAATGATGTTTTGATAATGGATATTGATGAGGTGAGAATTCGGGGCCTCTTGGAAGGCAGAGTTCCGATTTACGAGCCGGGCCTTGAGCAGATGGTAGCTCGCAACATGGCCGAGCAGCGGTTACATTTCACCACCGAGATTTCGACGGCCGTAGAAAGATCCCTCATTATCTTTATAGCGGTAGGGACACCACCGGACGACAACGGATGCGCAGACCTAACACAGGTTTATTCGGTAGCCCGTGAAATCGGTCGATGTATGAACACTTACAAGATTGTTGTCACCAAAAGCACGGTTCCGGTGGGGACTACCGAAAGGATCAAAGAAATTATCGCGGAAGAAACCGGTCATCAATTTGAAGTGGCGTCGAATCCTGAATTTCTCAAAGAAGGCAACGCCATTGATGATTGCATGAAACCGGACAGGATTGTGATCGGGGTCAACGACGCCGGGACAGGGGAGAAGCTTAAGGAGCTTTACAGCCCTTTTGTTCGGACCGGCAAACCGATTTTCGTGATGGATATAGCATCCGCTGAAATGACCAAGTACGCCGCTAACGGGTTGTTGGCTACCAAGATATCGTTCATCAATGAGCTTTCTCGACTTTGCGAGAAAGTCGGAGCGGACATTGAAATGGTTCGCACCGGTATCGGAGCGGACCCCCGGATCGGTCCTCAATTCCTCTTCGCAGGGGTCGGTTATGGAGGATCATGCTTCCCCAAAGATGTGGATGCGCTAACCCGAACCGGAATTCAGCACAACGTCCCTCTCAAGATACTGGAGGCTGTTCAGGAGGCCAACAAGTCGCAGAGGTCACATTTCATAGATAAGATCTTGAGCCATTATGGCGAAAACGGTGTCAGCGGGAAACATTTCGCTCTCTGGGGGCTAAGCTTTAAACCCAGGACCGATGACATTCGGGACGCTCCGTCCATGGACGTAATCCGCGCCCTGCTGGCGAAAGGGGCCAGGATCAGGGCCTTCGATCCGGTGGCTATGGAAAAAGCCGGACGCATTTTCGGCGATTCAATTGAATATTGCGCAGGCAATTACGAGTGCCTGGAAGGTGTGCACGGCCTGATCATATTGACGGAGTGGAACGTCTTCCGTCACCCGGATTTTGACAAATTGAAGCAGCTACTAGCAGAACCGGTTATCTTCGATGGCCGCAATTTGTACAATCCCCGCAGAATGGCCGAGAGAGGATTTGTTTACTACAGCATAGGCCGATAGAAGACATGAAGGCACTTCCGGGGACCCTTTTCCAGCAGTGGATTATTCCACTAGCTCCGCTTGTAGAAGAAATGACTTTCAGAAAGTGGCCCGCCAGGGGAAAAACCCTTTTGCAAAATCACGCGACTTGCCAAAAGCGTAGCAGATGCAATGCAAGGGCGGGTTTGAAAGCCGGCCGTTTTTGAAAGTCCAATCTGGATATAGGTTCACGATGTGAACCCGAGGACGACTCGCATGGTGGACTCCTAAACGGTTGCGGAGTGGCCATGAGCCAGCGACTGGATCGCTTGCCCGCACACGGCCTGAAGAAGCATATTTAGAGTTCTTTGCGGGGGGGCCGGGGGGCGGCTTTCTTGCAAGAAAGAGCCCCCCGGGCTCGTTTCCCAGAATCATACTATTCGTTGAGGTTCTCGATCTCAGGTAGGGCGGGTAAGGAAGCCAAGTCGGGCAACCCGAACACTTCGAGAAATCTTTTGGAAGTGCCGTAAAGTATGGGTCGGCCCGCGATATCTTTTCGACCCACGATCACCACCAGATCGCGTTCCACCAGGCTCCTCAGTGGGGCGGAAGACTCGACCCCCCGTATCTGCTCGATACGTCCTCTGGTTACAGGCTGGTTGTAAGCGATAATGGAAAGTGTCTCCAACGCCGCTCTGCTCAATCGAGCCGGTTTCATCTGCCTCATTTCGAGAATCCAGGGAGCGATGTTCGGCAGTGATCTGAACTGGTATCCCCCTGCCACTTTGGCAAGCGTGAATCCTCCGGATCGTTCTAAATACTCCTGTTCCAGTTCGTCCAAGACCGATTGTATTTTCTCAGATGTGACTCCCTGAATGACTGCTGCCAGGCCGTCGATTGACACAGGTTCGGAGTGAGCGAAGATAAGCCCTTCAATTACGGATTTTAGGAGTTTGGTGTCCAAAGGTCCTACCTCTATTCCCGAAATGACATATCACGACCACGGAGAAGGATCAAACACAGATGAGTTTTGACACTGAAACCTATTGTGGTACAATACGTGATTCGGAAATTCGACCAGTCCATTTTGTCTGCCGGAGTATACATGAAAGCCGTAGAAGATAATCCGGGGGGTATTTCCAAAGCCGAAATCGTTGTTGGAATTCCATCGTACAATGAGGCGTCGTCAATATCCTTTCCTACTCAGCAGGCTGATAAGGGGCTGACCAAGTATTACGGCGAACGCTCGGCTGTCATTATAAATTGCGATAACCACTCCGATGACAATACTCGTCAAGCCTTCATGGGCACTCCCACAAAGACCCCCAAGATCTACTTGTCAACCGATGATGGGATCAAGGGCAAAGGCAATAATCTTAAGAATCTTTTCGCCAAGGTAGTTGAGCTTTCAGCCAAGGCCGTGATTGTGGTGGACGCGGACCTTAAGAGCATAACTCCCCTTTGGATACGTGATCTGGGTAATCCGCTTTTCGACAGCTATGATTTTGTGGCTCCACTCTATGTGCGTCACAAGTACGACGGCACATTGACGACGAACTTAGCCTATCCGCTTACTCGCGCCCTATACGGTCGGCGGGTCCGCCAGCCCATCAACGGGGATTACGGTTTCTCCGGGAATTTGGCCGGAATCTATATGGAATCGGACATCTGGTCCGAGACTGCGGCGAATTTCGGCATTGACATATGGATGACAACGCTTGCAATGCGCCGCCGCGTATCCGTGATTCAGTCTTTCATGGGAAAACCGAAGATACACAAATCCAAAGATCAGATCGAGGGCATGCTGAACGTGGTCCGGGATGTAGTGGAAACCATATTTCAACTGATGGTTCGGTTCGATTCGTTTTGGAAAGATGTGAAGTGGAGCCGGCCCACTGCGGTTTACGGTGTGAGCTTGGGGGACCTGGAGCTTCCTCCTCCGGTGGAATTTGACGTCAAAATACTTTCAGACCGGTTCCTGTCCGGACTTCACGCTCACAGTGATATATATAACGCAATCCTGGACCGGCAAAATATGAACAAACTGGAAGAAGCGGCTGAATTGCCGGCGAGCGGATTTGAATTTCCGACAGGTCTGTGGGCCAAAGTGGTCTATGACTTTGCTATCGCGTACAAGAGGAACCTGCTTCCCACCGACCAGTTGATCGACGTGCTCTTGCCGCTGTTCTACGGCAAAACCTGGTCATTTATTCTGGAGACCCAGCCGATGAATACTCAGCAGGTCGAGGAGTTTATTGAGGACCAATGCCTGCAATTTGAAAAGACCAAACCTTATCTTGTGGAACGATGGTTTTCCGGATGACATCAAAGGAGCCTGAAATGCCGAAGATTCTCATAGTGGACGATGAAGAGGGCATCCGTATGCTGTATTCCATGGAATTGCAGGATGAAGGATATGATGTGATCACGTTGCCTGACGGCGACGGTCTCCTGGAAGCGGTTGAAAAGGAGAGGCCGGACTGTATTATTCTTGATATTAAAATGCGCGACTATAACGGATTGGATCTGCTGCAAGAGATTCGCAAGAAACACTACGATATGCCGGTAATTCTAAATTCGGCGTATTCCAGCTTTAAAATCGATCTTAAAGCGGTCGCCGCCGATTACTACGTGGTTAAAAGCTCCGATTTGGGCGAGCTAAAGGACAAACTGAAGGTAGCCTTGGAGACAAAGATCCCGGAGCAATGATTTCTTTCATTGCGCAGCAACGTCTATTAGAAAGCCGGGTCCATGCGCCCGGTTTTTTTGTGAGCGTCAGCTCGCGGAAAGTTTAGATCGCAACTCCTCCAAAAAACGATTAAAATATATAGCAGAAATAGCTTGACTGTGGCATGCGGGGCAGCGAGGATAAACAGCAGCCAGTTTGAAGTTTCAAGCAAGCGGGTCGCTGACTGCATGATGTCTCGATGTCCCTAACTACTACTCAAGAAGGGCACAAAGATGGTCCCTCGCATTCGAATGGTTCAAATCAAGAACTACAAGAGCCTGGCAGCTGTTTCAGTTGAGCTGGAGCCTTTCACGGTGTTTGTTGGCGCCAACGGCTCGGGCAAGAGCAACTTCATTGACGCTCTCGCCTTTGTGCAGGAATCCCTAAGCGAATCCGTGGAAATTGCTTTTAAGAGACGTGGCGGATTACGTGGAAACCATGAGCCGCTTCGCAGGTTCTTTCACGCCGGAGGGCCGTATCCAGGGAACCATGCAGCCGATGGGATTCCGTCTGTGGGCGGATCTTGACGGAGGCCTCTCAGCCGGTTATTCCGCTTTTGAAATTCAGCCCAAGGCCTGGAATCTCTTCACTATTTCCCATGAACACTGTGTTTTGAACGATTCTTCTGGAAAGATCGATGAATTCGAGAGACAGGACGGCAAGTTCACCAAACCGGTTCCCGCTCTGAACCCTGCAATTTTGCCTGATCGCCTAGCGTTACAGCAGTGCTCTCCGGCGCAGAACCGTTCAGGCTTTTATGGGATTTCCTCGTTTGCATGAGGATGTATTCAATAGAGCCCAGCATGATACGAGAATTGCAGGTTCCGGATGCAGGTTATAGTTCTCAACCGTGACGGGAGTAACGCAGCCGCTGTCCTCAAGAACCTAAAGCGCTTGGTCGCCTATTCACATTTGATTACAACAGATTGGTGAGACTCCTTTCCGAGGTGACCCCAGGTATTGAGGAGATCTATGATCGTCCCGTTAGGTCCAAAGGAAACACTTCTTTTTAAACAGGATATCGGGCTGGGAGAGCCAACTTTTTTTAACACTTTGAACATGTCCGATGGCACCTTGCGTGTGCTTGGATTATTGCTTGCTGTAAGTCAACCTACTCCTAGTGTGGTCGGGATAGAAGAGCCGGAAGCTACGGTTCATCCGGCAATAATCGAGATGATCATGGAAGTGCTTTTGGACTCGTCCAATGAGAAGCAGGTCCTAATCACCACGCACAGCCCGGAGGTTTTGGACTACAAAGAACTCAATGAGAGTTCGATAAGAGTGGTGGTTCTGAAGAATGGCCGGACCGTGATAGCCCCAGCGTCTGAGGCGGACAAGAAGATAATTCGGGAGCATCTTTATTCCCCTGGTGAACTTCTACGAATCGGGGAGTTGAACCCCGCGGAGGAGCCGGCGTCCGCAGACGATGAAAGTAGAGACCTTTCTGCACAATCTCCTTCACACGCCGGTGACGATCTATGAATCCCACGATTGTTCCAATCGTTGAAGGCCAATCGGAGGAGAAATCGGTTCCGGTGTTGCTGCGACGCATACTCCACGAGCGATTGCAGGTTTTCGGCATCGAGATAGCCAAAGCATTTCGAGTAAGGCGAGATCAGATTGTTAACAAAGATAACGAACTTGGGAGAGCAATTACTGTCGCCGCTGCGAAACGCGAAAATGTTAAGGCAATTCTTGTTCTGCTGGACGCAGACAACGATTGTCCCGCCAGCGGTCGCTCAGAGGCTCCTGAAACGAGCTGAGAAGACAGCGTCCAACATGCCTATTGCTGTGGTTTTGGCCAAGAGAGAATTCGAGTCATGGCTTCTTGGGTGCAAGGAAGCGTTTCAAGGTTTTATGGGCATCTCTCCTGATACGATAGCCCCTGATAATCCCGAAGATGTTGACGGCAAAGGCAGGCTCAAACAGAATATGCAGGGAACCAAGTACACATTCTGCTATTGATCAAGTTCGATTCGTCCAAAAGATGGACTTCGATCTATCACGTCGGCGCTGCCGTTCCTTTCACAAGCTTTTGCGCGATATTGAGCGACTTGTGACGGAAATTAAGAAGCAATAAACGATACTTTGGCGTTTGCGATACTTATCGGTTCCATCTAAGACACTGACTGACCGCCCGTGAATAAGTCGATTTATGCTGAGGGGGTGAAGGGATATGAAGTACAGAGAAGAGTACAGACACTATGGGATCGGTCCAGGTCCCGGAAGACGCCTACTATGGAGCGCAGACTCAACGGGCCATAGAAAATTTCGCGGTCAGCGGCCTGGTCTTTCATCCGTCGTTCTTCAGAGCGCTCGGCATGGTCAAGAAACACGCCGCGAAAGTAAATATGGAACTGGGCTTGCTCGACCCGGAAATCGCCCGGGCGATCATTTCCGCTGCGGATGAGGTCCAAAGCGGAAAGTTCGACGACCAGTTTGTGCTGGATGTCTTCCAAACAGGCTCGGGCACTTCCACCAACATGAACGCCAATGAAGTCATAGCGCGTCGAGCCAATGAAATTCTCACGGGCAAACCCGACAGCAAATCGCCTATTCATCCCAACGATCACGTGAACAAAGGGCAATCCAGCAATGACGTGATTCCCACCACCATCCACATCGCCGCATTGACGGAAATCCGATTTCGGCTCGTCCCGGCGATGGAAAAGTTGGCTGCAAGCCTTGGCAAGAAGGCGGAAGAATTCAAGGACGTGGCGAAGATCGGGCGGACTCATTTGCAGGATGCCGTTCCCATAACGCTCGGGAACGAATTCAGCGGATACGCTCGTCAGGCGGAGTTGGGCATAGCCAGGATAAAGGCTGCGCAAGGGTCGCTTTCAGAGCTGGCGCTCGGAGGGACCGCTGTAGGAAATGGTCTCAACACTCATCCGGAATTCGCGGCCAAGGTCATAGAATTGATTGCTCAAGAAACGGGTTGCCCTTTCAAGGAGGCGGTAAACCATTTCGAGGCCCAAGCAGCGCAGGACGCGGCCGTGGAAACAAGCGGGGCCTTGAAAACCGTCTCGGTCAGTCTTGCCAAAATAGCTAATGATATCAGATGGCTTGCGTCAGGCCCTCGGTGCGGTATCGGTGAGATCAATATCCCGTCTCTTCAGCCGGGGTCGTCGATCATGCCCGGCAAGGTTAATCCGGTGATGCCTGAAATGGTCATCCAGGTGGCCGCGCAAGTGATCGGCAATGACACCGCGATAACCTATGGCGGTCAAGGGGGAATCTTTGAACTGAACGTAATGCAGCCGTTGATCGCGTACAATCTGTTGCATTCAATCAGCCTGCTGGAAAGAGTAATCCTGCGCTTTGTGGAAAAGTGCGTGGATGGAATAACCGCGAACAGGGAAAAATGCATTTCAAACATCGAGCGTAGCCTTGCCATGTCCACTGCGCTGGCGCCGGTCATAGGTTATGAAAAGGCCGCGGCCATATCCAAAGAAGCGTACGAAAAAGGAAAAACCGTCCGAGAAGTCGCCCTGAGCGCAAAAGTATTGCCGGAAGAAGAGATCAACAGATTATTGGACGAGGCTATACGAGGAAAATAGTGAACCGCGTATATCCATTTATTTACGCGGGTGAAAAGAGTTCGTCCGTGACATGTCATTGCGAGCGGAGCGAAGCAATCTCCGCGATTGGGGAATTCCGAAATGAGTGATGAACTTAGACCGGAATATGATTTAAAGAGCCTGCGTGTAAGAAGACTGGGGCCGGGACGGAAAAGCTTTGGTTCTGTGGTGCGCCTGGAGCCGGACGTGGCGGAAGTCTTTCCGGATGCGGATATCAGTGAATGAAGCTCTACGATTTCTTATAAGGATAACCAAAGAAAACAAACCTGCTCTTCGTGCTCCTGAACGCGACACCTAACAACGGCGGTTTCCGTATGATGCGGTGATCCCGCGAGACGCAGAGAGAACCGCATCGCTCGTAGTCTTTGTTTCTCCTCGTTTCCAGGCTCCGCCCGGACAGCCTCCGGCAACATGCCATGTTTCTCAACGGAGGCGGAGCCTCCCAGTATGCGTTCCCAGGCTGGAGCCTGGGAACGAGGAGAGAAGCAAGCCCGTTCCGCAGTTCTCCCCATCAGTTCAAGCAATCCCGTCACCAGTTCTTTTCTGAACCCAGTTCCGACCGGCATCCCGCTTCTGCGCCGGGACCGGTCGCTACCAATTTGGCATTGCCACAGCCCCCGGACCGGTCCAATCTTGTGACATTCTTTGGCAACGCGTTACCCCGCCGCGCATTTCGCGCTCATTCGCGCTTACGGTGATGTTCAGCCGTAAAGCGCGCTTAAGTTTTTCCATCAGATAATTCTGTTTCTCGGCAGCGCGAAATCAATCAGCAAAATTTCATAATACACGCGGTTTGAGTCCATAAATTTCTTGACTTCGACGCGTCGGTAATGATACCAGCCCTCGGAACGGGGGAAGCGCTAGTCTTCGGAGTTAATGCCGCCGCGATAGGGATATGGTGTCCCGAGATTTAGCAGCCGGCGCCCGTGTCGTTCCCAATCGGATTTATTTTGCGTAGCGTACGCTGAAGTTAAATTAAATTTTGTATGAAAAGGAGTCGGATATGTCGCAAGCTGCGTTTCAGACCTCCGCCCAGGCCCCGGAATCGCACGACTTTGATCACAACTACCGATACGTTAAAAAGCTTATCCAGGAACTCATCGTGCAGAACCAAGGTTCTCTGAAGCGAGATATGACCAGCGGGGATGAACGCAAGCGAAGCCTGACGAAGAAAGAGACTCAAGACCTGGCTCGAGCGCTAAGAAGGATTGAGCTTCAATACGCGGAGTATGCCAAACCTCCTATTCCCAAGGCGCTCGAAACATCCATCAGGCGACGCAATGACGCGGATTGGTTGCCGTGGGAACTGGAAGCCATCGAAAAAATAGACGTCTGGCGCGAAGAGTTGGAAACCAAGAAAGAAAAGTTGCAGCAAATGCTCGATAAAGCCCTGACAAAGATTAACGGGAGGGCATTTTTACAGTAGATTTGATATTTTTGCATAAATATTGACCAACTAGGATTGCTACCTTTCGGATAGCGCAATCTACTCAATGGCGGGCCTTAGCGCTCGCCATATTTATAATGATAGTGGAAATCTTGTGTCTTTTTCGTTCTGTTATCAATCGACTGGAATAATTGTTTGGGCGCCACTGCCGGCTTGTCCGGCAGCGCTTTGCAAAAATCTTACTGAACACTGCTGGACAAGCCGGCAGTGGCGCCCGAGCTAACCCCTTGCCGTTACTCGTTGCCATCTGCCTATTCCACCTCCAAACTAATATTTTTTTTCAGGCTTCACAATTACTTGAATTGCCGTAACAATTTGGGTAGATTATCTGCCCGAAGCAAGAGAGGGCATTTTGCAGAAAGTCCACCTTTCAGAAATCAACGGCCTTGCGGACCTGCCGGTAGCTCTTCCCCAGTTCATCGATGAAATCCCTATGGGCCTCGCCGTGCTCGATCTCAACCGCAGGGTCATGCTTTTCAATCGGGCCCTGGAGGCTTTAACAGGCCTCACTTCTCAAGCCGCCGCCGGAATCCCATGCCAATACCTTCTGCGAAGCAACTTGTGCCACCAGGGGTGTCCCATTAACCTCGTGAGCGACAATTCCGAGGCAATATGTGTCGAAGCGGACATTATCAATCGAAATCGACAAAAAATCCCGGTTCGGATCAATGCGGCTCCCATATTGGACTTGGAAGGAAATTTGGTGGCGTACCTGGAATCGGTGGAAGATATGAGGTCTCTTGAACCGGTGGACCAAGTGGGCCGATCGTTCGGTTTCGGCAAACTCATAGGCGCAAGCCGGGACATTCAACGCATTTTCCAGGTGCTCCCCGTAATAGCGCAGACTGACTCTTCCGTTCTGATCACGGGGCAAACCGGGACCGGCAAAGACATACTGGCTGAAGCTATCCATCAGGCATCGAATCGAGCCAAAGGGCCGTTCATCAAAGTCAACTGCGGCGCGCTTCCCGAGACTCTGCTCGAATCGGAGCTGTTTGGGCATCAGAAAGGCGCGTTCACCGGCGCGGTCGAAAGCAAGCCGGGCAGGTTCCGCCTGGCGCACAATGGGACTCTATATTTGACCGAAATAGGCGACCTGCCGCTGAACCTTCAGGTAAAGCTGCTGTCATTCCTGGATGACAAGGTCCTGTACCCGCTCGGAACCACAAAAGGTATTCATATTGATGTGCGGGTCATCGCCGCGACGCACCGGAACCTGGAACAGATGGTTCGCGAAGGCCGATTCCGGGAGGATCTTCTATTCAGGCTCAATGTGATCCGACTGCATCTGCCGAGGCTGTCCGATAGAGGTGACGATATCAGGATGCTCCTGGATCATTTTCTGCGCGAGTTCAATTCCAGATTCAAAAAGAATATTAAGAGCTTCTCCACGAACGCTCATAAGATTCTCCTGGATTACTATTATCCGGGGAATGTCCGAGAGCTGAGAAACATAGTCGAATATGCGGTAAATATCTGTGACGGCGATCAAATTCGGCCTCAATTCCTACCTGCGTATATTACCGAACCGAGGACAAGGGATGAGAAGACAGGGCTGGAAGTCCCTGATGCTGTCAATGGCTGGGGAGAACCTCAAAGCAAGGCGATGGATATGAATTGGGCCGACACGGAGCGAAGGCTGATCATGGACGCCATGATGAAAGCCGGCGGCAGGAGAAGCAAGGCCGCGGAAATACTCGGCTGGGGTAGAAGCACATTGTGGCGTAAAATGAAACGATACCAGATAGTTTCTTGAAAGAAGGGAAAAGGACCGCGAAATAGGTGAATTCCTTGCGAGAGGAAGACGCTTCAGCCACCGTTCCCTGACCAGACCTTCCCGTAGGGGCAGGCCTCGTGCCTGCACGGTTTTGGGCGCCCACAAGGGACGCCCCTACGCCAGGAAAAGGCTCTATTACGCTTCCGCAAGTGAATGAACACTGATTGAAATTGCGTGCGAATTTATGAGAAAAGTGCTTATCCCTCTATTAGGCGATGATGTCGCCCCCCGTTTCGATCTCGCCGCCGAGGTCCTCGTCGCTGTCATTGACGACAAGAAACGTGTGACGGAAGAGAGGACAATCATCCTGCCGCAAGCATCCGCGGAAGCGCTATGTAATCTGATCGTCACGGAAAAGGTGGACCAGGTGATCTGCTGCGCGATTGAAGAAGAATATTATCAGTATCTGACCTGGAAAAATGTGAAGGTCATCGATTCCGTCATGGGATCGTCTCACGAGATCCTGGAAAAGGTCAGAATAGGTAAGCTCCGTAATGGAGACACACTCCTATGAAGAATCTTCTCGGTACAAATACATTAGCTATTGGAGAACCCTGGGGATGAGGCTTAGTCTTACGTAAGGCCCACTGGTGGCTCCTTGTGCTGGGAGAGCATTTTTCGTGCTTGTCCTGACCAATTTCATCATGAACGTGGCAGCCATAGCAATTTCTCTGCCGGTGGCCCTTGTCATTGCCAAGCGCCTCTCGGTCGCGCCCGATGTGGTGATGTTCTCATCTCTCTCGCCACTGCCGGCATGCCGTTCGTCTTGCTGGTCGGAGCGGCGCCTAATGCGATTGCTACGATTCCGAGCAGTTCACAAGAGGCGAGTTTCTCATGTATGGGATCCCGCCCAGTCTCATCCTGATGGCTGTCTTGACCTTGATGTGTTTTGTGACCCGGCCGCGGGTGGGTATGCCGGTCCTGATTAAGTAGTCGACTGCGGACGGGAAGGTCTCACTGTCTGCTTACAAGACAGAAAGGGTTGCAAAATGACGCGTCACTTTCAGACGATTTGTGCGGTCTTCCTTACTTTCATAATAGGCTTAGGATCTGCCCTGGCAGCCGAACCCCAGTCCCCCCAATCGGCCCTGGTGATTCACGGGCAGGTCCTGGACTCCGCAGGAATGCCTCTGGCTGACGCCAATGTGATCCCGTATCTCGACGGCCGCCCATTCATGCCCGCGTTCAAGGGCGCGAATGGGGAGAAGCAAATGACCACGGGCAGGAACGGTCTTTTCATGATCGAGGTATCCGCTCCGCCGGGAAAAATCAAGGATGGGAAGTGGGCGATTAAAATTACCAGACCGAGCTTCAAACCGTCTCAGACGATTGCGTTGACAAAAGTGCACGACCAAGGCCTGAATGAAAAGGGAACGGAAAGTTTTGTGGCGTCAGTGGCGCCCGTGAGCCTTGAACGGTATCAGGGCACGGCGTTTTTGATCGCCCTGGTCATATTTTTGGTTATGTACGGTTTGATCGCGTTCGAAGTCATTCACAGGACTCTCGCGGCGTTCCTGGGGGCCGCCATAGTCCTCACAATTACTCATACTCTCGGAAGTTTTGATGACGCATATAAGATCCTGACCTGGGAACAGGCCATCCACGCGGTGGACTGGAATGTCATCTTTCTGCTCATGGGCATGATGATCATCGTGGGAGTGTTGAAAGTCTCGGGGATATTCCAGTGGCTTGCTTATAAATCATTCCAGGTTTCGAGGGGGCAGATTTTTCTTCTATGTTCCGCTCTTTGCGTCGTTACGGCCTTTACAAGCGCATTTTTGGACAATGTGACCACCATGTTGCTCCTGACACCGGTAACTATGGAGATTGCAGTCGTGCTCGGCATCTCACCTTTGGTACTCCTGGTGCCTGAAATTCTGGCCTCGAATTTCGGGGGCACGGCCACCTTGATCGGAGATCCGCCCAATATCATGATCGGCTCCTATGCCGGCATAACGTTCAATGATTTCGTCATTCATCTCACACCCGTGGTTATCGCAGTGATGGTGGCTCAGATTATTTACAACAAGTTTTACTACGGCAGCGAGTATCACAGGGCCAGAGTGGAAGACGTGGCGGCGACTACGGCTTTTCTCAAAGAAAAGTACAAAATCACGGATCGGAAAGTGCTGACGATTGGCGGCATCATTCTGCTCGGTGTCATAGGATTATTTATCTTTCACGGCAAATTGCACATGGAGGTAAGCGTAGCAGCCCTTTTTGGCGGGGCTTTGATCATCCTTTTGAATAAAATGGATATAGTGGAAATCCTCGAAAAAGAGATCGAGTGGCCGTCTCTAATTTTCTTCATAACGCTTTTCATCGTGGTCGGAGCGGCGGAGCAGACCGGCATACTTCAGGCGGTTGCGGACAAGATATTGGTGGTTTGTCAAGGAAACCTCACTGTTGCAGTGCTGATCATACTCTGGGTGTCCGGATTCAGCTCCGCGATCATCGACAATATTCCTTACACTGCGACCATGCTGCCCATCGTGGCTTTCTTGGGAAAGACCATTCCGGGTGGGGAATCGGGAGTGCTCTGGTGGGCACTGTCATTGGGAGCGTGCTTCGGGGGTAACGGGACCATTATCGGAGCGTCCGCCAATGTAGTCACCACCGGGATAGCTGAAAAAGCCGGTCATAGGATAAGTTTCTATGATTTTATGAAACAGGCTGCGCCCATCACGATCATCAGCCTGATTATCAGCTCGGTATTTCTGCTCATCAGGTACTGAGACGAGCGGATTTGTTCAGCCGAGGGTAATCAAAGCGACATTATAAGTGACTAAAATTACATAGGAGAGTTCGCATGATCGCGAAAGTGCTATTGGTTGATGATGAAGAGCCGTTCGTGGAAACGCTAGGCAAACGGCTTACCAAAAGAGAGCTGAATATTTTGAAGGCCTTCAGCGGACCTGAGGCCCTTGAGAAGCTTGAGAAAGACTCGGGGATCGACGTGGTCATTCTTGATGTCAAAATGCCCGGGATGGACGGCATTGAAGCATTGAAACAAATCAAGGCCAATTACCCGCTGATGGAAGTAATCATGCTGACAGGCCACGCCACGGTGGAGAACGCGATCGAAGGCATGAAGCTGGGGGCCCTGGATTATCTTATGAAGCCTTGCGACATGGAAATCCTCATGAGTAAGATCCGCGAGGCCGCATCCAAGAAACGCAGGCATGAGGAGAAGATCGCGGAAGCTCGCTCTCTCCAAATCGCTTTGCGGCGGGGAGACTGATCGTTCCGATGGACTTAACCGCAGAGAGCGCGGAGTAGGCCGTCACCCCGGCGAAAGCCTGGATCCAGGAAATAATGGTCCGGATTCCGGCTTTCGCCGGAATAACGTGCTGTGCGATCTCAGCAGTCTCTGTGGTAAATTGTTCTTAAAGCATTGAAATAGAGGTGTTGCCATGCCCCATTCTATGCCGGTATCAAAACTTATGGTTAATCGAAATGAATGGCCGCAGTTCCGAAGCGACATGAATGTGAGTACTGCCATAAAGCTCCTTCGCATTATCACTGAAGATCAAAAGCTGGAACACGGCCATTCCACACCTTTAATCATGGACGAAAACTACAATCTCCTCGGCTTTGTGCATCTGATCGATCTGCTCAAGACCGTAAGGCCACTCTGCGAAAAACCGAATGAACCTTGCGAGTTGCCCGATGCCACCACGAAGCTCAAAGAGCTTGTCGTGCCGTTCGCCGGCGCAGTACATCCCGATGATAGCATTCTCAAGGCCCTGGACATCATGATGGACCACAACGTGTCCCAGGTGCCGGTGATGGAGAACGGCAAAATCCAAGGAATGGTCAAGCTGTCCGATATATTTAACACGGTGGCGGCCCTGCTGTTCGACGAACAAGATCCGGAGGAACGCCAGAGGCTGCTTAGGGACTACGACCTCGAACGGGCTTGAAGATTAAGTTTTCAGGGGGGTCGCAATGACAGTCCGTGGCCCGCGTAAATGAATGGAACCCTCCGATTCTATTACGCGTTGGCTAAGAACATCGTTTAGATACAGCGCTTCTTACTCTGTCGGGATGAGCCGGATCTGACCAACAGGAGACTAAGAGTGTCATTTCACATTGCTCTCTTCCGGATTCCTCCTTGAAAGCTCAACGTCTGTGACTTACGCACTAGGTTGAGCAACTCAATGAACGCCTTGTACCGATCTGTAAACATGGAGGCCGCATCAATTTCTGAATAGTCAAAGTAACCCTTGCCGGTTTTGGGGCCGATTTCCCCTTTATTCATTTTCTCGGTAACCGAGGGCATGGGCTTGTAGTGGTCTTGCTTGAACTTATCAAAAAGATAATTGCTGGCATGATAGAGAATATCGAGACCGCCCAGGTCGATGAACTCGATAAGTCCCAGCACCGCAAGCCGGAAACCGAATCCCGCCTTGATCGCAGTGTCAATATCCTCGGCTGTCGCAATCCCCTCCTCAAGGATGCGAACCGCTTCGTTCATGGCGGCTACCTGAATTCTGGGCACAATAAAGCCGGGACTGTCCTTAACGGTCACCGGGATTTTTCCGACCGCGATGAGGAAACGCTTTATCCGATCTTCTGCCCAATCAGCCGTTTTGGCGCCTACCGAAACTTCCACAAGAGGGATTATAAAGGCTGGATTTAACCAGTGGGCCGTTACGATCCGTTCAGGCGCCGAAGCCGCCTTACAGAAGGTCCCGAGATCAATTGTGGAAGTGGCGGAGGCGATGATGGCCTCGCGGTCAAGGAAAGGCTCGACCTGTTCTACAAAAGCCTGTTTTAGAGCCGGCTTCTCGGGTAACGCTTCGAACACGATCGAGCACTCTCTTAAGACCTCATCGTAACCGTAGTGAAAAGAAATGCGACTCATTGGCTTTGACGGCTCGGCGTCAAGCTCTCCCAGTTGGCTGAGGAGCTTAAGATTTGATTCTATTTCGTGTTTGGCTTGGCCAAGCGCAGCTCTGCTCTTGCCCCTTTTCGCGTTCTTTGACATCCAGCATTCTTATCTTCAGTGGCTGCCGGCTAACACAGAAGGGCGGTGGCGATGCCTATGCCCATCCGTCCGGAACCTACAATGGAGACGCTCTTTTCTTCAGTCATGTTTCTTCAACCCGTTTTCCAGGGATGGTCCCTTTATTATTGATGCATACTCATGGGGAGCCACAGCGTAAGGGCTGGGAAGAGCATGAGTAATGCAATCACAATCAATTGGACAAGAACGATGGGAACAGCGCATCTGTAAATCCTGCCCATACCGACCTCCGGTAGCACTGCCTTGACCGCGAAAAGACAGAGCCCGAAAGGCGGGGTAATCATTCCCAATTCAATGTTGAGCAACATGATCGCAGCAAACCAAAGCGGATTGATGTGATACGAAGTCAGGATCGGCCAGAAGATGGGAACCGTAATCATCATGATAGGAAGGGATTCCAAAAACATCCCCATAATGAAAAGGACCACTTGCATTGAAATCACAACCAATATAGGAGAGGAAAACAAGGTCAGAAATATCTCGATCAACTTCTCCGTGGCCCCCGTGAAAGCGAGAATCTCTGAAAAAGTGGCGGAGGCGCATATAATGATAAACATCATCCCTGTAATGAGCGCGGTTTGCTTCAGGGAGTTCTTGAGAAACTGAGTGTCCCATCCGTTATAAGCGATGCCAAGAACGAAGCTGCAAAGCACCCCAAACACGGAGGATTCGGTCGGCGTGGCAATCCCGAAATAGATCAGGAAAATGACCACAAAGATGATGCTGCTGAGCGGGGCAAGATACTTCAATGAAAAGATCAGTTTTGTGCGGAGACTGTGGCGCGCTGTGGCATATGGCGGAGCAAGATGGGGCTGAAAATAACATCTCAAACCGATATACAGAAGGTAAGCGATCGAAAGCATGAAGCCCGGAATAACGATCGCAATCAGCATATCACCGACGGAAATACCGGCAAGCGCGGCGAGGATGACCCCGAGGTTGCTCGGCGGGATCATGGTCGCCAACCCTCCACTCCCGAGAAGCGGGCCGATACTCATGGCAGGGAGATACCCTCTCTTTTCCATTTCCGGATAAAGGCAAGAAGACAACATGGCCGTGGAAGCCATACTTGAACCGCTTAGGGTTGCATTGACCGTACCCCCCAACACAGCGACCATCGACAATCTTCCGGGGACCCTCCCGATCCATTTGTCCAGCGCATCGAGGCTTTTGTCTGCCACACCCGAATTGAAGATCAATTCTCCCATGAGGATGAACAAGGGAAGAGGCAACAAGGAAAAGTTTGTTACAGAACGAAAGATGCTCAGCATCGTTTGTTCCAGGCCGGGGCCTCCTGCCCAGATAAACGCCGCAGCCACCATGTTCACAAAAAGAAAGGCATAACCAACCGGGACACCAGCAGCAAAAAGCAGGAAAAGCCCTGAAAAGATTGCCAGCAATATCATCCACCATTCCACAGTCATCCCTCCGAGATCTAACTTTCCTTGATTGCTCTATGCTTTCTTATGGATTCGCGAAGTCCGATCAAAGCTTGGATCAGAATGAACAAGCCCCCGACAGGTATGATGAACAGAACGTAGGCCAAAGGGACCTGTATGATCGTCGGGTTGTAAATTCCCCTCTGGTAGAGGTCTAAAGTGACGGTGGACCCAAAGTATACAAAGACGAAGGCGACAAGGCAGATGATCACGTATTGAACGACGGAAAGCAGCGACCTTGTTCTCTGGCTCAGGAGGTTGATAACCATATCCACGGTAATGTTTTTTTCGGCTTTGACGAGAAAAGGAGCGACCAAAAACGTGATGAAGAGCAAGCCGTATTCGGAAAACTCCAAGACCCAAGCCTGCGGCCTGTTTAGGGCAGACCGCAGAAACACCTCAATCGCCACGGAAAGAACGATCAGGGCAAGGAGGACGGCGCTCACCCAAACAAACGCTTCCAAGATGCCGTCGAATATGCGTTTCAGCTTCATAGCCGGGCCCTCCCAAAGGAATCGCGTGACAGAGGATCAGTTGCCGGTCATCTTCTTGAGATCCGGAACAAGCTCAGGGACCTTGGTCATCATGAATTCCCACCAAGCGTCGTATGCCAGTTGGTTAAATTTCTTCGCCTCTTCGGGATCGAGTTTGAAGAACTGGCAACCTGCTTTGCTCATGACGTCTCTTTCTTTCGCTATGGCGTCGTCATAGTACTTGACCATGTCTTCCTCGTACTTGGGCATCATTTGGAGGATCTTTTCCCTGACAGGAGCGGGCAGGGATTCCCATTTCTTGCTGTTGACGAGAATGGTTCCATCACCTTCGTAAAAAGGATGGTCCATCACTTGTTTGCAGATTTCCGTCCAACCTGACTCTCTAGCGCCGAGGATGGGCCAGCAAAACCCTTCAGCAACGCCTCTTTCAAGACTCGTGTACACATCCGATGGTTTAATGGACACCGGCGAAGCGCCCAGCTTATCGAGGAAGAAGACATAAAGAGGACCGGTCCTGATCTTCATTCCCTTCAACTCGTCAATGCGTTTGATCGGCTTCTTAAGATACATATGAAAGCCACCGTGCAGCCAGCGGCCCAGGTATCGAGCCCCGATTTTTTCATGAGCCTTCACCATGTAATCGTAGAACCCTGACTTCCTCTCTTCCGTGGGACTCAATTTGGAGAGCTGAAAGGCGTTGAACTCGGCCCCTTGAGGCGCATAATAGGAGGCCACATTGAAATTGATGTCGATAATCCCTTTTCTCAAAGCCTCCACTTGTTCTACGGAAGGGATGGTCTCCGGGCCTCCGCGGTATTCGATCTTGAGTTCGTCAGGAAACATGGCGTTTATTCGGTTCACCCATTCAACAGTCATTACGGACAGGGTATGCGTCTTGGGTAGAAAGCAGACGGCTTTCAGAAACCACGGGGTCCTTAGCGGCGCTGGTCCCCACCGCGAATCCTGCAAAACAAGAAAACAGTACCACCAACAGGCAAACCACACATTTTTTCATGCTTCCTCCTTCATGATCTTTTGTTGACCTCTAACGCGGAACAACCTAGTGAAGCATCACTATAGAGCTGCGCGTCGAGGACGAGTCCTAAGCGAACGAGGCCAAGTTATCAGAGGCCTTCATCCAAAAGCCGCGTGAGGCTGGACACAGACATATTGGAAAGCCCCAACGATTCCAGAGTGCGCCCAGTGCTCATGAAATCCTCGTCAGCGATAACCCCAAGAAGCTTGAGCAAAGAGCGGGCGATGGGAATCTCCACATGACACAAATCACCAATGGAACATAGCAATGCGAGATTACACTTCACATCTTCTTGGATATACCGGTGACTGAGATCGAGTTTCTCGCGCCAGCTTTCACTCTTCACCAGATCGGAATGGGCTTTCCTGCCGTACATCCAAAGGTCCTTACTGTCTTGATCGTAATGATCGGAGAAAGGGTAGTGATGGCTTTCAAAGCCTAAGTTTTTGCGCAAGGAGATTCTTTCTTGATCGTGGGCGAGGATGAGTTTTTTCACGGACTTGCTCGTTCCCTCGTTGTGAATGTCCCACTGTTGAAGGCTTTCAATGGGGCCTGTGTTGAGAAGCACCAGGACCGCGTGGATGATAGGCCCTACATTGAGAAGGGCCACGGACAAGGCGTTCTCCACAGGATGAACAGCAGGGTAAAGCTCCTTAATTATGCTGACCGCCGCGTCTGTCTTTCTTGCGGGAAAGACCCCTACAGGCAACCTCACGGCGTGCCCGCTCACGAGCACTTCATCAAAAGCTGTCTTACGGGTCAGGTAAGGGAGCGTTCCCGGTTCGGCAATGGCGATGTCCTTGAGGCATCCTTTTTCTTTGAACACCTTCGCAAAGAGATAGGACCCCATGGAGCCGGGAGATAGAAACAGCGTCTGTCCGTCCTCGACATGGGGAGCCAAAGTCTCGGCGACAGCAGCCTGCGAGAAGGCAGGGCTGGGCGAACAGATGACATCTGCGCCGCTGACCGCTTCGCCGATATCTCTGGTAACCGCCTGAATCTTGGCCTCGCCCGTGCGACCAAGGCCTCGCATCTTGATTGTTTTGGTCTTGTAAATCTCTCCAAGCTCTTCAGGGAAAGCCGTCCACATGCGGACCTTGAACCCGGCCAGGGCCATATCTCCCGCCGTGGTCAAGGCGCCGTTTCCGCCACCAAGAACAGCTACCTCTTTGACAGTCATAAAGCTGATCTCCTTAGGTCATGTTTCTGAATCAGAATGCAGTCTCGATTCGCTTTCATCAAAAGCGTAATGACGGATCGTCTCTTTGGCGTGATCCAGGTGATTTCGGATGGCATCCTCAAGATCGGTGATGTTCCGTTCAAGCACGCATTGAAAAATGCGACGATGCCCATCAAGCGACAAGGCCGCAGTATCCGCTCGGTGGAGACTCTTGATGCGGTAGCGAAGCATGTCACTGCGAAGGACCTGAATGAGGTCAATGAGCCTCTTGCTTCCACTTGCCCGGGCGAGTATTTCATGAAACTGGGCGTCCAACTCCGGAAAGACTGACAGGTCTCCCTCGCTGGATGGTTGCCTCTGACTGTAGAACGTTTTGCCTCAAGGCCTCGAGCTCTTCAGACTTGATACGCGTGATGGCCCAACCGGCGGCGAGGGCTTCGACCACTTTTCTGATCTGAACGATTTCTTCGAACTCATCCCAGTCGATTCTCCTCAGCCGATAGCCGGCCCTAGGGAGGAGTTCCAGCAATCCCTCTTTTTCCAAGAAGTGAAGGGCCTCTCGCACAGGAGTACGGGAAACACCCATCTGCTCTGCCAGCCTCGTCTCTACCAAAATGGCGTCTTCCGGAATCTTGTCGCTAAGGATTTCTTGCTTTAGGTAATCGTAAATCCGATTTCGGATTGAAACAGGTGGTTCTATTTTCAGTTTCAGTTCCGGGAAAACCATATTTAAATCCCACTAAACTGCATTAATTTATATCCGATTAATCTGAGTGTACCTGTACCCGTACTTCGGACCCCAATAATTACAAACAGAAATTATTTGTGTCAACCTCAAAATTACGATCTGAGGTCATAGGAAGATGTTAATTCGGAAGAGACTACAGAAAATTCTTGACTGGGTGCGGGCTTTGAGTCAGCTTGGAAAGGTTGTCGCGCCGATCCGCATACCACCATAAACCGGTGTGTTATGCAGGCAGGAAGCCAAAACAGAGCACCTTACAGATCAATCTAATTGTTGTTATTTTTTACTAAAAAATTAAAGGATATCATTAAGGGCAAAATGAGTGAAAAACAATCAATCAATTTCTTGCGTGGGGTTCCTGCTGACGAAGCCTTATCACGCCTTATTCCAATGGCGTCAGAGGGATACGAAAAAGTCATCAGGCGATATGGAACGGATGTGCTTCAATATGGCCATTTTGCCGGCTTCAAACCACTGCGGGATCTGATTGGCAGCTTACACGGTGTCGATCCGGAACGAGTTGTAGCCGGCAACGGCGGCATGGAGGTTCTCTCACTTTTTTTCAAGTCTCTCCCCAGAGAAAGCAATATCATTGTTGAAGGATTAAGTTACGATCGAGTATTACTCGATGCAAAGCGCTATGGACATCATTTGATTGGCGTTAAATTGACACCGGAGGGGGTCGATTTGAACCAATTTAGAGACGTGGTTAATAAGAACACGGTTGCGGCTTTTTACGGAATACCGTTTCATCAAAACCCGACAGGCATCAACTACACGGAAGAGAACCGAAAGGATGTTGAACACGTTTGCCGGGAACATGATATCCGGTGCGTATGGGATATCTGTTATCAAGCTCTTCGGTATGATGGAAAAGCGAATGGCTCGATAGAAGTCTCAGAATGGGGACCAATTTTGGCAAGCTCTTTTACGAAAACGATTTCTCCGGGGACCAAGTGCGGGTATATGATCGTTCCAAATCATTATGTGAAGCATCTCTCCGGCATTATTGCCAATACACGCATAAACCCCAACCTGCCGACTCAGGCGTTCATAGCCGATTTTATTGAATCAGGACGATATGAGGATTACGTCAAATACTTGCGCAAACTGTACAAACCAAGAATGGAGGCATTAGATACCGCGCTGAAGACCCTGTTCCCGGAGCGTTCCCAGTTGCAATCACAGGGGGCTTTTTTGCCCCCCTCACCCTAGACCCATCTTCTACAGTCATTGATAAAAGTTAGTTTGTTTCGAGATGTTAGTAGCGCGCGACGAATCTGTGGCACCAGGTTCTGGATCCCTGGAGGAAGGGACCGGTTACTATTTGAGGTCGAGCGGCACGTTACGGATGTTGGGAGGCAGGGCTACCCCTGCTGCCCGGCAGACCGTGCTACACGTTCCTTTGGGCTGGGAGCGCAGGATAAAGCGTTTTCCTGCGTGCTCCAGCTCCACTTCGGTCAGGCTGTCCAGATCGAGCTTGATGTCGGCCCACTCGCATGAGAGCTCTCTGGCCTCAAGACGCTCTTGCAGGGCCCGGCGCAAGACCAGAGCCAGAAAGGAGCAGAAGACGTGGCCTCGGATCGTCCGGTCGTACTTGTGGTACACCGGCGGGTGCTGAGCAGGGTCTTGGCTGATCGGAAGAGCTGCTCCACCATCCAGAGCTGCTTGTCCTTCAGGCCTACCTCGGCTGCCGGGAGGCTGGTGTTGGTTCTGAGGACCCACTTGCCGTCAAAGCGTGACTCAGCCTTCGCCTTGTCATAGTCGATGCGGAAAGTGTCGCCGGTGGTTGCAAGATACCTTCGGAACCCCTTGTTTCCCACCAGGGACTTGTCGCCCTGCTTCAGTCGCTCTTCGAGCGCACAGAGGATGGCTGCTCGGTCAGCAGCGTCCTTCTTGGCCTGGTCCTCATTGACGCAGACCACATAGCGCCTGTCGTCTACGATCACTTCCTTGACCTTCAAGGGGGAACGAGAAGCGCCTACCACCTGATAGCGTCCTGCTCTGGAGAGCACCTCCTGTTTAACTTCCTTCACCGCACGCATTCGGGCTCCCAGGATGTACGGCCACTCTCGCTTCTCCAGCTCTTCGATGGTATCTTGGCTGATCATGCCGCGGTCAGCCACGATACAGACACGGCCGATGGAGAACCTAGATCGGAGCCGATCCACGACCGGTATCAGGCTTGTCACGTCCGCGGTGTTTCCTGGCCACATCTCGCAACAGATCGGTCGGCCTTCGTTGTCGATCACCGCTCCCACCACCATCTGCTTCAGATCCGGCCGATGATCCTTGTTATGGCCTCGCTTACCCAGTGTCTCTCCTCCTTCTCCCTCGAAGTAGATGGAGGTCGTATCGAAGAAAACCAGGTCAAGTGCAGAGAACAGATCTCGTGATCGGAAGAACAGCTCTTCCTCAATGAGATCCTTGACGCACCGAGGGGCTAGAGTCCTGCCAGCTTGTAGTGCCTCGGGCAGCTCTTCACCCAACCAGGCCATAGCTCGATAGAGGTGATGGAGATCCAGCTCATCGGCGCCACTGATCCCGTAGTCTTGTACCCACTTGCTGCAGGAACGGTCCGATCCAGACGCAAACAAGCGGTTGAGCACGGTAATGAACACAGCCCGCTCAACGGGAAACTCGAACTTGCGGCCGGCACAACGGCCTCCTATGATTTCTCTTAACCCTGTTTCTCTCCACAGACGCTCGAAGATCAGTCCCGGACCGATCCTACGTACCGCTATCACCGGCGCCTCACCGCGACTCTGCGCGTCGATCACCATCATGGACTCGGAGTACTTGGCGCCAGAAGATAACAGCCGTTCAAGTTGGCCTGAAGCTTCAAGCTCATCAAGCCTCCCCAAGGTACAAATAACGCGCTGTTTGGAGCCGCCCTCTTGCCATCGGTTTTCGACTATTTGCAAGTAGGTTCTGTCTCCTGACTTCTTCTGACGAAAGAACATGGCGCCCTCCATGAAGACACCATGTTTCATATCACCACAAACCGATATGTCAAGCATCATTTATCAATGACGTGGCACCATGTTTTCGACTCCGGAAAAAGTCACCCCGCGTTATTTCAAGAACATAACCACTCTCCACCTCCAAAAAACGCCTAGAACTGTAGAAGATGGGCTAGAGAATATTTCAAGTGACAAAGAATCATCGTTCATCGAATCCGCAAAACAAGCCGGTGTGGGTATAGCCGCTGCGTGGGATGCTGTGCCTCCAAACTATAAAGAAGAAAGGCGCAAGAAAGGTCTTTTTATCAGATTGACCTTTCCGGCTTATGAGCCGGATAAAATTAAATGGGGCATTTCGAAGCTCAAAGAGACAGCAGAGCGTCTTGCCTGATGTAAAGGCCCCCTAGTTTCCTTCATGAAATAAGTATGGTGTCCCCGGAATTCTCGCATTGGCTTTTTTATTTCGTCCAGATGCTTACGGTTCCTCTCCTATTATCGCTCTGGCGGCCAAAGCGGTGGTTATCCCGTAGGGCAGATTTACCAGCAGCAGGTAGGCTGTGAACATAGGCCCGCCGTGCTGAAGCCCGAAATACCCAGCGCCGCTCATCGGCAGGAAGATCAAAAACAACGCCAGCACCGGCGCCAGGAAGTATAGAAGACCGAACAGGTAGAGCCGCTTCCAGGCGGTCTTCATAAAGATCCCGAACGGGATACCCCAGAGCCCGGCCCAGAACAGCGGCCTGTATATGTCCGGCGATTTCAAGGAGATCGGGGCATTTACCCCCAATGCCGCACTAACGCCGACTCCAAACAGGACACGGCTGAAAAGGACCACCGCCACTCCGCCTATAACCCCCGCAGCGAAGCAGATTGCCACTCGTTGTATCAGGGTCAAACGTTTTTCCCTCATGTTCAAACCCCCTTTACCCCTCTTTGGTTATATGATGCGCTCGATGGGCTTGCTCTGCAATGCCTTCCGAATCTTTCTCATTTCGTTCACTGCAATCCTCCGTTTCATTGGTCGAGTCTGCTCTTGACTCATGCTGGAGAGACTTGCCGGAAGGGGTGCGGGGTCCCCGCGGAGAACGCGGGATTTCAAGAAGCGGGTTCCCCTGCATCTTCTCTTTGCTCTGCCGTATCTTCCCCAATTCTGGGGACACCATACTTAATTCTGCGGCGGTAGGGCGCCGTTTTGAAATCACGGCGCCTCGGTTACTAACAGAGCAATCGGGAGGCGCCTGAAAAAGTATGGTCGGAAAACTCATTTCGGGCTTTTCAAACATTAATCCCAAAATAGCCATCAGGAGCCACAACACGCGCCAACCCGGCCATCGATAGACAGTAACAGTCTCTCCTGATCTTTTTATGAATTAAGTATCGGTGTCCCCGGAATTGGCGGTAGAAGAAATGATTGACGGAGAGGCAAAGCGTGTAGTACGCTCCCGAACAGGCCAAGAGAGGCTTTTCATCAACGTCACGACTGTTTTGCCTGGGTCCGGTCACGTGGACTCCTCGCAGAGACAATTCCGGGATCAGCGGGGCGACCCTTCTACCCATCAAGAGCGCCAAGACAGTCAATATGGCAAGATCGCCGCATAATTCCGGGTTAGTACTCTGGCGTCTGTCTGGTATGACTTGCGCAGGCGAGCCTCACCACCTCCTTGGGAAAAGAAGCAAACTCCGGACATGGGCGTTGGCCTCTGTGAGGCGCTCACTGAGAGCACAAATATGAAAATAGCCCAGGCGTAGCCCTGCTATAGTTTTTGGTTTGCGCGTCCTGAATTTCCCGTTGCGCCGAAACCAAGAGCACGGACACTGTGGGAAAGGAGCAAATCATGCAGAGCATAGCTTCCACCGATTTTTACTCCATCGCCGTGGATACGCAGAAGAACCGACTATACATAACAATCAAAGGTGGTACCCGGATAGACCCCAAACAGGTGCCAAAGTGGCTGGATGATCTAGCTGTAGCGCTGAAATTGCTCTCTCCCGGATTCACGGAATTGATTGACTGGAGCCAGATGAGTGGCATATTGCTGACCGATTATATTACTGAGGCCCAGAAGCTGACAATAAAGGCCGGCCTTCGCAAAGCCGCGAGATTACATTCTCAGAAGTCTTTCGCCAAACTTCAGTTGGACACTATATCGGAGAAAACCGGATTCCCGGTCCAGTCCTTCTTCGATCACAAGGCTTGCGAGGACTGGCTGGACGGGAAGTAGAGGACACAAACCCTTGCCGCGAACGTGAAGCCGTAAGTTGCCGCATGTGCATCAGGCCTCACTTTACCGCTAGCCATCCAAAAGTTCTTGCCGGAAGGGTCCGGGTCCACTCGGCGTGGGGCCAACATGCATCTTGAGACTGGGTGGCCTCGATACACTGCGATGCCCGGTGATGCATGCTCGCCTCCGCCGGGAATGGAGGACCCCGTCAGGGTCCTGGCTGGTCTTATGCTAATCCTTTCCGTGGGCTGGCGCCCACGGCTACTGTCGGGCCGCGCCGCTGGGGCTACGTGCTGCCCGACCTGCCTCCTCCTCAGTCCGACATGCTTACCCTGCCGCTAGCCATCTAAAAGTTTTTGCCGGAAGGGGTGCGGGGGAACCGGTTTTTTGCAAAAAGCGGGTTCCCCCGCATCTTCTCTCCTGTTCTCGCCTTCCTTCGGGTTCCCGGTGGCCTTCTCAGCGTCCCTTTCCAGTTCGATGCCGCTGACGCATAATTCCCAAACAAATATGCTATTGCCATAATAGAACTGATTGACTAAGCTGCTATTGATTGAACAATTTTCTATCAGGAACAGCGCTATGACGTTCACCGTCGAACATGAGCAAGAGGATGATGGCCGTTGGCTGGCCGAAGTATTGGAGCTTCCCGGTGTCCTCGCTTATGGCAAGACAGCGCAAGACGCCATCAATAAAGCGCAAGCTTTGGCTCTTCGCGTCCTGGCCGAGAGAATTGAACACGGTGAAGTTGCTCCCGATTTGCTTGAGATCAAGTTTGCCGCCGCATGAGCTCTTGGCCCTCAACGAAAGCCCGACGAGTTCTCGCTGCGCTCCAGCGTATCGGGTGGCGCATCAAGCGTTCATCGGGTTCTCATCGGACTCTGTCCCGTGCTGGTTGGGATGATGTAGTGTTTGCATTTCATGATGACGAGGAGATCGGCCCTCGCATGCTGTCACGCATTGCAAAACGGACTGGCCTCAAACCAAGCGATTTGTGAGTACCAATTTCTAATCCGATGTAGTCGTGGGATTGCTCCGCGGCAGAACTCCCATTCCGCTCTTCTGCGGTTTGCTTTCCATTATTAATTAGATTATATTCGCGTGATTCGTTGGAACAGAAGCTGTCTATGGAGGCAAGATGGATCAATTCAGGCCGAGGGAAGGTCGAGATCAAGTCAAATTTCCCCAGGGAGTTGAAGAGGCCTGGCTCCAGTTTAATAATTTCCTCAGGGGTCGTGGGGTATGGATTGGCGCTCTGGTCGTGATAATTTTGTACCTGCTTTCGGGGTTTTATATCGTTGGGCCGGGCGAAAAAGGTGTGGTGCTTCTATTCGGTAAGGTTAGTTCGGTCACGGAGCCCGGTCTTCAATACCGTTTGCCTCGCCCGTTCATGTCGCAAATCATAGTTGACACGTCCACGGTGAGACAAGCGGAGATCGGGTATCGAGCGGATAGAGGACGTGGCGGGTCTGTGCCGTCGGAATCGTTGATGCTTACCGGTGACGAAAATATAGTCGAAGTCCAGCTCTTCGTTCAGTACATGGTGCAGGACCCGGTGAAATTCCTGTTCGGGGCTAGTCAACCGGAAACGGCCCTGAGGGCTTCGGCTGAGATTGCGCTGCGAGGGGTCGTGGGCGAAAATACTATTGATTACACGATGACGGACGGACGAGATGAAATTCAAAAGAAAGTCGAGTCATACCTTCAAAAATTAATGGATAATTACGATACCGGGCTGCTGATTACGCAGGCTCGTCTTCTGGTGGTGGACCCCCCCGGACAGGTAAAAGAAGCCTTTCATGACGTGGTCCGAGCCTGGGAAGACCGGGAACGAGTGATGACCGAAGCGCAAGGCTTCAAGGAAGATATAGTGCCCAAGGCTCGCGGCCAGGCGCAACAAGAAATAAGAGAAGCCGAAGCCTATAAAGCTCAGCGGGTGATTCGGGCTAAGGGAGATGCGCAGCATTTTTCGTCCATTCTCGAGGAATACTCCAAGGCCCCCGGAGTGACCAAGGAACGCTTGTATCTGGAAAGTGTGGAGCGTTTCCTTCCTGCGCCAAAGAAGATCATCATGGAGGGCGGAGATTCCAAAGTGTTGCCGCTGCTTCCGCTTACCGGCTTCGAACACCTGACTACTCCCGGGACCCCATCGGGCAAGACATCCGCCCCTGAGAAGAAAGGCAATTAGCGAACCATGATCAAGATAATTGTTGCAGTCATTATTCTCGCCTTTGTGTTGTTGCAATCGGCCTTCACCATAGGCGAGTGGGAACAGGGGATCATTTTGCAGTTCGGGAAGCCTGAGCGCACCATCCGTGAGCCTGGATTGTATTTCAAATATCCGTTCGTGCAGGACCTCATCGTCTTGGATAAAAGAATATTGGCCGCGGAAGCTCGACCCGCGGAGTACATCACGCTCGACAAGAAGCGACTCACGGTGGACACTGTGTCCCGCTGGAAAATAGAAGAACCCCTGGTGTTCTATCAAACGGTCAAGAACCAGATTGGAGCTATGGCTCGATTGAACAATATAGTAATGACCGCGCTTCGCCAGGAAGTGGCAAAACGCGATTTCAAGAGCTTTATACGTGAAGATCGTGAAAAAATTATGGATCTGGTAACCAAGCGAGCGGGAGAAGAGGTCCGGCGATTCGGCATTCGCGTGATTGATGTGCGAATTAAACGAGTCGACCTCCCCGAAGAAGTCCAGGCCAGCGTATTCGCCAGAATGAAAGCCGAGCGGGAAAGAATCGCGAAACGTTATAGGGCCGAAGGGGAAGAGCAGGCTAAGGAAATCAGAGGCTAATGCCAATAAGGAGAAGGAGATTCTATTGGCCGAGGCCTACAGACAATCGGAAACTCTGAGAGGCCAGGGCGACGCGGAGGCTACCACTATCTATGCCCAGGCTTACGGCAAGGACCCGGATTTCTACTCCTTTGTCCGGCATCTGGATGTGTACCAGAAGGCCTTCGGCGCCGACACCACGATGCTGCTCCGCCCGGATTCTTCTCTGTTGCGATTCTTGGATAACCCGGGCGGCCTTCCAGGCGCTTCGCCAACAAAAGGTAGCGCAGCCCCAAGTAATAAATGATCTTCAGGCCGGCTTGTAAACAATGAGGTAGGAACTCCTTTTGTGGGGCAGGCTTTCCAGCCTGCCATTACCCGGAACCAACCATAGGCAGGCTGGAAAGCCTGCCCCACAATTCCATTATGGATCTCCGATAGCCTGATGGATAGGCCGTTTTGTGCAATCCCCTTGACCCGGACGCTAGTATCGTATACCGTAACATATACTTCCTTGGCATGAATTCAAGCCAACCAAAGGGACACAATTAATGAAAGCCTTACTGGTCTATCCTACGATACCGGATACATTCTGGAGTTTTAAGCATATCATGAAGATCATCGGGAAGAGCGCCGCGCATGTCCCGTTGGGAATGTTGACGGTCGCCTCCATGTTCCCGAAAGAGTGGGACCTGAAACTGATCGATACGAATGTGGAAAGCCTCACTGACCAAACAATTCAGTGGGCCGACATGATCTTTATCGGCGCAATGATGATTCAAAAGGAATCCGTACGAGAGATCGTCGCACGCTGCCACGAGTTCGGCAAAACTGTTGTCGCCGGCGGGCCGCTCTTTACAAGCTCCCCGGAAGAGTTCGATGACGTCGATCATTTAATTCTTAATGAAGCTGAAATAACGTTCCCATTATTCGTGAAAGATCTGACAGCGGGAAATCCCCGCCACATTTATAATACGGATGAAAGACCCGACATCACGTCGACCCCTTTGCCTCGGTGGGACCTGATAAACATGAAGCGATACGCTTCCATGTCGGTTCAATACTCGAGGGGCTGTCCATTCGATTGTGAATTCTGTGACATCGTTAATCTGAACGGTCGGCGGCCGAGAGTGAAATCGAATGACCAGATGATTCGCGAACTCGGAATATTGTATGAAATGGGTTGGCGTGGTCGCGTCTTTATGGTGGATGACAATTTTATTGGGAATAAGATCAAGGTCAAATCGTTGCTCAAGGCGATTAGGCTCTGGCAAGAACCCAAAGGATTCCCTTTTTCGTTGTTCACTGAAGCTTCTGTGAATCTAGCTCAGGATGAAGAGCTTATGGGACTTATGACTGCGGCAGGCTTTGAGTCGGTATTTCTTGGGCTGGAGACGCCGGCGGAAGAATGTCTTGCGGAATGCGGTAAGCACCAGAACCGCTCAATGGATCTGGTGGAAGCTGTGAAGACTATCCAGCGAAACGGAATGGAAGTGATGGGCGGCTTTATAATAGGGTTTGATAATGACCCGCCGAATATTTTCGACCGCCAGATAAAATTCATTCAGAACAGCGGCGTCGTAAAAGCCATGATCGGCCTGCTCAACGCCCCTCCGGGAAGCCGGCTGTACCGGCGACTGAAAGAAGAAGGGCGCCTCCTTGGGGATGGCTCCGGAGACAACTGCGACGGGTCCATGAATTTCATTCCCAAGATGGATCCTAAGATCCTGAAGGAAGGATATGACGCAGTCCTGAATTATATATATTCTCCAAAAGAATATTACGCACGTGTGCTGGAGTTTCTAGCGACTTACAAACCTATACGACGGCGCAAAATAACCTGGTTAGAGATGACTGCCTTCTTGAATTCGATTCTCTATCTAGGCATTCTCGATAAGTGGAGCAATAAGATTTACTATTGGAAGATGCTGTTCAAGGCCTTTATGTTTCATCGCAGGTCCTTCGGCGAGGCTGTTTCAATGATGATTTTCGGGTACCATTTCCGGAAGCTGCTCAGCAAAGAGGGCGCCTCTCCGGAAATGACCTAGCTAAATAACAAACTGCCCTTCCGATTTCCTGACAAATGTCTCTCCATCGAGTCGCATAGTCCAGTTCCCGTCTTCCAGGTGGGGACGCGCGTCTATGCGCCAGCTCTTGGAAAAACCGAGAATGCCGATAGACATGGATTCGCCTTTGATGCTCACCCGCCCGCCGGTTATGGTAGAGCGTTTTCCTTTGAAATCCGCTCTGCCGTCCGGTTGAATCCTTATTACAGTCCCCTCCTTTCCCAGCCATTCACCGGCAAAAATCATCTGGTCAGCCGCAAGCGGTGTATCTTTGAACATTCCAGGCAGATCGCCAAATTGTTTTTCTAACATGAAGGCCCCGGAGATGATAACTGAAACGAAAATCACGGTCCCTATGACGCCGAGCGCCCGCCCTACCTTCAAAATACCGGCCTTTTCGGGAGGTAGAAGCCCCTTGCGCACCTTTCGCAAATCGGAAGAGGCCATGATCCATGCTGCAAGGCCGACGGGACCGCACATGAATAGGGATAGGATCCCAAGAAACAAAACCAGCCCGGAACGATCCGCTTCATAACTTCTTGCGGCTGTCGGGTTGGAGGGCAGGGTCAGGTCGCGGTCCGGGCTCAATAGGGCCGGATGAAGCCGAGCGGCTATCGGACTTAAAACCGGGAAATCGTGTGTTGTCGGGATTCATATCCTATGTTACATAATTTGGCGCCTTAACCGGTTGGGCAAAAATTGCTGTAGATTGACCACGATCCTATGTTCAATCGCCTTCAGAGCCACAGAATTAAATTGCTATGCTTCGGCAAAAAGAAGCCCGACGGATTGTGACAAAAGGGTATGGCTCCAAACAAGGAGGATACAGTCGTTCCGCCGGGCGATTGCAAGGCTAGCGAGCGCATGTTAGACCCTGCCGATCCATTTGTCAAGCAAGTAATGGAGCCAGTTGCAACTATTTTCGTTGTGAGCGGAAGTGAGATTGGAAAATCGCATTTCACAGGCAGAGATCTCATGGTTTCCCGGAGTTTCGTATAAAACGAACCAGCCCTGGCGGAAGTTGTTCGATGGACTTTCGGAAACCCTTGATAAATTTCATCCACTTGAAAGCCGCGGGCAATATTGAGGCGAACTGAGTGGGTCGCCGCCACAACTCTTTAAGCAGAAGTGGTTCAGGAAATGGCGCAGAAGTCACATCATCGGAAATAACTCTAAAAGCGGTAAAAGGGACGCCCATTTTGGCTGCTTCCAACCCGATGGCGTGACTCTCCATGTCCACAGCGTGACCATCTGTCAACTCATGAAGTTGGCGCCTTTCTGAGCTGCTTATTATCGCGCTGGAGCTGGTGACGATCCGGGCGATCCGAAATCGGAGCCCCTCTGAACCGCAAGCCGAGGCGGCCGCTCGGACCAATTCTTCGGAGCACTTGAGAATATCGTCCGGTTGATCCTTGAACACGATTTCAGAAGCCACCACGATGTCCCTGATTCGGGAGTCCGATGCGAGGCCTCCAGCGGTTCCCACGCTCAGGATTGCCGAAGGCCGCGCTTCCAGGCCCCTGACGGCGGCGGCGGCCCTGATGGGACCGATGCCGCTGCGAACGATAAGCAACGAATGTCCTTCAAAAAAGGCTTCTCGATATACAGCCTTGTTTCGGGTCCAGCGGCGAATCACTTCAACGCGTTTGAGGAAGGGATACGCCTCGATTCCCATCGGGAACACAATGCAAAGTGGGGCTTTTTCTCTGTGCATAAAGCAGTCGGTTGCAAAATCCATGAGTTTTTTGGAGAATAGCCGGGGAGGCCCTTTTTGCAAAAAGGGCCTCCCCGGACCCCTCCCCAAAAACTCCTATGATTTTCAACCCGTGCCGCTTAAGGTGCACGGGTTGAGTGTGGGGCTTCGCAAGCCAGCAGTCTGCTCGCCGCCTGCAAGGGAGCCCTGCTGGGGGGAGTGACAGTCCCGGCAAATTGACGGTCTTGAAAGTGTGCGGGGAGGGAAGGACATAGAGTTCACCCGGCATGTCTTCAAGACCTTCAATGTATACTAGCCTAATAGGCGCGCGGAGCCAAGATATTGTCTCACATAAAACTCGATACAATTGATAAGAAAATTCTCGTAGCGCTGCAAGGTGACCTCGACGATTCTCCCGAGCCTTATGCCCGAATCGCGGGGGAAATCGGCGCCACCGAATCGGAGGTCATTCTAAGGATACGTCGTATGATGGATGAAGGAGTCATCCGCAGATTAGGGGCAATGATCAGGCATATTGAGGCCGGAATCGGATACAATGGCATGGTGGTATGGAAGGTTGATCCCGCAACGGCTGGACGAAACAGGCAAAACTCTGGCCAAATTCCCGGAAGTCACTCACTGTTACGAGAGACCCGCTTTCGGTGAAAAGGGAGGGACCCTCTTTACGATGGCGCATGCCTCAAGCGAGTCGGATTTTCTGGAAATAGTGCGGAAAATGGCAGAGAAAACAGGGATAACCGAATATGAAATCCTCTTTAGCGAGCGAGAACTAAAAAAAATCAGCATGACCTATTTCAGTGAGGAGACTGACGAAGAATGAGCGACACGACGAATTCTGAAAAACTACTGCAGCGAAGCGATGAAACTAATCCCCGGTGGGGTCAATTCTCCGGTACGGGCTTTTAAAGCTGTCGGCTTACCTCCTCGATTTATACGCTCCGGCAAGGGATGCAGGATTATCGACGAAGATGGCAATGAATTTATAGACTATGTCGGCTCCTGGGGCCCGCTAATCCTCGGCCACGCTCACCCGGAAATTCTGGAAGCCCTCCAACGGACAATGAAGGACGGGACCTCTTTCGGCGCTCCTACGAAGCGGGAAGTGGAACTGGCGGAACTAATCCGTGAAATGGTTCCCTCCATTGAGATGGTGAGACTGGTGAATTCCGGAACCGAAGCCACCATGAGCGCCATACGATTGGCCAGAGGTTACACCGGCAGAGACATAATCATAAAATTCTCCGGGTGCTATCACGGCCACAGTGACGGACTCCTGGCGCGGGCAGGCTCCGGAGCCGCCACTTTTGCAATTCCCGATTCTTTAGGAGTGCCGACCGGTGTTGTAGAAAAAACTGTAGTATTTCCTTTTAATGATTTGGAAGCGGTCAGCTCCTACTTGCAGAAGAACGGCGCCAATGTCGCAGCAGTGATTCTGGAACCCGTGGCGGGCAACATGGGAGTGGCGGCTCCTGCAGCAGGCTTTTTGGAAGGCCTGAGAGAACTGTGTTCCCGATACGGGTCTCTTCTGATCTTTGATGAAGTTATCTCCGGTTTCCGTGTGGCCCCTGGCGGCGCGCAGGAATTATACGGGGTTAAGCCCGACCTGACGTGCCTCGGAAAAATAATCGGTGGCGGACTGCCCCTCGCCGCATTCGGTGGTCCTAGCTCAATAATGGAAAAACTCGCGCCGGTCGGCGGGGTTTATCAGGCGGGGACCTTGTCAGGGAACCCGTTGGCCGTGACGGCAGGCTTAACCACTCTTCGGATTCTTCGCAGAGACAATCCTTATGCAGAGTTGGAACGAAAATCTTCGATGCTGGTCAAAGGAATTGAACAGGCCTTTCTAGAGAAAGGCATAGCGCATACCATCAATCGAGTGGGATCGATGTTTTCAGTATTCTTCCATCCCGGCCCGGTTTCGTCCTACGAGGAAGCGCTGCAATCCGACAGGGCCGGGTTCTCCAAATTCTTTGGAAATATGCTTGACGCAGGAATTTATCTGGCGCCTTCGCCATTTGAATCGTGGTTTGTAAGTACGGCCCATGGAGATGCTGAGATTGAAGAGACTGTTGCGGCGGTGAGTCGTAGCCTCTGAGTTGGTAGCACGACGTGCGAATTAGTAACACACTGCAATGTTTGTGAAATTTGTGTTGCCTTCCGGGTCGTTTTTCGTTAAGCTGAACTTTGTTCTTGGTATCGAGCGTCTTGGTTGGTCAATTTCCAGTAAGATCAGTTAATTATCGTGTGCCTGGGGTTAGGCGGGGAACGCCGTTCTATTAATGTGCGTCAGACCCACGTGTATCAATATAGCCGACAGTCAATGCTCAACACTCAATGCAAGGAGGTTAAGTATGGAACAACGTATTGACGTTCCGGAGAGGCTCGCGTTGAAAGGGGTTAACCGGCGAGACTTCATGAAGTTCTGCGGGCTTATGGCCACCGTTCTTGGGCTCCCGATGTCATTTGTCCCCAAGATCGCCCACGCGGTAACTGCCAAGCGACCCACTGTTTTGTGGTTGCATTTTGCTGAATGCACCGGCTGCACCGAGTCATTCATCCGCACCACTTATCCCTGGGCCGCTGACATCATTCTGGACACGATTGACCTGGCCTATTGTGAAACGGTTATGGCCGCGGCAGGAGATCAGGCCGAGCAGATCCTGAGTGATAACGTGAAGAGTCAGAAAGGCAAGTACCTGGTGATCGCGGAAGGGGCCATACCCACGAAAGACAACGGCGTGTACGGGAAGATACACGGCAAGACATTTCTGGAAATCGCCAAGGACGTTTGTAAAGACGCGGCAGCCGTCATATGCGTCGGCAACTGCGCATGCTCAGGCGGAGTTCAGGCCGCAGCGCCCAATCCTACCGAAGCAAAATCGGTTGGAGAAGCTTTGGGCATTAAGACCGTCAACCTCAATGGGTGCCCGCCAAACGCCGACAACATGGTCGCTACCATCGTCCACTACTTATTGCTGGGTAAACTGCCTGCGCTGGATAACAGCGGCCGTCCGCTGTTCGCTTATGGCCAATTGATTCACGACAATTGCGAGAGAAGAGGACATTTCGAGAACGAAGAATTCGTAAAAGAATTCGGAGATGAGGGAGCCGCCAAGGGCTGGTGTCTTTACAAGATGGGATGCAAGGGTCCCGAGACCCATCACAATTGCCCCATCATCAAATGGAATCAAGGCACCAACTGGCCCATAGGCGCCGGGCATCCCTGCATAGGATGCAGCGAGAAGGGGTTCTGGGACCAAATGAGCCCGTTCTACGTGCAAAAATCATAAGCGAAACAGCGGAACCGGAAATACTCCAATCAATTAGCCAAGTTTATCAAGAAGGAGTGAAACCATGGCAAGAGTGGTCGTTGACCCCATTCCCAGGATTGAGGGGCATCTACGTATAGAAGTGGAAGTCGAGGGCGGCAAGGTGAAGGACGCCTGGAGCACTGGCACTCTATTTAGAGGGCTTGAAATCATACTCCAGGGCCGGGACCCCCGTGACGCCCATCTTTTAACTCAACGTTCATGCGGAGTGTGCACCCTGGTGCACTCGATGGCGTCAGTTCGAGCGGTCGAAGACGCCCTCAAGATCAAAATACCTCCCAATGCAAGAATAATCCGTAACCTGACGCACGCGGCTCAGAACATGCACGACCATCCGGTGCACTTCTATCAGCTCTGCGCCTTGGACTGGGTGGATGTCGTATCCGCCCTGGGCGCCGATGCCGGCAAAACGGCCGACCTGTCATCCGACGTCAGCGGCAGACCTCAAACCAAGAAGTATTATGAAGGGCTCAAGGGCAAGCTGAAAGCTTTTGTGGATTCCGGCCAGCTCGGCCCGTTTGCCAATGCTTACTGGGGACATCCCGCGTACAAGCTGCCTCCGGAAGCCAATCTGATGGCGGTGGGACATTATCTGGACAATTTGCGACAGCAGGTGCACGCGGCCCAGATGACAGCCATTTGGGGCGCGAAAAACCCCCACTTGCAAGGGCATCTGCCCGGTGGCGTAACCGTAATAGAGCAACTCAATGCGGATCGCATCTCCCAATATCTGTTCATGTTACGCGAGCAGATCAAGTTTATAGAAGAGGTCTATATTCCCGATCTTCTCGCTGTAGCCTCTTTCTACAAGGATTGGGCCGCGATCGGCGGAAATAAGAATTTCTTGTCTTATGGCGATTTCCCGCAGTCCGACAATGAACCGGGCTCTTTCTATTTCCCCAGAGGCATTATCATGAACGGAGAGCTTAAACTGGTCAACGTTGACCCACAAAAGATCACGGAAGACGTGAAGCGAGCCTGGTATGAAGGAGACAAACCGCTTCATCCTTCTGTGGGAGAAACCAAACCGTTGATGGGTGAAAAACTCAAAGGGGCAGTCCCCGACACGCAATCCAAGGACGGGAAATACACATGGCTGAAGGCGCCCAGGTACGACGGCCAGCCGATGGAAGTCGGCCCCCTGGCGCAGTGCCTTGTTTCGTACGTGGGCGGCAATAAAGAGATCAAAGATACCACGGACATGGTGCTCAAGAAACTTGAAGTCGGGCCTGAAGCCTTGTTCTCCACTCTCGGTCGCATCGGGGCTCGTGGCATTAAGTGCCTGGTCAACGCCAAAATTGCCGAAAAATGGGTCATGGACCTGATCGAGAATATTAAGAAGGGCGATACCAAAACCTTCACTTCTTATAAGCTCGATGAGAGCACTAACGGGCAGGGCATGGGCCTGAACGACGTCGCTCGAGGCTCCTTAGGCCATTGGGTGAACATCGAAAAGGGCAAAATCAAGAACTATCAGCAGGTAGTGCCTTCGACCTGGAACTTGGGCCCAACGGACAGCGCAGGAAAGAAAGGGCCTGTGGAAAACGCGCTCATCGGCACACCGGTGGCGGACCCCAAGAAGCCTCTGGAAGTCTTGAGGACAGTCCACTCGTTCGATCCCTGCATCGCGTGCGCTGTGCACGTAATCGATCCTCACACCAACGAGGTTTACAAGTTCAGGGTCTCTTGACGAGCCCCACTGAGTAAGTGATGCGAGGCGGCCGAATGGCCGCCTCTTTTGTTTGCGCACGACGAAATGACCCCAGTTCGGATTCAGATGCCCAAGATGCTTCATTAGAAGTCCCCCTTTTCTAAAGGGGGATTTAGGGGGATTTTCGACCTGCAGATGCAAATCCCCCCTCCGCCGCTCTTTAGAGAAGGGGGGAATTGGGGTGAAGGAGACATTTCCGCCCGGCTGTGATTTTCATATAATATCCTTTAAAAACAAATTATAATATATGAAACATAATCTAAAATATATTGTCTAGAGTCAATAGTAACTGACTAGGACTTTTCTACCTAGTCATGTTTGGAGGTTGCTATGGCTTCAGTCTATCAAGAATTTTCCAAGACTTACGAAGAATTTAGAGAAAAATTCCCGCATCATCCTCTCACCGAGGAACTCCGAAACCGCGTTTCACACGGCCAATTCCCGGGTGACGAATGGCTTAAGGCCAGGACAAAGAAGATGAAAAACCTGATGGCGCCCATATGGGCAAGATGAAGATGAGTTCACGATTAAGGCAAACATGCCGAGAATGTGGGGCAGGCTCTGCAGCCTGCCGTCCAGCAGTTAGCACAGCTCCCACTCTGGCAGGGCACGTACCCAGATATCCGCCGCACGGCAATCCCTACGAAACTCGCTGCGACGCCCACCCCTCCGGCAGGCAAACGTCCCCGCTCCGGCGAAAGGTAAAGCAAACAAAATCCCGGTCCAGATTACAGACTGAACAACGAGCCGCAAGGTTGAAATCCCGGATGGCATGAAATTCACACTGAAGCGTGCCTATTTTTCCTCAACCACGGACAGAAAATTGCCCGCGGGGTCCTTGAACCACGCTATGGTAGGTCCTCCACCCCGGAAAATACCTCTTTCGTCTGTCTTAAGATCGCCTTCCTTATAGATCTCAAAGCGCACACCGCGCTTTGTCAATTCGCTCACCGCTTGTTCAATATTGTCTACCGGAAAATTAAGGACCGTGAACGTCGCCGGAATATGGTTGGATTTGGGATATATAAATATTCTGGTTCCGCCCGCGAGCCGTCCATCCAGCCCCTCAGGCGTTTCGTCCAACTCCAATCCCAGTGTTTCACCATAGAATTCTTTAGCCTTCTCCAAATCGTTTACGGAAAAGCTGCTAAATGCCTTACTATCTTTGAACATTTGTTTTCCTGCGCGCCGAGATATCTGGGGCAGGCTTTCCAGTCTGTCCCGTGTGACGTCCCGGCATCCAAGCATCTATGTAATAATAAGGCGTTTGGGCTCACCTTTGACAATTCTGTCACCCACGGAGGTCCCGCAGCGAACGCACAGGTACTCGTATTTGTCGCCTTCCGGAAGCACCAGCAGGAGACGTTCCCGGACGGGCATCGATCTGCCGCATTTCGGGCAGTAGAGTTCAACGGCATTCAAGCTTTCGAATTGTTTCTTTTGCTGCCCCTGCCGACGCACATTCGGTCCGGGCCTACGCACCACAAATTTCGGCATATTTAACTCTCCATCAATTCCGTTTGGACCGGATATCCGCTCTTGATTGAGTATATTCATGTACAGTCTGTCACCCAATAAGCAAAAGGTCAAATAGTGGTCGAGGAAAAATATTGGGCAAGTCATCCTCATCGTGAGACCGAGCGAATGGGGAAATTGGTGAGTGTGGGGCAGGCTTTCCAGCCTGCCATTATTAGCAAGTTGGGACAGGCAGGCTGGAAAGCCTGCCCCACAAATGCAGCCACTTATCAGCTTTAACCAATACCTTAGCTATTCAGAATGTAATAATTGACATAATGAAGCTTATGATGCTATCATATTGATTAAATATCAGTAACGTTGTCTTGAAGTTTATGTTTAAGGATTTTGTCGTTATCCGGAGATCAATATGAAACGTATGGTTGTCATCACTGTTTTGCTGTTGGTCTGCTCTGTCGCGTTGTTTTCAACACCAGCCTCCGCGTTATTCACTTTCGGCTGTTATCGCGATGCCCAGTGCATCAATCAGTTCTATGAGGCCCCGTGTTATTTCCCGCCTGCTGAAAATCCCTGTGCGGTCCCCTGCCGTCCGCCCGGCTTTCAGGAGCAAGGTGTTCCATGCGGGTTCAAGACTGCTTGTCCGTCTGTCCAGCTCCCCTGTCATGGGATTGGATACGGCTCATTTCCTTATCCCATTTTTCACGTTCGTTAATTTTGTCCGCGTTGATTTGAAAATCAAAAAAATTCTTTTCAGTCGGGCGCCGGCCGAGTATTTTATACAGACTCCAAATCGGAATGAACGAGGCGCCAGTGAAGGATCTATTTTATCCATCTTCGGTGGTGGTGATAGGGGTTTCGACAAGGCTGACGAACCTGGGCAAGGAGATCGCAAGGAACCTCTTTACATGTGGGTTTACCGGTGTGGTGCGTCTGGTGGGCCCGCAAGGGGGCGCGTTTTTTGGCCACAGTATCCACCAATCGTTGGACGAAATCGACGAGCCGCTCGACTTGGCGGTGATTCTCACGCCAGCCCCAACTGTCCCCGGTATCCTTGAACAATGCGGCCGGAGGGGAATCAGGAGAGTTATCATCGAGAGTGGGGGCTTCGCAGAATTTGGGGCCGACGGGCGTCAACTGAGCGAAGAACTGAAATCCATAGCCAAAGAGTACGGAATCCGATTTATAGGACCGAATTGTATCGGGATCATGAACACTGCCAATGGACTGGCTGTGCCTTTCGGCCCCATGGGGAAAGCGATTCGTCGCGGCAATATAGGTATTATCGCCCAGAGTGGTGGAGTCGCGTTGTCGCTTTTGAATATGTTCCAAGGGGAGGGTCTTGGAACAAGCAAATTTGCCGCGGTCGGTAACAAATTGGATATTGATGAAAACGAGATGCTTCAATACTACATTGAAGACCCGGATACCGAGGTAATTTGTACATATCTTGAGTCGATCACGGACGGCAGACGCCTCACTGAATTGGGCAAGGCTTCTCCTAAACCGATTATAGTTCACAAATCCAATATTAGCTCGTTGAGTCGAGTTATTGCGCAGTCTCATACCGACGCTCTGGCCAATGATGATAAGGTGGTCGACGCCGCCCTGGCGCAGGCCGGCATAATGAGATTCCGAGAGATGCACAGCTACCTGGATTTTGTAAAAGTGCTCCAGATACCACGCATGAAAGGAAGGAACCTGGGGATTGTCTCCAGATCGGGCGGGCATGCTGTTATGGCTGCGGATGCGGCCTATCTTCAAGGTTTCGATTTGCCCCCTTTTACCGACAAATTTCTCGGCGAAATTCGGAAGCACGTGCGCGCTGATGTCATACGTTTGGGTAATCCGCTTGATCTAGGGGACCTGTTCGATTTTGATTTTTATATTTGGATCATCGAAAATACCCTCCTTCAGGAAAATATTGACGGGGTCCTTTTTCTGCACACCTATGCCCCGGGGTATGAAGGCGCAGGTACCAGACGGCTCCTTCAATCATTGGGCGACCTCGCGGAGAAATACTCCAAACCGGTTGCATTGTGTCTATACACTCGCCAAGCCGAGCTCGCGGAGTTGCACCAGGACTTGAATTATCCCATTTTTGTCAGTCCTGAAAGGGCGGTGGCCGCGTTGGATATGGCGATCAAATATAATGAGCGCAAGCTTTTTCTGGCGGCCAATAAGGAAATAACTCCTCCCGACCCGCTACCCGACACGGCGAGCATTCGGGCCCGGATAGACTCCGTTGCTAAGGAGCGGCGATCAATTTTGCTCCATGAAGCCCTGGGCATAGCGCAGGCGCTCGGTCTGGATGCGCCGGAGTTTGCCCTAATAGAAGACCCTGCTCGTTTGGGCCCGGCTTTCCCTCAATTTGCAGGCCCTTACGCTCTGAAGGTGGTTGCTGAAGGGATTTCTCACAAATCGGACGTGGGTGGCGTCGTGTTGGGAATTACGGAACGTGAAGCGCTTGAGCGAACCGCTGGCGAAATGACGAAACGGATCCAATCTTCTTCAGCCGGGGGCCTGCGCGGTCTCATAGTTCAACGGATGGTCGCTCAGGGAGCCGGGCGATCTCGAATTGATCGTCGGGGGGAAAGAGGGACCCCCATTTCGGACCGGTGGTCCTGGTTGGGCACGGTGGTATAATGGTGGAGGTCCTGGCCCGAATGTCTCTCAGAACAGCTCCGCTGCCTGAAGCCGAAATAGAGGAAATGATAGAGGAATTACCAGGCTCCGAGATTCTCAGGGGGGTTCGCGGGCTGCCGCCGGTGGATAGAGACGCGCTTAAAGACGCCATTGCCCGAGTGGCGTGGCTCATGGTGAATTTTCCGGAAATTGATTCCATTGACATCAATCCGGTTTTGGTCTCTCCTTCCGGGGCCCGCGCGCTTGACGCAAGGATTTTTTTGAAAGAATTAGAGATCATCAGGAGGAAAACTCTTTTGCAAACGAGTTCTTGCGGCGGAATCCTGAAAATCCTGCCTGGGGATTCAGAAAATTCTGGATCGCATTGCAGGCATGCGGATTCTTACACGGGCACGTCGAGGACGTTCCCCAAACTCCTTCAGACTATTGGCTGCTACCCCGAGGGGAGGCTGGTAGTAGACACGGGATGCGAACTGCGAGTGTTTTCCCGGCGTCAACGGAACATCTTGCTGGTTAAGGTCATACAATGTTAGAGTTTTTTGGGAAGGGGCCGGGGAACCCTTTTTTACACAAAAAAGGGTTCCCCGGATCTTTTCAAGAAATCTCTCCATGAGGAGGCTGTTTGATGTTTGGTCCTTTGCCCACGAAATTCTTTCTTACTTCCGGTTTCGGCGAAGCGTCAACGGAATTGAACGCGTTTGACGCGGCCCTTTTGAACGCCAAAATCGGCAATACGAATCTCATTAAATTGAGTAGTATTTTGCCTCCCGGATGTATAGAAATCGAGCCTTACGAATTGCCCAAAGGCTCCCTGGTTCCGTTGGCTTATGGAGATTTGACTTCTTCTGAGCCGGGGACACGCATTTCTGCCTCGGTTGCGGTCGGCATTCCGACGGATCCATCGATGCCCGGTCTGATAATGGAATGCAGCCGAATAGGAGACGCTGAATTGTGTGAGCGTGCTACTCGGGAAATGGTGCGGGAAGGTATGGAAGACATACGGGGATTGCGCATTCGTGAAATAAAGAGCATTTCGGCTACTCTCACTGTTAGCAGGGTGGGGGCGGTCTTTGCCGCGGTGGTGTTATGTCCTTGATGGAATCAGAATGGTTTACCGAAATATGGAAAGACCAGACAGCCTTTTCCGTGCGCTATTCGGAAAAACTGTTTGATCGAGTCAGTGAGTTTCAAAGGATCGAAATCTTTCAAACCGAAGGCCTGGGAAGGGTCTTAATCCTGGGCGGATGCTTCATGGTTACGGAGAAGGACTCGTTCATCTATCATGAAATGCTGGTCCATCCTGCCATGTCGGTCCTGCCTCACGCGCGCAAAGTTCTTATCATAGGCGGCGGAGACGGAGGAGCGGTCACCGAGGCAATGAAATACCCGGGAGTGGAATCGGTCACGCTATGTGAAATTGATCCGATGGTTGTCGAGTCATGCCTCGAGTATTTTCCTGAAATATCGGCCGGCCTTTCCGATTCCCGCGCTCAGGTCGTTAATGATGACGGCGCGGCGTATGTCGCGAGGTTCGAAGACGAATTCGACCTTGTTCTGGTGGATTCCACAGACCCTGTGGGCCCAGGCGCCGCGCTTTTTGAAAGAACTTTTTATGAAGCCATAAAAAGGAGCCTCAGAAAAGGCGGCGTCGCAGTGCTGCAAACTGAAAGCCCTTTGCTTATGGAAAAGGAATTTGTAAAAGCGGTAACCGATTTGAGAGAGGTGTTCGGCCGGTCGGCGGTTCATCCGTACCTGGCCACAGTGCCCAGCTATCCGGGGGGGCTATGGTCCTTCACGTTTTGTTCTCAGGACGTGGATCCCATTGGACAAGCGCCGAGTAATCTGCGTTTGGCTCGCGGGGAGCTGCAATACTATACTCCTGCTGTGCATCGTGGCGCTTTCGCGTTGCCGGCGTTTGTCGAACGTTTGATTGAATGATCAAAATGCTACCCATGTCATTGCAGATGGGTCGTAGTGACAGCGATCTCCGCAGTTGTGGACGGGCCCGTGGGGCCGCAGCATCATTGCGCCCCGTAATTGAGGGCGTGACGAGATCACTGTCCCACATTCAACTCTCGCAATGACATAGAGATGCAAAAGGGAATTCTGGGGGGAAATTGATATTGTGAGGAATACAATTCAATAATGAACACGCAGCCGTTTCTCGGTTTTAGCTCCAAAGAGATATTGACGGGGTCTCCGGTCCTATTCGGGTGTCCCTTGGACCTCACTTGCACGTACCGGAAAGGGACCGGCAAAGCCCCGCAACATATTCGAGTGGCATCGGATTCCATCGAGACTTACTCACCGCTGCTGGATAGGGACCTGACGGATATACGTTTTTCCGATGTCGGAGACGTTGACCTACCGGGTCTGCCTCTGGAAGCAGGCATTGGAAAAAATCCGCGAGACCGCGTCCGGAATCTTGCAGAATGGAGCCAAACCTCTCTGTATCGGAGGCGAGCACACTCTCACATGGCCCATAGCGCAAGCCGTGAAAGACGCCTACCCCGAAATTTTGATATTGCACCTGGATGCGCATTCCGACCTGAGAGAGACCTACGAGGGGAGTTCGGTCAATCATGCCACTGTGATGAACCTGATAGCCCGGGGGCTTGGAGCGGACCGGTTGGTTCAGTTGGGTATTCGCGCTGGAACAAGAGAGGAATTCAGCTGGATGTATGAGCACGGAACGTTGATGCAATGGGATCGCGGGCGCCAAAAAGAGTTGCGTAAAAGGATAGCGGACGCGCCTGTGTATCTTAGTCTTGACCTGGACGTGCTTGATCCGGCCTGTCTCCCGGGAACCGGAAACCCGGAATCGGGGGGCTGGTTTTATGAAGACATGGAAAGGCTCTTTCGTATTCTCGACAGAGCAAATCTTGTCGCCGCGGACGTCGTTGAACTCAATCCCGATTTGGACCCGTCCGGAGCAAGCACCATAACAGCAGCTAAAATAGTCCGCGAACTTCTGCTGATTTTGGGCAAGTGACATATCAATTCAGCTTACGGGAACGGCCGAAGATTGTCATTGCGAGCGGAGCGAAGCAATCTCCCGCCTCTGGAAGGATTAGCATGGCCATGCGCCTACAGATTGCTTCGTCGTTTCACTCCTCGCAATGACAAACTCAGGCTCCACGTAGCTGAGAGGTTAACAAACGGCATTGAGATTTGTTGACAAGCGCTCCTGATGCTGCTAGGGAAGGTACGTATAAAGTCTGAGGGGATAGGGTATGAATTTTCTGTCCCTGCGCTACCGACTACGAATATGTTTGTTGATACCGGCGCTGTTCGCTGCGCTGATAGCTCCGGCTTGGGGCGATGAGGCCACACCACGCCGTGACGCTCCGCGACCGGGAGGCTGTCCCGACTTCATCGAGCTGATCAGGGACATAACCCCGGTGGTAGTAAACATCTCTATTGAAAGACATCAGGTCCGGAACAGTTCCGCTTCGCCGCCTCCATTGTTTCGATTGAACCCTCGTTATTTTGATGATCGGGCGAGGGCCAGGGAAGGGGCTACCAGCGATAGTCTCGGCAGCGGCTTTTTCGCTGGATGCCGCGGGACATATAGTGACCAATGCTCATGTGGCGGAAGGAGCGAGCAAAATTCTTGTTACCCTCTCCACGGGGAAGGTGTTGGACGCGAAAGTGATATCAGTCCACCCCAAAGTAGATCTTGCGCTGCTGAAGATCGCGCCGCCTTATCCGCTGCAAAAAGCGCGTTTGGGGGATTCCTCCCAATTGCAGGTGGGTGAGTGGGTACTGGCGATGGGGAATCCTTTCGGACTCGGCAGCACCGTCACGGTGGGTATCGTTAGCGGTAAGGGTCGATTTCTGGGCCTGGGCCCGGATGACAATTTTATCCAGACCGACGCGTCCATTAACCCCGGAAATTCCGGCGGCCCTCTTTTCAACATGGCAGGGGAAGTCATCGGAGTGAATACAGCGGTCATAGCGTCCGGAAAAGGGATCGGATTTGCGATACCGTCGGATTATGTGGCTGAACTGATGCGTTCACCGGCGAACCAAGAAGAAGAGACGGGTCGAGGGTGGCTGGGCATATATGTGCAAGATGTCACCGAACAACAGGCCAGGCAGATGGGTATGAATCAACCACACGGCACGTTTGTCGACGAAGTGCTTGGCTCGGCTCCCGCATACAACGCTGGATTGAAAAAAGGAGATTTGATCGTAGACGCGGACGGGAAGTCGATCCGTGACGGACGCCACTTATCCGGCATCGTGGCCGAATCCAAACCGGGTGACGTCATAAAGATGAAAATTCAGAGAGGAAAGAAGACACAGACCGTGGATGTCACTCTAGGAAAATCGCCCGAATAGATCGAGTCGCCGGCGCAATTTCGACCTCCCCTGGAACCGGACACAACTCCGGTTTATCCGACACGGACCTTATTCCAATCCCTATTGCAGGCCGCCACGCCGAGGTCGTGACTTGGCGCAATGTCTTCCGCTAATCCTGGTAAAATTTCTTTTCCGAATCGGCCATATCTTTGAGCAGCGCCGCCGGCCTGAATCGTAACCCGTACCGGCCCTCGAGTTCGACCAATTTGTGGTACACGTTTGCAACACCCCACTTGTCGGCATAGCGGAGGAACCCGCCTCTGTACGAAGGGAAGCCCGCGCCATATACCATGGCCAGGTCCATGTCCTGGGGCCGGTCGCATATTCCTTCCTCAATCATCAGGGCCGCCTCATTGATCGCCAGGGCAAGCAACGTATCGACTATCTCCTTGTCGGAAACCTGCTTCGGCGAGACGCCGTTGTCGCTCAGGTACTTTTGCACAACATCCACAACCTTTTTGTTCGGGACAGGATGCTCTCCTGAATAGTCCATATAGCCGCTCCCGGTCTTTCTCCCGTAGCAGCCTGTCTGATAGATCAGTTCCGAGAGGGGGTGAACCCTGTACCTGTCTCCGAGTCTCTGCTCGAAAGTTTTGCAGACGTGATAACCAATGTCGATTCCATTCAGATCGTCCAGTTCGGCGGGCCCCATGGGCATTCCGAAATCTTTCATCGCCTTTTCTATTTGGTCCGCGATTCATTCCGTCGGCGACCAGATATACGAATCCCACTAGCAGGGCTATGAGTTGCCTGGTTACGTAAAAACCAGGCCCGTCATTTACTACAACGGGAGTCTTCCTGATCGATCGTGCAAAGCCAACGGATGTGGCCAGGGTCTGATTTGAAGTCTTTTCGGCGCAAATGATTTCCAGGAGTTGCATGCGATGCGCTGGATTGAAGAAATGCAGGCCGATCATCCGACTTGGATCGCTCAGCGCTGACGCCATTTCAGTAATGGGTAGGGCCGAAGTGTTGGTAGCAAATATGGTTTGAGGCTTGCAGAGAGGTTCGAGCCTTTTCCATAAGTCCTGCTTCACCTTCATATCCTCCAGCACAGCCTCAATCACCAAGTCAACCTCTTTAAGGTCTTCCGGAGAAGTGGTGGTGGTCAGGCGCTCCCCCATTAGCTTCTCCAGATCCTGGTCGGTCATTTTGTTTTGTTTGATCGCGAACGCGAAAGTCTTGCGAACCGATTTCAGCGCCTTCTGAACGGCCTGTTCGTTGATGTCCCACAGTATTGCGTCGAAACCGTTGTTGATAAGCAGGTGAACGATTCCCGAGCCCATCACTCCACCGCCCAGCATCGCCACCTTCTTAATTCGGGCCGGCTCGACTCCGTTGATTCTTGGAAGCCTGCCCGCTGCCCGTGTGTTCAAGAAAACCCCGATCAAGTTTTTGGCCACATCGGAAATGGCGCATTCGCTAAATAGCTCCACATCTCGGCGGATGTCGGCTTCCATATCGTCGGAAAGACCTTTCTCGAGGGCCTCCAGCGCCTTGAAGGGGGCGATAGTGCCCTTGAACCTCTTGGCATTCTTTGTCTTGAAGTCTTCTATCAGGGCCTTCTTTTCCTCGTTACCCGGCAAGCGATCCTTCCGATTGCCGGTCATATGCTTCTGTCCGATCCAACTCGCCCGAAATGAACCGCTGGGCCGCTTTCAGACAGGTTTCCAAGAGCCCATCCGGGTTAACCAATTCGTCCAGGAGTCCTATGGAAAGCGCTTTTTCCGCCGGGATGGACTGTCCGGTGGTGATCATCCCCAGGGCATCGGGAAGGCCGATCAGTCGGGGCAGGCGCTGGATGCCGCCCGCTCCCGGGATCACACCGATTTGGACCTCCGGCAGCCCCAAATGGGCGCCTTTGGCCGCCACACGGTAGTGGCAGGCCAACGCCATTTCGAGTCCACCTCCCAGGCAGTTTCCGTTTATGGCTGCGATGACCGGTTTGGAGCCTGCCTCGATACTGTTGAATAATTCGGCCGCGGTCCAAGCCAACTGGAAGGCCTCCTCCTTGTGTCTTGAGGGCCTGGAGTTCCGTGATGTCCGCGCCGGCGACAAAATTCTTTCCGGCGCCGGTCAGGATTAAAGCCTTGATCTCCGCGTCCGCAAAACATTCGGTCAATCGCCTGGGTCAGATCCCGGCTCAATTGAGGAGACATCTGGTTTACCGGTGGGTTGTCGATGGTGAGCGCCGCCACGCCGTCCTGAACAGTTATTCTTACGGTCTTATACTCTGCCTGCATGGCAGTTAACTCGCTTTCTAAGCTCAGTATGCCTTGTCTACTTTCCTTAAGCCTTTTCTATGATGATTGCCTGGCCGTGGCCGCTGCCGCCGCAGAGGGCCGCCATGCCGAGCTTCAGACCTCGCTTTTCCATTTCGTGGATCAGGCTGACCACCAGCCGGCATCCGGTATCGCCTATGGGATGCCCGAGCGCTATGCCGCCCCCGTTCACATTGACGATCTCCCTGTTTAGACCAAGCTCTCGCTCCACCGCCACAGAAGGCGCGGCAAAGGCTTCGTTGATCTCAAACAGTTCGATATCTTCCAGGCGATAGCCCGTCTGCTGCAAAAGTTTCCGGATGGCCGGAATAGGCCCGATCCCCATAATTCGTGGATCCACACCTACCGCCACAGATCCTACAATTCGCCACTTTCGTTTCATGTCCAACTGCTCGGCCAATTCCCTGGAGGTCACCAGGACCGCAGAGGCGCCATCGTTCATTCCGGACGAATTGCCGGCGGTCACTGTGCCGTCGTTCTTGAACGCCGGAGGGAGCCGGCTCAACCCCTCGGGCGTAGTCTCCGGTCGGGGATGCTGATCGGTATCGACGATGACATCCTTTTTCCCCTTCTTACCCGGAATCACCACCGGCACGATTTCATCCTTAAATCTTCCTTCTTCCAGCGCTTTCTTAGCCCGCATCTGGCTGACATAAGCAAACTCATCCTGATCTTCCCTGGAGACATGGTATTGTTCGGCCACGTTTTCGGCCGTGAGCCCCATGATAAGGCCGGAATATTGATCGAATAGACCGTCCCAGACGCCGTCGGACAACTCCTGGTGACGGAGCCGCAATCCCCATCGGGCGTTTTTTATCGAATAAGGGACGTTGCTCATGCTCTCTCCGCCACCGGCGAGGATCGCCTCTCCTTCCCCCAGCCGTATCCTCATGGAGGCGATCCGGATGGCTTCCATGGAGGAACAACAGGCGCGGCCGACGTGCACCGCCGAGACATGCTCGGGTATGCCGGCCTTCAAGGCCGCGCATCGGGCCAGGCCGTTCTCGTCGCTGCGCGACCATGACCACGCCCCAGTAGACATCGCCCAGTTTTTCCTTGGGGAAGTTCACCCTGTCACAGACCTCAGCCATTACCGTGCTGGCGAGCTGCTCATGAAGAACGTCTCTCAGCGCTCCTCCAAAGGAAGCGATAGGCGTCCTGACCGCGGAAACGATAATCGGATCCCTTTTATCCATTTTGATGGTTCTCCCTCGTTCATCGAATTTCAGTAACAACAACCTTTCATGCTGTCTGTCTGCCGCGAGGAAAGCTTGCCTCTTTATGCCGACTCCGACTACCAATGGGGCGGAAATTCCGGGAGCTGCGCATACGCAGGATGGCTGTTTGAATTCTCGATCCTGGCCGCCCTCTTGGCCGCCGCCTTGTATCGGTCGAAATCAGCTAAAGTAAGTATGGAAAGCTTCTGAGCCTCCAACGATCCTTCGGCGTGAATGGTGAGCACGTCTTCATAGGAGGAGGTCAGGTCCCTGACGAGTTTGACCATCCGGAGCCGGTCTTCTGTGGGAACACCTGCCTTTCCTCCCAAATACTTGTCCAGCAAGGATCGGGTTTCGGGATTGAAGTAATCTTTGGAAGACGGGCAAGTAGCCACAATCCCGCCGGAAATGTCCTGAATGTATTTTGTGGCCTGATGCCAGTTATCGGCAAAGTAAAATTTGCAGATGTTGGCGATCATCGGATTCGGGTAGACAAGGTCCGAGTCCTTTTCGCTGCTGCAATGTTCCACGGCCGCCCTTCCCAGGGTTTCCACCGCTTCGGCATACATGGCCAGCCAGGTCAGCTTATCCCTAACATGCGCCGCCTTTTCTACGCCGTTGTATTCGGCCATCAGGGCAGCGGCCCCCGTAAACAGCTCCAGTTCCATGGCCTTGTATGTCTCGGCGCTCAGGCGATGGAAGTTGGCGAACATGTACGCTACCTGTCCGGCGAATTCCCATTCGCCTTTCAAGAAGAGGCGCTCATTGGGAACAAAGACGTCCTCAAAAATAACCGTTGCGTCATTTATGAAGATACTGCCGGCAATGGGATGATCAAACAGGCTGACTCCTTCGCTAACCTCCGGTTCCGCGGAGATCAAGGTCAAACCTTTGGCGTTGAGAGGGACCCCGAAGGCGACGGCATAGGCCTTGTCGTCCTCCCTCATGGCCCGGCAGGGGGCGATTAATATCTCGTTGCAGAGAGGCGCTTGGCTGATATGAGTTTTCGCGCCCTCTCACGATTACGCCGTCTTTGCGCTCTTCCACAATTCGCACGTAAAAATCCTGGTGCTGCTTCTGCTGAGAGGGTCGGAGGCTCCTGTCACCCTTGACATCGGTCAAGCCCATAGCGAATGAAAGATCATTTTTTTGCAGGTGTTTGCGATAGGCTTCCACATTTTCGGCGTAATGGGTCCCGTATTTCTTGTCGATTCGGGGGCTAACCACCGTCACTGCATTCAAACCGTCCTTGGCCACAAACTTCGCCCCCGAAGGCTTTCCGAAGCAGACCCGTGCCCACAGCTTTACCATCTCGCGGAGCCGCAGGAGGTCCTCTCTCGTTCGTTGTGGCATCAACGCAAAGCTGACCCTTTCTCCGTCCTCATCCAATTCAGTCAAAAGGTCCTGGTAGCGAGTATCCAGATTCAAAACATAATCCATTGCCATCCAGTCGCGGCAGATCTTTAGAATCGGATGATTCGTTACATCCGGGACTCTTTCGCCGTTACAGTAAACAACCCTGCCATCTTTGAGACTTTCGATGTATTCTTGTGGTGTCTTCAGCGCCATTTTTGCCTCCGATACATTTTTCTAATTTTCCTTGATATATTGTCTTTTGTTCCGGCTAGACTGACCGGTCAGTCTAGCGAGTCGACTCAGATTGTTCCGTTGCATCTCTTTGTCTCAGCTTCCCCCCTACTTACCCAGCATCATATTAGGCAGAAATGTGGCTATCTCCGGAAATAGGAACAGAAGAGCGCCAACAACGACGAAACTGGCTAGGAATGGAACGACGCCTGCGTATATGACCCCAAAAGGCTCTCCTGTGATGTTCTTCACTACAAAGACGCTTATGGCAACAGGAGGAATAATCGTTCCGATCATCAAAGTAACCCCGATCATTACGCCAAACCATATTGGATCATAACCGAGCTTCTGCACGGCAGGAAACAGGATCGGAGTTACCAGGATCATGAAGGCCAGATCATCGATAAAGGACCCGCCCAAGAGATAGAAGAGAAAAATGATCACCATGACGAGCACTCTATGAAGCGGAAGGGAGACGAGAAAATCTCCCGTAACTTGAGGTATTTCGGTAACCGCCAGGAGATGGCCGAGCACAGCGGAGCAGGCTATAAGGATGAGCACCATTACCGCCGCTCTAAGGGACTCATCAATCGATCTCACAAATGCTCTGAAGGACAGACTCCTTCTTAATAGCGCCAGTATCAAGACTGCGACTGTTCCTATGGTGCCGGACTCTGTCGGTGTGAATATCCCCAACATGAGGCCGCCTATAACCACGGCGAAGATGATGAAAACAGGGAAGAATTCGGGAAGTGTACTAATCCTCTCTCGGGTGGTAAATCTCTCCGAGCTCGCTGGGCCCAAGGTGGGATCTATTCTGCACCACACGTAGATTATGCCGATGAAGAAGGCTGAAATCAGTAGACCAGGTATAATGCCCGCAAGAAAGAGCTTTCCAATAGACTGCTCGGTCATGATACCGTATATGATCATGGTAATGCTCGGAGGGATAAGAATACCAATGGTGCCGACGCTGGCAACTATCCCAGTGGACAGCTTCTTCCCGTATCCATATCTGGTCATTTCAGGAATGGCCACACTTGAAAAAGTTGCGGCCGTGGCCAATGTAGACCCACACATGGCCTTGAATAGGGTGGCTGCCACAACGGTGGCCATGGCCAGGCCGCCAGGCACGCGACCGACCCACTTATATGCGGAATCGTACAGCCTCTGGGCGATTCCGGCGTTGAAGGCGATCTGTCCCATAAGCATGAAAAGCGGAACGACCGTGAGGCTGTACGAGGAAAGAACATCGAAGAAATCCTGAACCACAAGACTGTAGGCGGCATCAAAGCCATCGAGCAGAGCATACCCCACAAAACCTACCATCAAGATACCAAATGCTATCTCAATACCCGTTAGAAGAAAAAATATAAGAAAAATACAGGCACCGACGCCTAGCGCCATTTCATTCATTTTTTCCCTCCGTCATCACAGAAGATTTCGCAAAGCGACACCAAGCATTGGACGATGCAGCTTGCCGCCAGAGCAAACACCACCGGATAGAAGGGAACTTTAAGGCTCATAGTGACGGTCTTTGTAGCGATATAGTTTTTTCCCATAAGGATAAAGTACCACGCAGCTCCCAAGAACATGAGAAATACCAGGATTCTCGTGATGGTTTTCATAAGCTTTTGTGTTTTAACAGGAAGTTTATCAATCAGCAGGTCCACATAGACATGTGTTTTCAGGGCAGAAGCGCGAGGCATGGCAAAACCGATAACGGCAACGCCCAGAAAAGCTACGATTTCGTAAGCGCCTACGATCGGACTTCCTACATATCGCAGAACGACATCGGCCATGGTGACGCCTATCATAACGAGAAGAATAAACCCCGCTATGATTGACATAACATTGCACAACCACTCGACTCGCTCTTTCATTTTCGTCCTCACTGAGTCAAAACTGCCGACGAAATTGCCTCGCCGCTCAAGGGAAAGACTAAGGTCAGGAGACGACCCTCACCTTAGCCTGATCCGGGCCCTCAAGGCGCTGCGGTCTATGGATGGGCCTTTATGTAATCAATCGCGAATTTCAGGCTTTCCTCACCCGGTAATCCTTGGCTCTTCATCCTGGCCACAAAATCATCAAGAAGCGGCTTGAGTTTCTGCGCTGTAATCGCCTCTTCTTCGTTGGAAATCTTAACCACTTTCATGCCCTTTGATTCCGCATACTCTATCGCTTCCCGGTCAATTTCGTCCCAGGCTTTCCCGGTCCTCTCGATCCATTCCTGGCTCACCTCGGTGAGTACTTCTTGAATATCGGGGGGCAAGGAACTCCATTTCTTTTGTTCATCACCACACACAGGGCGTTCACCGCGCCTATTCCGTCGTTCATCTGAAGGCCGTGGAGTAGATCTCCCCACCGAAAAGACTTCAATGTTTCTGCAGATAAGAGTACGCCTTCACAGATTCCCCGCTGGTATGCCTCGTAAGCGTCCGCTATGGGAACCGAAACCGGCACCGCGCCCATTGCGGTAACGATCTTGCTCGTATCCCCTGCGGCCCTGATCTTCATGCCTTTCAAATCGTTTATAGAGGGAAGCTGCTTGATGGTCATGAAATGACTGGGACCGGAGGCAAACAGGTAAAGCACCTTTACATCGTCAAATTCCTTCGGTTTGAACTTCTCATACCATGCGTTCATCATCTTTGTCGCCTGGACGGAAGTCTTCACACCCAGCGGAAGATGGATCAACTCTGACATGGGAAACCTTCCGGCTGTCCATTGCGTAGCGGTCAAACTAATGTCCGTAATACCGCGGACAGCCGCTTCATAAGACTGGTTTGCCGGCGCCAGTGAACCACCTGGATGAAAGCTGAACTTCATCTTTCCGTTGCTTCGTTTCTCTACCTCTTTGCAGAACTGCTCGGCAACGCCGGCCAGGGGACTCATCGCGGGCGAAAAAGTGGCAAATTTCAGCCGAATGACCTTTTCCTGTGAATGAACCGGACCGGCCAGAAACAAGAGACAAAACGCCATGATAAACAAACCGAAACCGCTGTACCCACTCCTTCTCATGATTTCCTCCTTCTTTTGGTTTTTGTCCTCTGACACATCGGCAAGGCCATTGGCCAGCGTTAATCCTTTCCAGATGCCTGTGTTCCGCTGGGCTTAGCGCTTTCTTCATCTACCAGAATACGCCTCAGCAGCTTCCCGGCAGCGCTCTTTGGCAGTTCTTGCCTAAATTCCACCAATCTGGGGCGTTTGTACGCCGCCATATTGTCCTTGCACCATTCAAGGATCTCGTCCTCTTTGATCTTGTTCACGTACTCCGGCTTCAAGATGATAAAGGCCTTTGGAGATTCGCCCCGGTAAGCATCGCTTACTCCTATCACAGCCACTTCCTGGACCGCGGGATGCCTGAAAAGGAGTTCTTCCACCTCCGCGGGGAACACGCTGTAGCCTGAGCACTTGATCAGCTCCCTTGTGCGCCCCAAGAACTTCACATAGCCGTCCTCATCCATCAGCCCTATGTCCCCCGTGTAGAGCCAGCCGTCTCTCAGGACCATCTTTGTTTCCTCAGGCTTATTCCAGTAACCCTTCATCACTGCCGGACCCTTGATCGTTATCTCGCCTTCCTCGTCAGGTCCTAATTCCTTGGTTCCCGTCGCCAAATCCATGATTCTGATATCGTTGAGTTGAGGGACACCCAAGAATCCCGGCTTATATCGGTGTAACGGGGTGCAAGCGCCCCCGTGAGCTATGGTCTCCGAGAGTCCGTAGCCCTCACCGATAATTGCCCCTGGCGCAAGCTCTTTTAATCTTTTCTGAAGCTCATCCGATATTGGCGTGCCTCCGCTCCAGAGACACCGAAAAGAGCTAAAATCGTAATCCTTGATGTTAGGAAGACTCAGGAGAGCGATCACCATGGTGGTAGCGCCCACCCAAAAAGTGCAGCGATAATGGCTAATGGCCCGAGCGACCACATCCGGAACGAACCGTGAGAGAATAACCACCCGGCCCCCGGACACGAGGGGGGTACACATCAACTGTTGTTGACCCATGACATGAAAGAACGGCGTCACACCCAGATGAACATCGTCTTCCCTGTGACGATACCAATACATTGATCCTACACTTGCGTAGGCGAGCGTGTAATGGCTGAGCATGGCCCCTTTGGGAATGCCCGTGGTGCCGCCCGTGTATTGCAAAAGAGCGAGTTCCGCTTCCAGATCTACGACATTACATATTGGAACGTCTTGAGACCTTTCGATGAGGTCTAGGAAATCCAGCGTGCCGGGAAAAGAGCGTTTCGGTTCTTGCGCTTCCGACGGCAGAGGCAAAACCGGCTCATCCGGAAGGTAATCCCTCAGGGAGGTAAGGATCACGTTTCTTAGCGGGGTCTTGCTCTTAATCTTTTCAACCTCCGGATAAAGGTGGTCCAGACCTATCAGTGTCTCCGCGCCTGCGTCATTGATCTCGTATTCAAGCTCCGCCTGCTTGAACATCGGATTTACGGGCGCCACTATCGCCCCCGCCCTATGGGCCCCAAAATAGGCGATCACAAATTGCGGGCAGTTCTCCATGTCAATGGCTACACGGTCACCTTTCTTGACTCCCAAATCGACCAGCGCCCAGGCCATCGCATCGATTGCTCGGTTCAACTCAGCGTACGAAATGTCCCGCCCGTAGAAACTGAGCGCTATCTTTTCAGGTGTCAGCCCGGCCCATTCTCGTATGTACTCAGAGGTAGGCTTTTCCACGGTGAGAATCTTCGGGACCCAAAGCGGCCAGAGTTTGCGCCATCTACGTTCCATGTCCAGCCTCCTGTGGACTGACCGATCAGTCCATTATTCCGAAAAAAAGATTATCCTTCCCTTCCGGTAATACCTTTCAAGAGAAAGTTTCGAACGGTCCTTACAAAGGCGGGCACATCGAAAGAATCTCCATGTATGAACCACTGGACAAGCATTCCCGTATGGCTCGCCATTATCACGTGCGCGCAGGTTACCGAGTCAACTTCCGCGGGGACCGCGCCCTCCCGCTTGCCGTCCTCCAGCATTTCCTCAAGAAAGAGCCGGTATCTTCTCCCAAATCGCCTTCGTTACCCTCTCAGCTTCGGCGCCAGTCCCGACAATCTCACTCATGAGGGTATTGGACGCCAACGCCAAGTCCCTGTTATCACGAGCGAACTCGGTAGCAAATCTATGAAAGACCTTGTATTTCGCTATGAAGTCACCGTCACAGTTCCGCACGGCTCCCATAAGTCCTTCCACGAATCCCCGTTCGAATTTCCGAAAGATACTCTCCAGGATCTCTTCTTTACTTTTGAAATACCAGTAAAGGGTGCCGCGTCCAATTCCAGCCGCTTCGGTGATTTGCTTCACCGAAGTCCCCCGATATCCGTTCGCCAGGAAGAGTCGGGTGCTTTCCCTGATTATGGTCTCCTTCACGTCGCTTGTAGTGGAATCATTCATGGATAATTGTCCGTTATGGATCGACCGGTCAGTCCAGACAAATTTACAAAATTGGAGAAAGGGTCGTCAAGAAAAAAAATCACTCATATGAATATCTCTCTCCCGGCGGGCATAAGGCAGCGAGAAGAGCATTGAAGCGCCAAAGTTGTTCTCAAGCGCCGCAGGATCAATGGGGCATCCCGCGCCACTCTCCTCGGATAATTGAGGCCAGATCACTTACAGCCTTTTCCAAATCATCATTTATGATCTGATATCGAAAAATGCCAGCCATCTCGGTCTCCCGGCGAGCATTGGCCAGACGAGTCGCTATGGATTCTTCGGAATCGGTCCCCCGCAATCTCAATCGTTTTTCCAGCGTCGTCATATCGGGAGCGTTGATGAATATGCCGACCGAATCGGGAAAGGCCCTGAAAACTTCTTTGGCTCCTTCAACGTCAATATCGAGTATCATGCTTTGTCCGGTTTCAATCGCTTTCCTCACCGGCCCGGCCGGAGTGCCGTACATGGCGCCGTGCACGTGTTTCCACTCTATGAATTCGCCGGCTTCTATCATTCTTTGAAACTCATCTTTTGTGACAAAATAATAGTCTTCGCCTTCAATCTCTCCCTTGCGCATGGGTCGAGTGGCGCAGGAAACGGAATAAAGCATGTCGGGAAACATCGGCCGTATGATATCGATAAGTGTGGATTTTCCCGCCCCTGACGGAGCCGATATGATAAAGAGTGTCCCTTTTTTCATGAAATGACTTCTTATGCTCCTAAATGTTGCGGTGTACGGTCAAAGCCGTTCGATGAATGTCATGACACGGACAGCCATAGTCGGTCAATGGAATTTAGGCTATAATGATCCGTGATAGATTTCTGAGACGGGGTTGCAAAAACTTGATTAGGCGAGAAGTGACTGATCATTCGTAGGGGCGGTTCACGAACCGCCTCTACCATACTAGAGCTTCCGCCACAGGTTTTGTAGCCGGTTGTACCAGAGTTCAAGGCGCCAAGTCATTCAAGATCAGGCTCCACAAAGTAATCGTTTGGGTACCGTGACATGCTGAGAAAATATTTTTTTGCCATTCTGATGGTATTTGCCGTTGCTGCCATAGTCTATGGCGGATTTTTCAGAAAATTTCTGGTGTACGACAATCTTGAAAAATTCGACAAGCTCAAGAACGCAGGCATCACTATCAAGATCCCCGGTTACAATCAAGAGCAGAGCCAGCTCACGGTTCAATCCCAATGGTTCACCGAACCGGAAGCGGTCAATGCGATGACTTTCGACGGGATCGGCCTGTACAAGGATGGGCGGCTGATCTCTAAATATCCGGACCTGAGAATGTTGAAAGGCCGGCGCCCTTGTCCGTCTTGAACTTGATAATCGCCGCAGTTGCGGCGGACTCATCGGCATTCGAATGTGATCGGCATCTATAGCGCCACGAAGAATACGCATAAATCGATTGGCCCGGCAGGGACAGCCGGACCTTTCCGCGTCGAACGGGGCCGGTAGTGACCGGCCTCCGCGCCGGTCGAGTCGAGTTCAGATAAGGAATTGGTCTTGGAGAAATTAAGGCTCAAAGTTCAGATTGGTATGGCTGTCTTATTCAACATGGGACTGTTCCAATTGCATTTCATATGCTTTCCGGTCTTTAATTGTCACTCATGTCCCGTTTCGATTTTCGCCTGCCCGTTGGGTGTCATTGGACAATTCGCCGGTGTCGGCCTGATACCGCTAACAGCGATCGGAGGCATAGCGCTCGCCGGGCTAGTCGCCGGCCGGTTCCTCTGCGGATGGGCGTGCCCATTCGGTCTTTTCCAAGACCTGCTCTATAAAGTGCCTTACGTTAAGTTCACAATTCCGGCCTGGACGAGATTTATTAAATATGGCGTTTTTGTGGGCCTGGTCGTGGCCGTTCCGTATTTTCTCACCACATCGTTTCCGCTGTATTTTTGTCGCCTCTGCCCTGTGGCGACCGTAGAAGCGGCCATCCCCTGGGCAATCATAAATGGGACCACCGAGGCTGTATGGTTATCGGTCAGACTAATTATTTTCTTTGCTGTCGTCATCTTGGTCATGGGCCACAAACGTTTCTTCTGCAAAGTCCTTTGTCCGCTGGGCGCTTGCCTTTCCGTTTTCAATCGCTTTGCGGCCGTATTCCCGGAGCGTACTTCGGACTGCATAGATTGTGGGACTTGCAACAAGGTCTGCCCTATGGAAACCGAGCCGGGCAAAGAGGACTTCGGAGTTTCGGATCACAGACCCGAAGAATGCATCAGTTGTCTGGAATGCCACAAAAAATGCCCTACCAAGGCCATTGAAATTTGGGGCTAAGTTTGGCGCGAGGGCGGCGGGCAGGTCATTTCTCTTCTTTTTTCGATTTTGACTTTCCTTCCCCGATGGCTCGTTGTTGCTCTCCATATCGCTTGGTTGTCTTTTCCAGCCTGTTGACGAGAGTCTCAATGAAAACCTGGTAGAATTTCAGCCTCAGGTCAGGGCTTTCCCGCTCAAGGACTTTAAGATCGAGCTTCAGCACTATACAAAGTTCCCTGGCTATGACATGCGCCGTTCGAGGACTTCTCGTGTAGGCCCCCATCTCCCCGAAACACGAGCCTCTGTGCAGGTCTTCGATCTTGCGGTTATCTTGGAAAACTCTCACGGTACCGGAAAGGATAATAAAAAAGGTGGTATCCACGTCCCCTTCCCGGACGATAACCTGGGACGCGTTGTACCGAATAAATGTCCCGAGCCGGATGACCTCTTCTATTTCCTCCCGGCTGAATGAGCGAAAGAAAGTAATGGATTTAAGCAGGTCGGCTTTTCTCGTGACTTTTATGTCCTGGAGCGGTATCCGTCTCCCCTTCATAGCCTGATCTATGTCCGCGGCTAGTTCTTTGCCCGACACATATCGGCGATCCGGCTCTTTTTCGAGGGTCCTCTGTATTACGTCGTCCAGACCCGGCGGTAAATCCGGGTTAAATATCAATATGGATGGCGCAGGCGAGTAACGTATGTTATCCATAAGCTCGTAAAGGGTGCTGCCCTGAAACGGTCTCCGTCCCACCAGAAGCTCGAAAAAGACCACCCCCAAAGAAAAGAAATCCGTCTGCGGGGTCAGTTCCAGCCCTTTGGTTTGCTCGGGAGACATATAACTGGGAGTGCCTATTATCTGCAGGTCGCCGGTCCTGTACGTGCGAGCTACTGTAGCGATGCCGAAATCTGCGATTTTGATCCGGCGATCCTTGGTGAACATAAGGTTGGCGGGTTTTATGTCCCGGTGTATCACATCGTGACTGTGAGCAAAATCCAGCGTGGTGCTGATAAACTGAATGAGTTCAGTCACTTTGTTTACAGGGAGCAGGGCGCCTTCTTTGTTGAATGACGCCAAGGTGTCCCCCTCCAGTAGTTCCATTGCGATGAAACACTGGTCCCCATCTCTACCCACATCGAAAACCGTTACAATTCCGGGATGAATAAGCTTGCCGGCGATCCTGGCTTCTTCAAAAAATTTGTCAATAACGAATTCGAGGTCCTTGTCTTCATATACGAGGTCGAACCTGCGGGTTTTGAGCGCCAAAAGTCGATCTATCATGGGGTCTCTCGCGAGAAATACATCCCCCATGTTTCCCCGGCCAAGAGTGTCAATGATCTCGTATCGCCCTATGGTTTTAACTTTATTTGCGGCCTTTGATCCATTTGTATCGTTGAGATCGCGTTTAGTCACACGACAATCCTCTTCTAAGCGGGGGAGTTAGCGGGCCGGATTATAACCAAACCGCCGTTAACATGGAAGCGCGAGATGACAGGGGCTTGATTTTGGCCGGTTCACGAGAATATTATATAAGCATAAAACAAGACTTAAAATAAAGAGGATGATTTATGTGCGAATCCAACGCCTACCTGATTAAGGGTGGCAAAGAAGAACTGATAATGGAGAGCGTAAACCTGGTGAAACCCCAAGGCGCCAAGACAATGCTGAAAAGCATCTTTGGGGAAGAGCTTGTTGTGGATGGAACTCTGCGTGAAATGGACCTGACGGGCCACCGCATCCTGCTGGAAGGAAGCTGACGACCAATAAGGCCGGCCCACCGGCTCTTCTGTTAGGTTTCTGTCAATTCTATCGGCCGTTTTGGTTTCCGCTTGACACGAATTTCCAAGCTCTGTTAAACGATTTATTAAGAAAAAAGGTGATGCTTGCCCGCCGAAAGGGGTTCCGAGCAAATGACCTCGATGGAGGCAGTAGTTGTCCTGAATGCCGGATATGAGTTCATGGGATTAGTCTCGTGGCAACGCGCCATGGTCTTGCAGTTCAACGGCAAGGTTGAAGTGCTCAAGGAGTCGGACAGGATAGTCAGAACGGTCTCCCGTACATTTCGAATTCCCGCGGTCATTCGGTTGATTAAATTTATCCGTCAGATTTATCGACGTGAAGTGCCGTTTTCGCGCAAGAACATTCTTACCAGGGATTCCTACGAATGCCAGTATTGCGGGCGGGAGTTCTCCTCGGGAGATCTGACCATAGATCACGTCATCCCGAAGGTCCAGGGGGGCTCCAACGAATGGACCAACGTAGTCGGTTGCTGCCGTAACTGCAATATCAAGAAGGGGGGCCGAACTCCTCGGCAGGCGGGAATGCAGCTGGTGCGCAAGCCCTTTAAACCTACCATAATGGAATTTATTAACCTGTACCTCAAGAGAAGATTCGGGGCCGATTTATCCGAGATTCTCCAGTTTTAGATGATTATGTGTGCGGGGGGCCTGGCTGTTCCGGAAGGCTGAAACCGTCTCGCTGCACGGGGGGATATCGTGTACGGCGCGTCATTTGCACGCCTTTTATTGGGCGTAATGAATTGCCCCCCTGCGTATGATCTGTCATATTCCCTGATTTGAGACAGTTTCGCTGGAAAGTCCGGTTCAGAAGTGAGCTTCCGCACGCGCGCATTTTTTTTGTTGACAAGAGGTACCTATATGATAAGAGGCGGGCACTTCTCAACACACTTTTCCATCCCAGTACGATGCACGAAACGGCCATTTAGATGCCGTTTTCGTGCTTTTAGAGAGTGCCCGACCTCGTTGCGGCCGTTTCCCGACTTTGCTTCAATCTGCGGAGTCTACTAGTCCATATGTGGCGCCTACCCCTCAGGGCATCCGGCAGGCCACCCACATCCAACCTCCGGGCATTGACTTAGACATCATTCTGAAAAACTTGTCAAGTCTTTTGTTATATTTTTTTAAAATGTTGATGATGTTTCCTAGAAAGGCTATTATGTAAACCTCATGTTTAATATAATGCAATGCTTGGACATGATGGGTGGGAAGCGGTATAAATCAGCGCCATCTTTGCTCCTAAGAAGAGTAAATCCCGGAGATGACTCTCCGGGACAACAATTTCAACAAAATAGCCGACGCTATTCAGAGGGCCTATATTACGCGCCGTACAATTGTACTTGCGCTGCCGGCTAACAGCTCCTGGCACGCAACTCCTGATAGCGACCCGTACCTGGAGTTGTCTCGGTGAACATGATTCTGACACAGGTTCCTAGGTCGTTGGCCGAAGAAACCATCAACTCACACGGCCGCCCCGAGTTCACCGCGCATGTACTTGCGACCCCTTGAGTGCGCGGTGTACGCGGCAATGACGTGACAAATCCATCCCAGAGTTCCGCCGCTGCCTATCCATAATCCCGGCGTTACAATCAACCAAAAAATGCCTCTCAGGAAATCTCCGTTATATATCTGACCCGCGCCCGGCAGTATCAAACTCGCAACCGCCGCAATTCCTGCTTGTGTCATGTCGTCCTCCTCGACCAACATTTATGGAGCGTGCCAACGCGGTGTAATCCCAACGACTAATTCCCATGACCGCATACATCCCGTACAGAATTTATACATCTTTTTCAGGACCGCAGTCATGCATCAATCTGAATTCGCATAGACGTCATTTCTCGGGAAGTCTACTTGGAAATCACTCTAAGGGTCACTTTGTCACGTGATTTATAATAAGCGCTCGCGACGCCTTAATATTCCCGGCTAATGTGACTCTTCGTTACGGGCGGCAAAGATTGTCATTGCGAGCGGAGCGAAGCAATCTTCCCGGCTTAGGGGATTGCTTTCCCACGGAATGCGGGTTTCACTCCTCGCAATGACACATTTGCTTCACGGTTTATGAGTTCTTGACAATGCATCCGGCGTAATTTGGTTTGGCAAGGGCCGCCTCGCGTACACCAAACATTTCAGGCGACCGGTAAAGTATTCCCCTACAGGTCCCCTTTCAGTTCTCGATATAAATCGACATAGGCCTTAACCATCCGGTCACCTGTAAAGAGGTCCCAATAACGTTGTTCGGCCCGTTGCCCCATAGCTGAAGCTTCCTCCTCGTTTGTCCACAGATAGCTCATAGCTTGGCGAAATGCGCCTACATCACCGGGTGGAACGACCAATCCGGTCTTGCCGCCGATGTTGACAAAGGTGGTGCCAGTGCCGATCTCACTTGAAATCATGGGCCTGCCAAACATTGCGCCTTCCAATAGGGTGATTCCAAAGGCTTCTGAGCGCAGATGAGAGGGGAACACCACACAATGGCATAGCATCAAGAGCGCAACCTTGTCCTCATCCGGCAAATGGCCGAGGAAGTAAATGTTGTTTAGTCCAAGTCGTCCGGATTTGGCCTTCAAGTCTTTTTCTATTGGACCCGCCCCAACAATAGCGATTGGGAAGTCAGTTCCTCGGGCTGCCTCGATAAGAATGTGGAGGCCTTTGTAATAGCGCAAAACTCCTACGAAAAGAAAAAACTTCGGGCCAATCTTGTCACGCCAATATTGCAGTTTGTCCGGCGATGGTTGCGGATAAGTCGTCTTGTCTGAGCCGATGGGAATAACCTTGACCTTGTGTTTGTACTTTATCAACACGTCGCTTGTTGAGAAATAATTTGGTGAGGTGGCCACGATGCGGTCCACATTATCCAAAAATTTGAACATCAAAGGACGGTAGAGCTTTAGCAAGAGATTTTGACGGATGATATCCGAATGGTAAGTTACCAAGGTTGGCTTCTTCACCCGTGTTACAAAATGCACTACATCCATAAACGGCCATGGGAAATGATAATGAATCACATCCGCCTTTTGAGCCAGTTGAGCGAAACGAGAAAACGCGCTAACAGAAAATCCGGTTGATGCCACGTGTAGGTCCAGTTTGACACGATGCGCCAAGTAACCGTCGATTTCAATTGTGCGTGGAGACCTATCGGTCGTCAGCGAAAGCACATCGGTCTCCACGCCCAATTTCTTGGAGCCTTTGGCGATTTGGTGGATAACCTGCTCAACTCCACCAATCGTGTCCGGAATGGATGTTTTAAAAAAATGAAGTACACGCATAATTATAAAGATATATTCATGGGATGCATTTCTTAAAAGCAGATACGAAACGCGCCTCAGAAAAGGACTGTGCCCGTCGCTCACAAGCTGAACGCATTTCAGCCGCAACATTTGGAGGTAATCGCAAAATCGCATCTACAATATCTTGTGGCTCAGGGTCCGAAGCCAGCAAGATCCCAGTCTCTCCGTCGATGACACTTTCTCTCAAGCCCCCCTCGTCTACGCCGATCACAGGCTTGCCGGCAGCCATGGCTTCCACGGCCGACATACCAAAATCTTCATCCCAGGGGACGTAAATAACGGCAATTGCGTTCCCGATCATGCGCGCGAGAGTGTATCGGTCAACCCAGCCTAAGAATTGGATGTTGGGCGCCTGATTAGCCAGCGCCTTCAGTTTATTGAGTTCAGACCCGCCCGAGGCCACCACCAGCTTCTTATCGGGCATGTTTAGGAAAGCCTTCACGATACGATCAACCCGCTTCTTAGGCTCAAGCCGGCCAACGGAAAGATAATAATCCTCTTGCCCAAGGAATCGAAAGACCTTGGTGTCGATTGGGGGATAGATGACTTGCGCGTTCACTCCGGTCTGCCTTAATAGCCTCTCGCGGATGTGACATGAATTCGTAATTATGACGTCCATCGAGCGCACTGCCTCTAAATAGGAGCTTCGGTATTTTGATATGGCCTGCCGAACGAAAGGCCTCAAGAAGCCGGGGAAACTGCATACAGTCAAATCCTCTCGGTCAAAGGCGAAGCGTGGCGCCGTGTGGCAATAGTAAATCTTTCTCCCAATTGTCTGATTCGCTACTGCGAGCGGAGCATAAACCCCGCTGTAGATAACACATTCGGCTGAGCGCAGGAATGCGTGATTCTGAGTGAATGCAAAAAGCGCTCGCGGTATGCGAGGAAGCCACCCGGTAAATCGACCGATCACCAGGGTCTTCACGCCGGTTAGTTCCCCGGTCCCTCTAAAGTCTGCATAAATGCCCGAGACTCCCAACTCAAAATTTGGCAATTCCCTTGCCAGTGTCGTGACAACACGTTCTGCCCCGCCATTGACCTGAAGGTAGTCGTGCAATACCCAATTGGAGGGGATCATTGGCATCACTCAATCCGAAACCGCTCACGGCAAAGTGTCCAGCCAGCCTCTGCGATGCGATCAGCTAAGGTCTGGTCATGCGCAAGCCTCAATATAGCGAGAGCGAACGCTATTGGCGTTTCTGCAAGCAGGAAATGCTTGCCCGCTACAGCCCCGAGCCCGCGCATTCCGTGGCGGGTAGACACAAGCGGACGACGATGGGCAAATCCTTCTAAAGTTTTAAACTTCGTTCCGCCCCCTGAACGCAATGGTACCAGCACGATGTGCGCCGCCGCATACCGCTTCTCAAGATTATGATCATCGGGCATGAATTCTACATGCCGAGCGCTTTCCATCAGCCGCGCAACTTCAGCCGATGGATGTCGGCCAATTACGCATAACTTCCACGGTTGCGTTAATCTTTCTCTTAGTTCGGGCGCCAGGCGCATCACCATAAACCGGACTGCTTCCTCGTTGGGTGGATAACTCAAAGCGCCGACGAAAAGCAGATTGAGAGGTTTTTGGGCCGGAGCGGGCGGAAAATCCTCCGGGACGTTGACCCTGTTGGGGCGGTAAGCGACGGCGCCGGCCAAACGGGTGGAGAAGCGGCGGCTATCGGCTTCGGACGACAAATAAACAGTCCGATAGGGTCCGCGCATAAAACGTTCAATAAATCCATATTGAACCGCAGATAAAAATTCGCCGGGCCGCGTCGACGATACCTCTTCATGCGCGCGAGTGCGCCGGCGATGCTCAAACGAGTGAGCGATTCGTGATCATCCATGTCCAGATCCATGACTGCGTCAGGAAACCGTACGGACACGGCCAGAGCGACATTATGCATGTAAAGCCTGAAGACGACTATACGCTCGAACGGACTCGCGAGCAAGTAATGTCTCTAACTCGTATAGAATTGGGGCCGATCGCGGCAGGTCGAACCAATCTATCACTGTGTTACGAAACCAGGGCGAAAGAAATGGGAACAGCAAGCCGACCGCCCGGAGATATTTAGGCGCCGACAGCTTTGCGCCAATAGCCCACACGGCTTCCGCCGGGTAGTTCTCAGGAATCTTGACGCAATCGGCGCTCTCCTCAAGCGCGAGCACGTGAACCCGATAGCCCTTTACGAGGGTTTGAAGCCAGTCCCATGCACGGAGCGCCCGTCCGGAGCCGGTCGGTAAGGGCAACACGGGTGTTAATAACAGCGCAACAGATTTTTTATCGCTCATCGCATTAGCTCGGGGTCCTGAGCATACGGCCTGAAGGAGAAGCACGCTCACAGTATAGCAAAGGCTATTGGAGCGCGTTAGGACTTCGTGTCGTCTTCAGCCATGACCGAGCCGCCCTGAATCCATGCCATACTGCTAGATGAAACATTTTGCCGCCAGTATTTGGTCCGGCTGCAGATTACCTCAGTTGGCATAAAGCGCCTGGCAAGTCGGGCGTAAGTTGTATCAGCGTAAGCCACATAATCGATCGTTAGTAGGTCCTTATGGAAATGACTGAAATCCAACCGCTTCTTTCTCAAACCATAGGTGGCTCCACAAATGGAGACTGTAGGCACGGTCCGGCAGTTCCACTGAGCGCAGGAACAGGTCATTGATGCCTCGGGTCGTCCAGTCAAGCGCATAAAACGAGGTCATGGGCTCGACATCGATGAGTTGAGGAAATTTCCGACTTAGACGATATGGCAAAAGAGTAGAGTGGTTACTCCATGTTCCGTCAAACGCATCGACCATTCCTTCCAGCCAGAGCCGACAGAACTCTGCGCCCGGGGCTGCCGCAATCCAGGCGTTACAAAGCGATCCGCCTTCATTTGCGCAGGGCGGCGTTTTCTCTTGTCCCAAGATGAATTGTCGCGATAGCCAAGAAGAAGGAAAAGGGCGCAAGAACAGTGTGTCGATGTCAGCATAAATTCCACCTTCTTCGAGCAAAATGCGAAGACGCGAGAAATCGGCTAAATGGGCATAACGGAATGCGGCGACGCTTCGATCGTCATAGCGGTATTTGCAGACAAGTTCTTCCGGATCGATTCGGCGTAGACGCAATTTCGGCCTGATCCGCTCCCACCACACTCCATATGGCTCGTGATAATAGTGAAAATGCGCCTCTTTAGGCTGGTTGACTTCGAGGCAGGACTCCAAGCATATGTAATACATCAAATGAAATGGCTCGGTCTGCTCTTTCAGACCGAACACAAAGTGAAAAATGTTGGGTATTGATACAGGCTGATTCATTTCAATGCCTTGAGAAGGGAATCGAGCACTGCTTCTTTGGAAAATTCGCGTTTGATCTTTTCTGACAGGCGGCGGGCCCTTTCGTGCGCGGACCGCTGGTCCTCGAACACCTCTCTCATGCGCCGAGCGGCTTGATCTACCGAGGGGTTGGCCCACCGATCTGGTTGGCTTATAGCTGGCTGACCATGTCGGTTCGTGAACCGGAACCATGGTATAGTCCACCAGTCTTGCTAGATTCGGATCAAGGAAATCCAATTGACCACCATAGCCCGTCATCACAACCGGCTTGCCCATCCGGGCAGCCTCGAATGCTCCTAAACTCCATCCCTCAGCTCTAGCCAGCGACACAAAGCATCCCCCGGTTTCGTGCAGAGCCAGCATCTCCGAATCGGTAAGAGATTCATTTGCGATCACGGCCACCGGAGCGGGGTTGGAAAATTTGGCGGCAAGTTCCGCTATGGCCATTTTCGGCGAGGGGTGTCTGAGACGGAAACAATGACGCCAGGATCGATGCCAACGCGTGATGTCTTGCGCACTGGTTTTTATAATCATGAGGACCCGATCGCCGGAGTTAAATGCCTTCCAATAAGCTTCGAGCGCAAGGTACGGCGCCTTACGATTCGACCAGAATCCAATGGTGTAAAAGATGAAACGGTCACGCCAGTCTACTATGCTGCCAAAACGGGCCTGCAAGGCCAACCTGTCCGCATCCGTCGCAGCCGGCATGTCATCGAACTGCGACAAATGTGGCACAACATGGATTGGGACCGTGACCCCGGACCGTCGAAAGACCTCCAAGTTCCATCGGCAGGGCACGATGACCCCATCCAGGCGATTGAGGATTTCGAGCCAATGACCGGGCAGCTCCTCAAGCTCCCAGACCGTGTACCCGAAAATTCGGCATCCCTTGGGTTTCTCTCGATCGATCCATTCAGGATAGTATTCCGGAACGGTATGGATCAGCACCGTATCGTAATCTAGAGGTCGATTGCAAACCGAGGACAATCGGTCACACGGCCATGTCGTTACGGTTTGCTCTTCATACAGATCTTTACCGGGTAACATTGGCGTCCAGGTCAAATTCACGCCCGCTTGGCTCAAAGCTTTCACGTAAGATTTCGCAGCAATAGCGTAGCCCGTTGTATCTGCCCACGAGATATACTTCAATCCCTTCAAGTCACGCTCTCCAGGAAGACATGCGGAAGCAAACATAGCCCTTAATCAACCCGATAAAACGCGCGCCGTAGGCTACGCTGCGCCAACCTCTGAATGATAGCGCCTGGATTAGCGCCGAGGCAAGCGTACGAAATCCCCAGTACAGCATATGAGGTTGAGGATTTTTAGCGATTAAGGCGCGATCCCCGCGGGCGTAAGAAAAAAAGCGGCCTACCGCCGATCGATCCCAGGGTGGGATTTTGGTGGGGTGTTTTAGTTTGACGCGCGGGGTGTACCAGGCTTTCCCTTCAGTTCTTACGGCGAATAGACGGTTCATCAAATCGATGCCTTCAGCAGCCGGATACGTAGCCCCAGGTCCAAACTGCTCATCAAAACCCCCTGCGGCGAGAAAGCTCCCCTTCTCTACGAAAAGTGCGGATTCCGTCAAACAACCAAACATCGTCCAACGTGTAAATTCCATTGGCTGCCGCTTCCAGCGCAATACATTCGGATCACCCTTTTCATCGACAGTTTGCCCGGTTACAACATAGACATTCGGATCGACTCTGGCGCATTCCACTTCCAGCAACGTGTCAGGTAATAACTCACAATCATCGTCCGGAAAAGCCAGCCAGTTTCCCCTAGCCATTTGCGCCCCAAGATTACGCGCTCGGTTGGCCCCACGAAATGGAACACGAAGATGCACAATTTCAAGCTTCTCCGAAAAACGAGCAACCAAACCAACCAATCTATCATCTCCGTTTTGATCTACGATGATCACTTCAAAAACGGGACCTGCTTCAAGGCCGGAGAAACTGTGGAGCAGGCGGGGCAAATCCCCGGAATCATTCAGAGTGGCTACAACTAGAGAATATTGCAAAAAGGCGACTCCAATGTCTGGCATTGTGCACATACCACACGTTGAGCGCTGTCAAGAGCTTGGTAGCGCCGTTTCGTTGCGTAATCATGAGTACGGCGCTCCGGATAGCCTAGCTTCATTGGAAGAAGAGGTGCCCTCCGATTTAGTGCTTGAATTTGGCTCTTCTCGTCAATACTCAAAACCGGGGCTCTTCCGGTGGGTTCGAATACAACCCACAATGTCCACCACCTTCTCCGCCAGTTGATGATGGTTGCTGTATTTGAAACTCTGTTGGAGATGAGGTTGAAGACGGTTGCCTTTCCAAATTCGCTGCACCGGGGTTGTCGGGATCGTCCGGCTGCTCCTTACACACGAACGTAGCCACTAAAGGGACCCCATGTCATAAACGGAAGTCCTGATTCCAGAAGCTTGGCAAGCCCGAACAGTCGACCGAAAGTTTTCTCCAAGACGGATTTGCGCGCAGTCTGGTCCTATTACGTTGATGGATACCGGTTCACAAAGCATGTGTGCGATGGCAGATCGAGTGAATTCCTTGCAGCGCTGCCTAAGCGCAGCCATTAACTATATTCCCCGGGGCAGTCCCAAACGATCTCTGATCTGCCTCCGTCACTCCCATGGAACAATATGCCTCACGACACGATAGGGCAACGACAACAGGTCTCTGGGATGTTTCCAGTAGTGCGCTGCTGTTTGCCGAAGGCGCCAGGTCCACTCGGCCCTCCTGAACCCGCCGTACTCGATCCGGTGTTCAGAAGCATCGGCATCCGCTTGGCGCACCATGAAGGGGAGGATGCTGCAAGGGGAACTCAAGCTCCTCTACGGGAAGGTTGCCCAAGGGGTGGTAGCGGACACTGGTTCTGTCTTCCGAGAAGCCGACGTTGGTAACCAGGTTACGACTCGGCACGATTGAGAGGCCGTTGCGGACCATACAGGAAAACACCCACTGGTAATCCCAGGTGTCCGCGCCGTTCGCCACGTCCTCAAAATTCTTGCGAAACGTTCTCGCCTGGGCTTTGTTTTCCAGGTACGTAGAGAAGCCACGAGCCGTCTCTCAGGGAGGGCCAGAGCTCCATGTCAATGTCATAGTGTCTCCAAGCTCTCCGCCATGTAGCCCATCCCCAACAATGGAAAAATCTTGAAAAATAGTACGAATAGGGTGTCCTGTTCCGACCCATCTGGAAGTTGTCGCCGCTGATCATCATGACCCGCTGGTCATCCCGGTACCGGGTGAGCAACTCCTTGCAGAAACGGAAAAAGGTTGGATGCGGGATACAATCATCCTCAAGGATTATGGCCTCTTCCACATTAGTGAATACCCATTCCAATCCAGTGGAAATCCTCGCTCGGCAGCCCATGTTCGCCGAGGAATAATTTGTCAGGACTTCGCAATCCCAGTCGATTCGACCAATAATTGCTCGTGCCTCCGAACATTTCTCCCTGTCATCAGGAACATCCGCTCGGGGACCGTCGGCCACGACCAAGAGCTTGGAAGGCTTGGCCTGAGCAATCGTAGCGAACACCTTCCTTGTCAATTCAGGTCGATTGAAGATCAGGAACGCTACCGGCGGGAAGGAATCGGGATCCATCAATCGATCGGTTCCCACCGCCGCAGCATCGTCCAATTCCGAAGGTTTCTCCGTTCCGGTAGGAGGCCGCTGACTTGGTTCTTTGCTGTTTTGATTGAGTAACGACGGTCGACTCACACGCCATAACCTCATGGACGTTCTAATGTTTCAGGAGGATATTAGCCTCTTTCACGATGCGCTGCTTGGTACTCCCGGCCCAAACCAAGGCTTCCAAGCCTCTCCGCTCCACTTCACTCAAAATCAATTTCCGTCCCCTGGGTATCAGCCCCCTCAGAAAGAGTTATGCCCGGTACATAACACAAACCTTGAAAAACGGCTACGTATTCGAGGGACAGAGCACTAGTTAGTCAAATTTGTTCCTATTTGACAGAACATATCCATTTTTGTCGGAATGCCCCCCGGATCCCTGCACTGCTCAATCCAGAGGAAGGCTTTGCGCAGGAATGACGGAAAGTCCACGTGTCGAATCGGGCAGGAGCCGGTCGGTCTAGGCTCCAGGAGATTCTTTGCGACGCGCTGGATACGGAATAAAACAGCTAATAAGCAATCCCGCCAACGGGAAGAGCATAATTGATTTCAACGCGGCCGGCACGCCGAAGTGGTCAGCTACAACCCCCAGTATGGTTACACCGACCCCTCCGGTCCCGATGGCGAAACCAGCCATGAGACCTGAAGCAATACCCAGATTATTAGGCAGCAAGTTTTGACCCATGGCAACGGTGACCGTGAAGCTGGAGATCAGAGCCATCCCCACCGCGGCGAGAGCAACAAATTGTGCAAAGCCATGCGTCACGAAGACTCAAAGGGAACAAGACGCTTGTTAAAACCATGGAAAAGATCAAATATCGTTTGTACCCCCATCGATCCGCCAGAGGAGAACCGAGCAAGGTTCCGGCCGCGCCCGCCCAGGAGGAAGACCGAGACCAACATGCCGGCATACAGGGGATCTCCCTTCTCATAATCGATATAATTCATGGGGATATATGTCATGAGACCAAAAGCGGTACATGACCTCATGATAACGACCCCGATTATTAATCCGAGCGAAATGTATTCGGCTTTAGATGGGCTCGTCTGAAAGGTCTTTCCCTGAACTGACACATTTCGCGCTTGACTTAGCGAACGCCTATTCAGAGCCAACAAGATAAGAAAGACTAATGAAAATACCAACATCAACGGAAGATAATCAAAGGTGAAAAATGTAATGATGGAGGTTACAGCCAACGGTCCAAGAGCCAGGCCCACGTTTCCTCCTACCGTGAATACCGCCAATCCCGTGGCAACTTTGTCTCCGGTGAAAGAACGAGCTGTTTTGAACCCTTCCGGATGATAGGACGCTACCCCAAGTCCGCTGAAGATCGTCAGCAAAAGGACAACTTCATAATGATCAGGTATGGCTAACAGAGACAATCCGAGGCCCGCGGCCAAACAACCTAAGGGAAGCATGAGCGGCTTTTCTTTTTGATCGGATAAGTATCCGAAAAGAGGCTGAATTATCGAGGACGTGATGTTGGAAACCAGTATGATCACGCCGGCCATGGTATATGACAGGAGCAGTTTCGCCTTTAATAAGGGCAAAATGGCCGGCAGAGCGCTTTGGCAGAGATCGGTGGCGAAATGCCCGAAAGACAAGACGAGCAGCATTTTGAAGTTAAAAGTGTTTTGACGAAGAGAATCAGTGGTCATTCACCATGTCCTAGTAAATCGGCATTAGTAGGGCGCACGGCGTGCGCCTTATTTCAGGTTCCCGGGCGCCGCCTGGGAACCCATACTAATACCATAAATAATTACGCCCTCTCCCTTGCGGAAGAGGGCGCTCTGATTTCGACAGTCATTCGTCAGGCTATGGAGGCTACGGCAAACCTGTTGTCGACTTGCCTCCCTGAATTTTTTCAGCCTGCGACCAATGAACGGCCTTCTTCGAACGCTTTAAGATTGATATCCACAAGCTTGGCCTTCAGACTTTCCTTCAACACATCTTCATAGGTTTTGGGGGGAATGTCCAGGAACTTGGACAGCACGCCCAGGAAGATCACATTCACTACCCGAGGATTCCCCATCTTTTTGGCCATGGCGTCCGCATCGACCACGACGGTGTCAGGCACTTTTTGCTTAATTTTGTCCAACACACCGGCCGGGTAATCCATTTGACCCGTAAAAACCGCGGGCGGCAGGACTTTAACGTCATTGACTATCACCTTGCCACTCGTGGAAAGGAACGGGAAATAACGCAGGGTTTCAATCTGTTCAAACGATAGGAGCACGTCAGCTTCGCCCATTTTTATTATAGGCGAGCTTACGGTTTTTCCAAAACGGACGTGACTCGATACGGATCCGCCACGCTGGGCCATGCCGTGGATCTCGTTTTTCTTCACGTCATAACCGTTACGGGCCGCAGCCTGAGCTAGCACGTCGCTTGCCAGAATTATTCCCTGGCCGCCTACTCCCACGATAAGCACATTGTAGACACGATTGTTGTTGCTCATCACGCCTCCTGAATGCTGCCGAACTTGCAGACTTCCTGGCAAACTCCGCATCCCACGCATAGAGTCTTATTTATTTTGGAATATCCTTTGCGCTTTTCGCCTGCTCCGCGCTCTTCTTCCGTGAACTTTACGTACTCCAGAGCCGGGCAGCCTGTGTTGATACACGACTTGCACCCTTTGCAAACATTCTGGTCGATGATAAGGGGCTTATCCGATAGAATACGATTACCCTTTAAGAGAGCGCAGGGCGCCTGGGCGATGATCAGAGACGGCTCTTTGGCCTCCAGCTCTTCGGATATTACTTTCTCCATCTCTTCTACTTTATAGGGGTTGATTTTTCGTATTCTCTTGAACCCAAACGACTCGCCCAGCTTCACAAGATCCACACTGATGGTCGGCGCTTCGCGAAGAGTGTATCCGGTCCCCGGATGGTTTTGGGCCCCGGTCATGGCCGTGGTCCTGTTGTCGAGAATCACCACAGTGGTCGAACCGCCGTTATAAGCCAACTCCAGCAGAGGTGTCATTCCGGAATGGAAGAAAGTGGAATCGCCTATTACCGCTACTGCCTTGCCGTGGGCCAGTTCTCCAAGCGCCCGGCCCAATCCCGAGGCAATCCCGATGCCTGCGCCCATGCAAAGACAGTTGTCGAGCATCCCGAGAGGCGGCAACGCTCCCAACGTGTAACAGCCGATGTCACCCGCGACATAAACCTTTTTCTTCTTCAACGCTGTGAAAGTAGCCCGATGCGGGCAACCCGGGCACATATTCGGCGGCCTCATCGGCAATTCAACGTCAATAGGGCCGATACTCTTGGCAGAGGACGCTCCCTTGAGCGCAATCTCTACCTTCTCGGGAGACAACTCGCTGCACAAACCGGTAATATCTTTGCCTGCGTCAACCTTGACGCCCATCAGGCGCACACCTTCTTCGATGAAGGGATCCAGGTCTTCGATTACCACCAGCTTCTTGACCCGAGACGCAAAATCGCGAATCAACTTTTCAGGCAGAGGCCAAACCATTCCTAATTTAAGGAAAGAAGCCTCAGGCATAGCCTCACGCGCATACTGAAAAGCTACCCCAGTGGCGATTATGCCTATAGACGGGTCTCCCATGATGATCTTGTTGTAAGGCCAGGTTTCGGCGAACGCCGCAACGTCCTTGAGCCGCTGTTCGACCACCGGATGGCGGCGGCGAGCCATGGCGGGAAGCATTACGTTTTTGGTCGGGTCTTTCTTAAGGCCGATTTCACGCGTGCCTTCCGTTCGGGCTCCCGTCTCCACCAACGACATGGAATGCGAGATGCGCGTGCTGCTCAAAAGCAGGACCGGAGTATCGAATTGTTCGCTGATGCGCAGGGCCTCACCGACCAAATCTTTCGCTTCCTGGCTATCCGAGGGCTCTAGACAGGGGATCTTGGCGAATTTCGCATAGTTGCGAGTGTCCTGCTCGTTCTGCGAAGAGTGCATCTCCGGGTCGTCGCAGACGACTATCACGAGACCTCCATTAATGCCTGTATAAGAGAGGGTCATAAAGGGGTCCGCCGCGACGTTAAGCCCGACGTGCTTCATGGCGGCCAGAGCCCTAGCCCCTCCGTAACAGGCTCCTGCCGCCACTTCCAGGGCCACCTTTTCGTTGGGAGCCCAGCCCGCGATGATTTCGGGGTACTTGGCTCCTATGTTTTCCAGGATCTCGGTGCTTGGAGTCCCAGGATATGCGGAGGCCAAACGGACACCGTATTCGTAGGCTCCACGCGCTATTGCCTCGTTTCCGGACATGATTTCTTTCACGGCTGCCTCACCTTTCGTTGATTTTCGGCGCTCCGGCCCGAGAAACCCTTAAAGGGCGCTTAAAGGCTGTTTGGAAGACGCAGTCGCTGCAATCGCAGACAACTCGCTAATTCAATGTAAGATGACTGGATGGACTGTACCGTATTTTGTTATCCTAGCCTTGGGCGCAAAAAGTGTCAAGAATTTCACGCAAGCGCGTGGCGGTAATTTTACATTTTGGTTAACAAATTATCACGAGGTTCATCTAATGCGGTTTAGGCAAGAGTATAGATGCGCGGTAACGCCTGATCTTGTTCAGTATTATGAAACGATATCTCGCGACCAAAGTTTGCGTCACATACTTAAAGTTCTAAATTAATAAAAAACTTCATTGCGTTGTAACACTTGTAATAATTTTCGTCACACTGGTGGTGATCTAACCCTCCGTTTTTTGTATTGATTTTCTTGTCATAACATGTTAAACATACATATCATTTTTGTTCTATTATGATCAACGCATCGGGAAATGATCATGGTTTATTTGTTGTCGTTGTTGGTGGGTATTGGGTTGTTAATAGCGTCGGTATCGGATTCCTTGGCCCAGCAATGGGGCCCTGGACAAACACCCTATCAATGGGCTGCTTCCGGGCGAAAAGCAAGTCCCGGAGCAGCCAACAAAAAACAAGCGCGCCAAGCCGAAAAATCCGCTCGATCATCAAAGAAAACTGTTTCAAAACAAGAATCTACCCAACAGAAATCACAGCGTGAAACCTCCGCGCCTTCCGACACTGCAGGTCTTTCGGCAAATGTTCAGACGACCGGTCTGACAGCGCCCGGCTCCAGCGGCCCCACATTATCCAGGACCGCTCCAGCGAAGGACACTCGGCAAATTGAGACGCGGCTGGACCCCGCAGGGCCTGCAAAAGTGACAGAATCTTCTTCGGAAAAATCTTCCGGTAAATACGACCACCTCGAAATTTGGGTCAGTCACTCGGCCCACGAGTTTAAATTGTACGGCCTGCGTCCTAAGGGTGACAAAGAAGTCATATACGAGACGAGAGTAGGTCTGGGTTCCGGTGAGTTTCCGACGCCTGTGGGGGTCTATTATGTGACTCACATTTATGATGAAGACCCCTGGTGGATACCGCCCAAAGACCGCTCCTGGGCTGCCGGGCAATCACCCAGTCGTAAGGTCTACGGTGGCACGATGGCGCCGCTGCTCAAGAAGAGAACTGTAAAATCGAAAAATCAGCCCCCGCAGTTCTATGACCTTGTTGACGCGAAAGTAAAAGTGGATGATTACGGCTACCGTTTTCACGGCACCAATCAGCCTCGCAGCATAGGTCACAATCAATCCCATGGCTGCGTCCGAATGGTACCGGCAGACGCGCGCAAAGTCGCATCATTAATTAAAGAATACGTCGGAATAGCGAATGAGAAAAACGACGATAACGGCAAATTTGTAGTGCTTCAAAACCCTGTGCGATTGAATTTGGTAAAGTAACGTTAAATAACATGAGCAACTTACTGGAACAATCCCCTTCAATGTGCCTTTCGGGCTTATATAACGCGGTGACCAATGAATTTTCGGTAAAAAGGCAAGAACTCAGATCAGGGCTGGCGCCGCGCCAAAGTGTTTCTTGTTTTTTTTGGAATTACAAGTTAATATATTGTTATATTTCAGAATTGCGTAGATCAGCTAATACATTATGCGCCGGTATTGAGTTCCAAATAGCTCCCATCAAACAACAGACTAGCTGACCCAACTGACGGAGAATAAGAGCTTGCCGAGCAACGGGCCGGATAAATTCAAGATTCTGGTGCTTACCACGTCATATCCGTCCGACGAGCACGACCCATCAGGGATTTTCATCGCCAAACTGTTGGCCGCGATCCGAAAACGTGGGCACCTGGTCAAAGTGATCGCCCCTACTAACGGTCTTTTTCATGGGCGACGTACGCTGAATGGGATTGAAACCGTACGCTTCGGCTATTTTCTGCCACGCTCGCTGGAGAGGTTAACCACAGCAGCCGGGGGCATCCCGGAAACAATGGCCAAAAGTCTTCTCGCACGCATTCAACTGGTCCCGATGATGGTAGGCTTTTTGATCAAAGCACTCGTGGAAATCCGGGATTGTGACTTAATCTACGCCAACTGGCTTGGGGCAGGCATTGTTGGGGCGGCGGTTAAAGCCATTACAGGTAAGCCGCTGGTGGTGTCCTTTCGAGGCGACGACGCATACTTGGCACGCGACCGCAATATCTGGCGCGTGCTGACTAACTGGGTGATCCGGCGCTCGGACGTGGTGGCGCCGGTAAGTGGGCAATTGAGGGATATCCTGTTGGATCTCGGAACTCCTGAAGATAGGTGCCGAGTGCCGCGGCGCGGAGTTGACCTCGAGATGTTCTATCCCGAACCGCGAGAACCGACCGATGAAATCAAAATCATATATCTGGGCGCGGTCATCCGAAAAAAGGGCCTCCAAGATTTGCTTACGGCTCTCACAGATCGAGCTTTCTCGAATACCCGTTTAATAATAGCGGGGAGCGGAGTTGATGCGCCCGAATTAATGGAGTTATCCGAGCGACTTCAACTGAACGACCGAGTGAATTGGATGGGGGCTCAGTCGCCAGAGAACGCTGCGCGCCTCGTCCGCGGCAGTGACATCCTCTGTCTTCCCAGCTACACCGAAGGACGCCCAAATGTAATTAATGAAGCTATGGCTTCCGGTGTGCCGGTGGTAGCGACGCGAGTGGGAGGAATACCGGAAATGGTGCAGGAGGGCGAGACCGGCTTGCTTTACGATCCGGGCCATGTGCCGGGGTTGCGCCAGTGTTTAAGCACCTTAGTGGAAAATCCTGCATTAAGGGCCCAGATGGGACAGCACGCCCGCGAATTTGTGGTGAAATCGGGATTAAGTTGGGACACGACGGCGCTGGATTTTGAAAGCATTTTCACCACAGCCATGAATGTTCGTCAAAGAGAATATGAAGCCATGGCGGCCCAGCCTGCCAATCTCAGAGAACTTTAATGCAATAACCAACTCTCCCGCTGAATATTTCAAAGCGATTGTTTTCAATGTCGGAGCGTTCCTGGCGCCTTGTATAGTTAGTCTGGGTCTCTTTCTTGGTCTGTTCAACAATTGGGATCGCGGAGGACCTATCATTGCGGTAATTGTGTGTGCAAACGCCGCGTTCATTTTGTTCTCTTTCAGTTTACAAATCAATCATCCATGTTGCATCGCCCGCGAGGCTGGCCTCATATTATATCGTAATCGTGCTCTGCCTGCTGGGCCGGCAGTGGAGGCGCTGTTCCCAAGGGTCTTGCCTGGGGAATACGCGCAGATTTTAAATTTATCGCAAAACTTGTTGGCTTCGCCGCTGGACCGTCGGTCTGACTACGATGTTGTATTCAATAATGAGATACAGGATGCGCCCACTGCGGTCCCCGCAGTGGCCGCCAAGTCTCCGATTGCGGTCCCAATCAGCTGGCACAAGCCCGCCGCGCCTTTCGCATATTATGGCCGTGATCCTAATACAGGTATGAGATATCTGAATTCATTTACTTGGAACTCGAGGGGATATTACGATATCGAGAGGGTAATTCGTAAACACCAGGGCACTTTTATCGCGTTATAGTCGTTGGCGATTCTTTTGTCGAGTCGATCCAGGTACCACTTGCAATGACTTTTAGCCAAATATTGGAAAGAATGCTCAACTCACAATCTTCTGGGATTCCCGGGAGACAGTTTGAAGTTATTGCGCTTGGAAATTCGGGTTCCGGCCGACTGAAAAACAGAGATACACTCAGAACGAAGCACTGGCATTCGACCCGGACCTCGTCCTAATGACATGGTATATCAATGACTTCTGCGATGACGATCCGCAGTTGAGTTCGCGAGATGGCCCAGGTGGCTGGCCTTCCGACTCCCTTGTTCCGACGGATGATAACTCACGGGTACCTCGCCTTTGCTTTTGCGCTTCGACGGCTGGAACAGGCGCACACCGGCGTATCGCCTGAATTGCTACAATGGTGTGACACCGATTCCTCGGATCGAGGCGGCCTGGCGGCGGTCCCTGGACGCAGTTAAGGCGTCTCAGAAACTGTGCAGGGACAGAGGAATTCAGTTTGTTCTTTTGTACTTGGTTCCGAGCTTGAAGTGAAACACACGTTGGATCCTGAAGGTGCCCGCGCCCGGCTACCGGCGCGGTGAGCCCCGAACTGTGCGACTCCTGGGATATGACGGCATCGGTCCGGCGGGTGGCGGACTACTGTGAGCGACAGGGCATCGTATTCGCGTCGCTTCTCGATCCGCTCATCGCGGCTCAACGAGATACCGGTAAGTATGTTTTCGGAGATCATTACTCAATATTCGGCCACGAAGTTGTAGCCAATTCGTTGCTCGAACTTGTGAAGCCCATGCTCAGTCAGAAAAACATGGCGACGTCTGCTTTTGACCGACTTTCCGCTCCGTCAACCCAATTGAAACATAAGTAAGAATACGGATTTCCTTGCCGGCCTGAAGCCTTGGAAAAGATAAGGCTGCACTCGACGGGACACTACCGGCCAATCATGGACTCCCGCTTTTGTAATCTTTAAGAGTAAAAGGGGCTATTTGGACTTCAATTACCCGGCTTCCGGCGGCTCCGAACCAGTGCGGACAAGAAAATCACCGCTGGAATTCCCGCGCTGAAGGTCCATACAAACGAAAGTGTCCTAAACAGGGCTGTCGCAGTTATCGATCGTGCGGTATCTAGGCCGAACATTAGCGGAATTTGATCGTGACCAGGTCAAATATCCCTAGCGAGCCTGGAGTAATTGGCGCCAGATTGGCTATATTTCCCATGCTCAAGGTGACCAGCACTGCAAAAAAAGGGAGCGGGGCGCCAAGCGCACGATAAAGAAAATAAAATGAACTGGTGAAGCAGAGTAGCACGACGATAAGCGCTGCGGAACATTTCACAAGTAGAAGACGGTCCGCAGTCAAGGCGCGCCAGCCGTTGAGAGACGCTGCGACCACTCCAACAATTCGTCCTGGTTGACTCGCCAAACGAGGCGGGAATAAGATCAAAACCATACACAGCCCGAAGAGAGCCACCACCAAAACGGTAATCGGGATTTCAAAGAAGCCGCTGTCCACGAACATAACTCCCAGGGCGATCAGCCCTAAGGCTGAACTTGTAAGGACTGTCAACACCCCTGTCCCCGCGTAGATGAGAGAGAAGTCTCCATATCTCATACCATGGACTTTCTTTAGATAGATCGCGAGGGCCGCGCTCCCTCCCCTCATGGGCAGAAGGAGGTTGCCCAAAGAGGACGTCGTCGAGACTGCCGCAAGCTCCCAGAAGCGCATAGGCAACCGGAAGTGATCGAAAACAGGCTTGAGCTGGAACATGCCTGCAATAAATGCCGCAACCACAGAAAGGGCTGCTGCCACAAGATCCGGCAGCGACAAGTCGGCCAGGAACAGAAAGTCTTCTCGGTGACTGTAGAAATAATAGCCGCATAGCCCGATGAAACCGACGACAATACCATAACCGGCAACCGCGGCGGCGGATCGAGCCCTGAGTCATTGACAAGAAATATTCGGGCGGTTGATTAGCTTGAGACAGGTTAAATCCCTTACCGTTCTGCGCCGGCAAGTATGCCTTTTTGGCGAAGATCGCTGAAAATTGAACGGGCTATTAGATGGCACATCTCGCCGCTGTAGTGCACCGCGTCCACATAGAGCGGCTTCTTTAAATCTCTCTGAATATCCGCGAGCCATATGAAATTCTGCCCGAGCGACCCTGACTGAAATTCAGCAGCCATAATCGCATATCCGCTCTTCAACAGCGGGGCCTTAGTGTTGTAATCGAACTTGCCGAAAATATTGTGCTCTTCATCGTAATCATAAGTCGGGGCCGGCTGCCAAACGAACATGGGGGTCACCTTGAAAGCCTCTGCCACAGCCTTGATCATCTTCATGTTCATGCTGTAACGTTCGAGGACTGCCCTTGCAACCATGTCCCTATCACGTCGTGGGTTGTCTCCTTCCGCAGCTTCTCGTTCCGTCCTTTGATCTTCCGGGCCTCGCGTGAAACAAAGCAACAGCCTTGTTACAGGCAGTTGTCGTATGATTGTTTCCCACGTGGAAGAATCTGCTTTATCCATCAGCTTTTTCAAATCTGGTGTATGCAGCGGTTCTCCGTCAGCCAGGGCGAATTCGTTGAGGCCGTCGATGAAAATTGCAATTTCGGGCACGTGTCCCTGGACAACGAGTTTCTCGAAAAGCGCACGTTCCTGGGATGAAATTTACCCCCCGCGGCCGAAGTTGTAGATTGCTGCGGGCAGGTCCATCTCTTTTCGGATAAGTTCCTGTAAATGCGACGGTATCGTATCATAGTCGGCAACACGATAACCGAAGGTTGTTGAACCACCGAATACAAAAATATTGAGAGCTTTGGGATCAGGCGGCCATGGCAGCCGCCTTAGGCGGTTCCTGAAACCGTTCGGATCGACGTTCACGTACTTGCCGTTAGCAAACCGCTCCTTAAACTGCGTGTATGAATCATATTCATGCGATAGTTTTCTGGTTTCCTTGATCAATTCAGAGACTTGAGTCTTATCCATCCCCGGATAAACCGGGGCCAATGAGGGGTCATATCCCCGATGACCTGAGGCGCTCCCCCATCGGCAGCGCCCTTCTGCCGGGCGCTCTTGAAGTCCAGATATCCTTGGGCCAGTAGGTTGATCAAAATGAAAAGCAGGATCGAATTCAGGATGATCGTGGGAGAGTGTCCTATAGTATGTTTCCAGAGTTGAAAAGGAAACTCTCAGTTTCTTCACGAGGCATCTCCGAAGACATCAAATTGAAAAGAAAGGTAGCGGTCCCCCCTTCTTTTCTTAACCAATTTTGTCGGAGTGTTGGTGGGTGCGCATTTGCTGCCGACACGCCGACGCCCCACTTGAAGGTCCTGGGCTCGTTTTCCATACTTTTGACGACATTCCAACGTTTTTGGACTATAGCAAACTTTCTGCCTGGTGCAAGTACTGACCTTGACATTCCTTCTTGCTCTAACTTACATGAGATTACACGAGCGTAAAATCTGTAATTGCCGTGAATAAAGTCCCCTTTGGATCGAACGTGAGACGCCCAAATCAAGCATTGCGCAGAGACGGTTTTGTTTGAACCGACTTTATGGGAACGTAGGATTCGCATCGGGTTTTGGGTGT